>NZ_JBHTJL010000010.1:0-584 GCF_042675765.1 Winogradskyella litorisediminis | reverse complement strand
TCTAATACATCTACTGGTACTAACGTGTTTATCGTTGCTCCTGTGACTACTTCATTGTCCGCTACTGGTGGTAGCTGAGTGAAAGTGATGTCTACATTACCAGTATCGGTTAAGCCATCCTCATCTTCTACCGTGTAGTCGAAATTGATTGGCTCTGTACTATCTGTCACTGGTGTCACTTCTAATTGTCCGCCTGTTAACGTTACATCTGTGCCATCTGATAGAGTTACTGTAGCGCCATCTGTAATTGAGAATACTGTACCATCTGGGTCGATAATCTCTGTAATCGTTAAATTGGCATTATCGCCATCTGGGTCGTCATCGCCATCTAATACATCTACTGGTACTAACGTGTTTATCGTTGCTCCTGTGACTACTTCATTGTCAGCTACTGGTGGTAGCTGCGTGAAAGTGATGTCTACATTACCAGTATCGGTTAAACCATCTTCATCTTCTACCGTGTAATCGAAATTGATTGGCTCTGTACTATCTGTCGCTGGCGTTACATCTAATGTGCCATTAGTGTTTAGCGTTACCATAGTGCCATCACTCAACGTTACTGTTGATAATGGTGCTATTGGTGT
>NZ_JBHTJL010000009.1:150314-1473920 GCF_042675765.1 Winogradskyella litorisediminis | reverse complement strand
CATCTAATACATCTACTGGTACTAACGTGTTTATCGTTGCTCCTGTGACTACTTCATTGTCCGCTACTGGTGGTAAACTTACAGATAAATTAAGAGATATCGTCTGAGATAAACATTCGTTATCTGGATGTGTAATTATAACCTCATAAATACCTGAATTTGAAACTGTAACAGTTCCAAAATCAAATGTTTGACCGGTGGCTCCTGATTCTGTTGGTGTGACTGCTACAGGACCTCCACCGAGACCATTATCATAAGTCCATGAATAAACCAAATCGGTAGTTACATTAGATCCTAATCCATAATTTGGTAAAAAGTTTGGTGCACCATCCCAAGAAGTAGTCTGTCCTGAAACAGCATTTGACATTACAGTAAAATTATCTCCATCATTTAATGAAAGTGTAGTTGGTATAGAAGTATCACTTACTGTTAAACCAACTGCTATTACTTCATTTCCTGTAACACCGTTATAACTACCTGCTATAATTGTACCTCCTGTTGTTACTTGACCATCTGAATTAAAACCATCACCATCTATAACACCATCACTATTTGTATCTATAGCACCAGATTCTAATGAATCCGGGCAACCATCATTATCTGAATCTGTATCTAAATGATTTGGTAAGCTATCACCGTCTGTATCCCTAGCAATGCAATATTCTAATTCGTAAAATTGCATAGTCACATCACCACTATTACCATTCTGTTTTCCTACAGTCAACTGAATTTCTGTTACAGGTCCTTGAATTGAAACTGCGATACTATTGCTTGGTGCATTTGCACCACCTGCAGTACTCACAGCACTTTGTCCAGTAATTGTAACATTAGCACCAAGATTTAAGTCTGACAATTGTACAGGTACAATTTCGACTCCATTTAAAGCTGTAAAGTCAACTCTATCACTGTTATCTAAACCACCAAATTTAAAATTGACATTAAAAACTTGTTGAGAAAATGTATAGGTGTAAACCGCAACATCTCCGTTTGGAAAATCTGTATTATCTGGTTGTGTTTCAATATAATCACCAGAAACTCCAGCAACAGCCTCGCTATACACACCAGCAGACCATTCGGCTGTACCAAATAATTCAAAAGTTGCATCAAGACTTACGCCACTAGAAAGACTAAAGGGATAAATATCTGTTAAACTGGCTGTGGCGGTACCTCCGTTTGTTCCTGTATCATTATTTGTAAAGGCTTGATTTAAATCTACAAAACCTGAGGAACATTCTAATTCATTTATATCTAAAATACCATCATTATCATCGTCTAAATCTACTGAATTATTTACACCATCACCATCTGTGTCAGGTAGAACTACGAATGTCGCAGTAGCAGTATCACAATTTTGTGGTGTTGTTACTGTACATATTGTATAAACAATTGAATAAGATCCAATAGGACTACCTGCTGGTACATTTAAATTTCCAGAAGTATCTATAGTTACTCCAGATCCGTCATCGTCATCCAGAGTTATAGTCACATTTGATGCAACTGCTGGAGAACCGTTTACTATATCATTTACAATTACATTACCAGCTACACCACCAACTCCTTCTGTTAAACCTGATGAAACAAAATCGTCATTAACAGCATCAATAACAGTTACTGAGTTTGGATTAGTAAATGTTATAGGCTCAAATGCGAGTGCAAACTGTCTTGCCGTGGTACTTGTACCTGAATCTCTTAAAACACCTGCCCTATAAGTAAATGAAGATAATGAAGAATATTCCGTTTTTGCAAGAAATTGAGAATTTGCATTTATGCCAGGATTAACCAAATCTGTTGAAGCCTCAAATCTTCCCGACGGTAAGTAATTTAATTCTGAAGGATTATTTAAAACATAACCTCCAAAATCGCTTATAATTACATATTCTCTAATGTTTGTATTACTACCATCAATATCTAATGAATATGCATCTAATTCTATGAAAATAGGTAATGAGTTATCAGAATTTAGAACAAACTCAAACAAAAATTCTACAAAGCCACCATCGGCAGATCCGTTTACTATAGTACCACCATTTATCTGTACTATTGGGTCAAAACTCGACAAACCATTACCGATATGGTCTGCAAGGTCATCAAATTGAGTTAATATTGCAGCTTGAGAATTTGTAATTGTAACAAGTGCGTCAACATCTATTCCATCTGGTGTTGTCGTTACATTTTGAAAACGGTATTGCGTTCCAACCGCCAGATTTGTTCCTCCGTTAACTATTGTAGGATTTCTAAAATCTAATGTCACCTGAGCTTCTAAAGAGCCTAATCCAAAATTAAGAAAAAATGTAAGTAAAAATAATTTAATTGCAACGATAGGTTTTGTAAACAAGAAACAGGTAGAGATTTTCATATTATTGAAGAGATAAAATTATAATAGGATGTGAGTATTTTGGATTTTGAATATTTAAAATAAGTGTAATTAAATGCTAACAAAACAAAGAAAGAGTTTTGATGAAATACCGTTTTAAATCCAAAAAATCTGTTGAAATGAATCAATATTAATAGCTATTAGTTAAACATAATATGTTATAAGACGACCGAATCTATTTAACAAAATTTAACAATCGAAATTTAATGAAAAAAAAAATTAAATTATTGTAGGAATTATTCTATTCTTTTTTTAATCGATAAAACACGCATATTGTCGTTTAAATACAATGCTCTTTTTACTTACAATAAATCTTTATCTTTTTATCATATTGCGTTATAGGTAGTTTTGTTTAAAGTATAAACTAAAAAAAATGTATCAGTTTACAGTTAAAACAATATTTTTGTGTCACTAAAATTTAGACTTAATGAGTTTCTTATCAGAAATACAAAGACGCCGAACCTTTGGTATTATTTCCCATCCAGATGCTGGTAAAACAACGCTTACCGAAAAGCTCCTTTTATTTGGTGGTGCCATACAAGAAGCAGGTGCTGTTAAAAGTAATAAAATAAAAAAAGGCGCTACGAGTGACTTTATGGAGATAGAGCGCCAACGAGGAATTTCTGTAGCAACATCTGTTTTAGCTTTTGAATACAATGGTATAAAGATAAACATACTAGATACGCCTGGGCATAAAGATTTTGCAGAGGACACTTTTAGAACCTTAACCGCTGTCGATAGCGTTATCGTTGTAATTGATGTGGCAAAAGGTGTTGAAGAACAAACGGAAAAATTGGTGGAAGTTTGCCGTATGCGTAACATCCCGATGCTTGTTTTTATAAATAAATTAGACCGAGAAGGTAAAGATGCGTTTGATTTACTAGATGAAGTCGAGCAAAAACTAGGCCTAACGGTTTGCCCATTAAGTTTTCCAATAGGTATGGGATATGATTTTAAGGGTATTTATAATATTTGGGAAAAGAATGTAAATCTTTTTACTGGAGACCCTAAGAAAGACATTGAAGATACGATAGAGATTAATGATTTATCTTCACCCGAATTAGATACATTGATAGGTGAAAAACATGCAAATGAATTACGAGAAAATATTGAATTAGTTAGTGGTATTTATCCAAAATTTAATAAAGAAGATTACTTAAAAGGCACTCAACAACCTATGTTTTTTGGCTCCGCCTTGAATAATTTTGGAGTAAGAGAACTACTAGATTGTTTTGTGGAAATTGCACCAAAACCTAGACCAAAACAAAGTGAAGAACGATTGGTAAAGCCAGAAGAAAAAGATTTCTCAGGATTTGTATTTAAAATTCATGCAAATATGGATCCAAATCATCGTAATCGTTTAGCTTTTGTTAAAATCGTATCAGGTGAGTTTCATCGTAATAACCCATATTTGCATGTGCGCAATGGAAAGAAAATGAAATTCTCTAGTCCAAATGCGTTTTTTGCAGAAAAAAAAGAGATTGTTGACATATCATATCCTGGTGATATTGTTGGGCTGCAAGATAGTGGCAATTTTAAAATTGGAGATACACTTACCGAAGGAGAAATCCTAAATTATAAAGGTGTACCGAGCTTTTCTCCTGAACATTTTAGGTATATCAATAATGCTGATCCAATGAAGTCTAAACAGTTATATAAGGGCATTGACCAACTTATGGATGAAGGTGTTGCGCAATTATTTACTTTAGAACTTAATGGACGTAAAGTTATAGGCACAGTTGGTGCCCTACAGTATGAAGTAATTCAGTACCGATTAGAACATGAGTATGGTGCTAAATGTACATACGAAAATCTAAATGTACACAAAGCATGCTGGGTTGACCCCGAAGATTCAAAAAGTGAAGAATTTAAAGATTTTAAGCGCGTAAAACAACGTTTTTTGGCCAAAGATAAAAGTGGACAATTGGTATTTTTAGCAGATTCTATGTTTACTTTACAAATGACTGAACAAAAATATCCAAATATTAAATTTCATTACACCTCTGAATTTGATTAAAATTCCTAAAAATGAGGTAAAACTTATTTTTAAGCGATTTAAGAGCGTTTAATTATTTTTCAATAAAAATATATTAACACTTTTTATTATAGGCTTAATTAAACTGAAAATAATCAATTTTCGATAGGAAATAATTATAGTAAAATATGGTTTAATTCAATGTATCAATAACTAACAAATCCTTCTTTTCGAAGGATTTGTTAGTTAAAATTATTTTTTTATTGAAATTACGCTTGCCCAGTTGGCCCAAAATTAATTGGAACTTGTGGTTGCTCGTAATCTTTAATAGTTCCATGTGCTTGCTCAAACCGTTTCACATTTTCGTTTAAAGCTTTTACAAGTCGCTTTGCATGTTGCGGCGTTAAAATAATTCGTGATTTAACTTTACTTTTTGGGGTTCCAGGCATAATGTTAACAAAATCTATTACAAACTCCGATACCGAGTGGTTTATTATTGCTAGGTTAGAGTAAGTACCTTGGGCTACTTGCTCATCTAATTCAATATTAATTTGTCCTTGTTTTTGTTGTTTTTTATTATCTGACATAATATTATGTATTTTCTATTTAATTATTTTTTATTTAAAAAGCCTTCAAACTAGATTGTATGAAGGCTTTTAAAACTATATTCTCATTATCTTGAGATAAGAGTTGCTACTACTAATTGTAGTTCATTTCCTCTTTATGCTTCATCATTTCATCAAACTCCGACTTAGAACCTACGATAATATTTTCGTAATCTCTAACACCTGTACCGGCAGGAATTCTATGACCTACAATTACATTCTCTTTAAGACCTTCTAAAGCATCAACTTTACCATTTACAGCGGCTTCGTTGAGTACTTTTGTTGTCTCTTGGAACGATGCTGCTGAAATAAATGACTTAGTCTGCAGAGATGCTCTTGTAATACCTTGTAGGATTGGTGTAGCCGTAGCTGGACTCGCATCACGAGCTGTTACTAAAGCTTTATCTTCTCTCCTAAGGATTGAATTTTCGTCTCTTAACTGACGTGTTGTTACAATTTGACCTGATTTTAAATTCTCAGATTCACCAGCATCTTCGACCACTTTCATTCCGAAAATTTTATCATTTTCTTCGATGAAATCTGATTTATGGACTAATTGGTTTTCTAAGAAAATTGTATCACCAGAATCAATGATTCTAACTTTACGCATCATTTGTCTTACAACAACTTCGAAATGCTTATCGTTAATCTTTACACCTTGCAAACGATAAACTTCTTGTACTTCGTTTACTAAGTACTGCTGTACCGCTGAAGGTCCTTTGATGTTTAAGATATCATTAGGTGTAATAGAACCGTCTGATAATGGCATACCTGCTTTTACATAATCGTTTTCTTGTACAAGAATTTGATTAGATAACTTTACAAGGTATTTCTTAACCTCGCCTAATTTAGACTCAATTATAATTTCGCGGTTACCACGCTTAATTTTACCAAAAGAAACAACACCATCAATCTCTGTTACCACAGCTGGGTTAGATGGATTACGTGCTTCGAATAACTCTGTTACACGTGGAAGACCACCTGTAATATCACCTGCTTTTGCAGACTTACGAGGAATCTTCACTAAAATTTTACCGATGTCAATTTTATCGCCATCGTCAATCATTATGTGTGCACCTACCGGCAAATTGTAAGAACGAATAGTTTCACCCTTTTTATCTTCAATCAGTAATGTTGGAATTAACTTCTTGTTTCTAGATTCTGAAATTACTTTCTCTTGGAAACCTGTTTGCTCATCAATTTCAACTTGATATGTAACACCTTGTTCGATGTTTTCGTACTTCACCTTACCAGCAAATTCCGAAATAATTACACCATTATATGGATCCCATTGACAGACTACGGTACCTTTTTTAATTTTGTCACCTGGCTTAACAAATATGTGAGAACCATAAGGAATGTTGTTTGTACTTAAAACAATACCTGTTTTAGCATCTGTTAACTTCAATTCTGAAGTACGAGATATAACAACATCAACTTCATTGCCTTCATTGTCTTTACTTTTAACAGTTTTAAGATCTTCGATTTCAGCAATTCCATCAAACTTAGCAACTAACTTATTCTCTTCAGAGATGTTACCTGCAATACCACCTACGTGGAATGTACGTAACGTTAACTGTGTTCCTGGTTCACCGATAGATTGTGCGGCTACTACACCTACAGCTTCTCCTCGTTGTACCATTTTACCAGTTGCTAGGTTTCGTCCATAACATTTAACACAAATACCTTTTTTAGCTTCACAAGTCAATGGCGAACGTACTTCGATAGATTCTACAGGAGAGTCACCAATTTTCTTAGCAATAACGTCATCGATATGCTCGTTTGCAGAAACTAAAAGCTCTTGCGTTAATGGATTGTAAACATCATTCACAGATGTACGTCCAACAATTCTTGCTTCTAATTTCTCAATAATTTCTTCATTCTTTTTCAATGCAGAAACCTCAATACCTCTCAGAGTACCACAATCTTCTTCGTAAACAATTACATCTTGCGATACATCTACCAAACGACGTGTTAAGTAACCCGCATCGGCCGTTTTAAGAGCCGTATCCGCAAGACCTTTACGTGCACCGTGAGTTGAGATAAAGTATTCTAAAATTGAAAGTCCTTCTTTAAAGTTAGAAAGAATTGGGTTTTCAATAATTTCTCCACCACCTGCATTAGATTTTTTAGGCTTTGCCATTAATCCACGCATACCTGTTAACTGACGAATCTGCTCTTTAGATCCACGAGCTCCGGAGTCTAGCATCATAAATACCGAGTTAAATCCTTGCTGATCTTCACGAATACGCTTCATAGATAGTTCAGTTAACTCTGCGTTAGTAGATGTCCATATATCAATAACTTGGTTGTAACGTTCGTTATTAGTAATAAGACCCATATTATAGTTACCCATAATACCATCTACCTTTTTATTAGCCTCATCAATCATTCCGTGTTTTTCTTGTGGAATAATGATATCACCTAAACTGAAAGATAAACCACCTTGGAAGGCAAATTTGTATCCTAAAGTTTTAATTTCATCAAGGAATGCAGCCGTTTCTGGCACACTAGTCTTTTTAAGAATTCCATGTATGATATCTCTTAAAGACTTTTTAGTTAATACCTCATTAATATATCCTGCTGCAGCCGGTACTTTTTCGTTGAATAATACACGACCAACAGTTGTTTCGATAATTTGAGTTGTTAGCTCTCCTTCCTCGTTAAAATCTTGAGTACGGACTTTAATACCAGCATTTAAGTCAACTTTCTTCTCATTGTAAGCAATTGTTACTTCATCTGGAGAATAGAATGTTAAACCTTCACCCTTAACAGTGTAATCCTTATCTGTTTTTCTGTGCTTGGTCATGTAATATAAACCAAGTACCATATCTTGAGAAGGTACTGTTACTGGCGAACCGTTAGCTGGATTCAAAATATTATGCGAAGCCAGCATTAATAGTTGTGCTTCTAAAATAGCCTCTGGTCCTAATGGCAAATGCACCGCCATTTGGTCACCATCGAAATCAGCATTAAATGCTGTACACACTAATGGGTGTAACTGTATTGCTTTACCTTCGATAAGTTTAGGCTGAAATGCCTGAATACCAAGCCTGTGTAATGTAGGAGCACGGTTTAGAAGAACTGGATGTCCTTTTAAAACATTCTCTAAAATATCCCAAACTACAGGCTCTTTTCTATCTATAATTTTCTTAGCAGATTTTACTGTTTTTACAATTCCTCTTTCGATTAACTTACGAATGATGAACGGCTTATAAAGCTCGGCTGCCATGTTTTTTGGAAGACCACATTCAAATAATTTTAATTCTGGTCCTACAACAATTACCGAACGTGCAGAATAATCAACACGCTTACCCAATAAGTTTTGACGGAAACGTCCTTGTTTTCCTTTTAATGAATCTGAAAGTGACTTTAATGGTCTATTAGAATCTGTTTTAACCGCAGAAGACTTACGTGTATTATCGAATAAAGAATCTACTGACTCTTGAAGCATACGCTTCTCATTACGTAGAATAACCTCTGGTGCTTTTATCTCAACTAATCTTTTTAGACGATTATTACGGATAATTACACGACGGTATAAATCATTTAAATCTGAGGTTGCAAAACGACCACCATCTAAAGGCACTAAAGGTCTTAATTCTGGTGGAATTACAGGAACAGCCTTCATAATCATCCACTCAGGTCTGTTTTCTCTGTTTAAATTTGAGTCTCTAAAAGCTTCAACAACTTGAAGACGTTTTAAAGCTTCAGTTTTACGCTGCTTAGAAGTTTCGTTATTTGCCTTGTGACGTAAATCGTAAGACAACTGGTCTAAGTCAATACGTGCTAAAATGTCTATTAAACATTCTGCACCCATTTTTGCGATAAATTTATTTGGGTCTGTATCGTCTAGATACTGATTTTCCTGTGGAATACTATCTAAAATATTAAGATATTCTTCCTCAGTTAAGAAGTCCATTTTTTGCAATGGTTCTCCTTCAGCATTCATTGCAATACCAGGTTGAATTACCACGTAACGTTCGTAGTAAATAATCATATCTAATTTCTTAGAAGGTAAACCTAGTAAATACCCAATTTTGTTTGGTAACGAACGGAAATACCAAATATGAGCTACTGGCACAACTAAATTGATGTGTCCTACTCTATCTCTACGTACTTTCTTTTCTGTTACTTCTACACCACAACGGTCACAAACAATACCCTTGTAGCGAATTCTTTTATATTTTCCACAAGCACACTCAAAATCCTTTACGGGACCAAAAATACGCTCACAAAACAAACCATCACGTTCTGGTTTGTGTGTACGATAATTTATAGTTTCTGGCTTTAATACCTCACCACGGGATGCTGCTAAAACAGACTCTGGTGATGCTAAACCAATAGAAATTTTATTAAACTTCTGTACTGTATTCTTATCTTGTCTTCTTGCCATGTCTTTATAGTATTCAGTAGCAGTCACAGTTTTCAGTATTTACACACTGTAAACTGAGACTGATAACTGTAAATTTATTCTTCTAATCTAATATCTAATCCTAATCCTTTCAATTCGTGCATAAGTACGTTGAAAGATTCAGGTAGTCCTGGCTCTGGCATTGGCTCACCTTTTACGATAGCTTCGTAAGTTTTTGCTCTACCAATTACGTCATCCGATTTTACGGTTAAGATTTCACGTAGTGTACTTGATGCACCGTATGCTTCAAGTGCCCAAACTTCCATCTCACCAAAACGCTGACCACCAAATTGGGCTTTACCACCTAATGGCTGTTGCGTAATTAATGAGTAAGGACCAATTGAACGTGCGTGCATTTTATCGTCAATCATGTGACCTAACTTAATCATATAGATAACACCTACTGTTGCAGGTTGATCGAAGCGGTCACCAGTTCCACCATCATATAAATATGTATGACCAAAACGTGGTACACCAGCTTCATCTGTAAATCCATTGATTTGATCTAAAGTTGCACCATCAAAAATTGGAGTTGCATATGTGCGACCTAATTTTTGACCTGCCCAACCAAGTACCGTTTCATAAATCTGACCAATGTTCATACGAGATGGTACACCAAGTGGATTTAACACGATATCTACAGGAGTTCCATCTTCTAAGAAAGGCATATCTTCTTGACGAACGATACGAGCAACAATACCTTTGTTACCGTGACGACCTGCCATTTTATCACCAACTTTAAGTTTACGTTTTTTTGCAATGTAAACCTTAGCTAATTTAATAATACCAGCTGGTAATTCGTCACCAACAGATATTGTAAATTTCTCACGACGTAAAGATCCTTGAAGATCGTTTTCTTTGATTTTATAGTTGTGAATCAAGTCTGCTACCATTTCGTTTGTAGCATCATCTGTAGTCCATCTTCCTGAAGTTAAATGTGCATAATCATCTACAGCGTTTAACATTTTCAAAGTGTATTTTTTTCCTTTAGGAATAATTTCTTCTCCTAAATCGTTATAAATACCTTGAGCAGTTTTTCCGTTAACAATTGCAAATAACTTTTCAACTAAAATATTTTGAAGGTCATCAAATCGCTTATCGTAAGCATCTTCTAACTTTTCAATATCTTCTTTGTCTTGCGCTCTTTTTCGTTTATCTTTAATTGCTCTTGCAAATAACTTCTTGTCAATTACAACACCATTTAAAGATGGCGATGCTTTTAGAGAAGCATCTTTTACATCTCCAGCCTTATCTCCAAAAATTGCACGTAAAAGCTTTTCTTCTGGAGTAGGATCAGATTCACCTTTTGGCGTAATTTTACCTATTAAAATATCTCCTGGTTTAATTTCAGCACCTACGCGAATCATTCCATTTTCATCCAAATCTTTTGTAGCTTCTTCAGAAACGTTAGGAATATCATTAGTTAATTCTTCGTTACCTAATTTGGTGTCTCTAACTTCTAATGAATATTCATCAATATGAATAGAAGTAAATATATCATCACGAACTACTTTCTCAGAAATCACAATAGCATCCTCGAAGTTGTAACCTTTCCATGGCATAAATGCCACTTTCATATTTCGACCAAGTGCCAATTCTCCTTTTTGGGTAGCGTAACCTTCACAAAGTACTTGTCCTTTTTCAACTTTATCACCTTTTTCTACAATTGGCTTTAAGTTGATAGAAGTTCCTTGATTGGTTTTTCTGAATTTAACTAAAGGATAGGTTTTGGTATCGCTATCAAAGCTTACCATAGCTTCTTCTTCAGTACGTTCGTATTTAATGGTAATTTTTTCTGCATCTACATATTCTACAGTACCAGCGCCTTCAGCGTTGATTAATACTCTAGAATCTGATGCCACTTGACGCTCTAAACCAGTACCAACGATTGGGGCTTCAGGACGTAATAAAGGAACGGCTTGACGCATCATGTTAGACCCCATTAATGCACGGTTGGCATCATCGTGTTCCAAGAATGGAATTAAAGATGCAGAAATCGATGCAATTTGGTTTGGAGCAACATCTGTGTAATTTACATTTGAAGGATCAATTACTGGGAAATCACCTTCTTGACGAGAAATAATTTTCTCTGGAAGAATTTTTCCTTTTTTATCAACTTCAATTGTAGCTTGTGCTATTAACATATTCTCTTCCTCTTCGGCACTCAAATATGTTGGCTCATTTTTAATATCTACAACACCATTTTCTACTTTTCGGTATGGCGTTTCAATGAATCCCATTGGATTCACTTTAGCGAATACAGATAATGAAGAAATCAAACCAATGTTTGGTCCTTCTGGTGTTTCAATAGGACATAAACGCCCATAATGTGTATAGTGAACATCTCGAACCTCAAACCCTGCTCTTTCCCTAGATAAACCTCCAGGTCCAAGAGCTGATAAACGACGCTTGTGAGTAATCTCTGCTAATGGATTGGTTTGGTCCATAAACTGAGATAACTGGTTTGTACCAAAGAATGAATTAATTACTGAAGATAATGTCTTCGCGTTAATTAAGTCAATAGGAGTAAATACTTCGTTATCACGAACATTCATACGCTCACGGATAGTACGTGCCATACGTGCTAAACCAACACCAAACTGAGATGATAACTGCTCACCAACTGTACGTACACGACGGTTAGATAAGTGATCAATATCATCAATCTCTGCTTTAGAGTTTATAAGCTCAATTAAATATTTTATGATGGTTATGATATCAACTTTAGTAAGCACTTGCTTATCCATACCGATATCTAAACCAAGTTTTTTATTCATTCTATAACGACCAACTTCACCTAAAGAGTAACGTTGATCAGAGAAAAATAATTTATCTATAATACCACGAGCTGTTTCCTCATCTGGCGGCTCAGCATTACGTAGTTGACGATAGATATGTTCAACAGCTTCTTTTTCAGAATTTGTTGGATCTTTTTGTAATGTATTATGGATGATTGCATAATCTCCTTGTTGTCCACTTTCTTTATGAAGTAGAATAGTTTTTACACCAGCTTCAAGGATTTCTTCAATATTTTCTTTATCAACGATTGTATCACGGTCTAAAACAATCTCGTTACGCTCAATTGATACAACTTCACCAGTATCTTCATCAACGAAATCTTCATGCCATGTATTTAGTACACGTGCAGCAAGTTTGCGACCGATAACCTTCTTTAAACCAGATTTAGAAACTTTTACCTCTTCCGCGAGGTCAAATATCTCCAAAATATCTTTATCTCTTTCAAAACCAATAGCTCTAAAGAGAGTAGTAACAGGAAGTTTTTTCTTTCTATCAATATAAGCGTACATAACGCTATTAATATCAGTAGCAAATTCTATCCAAGATCCTTTAAAAGGAATTACTCTTGCTGAATATAATTTAGTACCATTTGCATGAAACGACTGGCTAAAGAATACACCAGGTGATCTATGCAGCTGAGACACAACAACTCTTTCTGCTCCATTTATACAGAAGGTACCGCTAGGTGTCATGTAAGGAATTGTTCCTAAGTATACATCTTGAACAATAGTCTCGAAGTCCTCGTGTTCAGGATCTGTACAATACAATTTCAAACGTGCTTTAAGTGGCACACTGTATGTTAGTCCTCTTTCTATACATTCTTCGATTGAATATCTTGGTGGATCAATAAAATAATCCAAGAATTCTAATACGAATTGGTTTCTTGTGTCGGTAATTGGAAAGTTCTCCATGAAGGTATTGTAAAGCCCTTCATTACCTCTTTGATCAGATTTTGTCTCTAATTGGAAAAAATCCTGAAAGGATTTTATCTGAATATCCAAAAAATCTGGGTATTCAGTTCTATTTACAATCGAGGAGAAATTTAATCTTTCAGCTTGTTTTGCTAACATCGATGAACGCGTTTTTGATTAAAAATAATGTAAAAAGTGTACATAATATTTATATACACAAAATGGTCTAGGCATTATCCCGCTTTTTTAGCGGGATAAACCTAAACCTTGTCTTGTAGGTATTAAGTAAGCTTACTTAAGCTCAACCTCAGCACCAGCTTCTTCTAACTGTGCTTTTAAAGCTTCAGCTTCGTCTTTTGAAACGCCTTCTTTAATTGGGCTTGGTGCATCGTCAACTAGACCTTTAGCTTCTTTTAATCCTAAACCAGTTAATTCTTTAACTAATTTTACAACTGCTAGTTTAGAACCACCAGCTGCTTTAAGGATTACGTCAAATTCAGTTTGCTCTTCTGCAGCGTCTCCACCAGCAGCAGCGCCACCAGCAGCAACAGCTACTGCAGCAGCAGCAGGCTCAATACCGTATTCTTCTTTTAAAATATCAGCTAATTCATTAACCTCTTTTACAGTTAAATTAACTAATTGTTCTGCGAAATCTTTTAAATCTGCCATTTTTCTATCGTTTTTGTAAGTGTGTTTTTATTTTAATTTTTAAGTGCGTAATTGTTAATTATCCTTCTTTTTCAGATAATGTTTTTAAGATACCTGCAATAGTTCCACCGCTTGATTTAAGCGCAGAAATAACATTTTTAGCAGGAGATTGTAATAATCCAACAATCTCTCCAATCAATTCTTCTCTAGACTTGATATCCACTAAGGCATCTAATTGGTCGTCTCCAATGTAAATTGACTCTTCAATAAAAGCGCCTTTTAAAAGAGGCTTTTCTGACTTTTTACGGAAAGCTTTAATTACTTTAGCTGGACCATTACCAGTTTCAGAATACATTACAGAGGTATTGCCTTTAAGCGTTGATGGTAAATCTCCAAACTCTTTGTCTGAAGCTTCCATTGCTTTTTCTAATAATGTATTTTTTACAACTGCTAACTGAACATTTGCTTTAAAACATGCTCTACGTAAGTTTGAAGTATCTACAGCATTTAATCCAGATATATCTGTTAAATATATATTTGTATTTTCTGCTAACTGAGTAGTTAACTCATCAATTACTAGGGATTTTTCTTCTCTTGTCATAATATTATAAGTTTAACTACTATCCTATTTTTGTTTCAATTGAAATACTTGGACTCATAGTACTTGACATGTAAATACTTTTTACATAAGTACCTTTAGAAGCTGTTGGTTTTAGCTTCATTAAAGTTGTAAGTAATTCGTTTGCATTTCCAACAAGTTTGTCTACACTAAATGATGCTTTACCAATTGGTGCGTGAACAATACCTGTTTTATCTACTTTAAAATCAATTTTACCAGCTTTTACTTCACTAACCGCTTTGGCTACATCCATAGTTACTGTTCCTGTCTTAGGGTTTGGCATTAAACCTCTTGGGCCTAATACTCTACCTAGTGGTCCTAACTTACCCATAATACTTGGCATTGTAACGATTACGTCAACATCTGTCCAACCATCTTTAATTTTTTGTAAGTATTCATCTAACCCAACATAATCTGCACCTGCTGCTTTAGCTTCGTCTTCTTTATCTGGAGTTACTAATGCAAGAACCTTCATATCTTTACCTGTACCATGCGGTAATGAAACCACACCACGAACCATTTGATTTGCTTTTCGTGGATCTACGCCTAATCTTACGGCTAAATCTACAGAAGCATCAAACTTAGTATATGTAATTTCTTTTAGTAAAGCTGAAGCTTCTTCTACTGAGTAAAGTTTATTTTTGTCAACTTTAGCTCTAGCTTCTTTTTGCTTTTTTGTTAATCTTGCCATTTTAAAAATTTTAATTTGGTGCTTCACCACCTTTAACAGTGATACCCATCGATCTTGCTGTACCTGCAACCATTTTCATTGCTGAGTCTATAGTAAATGCATTTAAATCTACCATTTTGTCTTCAGCAATAGTTTTAATTTGGTCCCAAGTTACTTTTGCTACTTTTCGTCGGTTAGGCTCTCCTGAACCTTTTTTTAATTTGGCCGCTTCTAATAATTGTACTGCTGCTGGTGGAGTTTTGATTACGAATTCAAAAGATTTGTCTTTGTAAACAGAAATTACCACAGGTAAAACTTTACCTGGTCTATCTTGGGTTCTAGCATTAAATTGCTTACAGAACTCCATGATATTAACTCCAGCGGCACCTAAAGCGGGTCCAACCGGCGGCGATGGATTCGCTGCGCCTCCCCGAACTTGTAATTTAACTACTTTGTCTAGTTCTTTTGCCATTTTTGATTTTAATATTGTGCGATGTTTTTATTAAAAATTGAAGCTTAAAAAACAATCGCGATATAGTGTAACAATTATTAAACTTTTTCTACTTGCATATAACTTAATTCTAATGGTGTTTTTCTTCCAAAAATCTTTACCATTACTTCAAGCTTACGCTTTTCTTCATTTATTTTTTCAATAGTACCATCAAATCCATTAAATGGTCCATCAATAACTTTTACAGTTTCACCGATAGTAAATGGTATCGCAACATTTGAATCAGCTTCTAAAGACAATTCATCCACTTTACCTAACATACGGTTAACTTCAGATTGCCTTAAAGGAACTGGTTCACCACCTTTAGTTTCTCCTAAAAAACCAATAACGTTTGTAATTGATTTAATAATATGAGGAACTTCTCCACTTAAATTGGCCTTTATCATAATGTAACCAGGAAAATAAGTACGTTCTTTATTTACTTTTTTTCCGTTACGGATTTGAATAACTTTTTCAGTAGGCACTAAAACCTGGTCAACAAAATCACCTAAACCTAATCTAGAGATTTCATTCTCAATGTAAGTTTTAATTTTGTTTTCTTGGCCACTGACAGCCCTAACAACATACCATTTTTTATTTGTGTTCTTTTCAGACATGTAATTGATGTGTTGTTTAATTAATTATTCCAAAATAATATTTAATCAATCGACTAAAAACAGTATCAATTCCCCAAATAGCTAATGAAAATAATATGGAGAAAACCGCTACAACAACTGTTAGCCTTTGCGCTTCTGACCAAGGTGTCCACGTTACATTATTCTTTAGCTCTCCGAAAGATTCTTTTACGTATGTTATTAATCCTGCCATTTGATTTATTTATTATTGCACGGGTTGAGAGACTCGAACTCCCGACACCTGGTTTTGGAGACCAGTGCTCTACCAACTGAGCTAAACCCGTTTATTAGAGTTTGCTATACATCACAAAACACATGGGATGCGCTAAACCCGTAAACATAAATCAAGGTATCCCGAAAAAAACGGGACACCTTAAGATATATTTAGATTTGTATTAGTCTAAAATTTCAGTTACCTGACCAGCTCCAACAGTACGTCCACCTTCACGGATTGCGAAACGTAAACCTACATTCATTGCAATTGGCTGAATTAAATCAACAGTAATTGTTAAGTTATCACCAGGCATAACCATTTCAACTCCATCAGGAAGCGCAATGTTTCCAGTTACGTCAGTTGTACGAACGTAGAACTGTGGACGGTAATTGTTGTGGAATGGTGTGTGACGACCACCTTCTTCTTTCTTAAGGATATAAACCTCAGCTTTAAATTTCGTATGTGGAGTTACTGAACCCGGTTTAACGATTACCATTCCTCTAGAGATTTGAGTTTTCTCAATACCTCTTAAAAGAATACCAGCGTTATCTCCAGCTTCACCTCTATCTAATATTTGACGGAACATTTCAATACCAGTAATTGTAGAGTTTAATTTCTCCGCACCCATACCGATAATCTCAACAGGATCTCCAGTGTTAGCTACACCAGTCTCGATACGACCAGTTGCAACAGTACCACGACCTGTAATAGAGAATACATCTTCGATTGGCATTAAGAAAGGCTTGTCCATATCACGTACAGGCTCTTCAATCCAGTTATCAACAGCTTCCATTAATTCCATTACTGTGTCAACCCACTTTTGCTCACCATTAAGTGATCCTAAAGCAGAACCAGCAATAACAGGACCATTATCACCATCGTATTCGTAAAATGATAATAAATCTCTAATTTCCATTTCAACTAATTCTAATAGCTCTTCATCATCAACCATATCCACTTTGTTCATGAATACAACGATACGAGGAATACCTACTTGACGTCCTAAAAGGATATGCTCACGAGTTTGTGGCATTGGACCATCAGTTGCAGCAACAACTAAGATAGCACCGTCCATTTGCGCAGCACCAGTAACCATGTTCTTTACGTAATCCGCGTGACCTGGACAGTCAACGTGGGCGTAGTGACGATTAGCAGTTGCATACTCTACGTGAGATGTATTAATTGTGATACCTCTCTCCTTTTCTTCTGGAGCGTTATCAATTTGATCGAAGTCTTTTGCTTCTGATAAACCTGCATCAGCTAATACTTTAGTAATAGCAGCAGTTAAAGTTGTTTTACCGTGATCTACGTGTCCAATAGTACCTATGTTAAGGTGTGGTTTTGAACGATCGAAAGTTGCCTTTGCCATGTTTAATTTATTTTAATCTTAATTTATATTAGTGTTCAATTTTATACTTAAAAAAAAGAGCCAATGACGAGATTTGAACTCGTGACCTCTTCCTTACCAAGGAAACGCTCTACCCCTGAGCTACACCGGCATAAAGATTTATCTTTATTACCTTTTATAAAACAAGGTAGTATCCCTGCTTTCACAGGAATACTTTCTCTTGAGCGAGAGACCGGGTTCGAACCGGCGACATTCAGCTTGGAAGGCTGACGCTCTACCAACTGAGCTACTCTCGCAATTGTTTACAGTTATTTTACTAACTGAAGGTATTTTCATAATTTAGATGGATTACCGCGCTTAGCTAAGTTATCCGCGAAAGGAAACCCTTCACTAAAAACCTGAAAAATTAGTCGATTAAAAGCTAAGCTTCAACAACTACTTATCTGGTTTTTATTGTGGGGAGAGCAGGATTCGAACCTGCGAAGTTAAAAACAACAGAGTTACAGTCTGTCCTCGTTGGCCGCTTGAGTATCTCCCCAATCATCAATTTTTAAGGCTGCAAAAATACAACATTAAAATTGATTTTCAATTCTTTTAAAAGAACATTTTTTTCTATCGAAAAAAAGAGCCGATGGAGGGACTCGAACCCACGACCTGCTGATTACAAATCAGCTGCTCTAGCCAGCTGAGCTACATCGGCTTTTTACTTCTTTTTAAGGTTAAAATTTAACCATAAAAAAGTCCGCTATTTCTAACGGACTGCAAATGTAATGCTTTATTTTTTTTTTCAAAACATTTTTGAAAAAATTTTAATTAAGAATGTGAACGTAGTTTCTCCTTGCGTCGTTTTAGTTGCCTTTCTAACGAAGAGGCTACAAGGTCTGCGCCTTCCTCAAAAGACTTTGATTGCTTCTTAACGACAAATGTATCTCCTGGTACGCTAAGCTTAGCCTCAAATATTTTATTTTCTTTATTACTCGTATTCTCAACTTTTAAGTAAACGTCTGTTTGAATTATTTTGTCATAAAACTGATTCAATTTTTCAAAACGCTTTTCAATAAAGTTTTTCAATTTAATATCTGCTACGAAATTGATAGATTGTGTGTTTACGTTCATGAGCTTACTTTTTTAGTTAGTTGTTATTTCTTGGGTGTGCTTTAGCATGCACTTTTTTTAGTTCGGCAATACTATTATGTGTGTAAACCTGTGTGGCTGCAAGGCTAGCATGTCCTAGTAATTCTTTTACCGAATTTATATCTGCTCCTTCATTAAGTAAATGTGTAGCAAACGAATGCCGAAGCACGTGAGGACTACATTTTAGTTTAGAAGAAACTTTACTAAAATACTTATTTATTACTCTATAAACAAGTGTTTCATAGACTTTTACTCCTTTTTCTGTAAGAAACAAATTTTCAACATCTAAGATTTTTGGAAGTTCATTTCGGTACGTATAGTAGACTTTAAGGGATTTTATAACTGAAGGTATTAAAGGAATGAACCGTTCTTTATTTCGCTTTCCTAAAACTTTAAGCATACTGCTATTAACGTCTATATCTGAAACCTTAATATTCACCAATTCTATACGACGTATACCTGTAGCGTAAAACATTTCTACAATAAGTTTGTCTCTAGCACTTTTGAAGTCATTAACATCATTTAAATTTTCTAAAACCACTTGAAGTTCTTTTTGTGAAAATGGAACTTGAACCTTTTTTTCTGTTTTTAATGCTTTATGAAGCTTAAGCGGGTTCGAAGAAATTTCTTTTATCTTAATTAAAAATTTATAAAAGGTATTTAATGATGATACTTTCCTGTTAATGCTTCGGTTTGAAATTCCACTATTAACCAATTCAACTATCCATTGTCTTATTAAGCTATATGAAACATCTTTAATTGAAGCTTGGTCGTGATTAGAATTTAAGAACTCTTGAAAACTCTTTAAATCATTTTTATAGGCAGTTACTGTATGCTTAGAATAATTTTTTTCTAGCAGTAAATAATCGAAAAATCTTTCTTGAAGCATTATAAAAGGTTATAAACTTAAAAATAGGTTTTATTTTTTCAGAATGAAATTTTAAAACATAAAAAAAATCCCAAACATTAAAATGAATGGGATTTAGTTTAAATATCTAACCTGATATTAATCTTTATATAACGATGCTCTTTGCGACAAATCATCTATCAACTGCTCATCTTCTTCACTTTCTAGAAGGACATTGTAATTTTTCCAGAAATCCTTGTTATATGGTTTGGTTTGAAAAATATCCATATCCCAAGGCTTATTTTCTAATTCGGCTCTTATAATTTCTCTATCTAAAATAATTTCGGAAAATAGAATTTCTTGTACTGTGGAATAATAGCGTTCTTCTCTATTATATCTATCGATTTCTTTTTGCGATACTTTTCTATCCGTCTTTAAACCTACATTTACCAACTTAGGCGTTTCGTAATAAATATAATTTGGGTACATTTTATCATTATACTCATTGTAATTAATGACTAACTTATGATTGGTTTGTGTCCCAAACAAACGCTTACTTCTACTTTTCTGTTGGGGTGATGCTGCGACTAACTCATACTCCACTTTTTTAATGGCGTAATTATCGTAATAAATATACAACCAACCTTGAGCCTTATAGCCATCGTTGTAGATACCCTTAGTTTCAAGATTAACAAAATCTACACTTTCATCAATTTTGATTTTATAGATTTTACGTCCATCATCAACCAGAACCGTATCCAATTCAAACTGATGTGTTTTCAACATATTTTCTCCAAAAAGTGCTTTTTCATCTTGCACATTTCGAAACATATTTAACTTTCCTTGAAATATATTTTGAAGTCCGTTAACGCGCGTATCATTCCATTTAATAGCTTTTACCAATTGAGCTTTTGTAACATCATTTCGGCGAATATCTTCAGCTTTTAATCTCTCACGACCCTTATTACGATTTCTATAAGAGACGTATGAAAAAATACTATCAACGTCTCGCAAATCATAACTCTTTCGCATTTCATCTACATTAACCTTTAAATGCTCTGTGCTTTTGCTTCCATAACCAGAATCGTAAACAGTTATTGCACTTTCTATAAGCCATTTAAATTCTAAGCTATTTTTTTCTCGATGACGTAAAAAACCACGTTGTAGATAAGACGAATCTGGCAAAGTTTCAGGTAACTTTTCTATAGCTTTTTGCACGATTCCATTTCCAGTGGTAGGTCTTGGATCAGCAACAATAACAATTTCATCTAATGTGGCTATGTCTTCGTATAAAAGAATATCATTAGAACCGTCGAATTCATTAACTGGTACCTTAAAACTTTTGTATCCAATAGATGAAATGACAAGTGTATCTCTGAGATTTGCATTCGGAACATTTAAAGCAAAACGACCATCGGAATTACTAATTGTACCAATGGTAGTATTCTGAATGTAAATGCTTGCATTTTCAACAGGAAACTCTAAATCGGCATCGATAAGTTTTCCTTTTATTTCAGTTTGAGAAAATGAAATAAATGCTGAAAAAAGTAGCGCAAAAGCGCATAGAAATTTAAAAGAATTAAAATTCATTATAAGTTGATTATTTGTATTTCTATTGACGTCATGACAAAATCCATTCCGTTTTACTCAAAAATCGAAATTTAGTTTTAATAGAACTCCAAAACTAATCAAATTATTTTATGTTGCTGGCTTATAATCTTTATCGTCAATTACCATTTTAGCGATAATTTCACGTAAAATCTCACTTGTGCCACCACCAATTGGTCCTAAACGGCTATCGCGAGACATACGTGCTAACGGATATTCTTCCATGTAACCATAACCGCCTAAAAACTGAAGGCACTGATAAATTACATCATCAGCCATTTTTGTAGATTGAAGCTTTGACATGGTTGCTTCTTTAACGACGTAGTCACCCATATCTAAACGTTTTGCTACATAATAGTTAAATTGTTTGCAGATTTCCATTTGTGTTTCGCAATCTGCATAAGTATGTCTTAAAGCCTGAAATTTATCTATTGTTCTTCCGAAAGCAGTTCTTTCAGACATGTATTGCTTAGCATATTCTAAAGCATATTCTGCTCTAGCATGAGCGTTAATGCCCATAATTAATCGTTCTAAAGCAAAATGCTGCATAATGTATGGAAAACCCTGATTTTCTTCTCCCATTAAATTTTCTGCAGGAATTTCGACATTATCAAATGCTATTTCTCCAGTATCTGAAGCACGCCAACCCAACTTATCTAGTTTAGTAGCAGAAATACCTTTAGTATCTCTATCCATTACAAAAATGCTAATTCCTTTATTACCTAATTCGGGTTTTGTTTTAGCGGCAACAATTAAATAATCACTATAAACACCGTTTGTAATGAATGTTTTTGAACCATTTATAACATACGTGTCTCCCTTTTTTACAGCTGTTGTGCGCATACCGGCAACATCACTTCCGCCAAAAGGTTCTGTAATGCACAAGCATCCTATTTTATCACCAAGTGCGCTTGGTGTTAGGTATTTCTCTTTTTGTTCGTGATTGCCTTCTTTATTAAGATGGGTCATTGCTAAATAGGCATGTGCCCAAATGGCTGCAGAAAATCCACCAGAATTAATGCGTTGCATTTCTTCTAATAAAATTACCGTGTAAAATAAATCTAAATCTAATCCGCCATAAGCTTCTGGAGTTGCTAAACCGAAATAACCCATATCGCCAAATTTCTTCCAAATGAAGCGTTCAATTTGTCCAGTTTCTTCCCATTTTTCAATATGCGGAACAACTTCTTTTTTAAGAAAATCGCGTAAGCTTTCGCGGAATAAATCGTGTTCTTCTGTAAAATATAATTTTGACATTTTTTAGCAATTTTATTACAGAAACAAATATAATCTAATAATCTGTAATTTTTTGCTTGGGAATTGTTCAACTTTTGTTAAATCCTCAATATTTTTGAATCCTTCTCGAAGTGTTCTTTCTTCAATTATATTATTTGCTATTTCGTAATCTATATGTGGAATAGTTACTAACTCATCACGTGTAGCTTTATTTAAATTAAAAGTTATAATCTTTCGAGGTGTTTTTACCGTAAATTGATTTGAGATACGCTCTATCACTTCGGGTGATAAACCCCAAATTTCAGAAAGTTCTGCTTCAGAAATAAAACCACCATTTTTTTCACGATACTTAATTATATTTGAAGAAAGTTTTTCGCCAACCCCATAAACTTTTCTGAGTTCTGTTGTTGTGGCAACATTCAAGTCAATCTTCTGTGCGTATGTTTTTGGTGTGTTCGAATTTTGAAAAGAATTTTTTGAATAGTTTTTCGGTTTTGGATTTGTTACCCAATCTGGAAATTTAAAATACGGCGAAATTTCAACAAACAAAGAGTCTGAAACTTTTGTAACCGTTTGAAATTGCTTGGAAGAATTTATCCATTGATTTTTTTCTCTAAATTGATGTAATCTATCAATTTCTTCATTAGACATTCCTAAAGAATAACCTTTGTAATCGGTTATAAAATTTGGATTGAAAGGAAATATTTTTGGCTGTCTCGCCTCGATGGCTACTTTACGAAGCGAATCTACTTCTTGCCTATAAACATTTAGTTCTTCTTGATTTGGTGCTACTACTTCATCATCAGAAAAATCTACAAAATGATAAATGAGCTGCGCAATAATTATCAATAGAATCAACAAAAAAATCCCACTTCGTTTTTGTTTAGAAAACTTTAAGTGGGATTTCATATAAGATAAAATTTGTTAAGCCTTTCTTGCCTTTATGGCATCCATATATTTTTTTAATTCCTCCTTCACTTTTGGTGCTAGAAGAATTAAACCAACCATATTTGGCACCATCATAGCAAATACCATAGCATCAGAGAATCCGATTACAGAACCTAAACTTGCAGCTGCTCCGATTACAACAAAAATACAGAAAATCACTTTATAGGTGTACTCTGTTTTCTTAGACCGTCCAAATAGATAAGACCATCCTTGAAAACCGTAATAAGACCATGAAATCATTGAACTAAATGCAAACAATACAACCGCTACAGTCAATACATAAGGAAACCAAGATATTGAAGATTCAAACGCACTTGACGTTAATAAGATAGCCTGTGCATCATTAGCAGGTGGATTTAATGGATCAACAAATCCTGTAATAATCAATACTAATGCTGTCATTGTACAAACAACTACAGTATCAATAAATGGCTCTAGAAGTGCAACCATACCTTCACTTGCTGCATATTTTGTTTTTACAGCGGAATGCGCTATAGATGCCGAACCAATACCTGCCTCGTTAGAGAATGCGGCACGTCTAAAACCTTGAATTAATACACCAACTGCACCACCGGCAATACCTTCTGGGCTGAATGCGCCATTCCAAATAGCAGCGAATGCGCTACCAATCATGTCGTATTTAGCGAAGATGACAAATAATGAAGCTGCTACATAAATTGCCACCATAAAAGGAACAATTTTGTCAGTTACTTTTGCAATTTTCTTAATTCCGCCAATAATTACGATACCTACAAGTACCGCCATTACTAAACCAAAAGCCCAACCATAACCATGAAGAAAAGATTGTTCTCCTCCAGTAATATTTTCTACTAATTGAAAAGCTTGATTAACTTGGAACATGTTTCCACCTCCAAATGAACCTCCAATAACAAATATTGCAAATAAAACAGCAAGAACTTTGCCTAAGCCGCCCATTCCTTTAGATTTTAATCCTTTGGTTAAGTAGTACATCGGTCCACCATAAACGGTACCATCTGCTTCAATATCTCTATATTTTACACCAAGTGTACACTCTACAAATTTTGAAGCCATTCCTAAGAAACCAGCTATAATCATCCAAAATGTTGCACCTGCACCACCAATTGAAACGGCAATTGCCACTCCTGCAATATTTCCTAAACCTACGGTAGCGGATAAAGCGGCAGTTAAAGCTTGAAAGTGACTTACTTCTCCTTCATGATTTTCAATTTTTATAGTTTCAATAGCATCTCCACCGGGAGTAGAATCTCCAGCAACTGATAAATCTTCATCTTCTGGTTTATCTAAGTCGTCATACTTGCCTCGTACAATATTTACAGATGTAAAAAAACCTTTAAAGTTTATAAAATTGAAATAAATGGTAAAATACAAAGCTCCCAAAATAAGAGGAAACAAAACCCAGTAAACACTTACAGTATCAGAAAACGGAATTTGATAAAATATAGCTTCAACAAACCAGCCTGTTGCTGCACCAAATTTTTCGTCAATTATTTGATCAATGCCTTTTTCGGCCTCTTGAGTAAAATTTAATAATGGTAATGCTAAAGCAAAAATTGCTAGAAGATATTTCTTCATAAGTTTTTTATTAGTTAGTTTTTTAAAGTAGCCGACAAGATGCTAAAAAAAAACGAAATTTTAAAGCTTGACACGTTAAAAGTAGTTGCAAATTATGCAATATCGTATTGAGAATTTAATTTTTCAATTTGCTCTGGTCGACCTAGTACAATTATTTTTGAACCCTTGACAAGCTTAATATGTGCCTCAGGATTAACGATATATTCGCCATCAGGATTTTTAAAACCTATTACTGTACAACCTGTTTTTTGCCTTAAATCTAAATCTATTATTGTACACTCTTTAGATGCATCGTATAGCTTTTCTACGGCTACTTCTTCAATGTTTACGTTTTTAGCACCTACGTATGATAAATTGTCTACAAACTCTATTAAATCTGGAACAACAACCAAAGACGCCATGTGGTCACCACCAATTCTATCTGGTAAAATAACATTGTTTGCTCCTGCAAGTTTTAATTTGTTATAAGATGTTTCTTGCGAGGCTCTAGAAATAATTTTTAAATCCTTGTTTATTTGACGGGCAGATAAAACCACAAATAAATTATCTGCATCATCTGGCAATGCACAAATTAATGAATTGGCTCTCTTTACGCCTGCTTCAATTAATACCTTGTCCTCATTTGCATTGCCATGTACAAAATCAACACCTTCATCTTGGCTAGCTTCAATTAAGTCTTTGCTTTGCTCAATAATTACAAATGGCTTTTTATAGGTCAGTAATTTTTTTGCTGCTTGCTTTCCGTTACGACCATAACCACAAATGATAATATGATTTGATAATTTATCGATTCTGTTTTGCATTTTTCGTTGTTTTATGTCTTCAAAATTATTTTTACTTAAAATAAATTCTGTTATGATGGATATGGCGTAACCCAAAATCACCACACTAGAAAGAATTAAAAATATAGTAAAGATTTTAGCATTTGTATCTAAAGGGTTTACTTCACCATAGCCAACGGTGGTAACAGTTATAACCGTCATGTAAAAAGCATCTATCCAGGTGTAATCAGACATAAACCGGTAACCCAAAACGCCAACGCCTAATACAAAAAGTAATAAGGCTAATGCGGTATAAATTTTTGACTTAAATAAAGTTATAATAGGATTTATCATATCTATAAATCAAAAACCGAAGTTCGTTTAGTATAAATTATATCTTTAATTCGCATCCAAAATGCCAAGAATAAATAGAGTGCAAAACCGAAACCAACTGTAACAAAAGTTAGATACATAAAAGTTGTTCGTACAATTTTAGCACGAATGCCTAAACGGTCTGCGATACGCTGACATACGTAATAACCACGTTTCTGGAAGTAATGCAATAAGTCATAAAACCATTTCATACTGCAAGGTATTTATTTTTTTGCTATCAATTGATTTCCAACAGCACATTGTAAGCATTTATTTTTATCGCAATACTCAGTTTTTAGTTGAATTAAGCCTTGCGAGGTCATTGCCGATTTCTCCATTGGTCGTAACTCTAAAAATTTATTTACAATACCATTGTTTTCAATCTTTATAGATTTTATAAGTTGAAAAATAGATTGGTCATCCATTTTACCTTTAAACTTTAAATAGCTAAATTTTACTGGTAAAATGGTATTGATAAGTAATAAATCTATAAATGGTTTGGATAATTTTTTCTTTACTTTTTTTGAAGTCTTGCTGAAAGTATAATGCGTTTCCCAAAATTCTGAAGTTTCTATTTGAAATAACTCATAAAAGTTTTCTTTAGCTTGAAGCTGAATCACCTCCGAAAATAAATTTGAATACGTTGCATACAAAACAGCTAATTGAGATAATCGGATTGTTGGAAAATTTGGTGGTCTTAATCTAAAAAATTGCAATGGCATTACGCCACGATTTTCTAAACCGAATTTCTGTTTTAAAAATGAATACCGTTTCTGTAAATCTTGAACATACATATCTTCAACTTCATCTTCCAATAAATTGGCCTGACCAAAAAGCAACGCTTCTATATCGGTCTGATTGGTTTTTACTTTTCTTACAATAGAATAGTCAACAGAATTAGCCAAACTTTTAAACGGTTCGCCATTGACTTTCAATCCAAAATTCTTCAATAACATTTTAAATAAAACGGCTTCCCAATCGTTTTTAGATTCTTGAAGTAATTGCTCAATTTCTGTTGATTTCCGCTCTAAACGTTCAATATACAATCGCTCTAACCAACTGTTGAATTTAAAATCATCGATGCTTCCGATATCACTTTCGCAATTAATCCAAGTTTTTGAATTCAGTAGACTTTTATAGTTATTAAAAAGTGTTTTATCTACATAGTTACTAATTTCTAAAGTCGGAATTTCAGTATTGTCTTTTCTAAAAATCTCGGTATCGTGTTCCCAAACCACATGTAAAATTACATTATCGTAAGCTTCGTCTTTTTCATGATTATGCACATACCAATCCGACGATTTTATATGAATCTCAACATTACCTGCCCATTTTTGTCCGTCTATTTCTAATTGAGAATTGAAGAAATCTGGACCAGCATTATGGTTATGCTGACCTAAACTGATGATGTTAATAAAGGAACCTTCAACCGTTTTTAATGCTTTTGATTGAAATCGCTTATATTTCCAAATAAAATGAAGGAAGTCTTCTTGCATGCTCTAAAATAAAATTTTAAGCCAATACAGACAAATCGATTTACTCAATTTGTATCAGCCTTCACTTATACTTTGTTTTAAGTAAAAACGTTTAATTTGTAGAAATTAAAACCAAAAACGCGATGAAATTATTTATTTACAGCTTGTTAATTTTTCTTTGTTTAAGCACGCAAATAGTACAAGCACAAGAACAAATAAAGATTGATGAAAATACAATTATAAAAAATGATGAAGGTAACGAGATTACACTTCAGCAATTTATGATTTTAATGCGTACTGGCGATTGGACTATTAAGCCTAAAACAGATTCAACAGGAAAGCAATATTTACAAATGGTTAAAACAACCGCTGAAGAAAAAGCAGAAATGCTCGAAATGATGGCTGATTCTAACAAACTAAACGAAAATGTTGGTAAAGAAGCACCAGATTTTTTATTTACTGACCTTAACGGAAACATAATTAGTAAGGCCAATACAAAAGGCAAAGTAGTCGTATTAAATTTTTGGTTTACAACCTGTCCGCCTTGTATCCAGGAAATCCCAGAACTCAATGAAGTTTATAATACTTTTAAGTCTAATGAGGATGTTGTTTTTGCTTCTATCAGTTTTGAAGACCCAAACAAAGTGGAGCGTTTTTTAAAAAAGAAACCAATTAATTATCCTGTCGTGGCTTATGCGAGAAAAGAAATTTCAAAATTTAATGTAAGTGGTTATCCAACAAATACGGTCATTGGAAAAGATGGAAAGTTTACTGAATTTATCGTTGGTGGTTTTCCTGGTGTTGGCGAGAGTATTTCTGAAAGCATTAAACAAGCATTAAAGAAGTAATTTTAGCCACTAGCTTTTAGTTGTTATTATATTAAAAAAAATCCCGAGCAATGCTCGGGATTTTTAATTTAATTTTATTAGTAATTACAACGCACTAATAATATCGTGTTTTGTTATAATATGATGTTTTCCATTTTCTAAATCTACTAAAACAGCATTGTTATCTTTATTAATTAATTTTGAGAGGTCTTCAATTTTAGTGTTCTTTTTTACTATTGGGAATGCTGCGCCCATTACTTCCTTAATTGGCAAGTCCGAAATGTCTTTGTCTTCCATATAACGTCTAAACAAATCAGACTCGTCGACAGAACCAACGTAACCCGTAATATCTTCAACGGGTATTTGAGAAATTTTAAATTTTCGCATACGCTCAATAGCATGAGAGACTAATTCTTCTGTTTTTACAGTAACCAAAGGTTTGTCTTCGTGGTCTTTTATTAAGTCTGCCGCAATAGTTACTTCGTCTTCTAAAAAGCCACGCTCACGCATCCAATCGTCGTTAAACATCTTACCAACATAACGGCTTCCATGGTCATGAAATAAAACGACTACAACATCATCTGGTCCAAAATGTTCTTTAAGCTGTAATACACCTTTTATAGCAGCACCAGCGGAATTACCCAAAAACATACCTTCTTCTTTGGCCAATTTCTGCGTATAAACTGCTGCATCTTTATCGGTTACTTTGGTAAAGCCATCAATAACGCCAAAATTAACGTTTGCAGGTAAGATGTCTTCTCCAATACCTTCGGTGATGTACGAGTAGATTTCGTTCTCATCAAAAATTCCAGTTTCGTGATATTTTTTAAATACCGAACCGTAAGTATCTATTCCCCATATTTTTACATTTGGGTTTTTCATTTTTAAATAACTACCAACACCAGAAATGGTTCCGCCAGTACCAACGCCAACAACAAAATGCGTCACTTTACCGTCTGTCTGTTCCCAAATTTCTGGACCAGTAGATTGAAAATGTGCCTTACAATTACTTGGATTATCGTATTGGTTTACATACCACGAGTTTGGTGTTTCTTCTGCTAATCGTTTAGAAACTGAGTAATAACTTCTTGGGTCAGTCGGTTCTACATTGGTTGGGCAAACCACGACCTCAGCACCAACAGCTCTAAGAATATCCATTTTTTCTTTAGACTGCTTATCACTTAAAACAAATACACATTTGTAACCTTTGATGATTGCTGCTAAAGCCAATCCCATTCCTGTATTTCCGGATGTGCCTTCTATTATTGTTCCTCCAGGCTTTAGTCTTCCGTCTGCTTCAGCATCTTCTATCATTTGTAAAGCCATACGGTCTTTTACCGAGTTTCCAGGATTAAAAGTTTCGTACTTGGCCAGAACCAAACATGGTAAATCCTCAACTAATTTGTTCATCTTTACCATTGGTGTATTACCAATAGTTCCTAGTATATTTTCTGCGTAATTCATTTTCAAATCTATTATTTTACTTTAAGGTAAAATGTGTTCGCCGTTAAAGTATTTCATAAATAATAAAATAAGCCTGAGGCTCGTTTCATAATCTTATTTTGCGACTGCAAAGGTAATGGAAAACTAGAGATTTAATATTAAATGTATGTTACGATTACAGATTTAGGATTTTAATCTAATCGAACCGTATTGCTTTTACTGGAGAAATTTTTGAAATTATGACCGAAGGTATTAAAAGCATAAGTGAGCAAATTACAAATGTTCCGATATTTAGAATTAAAATATAATCTAAACTAATATATACAGGAGCTTCAGTAACGTAATAGGTATCCGGATTTAAAGGAAATAATTTAAAATATTTTTGAACGAAAAGCAGTCCTAAACCAATGATGTTTCCCCAAAGCAAACCTAAACCAATCAAATAAGATGCGTTATAGATAAACACTTTTCTTATTGACCAATTAGAAGTTCCTAAAGCTTTAAGTATACCAATCATTTGGGTACGTTCTAAAATAAGTACCAACAAAGCTGTTATCATATTTATGCCTGCAACCAAAATCATAATAGCGATAATGCCATAGGTGTTTTGGTCAAAAATCTTTATCCATTCAAAAATTAAACTATATTTTTTGGTAATGGTTGTTGATTTCATTAGCGACGGAATTTCACGATAAACCAACTCGCCTTTTTCTTCAATTTTAGAAAAATCATCGATAAATACTTCAAAAGCACCAACTTCATTTTTTTTCCATTTATTGATACGCTGAATGTGTCGGATATCGGCAATACAAAACTTTTCATCCAACTCTTGAAAACCCGAATTGTATATACCAACAATTTTAAAATTAATGATTCGTGGCGGACGTTCGAGATTATCTCCAAATAAAGTTTGAAATGAATCTCCTATTTTAAAACCTAGTCGATTTGCTAAATATCTTGAAATTAAAATCTCGTTATTCAATTCATTTTTAAAATTTGGAAGACGACCATCTATTAAAAATTCTTCGAAATAATTCCATCTATAGTCTTTACCTACACCTTTAACAACAACACCTTCAAAATCGGTTTCGGTTCTTATAACAGTAAACTTATTAGCTGTACCTTGAATATGCGTAATGCCTTCTATACTGTTGAAATTAGGGTAAAAATCTTGCTCTGTTGAAATCGGAACTTGAGATTCATCTGATGCATTCGTGTCGTAATTATCGATAATGATATGTCCGTTAAACGCTACAACTTTATCTCTAATTTTTTGCTGCAAACCTAAACCAGTAGCAATAGCAATAAGCATAACGATAATACCAACAGCAATTGCGGCGATTCCAATTTTAATTATTGGCGCCGAAACACTACTTTTATAAGATTTACTGCCAATTATACGTTTGGCTATAAACAACTCAAAATTCAAAATCTGATATGGGATTAAATCTGCTCAAAAATACAGTTTTATTTAAGATAACGATTGGCATTTTATTTATTGTTCTGGCGTGCGGAAACGGTAGAAAGTCTGAAGTTGGAAGTTTGAAGTTGGAAGTTGAAAGCGATTCAACTGAAGTTGAAAATTCTGAAATTATAGTTGGTGCCAACCGAGTTGAGAAATATTTACCGTTGTTAAAGGGAAAGCATGTTGGCATTGTGGCGAATCAGACTTCGGTGATATTTGAGGAGAAAACTGAGATGGAAATGAAACCTCATCCGAGCTTATCTGGACAATATGGAACATTTATAATTTCAACTTCAATCCATGAGCATTTAGTCGATTCACTCCTAAATTCGAACATAAATATCACTAAAGTATTCTCACCAGAACACGGTTTTAGAGGAAAAGCAGATGCTGGCGCTCATGTTGAAGATGGTGTGGATAAAAAAACAGGTTTGCCTATTTTTTCACTTCATGGAAAAAACAAAAAACCAACAACAGAACAATTGAAAGATTTAGATATTGTGGTTTTTGATATTCAAGATGTTGGTGTGCGTTTTTACACTTACATTTCTACATTGCATTATGTTATGGAAGCTTGCGCTGAGCAGAATATCCCTGTTCTTGTCCTAGACAGACCAAATCCAAATGGGTCTTACATTGATGGTCCAACATTAGAGAAAGAACACAGCAGCTTTTTGGGCATGCATCCGATTCCGCTTGTTCATGGTATGACTATTGGCGAATATGCGCAAATGATTAATGGTGAAGGTTGGCTTGCTAACAAAGTCAAAGCTGATTTAACCGTGATTCCTGTTAAAAATTACAGTCGAGATATGACTTACAGCTTACCTATAAGACCATCTCCAAACTTACCAAACGACCAGTCTATTTTGCTTTATCCAAGTTTAGGTTTGTTTGAAGGTACAACCATTAACGCTGGTCGTGGTACAGAATTTCAATTTCAACGTTATGGCGCTCCATATTTAGATACGATGAATTATAAGTTTAGTTATACGCCAAAAGCAAATTTTGGGTCAAAATATCCGAAACATAAAGGGGAAGTTTGTTATGGCGAAGATTTATCTGAGGTAAAAGTTGAAAGAAAATTTACCCTTACATATATTATTGAAGCTTATAAAAGTTATGCAGGTTACAGTAATAAAGATAAATGGGAATTTTTTAATACTGAAAATTTTACAAAACATGCTGGAACCAAGAAATTACAAAAGCAGATTGAGTCTGGTAAAACAGAAATAGAAATAAAAAAAACTTGGGAAAGTGACTTAGAAAGCTTTAAAAAAATGCGCGAGCCTTATTTAATCTACAATGGCCGTTAGACTTTCATTAAAAGGTCTTGGAAATTCTTTGAGCACATTTACAACGAATACAATTTTAAGAGGAGATTGTATAGCTACCATTACGTTTCTCCCTTTTTTAAGACGGTTAAGTGGTAATTTATATGAGTTACCATCAACTCTTACTTTTACTCGACCTTCGTCTTTACGATTTGCTGTATATAAATAATTTATCTTTCTTTCACTTTGAAGAATTAGTGTGTCTTTAGTTGCATTTAATTTATGAATTAGTCCAGCAGCTTGTAAATTGTAATTTTTATAAATCACAGCATTTCCTTTTCTTTTTTGAGAAAAAGCAATGTTTGCAAAGCAGAGACAAAGAAACACAATGAGAAATCGGGGGAAATTCTTCATTATAATTATTAAAAGAAACTAGTTGATAATTAATTAATGATTAATATACGCTATAAAATTAATTTTAGATTTATAGTGTTCTTTTTTTTCGACGAACTACATATTTTTTAATATTTCTATTAATCGGTTTGGATAATCAGTAATAATTCCATCTACATTAAAATCTAACATCTTGTGCATGTCTTTTTCCTTATTGACTGTCCATGGAATAATCTTAAAATTTTGATTTTTATATTCTGAAACTAACGCTTTAGATAATAATTTAAAATATGGACTTATTATTTCAGGCTTATACGACAATTGGTCTAGTTTTTTTGAAATAGACTCATCCTCATCCACTAAAATTGCCACTTGCATTTCTGGAGACTGTTTTTTAATTTCTTCGAGGATTGTTAAATCAAAAGATTGAAGATTTACGCGACTCCCAAAGCCTTCAGACTTAATTTCATTCAAAACTAATTTTACATATTCTGAAGGTTGTGGCGTATAAATACCATAATATTCAGGTTTGGATTTAATTTCAATATTTAATCTTACATCGCTTTGGTGTTGCTTTACCAAATCAAAAACCTCTTTTAATAGAGGTTTATACACTTTTACTTTAGCTTGCTTAGGAAATCGTGAATGAAGCTTAGTCCCACAATCGAACCGTTTTATGTCGTCATGTGTCATCTCGTAGAGATTAAACTGCTTATCGTTATTTTTTGCAATAGGATTGCCTTCTGGATTTAAACAAATAGTCCGACTCATAAATGGTTCATGTGTCACGATAACTTGTTTATCTTTAGTTATAGCAATATCTAATTCTAAAGTATGTACACCTAGCTTAATGGCGTATTCAAAAGCTGGTAATGAATTTTCTGGAAACAATCCTCGGCAACCACGATGTCCTTGTATATCTATTTGAGATTTAAGCGAGCAACTCATCATAAACGCTAAAATAATTACACTAAATTTAAGCTTCAGAATCCGAGGCAAGTGTTGGTTTTTCATATTTCTGAAACGGCTGCTTTAGCAAATCTTTAATGTTACTATTCTTTTTCTTGTCAGGAAAAACATCAACGCCATACTTTAAATTTTCTCTTTCCATATACATATACGTCCCAAATAATCTGTCCCAAATAGAAAAGATATTCCCATAATTTGAATCAGTGTAAGGCAAGCGGTAATGGTGATGAATTTTATGCATATCTGGTGAAATCAGTACGTAACTAATTATTTTATCAATTGACTTTGGCAACTTTATGTTTGCATGCGTAAACTGCGTAAATATTAGAGATAATGCCTGATATAGCATTACAATTGCTATTGGTGTACCAACTACAAAAACACCTAAAAGTGTAAATGCAAAGCGGATAACACTTTCTATTGGATGATGTCTGTTAGCGGTTGTCGTATCTACGTTATGGTCTGTGTGATGCACCAAATGGACCATCCAAAGTGGTTTTACTTTATGCTCAACAAAATGGGCGAGGTATGCACCAAAAAAATCGAGCAATAAAACACCAAGAAAAACATATAACCACAATGACATTTCTGGCAACCAATTGATGATTCCAAAATCATTAGCTTTTACCCAATCTGCAGATTTTAATAGTAAAAATGCTAAGCCAAAATTTACAATAATAGTTGTTAGTGTAAAAAAGAAATTTGGCAAGGCATGTTTCCATTTTTTATAATCAAATTTAAAAAGTGGTAAAGCGCCTTCTAAAAGCCAAAATAATGTAATCCCGGAAACTAAAATTAAGCTTCTATGAGATGACGGAATGGTTTCAAAATAAGAATATATAGTTTCCAAATTTCTATCTATTAATGTTAACAATTAGCTGTGCTTGTTTCAAATTTAGTAAAGAAATTTCTTTTTCTAAAGTCTTAAATAACTCTATATCATTTTCTAGTCGATAAGCTGTATATCGTAAAAAAATAACTAAAGCGATGTTGACTTCTTCGATTGGTGCTTCGTACTTTTTTAAAGCTCTTAAAACTTTTCGAGATTTTCCTTTTACAAGCTCTTGTTTTAATTGTGTAAAATACAGACGTTGCGATAAACTGTTTTTATCTTTTGAATCACCTTTACTTAAAAATTGTCTTGCTTCTTGAAAATACAAATCTGAAAGCGCTAAAATTTCTGAGCGGACTTTATCATTTATTAAAATACTGTAATCTATATATTTTGAGGCCAAGTAAAATGTTGAGTAGAAATCCTTATTTCGTTGATAGTTGGTAATTTCTTGTTTAATGTAAGAAGTCTCTAAACCGTATTTAAAGATAAATTTTGAGAGGTTAAGAAGTTCTGTGTATGCACCCGAGGTTCCCACAATGTTACCGTTAGCATCCATAACTTTAAGTGTATCGTCGTTAAATTTATCGATGTAAGATTGCTTACGTTTGCCATCAATCTCTGCAAACAAGTGGGCATAAACTTCATCGCTAACTTTTACTAAAATAAAATACTGGCTTAGCAATTCGGACAGCTTTGGTTCTGCAAATAAATTATCTATGAATACATTTTTTCCGTTTTCACTTCTTACCACAATTGGCAAGGGATATTTTGAAGCATTTTCCCAAACCATCAAAATCATTTTATTACTTTCTCGAGCACGTAATTTGGCAATTGGCAAGGACACTAACCAATTATCATCCACAAACTCTTCATCTTGAGCTAAAGTTGTTTGACCTATAATTAGTAAACTAAAAAGTATTAAAAGCTGCTTCATCTATTTATATTTTAATCCGTTCTTTCATTGCTTCGACAATATTAAAAGCTGCTGGACATATGGCTACATTTTTTAAAGTTAGATTAGAAATTTGCTGAAATTTCTTTCTGTCTGTATGAGGAAACTCACGGCAAGCTTTTGGTCTAACTTCATAAATAGAACAGTAATTATCTGCTCCTAAAAATGTACATGGCACCGATTGCAGAACGTAATCATTTTCCTCATCTAACCTCAAAAACTGTTCCGTAAACTGCTGTGGTTTCATTTTAAAAAACTTTGCAATCCTAGTAATATCCTTATCGGTAAATAATGGACCAGTGGTTTTACAACAATTAGCACATTCCAAACAATCTGTTCGTCTAAATTCGGCATCATGCAACTCTTGCATTATATAATCGAGTTGTTTTGGCGGCTTCTTTTTTAGTTTCGTAAAAAACGTTTTGTTTTCCTTATGCTTATCTTTGGCTAACTTCGGGAGTTTATTGATTTGGTCTTGCATAAAGCAAATTTAACTAAAGTTCTCGATACATATCGACGAAAAACTTAGGTCATTAAAACTGAAAAAAACTTATGGAAAAAGACATCTTCGGAAAAGCATTATTAGATTTTCAATCAGGACAGTATTCTGAAGACATTATAACCTGGACAAACATTTCAGACAAAGATAAATTGCCACTACCCTATTTATTTAGAGCATTTTCCAAAATGCCAAAAATAGAACAAAAAGCGCTACAACTCGTAGAAGGAAGTGCACTCGATGTTGGTTGTGGCTCAGGAAGTCATTCATTGTATTTACAAAAAAAAGGGATTGAAGTCAAAGCTATTGATAGTTCAAAAGGTGCTGTTGAAGTTGCAAAACGAAGAGGAGTAATTAATATAGAATGTATATCTCTTTTGAGCTATTCTGAAAAACAATTTGATACTATTTTACTGTTAATGAATGGTACTGGTATATTTCAGGAGATGCAGCAAGTAACAACCTATTTAAAGCATTTAAAATCTTTACTAAAACCAAACGGACAAATACTTATTGACTCTTCGGATATTAAATATATGTATGGTTTTGAAGAAGAAGTTGAAGTTGAAATAGGATTCGAAAATAATGGTCGCTATTATGGCGAATTAGATTATTACCTCAGCTATAAAAACGAAGAAGCAACTCCAATGAAATGGCTTTATCTCGATTTTGGGACTTTAAAATTAGCTTGCAAAACAGTTGGATTGCAATGTAAAAAAGTTGAAGATGGAGAACATTACGATTACCTAGCGAAGATTAGCATTTAGTGTTTCACCAATAGAATCTGCTAATTGCGCAACTTGCATTTGTTCTTTACAAATATTTACAGAAACTAATTCTTGCTCGTGTATAAACTCTACTAAGCAAGTATCTTTTGATAACGAATTTTCTGAAATTAAAATGTCTCTATTATATAGATTAAATTGATAGTATGCTGGACCTTCTAAGCCCAAACATCTTGTTTCTTCAATTTTATAGTCCTTTAAATGCCATTTTCGGTTTAACTTGCAATCATCACCTACAAATTCTACAATAGTTTCTTGAGTTGCATCAATAGTATTATCTAGCATAGACGATATTGATGTAACACACAAATAAAATCCAAAACACAAAGCTACAAGTACAAGCAAATCAGCAAAACTTGTCTTTTTAATTTTCCTTTTCATATCCTAAAAATAAAGAATGAAAAGAATGAAAATTGAAACCAATAGCTATAGAGTTAATTAAAAATGGGTAAAAGCACTAAAGCGTCACTAAAGCGTCACTAAAGGAAAATTTTGAAAAACAAAACAAATAAGTAATTGAGATAGGATTAATCAACAATTACAATCCATTAAAACTTTAAACTTTAAGTTTTTAACTCTTGACTATTGTTTTACTCCTGCAACAAAAGTACTAACAACCTTAGTTTCAGGAATAGCCTTTGCTTCAACAGACATAATATCTTTATCCAAAATTATAAAATCAGCAAATTTCCCAACCTCGATGCTACCTTTTTCGTTTTCTTCAAAATTAGAATACGCTGCCCAGATAGTCATACCTCTCAAAGCTTCTTCTCTAGTTAAGGCGTTTTCCATTTGAAAACCACCTTCAGGATATTGATCTAAATCTTGTCTTGCTACCGCAGCATAAAACGTTAACATTGGGTTGACACGTTCTACAGGAAAATCAGTTCCAAGAGCAACTTTTCCATATTGATTTAAAAGATCTTTAAAAGCGTAGGCACCTTTCATACGTTTTTCACCGATTCGTTCTTCCGCCCAATACATATCACTCGTCGCATGAGTTGGCTGAACCGAAGGAATAATATCATTAAACTTTGGAAAGTCTTCATCCGAAACTACTTGAGCGTGCTCAATTTTCCAACGACGATTTGGCTTTCCTTTTAAAACGTCTTTGTATGTATCTAAAACCGCATGATTAGCAGAATCACCAATAGCATGTGTATTCATTTGATATTCGGAATTTGCGATGCGTTGTGCTGTTTCTTTTAATGTTTTAATGTCATTTACCAACAAACCAAAATGCCCGGGTTTATCACTATAAGGGTCGCGCATCATAGCGCCACGAGAACCCAATGCACCATCTGCATAAAACTTAAATGAACGTACGCTTAAATAATCCGTTTTTACAATACCTTTATTAATGTAATAATCTAAATTTTTTGGTGTTGCCGATGCCATGGCGTAAACGCGCATCTTTAAATCGCCTGCTTTTTGTAAACTGTCTATAAGATTTATCGCTTCAATACTTAAACCTGCATCATTTACAGTCGTTAAGCCCAAATCGAAACACACGTCTTGTGCATCCATTAATGCTGTAATCGCTTCTTCTTTTGTGGACACTGGCCAATGATTCATCACCAAAGATTCAGCATTATCTATAAGCACACCGGTTACTTTTCCATTATCTAAAACCACTTCTCCACCGTCAATTTTACTTTCAGCAGTAACATTTCCTAAATCTAAAGCAGCTTGATTTGCAAGAATGGCATGACCGTCGACACGTGTTAAGGCAATTGGCGTATCTGGAAATAGTTCATCTAACTTGGCCTTATTTGGAAAACTTTTATCTTCCCAGTCGTTTTGGTCCCAACCACGTCCCATAATGTAATCTGCATTTTTTTCTTTTTGAAAATCGACCACGCGCTGTACAACCTCATCGTAGCTTTTAGTACCCATTAAATCAACTTGTTGCAGGCCAATTCCGAGGTTTAAAAAGTGACAATGTGCGTCAATTAACCCAGGTGTTATGGTTTGCCCATTAGCATCAATTGTATTTTCTGATTGGTATTTAGAAGTTATCTCTTCTGAAGTACCGACAGCTATAAACTTTCCGTCTTTTATGGCGAATGCCTCGGCTTTGTTGAAATTATCATCGACAGTATATATATTGGCGTTTGTGACAATCAAATCGGCTTGCTCTTTTTGGCTTTCGCAAGAGAAAATTAATGCGGTGGCTAAGAATAGGATTAGTTTTTTCATGGTTGTAATATTATTATATTTTGTAAAGTACATCGACTGCGCTCAGTATGATATTTGGTTACAGTGTAAAAATAAGAAAAGCGACTCGGACTCGGACGCTTTTTAGTTTATCTAACTGAATTTATTTGAATTGTTAAAAACCAACCTTCCAAACTTTATCAGAAGCTTCGAGATATTCTGATAACGCAGCTGAACCATACCACGGAAAAGCTTCATAGTCTAAAAACTTTGCTTTTATCGCTGGGTCAGTTGCTAATAATGCTTTCGCTTTTTCCATATCAGTTTCATTTAGAATAAAAATACCTCTGTAGTTCTTGTCATTCTTCCCTATTGGTCCGGCTACGACTAATTTACCCGCTTCAACCATAGTATTCATATTTGCCATGTGACCTGCAAAGGCTTTATCAATTTCAGTTTTATCAGTGGATGTATTTGTTCCAGTTTTCAAAATCACAAAAATATAAGATTTCATGCCTTAGTCGTCTGCACCTACTTTTTTGGCAAGTGCTTCGTCGTATTTTGGATTTGTTTTCTGTGCGCTTAATTGGAAAAAAATACTAAAAAACATTAATAGTAATAAAACTTTTTTCATTTTATAAGATTTTAGAATTCTAAAATAAAGATTATTTAATGACTGGCACTCAAAATTAAAATTTGAAGTTAAATGATGAAATATCGAGATGAGATAAGCATAAGAACGCGTGTCAAAAATCGAACTGATATGTTGCCCCAGCCAAAAATTGAATACCTTGAACTGGGAAATTTTGCCAACGCTGATAATCTTGATTTGCAATGTTATTAACCTTTCCGTAAACCGATAAATAGTCAGTAACTTTATAACCCACATGAGCATTGGCATCAAAAAAACTATCTAAAGTCACTGTAGTTCTCTGTACAGGCGCCAAGGTTCCCAAAAGTACAGCTTCATCCTTACGCTCGCCATTAAAAAATACACTTCCACCCATAAACCATTGCTTTGAGATTTGATAATCTAAAAACACAGAACCTGTTATGTTAGGTAAATTCCAAGCTTCGGATTGCGCATCTGTATTGTAATTGAAATAATCACCCTTTATGGCTAATTTAAAATTTCGATTAACATCAATGTTTAATTCGCCGCCAACTGAAAAGGTTTTTACATCGTCATAAACCACATTGAATGAATTCCCGAATTGGTAATCTTCTGTTGCAAAGGTTTGTGCATCATTAGTTTTAAATAAAGCCTTATTCTGTTCTGCAAAATAATTTCCTTTAATGTTATAGCTTACACTATTAGAAAGCTTTCCTTTTAAGCCAATAAAGCCATGATATTGCTGGTCTGTTGGTGTTACTAATAAGGTTGGTGAAACAAATGGGTTTTGCTGTACAAAATCGTAATAAGAATTCTGAATTAACTCTCCAGTAACACCAGCGTAACCAATTAAAATATCATTAACCAAACGGTAAGATGCTTCGATATTTGGATAGATGTAAAAATTATTATCGCTGATTTCAGTATTATTTAGATACGTGAACGTTAACCCCAAATCGACCGTTAAATCATCTTGCTTTAATTGATATGTTGGCGATAGACTAAAATTTACATTGCCATAGTTTAATTCCGTATTGGTATTATAATTTCTATCAAAATTACCGCCGATATAATCAATTTTCAGTTCGGTTTCAACTTGCTCGCCACTTATTGGAACATCAAATGCAGCCTTAGCAACAAATCTATTTTCGCCAGAATCTCGGTCGTCTCCAAATCGTCTGAATCTTACACTTCCATCTTTAACAATCGCATCATTAAAATTAAGTTTTCCACCAACGTAAAAACTATTGTATTTAATTTTAGAATCTATAGTATTTGCCTCAGCTTGACCGAAAAATTGTTGTGGTAAACCGTACCAATTGTAAGCCATGAGTTCTGCGCCAGCATCCAACTTCCAACTAAAATCATTCAGTCTTTGAGAATAGTTTAAACTGAGTCCGGTTTTTGAAAAATCATCGTCTATGAGTAAACCGTCGATTCCACCTTGAGATGAATGGTGGCTAAAATAACCACCAACGTTTTCGCCGCTACTTAGCTCATGATTAAGATACACTTCACCTAAAATTGTGGTGTATGTTCCGAAGCCTAAAGTAGCGTAATTGTCATATAATTTTACTGGTTTTGCCTTATCTACCTTTGCCGCTTTTCCTTTTGCTGGTGTAAACGTTGAAGCCACAGGAATTGAAAAAATATTGTATTTAACCTCCTTTTTGGTGATAGCATTAGCATCATCCAATGATGGCTTATCCTTTATTTTAAAGGCATCTGAAATTGTTGGCGTATATGGTTTTACAACATTTACCGTTTGGTCGTCCAAAGTGTCTTTTGTGCGCTCTTGGGCAAACATAACCGTTACGATTAGCGTTAGTAGTAGGGTTAATTTGAATTTGATTTTCATTCTGTTTTTCTTTTGATGATGAGATGCTGAATCAAGTTCAGCATGACAAAAATTTTAATTTTTGTCTGATTCGATTGATGAATTTGTTTTCGCTTCTTCTGATTTTATAATATCTAGTTCGCGTTGCGCTTCGGCGACGACATCCTTAAATTCTGGAAAGCTTGAAATGACACTTTCCAAAATATAGGTCGCCTGAAAAGCATCGTCTAAGGCGTAATAATTCTTCGCCATAACCACTAATCCTTTTGCAGAATACAACTTGTAGCTACTATAATCTTTTGCTAATTTTTGAACTATTGTGTTTGACTCTACATACTTTCCATCTTTATTTTTGAAATAGGCGTTGTAATACAAAGCTTCGGCAGCAACACTTCCGCTTGCTGTTTTTTCAACTTTAGCGTAAGCCGTTTGAGCTTTATCTTCATTACCACTTTCCCAAGCAGAACGTGCAATTATTAATTGCGCATCGTTTTCAATTTTAGCATCTAAGTTGTTATTCTCTAAAACTTTTTCGGCATAATTTTCAGCCATTGCAAAATCTTTAGTTTGGTAATAGGCATTCATTAAATTGGATTGCGCGTAGATAATATTTTGCGGATAATCGGCTTCGTTCTCTAATTGCTTTAAGACTGAAATGGCTTCTGACCAATCAGAATTGTTCAGATAAATTTCGCTCAATTTCACAGTTGCCTGTTCCGTGTATTCATTTTTTGCGGCGTTTACAACGGCTTTGTAATGTGGTTTTGCATTATCGAATAGCTCTTTTTTGTAATACAATTGCGCTAAATAAAAATGCGATTTTACAGCATGAACTCCGTTAGGAAAACTATTTAAATATTTATTAAACTGCGATATGGCTTGGTCTGTATTGCCATCTAAATATTGCTTTTCGGCAGCGATATAAGTTGTGTTATCGAGTTCTGCATCGGTGATTTCGACATAATCTAAAGTCTTTACCCAACGCGCATATTCGTCAACACGACCTAAATCGATATATATTAAACGTGCCGTGCCGACAGCTTGAACGGCTTCTTGCGAACCTGCAAAATCATTAGCTACTTTTTTAAATTTACTCAGCGCTAATTCATTTTCATTGCCATTATAATACACTAAACCTTGACGCAACAATGACTTAGAAATAAAGGCGCTTCGTGGATATTCTGTATTCAATTTATTGTAAATCGCCATTGCCTTGTCTGTATCGTTGGCTTTGACATAAGCATTTGCTAAAGCATACATGGCATCGTCTCGTAATCCGGATTTTGGATAGCCAGAAATAAAGCTTTTCAATTCTGAAATTTTAGTCGAAGCTTTACCCATATATCCATAGCTCATCGCTTTTTGAAATGCCGCATAATCCGTTTCTATTTCGCCAATACTGATGGCTTTTTCATAAGCTGAAATGGCATTAGAATAGTTGCTCGATACAAAATAACCATCACCTAATCTTAAATACGCATCGTTAACTCTGAGTTTGTCGTCTGATTTTTCATTTATAAATTTTTCGAAATAATTTGAAGCTTGTCCGTAATCTTTCAGCTTAAAATAAGTGTATGCCAAGTTGTAATCGAGGTTATCATTTTCGGATAAATTTGAAATGCCATCTTGCTGATTAAAGTGTTTAAAACCAATCAAAGCTTCGTTATAATTTGTAAGATTAAAATCGGTTTCCGCCTTCCAAAAGGTTGCTCTTGCTGTAAAAGAGGCATCGCGAGGTTGCGATAACGATTTTTCAAACATTTGTAAAGCATCTGCATATTTGTCTTCGTTATACAATTCGATTCCACGAAAGAAAGCCACTTTTTGATACGCTTCTTTATTTTCGTAGCTGTTTTTGCCATCTAACATTTCCAAAGCTTCTTTGTAATTTTTTGATGTGATGTATGAGTCAATTAACAGCGTTTCAATTTCATCTTTATACAACGTTTTTGGATAGGCATCGAGATAACCTGATAACACTTGCGGTACAGATTGATATGGATTGCCAATCTCGTAACTCAGTTTGGCATAATTAAGCCATGCGTCTTCCTTTATTTTATCATCAAACGGCATTTGTGAGGCGTTTCTAAACGCGTTTAATGCTTCAGATTTTTTATCGAGATTGATATAGCTTTCACCTAAATGATAATAGGCATTTTGCGCTACGGAATTATTGCCGTCTATGATTTTATTGAATTCTGAAATCGCATTTTCAAAATCGTTTTGCTTGTAATACGTGTAACCAAGTTGGTAGAAATCCGTGTTATTCCACTTGCCATCTTTGCCTTTATACGCTTTTAAATATGGTAGAGCTTCTGGATATTTTTCAAGATTAAAATAGCTTTCGCCAATAATTTTAGAGAGTTCTGAAATTTCTTCATCATTACTTTTTGGTAATTGCGCTTTGGCAAGTTCAATAGCTTTTTCAAATTTTCCAAGTTTGAAGTTTAAATCGGCTTGATAATAACTTAGCTTTTCCTTGTACTTCTCGTTGTCTGAAACGGCTTCAAAATACTCATTTGCGGAATCGTAATCGTCACCTTCATACGCCATAAAGCCTAAATAATATTTAGCCTGTTGAGTATATTCTCCATCTTCTTTTACACGATTTAAATACTTTGTCGCACCATTTTTATTCTTTGTTTTGTATAATGTATAACCGTAATTAAAGTTGAATTTATCTTGCTCTGACTTTGAAATACTCCTATCATCAACCTTTTCGTACCATTTTCGGGAACGCGAATAATCAGAATTTTCAAAATAATAATCCGCCACATCTAAATAAGCCGTGTTTCTCTTGGTACTTGTTGGATATTCTTCTACGAAATCCTCTATTAAATCGTCGGCATTTTTCTGATTTAATCTTACCGCACAATTGGCGATGTAATAACTACAGTCAGACTTTAAAACCTCGTCTTCAGTTTGGTATTTAATATCATCAAATAAAGACTGAGCCGCTTTGTATTGCTGATTATTGTAAAGCGTAAGTGCTTTTTGGTATTCTTTAAACTGACTGGTATAAATGGCTGTTTCTTGGGCAAACCCAAAAGAGAAACAGAGCAAAAAAAGAAAGGTGATTTGTTTTTTTATAAACGTCATGAGCGTCGTTTTTTGATTTTTATTTTTGATGAGAAACCTCTATTCAAAATTAATAGAAGTCTAACTACTAACGCAGAAAAATTAACATAATTATAAACGGAGTTATCAAACCGTTTTTTGTAAATCTGTATTTCTGAACTGTATTTAGCTTTTCTTGAAGCCAATTATTATGCCAAAATTAAAAACCGTAAATTGAAATTTTTGCAATACTTTTACCTTATAGTTCGTTTTTAATAATCTATGAAAGTCATTTTCTTTTCGCTTTTTATTTTTAGTACATCATTTTTTTGCGATTGCAAAACAATAGGATACATTAATGAATCTAGTAGAGAAGATTTGCTTCTTCAAGATGAATTTAAAACCTCAGAAATTATATTTTTTGGAAAATATTTAGGAGATAAAAATTTTGAAATCATAGAATTACATCGTGGCGAGAAATTAAAAAATTCTCATTTGATTTCTGAAAAGGAACAAATAACAACATGTGATTTTTTCTTTGAAAAGAATAAGAAATATATCATTTTTGGTTTATTGGATGAACAGCAGAAATTGGTCACAAGCGTTTGCAATGCAAACCGAGAAATTTAAAAAAAAACCAAAAAATTCTCATAAAAAAGTACCTAAAATAAAATAACTTATGTCCGAAACTGTTTTACAGCTCAAAAACGCCAATATTTATCAAGCCGAAAATTTAGTATTATCCAACGTTAATGTCGAGCTACAAAAAGGCGATTTTGTATATCTCATTGGTAAAACAGGAAGCGGAAAAAGTAGTTTTATGAAAACACTTTATGGCGATTTAGAACTGACCGAAGGTGAAGGCTCTATCGTTGATTTTAAGTTGAATGGCTTAAAGGAAAAAGACATTCCGTTTTTAAGACGAAAATTGGGTGTTGTGTTTCAGGATTTTAAATTGTTACCAGATAGAACGATAAATGCCAATCTAGAATTTGTATTAAAAGCCACAGGTTGGAAAGAAAAACCAAAAATGACTGAACGTATTTCGCATGTTTTAGACAAAGTTGGTATGGGAACAAAAGGTTTTAAATTTCCGCATGAATTGTCTGGTGGCGAGCAACAACGCGTAGCAATTGCACGTGCATTACTCAACGAACCTGAGCTTATTCTCGCCGATGAACCTACAGGAAATCTAGATCCGCAAACTAGCATTGAAGTTATGGAAGTGTTGCAAGACATCAATAAAAATGGAAATACCATTTTAATGGCAACACACGATTATGCATTGCTGCTAAAATACCCAAGCAAAACGTTTAAATGCGATGAAAATAAGGTGTTTGAAGTGGTGCAGAGAAAAGCTTAGAGATTATTCATCTTCCTTTTTATAAATGTGCGGATTTTTACGTATACCTTTTTTAAAGAATTTACGGGCTAGCATTCTCACTTTTTCATCCACATATAGTATGGCATTTTTAAAAGTTTCATTTGGTCGCGCTCTAAATGTGGTGACATGAAAATCATCTTCGGCATTTAAAGGCTTATCACTAAAGTAGTAGTTAGATATACAACAGCGACTTCTGTCTACATTCACTTTATTAACCGAATGCCACGATGCACTATGCGTTGCCATGACAATTAATCGATTAAATTTACTTTCAATAAGTACTGGCTCCTTTTTTGGACCATTTGGCCAAAGCTCTAAATGACCGCCGTTTTCTTTCTCCCAATTTGGCGTTACATAATAGAGCAGATTTAAAACTCGCCAACGTTCTCTGTTGGCATCATGAGAATTATCGAGATGTGGATGCAAAAAGTTATCTTTTGCCATCAGTGATAAGCCGCCAGCGTATAAAGAATTATCTGCATAAACCGAATCAATTTGGCATAACTCACCGACTAATTTTACAATTTTCGGGTCTTGAAAAGCGTAAATAACATCTTCTAAAAGCTGATGGTGTTTATCCATTTGCGCCGATACGTACTTGTATTCTTTGAGGCTTTTTAGCTCTCTCATTTCAGACTTGTGAGGAAAAACTTCAAAGCATTTTTGAGCAATATTCTCTGGCAATACATTATCAATATAGAAGTAGCCAATATCCGAAGATGAAGTAGTAAACATCTTTGCTATACTTTCTTTTTTAGCTATAATGCTATTGAAGATGCTTTCTACTAGCTGTTCTCTATTCAAAATTAGATTAGTTTATCAATTTAATAAATTGCTCAATAGATTGGCTTGGCGTATATAAATTTAAAATTTCAATTCGGTTTTTGGTTAATTGAAATTCCGACTGAAAACTTTCATTAATAACGGTTTTAAAGGCTTCTTTAGTATTTGCTCTTAGACAAAGACTCAATATGGCTTTATCATCAACAATATTGTCATTTACAATGACATGCTTACCCTTATAAAGCGCATTAAAGACCTTGAGTTTTGTGCCCGATTGCTGATTAGAGTATAAAACATTGACGTGTGCCGTTTCTAATAAATCATCTAAGTCTTTATTTGAAGATAATTCAACATATTTACAATTATCTAAACTATTCATTGTTTGTAAAATAGCTTTAGACAACCTATTGCCTGCTACTATAAATTTATGTTCTAAATCTTTAAAAACATCAAGCAAAAACAGAACAGACAATTGGTTTGAAGGCGAAGTTAAATCGCCATGATACAATGCAAACTTTTCTTTTTTTGAACCAATTTGGGTTTGACTGCTTATTATTTCGTTACCATGAAACACAGGAATAAAACTTGTTTCAGCATTAAAATTTTCAGAAAAATAAGTGTCATCTCTTTGTGAAAGTGTCATTATTTTGTGAACCTTTTTTAATATAGATTCGTAGCGTTTTAGTTTATATGCTTCAAAATAGTGACCCAACTTTTTAACAAAATTGGTTTCACTTTGTGCTAAACCTAAAGAATATTCATGTTCAATATTATGTGTACGAAGATAAATTGGTACATCAAACTTATGCTTAACAAGTACTGATGTGCTGTGTAAACCTTCGAATAAAATAGGTTTATTTATACGCCTTAAATTTGAATAGAGAGCTGAGCTTTGTCTTGTTTTTACACGGTAAGGAATACTAGAAAATAGATTAATTAGAGACGTGTTACGTTTGTAGCCATGCAGTTCTTTACAAAGTTGCTTTAAAGGTCCAACGTCTATCCTATCGGTGTAGAAATAATGTAAATATACGTCAAAGCCTTTTTTTGAAAGCGCTTCAATTTTGTAAAACACATCAATTGCGCCACCAAAATTTGGTGGATATGGATTATCGAACGCTACAATTTGAATAGACTTAACAGACATGAAACAAATCTAAAAATATTTAGAGACTAAAGCTTTAAAACTAAGTTGAAATAAAAGATTATTTTTACCCAAAATCAGCTATTAATGCCACCATTTTTTTCCGTTATCATTCCGCTATACAATAAGGAAAAATATATTTCTGAGACTTTAGAATCTGTTTTAAATCAATCTTTTGAAGATTTTGAAATCATAGTTGTAAATGACGGAAGCACTGATAATAGTGAAGCCGAAGTGCTAAAATTTAAAGACAAACGCATAAAGCTAATTAAACAAAAAAATCAGGGATTATCGCATACTAGAAATAATGCTATTAAATTTTCTGAAGGAAAGTATATGGCGTTTATCGATGCAGACGACACCTGGAAACCCAATCATTTAAAACAGCTGAATCAACTGATTACAGATTTTCCTGATAACGGACTTTATACAACGAGATACACTCTAAAAAAGACCGAAAGCATTTATCACAAAGCCGTTTATAACGGTTTACCTGAAAATTTCAGAGGTGTTGTACCTGACTTTTTTAAACATTCTCTTCAGCATTGTGTCGCTTGGGTTGGCGCTATGTGTATCCCAAAATATGTGTTTGATAATGTTGGTTATTTTGACCCAGAAATCTATTCTGAACAGGATATCGATTTATACATCAGAATAAATTTGAAATATAAAACGGTTTTAGATACCACTAAAATTACATCCATTTACAACCGAACTATGGATGATAATATGTCGCAATTTTCGACTAAAACAGCAATTCCGAAGTTTTTGAATAGTTATAAATCTGAAGAAAAGGACAATAAATACTTGAATCGGTATATGGATTCTAACCGATTTTCTACGGTTGTGTTTTTTAAACTTTCGGGCAATAAAGATTTAGAACGTGAGTTAAAAAAAGATATTGACTACACAAACTTGAACTGGATACAAACTTTGATTTTAAAATTACCGAATCCTCTTGTCAAATTACTTTTTACAATCAAAGACGAACTAAAACTCAACCCATTTTTTGTGTTTAAAACGCGCTAAAAATTATCTATAAGATTTACCCATTGCTTTATAATATTTTGTTCTGTAAATGGGGATTTATAGCTTTGAAGATTCTGATTTAGTTCTAAATAAAATTCTTTATCAATAATTTTATTTAATGCTGCAGTTAATGCTTCTTTGTTTTGGTCGTCTACTAAAATTCCATTTATACCGTTTTCAATAATCTCTGAAGGTCCACTTTTACAATTAAAAGAGATTACAGGTGTTTTTAGTTGAATCGCCTCAATTAACACCATAGGAAAACCTTCACCTTCACTAGACATGACTAATGCTTTTGCCGATTTAATATACTCCGAAACATTTACGCTAAACCCTTTTAAAACAACTTGATTTTCTAAATTTTTTATAGCAATCATATCTTGAAGTTTCTGACGCTGACTGCCTTCACCAAAAATTAATAATTTAAAGTTCTCATCTTTTAAATTAGACTTTTCGTAGCATTCAATCAAAACATCAAATTGTTTTATTGGCTCTAATCTGCCGACAGCGATTATGTAGTTTTCGGCTGTTTTAAAAGCTTCAATTTCCTTGTATTCAGGATAATTGTAAATGACTTCACTATGAAGATTTAACCGTTTTTTAATTTCAGATTTTGCCAGCTGACTAACCGCAACAATTTTATGATTTGGCACCAATGTTTTCTTTGATAACCAAGGGTTATTCACTTTAGGAAAATACATCCACAACTTATAATGATGAACACAATAAATAACCTTAAATGGTCTGAAAATAGCTTTTGAAAACAAAAATTCTTTCCACCAATATCTTCTAATACGATGGTCTAAAATCATATCAAAATTTTGAATTTTAAAATAGGATTTTAATTCTCGAAATGCTTTTAATTTTGAATGCTTTTGTTTGTATAATCCGAAATTATAGAGTTTGCCACTGTAATTGTATTCAACTTCGTTTCGCATGATTACTGTTGTGACATCGTAACCTTTTACAACAAGAGAATATGATAAATTAGACACCATCCTTTCGGCACCACCAGAGCTTAGAGAATCAATTAATAGACAGATTTTTTTACTCATTCTTTGGTTTTAAAATAAGTGTCAAAATCTCTGTTACCAACAACAATTCGTTTATCTTCTTTGTATCTGTTGCTAAAAATACTTTTTTCGGTATTCATACTAGAATGTAAGACTCCAAAAATATGACCTAGACTATCATAAGTAAATTCTGCTGTAAAAGGCCTATTTCTTTTGTATTCGAAATCTAAAGGTTTTTCAAAATCTTTGGATGTCCATAATAAAAAGGGGATTTCGAACATGTTTGGGGTTAAAATCTCTTCAGACCTACCAAAAAAATCTGTACCATAATCATAAATATTTTCGCCATGGTCGCTAAGATAAACCAATGCACTTTTAAGATTTTTTTTGTTCAAGTATTCTATAATCTCATTGACAATAAAATCATTGTATAAAATAGCATTATCATATTCATTTCTAAGCTTTTGACTTTTTGAAACATTTGATTTACTAAAATTATCAAAAGTTTTAGGATAACGATTATCATAGTCAAAGTGTGTTCCAATAAGTCTTAAAACAATTAATTTTTTACCAGGTTCATCTAAAATGTCTCTGTAATCTGGCAACATTTCTTCGTCCAAAACTTTAGTATCTCTATCTATTAAGTGGTTGTAAAACTTAAAATATTTTGAACCAGAGGCAATTTCACTTATGGCATTGTCATGATAACTTATTGGTCGTTGGTTTGAAAGCCAATACGTATTATAACCGGCAGCTTTTAAAACCTGAACGATATCTACCAAATCATCATTATTAGATTTCAGATTTAATGAAGTCAGAATTTTTGGCACGGCTTTTAAGGTAAAAACCTCAGTTGATATCACGTTATCATAAACAAACAAATCATCAGTTCGTTTGCTCAAATTTGGTGTAGTTTCACGATTGTAACCATAGAGTTGCATGTGACTACGGTTTGTAGATTCTCCTAAAACCAAAACCAAAACTTCGTTTTCTGAGCTTATGGTGATATCATTAAGATTAATACTTGGCGTCAGCTTCATGTTTTTTTGCAAACTGTAATAACCATAAGTACCTCTAACGATGTTATGATAGGCGTTACTTTCTATAAGTCCTGTAAATTTTAGAGTAATTAAAATAATACCAGCGCATGCAAAAGCGATGACTGTTGGATATTTACTTTTAATAGTATATTCTTTTTTCCGAAGTATAAAAAAGAGAATAACAAACAAGAAAAATGATAAAAAAACCGTCCAATTAAAATAACCGCCAGCAAATTCTTTCAATTCTTCAGAACCAGATTCCAGCAACAAATACATATAACTGGAGGAAAATGTTGAAGAGACCGCCAAATATGAAGTGGTTTCCAAAATGAAATATAAAATGTAAACCACCAGCAATATATTCTTCAAAAAAGACTTTTGAAAAAATTTAGAATGTACCAATACAGCGATAAGTATAAAGAATATAATGTCTTCTTTGATGTCTTCGATATTGAAAACATCCCAATCGACAAATAAAAAAAAGAAGAGATATTTAAGAATTAATGGCGATGCCAAATAAACCAATTGCTTTAATAAATTATTTGCTTTGAACATCTAAATATTTTTTGTTCTGAGTAAAAATAAACAAACTTACCGCAATAAGATATAGACTACAACTGATAATGTGCGCATAGAATACACCGACCAAATTGAAACTTTTAATAAAATAAAAACTTAAAATATAAAGCGAAATATAAATTATAGCATCTGAAATAAAATAAGCAATAACCATGCGTTTTGCATGAAACTGACAAGCTAAAGAAAAACCTATAATTTTTATAAAGTCACCTATAAATTGAAGATAGAAATATTGTTCTATCTCTAAAAAGTCTTCGGTTAAAAAAAGTTTAATTACAAAAAAACGCATTAAAAATAATGCGAGAAACATTATCAAAAGAAGCGGAATTAAGCGTTTAAAGTAGTGCGCCATAAACAATTTATAACCGTTCTGAGTTTTGTTTTTCGATAGGTTTGGCAATAAATACAAAGTAAAGACCGATGTAAAAAACATCATATAAAATGCCGAAATTTTATTGACTGCTTCCCAATAACCAGCTATAGTTTCGTCATAAGAATTAATTATTTTATTACGAACTAGCAAATAAACGACGCTTATTAAAACTGTTGAATATGCTGCCATTAAAACATATACAGACATTGATTTTATTATTGTCAGTGACATTTGCTTGATGCTAAAAACCACTTGAGATAGTACAAAACGTACATCTTTAAAAACTAAACTTAGAAAAAGTGTAATTACAGAGACACTTACAATGGCTATTAATGCACCGTTTAATTTAAATATATACACCAACCCAAAAGTTAACAAAGCATTAGTAACGCTTACTAAAGACACAAGCTTTGCATAGGTTTTTAATTTTTGTAAACCATTGATAATATAAAGCACCAAAAAATTGACAGAAATAAATGGCAATAGAATTGCTAAACATCTAAAAATATAGGCGTATTCTGTGGTTTTAAATGTAAATTCACTTAAATTTTGAGAAAAAATTGCGAGTAAAATACTAGCAAAAATTGAAAGTATTAGGCTAAATATTACTACTGATGAAATTACTTTTTTTAAATAGGGCTTTTCATCTGAATGCTCAGCAATATGCCTTATGGTACCACTCTCAAATCCACTTGAGGTTAATCCCTGAAGTATTTGAATAACATTTTTAAAATTACCCACCAATGCATAACCACTTGGCCCAAGATAAATGGCAGTAACCTTAGATACTACAAATGAGGAAATGAGTTTTGTAATAACAATGAGCGAATTGTACGATAAAAATTTAATCCACATAAAGGCTCACAAGGTTAGTTGGTAATTAATTGGTTGTAAAAGAAACGGTTTTTAGCAAAAAATATTTTAAATGCTATCCTCAGGAATTATTCCAAATAAAGAACTACTAAAAATAAGAATAACAATACCAAAATAAAGCAAATGCGTAAGGAAATATCCCATAACTACACCTTCAAGTCCAAAAACATCCAAGAGATAAATACTAGAAAAATATAAGGTTACAAATAAAAATATTTCTAAAATAATAAAATGACTAAACATTTTTTTAGCTAAAAATTGGTATGCAATGACCATAGCTAACACCCGTATAAAATCTCCCAAAAGCTGCCATAAAAACAAATCTTCAGTTGGTAAAAATTCATCTGAAAATATAAGCCGCACAACAAACTTTCTCAAAACATACGTAAGTATTAATAAGCCTGCGAAATAAGGTATTAAGCTTTTATAAAAACCTATAATCTCTTTTCTAAATGCTTTTTGAGTATCAATTGCAGATAATTTTGGTACCAAATACAATGCAATAAAAGAATTTATAAACATTAGATAATAATCCGAAATTCGGTTCATGGCTTCCCAATATCCTGCTTCTTTTAATCCAATATCGTCAATAATATAATTACGTATCAATATCATTACAATTGGTAAAGCTATTGCACTCGTTAACGCCATTATAGAGTACGGACTTAAACGAGAAAGCATTTTGGGACATACATTAGCAATCTTAACAAAACCTACAAGATTAGTTCTAAATAAAATACCAACCAATGTGATTAAAAAAATTAGTCCTGGAGTTATTGCAAGAGCTATTAATGCGCCATCAATCCGCTCTTGCCAAATTAATAGTAAGGTAATTAGCAGACCTCCAATTTGCCCTATAAGATTAATAATGAGTAGAAATTTATATTTAGAATATCCGTTCATTATCGCAAAACAATAGGCGTTGAGACTATACAACGGTATCACAAATGCCATATATTCTATGACATATGTATAATCCGAGTTATTAAACAGAAAATAATTAATATCCTCTGCAAAATAGTAGCACATTAAAGCGGAAAACATAGTACTGAAAAAGCCTATGTAAAATGCTGTAGATAAAACTTCGCTCAGCTTTTCTTTTTGCTCCCTAAATTCGGAGGTTAGTTTTACCATTCCTTTGTAGAACCCAACAGCCGAAAAAGATTGTATAGCTTTTAAAAAATTACTAAGATTTCCTATTAAAGCTAAACCTTCGGCACCAATAAAAATGGCAATAAATTTTGAAGTTAAAACTCCTGCGATTATTCGAATACTTAACGTAATTGAATTGAGGTTGGCAACATCAAAGAGAACGTTAGAATTTATGTACCTATTAAATTTCTTCAATGTGAGATAGGGGAAATTTTATTTTGAACAAATCTAATTTTTTCAAAACAAACCACCAACTTAACCTTATAAAATTTAAGCAGTTACTCTTTAGGCGGCTTAATAATGTAATAAATATTTACTGCTAAGATAGCAGCATTTGCAATAATAATAGGCAAGCCTATACGTAAAGTTGGCATTAAAAAACCATAAATAATAAACAAAACACAACCAGACATATTTACCAATCGTAACTTTTTAACATCTTTCATTGTAAATGAAAGTAGCACCATAAGCGAGGCTAGGTAACCGATATATTCTGTACCTGTTATTCCGAATAATTCCATGTTTTTTTTTAGTTTAAGCAGTATTTCTATTTAACTTTTAAGCTGAAAAAAGAGAAATTCTATTGCTAAAATTTCTCTTTTATATTTGTATTAGACTTAATAAAATCCTAATGAACTTTGTTTCGCTTACGGTCAACTTCTTTCAAGAATATTTTACGTAATCTTAAGTGGTTTGGAGTCACCTCAACATATTCATCTTTCTGAATATATTCTAGAGCTTCTTCTAAACTAAACTTAATTGCTGGTACAATTTTAGCTTTATCATCTGCTCCAGAAGAACGTACATTACTCAACTTTTTAGTTTTGGTAACATTGACCGTCATATCATCTCCACGAGAGTTTTCGCCAATAACCTGACCTTCATATATATCTTCACCTGGATCAACAAAAAACTTACCACGATCTTGTAATTTATCAATAGAATAAGGTATCGCTTGTCCGTTTTCCATAGATACCAATGACCCATTTTGTCTTTCAGGAATACCACCTTTTAGTGGTTGATATTCTTTAAATCGGTGTGCCATAATTGCCTCACCAGCAGTTGCTGTTAATAACTGGTTACGTAAACCAATAATACCGCGAGAAGGCACAATAAACTCACAAACCATACGGTCACCTTTGGCTTCCATACTTAGCATTTCACCTTTACGCATGGTTACCATTTCAATGGCTTTACCAGAAACGTGCTCCGGTAAATCAATAGTCATTTCTTCAAAAGGCTCGCATTTTACACCATCAATTTCTTTGATGATTACCTGTGGCTGACCGATTTGCAATTCGTAGCCTTCGCGACGCATCGTTTCAATTAAAACCGATAAGTGTAATACACCACGACCAAAAACCATAAACTTATCTGCACTATCTGTCTCTTCAACTCGTAACGCTAAATTCTTCTCAAGTTCTTTAGTTAAACGGTCTTTGATATGACGAGAGGTCACAAATTTTCCATCTTTACCAAAGAAAGGACTATCGTTAATTGTAAACAACATACTCATTGTAGGCTCATCAATAGCAATAGTTTTTAAACCTTCTGGATTTTCAAAATCGGCAACGGTATCACCAATTTCAAAACCATCTAATCCTACAATGGCACAAATATCTCCAGTTTGTACTTCCTCGACCTTTTTACGACCAAGACCTTCAAACGTATGTAATTCTTTAATTTTATTTTTTACAATCGTTCCATCTCTTTTTACCAAAGAAATTTGCTGATTTACTTTTAAGCTACCACGTGTTAAACGACCGATAGCAATACGACCAGTAAAAGAGGAGAAATCTAAAGATGTAATTAACATCTGAGTAGTTCCTTCTTCAATTTTTGGCTCAGGAATATGTTCAATCACCATATCTAATAATGGCTCAATGTTTTCGGTTTCGTTTTTCCAATCATCACTCATCCAGTTATTTTTTGCCGAACCGTAAACCGTTGGAAAATCTAACTGCCACTCTTCTGCGCCAAGCTCAAACATTAAATCAAAAACCTTTTCATGTACCTCATCTGGCGTACAATTTTCCTTATCAACTTTATTGATAACAACACAAGGTTTTAAACCTAAGTCAATCGCTTTTTGCAAAACAAAACGCGTTTGTGGCATTGGGCCTTCAAAAGCATCAACCAACAGCAATACGCCATCGGCCATGTTTAAAACACGCTCTACTTCTCCACCAAAATCGGCGTGACCAGGTGTATCAATGATGTTAATTTTAGTGTCTTTATAAATTACAGAAACGTTTTTAGAAGTAATTGTAATTCCTCTTTCACGTTCCAAATCGTTGTTATCTAAAATTAAATCGCCTGTATTTTCATTTTCACGAAACAACTGACAGTGATACATAATTTTATCTACCAAGGTTGTTTTACCGTGGTCAACGTGTGCAATAATTGCAATATTTTTAATAGTCGCCATAATAGGTGCTGATTTTAAGCGTGCAAAGATACGCTTAATAATTGGATATTTGTTTAACTTATTTCAGTATCTTTTTTGGGCGTTTCATCTTCCGCTAAAGCTTCAGATGATTGCGCTGTCCGCTGTGTCTTTTTAGGCTTAATTTATTCATTTTCAGAAGGTAGAATACAAATAAAATTTTTTAAGTCAATATTAATTCTAATTTTCCAAACGCATAAAAAGGATGCCGCTTCCATCGCTAACGCGGACACATCAACTTATGCCAATCTTAAACTCGAAACTTATGGTATATTTGCAGTATAATTTTAAAGATTTCTTGCAATGGCACTTCAAAATATCCCAAATATAAAACACGTAAATTCAGATAACTTTTTTTTACTATGTGGTCCATGCGCCATCGAAGGTGAAGACATGGCATTACGTATTGCCGAAAAAGTTATTTCTATTACAGATAAATTAGAAATTCCTTACGTGTTTAAAGGCAGTTTTAAAAAAGCCAACCGCAGCCGAATTGATAGTTTTACGGGAATTGGAAACGAAAAAGCACTGAAAATCCTTCGTAAAGTCTCGGAGACTTTTGATGTACCAACGGTGACTGATATCCATGAAGCATCAGATGCTGCCATGGCCGCAGAGTATGTAGATGTACTTCAAATTCCTGCGTTTTTAGTTCGCCAAACTGATTTAGTTGTAGCGGCAGCAGAAACAGGAAAAACTGTCAACCTAAAAAAAGGACAATTTATGAGCCCTGAAGCCATGAAACATGCTGTACAAAAAGTAAAAGATGCTGGAAACGAACATGCATGGATTACAGACCGTGGCACCATGTTTGGGTACCAAGATATGATTGTAGATTTTAGAGGTATACCAACGATGCGTGAGTATGCGCCTACTGTTCTTGATGTAACGCATTCCCTACAACAACCAAATCAAAGTGTTGGTGTTACAGGTGGCCGACCAGATATGATAGAAACGATTGCACGCGCTGGCGTTGTAAATAACGTCGATGGATTATTTATAGAAACGCATTTTGACCCAGCAAATGCTAAAAGTGACGGTGCCAATATGTTGCACCTGGATAATTTGGAAAGCCTATTGACAAATCTGACTGCTATTAGAAAAGTAGTTACTAATTTTTAGCCTTACCTACTCTTGTAAGCTTAAATGGATTGATATTAATTCGCAGTTGTTCTTCTAAAACATATTGAATAACCTCATCATTAATATCTTCAACCAATTTGTAACGCAATGACGTTACGGACTTTCTGTTTTCGGTTACAAAATGTTCTGTATACTCAGTTAATTTGTCGCCATGCCAAAAGGCTAAATCCACATAGTTTTTTGATTGATTAAGATAACAAACAGGCAAATCGTTGTTGTAATAAAACGGAATCCGCCACTTGTATAATAATTCTGATTCAGGTAAAACAGCTTCAACTATAGACTGAAGTTGCAATAAAATAGATTTAAAAGGTTCTTCTTGTTTTAAAATGTACTCTTCAGCAGGTTTCATTATTTTTAGAAAATTCTAAGAATTCCAATAATCAAAAGTGCAATACCAATTATAGCTTTAAAAGGCATTAACTTATCTGACAATTTTCTAAGTGAATCGATTTTTATAACATGATATATTAGTAGTAAACCACCTATTAATTCTACAGCAGTAAATAAAAGGTTACTCCAAAAATTCCATATAGCGAAGAAAATTAAAACACCGCCAATTATGGTCTGAAAAGGTGCCAAAACACCAGCGATTTTATTAAAGAAATTGCGCTCGCCATCCCATTTATCTAATGTTGCAAGGCCTAATAATATTCCGCCTGCGAGACAAGCTATTGTTAAAAATAATCCCATGATATTTTGTATTTATTGATTGATAGTTTTTCAAATTATAAGTCTCATTTTAAAAAAAATGTTACATCAATGATAATTTAAATTTAGTTAAAATCTTCCAAATTAGTTTTGCTAAATTCAATCTTTTTAATTTACTTTGTATTTCAAAGTACTTTTATTATGAGCAACGAAGACTATCTAAAAGATATTAGTGAGATTAAAAATCTTATGAATAAATCTTCACGGTTTATTTCTCTAAGCGGTTTGTCGGGAATATTAGCCGGCATGTATGCCTTAATAGGAGCGGCAGCAGCATATTGGTTAGTTGAAACTTACAGCAATGGTACATTGTATATTTTTCACGGCAAAGTATTTTGGTTATCTATGGCAATTTTAGCAGCCGTAGCCTTTTTCAGCATAGTCACAGGAATTATCTTAACAACAAGAAAGGCAAAAAAGAACAATGAAAAAATATGGGATAGTTCCTCAAAACGATTGCTTATAAATTTTTTAGTGCCTTTAGTTGTTGGCGGAATTTATTGCCTCATTATTCTAAGCCAAGGAAGGTATGGACAGACTGCCGGATTAATGCTCATCTTTTATGGATTGGCTTTAGTTAGCGCTTCTAAATATAGCATAGGAGATATAAGGTATCTTGGATATGTCCAACTAATTTTAGGCTTAATCGCAAGTTATTATCCTGGTTATGGATTTTGGCTTTGGGTTTTAGGTTTTGGAATAATGCACATTGTTTATGGGACTTGGATGTATTTTAAGTATGATAGAAATTAGTTTAAAATGAAAAGGTTAGAACTATATTCAATATTTTTAATTTTTTTGAATTGTTCATTTTTTAATAATGAAAACCAATTTAAAATTATTAATGAAAGCCAATTCGAAATTGATTCATTATCTATCGTTCCTGACTCAAGGAATCTCAATACAAACCTAAAAGTAGGAGAATCTAAATTGATTAAAACAGAATTAGGAAAAATAAAAACTGATGGCTCATTTCATCTCAGTTTTATTAATTCAAAAACTAAAGAAAAATTTCATAAAAATTTCGGTTACTTTACAAATGGAATAGCAAATGATTATCTAACTATAATCACCATAAAAAATGACACGATACTAATAAAATCAGAGTTTAAGTAATCGTATTAAATAAAATTCCTGCTTACACAGGAAATTATGAGCATAATCACCAATATAAATAAATTATTTGACCATCGCATTCGCCTTGGTATCATGTCAGTGCTTATGGTGAATGAGTATGCCGATTTTAATACTCTTAAAGACTTGCTTGGCGCAACAGACGGTAACCTTGCAAGTCATACCAAAGCCCTAGAAAAAGCAGAATATATTTTAATAGAAAAACAATTTATTGGGAAGAAACCAAACACGCGCTACTCTGCTTCAAAACTAGGAAAAGCCGAATTTAAAAAACATATTAACGCCCTAGAAAAATTAATAAATACAAAACCTTAGCATCCAAATTATATTTTTTTGCGTATTTACTTTGAAATACAAAGTACTTTTAATATTTAAATTTTTAATCATATGGAACAATCGAACACACCTCCGCAAGAATCAACAACACAAAACAAATTTACTAATTGGTTAAAAACGTCAATCACCGCTCGTATGCTCATGGTTGGATTTTTGGTCATTATACTTCTGATACCTCTTTCTTACATCAACAGTTTAATTAGAGAACGTTCCTACAGACAATCTGATGTCGTAAGAGAAATAAACGGAAAATGGGGAAACAACGTTTTAGTTTATGGCCCTATGCTTAAAATACCTTATAAAACCTATACAGAGACAAAAACTTATAACGAAACCACAAAGACTTATCTCACAGAAACTAAAACTTTTATTAAACACGCCTATATATTTCCCGAAAAACTTGATGCAGAAGTTAATGTAAACTCCAAAACATTAAATCGAGGAAATTTTGAATCTGCTGTATTTACAACAAAGATGGATTTTTCAGGTCATTTTATTGCTACCGATTTAAGTTCTAAAGACATCAAAGAAGAGGATATAATATGGAAGAAGGCTACAGTTATCATTAAAACATCAAATCTTAAAGGTATTAAGAGAGAAATGGTATTGAAGTTAAATGACGCTTCATACAGATTTCAAACTAATTTCAATTCAGATAACTCAAATAAACAATCAAATTTAGATGTTTTAGAATCTGGATTTATAAACGCAACACAACTTAGCGATACTAATGACGATGCTTTTAGTATTAGTATGGCCTTTAACGGAAGTGAACAAATAGACATCATTCCCATAGGAAAAACTACGACCATGTCCATGGACTCTAATTGGGCTGACCCAAGTTTTGTTGGCAATTACTTGCCTAATGACGAGACAAAATCAATCACAAAAGACGGTTTTAAAGCCGATTGGAAAGTGCTTCAAATCAATCGTGCTTTTTCTCAGCAACACTTAAATTCTATTCCAAACCTTAATCGTTTTGCTTTCGGCACAAAGTTTATGGTTATGGTTGACGAATACCAAAAGAGTGAACGCTCTGCCAAATATGGTTTTCTTGTTATTGGACTCACATTTCTAATTTTCTTTCTCATCCAAACCATGAGTAAGATTCATATTCACCCTTTTCAATATTTAATGATTGGTTTGGCGTTAACCATGTTCTACACATTATTAGTTTCCATTTCCGAGCATAGTAACTTCTTAAAAGCCTACTTAGTTGCAGGAATCTCAGTAGTAACTCTAATTACGCTTTACTCAAAATCTATATTAAAAAGTTTCAAATTTTCAAGCTTTATAGGTGTTTCATTATCAGCCCTATATGCTTTTATATATGTGATAATTCAATTAGAAAACTATGCCTTATTAGTAGGAAGTATTGGGCTTTTCTTAATTCTAGCAAGCGTAATGTTTGTATCTCGAAAAATAGATTGGCATAACGATTAATTAGTTGGTGTGTAACCTCGTTCCGCTTTTGACTTATCAAAATGAACGAGGTTTACATTAAAATGCAATATGAAAAATAATATCAATAATACCGGAAAAATCATTGCTTTGCTCAGTTTTGTTATTGGCACAATAGTATTAGCATTCTATCTCTATTTTGGAGAATCTGTAATAAAGATTTATGCCGCATTCTTATATATAATGGTCGCACTGATTATTAATACAGTAATATTCGCAGTAATTCTTGGCGCTACAATACTTAATAAGACCAACAGAATTGAAGGTGTAAAAACCTTAGCCATTATGCTGTGTAATATTCCTATATCAATTCTATATTTCTATATGGTCATCACATTTCCTGGGCATAAATTTCTATTATGAAGCTGAAATTAAACATAAATTATCTGGCATTTGCAACAGCTGTATTTGTAGTCGAAGTTTGCATTGCTACCTTCCTTAAATCTGGATTTATAAGGCACACGTTTGGGGACTATCTAGTTGTTTTCCTTCTTTATTATTGCATAAGAGGTCTAAGCAGTTTAGGTGTTTGGCGAAGTGCTATCTTAGTACTTATTATTTCATTTTTAATCGAGTTTCTTCAACTCACTACAGTATTAGAAGTCTTTAATTTAGATAATAACACATTAGCTAAATTAATTTTTGGAACTAGCTTTCAGTTCATGGATTTAATGGCTTATACCGCTGGTATAATTACTATTCTTTTTATTGAAACAAATCATCCTAAATACAAAAAATGAAAACATACCTCATCAAAAAATATGACACTTTATCTGTATTAATTTCGGCCATCTGTATGAGCGGACTATTACTTATACTTCGTGTTAAACTAAACAAGTCATTTTTCTACTTATTCCTAGTTTGGAATATCGTTCTAGCCATAGTTCCTTATGCTATAACTATGTATTTAAGTTCGGTAAAACTAAATAGATTTAAACTAGGATTATGGTTTTGTGTTTGGGTATTATTTCTTCCCAACGCACCATACATCATAACAGATTTACTGCATTTACTAGTAAGCAATTCCTATATGCTATGGTTAGATATCTTAGTCATATTAGCCTTTGCTGGTACTGGCCTATTGTTATTCTTCTTATCTCTAAATGACATGAGACTATTGCTAAATCTTCACTTTAAAAAACTACAAACAAAGTACCTTATGACTGCAATTGTATTTCTTTGTGCTTTTGGAGTTTATTTAGGAAGATATCTACGCTACAACTCTTGGGAAATACTAAGTAAACCACAACGTTTATTTTCGGATATCTTAGAAATGATTTCAAATCCCTTTAATAACTCTGAAGTTTGGTTGTTTACATTTGGATTTGGAATTTTCTTGTATGTTGGGTTTAGAATCTTTAGAAAACTCTACTCCTTTCCATCTACATAATCCTGAAGATAGTTGTAACGTTTAGTCAATTTACCGTCCGAAGTTGTCATTTTAGCGCGCTGTAAAATGCCATCTTTATCGTCATTAAAAAAGGCAGGAATAACATGCTCTAAAAATGCATCCCCAAAACCTTCGCTAGCATCTTTTGGAAGTTCGCATGGTAAATTATCTACTGCCATAACGGTAATAGCATCTTTGGCGTCAAAAGCAACTTCTGCTTCAGTTTGTGGATTGTAACCATAAAATGGGTCCGTAATAGTCGATGGGCGAATAGTACTCGCCACTGGACCATCAATATCGCAACTTACGTCAGCCACTAAATTGATTCTGAAATCAGGATGTTTAGCATCTTCCCTAGTGAATAAATACGGAGCGCCATCACCATAAAAATGACCGGCTATAAAGTAATCGGTTTGTTTTGCATAAGGCATAAAATTACTCTCGTAACCACTTGGGTCTTTATAAAATGCGTACTTATCTCCAACTTTTCCGTCTTTGCGTTTGGCATATTCCATAACATCTGCCATACAATAAACAGGTTCTGTAAATTCTGAAGTGAGATACAAAGCGTCACTTATTTGCTTAATCCCTAAATGGTCTAAAATCTCTTTTGCACCATAAGCTACTTTACCTGTTCCTGTAAGTAATATTTTTATATTCGGAATGGTAATTTTATCGAGTTCGGCTTTTACAGCATCTAAATCGGGAAGACTTTCAACTTTTGGTAGATTGAATAATCCGTCTCGCAAACCTAAGGCTCTAAAACCATTATATGCACCAACTAATCCAGCGTAGCGCCCAAAACCAATTAAACGTGCTCCGCTTCGCTTTATAATAGTTTCATGGTCGTACATTTCTATGCCCTTATCCAACATAGCTTGGAGCAGCTTTCGGTTATAAGGTTGCTTTTTTATAGTATGTGAGAAATAGAAATATTTTTTATTCGGAATTAAATGGTCTATTGGCACTTCTTTTACACCAATCATTACATCGGCATCGCTGACATCATCTGTCACTTTAAAACCAAAATCGGAATAAGCAGCATCAGGAAAAATTCTAATATCAGATGACTCTACTATGAATTCGGCATTAGGAAACTGCGCACGAGCTTCGGCTAGCTTTTCTGGTGAAAATACAACACGACGGTCTGGCGGATTTTTACGTTCTTTGATTATGGCGAATTTCATAATTGTTTTTTAAATTACTGACAAAACGACTAGAATATAGTCTGGAATAATATTTGCGTAAAATTAGTTGTAAATGTAGGGTTACACAAATTTTTTGATAGCTTTGCATTTGCTTACAAAGAAACTTCGTTTTGAGTAAGCCCGCGTTAGGGATTGCAGCGTCATCCTTTTTTTGCTGCCATATATGGCAAAAAAAGATATAGCGGAAAGCCCGACCGAGACCGAAGCTTTAGCGGAGCGTCTTGGTAACGCCCAAATAACAAAATATCATTTTTAATTCGGGGTCGACTGGTTTTGACAGCGAGATTAATGAAATGGTAAGCACGTCGTGTAATGGCATTGAAACACGTAAAAGGCTAGACCAAATTTTAAACGGCGAGAATAACTACGCTTTAGCTGCATAATCTGAATTATAGTAAGATTCGTGCTTATTTCTACTAGGTAGAAAGGCTAAATGTTCCCGAAAAGCCCTAGTCAGTGGCGTTTCTTTTAGGAGCATCGTAAAAATTGACTAAGATTAGGTAGTGCTTTGATGCCTTTTCGAGATTAAGAAGCTAAGTTGTAAGTAGGTTGTTTGTAACCAGCTTACAATCGAAAAACCAAGAACAAAATAAACGTGTAGAAAGCTCTTTTGTTACTTGTTTGGACGAGAGTTCGATTCTCTCCGACTCCACATTAAAAAACCTCAACTTAAAATTAAGTTGAGGTTTTTTTTATTTTTCTTTTTCAAAAAAATATTATGCTACTTGCTCTTCGTGTTTACCTTCGTAAACCTCTTCTACTAATTTAGCATTAAAAGCTGGTAAGTCGTCTGGGCATCTACTAGTTACTAAGCCTTCATCAACTACCACTTCTTCATCTACCCAATTTGCACCTGCGTTTATCATATCTGTTTTTATGGAACTGTATGATGTAATTTTTCTTCCTTCTAAAACACCTGCTTCTGCCAATAACCATGGTGCGTGGCAAATTGCTGCTACTGGTTTGTGGTTTTCAAAAAATGACCGTACAAAAGATACAGCATTTTCGTTTTTGCGTAACACATCTGGATTTATTTGTCCGCCTGGTAATACTAAAGCGTTATAATCTTTTTGACTTACTTCATCTAAAGTTTTGTCCACATTATAGGTATTGCTCCAGTTTCCATCGGCCCAACCTTTTATTTCACCAGATTCTAAAGAAACAATATGTACATCTGCTCCTGCACTTTCTAATGCTTTTTTGGGTTCTCTAAGTTCGCTTTCTTCAAATCCGTTTGTTGCCAATATGGCTACTGTTTTTCTGTTTAAATTTTCCATTTTCATCTTCTATTTTTATTAATATTTCATTTATCACTAAATTAAAACAAGTTTAGTTTAAAACTTTGCTTTAGACAATTAGTAATTAACGCAAAAACTTTTATTGTAGGATTGAGGTAACTATTTGTGCTTTTGAAATAATTAAACAACAAAGTATTTAGGACATTTACATAAAAATAAAATTATGTCACGACCAAGTATTAAAAATGAAGACCAATACGAAGCCTTAAAAGAACAAGGCTATAGTAAAGAAAAAGCAGCTAGAATTGCAAATACCAAAAATGCTGGAAAAAAAGGAGGAAAAGCCACTGATTACGAAAATCGTACAAAAGATGAATTGTATCAGCAAGCCAAAGAATTAGATATTGATGGACGTTCTAAAATGAATAAAGATGAATTAATTAAGGCATTACGAAACAATTAAAACTGTAAGTAAAACAGTTGATTTTCGACTATCTTTACAAAAAAAGAAAACTATGCTTAATTGGAAAGACATTATCAATTTCACTGTTAACGGCAACCCAAAACCAGACCAACGTATCGAAAAGACAGAGGCAGAATGGAAAGCACTTTTAACTCCAGAACAATATAGAATTACACGTTTAAAAGGAACAGAATCGCCACATAGCAGTGCGCTTTGTACTACTTACGATGAAGGTAAATACAATTGTGTTTGTTGTAATACGCCGCTTTTTGATTCCTCCATAAAATTTAGCTCAGGAACAGGTTGGCCAAGTTTTACGCAACCTATAAAAGAGAATGCCATTAAATACAAAAAAGATACTTCTTACGGAATGATTCGGGTTGAAGTAATGTGCAATACCTGCGATGCGCACTTAGGGCATATTTTCCCAGATGGACCAGAACCTAGCGGATTGCGATATTGTATAAATTCAGAATCTATGGTTCTAGAAAAAGAAACAGCAAATGGATAAAAATATACAACTAGCAACAGTTGGTGGCGGCTGTTTTTGGTGTACCGAAGCTGTTTTTGAGGAAGTAAAAGGCGTTGAAAAAGTGGTTTCTGGATACTCTGGCGGAAACGTACCTGGACATCCAACCTATCGAGAAATTTGCTCTGGATTAACTGGTCATGCCGAAGTCATACAAATTACATTCGATGCTAACTTAATTTCTTACGAAGACATTTTAGTAATTTTTATGACCACACACGACCCAACAACACTAAACCAACAAGGAGCCGACCGTGGAACGCAATACCGTTCGGTTATTTTTTACCATTCCGAAAAACAAAAGGAAATTGCTGAAGTGGTTTGTAAAGAAGTTGCATCGTATTACAAAAATCCAATTGTAACAGAAATTTCTCCGTTAGATAAATTTTATGAGGCTGAAAAAGAGCATCAAGATTTCTATAAAAACAACCCTAATTATGGGTATTGTAATTTTGTGATTGACCCAAAATTGGCGAAGTTAAGGCAGTTACATTCAGATAAATTGAAGTAAATCCAAGTTTAAATCGAAATTAATGATTCAATATCGAGCGGCAGTCGAGATATCTTATTACCTCAAAATCCTATTGACTTCTCGACTTTCGCTCGAAGTTGAATTGCTATTAAAAAAATGAACCTCAACCTAAAACATAATTTCACAACAGAACTTCCTGCCGACCCAGTTTTAGAAAACTCACGAAGGCAAGTTACCGAAGCATGTTTTAGTTATGTAAAACCAAAACAAACATCAAATCCGGAATTACTTCATGTTTCAAAAAAAATGGCTGAACAGCTAGGATTTTCAGAAATTGATTTAGCTTCAGATGAGTTCTTGAAAATAATGACAGGAAATTCAGTTTTTAAAAACTCAGAACCCTATGCGATGTGTTATGGCGGTCATCAATTTGGGAATTGGGCAGGACAATTAGGTGATGGTCGAGCTATAAATTTATTCGATGTTGAACATCAAAATAAACAGTGGACAATTCAACTTAAAGGTGCTGGCGAAACGCCATATTCTCGTCAGGGTGACGGCTTAGCTGTTTTACGCTCTTCTATAAGAGAATATTTGTGCAGCGAAGCAATGTATCATCTCGGTGTACCAACAACACGTGCTTTATCATTAGCTTTAACTGGCGATAACGTATTAAGAGATATGTTATATGATGGTAATCAAGCCTACGAAAAAGGCGCCATTGTTTCTCGTGTATCACCATCATTTTTACGCTTTGGTAATTACGAAATTTTTGCTGCTCGTGGCGACCATAAAACTTTAAAAATATTAGTTGATTATACGATAAAACACCATTTTAGTCATTTAGGTACACCTTCAAAAAAAACCTATATCAATTTTTTAGATGAAGTAATGCAACGGACTTTGGATATGATTATCCATTGGCAACGTGTTGGTTTTGTGCATGGCGTAATGAATACCGACAACATGTCTATTTTAGGATTAACAATAGACTATGGACCTTATGGCTGGCTGGATGATTTCAATTTTGGATGGACACCCAATACCACTGATGCTCAGCATAAACGTTATCGTTTTGCCAATCAGCCTAATATTGGATTGTGGAATTTATACCAACTTGCCAATGCGCTTTATCCTTTAATTGAAGAAACTGAACCGTTAGAAACTATTTTAGAAAACTATAAAAATGGTTTTGAAAAAAAGTCTTTTGATATGATGAAATCGAAATTAGGCTTGTATGACGTTGATGAGAATGATTTAAAATTAATTCAAGATTTGGAAGATGTTTTACACGCTTCGGAAACGGATATGACTATATTCTTCAGGAATTTGAGCAAGCTGAAAAAATCTAAGAAATTCGAAAGTTTAGCAATAATTGAAGATGCTTTCTATAAACCTAAAGAAATTACAGGAGATATTGAGGCACAATGGAAAAATTGGTTAATCAGATATCATTCACGCTTAAAGATTGAAACGCTTACGGATGAAGAACGAAAAGCTAAAATGAATTTGACAAACCCAAAATATGTACTTAGAAATTACATGGCACAATTGGCTATTGATGATGCTAATAAAGGAAATTACGGTTTGATTGATGAATTATTTCAACTTCTCAAACATCCTTACGCCGAGCAGCCACAAAACGAAAAATGGTTTGCTAAAAGACCAGAATGGGCGCGACACAAAGTTGGATGCTCCATGTTAAGTTGCAGCTCTTAATGGTTCTCTTATGTTTTTATCATAAAAAACTTTATTTTCATTTTTAAATTTCAAAATGCGACTGCATTGATTCTAAAATTGCCACTGCCAATTAAATACTAAATACAATAAATTATTTCAAATAAACTGTTTTCTTATTTACAAATTCCATTATTCCTTCCTTTGATAATTCTCTTCCGTAACCTGAAGCCTTTGTTCCGCCGAAAGGTAATCTCGGGTCTGATTTTACCATTTCATTAATAAAAAAGGCACCATCTTCTATTTCACTAATTCGGTGTTTGGCATCTTCGACATCTTCTGTAAAAATCATAGCTCCTAGACCTAATTTAGAATCGGATGACAATTGATAAGCCTCATCTTTAGTTTCGACTTTAATAATCGCAGCAACTGGGCCAAATACTTCTTCATCAAATAATGGCATTCCCTTTTTAACGTCTGTTATAATTGTTGGTTGATAATATGCGGTTTGGCGTTCGTTGCCATAAAAGAGAGTGGCACCTTTTGCCATAGACTTTTTTACCTGTTCCTCCACTTCTTCTGCTAAAGACTCTGAGGCCATACACGTTATTTTAGCATCTTCCGAAGTTGGATTTCCAACATTATAATTTTCTATTTCAGATTTGAATCGTTCTAAAAATTCGTCATAAATTTCAGATTGGACCAAAAAGCGTTTAGCTGCAATACAACTTTGTCCGTTATTTTGCATGCGTGCCCAAGTGATGGTTTCTATATGCTCATCTAAATTTGCGTCATTTAAAACAATGCATGCATTATTCCCACCAAGTTCTAATACAGTTTTCTTTAAATTTTTTCCTGCTATTTCTGCAATTTTTCGTCCTGCAACTTCACTACCTGTTAAAGTTACCGCCTTTATAATTGGATTACTAATTATGTCTTCGATTTGGTTATGGTCTACCAATAAAGTCTGAAAACAACCTTTAGGATAACCAGCATCTTCAAATAATTTTTGAAGTTCTACAGCACAACCTGCAACGCTGCTAGCATGTTTTAAAACAGCTACATTTCCTGCAGTTAATGTTGGTGCTGCGAATCGCATTACTTGCCAAAACGGGTAATTCCAAGGCATTACGGCAAGTATCATACCTAGTGGATCATAGCTTATAAAACTTTCTGAAGCATCAGTTTCTATAAGTTGGTCGGCTAAAAAGTCACCTGCATTTTTTGCATAAAAATCGCAAACCCATGCACATTTTTCAATTTCTGCAATACCTTGAGTTATGGGTTTTCCCATTTCCTCAGCCATAAGTTTAGCGTAACTTTCTTTTCGTTCTATCAAAAGTTCAGCAACCCTAGTCAATAGTTTCGTACGCTTTTTAATTGATACCGATTTCCAATGTTGAAATTGGGCTTCACCCTGTTTTAATTTGTCATTAAGTGCATCATCAGTAATCAATTGATATTCTTTAATCGTTTTTTGTGTGTATGGATTTTTGGTTTTGATAGTTTTCATATTATGCATTTTTCATAAAATTCGGCAATTTGTGGTTTTCAGAATAGCTCTATCCATTTATTTACTATAATTTTAGATATTCAATTTTAAAATATGGAAAAAACAGTTACCGAAGCTATCGCCTACAGACGTTCTACACGCGTTTACAAAGATGAAAACATTGATACTGAAAAAGTAAAAAATTGCCTTGTTAATGCCTCACTAGCACCAACAAGCAGTAATTTACAGCTTTGGGAATTTTACCATATTACCGATAAAAACAAATTGAAAAAATTAGCAGAAGCTTGTTTTAACCAAAGTGCTGCAAAAACAGCAAATCAGTTGGTTGTTGTGGTTGCACGAAAAGATTTGTGGCGCAAACGTGCTAAAGCAAATCTTGCTTTTTTAGAAAAGGTTTATGATAAAGATGATTTGAGCGAACGCGACCAAAAACGTAAAAAAATGGCGACCAATTATTATAGTAAATTGATACCAACTATATACACAGACTTTTTAGGAATTTTTGGTTATATAAAATATTTTGCATTTCAAATTGTGGGTTTATTTAAGCCAATTTACAGACAAGTACGCCAAAGCGATATGCGGATAGTAGCGCATAAAAGTGCTGGTTTGGCAGCACAAAATTTTATGACAAGCATGGCTGCCATTGGTTACGATACTTGCCCAATGGAAGGCAGTGACACTTTGCGTGTAAAACAAATTTTAGATTTACCACGTGGCGCTGAAATAAATATGGTAATTGGTTGTGGTATCCGTGACGAAAAGGGAATTTATGGCCTGCGCTTTAGAGTGCCTTTTAATGAGGTTTATTTTGAAGTTTAAGTTTTTTTATTGAATCTCTTTTACTTTTTTTTTAAACGTTTAAATTCAACTTTTTCTGCTTTACTTTTGTCTTTAAGATATCTATGATGCGCTTCAACTGTTTTGTCATCAATACAGCCCGTAACCTTTAAATCATAACCAAGTTTAATTAGCTTTTCTTGGTATTTTTCAAATTTTATTTTTTTCTTGATTATATCAACTGCTTCTTCACCTTTTATTACAAAATTTTCTCCTGCAGTTCTCAATTTGAGAGAATCGCAATGTACTTCGCGCCATTCTATTTTCGCTTCAAAATCAAAACACTTTTCATAGCATTTTCCAGGTACAGGATTTTTTGGAAGTTTCTGCCCAAAACAAATTCCTGCAAATAGAAAACTTAATATTTGAAGTACACTTTTCATTAATTAAACTGAAATCCTTTCGTTTTTTTACCAGCTTCAAAATTCTTCAAACCCGTTTCTAACCATTCAAAATAGATATCTTCATTTGGTTCGTAAGCATTGGTTGTGTTTAGCAATTCTAAATCGTGATTTAGAAGTGCATAATATGGTTGCGAGTTATTTTCAAAATTTACGGTTTGTAAGGTTGCCCACTTATCACCAATGGTTTCAACACGTTTTAAAGTGCCATTTGCTCGCAAATAATCGAATTGCTCATCTTCTGGTAATTCTTTTTTATCATCTACATAGAGTGAAATAATAACGTATTTTTCGCTTAAAATTTCATAAACATCAGATGTACTCCAAACTTGCTCTTCCATTTTACGGCAGTTGACGCATGCCCAACCTGTAAAGTCTAATAAAATTGGTTTGTCTTCTGCCTTTGCCTTTGCCAAACCTTCTTCCCAATCCTTACTACAATTTAAATCTAAAGGACATTCCGAAGCCTTATCATAAATACTGTAAAACATTGGCGGTGGAAAACCGCTCAAAAGCTTCAAATTGGCATATTTGGTATTTGTTAAACCTGAAATTAAATAGATGACGAAAGCCACGACTAAAATCCCTGTTGTGATTCGGCCTTTTCCTAATTTCTGTAATGGACCATCGTGAGGGAATTTAATTTTCCCAAAGAGATACAATATCAATCCAATACCGATGATTATCCATATTCCGATAAAGATTTCACGTTTTAAAAGTCCCCAATGTTCTACCAAATCTGCATTTGATAAAAATTTGAGCGCCAATGCCAATTCCGCAAAGCCTAAAAATACTTTTACCGTATTTAACCAACCTCCAGATTTTGGAAGTGTATTTAGCCATTTTGGAAACATTGCAAATAAGGTAAAAGGCAATGCCAATGCAAGCCCAAAACCGCCCATTCCCATAGTGAGTTGTGTTGCGCCACCATCTGCGGTTAAAGAGCTTCCTAGTAATGTTCCTAGAATAGGACCTGTACACGAAAAGGAAACTATAGCTAATGTCAACGCCATAAAAAATATACCGACAAAACCACCAATCTTGTTGGCTTTACTGTCCATTTTTGCACTCCAAGATTGCGGAAGAGTTAATTCGTAATATCCAAAAAATGAAAAAGCAAATACAATGAATATGATAAAGAATATGATATTTAGCGTAACGTTAGTTGAAATATTATTTAGAATTCCTGGGTCGAGTGAGTCGAGTAAATGGAATGGAATACTTAGTAAAACATAGATTAAAAAAATGAAAAATCCATAAAGAATGGAGTTGAAAACTCCTTTTTTAGAGTCGCCAGAACTCTTAGTGAAAAAAGATACTGTCAACGGAATCATAGGGAAAACACAAGGTGTTAGCAATGCAATTAATCCACCTAAAAAACCAAGTATAAAAATAGAGAAATTACTTTTTTCTTCAACGCTTTGCTTTTCGTATTTATCCCAACCAGTAATACCAAGTTCTAATTCTTTGGATAATTCAATACTTCGTTTATCAACTTCAACTAGCTCTTTTCCTACTTCGGTTCCGTCTAAATTTAGCTTAAAGTTATCATCACCTAAAATACATCTCTCATCATTACATGTCTGATATTCAACGGAAATCTCTATTTGTTTAAAATTTGGATTTATAACCTTGATTTGTTGAGAGAAAGTGACTATTCCTTGAAATTTTTTTACTTCTTCATCAAAAAGTGGGTCGTATTTTGATTTAATGTCTGGCTCGGTAGTTTTTCCTACAAGTTGATAATTGCCTTCTTGATTTTTAAACTCAAAATAAGTTTCTGGCGCAAAACCTTCTTCATCTATTTTATATTGTGAATAAATGCTATAACCTTCTTCAACTGTTACGGTCATTAAAATTTTATATTCGGAATCGGATATTTTTTCAATTTTATTTGCCCAACTTGCTGGATTATAATTTTGAGAAAACCCAATAGTAGAAAAAATTAGTGTAAAAAATATGAAGATAAATTTCTTAGAAACTGCCATAAATTTATATTGATGTACAAATGTAAGTTTTGCACATTTCTTATCGATTAAAAGTCGTCTAATTTATTAAAACCTTAATAATTTTTAGGTATAAAAAAACCCGAACATGTTGTTCGGGTTTGATATTCAATTTTATGATTTAAGATTTTTTCTCAATATCCAATAACTCAGTATGCTGCCATTGCGAAATTCCACCTTGCAAATCGTATATTTTTTTAAACCCAGCATCTTGAAGTTTCTTTGCGCATTTAGCACTACGACCGCCACCTTTACAATATAATACTACAGGTTTATTTTTATCTAATTTTTCTACGTCATCATCAAAAGTAGGCGAATTGAAATCTATATTTTGAGCATTTTTTATTCGTACTTCTTCATATTCTTCCGCTGAACGCACGTCTACTAGTTGCACATCTTCTAACTCTAAAATACTTTTCATTTCTGCAGCTGTTACTAATTTTACGTCTGAAGAATCTGCTGCTTTATCAACACAACTCGTACTTAAAAGTAGAGCTAAACTTAACAAAGTGATGGATAAAAATTGTTTCATGATTATTGATTTTTGATTGATTGCTATTTTAATTCACTGACTTCTCCCTGCCATTCTGTAAATCCGCCTACTAGATTGTAAGTATTATCAAAGCCAAGCTGATTCATAATTGCACACGCCTGTGCACTTCGACCTCCTGCTTTACAATACACGTAATAATTTTTAGATTTGTCTAGCTCCTGAATTTCATCAATAAAGCCTTGACCTTTAAAAATATCTATATGAATAGCGTTTGGTATAATCCCTAATTCTTCGACTTCTTCTAAGGTTCTTACGTCTACGATTATAGAATTATTATCTGCCTCAAGATTACTTTTCCAATCTTCTTGTTGTAAATCAGCCATTTAAATTATTTAATGTTAAACAAAATTAACATTTATTTATGATATAGACGAAAAAAAACCTGAGCTGTTACACTTCAGGTTTAACTTTTAACAAAAAAATTTAAAAATGTTATTTTGTTTTTATAGAACAACCGATTGCGCGTGTTGTTTTCTCTTGAACTTCTTTACCTGCCAATAGTGCATCAACAGCATTTTCGGTATATTTTGTTTTCACCTTTGAAGCGTCTTGATAATTATCATCAATTGCACCTATATATTGTACAATATTTCCTTTAGTTGTTTTTTCTAAAACATATACATGAGGCGTTTTTGTAGCACCATACTGCGGATAAATTTTCTGATCTTCGTCCATTAAATAAGGAAACGTAAACCCTTTTGCTTTAGCTCTCGCTTGCATGGCTTGCATATTATCACCTGGCTTAATATCTGTATCGTTTGGCATTATTGCAATTACTGGATAACCTTTTGATGCGTATTTTTTATCTAAAGCGACAATACGATCTTCATAAGCTACAGCATAAGGACAAGTGTTACAGGTAAAAATGACAATAAATCCTTTAGCCGATTTGTAATCGGATAAGGACACCATTTTTCCATCGATATTTTGTAATGAGAAATCGGTTGCTACATCGCCTACTTTATAACCAACCTCTGGTTTTAATGTAAAAGCCGTTAAGCTAACAAGGCAGATTAGAACCGCCATAAATTTTAAAGTTTTCATATTTTATTATTTTAATTTAAAAATTGTTTTAATTCGGTTTCTAATGCTTCTTGGGTAAAAGATTGTTCGTAAAACTTTCGCTTTTCGCCTTTATATATAATTGTGGCTGGTAATGCGCCAGACCAATCTTCATTTATTGCTGGTATCCATCGGTTTTGGTCCACATCATCAAAACAAACGACTTTTGATTTTATATCTCTTTTTTCTAAAAATGGAAGCAATTTTGTTTGGTATTGTCTCGGAAAATCTAAACTGACTAATAAAACCTCTACATTCTTATTTTTATAATTTTCATTTATATTCTCAAAATACGGTAATTCCTTAATGCACGGTGCGCACCAGGTTGCCCAAAAATTGACAACGTGTACTTTACCATCGTCTTTACTTAATAATGGCTTTAAGCCGTCATAGTCATAAATTGCAAGCGAAAAATTTTCATTAGAAGTATTATTAGCTTTTACTGTCTCTTCAGACTTTGCTTCAGAACTTATTTTCACTACTTCATTATTGGACCTTTTACAAGATAAGCCTATGAGTAATATTAGCACAATTATTCTTTTCATTTTATAAAATTACAAATGGTTGTAGGCTGATATTTTTTTTTAACAAAAAATTAATTGCTGATATTAAATTTCGAATTACATTTGTATATACAATAATTGTATATGAAAGAATTAGAAATCATATTAAAATCCACTGCAAAAATTTCAGATGAAAAAGCCGCGGTTGTTTCTATATTTCACATACACAATATATTTAAAGATGCCTTACTCACAGAGTTAAAAACTTATGACCTGTCTATTGAGCAGTACAATGTATTACGAATATTAAGAGGTCAAAAAGGGCAACCCATAAACTTACAAGATATCCAAGAGCGTATGATAAACAAAATGAGTAATACGACTCGATTGGTAGATAAACTATTAAAAAAAGATTTTGTTAACCGAATTATTTGTAAAAATAATCGACGTAAAGTTGAAATTTCTATTACTAGACATGGGCTTAAAATTTTACAAGAATTAGACCCAAAAATTGATGCCACCGAAACACGCGTAACGTCGAATCTAAAAAAAGAAGAATTAAAACAATTAAATAACCTTTTATTAAAACTTAATAATTAAAATCATGAAAAATTTAAAAACCTTAGCTGCTGTTGTATTAGCAGTATCATTCTTTTCGTTTTCTCTATTAAAAGAAAAAAAAGTTGACGTATCAAAAAGTACTGTAAATTGGGTAGGAAAAAAAGTAACAGGAAGCCATGAAGGCACTATTAAACTTGAAAGTGGCGTGCTTAATTTTGATGGAGACAATTTAGTTGGTGGCGAATTTGTAATAGACATGACCACAATTGACGTTACAGATCTAGAAGGAAAAAGCAAAGCTAGTCTTGAAGGTCATTTAAAATCTGACGATTTTTTTGGTGTAGAAAACCATAAAACAGCCACTCTTAAAATTACAAATGCCTCAAAACAATACAACGACTACGAGGTTATTGGAGACTTAACAATAAAAGGAATTACAAACCCGGTAAGCTTTACAATGTATAATAAAGATGGTGCAATGAAAGCAAAATTAATTATTGACCGTACAAAATTCGGCATCAAATATGGGTCGGCTTCTTTTATTGATAATTTAAAAGATAAAGCAATCTCTGATGATTTTGAAGTAAATGTAAATCTTGTTTTTTAATAATTTGAAAAAAATATTTGAAATGCAGTTTTTCATTTCTATATTTGAACTTGAAAATAAAAACAAATGCAATTACATAAAACATGGTGGTGGAATTTTATTAGCGAAACGTTCGTGAAATAGTCCATTGTGTTAACTGAAATACTAAAAGGCTTGTCATTCACGACAAGCCTTTTTTCTTTATGCTGAATTAATTACAGCTCCTAAAGATTAATAATAAAAAATACCGAAACAAATTCGGCACATAATGAAAACATATAATTTACATACATACTACAAAAAGATTTTAACAGACACTATAACACCTGTTTCAGTCTATTATAAGGTAAGGGATAAATTCCCAAATAGTATCCTGCTTGAAAGTGGTGATTATCATAAAAGTCAGAAAAACTTCTCCTACATATGTTTTAATCCAATTGCTGATATAAAAGTTGAAAATGAGGTGATTTATCAGAATTTCCCTGATGGAAGTTCTACCGAAACAATCATTTCCGAATTCGTTAATGTAATCGAAGAACTTCAACAATTCACAAAGCGCTTCAATACAAATTCTGATGAAGAGTTTAAATTTATAAACAACGGTATTTTTGGATATACGGCTTATGATGCGGTTAAATATTTTGAAGACATTACTATTTCTAAAAAAGACAACTCTGTTGAAATACCAGATATGTATTATGCAGTGTATCAGAATATCATTGCCATAAATCATTTTAAAAATGAAGCTTATATTTTCGCACATTGTCCTGATGGTGCTGAAAATAATATTGAAGCGATAGACAAACTGATAAATGTTCAAAATTTTGCGTCATTTAACTTTAACACTAAAAGCGACATTGAATCGAATCTAACAGATGACGAGTTTTTAGAACACGTGGATTTAGCAAAAAAGCATTGTGCTCGTGGCGATGTGTTTCAGTTGGTATTATCACGTCGTTTTACTCAAGAATTTTCAGGTGACGATTTTAACGTATATCGTGCATTGCGTAGCATAAACCCTTCGCCTTACCTATTCTATTTTGATTACGGAAACTTCAAAATTTTCGGAAGTTCACCAGAAGCACAACTTATTGTTGATAATGGTTTGGCTGAAATTCATCCAATTGCTGGAACATTTAAACGTACAGGAAACGATAAAAAAGACGCCATTCTCGCTGAAGAATTAATAAACGACGAAAAGGAAAATGCAGAGCACGTGATGCTTGTCGATTTAGCCAGAAATGATTTAAGTCGAAACGGTAATAGCGTAAAAGTAGAGACTTACAGAGAAGTGCAATTCTTCTCTCATGTCATTCATTTGGTCAGTAAAGTTACAGGTCAAAAACACGACAAAACCTCAACCATGCAAGTTGTGGCAGACACTTTCCCCGCAGGAACCTTAAGTGGTGCACCAAAGCACAAAGCCATGCAATTGATTGATAAATACGAAAAAACTAGTCGTGGTTACTACGGTGGCGCCATTGGATTTATGGATTTTGAAGGTAATTTTAATCATGCCATCATGATAAGAACATTTTTAAGCAAAGATTACAAACTCAATTGGCAAGCTGGCGCTGGATTAGTATCTAGGTCTAATCCAGAAAGTGAAAAACAAGAAGTATACAATAAATTAGGCGCTTTAAACAAAGCCATTGAACTTGCAAAAAGTATTTAATATGAAGAAAGTTTTAGTCATAGACAATTACGACAGTTTCACTTATAATCTGGTTCATTATTTAGAAGATTTAGACTGCGACGTTACCGTAAAACGAAACGACAAATTAACATTAGATGAGGTTGAGAATTTCAATAAAATTGTGCTCTCTCCAGGACCTGGAATTCCAGATGAAGCTGGGTTATTAAAGGCGATTATTCAAAAATATGCACCTACAAAAAGTATACTTGGCGTTTGCCTTGGTCAACAAGCTATTGGTGAAGTTTTTGGCGGAACATTAGAAAATTTAGACACTGTTTTTCATGGTGTTGCCACTAATGTAACGCTATCAGTTGACGACGAAACTTTATTTAAAGGTTTAGACAAAACTTTCGAAGTTGGTCGTTACCACTCGTGGGTTGTCAATACCAATTTACCAGAAAGTCTAGAAGCTACATCGTTTGACGAGAATGGACAAATCATGTCCTTACGCCATAAAGTGTACGACATAAAAGGTGTACAATATCATCCTGAATCTGTTTTAACCCCAAATGGAAAACAAATTTTAAAGAATTGGGTGAATAGTTAAGAAGATATGAAAGATGTTTTAAACAGACTTATAGCACACGAAACGCTTACAACTAAAGAAGCCAAGCAAATCATCGTTAACATATCTAACGATATGTACAACCCAAGTCAGATTGCTTGTTTTCTATCGGTGTATATGATGCGAAGTATTACGATTGAAGAACTTCAAGGATTTAGAGATGCGCTTTTAGAACTTTGCATTCCGATAGACTTAAGTGATTACAACGCCATTGATATTGTAGGAACTGGCGGTGATGGTAAAAACACTTTTAATATTTCAACTTTATCGTCATTTGTAACTGCAGGCGCAGGTGTAAATGTTTCTAAACATGGTAATTACGGCGTATCATCAACTTCGGGTTCATCAAATGTAATGGAGCATTTGGGTGTCAAATTCTCAAATAATGAAGATTTTCTAAAACGTTGTTTAGACCAAGCTGGTATTTGCATTTTACACGCACCGCTATTTCATCCAGCCATGAAAAATGTAGCTCCAATCCGAAAAGAATTAGGCGTTAAAACATTCTTTAATATGCTCGGGCCAATGGTAAATCCATCGTTCCCAAAGCATCAATTATTAGGTGTTTATAATTTAGAAATACTGCGATTATACAGTTTTCTATACCAAAAAACAAATACCAATTATAACATTATTTTCGCTTTGGATGGTTACGACGAAATCTCATTAACAGGAAAAGCAAAACTAATTTCAAATCATTCTGAAACCCTCTTTTCTCCAATTGATTTAGGCTTAAAAACCATCAATCAATCTGAAATTTTTGGTGGAAACACTATTGAAGACGCAGCAAATTTATTCGTAAACATCATCAAAGGAAAAGGTACAGAAGCACAAAACAATGTCGTGTGTACCAATGCAGGTTTGGCTATAGCAACAAGAGAACAAATAACACACAAAGAAGGGTTCGAATTGGCAAAAGAGTCATTACTGAGCGGAAAAGCAAAGCAAAGCTTAGACAAACTTATAGAATTAAGTAAATGAATATTTTAGATAAAATAGTAAAAGACAAACGCATAGAAGTTGACTTACGTAAGTCAATAATTCCAGCAAAACAATTAGAACAATCCGTTCTTTTTGAGAGAGAAACCATTTCATTATCCAAAAAACTACGACATAGCAAAAGCGGCATTATAGCAGAACATAAACGACGTTCGCCGTCAAAGTCTGTAATCAATCATAATTTAAATGTGCAAGATGTAGCTTCTGGCTATGAAAATGCTGGCGTTTGTGGTATGTCTGTTTTAACCGATGGAAAATATTTTGGTGGTAGTTTAGACGATTTACTCATTGCAAGAGCAAGTTCTAATTTGCCGTTATTAAGAAAGGAATTCATTATAGATGAGTATCAAATTTTAGAAGCAAAAGCCTACGGCGCTGATGTGATTCTACTCATCGCAGCCATATTAACTAGAGACGAAATCAAGCAATTTTCAGAATTTGCAAAACAACTAAATCTCGATGTTTTGTTAGAAGTTCACAGCGAAGCTGAATTACATAAATCAATCATGCCATCTTTGGACATGTTAGGCGTAAACAACAGAAATCTAAAAACCTTTGAGGTCAGTTTAGAAACCTCAAAACAACTAAGCCAACTCATACCTGATGATTTTGTAAAAGTATCCGAAAGCGGCATCAGCTCGGTTGAAGCTATAAAAGAATTAAAACCTTATGGCTACAAAGGGTTTTTAATTGGTGAGAATTTTATGAAAACAGATAATCCTGGAGCAAGCGCAACAGAATTCATAAAAAGCCTCCTCTAACTCCTCCAAAGGAGGAGAACACAGACGCAAATGAAAGAAAATTCAAAACACAATAATAAATCGTTTTTCCCCTTTGGGGAAAATGCCATCAGGCAAAAGGGGATGAAACTGAAGATTTGTGGAATGAAATATCAAGAAAATATAAAAGCTGTTGCAGCATTGCAACCAGATTATTTAGGCTTTATATTCTACGATAAGTCGTCACGTTTTTTTGATGGTAAAATTCCACAACTACCAAATTCAATTAAAAAAGTTGGGGTTTTTGTAAACGAAAGCTTAGATAAGGTTATCAATTTAGTAGGGAAACATAATTTACAAGCTGTACAATTACACGGAAATGAATCTCCAGAATATTGCACCAAACTCAAATCGTTTTGTCATGCTGAACTCGATTCAGCATCTCATCAAAAGATTGAATTAATTAAAGTATTCAGCATAAAAGACAGTTTCAATTTCGATATTTTAAAACCTTACGAAGGCATAGTCGATTACTTTTTATTTGATACCAAAGGAAAACTACCTGGTGGAAATGGCTACACCTTCAACTGGGATGTGTTAAAAAATTACCCTTCAACAACACCCTACTTTTTAAGTGGAGGAATTGGATTAAATGAAGTAGAAAAAATAAAAGCGTTCAAAAAAAGTCCAGCTTCAGAATACTGCTATGCTATCGATGTTAACAGTAAGTTTGAAATTGAACCTGGATTAAAAAACATTAATGAATTAGAAAAATTTAAATATGAGCTACAACATTAACGACAAAGGCTATTATGGCGAATTTGGAGGTGCATACATTCCTGAAATGCTATATCCAAATATTGAAGAATTACGTCAGAATTATTTAAAAATCACCGCCGAAGAATCATTTCAAGAAGAGTTTCACCAGCTATTAAAGGATTACGTTGGTCGTCCTTCTCCTCTGTATTTCGCGAAGCGCTTATCCGAAAAGTACAATACCAAAATTTATTTAAAGCGTGAAGACCTGAACCATACCGGTGCACATAAAGTCAATAACACTATTGGTCAGATACTTTTGGCACAGCGCCTAGGTAAAACTAGAATTATAGCCGAAACCGGTGCAGGACAGCATGGTGTTGCCACGGCAACAGTTTGTGCATTAATGGGTGTTGAATGTGTAGTTTATATGGGAGAAGTTGATATTGCACGCCAAGCACCAAACGTTGCAAGAATGAAAATGCTCGGCGCCAAAGTTGTGCCTGCATTATCAGGAAGTCGAACTTTAAAAGATGCCACAAACGAAGCCATGCGCGATTGGATTAATAATCCAGTTAATACGCATTACATTGTAGGTAGTGTTGTAGGACCGCATCCGTATCCAGATATGGTAGCACGCTTTCAGGCTGTAGTTTCAGAAGAAATTAAAAAACAATTGTTAGAAAAAGAAGGTACCGAAAATCCTGATTATTTGATTGCTTGTGTTGGTGGTGGCAGCAATGCTGCAGGGACTTATTACCATTACTTAGATAATACTGATGTAAACATCATCGCCGTTGAAGCTGCAGGAAAAGGCATAGATACTGGCGAAAGCGCTGCAACTTCTGTCTTGGGAAAAGAAGGTATTATTCACGGTAGTAAAACCCTATTGATGCAGACAGGCGACGGACAAATTACAGAGCCCTATTCTATTTCAGCTGGTTTAGATTATCCTGGCGTTGGCCCGATGCACGCTAACTTGTATAAAACTGGTCGCGCAGAATTTATCTCCATTACAGATGATGAGGCGATGACTGCAGGTTTAGAATTATCGCAATTAGAAGGTATCATTCCTGCTATAGAAACATCTCATGCACTAGCTGTTTTTGAGCACAAAACCTTTAAACCAGAAGACATCATCGTACTAAATCTATCAGGTCGCGGAGATAAAGATTTACAGAATTATATTGATTATTTTAAATTATAGGTTTTTCGTCATGCTGAACTTGTTTCAGCATCGCACAAGCAATGAAATACAGCTTTGTTTACATAATGACTAATAAATATCGTACCACTTTCTATATTGGTATGACTACAAATTTATCTAAACGTATAACCGAACATGCTGAAGGTACGGGGTCATTATTTACTAAGAAATATAATCTGAAAGATTTGATTTATTTTGAAAAATTTACTGATATAAATCAAGCCATTGACAGAGAAAGACAATTAAAAAACTGGCACAAAGATTGGAAGTTGAACCTAATACGCGAATTGAATCCAAAATTAGAAACTTTAATTTACTAAGAGAACATAAATTATGTGACACTGAAACAAGTTCAGTGTGACGGCCACAACATTATGAACAGAATAAACCAAAAATTACAAGAAGACAAAAAGTTGCTTTCTATATATTTCACGGCAGGTTATCCAAATATTAATGATACGGTAAACACCATTCAAAATTTGGAGAAAAGTGGTGTGGATATGGTAGAGATAGGATTACCATTTAGTGACCCATTGGCCGATGGTCCAACCATTCAAGATAGTTCGACACAAGCGCTAAAAAATGGCATGACTAGTGAACTGTTGTTCCAGCAATTAAAAGACATTCGTAAAACGGTGTCTATTCCTCTAATTATCATGGGTTACTTTAATCCCATGCTTCAATATGGTGTCGAGGCGTTTTGTAAAAAATGTCAGGAAATTGGCATCGATGGATTAATTATCCCTGATTTACCTGTTGATGTTTATCATGATGAGTATAAATCTACATTTGATAAATATGGACTTATCAATGTATTTCTAATAACACCTCAGACCTCAGAAGAACGTATTAGGTACATCGACTCCGTTTCGGATGGATTTATTTACATGGTAAGTTCTGCAAGTACAACGGGCGCCAAATCTGGCTTTGGCGATGAGCAAGAAAATTACTTTACTCGAATTTCTAATATGAATTTAAAGAATCCGCAAATCGTTGGATTTGGTATTTCTAATAACGACACTTTTATGCAGGCTACTAAGTATGCTAAAGGTGCTATAATTGGCTCAGCGTTTATAAAATACGTTACGGCGAATGGAATTAAAAATTTAAATCATTTTATTAATCCGATATTGGGCAAATAATCTTTTGCGTTAGTTTTTATATGTTTTGAACCATTTTGTCTTTAGTGTTTTGTCTAATTTTATAATGAACAAAAAACAGAATATTATGGGAATGATAGAAGACAGAAAAAAATTTAAACCGACAAAAACACAAACGAATCCAACAAACCCGACGGCAAATGTTAATCAAGAAACTAATGAGTTTGATATTGACAAAGCCACAATAAAAAAGCAGCAGGTTAAAAAATAATCTGTAAAATGAACAAAAACCGAAAAGCCTATTCTTATTTTTGAATAGGCTTTTTTATTTTACTATCTTTCATGAAACTACTCAATAATTGGCGTGTTATTATTCTCCTTTGTTTAACCTTAGGTTTAGCACCTTTTTTACCTGAACCACACATAATTGGAAAACTAAGATGGCTGAGTAGCGGTGCTAATGGTATGACAATTATGGATTATTTTGATGTTCTGCTTCACGGATTTCCATTTATTCTATTATTACGATTGCTAATTATTAAAATCACTAAGACCAATGGCGCTTAATATTGTCCTCATAGAACCCGAAATACCAAATAACACTGGTAACATAGGTCGCCTAGCATTAGCAACTGGCTCTCGATTACACCTAGTTAAACCGTTTGGTTTTGAGATTGACGATAAACGTTTAAAACGAGCTGGATTAGATTATTGGCAACATTTAGAAGTTATCTATTACGATAATGTGGATACGTTTTTCAAAATAAACCATAATAAGAACATGGCTTTTTTAAGTAGTCATGGCACAAAACATCATTGGGCTATAGATTTTGAGGATGATATGTTTTTAGTTTTTGGAAAAGAATCTGTAGGACTGTCAAAAGAAATCACAGAAAAACACGCAGACCAGCTTTTTAAAATACCAATGTATAGTGATAACATAAGAAGTCTTAACTTAGCCAATGCCGTTAGTATTATAGTCTACGAAGGGTTACGTCAACTAAACCATTAAATTAGCAGATATTGAAATTCTCGAGAACAAGAAATCTAATTTCAGAATACGGACAAATAGCTCTAGGTATTGTTCTAGCAAGTATTGGTTTAAAAGCGTTTCTGTTACCCAACGGATTTTTAGATGGTGGTGTTACTGGCATTGCACTTTTAGTAAGTTCACAGCTAAATATTGATGTTTCAGTTTTACTTATTGCTTTTAGTGTACCTTTTTTAATTTTAGGTTACTATACAGTTTCAAAACGTATTGTCATAAAATCCATAATTAGCATCATTGGCCTTGCGCTTTTTATTCATTTTGAAAACTTTGATACCATTACAGAAGACAAATTACTTATCTCAATTTTTGGTGGCTTATTTTTAGGCGCTGGTATTGGTATTGCCATAAGAAACGGTTCTGTTTTAGACGGATCAGAAATTTTAGGCGTGTATCTAAACGATAAATTTGGTATTAGTATTGGAAAAATTATTCTCGTTTTTAATATTATTTTATTCAGCATCACGGCTTATCTTATTTCGGTAGAAGTTGCGCTATACTCTATACTTACCTACATCGTTACGGCTAAAGTTACAGACTTAACTATTGAAGGTTTCGAAGATTTTATTGGTGTAACTATTGTCTCGAAAAAGTATGAATTAATTGAAGATGCCATCATTAAAGATTTAGGTGTTGGCATGACGCTTTACAAAGGAACACGAGGCGTTGGCAATTCAGGAAAATACGAAGATTTTGATATTATTCATTCTATAATAAATCGAATAGATATTAAGAAAATGCATCGCATTGTACATTCTATTGATGATGACGCTTTTATAGTAGAATTTGATGTCAATAATGTAAAAGGTGGCGTACTAAGACATTATTTAGACAAAAAGAAAAATAAAGTTTTACCTAAAATTTAACGTCGTTTTTTAAGCATATTTAAATACATGTTTTCCACCTTTGTTCTCGCCCAAGGCGTGCGACGTAAAAATTTTAAACTACTTTTTACAGATGGGTCATGCGTAAAACAACGAATATTAATTTGATGCCCCATATATTCCCAACCGTAATGCGCCACTAAATCTTCAACAATTTGTTGCAATTTAATACCGTGTAGTGGATTGTTGGGTTGTGTTTCCATAACAATGACTGTTTGATCGAGCATTAACGAGTTTGAAATATATTTTAAACGAAGGTAGCTTACGAAGTAAGTCGAGACTTTTTTTAAATTTTAGAATAAAATTCTCTCTAATTACTCTGTAACATGCTTTCAATAAAACTTATTTATCTCAACCAATGCTCGAAGAGACAAAACTAATTGATTAATTTCTGATATCGTTACTTCGTCTTCTATTTCGGTTACGGTTAGAGGTTTTCGAATTAGAATTTCCTCCTGAATTTTTAGAACTACCTTGAGGTCTTCCTTGGCTTCGTTGCCTATTCTGTCCTTGTTTTATAGGTTCTGTTGACGCATTAGGGTCAGGCTCAAAGCCTTCAATAATATCAACTGGGATTTTTTGCCCGATTAATTTCTCAATACCTTTCAAAAAAGAAGTTTCATCCGCACTTACCAAAGATAAAGCTTCACCACTTGCTCCTGCTCTACCTGTTCGTCCTATTCGGTGTACGTAATCTTCAGAAATATTTGGCAATTCAAAATTAATAACATGTGGTAATAACGGAATGTCTAAGCCGCGCGCTGCGATATCTGTTGCTACTAACACTCTAATTTTTCCGGTTTTAAAACCTGCCAACGCTTTCGTACGCGCACCTTGGCTTTTGTTACCATGAATTGCTGCTGCGGTAATCCCTGAACTCACCATTTTTTTAGTTAAACGATTTGCACCATGCTTGGTTCTTGTAAACACTAAAACTTGTTGCCAATCACCTTCGGAAATCAGCTTAATAATCAATCCTGTTTTTTTTGTTTTAGCAACACGATACACCTTCTGTTCAATAACTTCAACAGCCGTATTTTCTGGAGTCGCTTCGACTTGAACTGGATTATTTAAAATTGAATATGCTAGTTTTTTGATATCTTTTGAAAATGTTGCTGAAAACATTAAGTTTTGACGTTTGCTTGGTATTAATTTCATTACACGCTCAATATCGCGTAAAAAACCCATATCGAGCATGCGGTCAGCTTCGTCCAAAACAAATATTTCGACATCTTTTAACGACAGTAAACCCTGACTCTCTAAATCTAACAGTCTGCCAGGTGTAGCTACTAAAACATCTATACCGCGCTTTAGATTTGACACTTGTGGTTTTTGGTTGACACCACCAAAAATTACGGCACTTCGTATATCTAAAAATTCCGAATAATCTTTAACATTCGCATAAATTTGAGCAGCTAACTCACGTGTAGGTGTTAAAATTAAAGCTCTAACATTTCTGCGTCGATGTGCATCTTCTTTAGATAGCAAATGTAAAAGTGGTAATGTAAAACCTGCAGTTTTCCCTGTTCCTGTTTGGGCTGAAGCTAATACATCTTTTCCATCTAAAACTGGTGGAATGGCTTTGGCCTGTATGGGCGAAGGTGTTTCGTAACCTTTTTTAGAAATTGCTTTAAGAATTGGCGCAGAAAGGCCGAGAGATTGAAATGACATAAATAAGTTTTATAGAGTAAACTCTATGTATTTAGGTCACTCCTTTTAATTTTTGGCGAATGTACCGCTATTTTATCGTAAAAAACATAATTACAGAGATTATAAAAACTTAGCGTAATTTTGCTTTATAACAATCTTACGATAAAGGCGTTTGATTTTAAACCTCACTATGAAAACCCAATTGCTTTTTGTTCTTCTTTGCACATCAATAGGCATGTTTAATATTATAGATGCTCAAAACATTAGGCTTCCAGAAATTGAAGCTCCCGAAAAGAATTTTTACAACCTTCTAGAAGAGCAAAAAATAAAATTTCCTAAGTTTAATAACGGAAAAATTAAATCAGTTAAAAGAACCTATAACATCTATAAAAACAATAGAGTTAATGTTACCGAAACTGAAGTCACAATTTTTGACCGAAATAAAAGTATAACGGAGCATTATTACATTCATAATAATGAAAAATTTGATGATTTTAGTTCACCTCCAATTCAGTACAAAGACTCTATTAACGGTGGATTAAGGATTAAAATTATAGAAGACGAAACCACTTATAAAGACTATATTTATAAATCAGGAAAGCTGATAAAATATGTTGAAAACGCAGAAAATTACTATCAAATCGAAAACGTTTTTAAATATAACGCTAATGGAAAATTAATAAAACGTTATGCGTACAATTTTGATATTTTAGAAGATGAAAACAATAACGCTATTGCTGCTGCAAAAACAATGAATAATGCAGAAATAGCAACTTATAAAGAAAAAAAAATATCTGAAAAGGAAAGTTTTGAAATTTGGGAAGATATATTTAATTATCAAAAAATAGAGTATCAATATAACCTCAAGAACCATCTAGAAAACTATTTATATACACTTAGAAGTTATTCTACAGACAGTTTAAAAGCAGATATTAATTTGGAAAAACAAATACTATCAAACTTTAAGGAATTAAAAGTTAATAGAAAAAATTTAAAAGGCGAATTTCAATACAATGAAAAATCGAAAATAAAAAGTTTTACACTTTCAGATATTAAATCTGAAGCTATTTTAGAAAATTACAACATCAGCTATCAACCAAATTCCATGACGATACTTGGTAAATTTCCTAAACCAAATAACGCAGAATTAATTTTAAAATATGAATATATTTTTGACAAGTTCAAAAATCCTATTTCTATAAAATCGTATTACAAACTTGGTGAAACTTTTGTTTTAGATAAAGAAACACTAATAGAAATTTCGTATTACAAAGACTAATTTTTAGCTGCTCTCCATTCTAAAAATTTAAAAAAAGGATTAGTTCTTCTGTTTTTGTAACCGTGAATCATTACAGTAAAAAATAAAATAATAGCAGCACCATAACAAGTATTTTCTATAGTTGTATTTGTATCGGCATTGGCATTAGCAATCCCTAAAAGTGCCCAAATACCAACAGCAGCAAATTCGCGAAGATTTCGTTTCCAAACAGCAAGTAAATTTATAAATGTAGCTATAATAACCATTATTATTGTCCAGGTTTCTGGTGATAATCCTAAACCATTCCAATCTATTTTTAATAGATATGTAGAAACATTAGCAATACTTGCCACTGTTACCCAACCAGCATAAATTACAAATGGCCACCAAAGAAAAACAATGGTTGAAATCGGCTCATCATCAAGCTCCATTCTATTGTTCCATATGATTTTTAATAAAGAAATGAGCAACAAAAAAATGAAGATGCAAGACACAGCAGTGAACTCATATATCCATGCAAATACCCAAGCAGAATTAAATACACAGCTTGCTACAAACCACCAACCTGTGTCTATTACAAAATCGTTTTTACGTACGTTTACAAATAAACTACGCCCTTGATAAAAAACAAAACCTGCCAACATTAGATAAATAATACCCCAAATGGCAAAGGTATAACCAGCTGGCGTAAACAGAGATTTATAGCTATCAGAAACCTCGCCAATTGTTGTGTTATTTAATACACCAGTATTAGATAAGTAATTGATAAATACGGTAGAAACAAACGCTACTCCATTTGTAATTTGTAGAACTTTTTTCATCTTGAATAATTTGAAATCGAAGTTACGAAAGAAATGACTGTAATGTTGAATGACAATTTTACGGAATATCAAAAAATGCTTTTAAGTTAAGTTTGGGATTACAAAAAAGCTAATTATGTAAATCAAAGCGTTTTTAACAACTGCTCAACCTCAACAATGGTTTGTCGGAATAATTTCCGATTGGGTTTGGTCATGTGCTGCGCTTCGGCGCTGATGTCTTCTAAAATTTCTTTGCCTTTGTTACGACTATCGTTATCTAGATAAAATTTTGCTAATTCCAAACGTTCGCTATAATTAGAATATGGTCTATCAATGGCTTTCAATTGAGTTTCAGCAGCATCTAAATCGTCTTGTTCTCTTAATGCTAAACCATAACAAAATTGCTGTTTTGAGCCTTTAAATTCCGGCTTATTTTTTATTTCATTTACATGGGAAATGACTTTTTCAAAGTCGTTAATTTGAAAATAGCACAACACCAATTGCTGATGTGCATACAAACCATTTTGCGATTTATCTTTTAACGTGATTTCGTAATTTAAAATGGCATTCTGATACGCTTTAATCTCGAAATATGCATCTGCCAAATCCATTCGGTTTGCATACGTATCTACAAACTCAATCTTCTTTTCAAGGTCTTTTATTTTCTTGGTCGGATTGACAACAGACGTAATTTCCTTTTTAATGGTATTGACATCTCTACTAGTTAATACCTGTGTGATGATATAAAAAATCGCGCCAAAAATAGGAATAAATAAAACCACAAAGAACCAATAATACGGTTTGTGATTTTTATAAATATGATAAAAGCAGAACACTTTTACCGCAATAACAAGATAATATTGAAGCATCTAAATAATTATGATACTTAAAGATAAAAACTATCTCGTAAACACCAATTCTTTTTCCGAAGACAACTCTTCACTGAAACCGTAATTGTCTAAATTGAAATTCTTGACATCATCTAATTTTTTTGCATCGGTATCGATAATGTATCTTGTCATTAATCCGCGTGCTAGTTTTGCGTAAATAGCAATAGTTTTATACTTGCCGTTCTTGAATTCTTTAAAATTAACATTAATGACTGGTACTTTTAAAGCTTTGGTGTCAATGGCTTTAAAATATTCGTTACTGGCTAAGTTTAGGAATAACTCATCGTCTTTAAGTTCGTCGTTTAACGATTGTGTGACTTTTTTGCGCCAGAATTCGTAGAGGTTTTTGTTTTTTCCGACAGGGAATTTTGTTCCCATTTCTAAACGATATGGTTGAATTAAATCTAATGGTTTTAAAATACCGTATAATCCTGAAATGATTCGCACAGTATCTTCAACTTTATCTAATTTTTTAGTATCGATTGTATAAGCATCAATTCCACGGTACACATCACCATTAAATGCATAAATTGCTGGTCGTGCATTAGCGTTTGTAAAAGGTAATTCCCAATCTTGATTGCGCTCATAATTTAATTCTGCCAAATTATCTGAAATATGCATAAGCTCTGATAAGGCTTTTGGCGATTTTTTTTTTAGTAATTTATTGATGCGCTCTGCCTCTGCCAAAAAACAGCTTTCTGTTGTTTTTGGTGTTGGTAGTTTACTTTCGAAATCTAAAGACTTAGCTGGTGATAATACAAGTTTCATGAGCCCCTTTTAATTTCCCCAAAAGGAAAATTCAACATTTAAAATTATATCTCAAAGATACGATTTGAAGTTTGTTTGTACTTATGGCTTTAAGAAGATTTTACGATATTGTTATTGATGTTTTTTATTATTCATTTTTGAAACAAAAAGATTTTGAATTGACACTTCAACTGCGCTCAGTGCGACAAATGAGTTTCAAAAAAACATAACCTTGAATTAAAAAACATCTAGAAAGCCCGCGTTAAGGATAGAAACGGCATCCTTTTTATAAGGCACGCATAAAAAGATATAGTGGATAGCCTGACGAAGACGATGCCTTTGGCATGTCTTGGGAACGCCCAAAAAGAAAACAAATTAATCTGTCGCGTGCTTGGCGTAGTGTTTCCACTTTGCAATGCATTGCTTCATGTCTTCTGGGATTTCGGTCGAAAAGCGCAGAAATTCTCCAGTTTTTGGATGCTCAAAACCTAAGGTTTTAGCGTGTAAAGCTTGACGAGGCAATACTTTAAAAGCATTCTCTACAAATTGTTTGTACTTGGTAAATGTTGTACCTTTTAAAACGCGTTCTCCGCCATAACGCTCGTCATTAAAAAGCGTATGACCAATGTGTTTCATATGAACACGTATTTGGTGCGTACGCCCAGTTTCTAGCTTACATGAAACGAGCGTAACGTAACCCAAGCGCTCTAAAACTTTGTAATGCGTCACGGCTGGCTTGCCCTTGTAGGCATCATCACCTTCAAAAACGGTATTTTGTAATCTGTTTTTGGGATGGCGTCCAATATTTCCTTCTATTGTACCTTGGTCTTCAGTAATATTTCCCCAAACTATGGCAATATATTCGCGCTCGCTAGTTTTGTCTTTGAATTGCTGTGACAAATGCGCCATAGCAATTTCAGTTTTGGCAACAACCAAAAGTCCGCTGGTATCTTTATCAATACGATGCACTAAACCTGGTCTATCGCTTGAATTTTTTGGTAAATTTTCAAAATGAAAAATAAGTGCATTTATGAGCGTTCCCGAATAGTTGCCGTGACCTGGATGCACGACCATGCCAGCAGGTTTGTTAACGACCAACAAATCGTCATCTTCGTAAACGATATCTAATGGTAAATCTTCGCCAACCAACAAATGTTCGTGTGGTGGATGTTGAAATTTTACGCGAATAACATCATTTGGTTTTACCTTATAATTTGCTTTTACAGGCGTATCGTTAACAAAAATGGCACCTTCTTTTGCAGCGGCTTGGATTTTATTTCTTGTAGCGTTTTCGACAAAATTCATTAAGTATTTATCGATACGCAGTGGTTGTTGGCCTTTTTCTACAACAAATTTATGATGTTCGTAAAGCTCATTATTGGGCGGCAATTCTGGTGTTGTATCCATAACTTAATTAGATGAGCGGTTGCCGTTGCCCAATACCAAATCTATTTTGGTTTTTAATGGAAATTTATCGCCAGGTTTAACATTTTTTCCGTTGTGCTTTATGCCTAAAACCACATCTTTACCAATATTGTCAATGTATGTTTTATTACCAACCTCGAGACCTAAAGCTTCTAACGTTGGCTTAGCTTGTCTAAAAGTACGACGCATAATATTTGGTAAAGCTACTTTTCTGTAACCAGAAGGATTTAAAGTAAGGTATATTTTACGATTTTCTTTGACATTTTTTCCTGCATTTGGGTCTTGTTCTATAACAGAAAATTTTGGATAATTAGGATTATAATTTGCGGAATCTTGAATCTGCATCACTAAATCTAAATCTTCTAATTCTATCTGTACGGTTTCTAAAGACTTGCCTTTTAGGTCTGGCACCGTAATAAATTCGCCATTATTCGTGGTGCTATCTAGCCACTTTAATAACAAAAAACAAAATATTACAATTGCTATAACAGCTAAAGCCAAATGTTTAAAAAAGGTTTTGCTCGTTAAAAATTTTACAATACTCATATGCGTGGTTGTTGTTGACAAAACTAAGGAAAATGCCACTATTTAGATTAAAGCAATTTACTTTTTTATATACGGTAGTAAATTACAAATCGATTTTAGCTACTAAAATAAATTTATTAATACATTTACATAACAACAATTTCAAAAGTTTATTACGTTGAAAAACATTGCAATTATAATGGGTGGCTACTCTAGCGAATTTAAGATTTCGCTAAAAAGTGGTGCTGTGGTTTTTGAAACTTTAGACCGAACTAAATATATACCACATCGTATTCATATTTTTAAAGAAAAATGGGTGTATGTTGATGAAACTGAAAACGAAACTCCAATAAATAAAGATGATTTTTCTGTTGAAGTTGAAGGCAAAAAAGTAACATTTGATTGCGTGTTTAATGCTATTCACGGTTCGCCAGGTGAAGACGGTTTTATGCAAGGTTATTTTGAGTTGTTAGGTATTCCACATACAAGCTGTAGCATGTATCAAGCCGCATTAACGTTTAATAAACGTGATTTTTTGGCAACTTTAAAACCGTTCGGAATAAAAACAGCCGAAAGCTACTATCTAAATCTTGGTGATGCTATTGACGAAGATGCTATTGTTGCAAAAGTCGGATTACCGTGTTTTGTAAAGGCAAACAAAGCAGGAAGTAGTTTTGGGATTTCTAAAGTATATAAAAAAGAAGATTTACAGGCGGCAATTGGAACGTCTTTTAAAGAAGACAACGAAATTATTATTGAGCAGTTTCTTGATGGTGTTGAAGTTTCTGTAGGCGTCATTTCTTATAAAGGTGACACAAAAGTCTTACCAATAACAGAGATAGTTTCTGAAAATGACTTTTTTGACTACCAAGCTAAATACGAAGGTAAATCTCAAGAAATTACACCTGCAAGAATTTCAAAAGATTACGAAACCAAAGTAAAAACCGAGGCCAAAAAAATATACGAGCTTTTGAAAATGAAGGGTTTTAGCCGTAGTGAATTCATCTTTAAAAATGACGAACCTTATCTTTTAGAAATGAATACTGTTCCTGGCTTAACCAAAGAAAGCATTTTACCGCAACAGGCAAAGGAAGCTGGGATTTCTTTGCAAGATTTGTTTAGTAATGCTATTGAAGAGGCAATCAATTATTATTAATTACATTTGAATTTATGAAACGTGCACTTTTCCCAGGGTCATTTGACCCAATAACAAATGGACATTACGATATCATTAAACGAGGTATAAAACTCTTTGATGAAGTTGTAGTTTCTATAGGTATCAATGCCGATAAAAAATACATGTTCTCTCTTGAAGAACGTAAAGCGTTTATCGAAAAAGCTTTTGAGAATGACCCAAAAGTAAAAGTCACTACTTATGGAGGTTTAACAGTAGATTATTGTAAGGAAATTAATGCTAAATTTATTCTTCGTGGTTTGAGAAATCCAGCCGATTTTGAATTTGAAAAAGCCATTGCGCATACCAATCGAAAGCTATCTAAAATTGAAACCGTATTTTTATTAACAGCCGCCAAAACCTCTTATATTTCATCGTCTATTGTTCGAGACGTTATAAGAAATAATGGCGACTATACTTTACTTGTTCCTAAGAGTGTAAGAGTTAAATAAGATTATTACGTCGTGCCTTTTGCACAGCTTCTAGCTTATTATGCACCTGGAGTTTGCGGTAAATATTTTCGATGTGCTTACGGATTGTACCTGTAGATAAAATTAAATTATCTGCAATTTTATTGTAACTCAAGCCTTTGCCTAATTGTTCTAAAACATCAATTTCGCGCTTAGTAAGTTTAATTTCTTCTTGTTCTGAAATATTTTCTATTGAACTTGGATTACGCAATAGTTTCAATGTCTTTAAAGCTATTGATGGGTTCATAGCTGCGCCACCATTTAAGGTTTCTACAATTCCAGAGTGTAAGTCACCTGCATTGATTTCTTTCAACAAATAACCATCAGCGCCAGCCTTTATAGCATTAAATATATTTTCGTCATTGTCAAAAACGGTGAGCATAATAATCTTTATTTGAGGATATTTTTGCTTGATGACTTGTGTTGCTTCAATACCATTCATGTTTGGCATTTCAATGTCCATTAAAATAAGGTCGATGTTTGAGTTATCTTTAAGCTTATCAACTATTTCTTGGCCATTTAGACCCGTAAATCGGACCTCTAAATCATCAAAAAATGAGAGCTTTTCTTTAACTGCTGAGATTAAAAAAGAGTTATCATCTGCTATAGCCAATCGCGTTTTCATGATTTTTTATTTATAGTTAAAGAAATTTGAGTACCATTTGCAGGAGCTGACTTTATAGTTAGATTGGCATTAATTTCTTCGGCACGTTTTTTCATATTGTTTAATCCATTGCCTTCTGTGGTCTTTTCGACATCAAAACCATTTCCATTATCTGAAATTTCAAGTTTCAAATTTGAATTTTCTTCAAAAAATTCCACTCTAATTTCAGAGGCCTTAGCGTATTTTAGGCTATTATTAATGGCTTCTTGAATAACGCGATAGATATTCATGCCTTCAACAGATGTAAATGATTTTGAAGTATCAACCGAATTATCAACTGTAAATGAAAACGCAATATCAGCATCTGAAAGATTGGCTTTATCAATAAAATTTGAAATTCTAATTTGTAAATCTTCAAAAGAAATTCTGTCTTTATTCATTGCCCAAATGGTGTCACGAAGCTCGCGAATTGTACTTGAAGCAAAACTACTAATGGTTTCTAATTTGCTGTTCAATTTTTTGTCATCAATATTAAAACCGTACTTAAGATTATCTATTGATGAAATAATAAATGTAAGTTGCGCGCCAATATTATCGTGCAAATCTCTTGAAATCCGAAGACGCTGTTCTTGTAATTTATTTTGAGTTTCAATTTTTACCAAAGCATCTCGAAGTTGGTTTTCCTTCTCGAGTTGCTGGTTTTTAAGACGTTGCTGGTTATAAAACAAATAGCCTAATATTGCTAAAATTAAAGCTAATGCCAAAGCTCCGTAAATTTGATAATTTCGTTTCTGTATAACAACTTCATTCTCAGCAATTTTTGCACGTTGCTCAAGGATTTGGCGTTCTTTCTTTTCGGTTTCATATTTAACTTCAAAATCTGCCATAGATTTTGCCATTTCATTTGAAAATATAGAGTCTTTTAATTGAACATAAAGCTTTTTCTGAGAGCGTGCAATATTATAATTTTGTAAGCGAAAATTAGTTTCGGCACTGTTTAAATAAAAATCTGATACTGAATTTTCTAAACTCGGGTATTGTTTTAATAATTCTAATGCTTTTTTTATATAAATCATGGCCTTTTTTGGCTCGTTACGTCCGTTATATAAATCTGTAATATTATTATAAACTGAAAAAAGTGTTTTATCAGAACCTTCTGTTTTTGGCCGGTTTATAATTTCAAGATATGTTTTTAAAGCTAAATCACTTTTATCTTGAAGGTTGTAAACATTTGCTAAATTTTCTAGCAACCTATAATATTCAAGTAGGTTGTTTTCTGCTTTTGCAAGTGCAACACCTTTCTCGTAGGCTTCTTCTGCTTCGTCAAGTCTATTAATTTCTTTTAGGTTGATTCCTATATTATTATAAGAGGCGATTTGTGCATTTTTCATATTAAATTCTCGTCGAATTTTTAGCGCACGGTCGTGATATTCTAAAGCTTTTTCATTGAGACCCATTTCTTGATAAATCAAGCCAATGTTGTTTAGGGAAGATGCAGAAGATTTTCTATTGCCTTTGGCATCATCCATCTTTAGCGATTCAAAAAAATAATTTAATGCTGTTTGAAAGTCACCTGAATTCCAATTGGCCATTCCTAAATTATTGACGCAGCGAGCAGCCACGTCTTCAAAACCAAAATCTTGACTCAGCTTTAATGCTTTTTTAAAGTACACTTTTGCAGAATCAGATTTTCCAGTAACATCATAATATATACCCTGAGTATTAGTAAGAATTGTAAGTCCGTAATTTTCGTTTTTTTCTTTAGCTATAGCTTTACCTTCATTTATAATTTTTATAGCATTATCTGGATTGCTAAAAATAGATTTAAAAGCGATGGCATTGTATTTAAATAGTTTTGTAGAATCATTCTTAATCTTTTTAGCCTCTTGGTAAAGACTATCTAAATTCTGTGAAACCACTAATAACGGCAAAGTCAACGCTAAAAAAAGCAGTATCTTTTTCATATTGAAATTGTTAGGAATTCTCATAAAAATAAATGAAACTATTGACTTTACCATATCTAATTTTTAAAAGAGATTGAAGCACATCTTCCCCCAAAGATGTGCCCAATCCCAAGTTTAACTAACAAACTAAACTACTTTTTTAAATCGTATGCGTAAATTGTTTTATCGTTGGCTTTGTAGTATAAAATTCCACCAAAACCATCGACTTGATATTCTGGTTTTTTATCTTTTAAAATGATTTGTTTTTCTTCTGCACCTGTATCTTTATTCAGCTTTACAAGTCCAACACCTTCATCTAATTTTGTCAACACAAAACGAGAATCTTTAGTTGCCGAAGTTGCTTTAAAACGTTTTGCCATCTCATTAAATGATGCTGTACCGATGTTTGAAAACATAGTTGCTGCTCTATCCATCTCTGCACCGTAACTGTTATAACGACCTAAAGTATTTCGGTTTGCGCCTGCTCTTGCAGCTGCGCTCATAGCCATGGTTGTTGATGCTACAGCAGTAACACCTGCCAAGATAGCTCCAAAGGCACTTTTTCCTGGCGCACGACGATACTCATGCCAACTTTTGTCTCCTTCCCAATTAAGCATACGCATATTCTGGCTTGAGGTGAGTAAAATTCCGCCATCTCTAATTTCAACACTTGTTGGGTCTTCTTTACCTTCAAAATCAGACTCTGCTAGAATTTCAGATGTACCGTCATTAGCATTTAGGCTTATCAAATTTTCATCTGCAGAAATTAAATATCTATCATTTTTTTCGTCATAAACAGAACTTACAGCACTCGCCTTTTTATATTTCAATGGCTTTTTCCAAACTTGACTTCCTGTCTTTAAATCTACAATATTCGCATCAGAAGATGTTATATATAAAAGACCCTGAGGTGTTTCTGCCATTGTTAAAATATTTGGGCCAGTTTTTAATGGTTTTTTGAAAAGCGTATTTCCATCAAAAGAAATTTTGTTAATTCCGCCTTCTCTAATTCCGAATAAAATACCATCATCCATCACATAAAAATGCTGAACGTATCCTTTTGTTTTTGGAGCTTTTTTCCATAAATCTTCGCCATCAGCACGATTTAACATGTAAATATTAGATTGTGCTTTTGCTTGACCTATGGCACTCAAGCCCTTTTTCCCTTGGTCTGCAACGTTGCTAACTACAGCGATTCCTTGTGGTAAAATTTGAAAGTTAGACACCTTTCCTTTAACCTTGCGCTCATCATCCCAGGCAGGTTGTCCATTGGCATTGATTCTGTAAATTTTTTCGTTTTGCAAATTAGCTGAAGCTGCAAAAGCATAGATTTCTTGCTCGGTTTCATCAGTTATCATCCAATTGATGTTTTTCACTTTATTTTCCCAAAGCGTTTTTCCGTCTTTAGATTTGGCTAAAATTCCTTGGCTAGTTGGGATTAGCAATTTGTCTTTCAGCAGTAGTGGCGTTCCTGTCACGGCAAAATATTTCATCGTAACTTTTCCAGGTTCAACTAGGTAAAAAGAATAGTCGAGTTCTCCAGTTCCCAAATCGTAAACAGCAACTTTTGGAGTGACTGAACCGCCTTTTTTATCACCGCCTTTTTGCAAACCACTTACCACTAATTTGTTTTGAGGAATCATAGCGTCGCAAGATGTTACACTTTTCCAACCTTTTGACTCTGTAGTAAACAGTACTTTACCTGAGACATAATCTATTACTGCTTTTTTAGAGGTTACATTAGCAAAACCTGTTTGTCCAACGATAACGTATGGTGAATCAGGAACATAGGTCAATTCTTCTGGTTTTACACGACCGTAATCTGTAAAATTGAAAAGCAGTTCGTTCTGTCCTGGTTTTACACCAACTAAACCATCATTTGTAGCAACAACCATTGTACCTGCTGGTGTAATACGCATCTCGTTAATTTTTGCGCCTAAATCGTATTGAAAATCTGGAGTTTCAGCACGTTGTGCAACAGCATTATTTGTAAATGCAAAAAGCATAAATGCTATTAATGCTATAGGTTTTTGAAGTGAATTTTTCATTATTGAATGGTTTAAAATTAATAACATCACAAATTTGAAAAATAGACAGTTACAACACCATACGATAAATTACGTATAAGTTTTAAATTTATTCTGAAAACAATATCAGTTGCTTGCGTATAATTGGCTTATCAACCTTTCCATCGTACAATTTATCAACGAGATAATCCAAAACTCTGGAATTTTCTCTAATAGCAACCAGAAGAAAATCGACAACAAAACGAAATAGAATCAGTAATATGGCGGCAAAAACTGGCGCGCTTGAAAGCATCATAAAAAAACTACCAATTATAACTACAAATTGTTGAATGAAAATACGTAGATAAGGTTTAAACATCACTTCGTTTGCTGTAAATTGATGGAATTTTTCAGTTTTTAAAAAGTCGAAATAAAACTTCAGCAATTGACTAACAGTTAAAACTAACAGCATTAACAACATGCCTTCTAATTGAAGTAGTGCATTAAAATTATCTATTAAGTTAAAAGGCTCTTTAATAAAACCATTGCCTGAAATTGAAAAAATCGCAAAGAGAAATATAGATTGAATGGCTACAAAGCCACCATAATGAACCACAAAAAATGGGATTAAAAACCAAATGCTATCGTTTTTCTCAATGTCTTCACTATACGTATTTCTACATAAATACATTTTGAAGATATTGAATACACCAATAATTATAGTCTCTAAAAAATAACCAAATAATACAGCGTGCGCTTCAATTTTATCAACTGCTACCAAAAAGATGATAAACAGCAAATTGACCCAAGCGTAACTATTAATTTTGTTTGGTATAAAAATACTTTTAAGCATTATATAAAATTACACAATGGCCTAAATTTTTAACTACGTAAAATGTCGTAGATTTTACGGTATTAACTCAAATTGAGTTGGCGCAATAACATTTAAAGTTACAGAATCACCTGAATCCACAAGCTCTACAACATTTTCTCCAGTAACAAAATTAACTGGTATAGTTTTTATTCCAATTTCGGTAAATGTTACACTAGATGTATTACCGTTAACTGTATAGCTTACTACAACAGGTTCTATTAGCTGCACACTATTTTGAGTTGAAATGGTAATTTCTACTAAATAATTTTCATTTGGATTTATACAACTTCCAACACCAACATTAAACCCGTCTTGAGCTAATACTCTTAGATTTGTAACATTAATTACTGGTTGTTCAGGTGCATCATCATCTCCAGAACATCCTAAAACAACAAACAAAACAAATATTAAAACGACTTTTTTTATCCTAAAATTTTTAAAATTTTTCATAGCTTCTAATTTGTTCTTAGATTAACTTCTATATTTTTTACAATACTCCCAATTCTTACTTGATAGATATTTGCTTCTAACCCATTAAAAAGAACTTGACCATTTGCAAAGAATTGTGATGAGACCAACGTATTATTAAAAAGCAGTTCTACTGGTACTGTGAAACTTTCAGTCGTTTCTATACGTATTGCACCGTTTTCGTAACAAGTTGCATCTTTTCTAAAATATTGCAGGTCTGTATCTACTCTATTGACTATAATTGTCCAATCCTTTAAAACCGAGTTATCTTCGGAACGAACACGATACGTAATAGTATTTGTAAAATTTTGGTTTGTACTTCCTGAAATCTGTTCGATTGTTCCTAAAAACAATTGAGAACCTACTGAGGTTGTAAAAACCGGAGTTAGTGCAGTTACATCTTGACTCTGGTCGACTGCAATAGTAATAACACCATCTGATAATACATTGTCAATGGCTATGACGCCATCAAATTCAAAAGTTAAAATATCAGCAGAATTACTTAAAACTGGGTCTGAAACACTTACTGCCTGAAATACGTCACCCATATGAGAATTAATTTGAAATATTTCTGTTGTGGTAATGTCTCTAACATTATCATTTTGAGAGTCATAAACTTTAAAGCTCAAAGTCTCGCCATTAGTGTTAGAGAACGCAGTTAAGTATGCAAGGTATCTATCTACACTTGAAACGTATACGAGATTTGTAACACCTCTAATTTCAGTACCAACAAATACAGCAAGTTCATCATTAGTACTAGATAGTTCCGTACCGTCAATATTTAAAAAAGCTACAAAAGTCATCGTATGCTCATAGTTATTTTCATTTACAGTCCAGTTTGGATTTTGGGCTTGAAGACACAAGCTCATTGATATAAATAGAACTATGATGCTATACTTCATACTATTTCTTTTTAAGATAGATTCTATATAGATTTTCATATGTTATTTTTTTATGATTTTTTCAGTAAAAATTTGGTTATTCATTCTCATTTTTAAAAAGTAAACTCCAGCCTGAATATCTGTATCAATAGTGTAAGTATTGGTACCTTCACCTATTTCAATTTGCGTACTGTAAACCAACTGATTTGTAATACTAAATAATTGTACACTAATTGTTTGACTATTTTGACTATTAACTAAAAGCTGCAATTGCTTTTCTAAAGGGTTAGGATAAGCTATGATTGTATTTTCTAAAAGATTTAATACAACTGGGTCAGCAACTTTACCTAAAACGTTATTTCCTCTAAAACTAAAGTTACCATCGGTAGGTTTAATGATAGAACCATTACCAACATAAAAACGCAAATCTTCGATAATATCACCGTAAATAGTAATAAAACTTAACAGATTATTATTTACGCTTTGAGTTGTACTTTTTCCTTTTAAATTTCCATCATCGTCAAACACATAGAGTGTATTATAACCATTAGGAAGTTTTACAACCGCATTCATATTTTGAGCATATAAAGTATAGTCTTCTAGTGTTTGCTCTGAATTATCAGATTCTAGTTCTGCAATATCTAAGGTTCTTTGGGCTAAACGAGATGACAAAGCATTTGGATAATTAAAAAGTTGTGCATTTGCAGCTTTAATCATATATCCTTTTCCTGCTTCTAACGTTGCTAAAGAACCGCTCCATCCATTTAAGGGGTCGAAAATTGCAAAATTACCTTGAGATTTTATTACATCTCCGTCTTGAGCATTAAATAGCGCTAATGCTTCACTTACTGAATTATTTATACTAAATGGATAAGGTAACCAATTCCAATTTTCTTCAATATTAAATTCAAAATCTAATGTATTTATTGGATGACCTTGTACGATAAACTGTTGACTACTAGCCGTAAACATCTTATACATTTTGTTTGAAGATATACCACCATTTGCACTCAATGAACCCGACCAACCAATTGCTGCAATGTTATCTGCAGGGTAATAATAAGTATCTACCAAAGATGGAGAATGACTTAAAATACGGTCCGAAGTTGCTAAATTCATCCCTTGTGTCAGTATATTAAGGCTTCCAAAATTTGCATCATTAACATTAAACGACAACCATGTAAATCCTTGATTGAGTTGAATTTCTTGAAGTACATTACCTGTGTTTTCAAAAAGTGCAGGATTTGTAAACGTACCTATAACGTCATTATCTAAAAACTCAATTGTGTTTTGAGAATCGATAGTTACTAATTTAATCTGGCCAGAAGATGCGTCCCAAACTCTAAAACTAATTACATCTCCCACAGCCTCGTTACTATAGATGGTTAGAAAAGCAAAATATTCTTGACGTGCCTCATCAAACTCTAATTGTGCGCTTCCTCTAACCTCGCCTTGCTGAAATGCTCCGACGATGTCATATTCATCTGCCGAAAACTGACCATCAATTAAAACACGCCCAACAATATTCATACTAAATTCAAAATCGTTTGGATTTACATTCCAATCCGGTGCGGGTGATAGCACCTTTAAATCTATCTGAATCTTTTGATTGAAATTGAAATCGGTTTCTAAGAAAAGGTCTTGGGCATAATCTCCAGGAGATAAGCTATTATCTATACTTGCCGTTAAAACAATCGTAGAGTTAGGTTGCAAAACACCTGAAGTTTCAGAAACATCTAACCAACTTGGAATATTAGTAATAGCGTATGGTTGATTATTACCACCACGATTAACAAGAGTAATATCAAAAGATACATCTTCCTCGGATTCTTTAACAATTTCAACATTATTGTTATTAAAGCCATTAGCAAACCAATCAACATCGTTCTTATCTATAAACGCTGTCCATGTTATTGGTGAAAGCTGAACATTATTAAACTCATCAAACATTCGATGAACCGTTATGTCTAAAATTTGTCCTTCAACCGACGCCAAATCTGTAATAACAGGCTCTATAATCATTTCGTCTCCATTTATTACTCTATTAACTTGGAAACTTACAACGTCTCTCTGAGGCTTTATTGGTGGAACATTATCTGAATAATTTACTAAGCCTGTGTTAAGTAATGAAACACTTGATATTACCGTATTGTTTGTAAACGCATGGAAATATCTTGGTCCATTTCCCGTTGGCATGTCTGGCTCGTTCATTGGAGCATAAAGGAGTAAGCCAGTGCTTTCAAAATCGACTTCATTATATCGGTCTCGGGAAATCTGTTCTACATTTCTTAAAGTATTCCAAAAACGTAATTCGTCAATTTGACCTGTAAATTGATTGTCTGTAGATATATTGCCAACAGAATCTGTAAAACCTCTTGCTCCAATAAATATTCGATTACCAGAAAAACCACTAATTGGTATCGATGGGTTTGAGCTTACTTGAGCGCCATCAACGTAAGTTGACAATGCTCCATTTCTATTTAGTAAAATAGCTACATGATGCCAAGTGTCGTCTGCAATAGATTCAGTTGTTAATTGGTAATCGGTACCTTCATTTGCTAATTCTAAAACCCCCGAACTTGTCAAATTTACAGACCATTTATTGGCAAATCCATTAGATTGGATGGTATCATCTCCATTTCCTCTACCGTTTGAAAAAATTGTGCCCGATTGACCTGCCGACGTGTTTACCCAAAAGGATAATGTCGCATCCATATCGTCAGTTAATTGCACAAAACCAACATTGTCTAACTCCTGATATTGACCCGCAGCAAACTCATAAGATTGCGATTTTGGTTTTATGTCCCAACCTGTATTTACTTGCATAGTTTTAAAACGTGCTAAATCTCTTGCTGTATTTCCACGACCTTCGTCCATTGGCCAATAGCCAATTAAACCGTTTTCATTGCCTTGGTATTGCGTATAGATATTTGCAAATGCTTCTGCTAAAGACAGGTGTGTTTCCCAAAGTCTGATATCATGGATGTTACCTTCAAAATTATTTCCGCCAATTATTATATCGTTACTATTAGATATCAATAATTCTGGTACATTATTTATAACAGCCAATTCCGTATCATCTTGATAAATAGATAATTTATTGAGTTCTTCACTATATGTTAATGTATAATGATGAAATAAATCATCAACAAAAATCCCAGCTGTTACAGTTTCACCGCCTAATGTAAACGACATTACATTGTTATCGACATTGACTTGCAATCCTGTATTTTGAGTGAAAACAGTTGCATTTGCACCTGTACTTTGATTGTTCATCCAGAATTCTATTGCAAAATCGCCATTAGCAATATCTGGTTGCTCAATAATTGCTGTATTTGATGGCGCGCCAAATAGCAAAGACACATCGTTATTGATTGGTAATTGATTAGTGCGTCCTTTAATCTCAATTAAACTTACAGCCGAGTTATAAAAAATATCTTCATTAAAACTTACTTTTAAATCTTCACCAACAGATAAAACGCCATCTGTTGGAGTTGGTGTATTAAAGCGTCTAGGTGCTGTTAAATCAACTGTTCCACTAATTACATCAGATGTAAAATCTGTATTGTTTGTACATGAAGTCCTAGCTCTGATTTCATAATTACCATCAGCTAATCCGAGAGCAGCAATATCAAATGAATAAAATAAATTAGGCGCATCAATAAGACTTATTTCAGTTTCATTATTAGTTATTGCATTATCAAAAAATGCTTGGGTCGTATAATATGTTTGAAGCCTTGTCCAAGTTGGTGATGACGCCAATCTGTATTCTAACTCAATTTTCTCAAAACTATTAAAAGCTAGATTAAATTCTGAAAGCTGAATTTGCAAAGCATTTGTACTACCATCTAAATTAAAAGCTGTATTTCGATTATACACAAAATTATCTAGAGGTGCGTTAACTTTTACAGAAGAACACGCCGGAACAAACTCTGCACTAATTAAAACGTCATCAAATATGTTATCCGAGTCACAAAGCGATTGTAATATTATTCTAATATTTTCGTAAACATTTACATCTGAAATAGATTTTCCTAGGGTTAAAGAGTAATTAACCTGCTCACCAAAAGGGACGTTGACTAAAGTTCCGTTTTGTTCTATATTTATTATAGCATTATTTGGATTTGAGGTATTGTCTACAATTAATAAATATGTAGCGTCATCTCCAGTTACACTATTGTTTTCTAAAATAAGCTCAAACTCTGCGTTTTGAGATTCTGGAATATTAGCAACAGATGCAACCTCAACACTTATTAAAGGAATTTCGATCTGTTGCGTTGCTGCACTTAAAGGAATTTGTTCATTAGCTGATAAAGGTTGAATATCTGTAGCATCTGGATTAAAAGTCGAAGGGTTATAAAAATTGGTTAACTCTGCGCCTTCGTAAGGACATGAAGTTCTTCCTCCAATTGTTGCAAAAACAGGTCCATTACCATCAAAAAGATTAACAACATTAACACTCAATAAATTATTTGGATCATTATCACTTAATGTATAAGATATATTTGTAGTGGAAGTATGTTCTTCTTCTATTTCGCTTTCTAAAGATGTATTTTTGGCACCACCTTTTGAAAAAGTAACACCAACATCATTGGTTTCTACTCCAAATTGTAAAGACCATTCAGATTCTACTTCAAGTTGAAAAGATTCTGAAGTTGTATTTACAACTGATGTCTCTACACTTCTTGAAATTTCTCCTACTCCTGCATCAAAAGAAATGTTATCTGAGTAGTTATTTTGAATTAAGCTCCTTAAAAAATTAGCATCATCAATTTTAGAACCATATAAAAGCTCAAGACCTAAAGCTGTAACTTCATCAATAATTGTGTTTGTTTGAAGTAAAGTCAATGCAGCTTCTAAAGAATCGATGTAGTTTTGCATACCCTGATCTATCTCAGCACCCAAAGCTTCTGTTTGGGTAAATGCTCTAAATTTATCTAGCTCATTTTTAAGAATTGTTCTTCTCCATAAATTAATTTGTTGTACGTAAAAATTTCTAGATTGAACACCGTCCTGATTTGGTGTAATCTGTCCAGAATCTATCTGCTGAATTAAAAACTGAAGGTTAGGAATTATATTTTCAATAATTTCAAATTGTGAAAACACAAAGAATGTAGATGTTGGTTCTTCATTAAAATACATTGCTTTTTGCCTACTGATGTATATAGACTCATTTTCGCTATTGATTAATTGTTCAAACACTGTATTTGTTGGCTGTTCATTTGAAGCTTCTATATTATCGTAAGAGCCATAAAAATAATTTACGGAGTGACCGATATACAAATCACCATCCGAGCCAACAAAATCTGGGTCACTGCTAGTAGATATCGATTGAGAAAAAGTATAACTTTTTTGTACACCCTTTCCATCACTTGATGATGTCGATGCAGAAATTCCAGATTCTCCTTCGTTTGTGTTTTCTACTTCTACGACTGGCCCAGCAAGTCCACCTCCAGTTGTAAATGTAGCTCCAATGGAAACTTCTGTCCCTGCCTGAAAACTACTTCCTGTAGATAAAGCACTTGAAACTGCGTAAGAAATAGACTGACCACTCTCAATGGTTGCACTACTTCCAGAACCAGGTGGATCTCTTAAAATAATATCAGGTATATCTGGCGCCGCAGTAGTAAAGGTTTGGCTTCCGTCACTTGCTCCACCAAGTATTATTCCTTCTGATTCGTAATTTTCAGCTTGAAAGTCATTTCCATTTACTCGATACAAGAGATTGATTGTTTGAGTAAAAGGACTAGAAATCCTAGGCAAGCCAGCCTTAAAAGTATATATAATTTTACTCTGATCATTAGCATCAACTGAAATAGATTCTGAATCTTCGAGAGCTAAATTATTTGTTACTAATAATTCTCCATCAGTTATTGGAACCAAATCTTCTTCAGCAGGAGATACATCGAAGTTTTCGTAACGCTCAAGCCTAGTAAGATTAATATTATAAGTTTGGAATTGAGTGTAGATATTAGTGTTTATTCCTGTTGTAGATATTAGCTCTGGATTGTTTGAGTCACCAACATTTATAAATCCATCAGATTGTTGACTTTCGACTATCAATATTGGGGTTGATCTATACGTAAAACTTCTTTCGTATTGATATGGTTCATCAGTTAATACTTGACCGTTACCTAGAGTAATTTCAGGAATAATAGAATCTGGAATTTCTAAGAGGTTTATAGTTTCATTACTGTCTAAAATTGATATTGACGTATTATTCGTAATATTTAAACCTGAAGTTTGGTCAATTGTGTATTGTAATGGTAAAGCCTCAACGCGATACTCACCAGAGTCTTGGTTTGTACTAAACGAAAATTCTGTGTTTGGAGTAACTGTTGAGCCCAAAGGACTATAACCTAAAGTTAGATTAGCTACACCGATATTATTCTTAGAACTTATGGTTTCATTTTGAGTAATACCATTTGCATCAACATAAGATGTTTCAAAGAGTCCATCTGCTCCGAAACCAATTTCTTTTTGAGATTCTACACTACCACCTACAACACGACCAACTAAAGTTACTTTGGTATCATCTATAAAAGTAACTACTTCGTTACGGTCCTCAAAAAATTCATCTAAAGAGCCACTGTCAGCAGGAAAACGTCCATTAAATGTGAACTCGTGTCCCATTAATTCAACCGTAATAAAATGATTACCTATAGGTACTTGCACATCAAAGAAACCTTCAGCATCTGTTACTACAGGGATATTGTTTTCATCCAAAACAATTTCGCCATCAATAAAAATGTTTACATTAGGAGACGCTATTCTTGCATAACTTTCTAAATAATCATCTGAAATATCACCAGGCGTATCATTGTCGTTATACCAATATTCACCTTTCTGATATTTATCTGTTCCTTTTTGATAAAAATTATAACCCTCATCAATGATTCCTGGTTGGCTTACATATTCAGTACCATCAGCAAGGCCAGTAAAATTTGGTTCTGTAGCTCCAACTAGTGTATTTGTTTCAACAAAGGAAGGAAAAACACCTCTAGAATCGTATAACACACGACCTTTGAAACTAAACGATGAAATGTCCGTAAAGTTTACAGAATTTACAACCTCACTACCTTGACCCAAAAAGACAAGCTGTTGGTTTGGTTCAAATTGGTGTACTCCTAAAATTGGAGTTATCGTAAACGACTCGCCTGTTCCTGAATAGGGAATAGCAGTAATTTCGTAATTACCGTTGGCATCTGTAACACCTAAAACACCTAACTGACTGTCTGTTGGTATATTATCTGCATTAGTTTCCCAAGTAATACGGTTTGGGTCTGAAAACTCATCAAATAAACGTCCATGGTTATTGTTGTAGTTAAAACCACTACGAGATAAATCATAAGCAAACTGACCAACGCGTTCATTGGCTCTTAAATAAGTGATTAAACTAGAGTTATTACCACTAATAAAGCGTCTGTAATCAATTCTAATATCATCTGGCTCTACTGCTCTATCCCAAATACGTATTTCATCTACAAAACTATCTTTATTACCTCCTACAAAGAAATTTTGCCAGTTTGTTGGATTTCCGCCTATACTTAATTCAATAGTATTCGTTGGCTCTTCAACCGTGAATGTAGGGTTTAAAGCTGGCTCGTAAGTTGCTATAGAATCTGGATAAGCTGCTCCGATGAAACGTCCATTTACGTACAATTCTGGGATTTCACCATCTCTAATTACTACTGAAAAATGAACAAAATTAGAATTGAAATCGCTAATAGGCACTACTAAATCATTTCCTAGTGCATCTAATTCTCCTGAAGGATAATAATTATTGAGCGTGTAAATAGCGCCTCCAATATTTACATTTAATTTTGAAGTGTTATCCGTAACACTAATGTCAATAGGAATATTTGATGTAAAGCTTTGGTTGACTATATTAAACAAGCGAATTGGAGCATCGCCATTTGTAAATGCTTGTTGCGGTTTAAGATAAGCTTGAAGCGTTGTAGCAGTGGTCACCACTTTCGATGTATTCTCTATGCTTAAACTATTATCAAATGGGATGGCCAATGAACTGCCTGGATTAACAACATTTCCTTGAGCTTCTGCTTTAAGAATCACATCCTGTACAGGATTACCACCTTCAAAATTAACGCTACCAGTTACAATTGCTGTTGGGCTACGGTAACCGATACCAGTTATAAAGTTTGCAAATTTTTTCTCATCAGGCGAAATTCCATCGGCCAAAATTTTGTATTCGTATAAAACGCCACCTTCAATAAACTCGTCTTCGTAAGTCGTTGTTGTAGGTGATGTATTTGCTATCTGTATAAAACTGTTGCTATTATCTTCGGTATATTCTCTTCTAAATATTCTGATGTTGGTAATTATACTCTGATTAGCTTCAACTAACCAGCTTACCAATATCTTATTACCAAAATACCCTTTAGAAACATCAAAACTTAAAGGAGAAAACGTATTTGGTATAAATAAAACATCCCATGGATATCTAATGTCAACAGGATTATTAACACGACCCGATTGACCATCTATAACTCCTAAGTAAGGCACACCTACTTGTAGGGTTAGATTGTTATTTTGCACGGCTTCTGATACAGTGACCGTCGCAGGAGTTGGCTCCTGATTAGTGTCTTGTGCCAAAGAAATTTGGGTACACAAAACTATACTTAGAATAGCTATATAAATTTTCATAACTATTCTTTTTTAAAGTTTAATAATATAATTTACACCATAATTTACTGGGCGCGACTCATTGCTTCCATTTGCCGAAACACCTCCAGAAATCCCGTGGTTATGATCCATATCGTAGCTTATGCTATTCGTAAAGTTTGGAAATACTGAATTTTGAGATACTATTCTTGAAGGACTCCCGTTGGCTTCTCCGCCACTAAAACCAGCAGTTGTTTCCACCCATTTTATAGTAAAATCATTACCAAATGTATTATTTATACTAAAATTATTTCCATGAGAATGCGACAAATAGGTATCATCTTGTACACCTCCAAGTGTTGTAACCTGAGTCGTTAATCCATTGGTACCTGCACCACGTAAAAACATACCTCTCAAATCTGGGGGATTATTAGAACCTAATAAAGCAATCAATCGCTCAGAACCAGGAATGCTGGTTAAATCAGTTGCTGTACCATCACAAAATGCCCAACCTTTTGGCAAATTGGCTTTTGTACCCATAAATGGCATTATAGAACCTGTAGGTACACCATTTCCTGCGGCAGTAGCGTAAGGCACAGATTTAAAAGGCTCATTAGAAACTATGGTTTCTACACCACTATTAATTCTGGTAATTCTAAGTGAACTTTCAAAATTTGCAAGAATGACTTGGTCATCGTCGTCTAAATTAAGAACATACGAAAACACCCCAAATTCATCGGTGAGTAATGATGGCTCTTCTAAAACAAAAACTTGCTCTGCTGGTGCTTGACCGTAATAAACCTCAAAACGCAAGTCGACATTTTGACTTACTATTGCGGTGTTATCTCCATTTCTAGCGATTCCTTGAATTGCTATACCCGAAGTGGTTGCAACAGTTATTGGACCAGAAATCTGAGAATAGACTGATAAAGAAATTAAACCAATGGTTAATAACGAAAGTAGTTTTCTTGTTTTCATTTAAAAAAGTTTTGATGTTATTGTAATAGCTTTTTGAATCTTAAATAATTGTTAATTCTCAAAATTAGAACTTAATACAATACCAAAACAGTTCGCTTAATGTCGATTTTTACGTAGGGGTACGTAGTGATTTTTAAGAAGAAGAAAAAGTATAAATACTCTAAAACTTAAGAAAAGGTAAGGCTTCCTGAAGTTTTGATGCCTTTATTTCAATTTGCTTTATAAACTTTTTGTGAGCGTCAGAATTTGAATTAAAAGGCCGATGTGCCAATCCTTTTTGGATGGCATCAACTTCAGTCATTATGGCTTCAGAATTATCACTTATCCAAACTGAAACAAATTTTTGCCACACGTATTCAATTGCGAGTTGATTTGGGTGCAACATATCTTGGTTGTAAAATCTATAATCGCGCAATTCATCCATAATGATTTCGTAAGCAGGAAAATAACTAAGACTTTCTGACTCAAATTGACTTGACAATAATTGATGTATCGAAGAAATTAAATGCGATTTGCTTAATGTATTTTCTACAAATCCATCTTTGATGTGTCTTACTGGAGAAACTGTAAATATAAAATTTACTGTAGGGTTTATGGTTTTTACCAAATCGACTAAACTATTCAGGGACACTAAAATTTCTTTAATTGATAGTAACTTTTTTGTAAAATTTTGCTGCGGAACTTTATGACAATTAGCCACATATTGCTCTGTATCTAAATGCTTATATACCCAAGATGTACCCAACGTTATTATAATGTGAGTAGCATCTATTAAACAGTTCTTAGTCTGAAATAAATTCTTATTTAGAAGTTGCAGTAACGTCTCTTTTGAAGGGTTGCTTAATCGCGAATGGGCATCAAAACAATGCCATTGTTCGTTATAAAAGAATACGTCTTCTTCAGAATATATTTTCTCATTAATAGCATTAAAAATCAATTTTTGAATTGCTAGTGGCTGAAATAAAATTCCATATGGATTTTGTAAAGACTGAAATTTAAAATATTGAAATTTCTCACCTATATTTTCAGAAAAACAAGATCCCAATAAAACTACTTTGGAGTTATAATCTATTTGATTATTAGATTGTGGTTTTAGTGGGATTGTTGTTTGAAAATTCATATAAATTATAAATCTATTCTATATAAGATTTTGAAGCTTCGAGCGCAGCTTCAATGCCAGCAGGTTTTTTTCCGCCAGCGGTAGCAAAAAATGGCTGTCCGCCGCCGCCGCCTTGAATATATTTACCTAATTCTCTAACAATGTTTCCTGCATTTAGGTCTTTTGCAGCAACCAATTCCTTTGAAATGTAACAAGATAAGATGGCTTTACCGCCGGCTTCACATCCAAATAATAAGAATAAATTATCAACTTGACTACCCAAATCAAAACATAAATCTTTAATACCAGATGCGTCTAAATCTATCTTTTTAGCTAAAAATTGAACACCATTAATCTTAGTTATTTCATTTTTTAATTCACCTTTAAGATTTTTAGCTTTATCTCTTAGTAATGCTTCAACCTGTTTTTTAAGACTTGTATTTTCTTCTTGAAGACTTTTTAAAGCTTTTACAGGTTCTTGTGCATTATTTAATAAGCCCTTTATTTTAAAATAGGCTTTATTTGTTTCAGAATAATAATCTTTTACAGCATCATTAGTAATTGCTTCAATGCGTCTTATACCCGAAGCAACAGCGCTTTCAGAGCGAATTTTGAAATGCCAGATATCACTCGTATTTTTTACGTGCGTACCTCCACATAATTCAATAGATTGACCAAACTTTATGGTTCTTACGGTATCACCATATTTTTCACCAAATAAAGCCATAGCTCCATTTTCTATGGCTTGCTCCATAGGCACATTTCTATGCTCTTCTAAATCCAGTTTGCCTTCAATACGGGCATTAACAAAATTTTCTACATCTCTCAACTCTTCATCCGTAAGTTTGGAAAAATGAGAAAAATCAAATCTCAAGTATTTAGAATGTACGGCCGAGCCTTTTTGCTCTACATGGTCTCCTAATACTTCACGAAGTGCTTGATGTAACAAGTGTGTCGCTGTGTGGTTACATTCTGTTCTGTAACGCTGTTTATCGTCTACTACGGCTTTAAAAACTTCATTCAAATTTTTTGGAAGATTTTTAGCAAAGTGTATAATGACGTTATTTTCTTTTTTGGTATCTAAAATATAAATAACATCGCCGTGTGCATCTTGCAAATAGCCTTTATCACCAACTTGTCCTCCACCTTCTGCATAAAACGGCGTTAGATTAAATACGAGTTGGTACATTTCGCCATCTTTTTTTGAGGTCACTTTTCTGTATCGTGTAATTTTTACATTGGCTTCTAAAAAGTCGTAACCAATAAACTCTTGCTCAGTATCGTCAATTAATACAGTCCAATCATCGGTAGACATTTCACTTGCCTTTCTAGAACGGTTTTTCTGTATTTCTAGGTGTTTTTCAAAACCTTCATGGTCAAGTTTTAATCCCTTTTCTGAAAGAATTAAAGCTGTTAAATCAATAGGAAAACCATAGGTATCATAAAGTTCAAAAGCTTTTTCACCAGAAACTGTATCGCCTTTTGTGTTTTTTACAATACCATCTAGCAAAATTAAACCTTGCTCTAAAGTTCTTAAAAAAGACGCTTCTTCTTCTTTGATAACATTTTCAACTAGCTGTTTTTGAGCTTTAAGTTCTGGAAAAGCTTCTCCCATTTTTTTACTTAAAACATCAACTAACCTATAAATAAATGGCTCTTTTGTATTTAAAAATGTAAATCCATAACGTATGGCACGTCTTAAAATTCGGCGTATTACGTAACCAGCACCTGTATTGCTTGGTAATTGACCGTCCGCTATTGAAAATGCTACAGCTCTAACATGGTCAGATATTACCCTAATGGCAATATCAACCTTTTCATCTTTACCATAATCCGTGTTTGTAATGGTTTCTATCTCTCTAATAATTGGCGTAAATACATCGGTATCATAATTAGACTGTACACCTTGTAATACCATGCATAAACGCTCAAAACCCATTCCGGTATCAATATGCTTGCTTGGTAAAGCTTCTAGACTTCCATTAGCTTTACGGTTGTATTGCATGAAGACCAAATTCCAGATTTCTACGACCTGCGGATGATCCATATTTACTAGAGTCTTTCCGTCAACTTTGGCTTTTTCTTCGGCCGAACGTATATCTACATGAATTTCGCTACAAGGACCACAAGGACCTTGCTCTCCCATTTCCCAAAAATTATCTTTTTTATTGCCTTTTAAAATACGGTCTTCAGAAATGTATTGTTTCCAAATATCGTAAGCTTCAGTATCCATTTTTAGATTGTCGGCATCATTACTACCCTCAAAAACAGTAACATAAAGAATGTCTTTATCGATTCCAAAAACTTCGGTTAGTAATTCCCAAGCCCATGCAATGGCTTCTTTTTTAAAGTAATCACCAAAAGACCAATTACCTAACATTTCAAATAATGTGTGGTGATAAGTATCGTAACCAACCTCTTCTAAATCGTTATGTTTTCCCGAAACTCGAAGACATTTTTGAGAATCTGCAATTCTGTTGTTTTTTGGCTCTGAATTCCCGAGAAAATATTCCTTAAATGGAGCCATTCCCGAATTTACAAACATCAATGTCGGGTCATTTTTTAATACCATTGGTGCCGACGGAACAATGAGATGCTCTTTATTTTCGAAAAATTCGAGAAATTTATTTCGGATATCTTGAGACTTCATGTTTTATATATTTAATCGCAAAAAAAATAGTTTTTTATTCAATCAACCATTTATATCGAATAGCAACTGATTAATTTGAAATGCGAAAGTATTTTTATATTTGTATATTGTTCTAATTTGGCACAAAAATAGAACTTTTTAAGATATGGCTAAAGTAAAATACTATTACGATTCTGAAACCTTATCGTATCAAAAAATACGACGAAAAAAGCGTACAACTTTAAAGTATATTATGGCGTTTTTATTGGCTTCGGCATTGTTTGGTTTTTTTATAGTCGTTGCAGGTAGCTACTTTTTTGAATCGCCAAAAGAGCGTGAGTTAAGTAGAGAACTCGAAAACATGCAATTACAATACGATTTGCTAAACAAGCGAATGGATGATGCTATTGCTGTCCTCGAAAATATTGAGGAACGTGACAACGCTATTTACCGATTATATTTTGAAGCCAATCCAATTCCCGAAGAACAAAGACGTGCAGGTTTTGGAGGTATAAATCGTTATAAGCAATTTGAAGGTTTCGACAATTCAACTTTAATTAAAGAAAGCAATAAACGTTTAGATATTTTAGAGAAAGCAATTGTTGTACAATCTAAATCTTTAGACGAAATTGCAATTTTAGCCGAAGACAAAGAAAAATTCCTTGAAGCTATACCAGCTATACAACCCGTAAATAATGAAGATTTAACACGTATGGCATCTGGTTATGGTTATAGAACTGACCCGTTTACGAAAGTCCGTAAATTTCACTACGGTATGGATTTTACTGCGCCACGCGGAACTCCAGTTTATGCCTCAGGTGATGGCGTCGTAAAACGTGCAGACAACAGTTCATCTGGTTATGGAAATCATATTCGTATTGACCACGGTTACGGTTACGTCTCACTTTACGCACATTTGTACAAATATAATGTTAGAGTTAATCAACGTGTTAAGCGTGGCGATTTAATTGGTTTTGTAGGCAGTACTGGGCGCTCAGAAGCACCACATTTACATTACGAAATTTTTAAAGATGGTGAGCGTATCAATCCTATTAACTTTTACTATGGTAATCTTTCTGCTGAAGAATTTAGCGATTTATTACAAAAAGCGTCTTTAGAAAACCAATCACTCGATTAAGCCATGCACATAGACTTACCAGAAAAACGGTATTACAGTATTGGCGAAGTTGCTAAAGCATTTGATGTAAATACGTCACTAATTCGTTTTTGGGAAAAAGAATTCGATGTTATAAAACCGAAAAAAAATGCTAAGGGTAACCGAAAATTTACACCTGAAGACATTAAAAATCTCAAGTTTATTTATCATTTGGTAAAAGAACGCGGATTTACTTTAGAAGGAGCAAAAACTCATATTAAAGAAGAAAAACAAGAAGCCCTAACTAATTTTGAAATCATTGCAAAACTAGAAGGCATTAAAGCAAAACTTATTAAAATAAAATCACAACTTTAAAAACCACCAATTATGAAAAAATGGATTATACCAGTTGTTCTCATTGTACTTGTAGGACTTTGGGCAATGAATGTGAACAACAAAGCTGTTGAGTTAGACGAAAACGTAACTAAATCTTGGGCAGATGTTGAAAGTTCTTACCAAAGACGAAATGATCTTATTGGTAACTTAGTAAAAACCGTACAAGGAGCAGCAGACTTTGAAAAAGGAACTCTTGAAGCTGTCATAAATGCACGTGCAAAAGCAACATCAGTAACGATTGACCCAAGTAATATTACGCCAGAGCAATTAGCTAAGTTTAACCAAGCACAAAGCGGATTAGCTGGCGCTTTAAAAAGTTTATTGGTAACAGTTGAACGTTATCCTGAATTAAAAGCCAATCAAAATTTTTTAGAATTACAAAGTCAGCTAGAAGGTACCGAAAATCGTATAAATGTGGCTAGAGACCGATTTAATGCAGCTGTAGAACCATACAATAATTATGTGCGTAAAATGCCAACAAAAATTGTTGCTGGCTTTTTAGGATTTGATGAAAAGGGCTATTACAAAGCCGATGCCGGAAGCGAAAACGCTCCTGATGTAGAATTTGACTTTAAATAAAAATATGTCCGAAATTGAAAACTTCCTCACAGCTTCAGAAGAAGAAGCTGTTGTTGCCGCCATCCGTGAAGCCGAAAAAGACACCTCTGGCGAAATCAGAGTGCATATAGAAAATAGCTGCGTTGGTGATATTTTTGAGCATGCCATGGAAGTTTTTCATTACCTAAAAATGGACAACACCAAAGAACAAAATGGTGTTTTAATTTATGTTGCCGTTAGTAAAAAAGCTTTTGTTATTTATGGTGACAGCGGAATTAATAATGTAGTTAGCGACGACTTTTGGAATAAAACAAGAGACATCATAACAACCCATTTTAAAAATGGCAATTTTTCAAAAGGACTTATTGAAGGAATCAAAAAGGCTGGCAACGAACTTTCAGAACATTTTCCTTGGCATCATGGTGATGTCAACGAATTGGATAATTCAATTTCTAAAGGATGATTTTCAATAAGCAGTTTTCAGTCAGAACTATAAAATCAAATTTCTACAGGAATTTAAATTTGCTTGTAGCTTTTTTATTTCTTTTTGGATTTCAGTTTGCTGAAGCGCAGTATAATATTCCTGATGTTCCGAAATTTCAAACGAGTGTATATGACTATGTGAATCTGCTTTCGGACTATGAAAAAAAGAGTTTAGAAGACAAATTAGTTAGGTATTCAGATACAACTTCAACTCAAATCGTAGTTGTAACAATTCCTTCAACTCAGGGCGAAAATATAAATTATTTAGGCGCACAATGGGGTGAAAAATGGGGAATTGGCCAAGATGGAAAAGACAACGGTATCTTAATTCTTTTAGCAAAAAATGATAGAAGAATAGCAATTAATACTGGTTATGGTGTTGAGCATTTACTCACCGATGCGATGAGCAGACGCATCATTGAACGTGATATTATTCCATACTTTAAACGTAACGATTATCCTGGTGGACTTAACCGCGGTGTGGACGCAATTTTTGAAGTCTTAACTGGAGAATATCAAGGTACAAGACAAAAAAGCCAAGGTGACTTTCCTGCGGGTTTATTTTTCTTTATGTTTATTTTCTTCATTATTGTAATAATAGCGCTATCTAACCGAAAAGGTGGCAGCGGCGGAAATCGAGGTAATACAGCTGGTACTGGTAGTTTACTAGAGGCTATTATTCTTAGCAATATGGGTCGCGGTAGTTACAGAAGTGGCGGCTCATCATCTGGTGGCTTTGGTGGTTTTGGCGGCGGAAGTTCTAGTGGCGGATTTGGCGGTGGCTTTGGTGGCGGAAGTTTTGGCGGTGGTGGTGCTTCAGGTGGATGGTAAAAAAAAGCTGCTGCTAAAAATTTAAATTTTAAAACTTATAAATAGACCTATCGTTTAAGGGCAAAATGTTTGGTGATTGTCCTTCCATCGGACAGTTCTACTAAAACCCAGTAGTCGTCTGCAGGCATTAAATTTCCATTGTAAGTGCCATCCCAAGATTTGTTTTCGGCAGAAAGTTCTGTAAGTAGTTTTCCGTGTCTGTCAAATATCTGCAAACGCGAATTAAGCATAAATTCTTCGTTAAAGGCATCAACCGTCCAAACATCATTATTAGCATCTCCATTTGGAGTAAAAAACTTAGGAAAACCAATAACGGCAACTTCTTCTGAAACAACACCACAACCATTTTTATCTCTTACATATACAGTTTGAATACCTGATGGTACATTGGTAAACGTTGCATTGTCTTGATATGGTCCATTTATTGAAAATATTGAATATTCATAATCACCATCGCCTAAAGCAGCAATAGTTACAATATTATTTTCAACGGCGTCAACAACATCGATGGAGCTTATCGTTGCTGTGCTAGAGGCTTCAACTGTAATCGTTCTTCGGTTTGTACAGCCATCGACTTCAGTAACATCAACAAAATAAACACCAGGTTCATTTACTTCAATAGCTATTGTAGTTTCGCCTGTTGACCAATTATAGAAAAAATTATTTGGCACATTATTTACAACGCCACCATCAATGGTTATTGGTTCTGGAAAAATATTTATGCAATATAAAACAGTTTCATCTGGTGCTAGTTCTGGCAAAGGATTTACAATTAAGTTGACTTCAAAAATGCCTAAACATTCAGTACCATCTGATACTTTTACAAAAATTATTTCAGAATCAGGAGTTGCATTTGTGTAATTATTCGGCAGAACATTGTCATTAAGCAAGGCATCATCAAATGTAGGAAAGAATGATACTTGCGCCGTTGTGGGCATTCCCATTAAAACATCGTCATTTAAGTCTGATAAGTTAAATTCGGTTTGCCCATCTTCAATTTCATCATCGCAAATAGCCAATTCAAAAGTTTCACTTGATGGTGGTGCAACAGTCAAAGTTACTTCAGCAATAGCAAAACAACCAGAAGATTGATTTAATACCTCAGCAAAAATAATTTGATTATTAGTGGTATTGGTATAAGAACTAGCGTTTATTGGAATAGTTAAAGCGTTGTCTTCAAAAAAGCTAACAACTGAAGTTGTGCTTCCGTTATTAATGGCACCGATAAAAGTTATTAACTCAAAAACTGAAATACCATCAGCTGAGGTATCATCGCATTGTTGAATAGTGATATCGTTTGCCTGTGGGATTTCATTTACGGTTACAGTCAATTGACTTTCCTCTACGTTTGGACACGTCGAAAATCTCGAAGCAATAAAAAACGTAGTCGTTTGGGTTAAAACAACATCATAAGTAGTACCATTATTTACGGGCATTGTCAACGCAGCATCTTCGTACCAAATAACTTCATCTACATTTGTTGTAACAGAAAGATTGAAAGTGTCTCCTTCACATCCTTCTGTATTTTGCACGTTTATCCGAGGCATATTAAGAATTGTTGCTGCAGATAAATTAATATCTGGATCACCTGGAGAACCTCCAAATTCTACTAAATAACCTTTGGGATGATATGGACTATTAACATCGGCGTCACCTCCAAGTGGCAAATCGTTCCAAGAACCTAATAAGCCAATACTTGGATCTGTAATGTGTGCATAGTCTTCTTCAACATTTCCAAAATTATTTGGTTCGCCTGTATTCCAAAAAGAAAATTCGCCATTTACTGGTGTTCCTGCGACCGCACCTTGCCAAAAAGTAGTACCTGCTTCTGGACCAGTAACCCATTGCCATGTACCTTCTGCCGCAGCATCTGATGCACCTATCCAACCTGCTCCAGGTGATTGCTCTCCAGTAAGTTGCGCTTCCTCTGGAGTTGTTATTGTAGCCAAATAGCCTTGAAGACCAAAATAATCTAACGAAGCGGCTTCATCTCTAGCTGTATTCCAAGGAATTCCAAAACTATCTATATAAAAATAATAATGATCAGTTGACGGTAGATAGTTGGCGTTTCCAAGATTAATTGAAAAACTTCTATCTGATGTAAAAACGGTTTGTGTTGTTGAAAATTCTATACTTAAAATAGCAGTTTCAAACTCATTAAATGTTGCTGGACCAGTTAAAATTAAACTACCTTGAGCAATATTAAACGTACTAGAAATATTAGGATGTGTTCCTGTTAGAGTTAACACATCTGCATTTTCCACATATCCTTCAGAAATTTGAACAGAAACTTCATCTAAAGTAGTATCTGTTGCATCTGGGTCAGTAATTTCAGCACTTGTAGCTATAGCAATTGAAGAGCCTGGACAAAAATTTTGATTGCCGACAGCTGTAATTTCTGGTGGCGCATCTTGTGCATAGGCAAAAATTGAACTTACCACAATTAAACAAAAAACAATTAGAGTTTTTAAATATTTCATAGCATCGTAAAAATACTATTTTTTACGCATGTAAACATTAACTGGCACACCATGAAAATCGAATGTTTCGCGTAGTTTGTTTTCTAAATAACGCTTATATGGTTCTCTAACATACTGAGGAAGATTACAGAAAAATGCAAATTGTGGCTGCGGTGTCGGCAACTGCATAATATATTTGATTTTCACAAACTTTCCTTTGTAAGCTGGTGGCGGATAATTATCTATAATTGGAAGTAAAGTATCATTAAGAACACTAGTTTTAATGCGCTTAGAGCGATTTTTGTAAACCTCAACAGCTGTTTCTATCGCTTTAAAAATTCGCTGTTTATTTAGTACAGAGATAAACACAATTGGCACATCTGTAAATGGTGCTATTTGTTCTCTAATGTGAGTTTCGAATTGTTTTGCAGTTTTAGTATCCTTTTCGACTAAATCCCATTTATTTACAAGAATAACTATGCCTTTTCTGTTGCGTTCTGCTAACCAAAAAATATTTTGAACCTGACCATCAAATCCGCGAGTGGCATCTAAAACCAATAAGCAAACATCTGAATGTTCAATTGCTCTGACGCTTCGCATTACTGAATAGAATTCTAAGTCTTCTTTTACTTTAGACTTACGACGAATACCGGCAGTATCTACCAAATTAAACTCGAAACCAAAACGGTTATATTTTGTGTCAATAGAATCGCGAGTGGTACCAGCAATATCTGTTACAATGTATCTATCTTCACCAATTAATGCGTTAATAAACGAAGATTTTCCTGCGTTTGGCCTACCAACCACAGCAAATCTTGGCAAAGCTTCCACTTCTTCTTCCTCTTCTTGTTCTGGCAATGCTTCAACAACGGCATCTAATAAGTCTCCAGTTCCGCTTCCGTTAATACTGGCAATTGTAAAGTATTCTCCTAAACCTAAAGAATAAAATTCAACCGCATCTTCGGCACGTTTGTTATTATCAACTTTATTGACCACTAAAAAAACTGGTTTCTTTACTTTTCTTAGTAATTGCGCAACGTCTTCGTCCATTCCAGTAACACCAGATTCGACATCAACCATAAAGATTATAGCATCAGCTTCTTCAATAGCCAATTCTACTTGTTTATCGATTTCGGCTTCAAAAACATCATCACTACCAACGACATATCCACCGGTATCGATAAGCGAAAATTCCTTTCCGTTCCAATCACTTTTTCCGTAATGTCTATCTCTGGTTACACCGCTAACGGCATCTACAATGGCTTCTCGGCGTTGTATTAATCTGTTGAAGAATGTTGATTTTCCTACGTTTGGACGTCCAACAATGGCTACTATACTGCTCATAATAAAAGATTTAATCTGCGTTACATATCCTGTAAGCGGTTGCAAATGTAGTTTAAACTAAACGTTTTTAGACAAATAGTTATCAGTTTTTAGGTTTTACTCTAAAACCTTACTTATTATTATAGCCGAATCGTCTTAATTGTTTTTGGTTACTTCGCCAATTTTTATTCACTTTAACGTAAAGCTCAAGGTGTACTTGTTTGCCAAAGAATTTTTCTAAATCTTTACGTGCTTCTATACCTACACGTTTTAAAGCTGAACCTTTATGTCCTATGATAATCCCTTTTTGAGTTTCACGCTCTACCATTATTACAGAGCGAATTCGGATAATAGTTTCTTCTTCAAAAAATTCTTCAGTATCCACCTCAACAGCATAAGGAATTTCTTTTTTATAATGTAAAAGAATTTTTTCTCTAATCGCTTCGTTTACAAAAAAGCGTTCTGGTTTATCAGTTAATTGGTCTTTAGGATAGAACGCTGGTGACTCTGGTAGTAATTCAACTATTCTATTGAAAACGTTCTGCACATTGAATCCTTGTAATGCAGAAATAGGATAAAACTCAGCATTTGGTACTTTCTCCTGCCAATGTTGCGCTTGCTCTTCCATTAATTCCTGATTGGATTTATCAATCTTATTTAGAAGTAGTAATACTGGAATTTTGGAGTTTTTAATTTTATTGAAAAAGGCTTCATCCTTTAGCTCTTTTTCACCAATTTCGACCATATATACTAATACATCTGCATCTTCGAAAGCAGACTTTACAAAATCCATCATTGAGGCCTGAAGCTCGTAAGCGGGTTTTATAATTCCTGGCGTGTCACTTAAAATCATTTGAAAATCATCACCATTAACAATACCTAAAATACGGTGTCGTGTCGTTTGCGCTTTCGAGGTAATAATAGAAAGTTTCTCCCCAATAAACGCATTCATTAAGGTTGATTTCCCAACATTAGGATTACCAATAATATTTACAAAACCTGCTTTATGCATAAATTATATTTTTTGCAAAAATACGACCTTGGTTTGTTTATTCCCCTATCGTACATCACAATACTTCCTGCTACTGAAACATTAAGGCTAAGTTGCGACTTAAACTTTACTAAAAAATGACTCTTTTCTATGGCTTGTTTAGACAAACCATGGTCTTCTGCACCTAATAAATATACACAGCGTCTCGGATGATGAAAGGTCTCTAAATCTTCTGCCTTATCGGTAAGTTCTACACCAACTATACGAGCACCTTTTGGGAGATTATTAAAGAACTCTTCAAAGGTTTCATAATGAAAATACGGCATCGATTTTACAGCATTATGCGTGTCACTTGCTTGTTTAGCGTAGCGATTACCTATGGTGAATATAAAACTCGCTCCTAAGTTTTGAGCTGAACGCCAAAGGACGCCTAAATTTTCAGGTGTTTTGCCATTTTGAATACCAATACCAAAGAATTCGTTTGTAAAGTTGTCATTCATACTGCAAAAATATGATTATTTTGGAAGTATAATTTCAGAGATGTCACACTTCAGAAGAGACTTAAATAAAGAACAATTACTTGGCGAATACCTCGACACGGTTTATAATAGTCTGAATTTACATTTTGTACGAAATGAAGATATAAATCTTCAGCATCGAGGAGTAGATTTGATATTTCCAGAAAAGGAAGGTATTTATATTGATGAAAAAGCGCAACTAGATTATCTGAATAAAAGTCTTCCGACTTTTACGTTCGAATTATCTTATCTAAAAAACGGAGAGCAAAAATTAGGTTGGCTGTTGGATGACAGTAAACTCACCACATATTATTTTCTAATCACAGGAATTTATGTTGAAAATGAAACCGACTTAACTAAAGGTTTTAAAAGCTGTACCATCACAAGCGTAAACCGAAAAAAGTTATTGATTTACTTAGAATCAAAAGGGCTATCGAAGAATAGATTACTTCAATATGATGCCGATTTAAGAGATTTTGAAAACAAAAAACTGAAAAACGAGATTGAAGAATTACACGCAAAAACTGAAGGCTTGCTCTACTTCTCTCCTCATCTCACAGAACAACCTATAAATCTTCAGCTTCGATTAAAGCATTTGATAGAGGTTGGTGTGGCTAAACAGATTTTTCCTCTGAAATAGCATGAAATAGCGTAACACCTATTCTTTCAACAACGCCAACAACCAAGGCATTCCCCATAAAAAATGCACGTTTGGTATCTGTGACGCCTTCTAGTTGGGTATGATTATCAGGAAACATATTTAAGCGTTCTAGCTCTATAGGTGTTAATCGGCGATAGCCTTTTTTAGTTTTAATCACATGTTTAAAACGTGATGCCGATTTTCCACCTTCACCAGTAATAATAGTTCTAGAAGCGTTGTCTAAAGCGTCAGGGAAAATCATTGCTCCTTCGGCATAATTGTATTTATATCCATCTTTAGTTTCACGAATTTCTTTTTTGGCGCCTTTTAGGTAATTCCACTTATCTAGTTCTTCATCAGAAATGTAAAATTCCTCAGGAACCTCATTATCTGAAACTAAAACGTCTTTCAAGATTTTTCGTTTTCCATCAAATTGGGCTTTAGTTTTTACCGTATAAACTTCATCATTGATGTAAAGTCCACTATTGTTAAAAGGCGATAATTTTCCGCCTAAATTAAAGGTATCTGAAATGGTTTTTACGTCATCTTTAAGCTGAAATTTATAATCATCTTTTTCGAATGTAACAGGAAAACTTTTGGCTAGAATACCATCGTTAAAAATCCAATCTTCAGCATCGGACGCTTTCAAATTATCATAAAGTTCAGTCCCTTTTAAATATGCTAAAATGAATATGCGACGTCTACGCTGTGGCATTCCATAATCGGCAGCATTAATAACGCGCCACTCTACAGCATACCCTAAATCTGATAAGCTTTTAAGCATAATAGCAAAGTCTCTTCCTCGTTGTTTAGATGGCGATTTTAATAATCTATCGACGTTTTCTAAGAAGAGATATTTGGGTTTTGTTTTACTTTCATTTAAGATGCGATAAATCTCCCACCAAAGCACCCCTTTTTTGCCTTGAAGACCTTTTGAATTTTTAAGCGTTGTGGCTACGGAATAATCTTGGCAAGGAAAACCACCAACTAGTAAATCATGCTCAGGAATCTGAGAGACTGGTACTTTGGCAATGTCTTCATTAGAATGATTTTTCTTCCCAAATCTAGCCTCGTAAACCTCAGAAGCGTGTTGTCGCTTTGTAGAAGGTTCCCGTTGGTTACTCCAAACAACTTCAACTTTTAGGTCAGAAGCTTTCTGATTGAATTTTTCTAATCCTAGCCGAAAACCACCAACGCCAGCAAATAATTCGGCAACTCTAATTTTTGTCTTTTCTGCAGTCATATTTAGAAGTCCGAAAATAAGATTTAATATATTGAAATGAAAAAGCTCTACACATTATTGTAAAGCTTTTCAAATTACATACTTGTCATTAATAATTTCTTTCAAGAAATATTTTATAACTAAGTAATTGTTATTTCTTTTTTAGTTCGAAAAGGTCTTTTCTTCTATCTCTAAGATTTTTTACTGCTCCAAATTGGTTGAGCTCTCGCAGCAAATCGATATCTACATCTGCAATAAGAATCATCTCGGTATTTGGTGTAGCCTCGGCTTTGATACCATTTGTAGGAAATGAAAAATCACAAGGTGTAAACACCATAGATTGTGCAAACTGAATGTCCATGTTTTCTACATTTGGTAAATTACCAACACTACCAGCGATGGCAACATAACATTCGTTTTCTATGGCTCTAGCTTGAGAACAGTTACGAACTCTAGAATAGCCGTTTTGTGTATCGGTTAAAAATGGGACAAATAAAATGTCCATTCCTTCATCTGCTAGTAATCTACTTAATTCTGGAAACTCAGAATCATAGCAAATAAGAATGCCTATTTTACCACAATCTGTATCAAACGCTTTTAAGGTATTGCCACCTTGCATTCCCCAGACTTTTGCTTCGTCTGGTGTAACATGAAGTTTTTCGTAGCGTTCTACTGTTCCGTCTCTTTTGCAAAGATAACCAGCATTATACAGCTTACCATCTTTGACTTCTGGCATACTTCCTGAAATAATATTGATGTTGTATGCTATAGAAAACTCTGAAAACTTTTTGATGATTTGCTCTGTATGTTTTGCTAGTTCTCTAATGGCTTCTGGCGTAGATAAATGATTGTCTTTTGCCATCAGTGGCGCATTAAAAAATTCTGGAAATAAAGCAAAGTCCGAACGATATCCTGATAATGCATCTATAAAAAACTCTGCTTGTTGCAATAGCGCATCTAAGTTTTTGTAAGGACGCATTTGCCACTGTATTAAACCTAAGCGTACAATACTTTTTTTAGTAATGGCTTTTTTTGTGGGTTTTTTGTAATAGATGTTATCCCATTCCATTAATACAGCATACTCGTTTGATGCAGCATCACCTTCGAGGTAACCTTTCATCACTTTAGATGGATGAAAGTCATTAGATATCTGAAAATTTAGTACTGGGTCATTAATCTCTTTGTGCTTTACTTTTTCAATATACTCTTTGGGTGTTAGAGTGTCTGAAAACTTATGATAATTAGGTATTCGGCCTCCAAAGGCAATGCCACGAAGGTTAAGTTTTTCACATAATTCTTTTCTATAATCATAAAGTCTTCTGCCTAATCTAAGACCTCTAAACTTTGGTTTAATAAAAATATCTACGCCGTAGAGGACATCTCCATCGCTATTATGAGTGTTGAATGTGTAACCATCTGTAACATCTCTATAGGTATGTTCATCATCTAATTTTGAATAGTCAACAATAATAGACAACGCACAACCAGCTAGTTCTCCGTTTATTTTTATAACAATTTGACCTTCTGGAAATTTATTTATTAAAGATTTAATATGATTTTCTCCCCAAAAGGATTCTGGCATATTAGTATAAGCCATAATCATGACTTGTTTTAATTCTTGGTAATCATCAAAGGCTAAGTATTTTAGCTCAATATTATCGATGTCTCCTATTTTCATTAATCTCTTTATTTATATATTTAAAAAACATGTATTACTCAATTTTTAGAGTGGTTTCTTATTTTTTTAGACTCCAATTACTGATGTTTTTATACAAAAAAGCGGTCCTTAGACCGCTATAAATTGAGAGTCTTAATATTTACTTCTGTAATTCTAAATTGATAATTTTAAATACTTCGTATTCGCCATCATCTTCGTCTACTTCAATTTCGATAACGTATTTAATCTTAAACATTTTGTCTTCAAAACCTGCTGTAGTTAAATCGAATTGTTTTTTTGAAGCTTCATTTTGACCAGAAAACGCATACTGTTTTTCGTCTTTATCTTCAAAATAAAATGTTTGATCTTCGTACTCTACAAACTTTGCTTCAAGTGTAAATACTTCTGGCTCTTGAACTAAACCTAAGCCAATAAACAATGCAATAAATAATGTTTTCATTTTTTTAAATTTTTAAGAGTTAGTAATCGCACGTGCGCGCATCGATTATTATTCTGCAATTTCGAGCATATCGGATTGATCAAAATCTTCAAACTCAAAATCACCATCTTCATCATCGTAATCGTAATCGTCATCATCTATATCATATTCTTCCATTGCAATGACTAATTTTTTACTAATTTTTACGAGATAAATGCTATCATCTGTTCTTACCTCAACGCATTTTATAGTTTCGCCTTGAGCGTTTACAAAAGAAATGATGTCTGTATCGTTATATCCATTAGGATAAGTGCTAACCAATAAGTCTAAAATCTTTTCATTTAGCTTGGCATAATCAACAATTATGCGCTTAAGCTGAATTGTAGTTGGCCTCAATTTTATAAATCTAATAGATATGCAAAAATCAATGGCGCTACAATTGTGGCATCGCTTTCAATGATAAACTTTGGCGTATTAATATCTAATTTTCCCCAAGTAATTTTTTCATTTGGTACTGCGCCACTGTAAGAGCCGTAACTCGTTGTTGAGTCGCTTATTTGACAGAAATAACTCCAAAACGGCGTATCTGTACGTTCCATATCTTGGTACAACATTGGTACTACACAAATTGGGAAATCACCTGCAATTCCACCACCAATTTGGAAAAAACCAATTCCTTTTTCAGAATTATCTGTATACCAATCTGCTAAAAACGTCATGTACTCAATTCCTGATTTTACCGTACTTGCTTTGAGCTCACCTTTCATGACATAGCTAGCAAAAATATTGCCCATGGTGCTGTCTTCCCAACCAGGAACAACAATAGGTAAATTGGCTTTAGCCGCAGCATACATCCAAGAATCTTTAATGTCAATTTCGTAATGCTCTTCTAAAACACCAGACAGCAATAATTTGTACATGTACTCGTGTGGAAAATAGCGTTCGCCTTTAGCTTCGGCATCTTTCCAAATTTTTACAATATGTTTTTGGATTCTACGGAATGCTTCTTCTTCAGGAATGCAAGTATCTGTTACACGATTTAAGCCACGTTCTAGTAAATCCCATTCGTCTTGTGGTGTTAAGTCTCGATAATTTGGTACTCGCTCATAATGGCTATGTGCTACTAAATTCATGATGTCTTCTTCTAAGTTTGCACCTGTGCATGAGATAATATGAACTTTATCTTGTCGAATGACTTCAGCGAAAATCTTACCTAATTCCGCAGTACTCATAGCGCCTGCCAAAGACACTAACATTTTAGAACCGCTTTTTAATTGACTTTCGTAACCTTTTGCCGCATCGACTAAGCTCGCCGCGTTAAAGTGTAAAAAATTTTTTGAAATAAATTGAGAAATTGCACCTTTAGAATTCATTATCAGAATACTTTAATTTATTAACAACTGATTCTTTTTGAGACGAATATAAATCTTCGTTTTCATCATCTTCATCTTGTTCAAAAAACTTATAGCTTAGCATCTTGTAATATAATTTAGCCGCTAAAAAGTCTGAAGATTTGTCTATGTCATTCGGGCATAGTTCCACGATATCAAATCCGACTACGTTTTTTTCTTCAAATACTTTTCTTAAAAATTCTAGAGTTTCGTACCATAACAATCCGCCTGGTTCTGGCGTGCCAGTACTTGGGCAAATTGATGGGTCAAACGCATCTAAATCTAAAGTGATGTACACATTTTCGCCTAAAGCTTCAACAGCGTTGTCCATCCAATATTCGTCTGTATTCATATCCTCAGCAAAGAATACGTTGTCTTCGTTCATTACTGATTTTTCAGAAATATCCATACTTCTTATTCCTACTTGAACAAGATTTGTTGTTTCATTAGCTTCGTACAACGCACAAGCATGGTTGTATTTTGACCCATTGTAAGACTTGCGCAAATCTGCGTGTGCATCTATCTGAAGCACAGATAAATCATTAAAACATTCATTAAATGCACGGATTGCACCAATAGATACCGAATGCTCACCACCAAACATTGTTACAAATTTATTGCGCTTGATGTGTTTTTTAACTATTTCGTGTACAGCATTAACCATAGCTTCTGGCGATGCATTTTCTAAAATTGGTTCCGTTAAATGGATTCCTTGTTTGTACACTTCAGAATCTGTTTCAATATCATAAAGCTCCATATTCTCCGAAGCCTGTAAAAATGCCTCTGGACCTTTATCTGCACCTTTTCCCCAAGTACTTGTACCATCGTAAGGCACAGGACTTAAAACAATTTTTGATGTTTCTAAGTTCGCATAGTTATCCTCGATACCTGCGTAATTTTTTGTAGTATTCATTTTAAAAATTAAATATGTTGTGGTGTAATTATAAATTTGTTGTTGAAGTCATTTTTGCTTCACGTGTAGTTGCTTCTAACTCGTGGTTGATTCCAAAATCATAGCCTAAAATAGATAGCAATTGTTCTGAGGTTTGTTGTTCTGCAAATACAGAAGTTACTATTTCTCCAGCGTCACTTCTATCAATCAAAATATGTTTTGGCGTAGGAATTAAACAGTGTTGCAAACCTCCAAATCCGCCAATTGTTTCTTGATACGCACCGGTATTAAAAAAGCCGATGTATAATGGTTTTTCTTGCGAATATTTTGGTAAATAAATCGCATTCATATGCTGCTCGCTGTTATAGTAATCGTCACTGTCGCAAGTTAAACCACCTAACAAAACGCGCTCATATTCTTTGTCCCAACCTGTAATTGGTAACATCACAAAACGCTTATTAATTGCCCAAGTATCTGGCATGGTTGTGATAAAAGATGAGTTAATCATATTCCATTTCTCACGGTCGTTTTGCTTTTTTTGGTAAAGCACTTCATAGATTGCACCACCAGCTTCACCAACTGTAAAACTACCAAACTCTGTAAAGATATTAGGCACTTCGACGCCAGCTTCATCGCACGTTTGTTTTATTTGATTAATGATTTCATCAACCATATAAGCATAGTCATAATCAAATGCTAAAGAATTTTTTATTGGAAAACCACCACCAATATTCAGGCTATCTAACGTTGGGCATTCCTTTTTAAGATTTACATAAACCTTCATGCATTTTAAAAGCTCGTTCCAATAGTACGCCGTATCTCTAATGCCTGTATTTATAAAAAAATGAAGCATTTTGAGTGTTACTTTCGGGTTGTCTTTTATCTCAGCATTGTAAAAAGGCACTATATTTTTATAGCCAATGCCTAGTCGTGAGGTGTAAAATTCAAACTTTGGTTCTTCTTCTGAAGCTATTCTGATACCTATGTCGTAGGTGTCATCAATCTCTTTATCTAAAAGGCTGATTTCCTCGTAATTATCAATTACTACGATACAATTTTTGTGTCCGTTATTGATTAGACGCGCAATGTTCTTAATATATCTGTCGCGTTTAAAACCGTTACTAATCACAAACGTGTCGTTAGTAATTTTACCCTGAGCTTTAAGATTTTCTACAATATCGATATCAAAAGCCGAAGATGTTTCAATATGTATATTGTTTTTTAAAGCTTCATCTAAAACGTGTTTAAAGTGCGAACTTTTTGTGCAATAACAATAGTTGTAATTACCATTATAATTGTGTTTTGCAATTGCATCTGCAAACCAACATTTAGCTCTGTTAATATTGTCAGAGATTTTAGGCAAATACGTAAATTTTAATGGCGCACCGTACGTTTCAATAAGTGCTTTTAAGTCTATTCCGTGGAAACTTAGCTCGTTATTTTTTAAAGTAAATTCTTCCTGTGGGAAGTCAAAAGTTTGATCAATAAGATCAACGTATTTAGTTTTCATTTTTAAAATTGAAAATATTTAGAATTATTTTGATGTGCTGAAAACAGCAGATTCGAAAGTTTTTCTAAACATTCAGATACGAAAAATGAATATGGTAGATGGACTAAAGGTATTTTCCTCCAACTCTTGGAAAGCAATTTTAATTTCAGAAGTCAGCCTGAAAATTCGGTTTCCTATTCCTAGGACAGCTTTTGGAGTAGACTTCTTTATGCTCCTAAGCCCGAATCTGAAAAAAAATTTCATTAAATAGAGGCAATGCGTTCTTGATTTTTTTGAACTCATTCTGCATGACAAATTTATAAAAAAATTGAATTCGCAAACTTTTTATGACAAAAATTTTAAACTTAAAAAAACACTTGATTTTACTAGTAGATTTTATGGTTTGTACTGAAGTAGAGTGATTTGGTTAATTATTTTTGAGATTATTTAATGTCATAAAACAACTTAAAACCACCAAATCTTGAAAAATTTGATTTAATTAATGAAATTTCGACCTAATCCTAAGTGCTTTATTAATTTTACAATTCGAAATATCTTGATTGGAAACTTCAGAACAAAAAAAACTATATAAAATTCCATGTCCTAAATGCAAAGGACAAGGCATTGTTGCTCAACGAAAAAAAGCTTCAAAACAAAAAACCAAGAGTCAAAAAATCTGTAATAGCTGTAATGGCTCAGGTTTAATTAATTCTTTAGAAACTGTTCCAATAAATTATAAGCTCCCAAAAGTGGCTATTATTGGTGGTGGTATTGGCGGTATGGCATTAGCAGCTGCGTGTTACCATCGAGGTATTCCGTTTACATTATATGAACGAGATAGTCATTTTAAAGAGCGCTCTCAAGGCTATGGACTCACACTTCAGCAAGCCAGTAAAGCACTTAAAGGTTTTGGGATAAATCATTTAAAAGAAGGTATCACTTCAACCAAGCACATAGTTTATAAAACAGATGGCACCGTTATTGGCGAATGGGGAATGCGGAAATGGTTAAAAAACGAAGGCGTAATCGAAGATGAAGTTGTAAATGAAAATCAGATTAAAAATCGTAGTAAAAAAACGAATATTCATATTGCACGTCAAGCACTTCGCCTTGAACTTTTAAATCAAATAAAATCTACAGATTTAGTAAAGTGGAATCATCGATTTGTTAGTTATTCTGAAACTGAAAATGGACAGCAATGTATAAAATTTGAAGTCGAAGGAAATATTATAACTAAAAATCACGATCTTATTGTTGGTGCTGATGGCATACGAAGCACTCTCCGGAAACAACTTTTAGGCAACAATTACAAACCCTTGCGATATCTTGATTGTGTTGTTATTTTAGGTATTTGTCCGTTATCTAATTTAAAAGGAGTGAAAAGCGATTTACTAGATTTAAAAACCGTATTCCAGACTGCAAATGGCAATGAGCGCATGTATATGATGCCTTTTTCTGAAGATTCAATAATGTGGCAGTTTAGTTTTAAGATGAATGAGGAAGAAGCTATTATATTAAGTAAAGAAGGTTCCGAAGCATTAAAGTTTGAAACTTACAAAAGAACCCAATGGCACTCGCCTATTCCTGAAATCATAGATGCTACTCCAGAAAAAAATATTTCGGGCTATCCTGTTTATGACAGAACAACGCTGAACCCAGAAGATTTTATAGATAAAAATGCTGTTACCCTTATTGGAGACGCAGCGCATCCTATGAGTCCATTTAAAGGTCAAGGTGCCAACCAAGCGATGTTAGACGCTTTAGATTTAGCTAAACTAATTACCAAACATCAAAATTGGCAAGAAAAGGGAATACGTAAAACTGTTTTAAACCTATTTGAAAAAAGTATGCTAAAACGTTCTGCCAAAAAAGTAAAAGCTTCAGCAGAAGCTGCAAAACTTTTACATTCTGAAATAATACTTAAAGAGAAAAATGCACCTCGCGGGCGATGATAGCAAATAAAAAAGAGTAACCATTTCTGATTACTCTAACTTAGTAGCGAGGACTGGACTCGAACCAGCGACCTTCGGGTTATGAGCCCGACGAGCTACCTACTGCTCTACCTCGCGATGTAATCTAAAATTATAGAACTTAGTTAATAACTCTCGGTTCATAATACCGACTCTATCATTTTAGGACTGCAAAGATAATACTTTTTTTCATTTATAAAAGTTTTATCAAAAAAATAACCCTCATATTTCACGAAGGTTATTTAAAATATCTTTTTAAATTTTAGTTATCGTCTACTTCTTCGTCAAAAGTTGCTAATTGACCTTTTGTATTTGAAATGTCAATTTCAAAAGTTTTAATATTTGGCAGCTCTGCCTTAAGACTAGCATAGTTACCCGTAAAATTATTATTCCCTAAAACAAGTGTATTTAAATTGTCTAGTTTAGCGATACTCACTGGTAGTTGACCAAAAAAACTATTATTAGCAAGAATTAACTCTTCTAAAGATGCTAAATCACCGATATTACTTGGTAAATTACCAATTAAGTTATTATCAAAAAGACTTAGCACTTTCAAGCTTTTAATTTGAGCTATACTATTTGGTAATTTGCCTGTTAATTGATTACTGCTTAATGTTAAGTTTTCTAATTTAGTTAGGTCTCCAAGTTCTGCTGGAATAACTCCTGTTAAATCATTATTGTATAATTCTAAAGATTTTAAATTAACTAATTTTTTAACACTTCGTGGAATAGTACCTTCAATTTTGTTTGAATATAATCGTAATGCTTGCAGATTTGTAAGCTCAGTTATTTCTTCTGGAAGTTGACCTCCAATTGAGTTAAATGATAAATCTAAAACTTCTAAAAACTGTAAATTTTTGATACTTTTTGAAAGTTCGCCCTGCAAATTGTTAAACATTAATTTTACAGCAACTACATTATCATTTTTTATTGAAACACCATACCAACTGCTAACATCTGAATTTAAGTCCCATCCTTTTTTCCAATTTTTTCCTTCTGTAGAATTGTATAAATCAATAAGTGCATCCTTCTGAATTTGAGGAATACTCGCAAATGAAACCGCCGTAAAAAGCAGACTAAATAAAAAAGTATAAAACGTTTTCATGTTTTGAATGTTTGGGGCGAGGGAACCGTTTTAACATATCAAATATATATAAGAATTTAATGCTATCGATTAAATATTGTATTTTTTCGATGAAATGCACATTTTAAAATAAAGGATGTATAGAAATAATAGATTATTGCTCTATGCTATTTGCATCAATTTGAATTACAGATGTACCATCAGAAATTGCTCTTACCTCAATAGGATTACAGCAAACCTCACAATCCTCAACATATGTTTGGTTCGGAACCGAAACGTCAACTAGCATCGAAATTTCTTCCCAACAATACGGACATTGAAAAAACGTTTCTTCCATATTATTTTTTATAATTCAACGTTTAGTAGTTCGCCACTTATCTGAAGTACTAAAATTTCCGCAATTTTAGCATCATATTTGGCTTGACTTCTACTTAATTCGGCATTTAACAAATTGAGCTGTGCTTGTCTAAATTCTATTGAGGTAACTTGACCAAGTTTAAATTTTTCCTTAGTACGTTCAAAATTATTTTTAGCTGTAGTAATGTTATCTTCTTGAACTTTAAAAATTTGAAGTTTATTTTGATAATCATCCCAAGCATTATTAAAATTTCTTTCAATATCAATCTTTAATTGCTCTTTTTGAAGCCTCTGATTTTCAAGAGCAATTTTAGCATTTTTAACTCTTGTAATTGTGCTTCCGCCATCAAATAAATTCCAAGTTAGGTTGACACCTGCAGAAAATCCAGTGGTTGTATTTTGAAGTAAAAAGGCCAGAGGACTGTTATTACTAGACTCATTCCAACCATATGAACCCGTTAAACCAACTGTTGGCAAGTAGCCAGATTTATTGGCTTTTAATGTAAATTCATTAATTGCAATGTTTTTTTCATTTTGAACCAACGTCACATTATTCTTCAACATTTTTGATAGTAAATCTGTCTTATCTAACTGAATTAAAAACGCTATGGTTGTATCAACTTCAAAAGTATTTGTGATTTTATTTCCAGTGACCACATTTAAATCGCGCTTTGCATTTATTAAATTTTGCTTTGCTGAAATGATGCTAATACTATCGTTATTTATGTCTACCTGTGCATTTAAAACATCAAGCTTTGTGTTTTGACCATAATCGAATTGATATTCGCTTCGTAATAATCTATCTTTTGAAATTTCGATAGTTTCCTCGAGTGACTTTAAATTTTCGCTTTGCTGCGCCACATTATAATAAACAGACAATAATTGAATAGTTGTGTTTTCAATCGTTTCTCTGGCTTGTAACTCTGATAAATTATATTCTTGCTTTAAGCGTTTGTAATCGTAATAACGACCTAAACCATCAAACAATGTGTAATTGAGATTTATGGATGCATTATAACGTCTGGTTTCTGCGCCTTCTGCAACTCTGGTGTCGCCGTTTGCTAATTGCCCTTCAGAATTTTGACGATCAATAGACGCACCAGCTAAACCCGTTAAGGTTGGTAAATATCCAGAGTTTAAAATATCCTGATTGTTCTCTGCAATCTCAACGTTATTATTAGCGATTTGTATGCCATAGTTGTGTTCTAAGGCTAGGGCAACAGCATCTGAGGGTTTAATGACTTGCTGTGCATATGAAATTACTCCTATACAAAAAACAATTATACAAAGATTAATCTGTTTCATCACCCGTGTTTTGTTCTTTAATTGCTCTTTCAACTTCTTCTTTAGATATATGCTCTCCTTTAATTAGCCACTTTTTTCTTGTCTTAAAGCTATTACTTACCGATAATAACAATGGTAAAATAACTAATGTTAGTATTGTAGCAATGCCTATACCGTAAGCGATAGAAATAGCCATTGGTTTTAAGAATTGAGCTTGCCTACTCTTCTCTAACAAAAGAGGTGCAATACCAGCAATTGTTGTTAACGAGGTTAAAAATATTGCTCTAAATCTTACTCGTCCTGCCTCAAAAAGTGCTTCATCAAAATCCATCCCAGATTTTAAAAATGAATTAAATTTTCCGATTAACACTAGACCATCATTTACCATTATGCCTATTAATGCGATTATCCCTAAAGCTGAAAGAATATTTATTGGAAAGTCATGAATCCAATGTCCCCAAGCTACAGCAATAAAACTGAAAGGAATTAATAATAGAAGCATCAAAGGTTGGCTGTAACTTCTAAAAGTAAAAGCAATGACAACGTAGATTAGAAAAATTACTACAGGTACAGTTGTTTTTGCCGAACGCGCCAATTTCCCTGCTTCACGATTTTGACCTTCGTAAGAGACTCCTACTGTTGGATATTTTGACAAGATTTCTGGCATAATATTATTTTGAATATCTAAAAGTATCTCTGCAGCACTACTATTTGGATCTTTTAAATCTGCATTAACTTGAATTTCTCTTTGACCATTTAAATGACTTATACTTTCATCTCCACGCTTAATGCTATAGGTTGCTATTTCTCTAAAAGGAACACGTTGTCCTAGTGGCGAAACTATTCGCATGTCATCCAAATCATTAATAGAAGTACGATTAGTTCTATCGTAACGAACCCAAACTCTTATTTCATCTTGTCCTCTTTGAAACCTTTGCGCTTGAAGACCAAAAAAACCAGCTCTTACCTGACTCATTACTTCTCTTAGATTTAATCCAAGAGCGTATGCTGTTTCATTTAATTTTATATTAATTTCTTTAATACCTTCTGGGTCAGTATCAGTTACATCTGCTAAAAGCGAATTTTTTTCTAAAATTTCCCTTAATTCTGTTTTAGCACTTTTAAGTTCTTCGGTATTATTCCCTAGCAAAGAGACTGATATTGGAGTACCTCCAAAGTTACCTCCAGAACCAAAGGTCAATAATTCCACACCATATACTTCGCCAACTTCTTGTCTTATTGCATTTGTTATTTCTGGAGAGCCAAAGTCTCTTTCTTCACCAGGCAACAAATTTACATTAAGACTTGCTTTGTTATTTCCTGGACCAACACGCTTAGTAATGTTTTCTACGACTTGTTTATTGCTAGTTTGTTTTTTAGTGTATACTTCATTAACGCGCCATGCAGCGTTCTCAACTAAAGTGATTATAGAATCTGTAATCTTAGGATTTGTGCCTTCTGGCATTAATAAATTTATACTCACTCTATCGCTGGCTATGCTTGGAAAAAAAGAAGTTTTAATAATTCCACCTTGATTTGCACCTATGGTTAAAATCATTATAGCTAGTAATATGCTAAACGTAATGAAACGTTGATTAAGCGCAAAACGTAAAACAGGAGTATATAAGTTGTCACGGCAATAAGCCATAAAACGGTCGCCATACTCATTTACTTTTCTAAACTTTACAAATAGTTTAGCTAATCCTTTTTTGTTTTCCTTTTCATCTTTAGACATTGTTACTAAAGCCTTTGAATGAGCTATGTGTGCAGGTAAGATTATTAAGGCTTCAATTAAAGAAACACCTAAGGTTAAAATGACTACCACTGAAACTTCACTAAAAAAGTCACCGATTCTACCTTCTAAAAAAAGAAATGTTGAAAAAGCTAAAACTGTAGTTATAATGGCCGAAAGTATGGCAGGTAAAACTTCCATCGTGCCATCTATAGCAGCTTGTATTCTTGGTTTTCCTTGCTCGTAATGCTGATAGATGTTTTCTGCTATAACAATACCGTCATCAACCAAAATACCAATAACTATTATCATACCAAACAAAGACAATACATTTATAGTTACTCCAAATTGCGCAGCAAATACAAACATGCCTAAAAAAGATATGGGCAAACCAAAAGCCACCCAAAATGCCAATCTTGTATTTAGAAAAATAGATAAAAATAATAGTACTAAAAGAATACCAACAGTACCATTTTCTAATAATAATTTTGTTCTTTGGTTTAAAGTAATAGACGAATCACTAATAACATTTATTTTTACGCCAGAGTATTTTTTATTAAACTCGTCTATATAGTCGTTTACTTTATCAGCCGTAACTATTAAATCTTCGCTGTTTGTATTTGTAATTTCAACATTTACAGAAACATTACCGTTAAAATATGAGGCATTTGGTGTTTCGGAAAATCTATCTCTAATATCCGCTACATCCTGAAGTCTAACAATTGTACCATTTGCTTGTGCCCTAACTGGTAGGTTTGTTAATTCATCTCCATAGTAAGACCTATTGTTTGCTCGAATTAAGTAATCTTCTTCTTCGGTTTTTATATCTCCTCCAGTTGTTAATATATTTGATTGTGATACTGCGTTTGCCACCTCTATAAATGTGAGATTGTAAGCGAGTAAATCATTTTCTCTTACGGCAATTTCAATTTCTTCTTCAGGATAACCAACAATATTAATTTGCGAGATACCATCCATGGCTCTTAAATCGTTCTCAATTTGTCGCCCAATCTGTTTTAAAGATTTAAGTTCAATATTATCGCCACTTATAGAAAAATCTATAGTTTGCCTTATACGTTCTTGTTTGGCTACTACTAAAGGCTCTAATCCTGTCGGAAAATTTGGCACTCGGTCAACTGCATTTTTAACTTCCGCAAGCATATCATCAATATCCTCATCACTTTCAATCTCAATTGTTATACTTCCACCATTTTCTCTAGATGTAGATGTTACTCTCTCAACACCAATTAATCCTTTAAGATTATCTTCAATTTTTAAAACAACGCCTTCTTCTATTTCTGCTGGTGCAGCACCTGGATAAGCAATGTTTATTGAGATAATTTCTGCTTCTTGTAAAGGAAAAAATGAGGATTTAAGCTGAAGCATTCCAAAAACACCAAAAATGACAAAAGCGAGTATCACAACATTAACTGCGACATCGTACTTAATAAAATAAGCTATGACTTTTTTCATTTTAGTCTTCGGTTGGATTATTGTTATCTAACTTTGATTCTTGGTTTACCTTTACCAACATGCCAGCATAAGCGCCAGGAACAGAACGAGAAAGAATTACGGTATTATCAGGGATACCCTTTACAACTACAGATTTTGAAGAAAAATGTACTGGATTAACAGTCATAATATCTAAGACACTATCTCTAACAATAAAGATTTCGGATTGATCTATTAATAGTTTTCTAGAAATTCTGTAAGCATTTTCTATATCTTTTGCATTAAGCTGTGCCTCAAGAAACATCCCTTCTTTTAAATTATCAGCCTTAACCTCAACAAAAACGGTTACTGTTTGGGTATTTTGGTCGATTTTTCCGTTTATTCTTGATACTTTTCCCGTAAAGTCTCGTTGGTTATTCTGAGAACTTAATTTTACGTTTTCACCTATTTTTAATAAATCGCTGAAATTTTTACTAATAGATAATTCTAATTCGTAAACAGAGGTATCAATAAATTCACCTAATTTTTGTCCAGGTCTCACTAATGTTCCTTTTGTAACTAAAGCTTCAGTTAAAATACCGCTGTATGGTGCGTAAATTCTATACTTGGAAAGTCTTTGTTCTAAATTTTTAACATTATAGTAAGCAGAATAAATACCACGACCAGTTATAAAATAATTAGCTTTTTCATTTGTAGATTCTGGTAATGGAGCAATACTTTTATCGATTTTAAAATTTTTAAGGTAATTATTCCATGAAGGAAACGTCTCCGGATAGTCAAGCCTTAAATCTGGCATTATTGAAGTAATGAGATTGTACAATTCACTTTTTGCGGATTGAACCGATGCATAGTATTCACTCGAGTTTATGCCAAGTAAAAGTTGCCCTTTTCCAAATTTTTGTCCAGGCTTAAATACATTTGAACTATTTTGAAATACGCCTTGAACCTCCGCAAAAAGTTCTAATCTATTTTTTGCAACTAAGGTTCCGTTTGCAGGAATAGTTATTGGGACGGTTTTATTTTTTACAGTATCAACAAAAATTGTTTTTACAACTTTAGTAACTTCTGGCTTAACCTTAGTATTACTTTTTATAATTAAATACGCGCCTAATAATGCAGCTATAATTATAACAACACCTATTGCAAATAAGGCAAATTTTCTCATTAGATATAAAAGATGGTTAGTTTAAAATGCAAATTTACCTATTACCAAAACTAGTGCCGTTAAAATAATCTTAATTGTTACGCATTAAGTTGGTCAATGGCTTCTTGCACGGTTTCCCAATCTGTCATTAACTGCTCTAATTTTTTCTTTTTGTTTTGATAATTATCAAAAAACTCAGGTTTTGCAGCAGTTTCGTCGTAATTTGTAGCGAGTTGCAAATCGTCTTCCTTAATCTGCTTCTCTAAAGAATTAATTTTAGATTCGATATTACTTAACTTATTATTTAACGATTTTGCTTTTTTCTGGTCTTCGTAGCTTTGCTTATTATCTGTAGCTTTTTCAGCTTTTGCTACCACGGTTCTTTTTTCTGCCTCACGAAGATTTTGAAGATTTCGCTGCTCTAAATAAAAATCAATATCACCTAAATATTGTTTTACTTTTTGGTCTTTAAACTCATAGATTGTTTGCGTTAATCCTTGAAGAAAATCTCTATCGTGTGACACCAAAATCAGAGTTCCTTCAAATTTTTTCAAGGCGTCTTTTAAAACGTTTTTCGATTTAATATCTAAGTGATTTGTTGGCTCATCCATTATGAGAACATTCAACGGCTGCAATAAAAGTTTGGCCAACGCCAAACGGTTGCGTTCGCCTCCAGAAAGTACACGAACATATTTGTCAACTTCCTCGCCACGAAATAAAAATGACCCCAAAATATCTCTAACCTTTGAACGATTGGTTTCATTCGCAGCATCAATCATGGTATCTAAAACGGTTTTGCTGCCGTCTAAATATTCGGCTTGATTTTGAGCAAAATAACCGATTTGCACATTGTGCCCAATAGTCAATTGGCCTTTATAATCTAATTCGCCAACAATAATCTTCGCTAAAGTCGATTTACCTTGTCCGTTTTGACCAACAAATGCTGTTTTTGTATCTCGCGGAATAGACATGCTCACATTATGTAACACTTGTAAATTACCATAATGTTTTGAAACGTTTTCGACTTCTACAACAACTTTACCAGGTGTTATTGAGACTGGAAAACTTAAGGTCATTACTGCATTATCTTCCTCATCAACCTCAATCCTATCCATACGCTCTAATTTTTTTATAAGCGATTGCGCCATCGTTGCTTTAGAGGCTTTGGCTCGGAATTTTTCTATAAGTTTTTCGGTTTGCTGAATTTGTTTTTCTTGGTTTTTCTGCGTGGCTAATTGTTGCTCTTTAATTTCATTACGCAACTCTAAAAACTGAGTATAAGGCTTATTGTAATCATATATACGACCAAGAGAAATCTCAATAGTTCGGTTGGTTACATTATCTAAAAACATTTTATCGTGAGATACGATTACTACAGCACCTGCATAGCTTTTAAGAAAATTTTCTAACCAAATTATTGACTCAATATCTAAGTGGTTTGTTGGCTCATCGAGTAATAATAAATCGTTATTTTGAAGTAAAAGTTTTGCGAGCTCAATTCTCATACGCCAGCCACCAGAAAATGTATCTGTGAGTTTATTAAAATCCTTACGTTTAAAACCTAGACCTTGAAGAATTTTTTCGGTTTCGCCCTGATAATTGTATCCTCCTAAAATTTCATATTGATGCTGAATGTCGTTTAAATCTATCATTAACTGATTGTAAGATTCACTCTCATAATCGGTACGTTCGGCTAACTGAATATTAATTTCTTCAAGTTGTTTTTCGCAACTTTTTATTTCTTTGAAAGCTTCGTAAGATTCTTCTAAAACTGTCTTTCCAAAATCAAAATCGATATCTTGTTTTAAAAAACCAATCTTTAAATCTTTATCGGCTGCAATTTGCCCAGTATCTGCTTCTTGTTCTTTTGATAATATTCTAAGCATGGTAGATTTACCTGCACCATTTTTACCAATAAGTCCAATGCGGTCGCCGTTTCCAAGTTTAAAGGTGATGTCTTCAAAAAGGTATTCGCCTTGAAAAGAAATAGAAAGATTATGAATATTAAGCATAGCGTACAATTATAATAACATAAAACAAATGTTACATTTGTTACAAAACCAGAGCGATAAATCAATTATCTTTGTTTAGGTTTTAAAAAACGCAAAAGTAAGCTTTTAGTCTATGTTTGGAAAAGGAAATAAAATTTATAGTATTATTACAGGTGTTTGCCCAAAATGTCATGGCGAATCAATGTATGTAGAGAAAAATCCTTATAAAATAACAGACACATTAACGATGCATGAGCGTTGCTCTAAATGCAATACAAAATATGCTATGGAGCCTTCATTTTTTTATGGCTCAATGTACGTAAGTTATGGTGTTGGCGTAGCTTTTGCCGTTGCGGCTTTTGTAATTTCGAATATTATTTTTGAAAGCTCTTTAGTCACTGCATTTGTTGCAATTGTGGCTGTACTTGTAGGATTTATGCCAATTATCATGAGAGTTTCTCGAAATATTTGGATTAATTTATTTATGAGCTACGATAAGGAATTGGCCCGAAAAAATGCTGAAAAAAGTGAGTAATTCTAGGTAAACCGGTCGACATCAATTTCTTTGTCTATCGGCTGATTGTTCTCTATTAGACTAAAAAGTTTTTGAGAAACATAGGGCGCAATCATGACTCCACGACTTCCTAAACCATTTAAAATATAAACATTTTTGTAATCTGAATGTCTTCCAATTATTGGCCGTCTATCTTTAACAGTTGGTCTAATACCTGCGCGATGGTCAACCACTTCAAAATCGCACTTGATAAACGTTTTTAATTTTTGAAGCAGTTCTTCCTTGGCTTCCTTGGTTGGATCATTTGTTTTGTCGGTTCTCTCATAAGTGGCGCCGACACGGTATAAATCCTTGCCTATAGGAATAATAAAAACTGAAGATTTTACAGCTTCATCTAATTTTAAATTAGGTGCTTTTATGGTAAGCACCTCGCCCTTTGTTCCATTTAATGGAATATCTTGAAAAAAAGGGTTTTGTTTTACACCGAAACCTTCAGCAAATATGATATGTTTTGATTGAATTTCTTTATATATGATATTTTCATCTAAAAACTGTAATGCATCATACTGAAAAGATGTTTCTATCAAACAATCATTTTGTCTTAAATCATCTTTGTAAACAGAAATTAAATGGTCCGTGTCTACGCGACCAGCGTTGAGAACTTCACCAAAACCAAAAGGTGCATCAATAAATTTGTTAGTATTCTTTTTTAAGTTTGCTGACATAAATGGTTCAAGATTTGGCTTATCTGAAGCGGTGAACCATTTATTTTGTTCTTCAATAGAATTAAGTCTTCTGTGAATAGAATGAGGAAAATCGATTTTAGTATTTAAATGGGCCTCAATTTGTTTATAATTAGGCAAAGCTATGTCTAATTGCTCTTTAGCCTTCCAAACGGCCGAAAAACGTTTTAAAACAACTGGATTATATAAACCAACAGCGACTTTAGATGATTGTTGAGAATTGTCATCAAAAACTACAAAAGATTTATGATTAGCTTTCAAAACTTCGCAAAACGCAATGCCTGCTAAGCCGCAACCAATAACGATGTAATCTACGTTTTTCATATGACGAAAATATAAAAATAGGTCTCGATAGCGCTCAACCAGACATAATTTTTATTTAAAAATTAAAAAAAAACGCTCACTTATAAAGTGAGCGTTCAATTATCTATAATGCGAAATTAGTAATTCCACATGTCTTGTTCAAAGTTTCTAATTTTATCTTTGATACGTTGAGATTCCATAAGTTGCATTAAAGCATTGTCCTTGACGTAATCTTTAACCTCACGATCTCCATAAACGTTTTCCTCTTTGTACATATATCCATTAAATCGTCTTGAATTTAAGATGTGATCAAAGGAAATTGGCATCGCGCTATTTTTGTCATTAAAGGCTTTAGCTTCGTGCAAAATACCTCTAGCTTCAGGGTAAAACACCCAAAATAGAGGAACAGGTTCTTTGTTTGCCTCATCATCAGAGTCGATAAAATTAACATCTGGTGCTGCAGGTCCGATAGCTAATAAACGATACTTTAATTCGCCTTGACGTTTATCAAAATACCATAATCCTTTGATTAAATAAGCTTTGATATCATAAGCTTCAATATCTCTACGGATAATATATTCTGGGTCTACGTAGCCATCAGCATTAAATTGGTCAAAACCAACATCTAATGTGTCAATTTTTTGCATTGATTGCTGTAACTCCTCAAACGTACGCTCTTGCGAAAAATAAGAATCTGCATAAACTCTCGGAATATCTCCAGATTTTACAGCGCCCCATAACGTATGAAATAAAGAACGACGGTCTGCACCAATATTGTTAGTATCTACAGGATAATATAACGGAAAGTTAACACGCTCATCTAAAACCACTTTTTCCCAAGTCATTTTAGAAAATAAACGATCTCTGTCATCTACATAACCATATTCTAAAGGCTCATCATTGTCCATAAGCAACTGGTCATCAGTTTTAAGGCCAATTTCCTCTGGAATTTTAGCATTGAGGATGTTTGCTTGAGCAAACGCGCCTGAGAAAGTCAGAACTCCTAATGTGGTTAATAATAATTGCTTTAATTTCATTTTCGTTTGTTTTAATTGTTTGAGGCTATAAGCAAAACGTATTTAGCATCAAATTATTTTAGTTTGCTAATTCTATAACAACTGGAGTTACCGTTTTAATTTTGATAGAACTTCCTGAAGCTTTAGCTTTAATATTAATAAACTGAACAATATCACCTCTTCTTGCTGAACGTAATGCCGTTTTAGCAGCTGAGTTTAATCTATTACCAGTACAGTTAACAGATGGTTTACCAGGTACTTTCATAGTAAATGAAACAACATCTAATGGTAATTTAAAATCGAAATCGTCACCAAAATCAGCTGATATTTTTCCTATTTCTACATTGTTACGAGGTAATTTTGCATTACCAACTTGTCCGTTAAACGCACCAATTGGCTTTGGTAAATCTTTAATTCTAAAAGTCTTTTTATCTGAAACTTTTGAACCATCGTCTAATGTACCAGTAACGTTAATTGTTACTTCACGACCGCCTTGTGGTCTCATTTCATACTTTCCGTTTGAAACTCTTTTTAAACCAGCTGCATTAGCAACTACTTTATTATCAGAAACTCCAGCAAAAGAAATAGTCATTGGGTTAACAACACCACGGTAAACAACATTCATTTTGTCTGCTGAAATTGTTGCAGAGTTTGGCTTTGGTACAACGACATAGTTTCCTTCAATAGGGATATTAAGTGGCTTGCCATCTTCTAAGAAAGTAAACTCACCTTCAATTTCTTGTTCCCCTACATTTCCTACATTAAAATCTAAAGTTGCTGCTCCACTAGAATCAATTGCTTTAGTTAAATCTACTTCTTGACCGTTAACTACCAATTTTGTTGGAGTTACAGTAGAATATCTTCCTAAAACAACGCGTCCTTGAAATTTTTCACCAGCAAAGAATGCTGACTTATCAGCTAATACTATTGCTTTATAGTTTTTAAGGGACGTTGCATCACTAACTAAGTTACCTAAGAAACCATTATAGATGTTAGTTTCTGTTGCCTTAATATCGTTTTGCATAGCTGTTAGCTTAGTGTAAGATGCAATTGCAGGGAAACCTTGATAATGATAGTTTAACCAATCAATTTTTTTACCGTCGTTGTTTTCAACCTTTTCTGTGCTAAATCTATCATTGATACTTTCTATTACTGGTAACCATTTACCTTCGTTAGGAATTACATCTTTGATATCTGATTTGTATTTTTCAATTCGAGATACGATTTCTGCACCTCTTTTTGTTAATCTGTCTCCAGTAAACCAAAGTTCGTCAAGCTGGTCACCTTTATCCATCTCTTCGTATGGAAGTTCTCCATCTTCGAGTTCGTAACCACCATTAAGTACAACATCTTTACGCTTTACTTCTTCTATAAATTTGTAAAATTCATCAGAAATAACGCTTATTTGTGTTGCTTTTTCGTTTGCTAAAGCAAACTGCTCTGGTTTTTCATCAGCCTGTGTTTCTAATTGAGATAATATACCTTCGTTAGATGAAGTTGCTAACTCATTAGCTCTTACAAACTTTTTATTCATCAATCCAAATGCGGATAATACTTCTTTGGACATCGTCATTGCAATCATTGCAATAAAAACGAGGTACATTAAGTTAATCATTTTCTGCCTTGCAGATAATTTTCCTCCTGCCATGTTTAATTAGTTTTTTTAGTTAATAGTTATTAATTGAAATAAACTAATTAGTTTTTGTTCATTGCAGATAACATACCGCCATATACACCATTTAATGATGATAAATTAGATGCTAAAGATTGCATTTGTTCTTTAAGTTTTGCAGCATTTTCGACAGCTTCCTCGTTGATAGCTGCTTGTCTGTTTGCACTTTCCATTTGGATTTTATACAAACTATTTAATGATTCCATCTGTGCAGCAGCAAGAGACATTTCTTCGCTATATTTCTTTTGTGCAGCCATAGAATCTACAGTTGGATTTAAGCTTTTTGCAGCACCTTCAAAGTTTTTGATGCTATCGCCTAAACTTGCCATTAATTCCCCATCAATTTTTGCATCTTTTAATAAATTATCTAACTTCTTAGACAACATGCCTTCTGCATCTTTAGGCTCTTCTTTTAATTTTTTAGTTGAAGCTGTACCACCAGCTAATTCTGGATATACCAATGACCAATCTAAATCGTCTCCTTGTTTTTCAAATGCTGAAATTGTAAATACGATTGCTTCTACAATCATACCGATTGTTAAAATCAAAGAACCGTAAGGCCAGTGTTGAATTTTAAATAAAGCTCCAATAATTACAATTGCTGCTCCAATTCCGTAGACCATATTCATCGATGAAAGTTTCTTCTGTGCCATAATTTTAGTTTTAAATTTGAGTAAAGTCCAAGCAAGACCTTGCTCGTTAGTTTTGTTTTAGTTTATAGTTTATAGTTTAGTTTAAATAGTAGTTTTATTTTCTTGCGTTATTGGTAACTTCTGTACCCATATAATCTTGTACAGTTCTAAAACCAATGTAGCTTCTTGCTGAGTCAGCATATTCGTAGTCTCTTGAGCTTACTTGCAAATAATAGGCAACATCTTTCCAAGAGCCACCACGAACCACTTTTCTTTGGTTGTTTTGGTCATTAACACTTGGGTTAATACTTGACATAAATTCATATGAGGAAATAGAGTATGAACTATTTACCCATTCAGATACGTTACCAGCCATATTATATAGATTGAAATCGTTTGGCTCGTAAGCATCAGCTTCAACTGTATATAAAGCTTGGTCAGCAGCATAATCTCCCCGTAAAGGTTTAAAGTTTGCCATAAAACAACCTCTATCGTTTAATGTGTAATTATTTCCCCATGGAAATGTTGCACCTTGTAACCCGCCTCTAGCAGCGTATTCCCACTCAGCTTCATTAGGTAAACGATATACATTTACTGGTTGTCTTTTTTTAGTTTTTTGATACTTGTTATGGTATAATGTTCTCCACTGGCAGAACGCTTTTGCCTGCTCCCAAGAAACACCAACTACTGGATAATCACCATAAGCGTCGTGCCAAAAGTAATCGTTGTGCATTGGTTCATTATATGAGTACGCAAAATCACGAATCCATACGGTTGTATCTGGATAAATTTGAACTTCTTTTTGCTCAATAACATCAGAACGCTTTAAAGAACGGTCTTTCGCTGCAGCTTCAATATCCATTTTTGAGTATTTGAATACAAATTGAGACACATCCCATGTGCGCTGACCATTATAAGATTCTTCTAATGGCAAATACATACCATCCATCACTTCTGAATACAATTCATCTGGATAATCTTCTGTATCTAAATATAAATCGATATCTAAATTTAATTGTCTTTGCTCATTACCATAAGTATTAATCATATACTTTTGATAAGGATTAAGGTTTGCCGTATCTGCATCTTGATATGCAAATTCACCAATATCACCTTCACCAGGAACTTTACCTTCTAAATCTGCCATTTCAGCCAATTTTTCTCTGATGATGTTATTTCTAACATCCTCAACAAACTGTCTGTACTCGCTGTTTGTGATTTCGGTTTCATCCATATAGAATGCTCTTACCGTAACTGTTTTAGTAGGTGCATCTTGTACGCCAGCCAAATCATCGTCTGACTTACCCATAATAAATGCGCCTCCAGGAATTAAAGTCATTCCGTAAGGCTTTTCGGGGTGCCATCTTTTACCTTTTACACCGACTACCTGTCCGCGGTCACCAGAGTTACAGCTAACCATAAAAGCTAGAACTGTAATTAGTAAAATAAGCTTGTTAATTTTCATAAAACTATAGGTTAAATTGTTGTCCTTAAATTTTGAGTTGGTAAACATATTTCAATTAATCGGAAAAAACAACTTTTTTTCATTTTTTTTTGCATTTCATCCTTATAAAATTGCATTTCATCGATAAAATTTAAACTAAGTATCGACGAAGTGTAAATTTTAAAAGTTGTTCTTCCTGTAGGCTTTATACCATCTTTCGGGTATTTTACCTTGTGTTGCAGCCTCGTAATCCTCGTGAGCGCATGGTAATAACGTATGCTTTTTGAGTTTATTGTTAAGGTCTGTTAAAAAAGGAATTTCTATCCACCAGCGTCCAGTTTTAACGCTTTTGAAGAAAATAAGCTCCTCATCTTCTATGAGTACGTTATATTTTTGATAGTTGTTAGAATCTATAAAATCGTCATCTTTAACTCGACAATTAACGCCTTCAATAAAATACCATATCATCTGAGCAACTAGCATTGCTGTAATAGTGTCTTTCTTTTCATAATGGTATTCATAAATACCAAATGATGACACTTTATTACTAATACCTGCATAACGAGTTATAGCACATATTTCTTTACCATCTAATCCATTTGGTGTAAACTTCAAGCGCTCACCTACTTCAGCGGCTCTAACTGATTTTAAATCTACAGTGACAATATGAGCATCTCGCATTGCTGGTTCTACAGCATGGATGTTTTTTGACACTTCACCCAAACGGTAAGCTTCAAAATACAAACGTTCCATCAAATCTATTTCTTCTTGAGAATTAAAATAGGTTTGATAACCAATGGTTGAGTAATTAAAAAGATTGTAAGGCTCTTCGAGAATAATTTTGCCGAAGTAACTGTTATTTTTTATAGGCAATGATGAATCACCTAAATCGAAATTAGTGTCAACATTGACAATATTAACCATCGGCTGTAAATTATCATAAGCCCGATAATTAGCATAAGTTAAATCTTGGCTTCCGCCTAAAATGATTGGAATGATTTTCTTTTCTACTAAAACTTCTATAGCTGTACGTAATGCAAAATAGCTATCTTCTACAGTTTCACCTGGCTCAATATCTCCTAAATCTGCAAGCGTAGTGCTCCAATTTCCTGGGAACAAACTATAAAGTGTAGTTCTTATGATATCAAAATTAAGTTCAGAACCGATATAATTAACATCGTTTCTGTTTTCTTTGACACCGATAATGGCAAGTTTTACATCATCTAGGTCTGGAATGCCATACTGACTTGAATGAATTTTTACTTTTCTACCTATGGTTTGCTGAGATAATAATTCGCAATGAGCTAAAACTGAATCTGAAACTGGAGATAAAAAATTAAAATTCATTGATGCTTACTTTTTAGCTGTGGTTTTTTTCTTAGTTGTTGTTTTCTTTTTAGCAGCTGGTTTCTTTTTTGCTTTTTTCTTTGGTGCTGCTTTTTCTAAAATTGCTTTTGCTTCTTCTAAAGTCATTTTAGAAACGTCTTTAGTTTTTGGAAGCTCAACCTTTTGTTTTCCTTTGATTACGTTATGTCGTTTCCATCTGGCTTTTTCAACACGAATACCTTCTTCTTCCCAATTATGAATAATTTTATCTTTTTCTTTCTGAATTTTATCCTCTATCAATTCTTCAATATCACTATCAGACAAATTATCCCAATCGTATTTTTTATTCACATTAATAAACATATCGTTCCATTTTATAAATGGCCCAAAACGTCCTTTGCCTTTTTGTACATCTAATCCTTTATATGTATAGATTGGTGCATCGGCTTTTTCTTTCTCTTTAATATATTCTACAGCTTCATCGTAATCTACACTTAATGGGTCAACACCTTTTGGGAGAGAGACAAACTTTTTACCAAAACGAACGTATGGTCCAAAACGACCAATATTTACTTCAACTTCTTCTTCCTTATAATGTCCCAGTGCCTTCGGAAGTTTAAACAAATCCATTGCTTCTTCATAAGTAATAGAACCCAGCTGTTGGTCTGGTGCTAAACTTGCAAATTTTGGCTTTTCCTCGTCGTCAACTGTTCCCATTTGTACCATAGGACCAAATTTACCCAAACGCACACTGACTTGTCGGCCTGTTTCTGGGTCAACACCTAGAATACGCTCTCCAGATTCTCGCTCTGCGTTTTCTTTAACATCTTCAACTTGTGGATGAAAACCTTTGTAAAAATCCTTCATCATGGCACGCCAATCTTCTTTTCCTTCAGCGATGTCATCAAAACTTTCTTCAACTTTTGCAGTAAAGTTGTAATCTAATATGCTTTCAAAATGATTGACTAAGAAATCTGTTACAATAATCCCAATATCAGTTGGTACTAATTTTCCTTTATTAGATCCTGTAATTTCAGATAATTGGTTCTCCTTAATACTACCATCCTCAAAAACAAGCTGTTTGTATTTACGCTCGTCTCCTTCGTTAGTTCCTTTTTCTATATAATTTCTATTCTGAATGGTTGAGATTGTTGGCGCGTACGTCGACGGACGACCAATACCCAACTCTTCTAGCTTTTTAACCAAAGAGGCTTCTGTAAAGCGCGATGGCGGACGTGTGAAACGCTCTGTTGCAGTTATATATTTGTTATCTAAAACTTCACCGACTTTTAAATCTGGTAAAATTCCTTCTTGCTCAACATCTTCGTCATCTGTTCCTTCGAGATATACTTTTAAAAATCCTTCAAACGTAATGATTTCACCATTGGCAGAAAACTGTTCTTTTACTGGTTTTTCGGCATTAATTTGAATCTTTAAATTGGTACGTTCCAATTGGGCTTCGCTCATTTGCGAAGCAATAGCACGTTTCCAGATTAAATCATATAATCTCGCTTGGTCACGCTCAGCATTTACGGTATGACTTGCAAAATTTGTTGGTCGTATCGCTTCGTGAGCTTCTTGAGCACCTTTAGATTTTCCTTTATAATTTCGAGGCTTACTAAACTCTTTCCCATAAGCTTCAATAATTTCGTTTTGAGCACCTTTTTTTGCTTCATCAGAAAGATTAACACTATCAGTTCTCATGTAAGTGATAAAACCAGATTCGTACAAACGTTGCGCATTACTCATCGTTCGACTAACCGAAAAACCTAATTTACGTGATGCCTCTTGCTGTAATGTTGATGTCGTAAATGGTGGCGCTGGGGATTTTTTTGCAGGCTTTTTTTGCAAGTCTGCAACTTCATAATCTGCAGCAATATTTTTCTTTAAAAAGTCGTGCGCTTCTTTTTCTGAATTAAAATTCTTAGGCAGTTTTGCTTTAAATGAAGAACCATCTTTTGTACTAAATTCTGCATCTATTCTATAAGACGCATCTATTTCAAAATTTTGAATATCGCGCTCACGCTCAACTATTAATCTTACCGAAACGGATTGTACTCTACCGGCAGACAAACCGCCTTTTACTTTTCGCCACAAAACAGGTGATAGCTCGTAACCTACAATTCTATCTAATACACGTCTTGCTTGTTGTGCGTCTACTAAGTTGTAGTCTATTTTTCTTGGATTTTCAATTGCTTTATTAATTGCTGATTTTGTAATCTCGTGAAAAACAATTCGTTTTGTTTTTTCGATATCCAAATCTAAAGTCTCCGCTAAATGCCAAGCAATTGCTTCTCCTTCTCGGTCCTCATCACTCGCTAACCAAACTATATCTGCCTTTTTTGCTAAGTCTTTAAGTTTTTTGACGACGTCCTTTTTGTCTTTAGACACTTGATATTTCGGCATAAAATCACCTTCTACATCAACACCAAGTTCCTTCGACGGCAAATCGGCAATGTGTCCAAAACTAGATTCAACTTTATAGTCTTTTCCTAGAAATTTTTCTATGGTTTTTGCCTTTGCAGGCGACTCAACTATGACTAAATTCTTCGGCATTATTCGTTTTTTTAGGTGGCGCAAAGGTATATGAAAAAAAATTCACAATCCTAATTTGCTTTAAATTCGACCTATTTTTAATACTATTTAACATCATTTTTTTTACCAGAATTGATACTGCCAACTTGTCATAAAACTAAAATTAATCTTATCTTTGCATGCTTATTGAGAATTTGGAAGAAAAATTATTCTGACTTCAGAATATTACATATGGAAAAAATAATAGACGAAAAAAAACAAGGCGAACACCTTAATATTGAAGCCAAAGAAGGTAATACGCGTAAGCTTTTTATAGAAAGCTACGGTTGCCAAATGAATTTTAGCGATAGTGAAATCGTCGCTTCAATTTTATCTGAAGAAGGTTTTAATACCACAAAAAATCTTGAAGATGCTGATTTGGTTTTGGTAAATACTTGCTCTATTAGAGACAAGGCCGAACAAACTGTTCGTAAACGTCTAGAAAAATATAATGCCGTAAAACGAAACAAAAATCCTAAAATGAAAATAGGGGTTTTGGGTTGTATGGCAGAACGTTTAAAAAGTAAATTTTTAGAAGAAGAAAAAATGGTTGACCTTGTTGTCGGACCAGATGCTTACAAGGATTTACCAAATTTAATTAGCGAAGTTGACGATGGCCGTAATGCCATAAACGTTATCCTTTCTAAAGAAGAAACCTATGGCGATATTGCGCCTGTAAGATTAAATACAAATGGCGTTACCGCTTTTGTATCTATAACACGCGGTTGTGATAATATGTGTACGTTTTGCGTCGTTCCTTTTACTAGAGGTCGTGAGCGTAGCCGTGAACCACAATCTATAATTGAAGAAATTAACGACTTAGCAGCAAAAGGTTTTAAAGAAGTAACGCTACTTGGTCAAAACGTAGATAGCTTTCTATGGTATGGCGGTGGATTAAAAAAGGATTTTAAAAAAGCTACTGAAATGCAAAAAGCCACTGCTGTGAATTTTGCTATGCTTTTAGATATGTGCGCAAAAGCACAACCAAAAATGCGTTTTCGTTTTTCAACATCTAATCCTCAAGATATGACGTTGGACGTAATTGAAACTATGGCGAAACACAGAAATATCTGCAACTATATTCACTTACCTGTTCAAAGTGGTAGCAACCGTATTTTAAAAGAAATGAATCGTTTGCACACTCGTGAAGAGTATATGGAGTTAATTGACAATATTCGTAAAATTATACCAGATGTGGCGATAAGCCAAGACATGATTGCTGGTTTTCCTACGGAAACTGAGGAAGAGCATCAAGATACTTTGAGTTTGATGGAATATGTAAAGTACGACTTTGGGTTTATGTTTGCTTATTCTGAAAGACCAGGAACATTAGCTGGCCGTCGTATGGAAGATGATATTCCTGCTGAAGTAAAACAACGACGTTTAAATGAAATTCAAGCTTTGCAACGCAAGCATAGTCATTACCGTACGCAGCAAAATTTAGGACAAATTCAAGAAATTTTAATTGAAAAAGAATCTAAAAAATCCGATGCACATTGGATGGGACGAAACTCACAAAACACTGTTGCCGTTTTTCCAAAAGCGCATTATAAAGTGGGCGATTTTGTAAACGTAAAAATTACAGATTGCACCTCAGCAACTCTTATTGGTGAAGCAGTTGGGTATTCAGATAATAATTAAATTGATGAAGGAAAGTTATAAATTAAGCAAAAGTAATATCATATATATTTCAATACTTGCCTTGATATATGTTGTCTCGTTCGTCTTATTTTCACAGAAAGACGCATTTAATTTAGGAGCTTATTTAGGGTCTTTTCTTTTTTATTTTGTTTTAAGTTTCATTGCAAGTCTTATAGCTTGGTTGATTACAAAAAAAAGAAGTTCAGCAAGTAAAAGTTTTAACATAACTCTTTCAATATTATTAATTTTAAAAGTCCTTCAAACTCTAGCGGAAATAGGGCAAATCGTAAATAATTAATATGGAATCGTCAATACAAGCCATAAAACAACGTTTCGGAATTATTGGTAACGACGCCAAGCTTAATCGTGCTATAGAAAAAGCGATACAAGTAGCACCAACCGATATTTCTATTTTAGTAACTGGAGAAAGTGGTGTTGGTAAGGAAAGTATTCCAAAAATTATACACCAATTATCGCATCGTAAACACGGTAAATACATTGCGGTTAACTGCGGTGCAATTCCTGAAGGCACAATTGATAGTGAATTGTTTGGTCACGAAAAAGGGGCGTTTACGGGTGCTACGCAAACACGTTCGGGATATTTTGAAGTTGCAGATGGCGGAACAATTTTTCTTGATGAAGTTGGCGAATTGCCATTAACCACACAAGTGCGTTTGCTTCGTGTTTTAGAAAATGGAGAATTTATTAAAGTAGGTTCAAGTAAAGTTCAAAAAACAAATGTTAGGATTGTTGCTGCCACAAATGTTAATATGTTCGAGGCGATTAAAAAAGAAAAATTTCGTGAAGACTTATATTACCGATTAAGCACAATAGAGATTAATCTGCCTGCTTTACGTGAGCGAAAAGATGATATTCATTTATTATTTAGAAAATTTGCGAGCGATTTTGCCATTAAATACAAAATGCCAACCGTAAAACTCTCTGATGATGCAGTAACACTACTAACAAATTACCGCTGGAATGGAAATATTCGTCAGTTAAGAAATGTTGCTGAGCAAGTTTCGGTCTTAGAGCACAATCGTACCATAAATGCACAAACCATAAAGAATTACTTACCAACTGGTGCAGGGCAAAACCTACCAGCTGTTATTAATAGCAGTAAATCTGAAAGTGACTTTAGCAACGAACGTGAGATTTTATACAAGGTTCTTTTTGATATGAAAAGTGACTTAAATGACTTAAAAAAACTCACTATGGAATTGATGAAAAACGGTAACGTCTCTGATGTGCAGAAAGAAAATCCAGACCTTATCGAAAAAATTTATGGTGAAAGTGATGCTGCTTCAGATTTTGAAGACTTAATGGAAGAATCTCATGTATTAGAAATTACTGATAGTAACAATACTACCGAAGTAACCACAGCAACACCAGCTACTGTTGAAGACAAATACCATTTTGCCGAAGAAATTGAGGAAGAAGAAACGTTATCTTTACACGATAAAGAATTGGAATTAATTAAAAAATCGCTTGAGCGTCATAACGGAAAACGTAAATTAGCTGCTGCAGAACTAGGTATCAGCGAGCGCACGTTATACAGAAAGATTAAGCAATACGATTTATAATTTTAGCGTTCTATTTTGAAAAGAAACATGAGAATAAAGAAAAACATCTTCATACTAATTGCAGCCTTAAGCTTTTTAGGTTGTGGACCGTATTCATTTACTGGCGCTACAGATGTACCCGAAACTTTCCAAGTGAATTTCTTTCAAAATAATGCGCCTTTAATAGAACCTGGTATCGATTTTCTTTTTAGAAATACGCTTCAAGATTTATTGCAGAACCAAACCAATTCAACTTTAGTGACCTCTGGAGCTGTAGCCATTTTTGATGGTGAAATTGTTGAATATCGAATTTCTCCTACCACGGCAACTGCTAACAACAGAGCAGCACAAAACCGTTTAACTATTGGTGTTAATGTGAGATACACACATACCGAAAATGAAGAAAAGAGTTTTGAGCAACGTTTCTCTTTCTTTTTTGATTACGAAGGAGATGCGCTTTTAACAGGAAGCCGAAGAGATACAGCTATTGAAACTATTTACGAACGTATAACACAAGATATATTTCAGGCCGCTTTCGCCGATTGGTAATATGCAACTTCAAGAATTTACAAACATATTACAACAACCCGAAGCTTTAGATTCTAACCAAATAGAAGCTTTAGAAAGTATAGTAAACAATTATCCTTATTTTCAATCTGCACGTGCTTTGCATTTAAAAGCTTTAAAAAATAAAGAAAGTTACAAGTACAATAACGCTTTAAAGGTAACTGCAGCGCATACAACTGACCGCAGTATTTTATTTGATTTTATTACGAGCGATGTTTTCAATCAAAATGAGATTTCTGCTCAAATTAAGCAAAATTCAGAATACATTAAAGGTATCATTGTTAATGAAGTCGATGATATTTCTATAGAAAAAAGTATTAAAATTGATGATGCTTTAAAAGAGCAGGTTGAAGCAACTAAAGGTGTTTTAGACCCAAACCTCTTTAAACAAAAGGAAGAAATTCCACAACAAACACAAATCCTTCAATCTAGAAAACTAGAAGAACAACTACAAATAGGAAAACCTTTTGAGTTTTCTTCAACTGAGACACATTCTTTTTCAGAATGGTTAAAAATTTCGAGTTTTAAGCCTATCGATAGAACTATTCAGCAAAGTGAAAACAATTCGCCTTTAGCAGAAAAATTAGCGACAATTGATAAGTTTATTTCCGAGAATCCAAAAATAAAACCAAGTACAAAAGCGCCTAAACCCAAGCTAGTTGACAACTATGAAAAACTGGAAGATAGCCTAATGACAGAGACTTTAGCGCGTATTTATCTTGAGCAAAAAAACTATGAAAAGGCAATTCAATCTTACCGAATTTTAAGTTTGAAATATCCAGAAAAAAGTAGTTTCTTTGCAGACCAAATTAAAGCGGTAAAAGAATTAAGCGAACGAAATAATACAAACAATGACTAATTTTACAATATTCTTAATATTAATCGTAGTAGTAGCATTTTTACTCATCGTAGTAATTATGGTTCAAAACCCAAAAGGCGGTGGATTATCATCTTCTTTCGGTGGTGGTGGCACACAACAATTAGGTGGCGTAAAAAAAACTGGTGACTTTTTAGATAAAAGTACATGGTTTTTAGCAACACTTTTAATTGCTTTAATCTTATTATCAAATATCACTATTGATGGTGCTGGCGGTGTTAGTGATTCTAAAGCTTTAGATGCTGACGGGACAACAACTGAACAACCTGCTACAACTGACGATTCTAATACTGGAGATTAATCTCTAGTTCTATAAAATTTATAGGAAGCCAACTTTTTAAGTTGGCTTTTTTGTGTTTTTATATTAAAGATATTCAACATCGAGTAACAGTCGAGAAGTCATAAACTAATATTAAAAACCACCTCTATTCTGCACATTTGTCAGTCTATTCGGCTTGGCATAATTTTCGACTTACGCTTAAGCGTAAATTTAATTTTTAATAACAAAATATATAACAAATGGCTTTAAACATTAAACCTTTAGCGGACCGCGTTCTAGTAGAACCGTCAGCTGCTGAAACAAAAACAGCTTCGGGAATTATTATTCCGGATAACGCAAAAGAAAAACCACAAAAAGGAACTGTTGTGGCTATAGGTAATGGTAAAAAAGACGAACCACTAACTGTTAAGGTTGGAGACACTGTACTTTACGGAAAGTACGGCGGAACAGAACTTAAACTCGAAGGCAAGGATTATTTAATGATGCGTGAGAGTGATATTTTAGCGATTGTATAATTCGCATTAAGCTATTGGCTTTTAGCCATTAGCAATCCAAATTTATAACAAAAATTAATTTTTAGCTAATAGCCAAAGGCTAACAGCTAAAAGCAAAAATTTAAAAAAAAATGGCAAAAGATATAAAATTTGATATTGAAGCACGCGACGGATTAAAACGCGGTGTAGATGCATTAGCAAATGCAGTAAAAGTAACTTTAGGTCCTAAAGGACGAAACGTAATCATTGGCAAGTCTTTCGGCGCTCCGCAAGTGACCAAAGATGGCGTTTCTGTAGCTAAAGAAATTGAGTTAGAAAATGAGCTCGAAAATATGGGAGCTCAAATGGTAAAAGAGGTTGCGTCTAAAACCAACGATTTAGCTGGTGACGGGACAACTACAGCAACTGTTTTAGCTCAAGCAATTGTAAAAGAAGGTTTAAAAAACGTTGCTGCTGGCGCAAACCCAATGGACTTAAAGCGCGGTATTGATAAAGCAGTTGAGACTATAGTAAAAGATTTAGAAAAGCAAGCTAAAAAAGTAGGAAGCGACTCTGATAAAATTAAGCAAGTCGCAGCTATTTCTGCAAATAATGATGATACTATTGGCGATTTAATTGCAACTGCTTTCGGAAAAGTAGGTAAAGAAGGTGTAATTACTGTTGAAGAAGCAAAAGGAATGGACACGTATGTGGATGTTGTTGAAGGTATGCAATTTGACCGTGGTTATTTATCACCTTACTTCGTAACAGATGCTGATAAGATGATTGCTGATTTAGAAAATCCATACATCTTATTATTTGATAAAAAGATTTCTAACTTACAAGAAATCCTTCCAATATTAGAACCAGTTGCACAATCTGGTCGTCCTTTATTAATTATTGCAGAAGATGTTGAAGGTCAAGCTTTAGCTACTTTAGTAGTAAACAAGTTACGTGGTGGATTAAAAATCGCTGCTGTAAAAGCACCAGGTTTTGGAGATCGTAGAAAAGCTATGTTAGAAGACATCGCAATTTTAACTGGTGGTGTTGTTATTTCTGAAGAACGTGGTTTCTCATTAGAAAACGCTGACCTTTCTATGTTGGGTACCGCTGAAACTGTAACCATCGACAAAGACAATACAACGATTGTAAATGGTTCTGGTAAAGCGTCTGATATTAAGGCACGTGTAAACCAAATAAAAGCACAGATTGAAACAACAACATCTGATTACGATAGAGAAAAACTGCAAGAGCGTTTGGCTAAATTAGCAGGTGGTGTTGCTGTACTTTATGTTGGTGCTGCTTCTGAAGTTGAGATGAAAGAAAAGAAAGACCGTGTTGATGATGCATTACACGCCACTCGTGCCGCAGTAGAAGAAGGTATCGTTGCTGGTGGTGGCGTTGCATTGGTACGTGCTAAAAAGACTTTAGAAAAAATTACAACAGATAATTTAGATGAAACTACTGGTGTACAAATCGTAAACCGAGCTATTGAAGCACCTTTACGTACTATTGTAGAAAATGCTGGTGGCGAAGGTTCTGTAGTTATCAACAAGGTACTTGAAGGCAAAAAAGATTTTGGTTACAATGCAAAATCTGAAGAATATGTAGACATGCTTAAAGCAGGAATTATTGACCCTAAAAAAGTAACACGTATAGCTTTAGAAAATGCTGCTTCTGTTGCAGGTATGATTCTTACTACCGAATGTGCTTTAGTAGACATTAAAGAAGATGCTCCAGCAATGCCTCCAATGGGCGGCGGAATGCCAGGCATGATGTAGGCGGCGAGTCGCCGCAGACGTTGAGCTTACTCGGACGTAAAAAATTTGAGATAAGTGAAGCTGAAATAAATTTGAAAAGCCTTTGACGAAAGTCAGAGGCTTTTGTTTTAAATAAATTTTAGTAGATTTAAAAAACTAAAATATTTACTTTGAGCAAAACAAAAACTTGGAAATATACACTTCGTGAAATTATAATCGTTATTATTGGTATTACCATTGCTTTTAGTATGAATAAATGTGCAGAAAGTAGAACTGACGCAAAATTAAAAGAGCAATACCTTAGCAATCTTAAAAGTGACATTGAAGCAGATAAACTTCAGCTAACAAAAAATGCAAAAGATTTAAAACAAAAACTTAAGATTTGTGAGGAACTGATTCCTATTCTAAATACTGGCAAAAAACAAGGTATGCCCTTAATGAATAGTACTTTTGAACTTGTACAATACAATACATTTAGTCCTCAAGATATTACATATAAAACTTTAATAAATTCTGGGGATTTAAAATTGATAGATGACTTTGATTTAAAAACTAGTATCCAAGGTCATTACACACAGTACGAACAATTAAGTGATGTATATTTTAGACACACAAGTTTAGTAAGAGATTATATGGGCAGATATATGATTGAAAATGCAGACTATGACCAGCTTTTCGAAGGCAACTCACCATTTACTAACGAAGTACTATTAAAAAACATTGTCCGTGCGCTTACAACAACTTTAAAAGACAAACAAGTTGTTACAAAAAAAGCAATAGATAATTGTGATAATTTAAGTGTAAGAATTAAAAACGCAATGAAGTAAATTAATTTACAATAGAAGTAAAAAGCCCGATTAAAAATCGGGCTTTTCAATTAATTCTCATGCTCCTTCTTTACATCCTCATCACGATATCTGCAACATGGATGCACAGAATTGTATGCTTCTTCAGTTGCTTTTACAGCTTTTGTATCGTGGCCAACTTGTGCTAACTTTTTAGAAATGGTTTCTACATTAGTTTTACGCTCGTCAAAAATGAGTTTTAGCTCGTGCGTTTTTACATTCCAAATGGCAGACTTTACACCTTTAGTGCGGATGGCTGCCTTTTCAATGCGGTCTTTACACATCATACAAACACCATCAACTTCAATGGTTTGTTTGGCATTTTTATTTTGGCTAAAGGCTATGATGCTAATAAAAAGGGCAATTAGTGTTATTATTTTTTTCATCGAAAATTTATTTTCGTTCCCATGAAAATGAGAAACTATTATACTTTTATTTTTATATTATTGTCAGGTCGAGCGCAGTCGAGACCTATTTAGTCCTCAACTACTAAAACCTCTCGACTGCGCTCGAGAAGACAAAATTATTATTTTATTTTAAACCTTAATCCTGCATAATACATACTTCCAAAAATTGGACCATATACAAAATTAGTATCAAAATTTGAACCAAACGGATTATCTGCACTAATAATTGGGTCTGGCTGACGTACATTGATTACATTTTCGCCACCAACATAGATTTCCAACTTTGGTGAAAAGACTTTGGTCACTTGCAAATTTAACGTGCCAACAGTTGGCGAAAATTCATCTAATTGAAACTGCGATGGACTTAAACTCGTGTCTGGGAAACGTTGCTGACTGAGCCAATTATACGTGGCATCGAATTTCCATCGCTCACCTTTTTCTGTCAATTCTGTTTCATAAGCCGCATTAGCAAACAAACGATGACGAGGTGTTAATGGTCGTTGCAATCTACCAGAGTCATAATCGGTTTGCACATCATAAAATTTGTATGCCAACCGAATATCGAAATTAGAGAATGCATTATAATTTACTTCTGTTTGAAAACTATTAGCAAAACTCTCACCTTGTAAGTTGTAAAAATTAATTTCGAATGGATTTTCATAATCTACAACCACTTGATTCTTAAAATCGGTACGGTAAAAATCAAAAGTGATATCACCTTTTTGACCAAATAGATTAAAGCCTTGCAAATAACTCACCCCATAATTCCATGCGATTTCTGGGTCTAAACCGTAAATTTTACCACCTGTATTTCTGATGTTTATTTGTCTTGAACTCGAAAATATATTCTGATTTTCAGCAAAAATATTAGCGCTCTTTATGCCGCGACCGACTGAAAAACGCAATGCGGATTTTTCCCATGGCGTATAACGCAAATGCAAACGTGGCGTTAGAAAAAACCCAAATCTATTATGCACATCACCACGTAAACCCGCGGTTAACGTTAGCTTATTTAAATCGTCATAAGCGTATTCAAAAAATGCACCGTAGGAATTCTCAACACGATTAAAAGTGTTTGCGTTTACTAATTCCTCATAATCATCTAAAGTAAAACTCAAACCTGTTTTAACCTTATGACGAGAATCTGAAATAATACTATTATAAATAAGATTAGAATAAAAACTATTGTGTTTAATGTCGTAAACATTTAACCCAAAATAGGAGTCTTGTTTATGGTAGCTAAACGCCGTTTGAAAACCAAGGGTTTGCCATGGAATTTCAGGATTTACATACCCTAACTTTGTAGTAACCTCAAAACGTTCGGTGTTAATTAAACTTCCCCAATTGTTTGTCGTACCTTCATCTGTATCTGGATTAAAATCTACTTGTCCAGATTGTGTTTCATCATTTAAATATCTAAAATTTATAAAACTCACTATTCCTTTTTCACCATTTACGTATTGCCAACGGTTCATGATATTAATTTGCTTTTTAAGAGGAATATCTAAAAATGAATCATCATTATTATCAAACTTTTGATTTCTAATATTGCCGTGTAAATACAAACCGCTACTCCATTTATCTGATAATTTTTGGTTAAAATGTGTATTTAATTCTAAACGCCCGTTAATTGACCCATAAGCATTAAGAAAAAATTGATTATCGGTTAATGGTTTTACCAATTCGGCATTAATCTGCCCAGCAATACTCTCGTAGCCATTAACAACACTTCCGGCACCTTTAGTAATCTGAATACTCTCAACCCAAGTTCCTGGAATAAAACCCAAACCATAAGCTTGCGATGCACCTCTAATGGCAGGCACGTTTTCAGTAGAAATTAAAATATAAGGCGATTTTAAACCTAACATTCTAATCTGTTTTGTACCAGAAACCGCATCTGCAAAATTGACGTCTATTGACGGATTGGTTTCAAAGCTTTCAGAGAGGTTACAGCATGCAGCTTTTAATAATTCGTCACTACTTACCGTCATTGTATTTGTCGGTTTTAGATACGACCTTGTTGTAGCTAATTTTCGAGAGGTAATAGTGACTTCGTCTAAAGCTGAGGTAGCTTGCAATACATGACGTATAGATTTATTACTTGTAATTGTCAGCGTATCTGTCTTAAAACCGACATAGCTAATAATTAATCTTGAATAAGAGTTTTCATATGCGATTGAAAATGCGCCGTTCTCATCGGTCATCGTACCAACTGAAGTGTTTAACCAATAGACGTTTGCTCCAGGAAGTGGCATTTCTTTACCATCAATGGATTCTAAAACCACTCCATTAAGTTTATCTTGAGCATTTCCCGTAATTACAAGAAGACCTATCAGTAAAAATAATATCTGTCTCATAACACAAAGATTTTAACTAGCATATAAATTGCCATTAATAACATTATTGAATTTTCTATAATCGTTGCTGTCGTCATTGGCAATTTTAAAACCGTACCTAAACAAGCGCACTGTATGGTTTTTTTATCTAAAAGAACTTTTGCGACTCCTATTGTTGTAATTGCTAAAATGATAAGCGTTAGTATTAAGGCTAGCTTAATTTCTATTCGCATTAAAAATAAAAAACCTAAAACCAATTCAATAAATGGATAGATTTTAGCATAAGGTGAAAAACGTTTTGCTAACGGGTCGTACATGCTAAAGCTTTGGCTAAAACCTTTTAAATCTAGAAATTTAAAAAAACTGAAAACAATGAAAAATAAACCCATGAAATCATACATAAATCGGGCTGTATTCCATGCTGTTTTATTCAGTAAAATGGAAGCCACAAAAATGTAACTTAGAATTAAAAACAGAGGAAATAATTGTTTTAACTTAGATTCTGAGGTTTCTTTTTTAGTCAAAGTTGAAGAAAACACGTTGGTTTCTTCTAATTGTGAAATTTGATATTTTTCTGGTAAAGCCAATTGTAATTCCGACAAAGAAACGTGCGAAGTCATTTCTACCGTTGCTTCTTCTTTTTCAAGATTTACATTAACTGAAGTTATATTTTGAAGTGCTGAAAGCTTTTCTTTTACTGAAGCTTTACAGCCGTTACATGTCATGCCTGTAACTTTATATGTGTGTTTCATTATAATTTAATTTGAAGGCATTAGTAATTTATTGAAATAATTCAACCAATTAATAACTGTGTATCAAATTAAAAAAACATCATCTAAAAGCTGAATGTCGTAAACTAAATTTGGTGGTGAGTAATCTTTATGCGGAACTATTTGTTTAGGTAAACTTTCGTAAAAGACCGAAAACGAATACAGAAAAGAAACAATAAACTCCTGAGTTTCTAACTCAAAATCATCAAAAGATAGTGACTGTAATTCGTCCTGCCCTTCAATAACATCTATTGTATCTTTACAACACGATTTTTTCATGCTGTTTTTTAAAGGCATTTCCATTCCACAACCTTTTGCTTCAGAAAACACTGCTACATCAACTAAACGATTACCACAATAGTGCTTTTCTACTGTAAAAGAAAAAGTAGAGAACAATACTAATGCCGACAATGCTATCGAAAATATTTTATGTATCAAGTTTTGTTTCACACTGCAAAGTTAACCAATTCCTATTAAAAAATAGAACTTTAAGATGCACTTAACGTTTTAATTTATAATAGTATAATGCTGGTAATAAAAGGATTAAAATTAAAGGTTGAATTAAAAATCGGCGCACGTTAAAGAACAAATAATAATCTTCTTGTCTTGGATTAATTACAAAATACAAAAATGGAATTAAAAAACAGATGTAAGCAAAACCGTAAATGATTAGCGAAAATTTTACCATCTGTTTGTCCTTAAATATACAATAAATTATAGCTAAAGACAATAAAGTATTAATAAGAAATCTTAAGGATGTAAAGAAAACTAATTTGGCAATTTCGCGACGCGGACTATCGATGTAGAGATAATCATTTTCAAAAAATTGCAAATATGGGTCATAAAATAGTACATCCTCAAAAGCTCTAACCAAAACAAGCAACAATACACAAATAGCTGCTACCAAATAAGAAACTGTTTTAGACATTTGCTGTTTTATTTTGAATAGAAAAATGACGCACCCAAAACATCCATAGCAAAAATACCATACCGTAAATGGCTAATGGAAAAATAACCTCGTGCATAATGTCGCTTCGCCAAGGATAATGACGCAGACCAATGGTTAATAACACAATTCTTATAAGATTTACAGCATAAATTAAAACGCTACCTGCCAATAAAAATAATAGTGTGCGTTTAAACGTATCTCTGAATGAAACTACAAAAGCGATAAATAAAATAATAACGCTCATACCGTTGCAACCTTCAATAATTCTAGCAATATATTTTTGGTCAACAAACACCATTAATGACGGTTCATCATAATGTGGAACAATACTAGTTCTGTAACCAAATGAAGATAAAACGGTTTCTGTTTGTTTACCAACCAAGTTGGTTAAATAGTCTGGATAATATTTAGAACCTTCAGAAAAATCTAAGTATAATTTATAAGCAATAGATAACACACCGTAAACCAACACAAAAGTGAAAATAAACCGAATAACCAATTTGTATTTTGTAAGTAATGCGCGCAAGGAGTGACTTATGTTATTGTGCTGTTAAATTTATCGAATTTGAAATATAGAACTAGTACAATTTAGATATTTTTACCAAAATTTTAATTGAAAATGACTTTTACAGATTTAAAACCAGAAATAAAAAACATTATAGCTAAAGATTCTTTATCTAAAGATGAAAAGCTTTTAAAAGTTTGCGAGCTTTTAGAAAAACATATCGATTATTATAATTGGGTTGGTTTTTATTTTAAAAATGGCGATAAAAACGAATTAAAACTCGGCCCTTATGTTGGCGAGCCAACAGACCACACCATCATTCCGTTTGGAAAAGGTATTTGTGGACAAGTTGCTGTTAGTAATAAAAACTTTGTGGTTCCAGATGTTAATGCGCAAGACAATTATATTGCATGTAGTATTACGGTAAAGGCCGAAATTGTGGTTCCTATTTTTGTAAACAATGAAAATATCGGGCAAATAGACATCGACTCTAACACGGCTGACCCATTTACTGAAGCTGATGAACGCTTTTTAGAGTTTGTTTGTAAGCAAGTTGCTAAAATTCTCTCGTAAAAAAACTTGTTATCAAAACTAAAAATTCCAAAGGCAAACGTTTTATAAATATCAGCCTTTGGAATTTTATTTTTTTATAAGAATTTATTTCTATTTAAATGATTTATAAGTCTACATTCCAGTTCGGATTGCTTCAACTGGGTCTAATCGAGATGCTCTGATTGCTGGAAGCACACCAGATATAAGTCCAATCAACGTTGAAAGCGAAAAGCCTAAAAACATATTCCCTGGAGACAATACAAATTCAAAATCACCAGAAAAACTCGAAGCAATTAAGGTTAGAATATAAACCAAACCAAGACCTACCAAACCACCAACTACAGCTAAAATTACAGCTTCAAACAAAAACTGAAATAATATAAATCGATTTTTGGCACCTAGAGATTTTTGTATTCCTATTAGATTGGTGCGTTCTTTTACACTTACAAACATAATATTAGCTATACCAAAACCGCCAACAAGTAATGAAAAACCACTAATAAGCCAACCAATACCATTCATTACGCTTATAATTCCGTCAACAAAACTTACCAAGCCTGCCAATTTATTTACAAAAAAATCATCTTCTTCATCTGCTTTTAAACCTCTATATCTTCTAAATTTTTGTTTTAGTTGACTTTCAAAAGCTCCAATATCTATATCAGCTTTTGGTTTTATTACAACTGCTCCTGGCAATCCATCAGAACCTCCGTTTCTGAAACGTCTAACAAAATTTGCTGGTACAAATGCTTTTGTATCTGGTGAATCACCAAGTGCCGCACCATATTTTTCAAGCACTCCAATAACGGTTAATTTTCGGCCAAATACACGAATTTGTTTACCTAGCGGATTGGCATCTTTAAAAAGGTTAGTTGCCAATTCGTAACCCAATACAATAACTGGTGCGCCTGTTTCAGATTCTAATTCAGAATAAAAGCGGCCTTGACCCATTTTTAAGTCGTCAATGACATAAATGCCATTAGAAATCGGTGTTACATTGATATTAGTTAATGTTTCGGCTTGGTATCTAATAGTTTCGCTTCCACCAAAAATAACATAAGCTGAAGCTTCAATACCGTTTACATTTCGTCGTACAAATTCAAAGTCATCGTAATCTACTTGAGGATAACGGTCACGTTTCCATCGTGGCACTTGTGTTGGACCAAATGAAAATTTAGTAAGGTAAATGGTATTTTTATCGAGACCAGAAAGACTGTCTTTTATATTTCTATCTAAGGAATCAACAGCTGCAAGCACAGCGATGATAGAAAAAATACCGACAGTAACACCTAAAAGTGATAAGAAAGTTCGGAGTTTATTATTACGCAAAGCATTGATAGCAAAGGAAAAACTCTCCTTAAATAATCTTAGGTATACTAACATTGGTTGTTGATTTTCTACAATTGTAAATATAAGACGTTGTCAACAATTTAATGTTACAAAAAACTTAAACAAAGTCTTTTTTTCGCTCTTCTAATTTTGTGGTTATGACTATTTTTATGCCTTTAAAAATCACAACACAACACCATGAGCAACAAAACCATTTCATCGGCACTAATTTCTGTATTTAGTAAAGATGGTTTAGAACCAATTGTAAACAAATTAAACGATTTAGGCGTAACCATATATTCTACTGGCGGCACTGAAAAATTTATCAAAGATTTAGGTATTAATGTGGTACCCGTAGAGGATGTTACCTCATATCCATCAATACTCGGTGGTCGAGTAAAAACACTGCATCCAAAGATTTTTGGAGGTATTTTAAATCGTCAAAATCATGATGGTGATGTAGCTGAACTGAAAGAATTTGACATTCCGCAGATTGATGTCGTAATCGTCGATTTATACCCATTTGAAAAAACTGTGGCTTCAGGCGCAAGCAATCAAGATATTATTGAAAAAATTGATATCGGTGGTATTTCTTTAATCAGAGCAGCAGCAAAAAATTATGCCGATGTCACTTGTGTGTCTTCTGTTGATGATTACGCTGAATTTTTAGATTTACTAAACTCTAAAAACGGAGTAACTTCTGAAGAAGACAGAAAAGAATTCGCTGCGAAAGCCTTCAATGTTTCGTCGCATTATGACAGTGCAATTTTTAATTATTTTAATCAAGATGAATCTATTTCAGCTTTAAAAATTTCTGAAACTAATGGCAAAACACTTCGATATGGTGAAAACCCACATCAAAAAGGGTATTTCTATGGTGATTTTGATGCCATGTTTACCAAACTTCACGGTAAAGAATTAAGTTATAACAATCTTTTAGATGTTGATGCTGCTGTAAATTTAATCTTAGAATTTAAAGATGAAGCACCAACTTTTGCCATTTTAAAACATAATAACGCCTGTGGTTTTGCGCAACGCGAAAGTGTTTACAAAGCTTATATCGATGCGCTGGCTGGTGACCCAGTTTCGGCATTTGGTGGTATTTTAATTACCAACACCGAGATTGATAAAGAAACTGCAGAAGAAATACACAAACTATTTTGTGAGGTTGTCATTGCACCTTCTTTTTCGGATGAAGCTTCAGAAGTTTTAAAAGGAAAGAAAAATAGAATTCTTCTTATTCTCAATGATATTGAATTACCAAATACAACTGTTAGAACATGCCTAAACGGAATTTTAGTGCAAGACCGAGACAGTAAAACAGATATGGCTGGCGAACTTAAAGCAGCGACCCAAAAGGAACCTTCTTTATCTCAAATTGAAGATTTAATTTTTGCTTCAAAAATTTGCAAACACACCAAATCTAATACAATTGTTTTGGCTAAAAATAAGCAACTGTGTGCAAGCGGAACCGGACAGACGAGTCGTGTTGATGCCTTAAACCAAGCGATACACAAGGCACAATCTTTCAATTTTGATTTAGAGGGCGCAGTTATGGCAAGTGATGCGTTTTTTCCATTTCCAGATTGTGTAGAGATTGCAGACAAAGCTGGAATTAAAGCTGTAATACAACCAGGCGGCTCAATAAAAGACCAATTAAGTATTGATTATTGCAATGCTAATGACGTAGCGATGGTATTTACAGGTACAAGACATTTTAAACACTAAAATTGTTAAAATTTGTACGAAATTTCACAGATAACTTTAAGTATAAAATTATCTGTGATTTTTTTTGCTTTTAAAACGTCTAGATACAAAGAAATAACGTATTATTTATTTACATTTACGACTAAGCAAAAAACAAATAGAATACTTACCCCAAAACCTTAAAATTACGCATGGGATTTTTTGACTTCCTAACAGAAGAAATAGCTATCGATTTAGGTACCGCTAACACATTAATTATTCACAATGACAAAGTTGTTGTAGACAGTCCATCGATTGTTGCCAGAGACCGAATATCTGGTAAAATAATTGCCGTTGGTAAAGAAGCCAACATGATGCAAGGTAAAACGCATGAAAACATTAAAACCATTAGACCGTTAAAAGATGGTGTAATTGCTGATTTTGATGCGTCTGAGCAAATGATTAATCTGTTTATTAAAAATATTCCTGCGTTAAAAAAGAAATTGTTCAACCCATCGTTGAGAATGGTCGTTTGTATTCCTTCTGGAATTACTGAAGTAGAAATGCGAGCGGTAAAAGAATCTTGTGAGCGTGTTAATGGCAAAGAAGTGTATCTAATACATGAACCAATGGCTGCTGCAATTGGTATTGGTGTTGATATTATGCAACCAAAAGGAAACATGATTGTGGATATTGGTGGTGGAACAACAGAAATTGCCGTGATTGCTTTAGGCGGAATTGTTTGTGACAAATCTGTAAAAGTTGCTGGTGATGTATTTACCAATGACATCATCTATTACATGAGAACGCAGCACAACCTTTACGTTGGTGACCGCACTGCTGAAAAAATTAAAATTGAAATCGGTGCAGCTACCGAAGATTTAGATTTACCACCAGAAGACATGAGCGTTCAGGGTCGTGATTTGTTAACAGGAAAGCCAAAGCAAGTACAAATCTCGTATCGAGAAATAGCAAAAGCTTTAGATAAATCTATTTTACGTATCGAAGACTCCGTAATGGAAACGTTATCGCAAACGCCTCCAGAGTTGGCAGCAGATATTTACAACACTGGTATTTATTTAGCTGGTGGTGGCTCAATGTTACGTGGCTTGGATAAGCGATTATCTCAAAAAACGGACTTACCAGTTTATATTGCCGAAGACCCATTAAGAGCGGTTGTTCGTGGTACAGGAATTACTTTAAAAAACTTAGCAAAATACAAAAGTGTATTGATTAAATAGAGCTAAATAATGCAGCAAATTTTCAATTTTGTAATAAGAAACAAAACATTTCTATTGTTTTTATTACTTTTTGGTATTGCATTATCCCTCACGATACAATCCCATTCTTATCATAAAAGTAAATTTATAAATTCCGCTAATAGTGTCACTGGAGGCGTTTACGGAACTGTTAATGGTATTGGTCAATATTTCAATTTAAAAACACAAAACGAAATTTTGGTTGAAGAAAACCAGAAACTTCGCGAAGCGTTGTTTAATTCAGCATCAATTTCAAAAACTAAAATCGATTCTACTTTAATCGATAAACGTTTTGAAGTGATTTCAGCTGAAGTATTTAAAAACAGTTACAATCTTCCAAACAATCACTTAACTATAAATCGTGGAAAACGAGATAGCGTAGCTCAAGATTTTGGTGTTATTACTTCAAAAGGTATAGTTGGCATCGTTGATAACACTTCAAAGAAATATGCAACTGTTCTTTCAATTTTAAGTAAAAATAGCCGAATAAACGCGAAGCTTAAACGCTCCAATCAAAGTGGCTCGTTAACTTGGAATACCAAATCGCCATACGTTGTCCAGCTCGAAGATGTTTCAAAATTTGCCAAAATTTCTGTAGGAGATACTATTGTTACTGGAGGAAAATCGGCCATTTTCCCAAAAGATATTAATATAGGAACTATTAAAGATTTTACAACTGATGTTGGCGGAGATACTTATGTTATTAACGTGGATTTGTTTAATAACATGACCACGTTAGAACACGTCTATATTATTATAAACAAGGATAAAAAGGAATTAGAACAGCTCGAAGCTCAAAGTAATGAACAATAAAGTCACCCTTAATATCGTCCGCTTTGTTGTATTGCTAATAGCACAGGTAACTATATGCAGTAATATTAATCTGTTTGGTTACGTTAATCCGTTTATCTATATCATTTTTATTCTCATTTATCCAGTAAAGACAAATAGAATGTTGTTTCTACTATTGGCGTTTAATTTAGGATTATTGGTAGATATGTTTTTAGATTCTGGTGGCGTTCATGCAGCTTCATCAGTTTTATTGGCATTTGCAAGACCTGTATTTCTAAAAAATGCCTATGGTACGTTGTATGACCACCAAACTTTAAAATTTGGTAATTCTGAAATAGGAGCTCTAATAACTTATATTTCCACAGCGATACTTTTTCATCATTTTGCTGTATTTAATCTCGAAATTTTTAACATTTCACAGATACTTCTCATATTAAAAAAGACGTTATTTTCTAGTATTTTCACAATAATCTTGAGCTTTTTACTCATCTTATTATTTAAAACTCGAAAATGAGAAAACTGCTACTTTTATCTTTAGTCATAATTGTCGGACTTACCTTCTTAAGTCGTTTGTATTATCTTCAGATTTATGACTCTCAAGCTTATAATCCGTTGAATGACACTGCAATTCGGAAGGAATTCACCTATCCAAAACGTGGTTATGTTTATGATAGAAATGGAGAATTGCTTGTGGCTAACCAACCTTCTTACGATGTGATGGTTATTCCCAGAGAAGTGGAGCCATTAGATACACTTGAGTTTTGCGCATTACTAAAAATTACTAAGGAAGATTTTATAAAAACATACAACAAAGCAAAAAATTATTCGCCAAGATTGCCATATGTGTTTGTTTCAAACTTAGCCAAAGAAGACTATGCGAAGTTACAAGAAAAGATGCGAAAATATGACGGGTTTTATATTCAAAGACGTTCTATAAGAACGTACAGAAAAACCATTGGCGCCAATGTTTTAGGCGATATTGGCGAGGTGAGCCAAGCCACCATAAACAAAAATCCGTATTATGCCAAAGGCGATTTAATTGGCAAACAAGGCGTTGAAAAAACCTATGAGGATATTTTGCGAGGTGTCAAAGGTGTAAAATTTATTCAAAAAGATAGATTTAATAGAGACATAGGCAAGTTTGAAGGTGGAGCACGAGACACAATCGCCAAACCCGGCAAAGATATTACCATCACAATTGACTCTAAACTACAAGAATATGGCGAGTTACTAATGACCAACAAGCGTGGCGGAATCATTGCAATTGAACCAAGTAGTGGCGAAATCTTAGCTATGGTTTCTGGACCAACTTACAACCCAAATTTATTAGTTGGACGAAATCGTTCTAAAAATTTTACTAAGCTTTATAATGATAGTTTAGCTCAGCCTTTATTTGACCGAAGCTTACAAGCCATGTATCCGCCAGGATCACCGTTTAAGACCGTTAATGCTCTTATTGGCCTGCAAGAAGGTGTTGTAGATACTAACGACACCTTTAGATGTAGCATGGGTTTTAATTACGGAAATCGTAAAATGGGTTGCCATGCCCATCGCAGTCCTGCGAACATGAATTTAGGCATTTACGAATCTTGTAATGCATATTTTGCAAATGTCTATCTCAAAATCATGAATAAGTATGATTCGCCTGCAAAGTCTATGGATGTTTGGAGCAATCATGTGCAAAGTTTTGGGCTTGGAAATTATTTAGGAAATGATTTATCTGTAGGTCAACCTGGAAAAATCCCAGATGCCGACACCTACAATCGCGCTCATGGAAAAGGAAAATGGTACCCAACATTTACACTTTCAAACGCAATTGGTCAAGGTGAAGTTTTAGCAACACCAATTCAGTTAGCAAATATGGCTGCCGCTATAGGTAATCGTGGATACTATTTTACGCCACACATTATAAAAGAAATCGAAAACGACAGCATACCATCAAAATACTTAACACCAAATTACACCACAATTGATAAAAAACATTTTGAACCTGTCGTCCAAGGCATGTACGACGTCTACAATAAAGGAACAGCAAAAATGGTACAAATATCTGGTATTGAAATCTGTGGAAAAACAGGAACTGCAGAAAATTTTGCAATTATAGATGGCAAAAAAACACAATTGACAGACCATTCTATTTTTGTAGCATTTGCACCAAAAGACAACCCTAAAATTGCTATTGCCGTATTTATTGAAAATGGTTATTTCGGTAGCAGATTTGCCGGAAAAATGGCAAGTCTAATGATAGAAAAATATCTAAAAAACGAAATTACAAGAACGGATTTAGAGCGTTTTGTTCTTCGTTATTCCTTAGAGCACGAATACGAAAAGCCATTTTCTGGTGAACCTTTTGGCATAAATAGACAAACAACTCTGGAACCAATCTCTGATGAAGAATTTGAAAGACTTAATATGCTAAAAGCGAAAATTGATAGTAAATGATTAGAGAAAATCAAAGACGATTTGGATTTGATTGGGCAACCATAATTGTCTATTTATTATTAATTGCATTTGGCTATGTAAACATAATGTCTGCTTCGCATTCAGGAGAAATTACAAGTTATTTTGACATGAGCCAATCTTATGGAAAACAGTTGGTTTTCATAAGTCTTTCTTTGGTTCTTATTATTCTCACGCTTTCTGTAGATGCCAAATTTTATGAGCGCTTTGCGAGTCTTATTTACATCGGTGCTATGGTTTCACTCGTGGGACTATTTATTTTCGGAAAAGATATTAATGGTGCACGGTCGTGGTATGCTGTTGGCAGCATGACGATTCAGCCAAGTGAATTTGCCAAATTTGCAACAGCGCTAGCTGTTGCAAAATATATTAGTGACATTCAGACGAATTTAAAGACTCTCAAAGATCAGCTTAAAGCAGTTGCTATAATTTTATTACCTGCGTTTTTAATTCTACTTCAAAATGATGCTGGCAGTACTTTAGTTTATGCCTCCTTTTTCTTTGTTTTTTATCGAGAAGGTTTACAACAAGTGTATATGCTAATTGCCTTTTCTGCCATAATTTTAGCAGTTTTGTCTTTAAAATTTGGAATATTAATTGCCGTTTTAGCCGCTTTAATTGTGGTTTTAGGACTTTATTTTTTTAACCGAAAAATAAAAATTTCAGTATTACAAAGTATCGCGGTACTAATTGTTTGTTCTGTGTTTGCTGTTGGTGTTAAGTTGTTTTACAATAATATTCTAAAACCTCATCAGCAAAATAGAATTAGCCTTTGGTTACGATTGGAAAAAGACCCAGTAAAATTGGAGCGCATGAAAAAAGCAGAAGCTTACAATCTCATCCAATCTGAAGAAGCTATAGCTGCAGGGCGATTTTCAGGAAAGGGATTTATGGAAGGTACACGTACTACAGGAAAGTTTGTACCAGAACAAGACACCGATTATATTTTTAGTACCGTAGGTGAAGAATGGGGCTTTTTAGGTGCGTCCATAACCGTGATTCTGTTTGTTTTTTTAATTATAAGAATTCTCATCATGGCCGAAAGGCAGAAATCGCAATTTAGCCGTGTTTACGGTTATGGTGTGGCGTCTATTTTCTTTGTGCATTTTACCATAAATATTGGTATGGTCATGGGATTAATCCCAACCGTTGGTATTCCGTTACCCTTTTTTAGTTACGGCGGTTCTGGATTAATGTCGTTTACTATTTTACTCTTTATTTTTATAAAATTAGATAGTAATCGTATAAATGAGTGGTAATTTAAAAAAAAAAGGCTGAACTTTCGTTCAACCTTTTTTCCTCTAAAAATCAATGCTGTTATTTATTATTTTTTTCTTCGTAATCAGCAATCTTTTCTTTTTCGTCCATTTTATTATTGAACTTTTCAATGGCTTTATCTAGTTTGCCTTTTTCCAATTTCTTATTGAATTTGGCAATAGCTTCTTGATTAATTTTTAAGTATTCATCTATCGTCTCGTTTAACTCTTCTCTTAAATCAGCAAACTGTTCATTTAATTCTTCTAAGTTTTCTTGACGTTCGTTTGCAGAAGCATTCTTTTCTTCAAGATATTCTTTATATTCTTTCTGAATATCTGTAATATCTTCCATCACTTCTTCAGTCTTTAACCAAGCTGGAATGGTTTCACCCAAGCTCATTACTGTTCCATAAAGGTTTGTAATTCTCTTATTAGTTGTTTTGAAATTTGCGTTTTCAATTTCGCCCATTTCATAACTCATAATGTTATAAGCGTCCCAATCTCTTAGTGAGGTTACACCATCTTCAGTATATGTATATGAAATTTCGCTACCATCTTTCATGGCGTACTCTTTGGTCATAACTTCCATTTGACGCTTTTCTTCTAACTGTCCAGATTCATTGGTTAATTTAATTTCTGTGTTATCAGAAACGTTTAATTTTGCAGTATCTTCATTATTTACTTTATCATTACATGATGTCATTACAACACCTGCAATAAGTAAACTTGATATAATTTTAATCGTTTTCATAATTGGTTTCATTTTGGTTTATTACAAAGATAAATTTAACAGAAGACAGAAACCGAATGATTAACTTTAAAGTCCTCTTAAAGTTCAACTCCAAGTTTAACAAACACCTCATAAACTTTAACCATTTTAGAAATTTTATGTTAATGATTCTAAAATCAAAAATTATTTAACACGAAAAAAGCCTCAAAAAACGAGGCTTTTAATACTTTATACTTAACCTTAAACTATTGACCCTGGCCTAAAGAATAGCCCCTTTTTCCGTCGAAAGTGTATAAATTTTCAGTTTTAATAATATCTATATTATTTGCCATTGCAGCTTGCATAATATCAATAATCCTAGATTTGTTCATAGTTTTGCCATCTTTTAATGCATACCTACATCTCCAATGGTCTGTACAAAATGTTTCTTTAAAACCTTGTGGCCAAACCTTTATACCACGGTTAGTGATTAGAACTAATTCAAGCTCATCGTTATTTAAATTCTCAAGTATTTTGGCTAATGCATTTGCATCCTCACCATGCCAATCTACGAATACATCAACACCGACAATTGCTTTATCTTTGGCAGGTTTGCGCTGGTATTTAGGCAAAATTAATGGTGAACTGTTATTATAAGTTACAGAAGGTAATTGTTTTGGACTATTGCCTAAATTGGCAATTACAGCTTCGGCAAACTCTTTTGTACCAACTTTTTTAGTACTCATTACTGAATCGTAAATATCAGTTGTATGAACTCCGTCTTCAATTGTGCGTAACCAAGCATTATGAATTTTTTCTGCCACTTTGTTTTGACCTATGTGATTAAGCATCATTACTGACGCATTAATTAATCCTGAAGGGTTTGCAATATTCTTACCTGCAATATCTGGTGCCGAACCATGAATGGCCTCAAACATAGCACATTCTTGACCAATATTTGCCGAACCACCTAAACCAACTGAACCAGCAATTTGCGCCGCAATATCTGACATAACGTCTCCATAAAGATTTGGCATTACAATAACATCGAATTTTTCTGGTGAATCTGCTAAAAGTGCCGCTCCAATATCAACAATCCAATGCTCTGTTTCAATTTCAGGGTAACGTAGTGACACCTCATTAAAAATTTCGTGAAACAAACCATCTGTTTGCTTCATAATATTGTCTTTTGTAAAACAAGTTACTTTTTTACGATTGTTTCTTTTAGCATATTCGAAGGCATAAGTAATAATTTTTTCGCAACCAGGACGACTTATTAATTTTAGACACTGTACAACCTCATCGGTTTGCTGATGCTCTATACCTGCATATAAATCTTCTTCGTTTTCTCTAATTATTACAACGTCCATTTCTGGATGTTTCGTCTTAACAAAAGGATGCATACTCGTGCATGGACGTATATTTGAATACAGACCAAGTGTTTTACGCATTGTTACGTTTAAACTTTTGTAACCGCCACCTTGAGGAGTTGTTATTGGCGCTTTAAACATAATTTTATTAGTTCTAATAGTTTCCCAAGCATCATCTGAGATACCAGTAGTTTGTCCGTTGAGATACATTTTTTCGCCAACTTCTATTTCTTCAAAAGTAATATCTGCTCCAGCAGCGCTTAAAATATTTAGTGTTGCGTCCATAATTTCTGGACCAATACCGTCTCCTTTTGCAAGTGTGATTTTAACCATAGTTTCTTTAGATTTAAAATTTGATGCTGCAAAATTGAAAATAAATATTCATATATTTTCATATATGTTTTTTATATATATCATAAGTAAATATTATGAATAAAATTAAACATAAAAAAAAACACCATTATAACAATGGTGCTTTTAACAAATTCTTATATGGAGAAAAAATGTTACTGCAACGACTTTAAACTCGCTTCAATCGTTTCAATTTTTGCTAAAGCGTCTGCTTCTTTTTTCTTTTCTGAAGCAACAACTTGTTCTGGTGCATTGTTTACAAAACGCTCGTTAGATAATTTTTTCTGAACTGATTTTAAGAAACCTTGGGTATAATTTAATTCTTCCGTTAGCTTATTAATTTCGTCTTCAACATTAATTGCTCCAGCCATCGGAATAAAATATTCGTTAGACCTTACTCTGAACGTCAGTGCACCTTCTAAAGGTTCAGTTACAGTTTCAAGGTTTGAGATATTACCCATTTTGGCAATAACGCTGTTGTAAGACGCATCTAAACCTTCGTTATTAATTACAGAAAGTTCTATAGCATCCTTAAAGGCGATGTTTTTTTCTTTTCTGATGGTTCTAATGCCTGAAACCGCTTCTTTGACCAGTTCAAAATCTTCAATTAATTTTGAATCTATTGCTTTTCTTTCAGGATATTTTGAAATAATTAAAGCTTCCTCAGGAGTTCTTTCGGCCATAAATTGCCAAATTTCTTCTGTTAAAAATGGCATAAACGGATGCAAAATTTTTAAATTATCTTCAAATAATTCAATAACTGCATCAAAAGTTACTCTATCTATTGGCGCTTGGTATGCAGGCTTAATCATTTCTAATAACCATGAGCAGAAATCGTCCCAAACCAGTTTATAATTAGCCATTAACACATCAGATAATCTAAATTTACTGTAGTTATCTTCAGTTTCTTTTAATGTATTTTGAAATCTCGATTTGTACCAATCAATCGCAATTCTTGATGATTCTGGCTGCTCAATATCTGCAACTTCCCAACCTTTTACAAGACGAAATGCATTCCAAATTTTATTGGCAAATGATTTTCCTTGTCCGCATAATTCTTCATCGAACATTAAATCATTTCCTGCTGCTGCGCTTAAAAGTAAACCAACACGTACGCCATCTGCGCCGTAATCTTCAATGAGTTTTAAGGCATCAGGCGAATTTCCTAATGATTTGGACATTTTACGACGTTGCTTGTCGCGAACCAAACCTGTTAAATACACATTTTTAAATGGACGTTCACCTTTAAACTCATATCCAGCAACAATCATACGTGCCACCCAGAAAAACAAAATATCTGGACCAGTTACTAAATCGTTAGTCGGATAATAATAATTGATTTCCTCATTATCAGGATTTCTAATACCATCAAAAACACTAATTGGCCATAACCATGAGCTAAACCAGGTATCCAATGCATCTTCGTCTTGACGTAAATCAGCATTAGTTAAAGCATCATTGTTTGTCTTTTGCTTGGCTAATTCTAAAGCAGCATCAATATTTTCGGCTACTACGAAATCTTCTTTTCCATCGCCATAATAGAAGGCAGGAATTTGTTGTCCCCAACGTAATTGGCGAGAAATATTCCAATCGCGGATATTTTCCATCCAATGACGATAGGTATTGTTGAAACGTTTTGGATAGAGCTTTACCTCTTCAGATTCTAAAACTGCTTCAATTGCAGGTTTTGCCAAATCTTTCATTTTTAAAAACCATTGGTCTGAAAGTCTTGGCTCGATAATAGCTTTTGTGCGTTCTGAAATACCAACACGATTTGTGTGGTCTTCAATTTTTACAATGGCTCCAAGAGATTCTAATTCTTTTACAATTTCCTTACGAACCACAAAACGGTCTTTGCCTTCGTAGTGTAATCCAAAAGAATTTAAAGTGGCATCTTCATTAAAAATATCAATAACTTCAAGATTATGTTTTTCTCCTAAAGCCTTATCATTTTCGTCATGAGCTGGTGTCACTTTAAGACAACCGGTACCAAATTCTAAATCAACATATTCATCTTCAATTATTGGAATAACTCGATTGTTAATAGGTACAATCGCGCGCTTTCCTTTTAGATGCGTATGTCTTTCGTCGTTAGGATTTATACAAATTGCAGTATCACCCAATAAAGTTTCTGGACGCGTTGTAGCTATTGTTAACACCTCATCAGAATCTTCAATTTTATAATTTATATGGTAAAGTTTCCCTTGTTTTTCAACATATTCAACTTCTTCATCTGACAATGTAGTTTTTGCTTCTGGATCCCAATTTACCATTCGGTAACCGCGATAAATCATTCCCTTATTATATAAATCAACAAAAACTTTGATTACAGCCTCGGACATATCATCGTCTAATGTAAACTTAGTTCTGTCCCAATCGCAAGAGCATCCAAGTTTTTTAAGTTGTTCTAAAATAACGCCACCATATTCGTTGGTCCAATCCCAAGCATGTTTTAGAAACTCTTCTCTAGTTAAGTCATTTTTATTAATGCCTTGTTCCTTTAAACGCGCTACCACTTTTGCTTCTGTAGCAATAGACGCATGATCTGTACCTGGAACCCAACATGCGTTTTTGCCCAACAATCGTGCGCGACGAATCAACACATCCTGTATGGTATTATTAAGCATATGTCCCATGTGTAAAACACCAGTTACATTTGGTGGCGGAATTACGATGGTGTATGGCTCACGCTCATCTGGTGTTGAATGAAAATAATTATTTTTCATCCAGTAGTCGTACCATTTAGATTCTACACTCGAAGCACTATATTTTGATGGGATTTCCATTTTTGGTATCGTTTTTGGTAATAACTGACAAAAGTACTTATATTTCTTTTTTTTAGAAATTAATGCGAAGATAATGTCACTAAAATTCTGAAATTTTGTTAAATAGATTGCATTACAACGTAATAATTTTGATAGGAGTTAAAAAGTATCTAATTTTGAAATGATTATTAAAACGATAAAGCGATGAAAAAGTTAATTACAATTTTATTTATTGGCGTAATGAGTTTAGGGCTTAATGCTCAAGAAAAAGTAGCCAAAATTGAATTTAAAACTGATGTTATAGATTATGGAACTATTGAAAAAGGATCTAATGGCGTACGTACATTTGAATTTACAAATACAGGTGATGCACCTTTAATTATATCTAGTGTAAAATCTACTTGTGGATGTACAGTACCAAAAAAACCAAAAGGACCAATTATGCCAGGAGAAACTGGAGAGATTGAAGTTAAGTACGATACAAATCGTGTTAACCCAATTAGAAAGACTATTACTGTAATATCTAATGCTGAAACACCAACAGTAGCCTTAAAAATCAAAGGTTTGGTTGTTGACCCGAGTAAAACTAGCGTTTTAGATAAACAAGGAAAAAGTACTGTAGAACAGTAAAAGTTATAATTATATATTAATTAGAAGAGTCTTCAGTTTGAAGGCTCTTTTTTTTAAATACATCATCAAGTTGAAATTTAAAATAAAGAAGTTGACCATTTCGGTCAACTCGCAATCTTAAAACAGTACCTTTTTTGTCGTAAAAAAATTGGTTGACTTGTTGTAATGTTAAGTCACTTGTCTCTTTTCCATTTATTGCAATGACAACATCATCAATTTTTATACCTGCTGCTTTGGCATTAGAGTTTTCTCTAAGCTCAACAACTTGAAAATTAGGTTTTAAAACAAATTTGTATTTGTCTATTAAATCTAATCCTACACTACCTTCAACTTTTCTACCATAACCATCTTTACGTACAGTTTTCTGTAATTGTTTTGCTACTCTAAAACCTAATTGCTCCAATACAATACCACTATTATTATAGTAAAAATTAGATTTAAAAGCAGAATTCTTTTTTAACCAAGCTCTATTGTTTTTATAATCCAAAAACCAATTAAAGCGTTTTAAAAGATTACCTGAAATACTTCCATTTCGTTTTGTATTTCTTCTTGCAAACGCTAGATAACTTGAATCCGGATAAGCCACATTTACGTTCTCTAATTCAAAACCAGTCAAAACAAACGTATCTATTTTTGAGCGTTTTCCATAAACAGGTCCACTAAGACCTTTACCTAAAAAGTCTTCAAAATAGAATTGAGTAGGAACGGTAATATTAAATTTACTCTTTTCAAATAACCAAAGCGCATCACTGCTTCCTGTATCCATTAAAAGTTTCACAGACGTCTCTTTGCCATCTGTTGTCACCAAAGCATCCAAGTATGGTTTTTTATTAATAATTTCTATTGGAATCAAGCGTCTACTTTTGCTCGTTTTCAATTTAAAGTTATCTGGTTTATAGAGTTTAATAAACTTATTATTATAATTTATTTCGACTACAAAATCTTTAAAAATATCATATCCTATAATGCCATGTACTGGTACGCCAAGTCGGGGTGTAAAATTAATACTTGGGTCAAAAACCATTGAAATTTCTTTGTTTACGGCAATTGCTTCGCCTATCCTTAAAATATTTCCTTTTGATTTTATGGCACTAATAACTCCATCTTTACCTAATCCTCTTAAAAATGAGCGTTGAGTATTCTTAATTTGCAACGAATCTAAATTTGCAATGTTAAATAAAATTGGTTTACTGACTCCAGTATCTAAAACAAAAGATAATTCCACACCATTTAATTGCACAGGCATTACAATAATGTTATTAATCAATTGAAATTTTATTTTAGAACTTTTGTTTTTAGACATATTAAAAGAGCCTTGTCCAAAGCAACAAACGTTTAAACAAAAACAAAAAATGAGTAATAAAAAAGTCTTATAAATATTCATTAAATTAAAAATACAATTCTACTAGTAAAACATTAATTTTGTTATGTATTTTTTAATAAACTTTAAGAAACAAAACTAAAAACTGCTATGCCTAAAATTTCTGAAAAAGGTACAAAAATGCCATCATCACCAATACGAAAATTGGTACCATATGCTACTCAAGCCGAAAAAGAAGGAAAAACTGTATACTATCTCAATATTGGTCAGCCAGATATAAAAACGCCTCAAGTAGCTTTAGACGCTGTTAAGGTTCACTCTTTAGATATTTTAGCATACACAAGGTCTGAAGGTTCTGAAGATTATCGTAAAAAAATTGCCGCCTATTACGCTAAAAACGATATTAATGTCACTCATGACGACATTATTGTTACTACTGGCGGAAGTGAAGCCTTGTTGTTTGCCTTTGGAAGTATAATGGATAAAGATGACGAAATTATTATTCCAGAGCCATTTTATGCAAACTACAATGGGTTTTCAATTGCATCAGGTGTTAATGTTGTTCCTGTAATTTCAAAAATTGAAGATAATTTTGCATTACCTCCAATTGAAGAATTTGAAAAATTAATTACATCAAAGACTAAGGCAATTTTAATTTGCAATCCTGGCAATCCTACGGGTTATCTTTATTCAAAAGAAGAAATTAGACAACTTGCAGATTTAGTTGTAAAGCATGATTTGTTTTTAATAGCAGACGAAGTATATCGCGAATTTGTTTACGATGGTATTTCGCACTATTCAATATTGCAAGAAGAAAAATTAAAAGAACATGCCATAATTATAGATTCGGTTTCTAAACGCTATAGCATGTGCGGCGCTAGAATTGGTTATTTAGTTTCAAAAAACAAGGAGTTTATTCAAACAGCATTAAAATATGCGCAAGCACGATTGAGTCCGCCAACTTTGGCCCAAATTGCAAGTGAAGCAGCTTTAAACACACCAGATTCTTACTTTAAAGAAGTAATAGAAGAATACGTTGATAGACGAGATACTTTAATTACCGAATTAGAAAAAATTGAAGGTGTCAAAGTTGCCAAACCAAATGGTGCATTTTATTGTATTGCTGAGCTTCCAGTAAAAAATTCTGATAAATTTGCACAGTGGCTTTTAGAGTCGTTTAATTTTGAAAATGAGACCGTTATGGTAGCACCTGCAGCTGGTTTTTATTCGTCTCCAGATGTAGGTCTAAACCAAATAAGGATTGCATACGTACTTAAAGAAGAAAGCCTAAAAAAAGCAGTAAATATTATTGCCGAAGCTCTTAAAGTTTACAAAGATTAAATGATGATTCAAAAAAACGTTTCACTAAAGCCTTACAACACTTTTGGTATTGATGCCATTGCAAAAAGCTATGCAAATATCACCAGTGTTAAAGACTTGAAAAACGTTTTAAAATCTTATGCTTTAGAACCACTCTTTTTTCTTGGTGGCGGAAGTAACATGTTACTTACCAAAGATATTAATGCCCTTGTACTTCATCTCAATCTAAAAGGTATTTCTATAGTTGAAGAAAATGAAAACTATGTCATTCTTGAAGCTAAAGCAGGAGAAAATTGGCATGATTTTGTAATTTATTGTATTGATAATAATTATGGAGGTGTAGAAAATCTATCCTTAATTCCAGGTAATACAGGCACTGCTCCTATTCAAAATATTGGTGCATATGGTGTGGAATTAAAAGATGTTTTTCATTCGTGTAAAGCGATAAATATTGCAACCCAAGAAGAAAAAATCTTCAGTAAAATGGATTGTAATTTCGGTTACAGAGAATCGGTTTTCAAACAAGACTTAAAAGGAAAATATATCATAACAAGCGTAAATTTAAAACTCACCAAACGCAATCATAAGCTTAGTTTAGATTACGGAGCCATAAAGAATCAGCTTGAAAGTTTTGAAGTTAACAATCCGACTATAAAAGACATTTCTGATGCGGTCATTGCGATAAGACAAAGCAAATTACCGGACCCAAAAGAAATCGGCAACAGCGGAAGTTTTTTTAAAAATCCCGTAATTTCTGCTTCAGACTTTAAAATTTTGCAAAAAGATTTTCCAGACGCACCGCATTATGTGGTTTCAGATACCGAAATAAAAGTACCTGCCGGATGGTTAATTGAAACCGCAGGTTTTAAAGGCAAACGTTTTGGAGACTATGGTGTCCATAATAAACAAGCCTTAGTTCTCGTTAATTATGGAAACGCTTTAGGCAAAGAAATATTCGCTTTAGCGCAACTTATACAAACAACTGTTGAACGAATTTTCAATATAAAAATAGAGACCGAAGTAAATATTATTTAATTTTAGGTGAAACCTAACATCCTAAACTAAACTTAATTTGAGCCAAAATATAGAGCAACGTATTATAAAACTTCTTCAGCGAAAAGACAATTACGCGCTGAATTTGTTATACGAAAACTATTCGGATAGTTTATACGGTGCTATTCTCAAAGTTACAAGAAATGAAGAAATTGCAGAAGACGCTTTGCAAGAAACATTTATAAAAGTTTGGAAAAATGCTCATAAATACGATGAGTCTAAAGCCAAACTATTTACATGGCTTTTTCGTATTGCCAGAAACACTGCCATAGATAAACTAAGAAGTTTTAATAATAGATTTCATAAAGAAGTCCAAATTGATAAATCTAACGTATATATATTGCCTGGAACAAAGTTAAACCAAGATGTCATAGACATTAAAGAACACGTGGCTAGGCTAGAAAAAAAATATCAAATTGTACTCAATGCCTTATTTTTTGAAGGTATGACCCAACAAGAAGCTAGTGACGAGTTAGACATACCGCTAGGAACAGTAAAATCTAGACTAAAAATAGGCTTAAGAGAGCTAAAAAAAGTTTACGATTTTTAATTAAAATGTTATGAAAGAAAATATTAAATCATTTTTAGATTCGGGCTTACTAGAGCGTTATTTGGTAGGCGATACTTCTATAGCTGAAAATTTAGAGGTCGAAAATAAAATTGATAACAATCCTGAAATTGCAGAAGCTTACGATAAACTTCAGACTAATTTAGAGATTGTAGCAAAAGCAAATGCTGTCGAAGCACCTTTAGGTGTTTTAAACAAAATCTTACTTGATACAAGAGAAGAATCCAAAGTTATTGTTATGCCAAGGCAAAAAACACCTTGGTATAGCATAGCTGCAAGTGTTGCAGCCGTTGCTTTTGGCATGTGGAGCGTTTTCCTATATCAAGAAAATAAAGCGCTTAATAGCGAAAACAATGTAGTAGTCGATGAAATTTTTGACCTGAGAGATGATATTCAAAATAACAACTCAAAGTTAGATGCATTGGCTATACAACTTCAAAAATTAAATGATCCTGACGCTCAAAAATATTTATTAGAAGGTGATAGAAACCTTAAAACAGTAGCATACATAAATCCTATTGAAAAAACATCGATGATTGATGTGGTATCATTACCAAAATTGTCAGAAAATCAGCAATATCAACTTAGAGCAGAACTAGAAGACCGCATGGTTAGCTTGGGTTATTTAGAAGATTATCAACGTGAGTTAAAACCAATTCCATATATGGAAGAAGCAGTTGCGCTTAATATTGTTATCGAGGACAAAAGTGAGAACGCAAATAACAAATTTACGGAGGTCGCTGAAATTTCATTAAAAAAGAAATAAATTCTAATTTTTATAACATTAATCCGCTTATTAAAACTAAGCGGATTTTTTTGTTTTAAAATCTTATCTTTGCAGAAATAAATTTCACCATAGTATTATGAAATTATTTCTTATCGTTTTAGGACTTTTATTATTAGCCGTTGCCGGAATAGCCATTAAATTATGGGCAAAAAAGGATGGCGAATTTGCAGGCACGTGTGCCAGTCAAAATCCAATGCTTAATAGAGAAGGTGAAGCTTGTGGCTTTTGCGGAAAATCACCAGACCAATTCGATAGCTGCTCTGAGCCGCAACATTCATAGTCTGTAAATGACTATTTTTTTTACCGTACTTTTTTATACTTTCCTTGTAACATCTGCCATTCAGGTAGCGTATTACATTGTGTTTTTAAGTTGTTTTGCCGTAAAAAAACCTTCAAAAACCCAAGGCCATGATATTAGTGTTTCTGTAATTATTTGCGCTAAAAATGAAGCTGAAAATTTAAAAAAGAACTTACCATCATTTCTCAATCAAGATTACAGAAACTTTGAACTCGTTCTCATTAACGACAGCTCATCTGACGAAACTTTTGAAATAATGGAAGCTTTCGCAGAAAAACATAACAATATTAAACTAGTTAATGTAAAATCTATTGAGCCGTTTTGGGGCAATAAAAAATATGCATTGACTTTGGGCATAAAAGCAGCAACTCACGAATTTCTTTTGTTTACAGATGCAGACTGCAAACCAGTTTCTAACCGGTGGATTAAAGAAATGAGTAGTCATTTTAATAACAAAGCGTCGATTGTTCTAGGCTATGGTGCTTACAAAAAAGTGAAAAACTCTTTTTTGAACAAGCTTATTAGGTTTGAAACTCTGATGACTGCCATTCAGTATTTTTCGTACGCAAAAACAGGAAACCCTTACATGGGAGTTGGTCGTAACTTAGCGTACAGAAAAGAGCAGTTCTTTAAACAAAATGGATTTATCAACCATATGCAAATTCGGTCTGGAGATGACGATTTATTCATAAACGAAACGGCGAACAAAAAAAACACTGCAATTTGTTACAGTGAAAACAGTTTTACAATTTCAGAACCAAAACATAGTTTTAACGATTGGATAACTCAAAAAAGAAGACACATAAGTACAGCTAAACACTATAAATTTTTAGACAAATTTTTATTAGGCACGTTTTACATAAGTCAAATTTTATTTTATACGCTTTCTATTATTTTACTAATAACTATTTTCCAATGGAAAATAGTGATTTCTGTTTTGGCTTTACGCTTTACTCTACAGATTTTTACGATTGGTTTTTCTGGAAAAAAACTCAATGAAAAAGACCTAATTTATTTTGCACCATTTTTAGAAATTTTCTTAATCATCATGCAATTGGTTATATTTAGTGCTAATCTCATTTCAAAACCTAAGCATTGGAAATAAAAGAAGCCATACAACTCGCAAAAGAGAACAATCAAACTGCGTTTAAATTTTTACTAGATACCTACTGGAATGACGTTTATGGCTTTCAACTTAAACGTACCGAAAACGAAAACGATGCTGAAGATATCACCATTCAAACATTTTCGAAAGCTTTCGATAAAATTGAAACTTACAACGATAAGTATGTTTTTAAAACTTGGCTCATCACCATATCAAAAAATATTCATATTGATTTAATTCGAAAATATAAATCTTCTATAAACAGCAAAATCAATTCGAAGGATGATGATACCGTTTATGATATTCCGGATGAATCGCCAACACCTGAAGACAAACTCATCAGAAAACAGAACCTTGCACGTTTGCTTCGCGACATTAAAAAGTTAAAACCACATTACCAAGAAGTGATTCATCTTCGGTATTTTCAAGAATTAAGTTATAACGAAATTTCCAATGAGCTTAACGAACCGATGAATAACATAAAGGTAAAGCTACTACGTGCAAAAAAGCTATTAGCTCAAATATTAACCAAACCAAATGCTAGCTAATTTAAAAAAATTAGGTCCAGGATTGTTATTTGCTGGTGCTGCAATTGGCGTTTCGCATTTGGTACAGTCTACAAGAGCTGGAGCAGATTTTGGTTTTGGATTGGTCTGGGCTTTGCTATTAGTAAATGTATTTAAATACCCATTTTTTAGATTTGGTCCACAATACGCTATTGCAACCAAAGAGAGTTTAATTGACGGCTACAAGCGCTTGGGAAAATGGGTGTTTGTTATTTATTTTCTTCTGACTTTTGCCACGATGTTTACCATACAAACAGCAGTTACTATTGTTACGGCTAGTTTAACATCGTATGTGATTTTTGAATTCCAATCTGTTGAAATAGGTAATTTTATTCTGAATAGCGTTCAAATTTGGACAATTATTATTCTGCTGTTTTCTGCTGCAATTCTCATTATTGGTCGTTATAAATTGCTGGACCGATTGATGAAAATCATTATCATCACCTTAACCATTTCAACATTAATTTCTGTTTTTGCTTCTGGTATAAATACTGAACAACCTTTCGATTTTACTCAAATATTTCCTGACCAATCCAAATGGGTGTTTTTAATTGCTTTTATGGGTTGGATGCCAGCGCCGATGGACATTTCGGTTTGGCATTCGGTTTGGTCTTTAGAAAAACAAAGAGAGACTGAAATGCTTGACGTGAAATCTTCTATTTTCGACTTTAATATTGGTTACGTTACTACATTAATTCTCGGACTTGGGTTTTTAACTTTAGGAGCTTTGGTCATTTATAATTCTGATGAAACCTTACAAACTTCTGCTGCAGGATTTTCTGCTCAACTGATTCAAATGTACACCAGTAGTTTAGGAAATTGGGCTTACTCAATTATTGGTATTGCTGCAATAACTACAATGTTTAGTACAACGTTGACAACCTTTGATGGGTCACCAAGAGTTCTCGAACGTACAACGGCTTTGCTATCTAATTTCAAAATAGAACGCAGTTATAACTTTTGGCTTTGTGTTCTGTTTTTAGGAACAATAGGCATCTTTTTCTTTTTAAGTTCTAATCTTGGCACTTTAGTAGAAGTCGCCACAATTTTATCATTCTTAACGGCGCCATTTTATGCTATTGCCAATTACAAATTAATAAGCGCAAAGCACGTTCCTAGAGAACATCGTCCAAAACGAAACATACATATTTTAAGCTGGTTGGGCATTGTTTTTCTCATCGGTTTTGGTGTTTGGTTTGTCACTACACTTTAAGTCTTTTTTTAGTTTTTACTTCGTATCTTTGTTTTATTGAAAAAGAAAATAAATGGAGACGAAAACTGTATCTAATATATTACCAGAACGTAAGCCAAAATGGTTGAGAGTTAAACTCCCTACTGGAAAAAAATACACCGAACTTAGAAGTCTTGTAGATAAGTACAAATTAAATACTATTTGCACCTCTGGAAGTTGTCCAAATATGGGCGAATGTTGGGGAGAAGGCACAGCTACATTTATGATTTTAGGTAATATCTGCACGCGTTCATGTGGTTTTTGCGGGGTAAAAACTGGACGACCAGAAACCGTAGATTGGGATGAACCAGAAAAAGTGGCGCGCTCTATTAAAATTATGGGAATTAAACACGCGGTACTCACCAGTGTGGACCGAGATGACCTTAAAGATATGGGAAGCATTATGTGGGCAGAAACTGTAAAGGCAGTCCGAAGGATGAATCCTAATACAACTTTAGAAACTTTAATTCCAGATTTTCAAGGTATCGAAAGACATATTGATAGAATTGTGGATGTTGCTCCAGAAGTGGTATCTCATAATATCGAAACGGTTCGTCGTTTAACTCGCGAAGTACGTATCCAAGCCAAATACGATAAAAGCATGGGTGTTTTAAAATATTTAAAACAACAAGGTCAACGCCGTACAAAATCTGGTATTATGCTAGGTTTAGGTGAAGCTCGAGAAGAAGTAATTCAGACATTGTATGATTTAAGAGAAAACGAAGTAGATGTTGTAACGATAGGACAATACCTTCAACCAAGTAAAAAACACTTACCGGTGCAACGGTTTATAAATCCTGATGAATTTGAAGAATACAAAGAAATTGGATTAAACCTTGGTTTCCGCCATGTAGAAAGTAGCGCTCTTGTACGCTCATCATACAAAGCTCAAAAGCACATTAATTAATGATTAAAGTAGCCATAAATGGTTTTGGCCGTATCGGAAGACGCTTTTTTAGATTAGCGCTTCAACATCCTGATATAAAAATTGTAGCTATTAATGATTTAGCAGATGCTAAAACATTAAGTCATTTACTAAAATACGATAGTATTCATGGCGTTTTAAAAAAAACAATTAGACATAATAAAAGTGAAATTATTGTTGATGAAGCTTCGTTTCCGCTTTTAAATGAAAAGAATATTTCTAATATAAATTGGTCGGTTTTTCAACCAGATTTTGTTTTAGAAGCAACAGGAAAATTTAAAGAAAAACAGCAATTACTTCAACATATTTCAAACGGTGCAAAACAGGTGATTTTGTCTGTTCCACCAGTTGAAGATGATATTAAAACTATTGTTTTAGGTGTTAATGAAGATACACTTGATGGTACAGAAAAAGTAATTTCTAACGCATCATGCACCACAAACAATGCGGCGCCTATGATAAAATTGATGCACGAAAATTTTGGCGTCAAACAAGCCTACATTACAACTGTTCATAGCTATACAACCGACCAAAGTTTACACGATCAACCGCATAGAGATTTAAGACGTGCACGCGCCGCAGGACAATCCATTGTACCAACTACAACTGGAGCAGCAAAAGCATTGACTAAGATTTTTCCAAATTTGGAAGATGTTATTGGTGGTTGCGGAATACGCGTTCCTGTTGCAAATGGCTCTTTGACAGATATTACTTTTAATGTCGAAAAAGATGTCAACATAGAAACTGTTAACTTATTATTTAAAAAAGCATCACAGACTAATTTAAAAGGGATTTTACAATATACTGAAGACCCTATAGTGTCAATAGATATAGTTGGCAATCCACATTCTTGCATTTTCGATTCTCAAATGACTTCGGTAATTGGTAACATGGTAAAAATCATTGGTTGGTACGATAATGAAACAGGTTATAGTCAAAGACTTTTAGACCTAATTAGCGATTTATCGAAGAAAAATGCACTTTTGTCGGATAAATAATTATATTTGTTCAGATAAAATGTGTTTAAGTGTCACAGATAAAAAATATATTACTTGTACTTTTTTTGCTTTTAGGCATAACCACGTATGCTCAAAATTTAAGTAGAGCAGAACAAGAAAAATTAGAATTAGACCTTGAACAAGCACTCAAGCAGGCTGAGTTATGGACAGACCGTGGAGAATACTTCAGTGCCATAGAAAAGTTAAACGAAGCTATAAGTATTGCGCAACAATTTAACAATCAGCAATCGGAAGGAATTATCTACACTAAAATTGGCCGATTATACTTTTTTATAGATGAACCTGAAAAAGCCATTTCATATTTAACTAAGGCCATAACTGTTCAGCGAGAAATCGACGATAAAATAAATTTAGGCCTAACTTACAACATACGTGGTGTTATTCAATCTAACTTAGAAGATTACGACTCTGCGCTTAAATTCTTTAATTCTGCAATAGACAATTTTATTGCGGCCGAATCAGAAAAATATCAAGCGGATGTAAATCTTAATGAAGCCCGTGTTTATTTAAAACTTAACCAAATAGATAATGCACAAGCCAAGTTAGACCGTGCTATTTTTATTGCAAAAAAGCATGATTTACATCGAACATTAAGCAGTAGCTACATTTTTAATGCTAAAGCATTTATTGCTAAAAAGGATTACAATTTAGCGCTAGACCAAGCAAAATTAGGATTAGACATGGCTAATGAACATAAACTTGTTGAAAACAGAAATGATGCATTTTTAACACTTAGTAAAATTTATCAAAATAAAAACCAATTTAAGTCAGCTAATATGTATTTAAATAAGCATATGAATTTGTCTGACTCAATTTTAAGTATTCAACGAGAAGAAGCTTTGTCTGGAGGAAATCTTAAATACTTAAACGCTTATAAAAAAGCAGAAAACCAACAACTGAAAGACCAAGAAACTGAGGCTGAAGGCGATGGTAATTTGGCAAGAATTACTACAATTTTAAGTATCTCTTTAATAACAATCTTATCGTTGTTAACCTTGTCATTATACAAAAACAATAATATCCGTTTGCGAACAAACAATATGCTTCAAATAAAAAACGATGAACTTATTGTAGCAAAAGAAAAAGCAGAATTAGCGTCTAAAACGAAAGCAAATTTCTTATCGACAGTAACACACGAGTTAAGAACACCTCTATATGCGGTTACTGGCTTAACAAATTTACTGCTAGATGAAGAACCTAAAGAAAAACAAATTCCGCATTTAAAATCACTTAAATTTTCAGGTGATTACTTATTAACTTTTATTAATGATATACTTCAAATAAATAAGATTGAAGCCAATAAAGTAGAGCTAGACCCAGAAGATTTTAATTTAAAAACAAAAATCGAAAATGTTATTGCCGCTTTAAATAATTCTGCACACGATAATAAAACTCAAATTCACTTTAATTACGAAGAAAACTTACCAGAAAATTTTATTGGCGACCAACTAAAAATTTCCCAAATTTTAATTAATCTTTTAGGTAATGCTATAAAATTTACCCAAGATGGAGACATTTGGGTAGATGTAAAGAAAACATCCTCTGATGGTGATATTTACCAATTACATTTTGAAATTAGAGATAACGGTATAGGAATTTCCAAAGAAAAACAAGAACAAATGTTTGAGAGTTTCTCGCAAGGCTCTATACAAATCAACAGAAAATATGGTGGTACAGGCTTAGGATTGTCCATAGTAAAAGGATTAATAAAAATCTTAAAAGGAAAAATTTGGATGAAAAGCCAATTAGGACAAGGCACAAGTTTCTTTTTTGAATTGCCATTGAAATATGTTGAAGTTAAAAAGAAAATTGAACAACCAAAAGAGAGCAAACATTTAGAAAATATTAAAGCATTAGATTTAGAGAACATGAAAATTTTAGTGGTTGAAGACAACAAAATTAATCAGATGATTACCAAGAAAATCTTAAATAAAATGGGATTAACTTGCGAAATTGTTGACAATGGCGAAGATGCCGTTGAAAAAGTTAGAGAAAACGAATACAATGTAGTATTAATGGACATACATATGCCAGGAATCAGTGGCTTAGAAGCAACTAAACGTATTCGTCAGTTTAATCAAGAACTTACCATTTTTGCTTTAACAGCAGTAACTTTAGAAGATAAAATGCAAGAGTTTGATGATGCTGGATTCAATGATATCATCTCAAAACCCTTTAAACAAGAAACGTTTGAGAAAAAATTATACAGTGCGCTTTCTGGTGAAGAAGCAACTGCTTAATTTACATTATCAAAAATCAATTTATTAAATTCTAAAGGCTTATCTAAAACCACTTCAATTGGTAAGTAAAACAACTTCTTTTGGAGACTTTCAACTTCAAACAAACGCATAAAATCTTTTTCTGTAGTAACAATAAGCTCTTGCTTTTCGAGCAATTCAATATCTTTTAGTGTAAAATTGTAATGATCACCATATTCTAGATGATGAAAATCCAAAGTATTCGAATTTAAATAATTTACTAATGGATTTGCATTTGCAATACCTGTAACTAAAGTAAATTTTGGTAATTCTAATAACGATTTTGTTTCGATTGCAGAATTTACATGTTCAGTATATTTTATTCCACTGAAAAACACATGTTGATGCGCTTTAGGTTTAATTTGTTTTATAATAGCTTCTTTTTCAATATCGTTTATAGTTTCAGGACATTTTGTAACCACAATGATGTTTGCCCTATCTGCGCCAGATTTTGGTTCTCGTAAATTTCCTGTTGGCAAAACAATATCCTTTGTGTATAAATTGTAATATGCCGTTAATAAAATATTTAATCCCGCTTTTACTTTTCGGTGTTGGTAGGCATCATCTAATAAAATAACTTCTGGTTGAGGCTTTAATTTTCGGAGTTCTTTAATACCGTTTTGTCGATTTTCATCTACAGCAACATATATATCTTCAAACTTGTTATAAAACTGAAACGGCTCATCACCAACCATATCTACATTAGCACTAGAATCTGCTACCAAAAAACCTTTAGTTACGCGTTTATAACCACGACTCAAGGTTGCAACTTTCTTTTTTTCTGAAAGTAATCTAATTAAATACTCAATCATGGGCGTTTTTCCTGTGCCGCCAGTACTTAAATTACCAACACAAATCACAGGGAAATCGTATGATTTTGAAGGTTTAATACCTGAATCGTACAAGCGATTGCGCAGCCATGTTACTAAAAAATAAATGGGCACAATAGGAAATAAAAGGATTCTAAGAATTTTCATTATAGCGAAAGTAATATATATTTTATATTTGATGAAAAGAGAAAGTAATGGTTGTACAAGATGTTATTAATCACCTTCACGATTTAGCACCTTTGGCTTATGCCGAAGATTTTGATAATGTTGGGCTTCTGGTCGGCGATAAAAATCAAAACGTAAACGGAATTTTAGTCACACTAGACACTTTAGAAACTGTAGTTGATGAAGCTATCGAGAAGGATTGTAATCTTATTGTTAGCTTTCATCCTATCATTTTTAAAGGTTTAAAAAAACTAACTGGTAAAAGCTATGTGGAGCGTGTGGTGATAAAAGCTATAAAACACGACATTGCCATTTTTGCTATTCATACAGCTTTAGACAACGCTTTACAAGGTGTCAACTCTATTATTTGCGACCAGCTGAATCTAATAAATAAACAGATTTTAATTCCACAAAAAGGAACCATAAAAAAGTTAACAACTTATGTACCAAATGACGGAGCAGAAAATTTAAGAGCTGCGCTCTTTAACGCTGGCGCAGGAAACATCGGTAATTATGATAACTGTAGCTTCAACACAAACGGAGTTGGAACGTATCGCGGAAATGAAAACTCAAATCCAGTTATTGGCAAACGCGGACAACTTCAAAAAGAAGAAGAAACGCAGGTAAATGTCACATTTCCGAAACATTTAGAATCTTCGATAATAAAAACTTTATTCAGCGCACATTCTTATGAGGAAGTCGCTTACGAAGTTTCCACCTTAGAAAACACCAATCAACATATTGGTATGGGAATGATTGGCGAATTAGAATCTTCACAGTCGGAAAACGATTTTCTAAATTTCGTAAAAGACAAAATGAATTGTGGCATTATTCGTCATTCAGAATTACTTAATAAAACCGTTAAAAAAGTAGCCGTTTTAGGTGGCTCAGGAAGTTTTGCAATCGGTGCAGCAAAAGCAGCTGGTGCAGATATTTTTATTACTGCAGACCTTAAATATCATGATTTTTTTGCTGCGGAAAATAAAATCGTTGTGGCAGACATCGGACATTATGAAAGTGAGCAATACACAAAAACGTTTTTAGTAGACTATCTCTCAAAAAAAATTAGTAATTTTGCAATCATTTTATCAAACACAATTACAAATCCGGTTAAGTACCTATAATTATGGCAAAAAAAGCTGAAGCTACTGTAGAAGAACGTTTAAGAGCATTATATGATTTACAACTCATAGATTCTAGAGTAGACGAAATAAGAAACATCAGAGGAGAACTTCCTTTAGAAGTTAGAGATTTAGAAGATGATGTTGCTGGCCTAAATACAAGACTAGAGAAATTAAACGATAGCCTTGAAAATATTGACGAGGAAATTAAGGCAAAGAAAAATCAGATTGAAGAGTCTAAATCTTTAATTAAAAAGTATTCTGAGCAGCAAAATAACGTAAGAAATAACAGAGAATACAACTCTTTGAGTAAAGAGATTGAGTTTCAGGAATTAGAAATTCAATTAGCAGAAAAGCACATTAAAGAGTTTAAGGCACAAATAGAGCAAAAGAAAGAAGTTGTTGCAGAAACAAAAGAAAAATTAAAAGATCGCTCTGAGCATTTAAAGCACAAAAAGAACGAGCTAGACGAAATTCTTAAAGAAACTCAAAAAGAGGAAGAGGCATTAATTAGCGAGTCTGAAAAATACCAAAAGAAAATTGAAGAGCGTTTAGTAGTTGCATACAACCGCATCCGCAACAACGTTAAAAATGGTTTAGCTGTTGTAGCTATTGAAAGAGGTGCTTCTGGAGGTTCATTTTTTACAATTCCGCCGCAAATTCAAGTTGAGATTGCTGCACGTAAAAAAGTAATCACTGACGAGCATAGTGGACGTATCTTAGTAGATGCTGCTTTAGCAGAAGAAGAAAAAGCAAAAATGGATAAATTATTTGCTAAACTTAGTAAGTAATTTATTTTAACTATAAAATTGAAGCCTTTGAGAAATCAGAGGCTTTTTTTTACAAAATATTTAAAATTTCTTTTAATGAATCCTCCTTCAATACCTAAGTTAGTGATTAAAGTCTAGATGCAATAGAAGTGTTAATTCACCAAATCTTAATCCATAAAAACTACCAACTACTTTAGGAAAATTTTAAAACCTTTAAAATTTAGGTTTACTAACTTTACACAACCACTTACATAAAATGAATGTTTAGAAGGTCGAGCATGAGTTGAAACAGAGCATGTTTTATTAAAATCATTTTGCAAATCAAATTAAGACCGCGCTAAAAAATTAAATTCTAAAATACACTATGAAAAAACTATTGCCTCTTTTTGCAATCGCACTATTATTTAGCTGCAATAACACAGCCCAAAATCTCAGTTCAAAAAAACAAGAAATTATAAATGCTAAACCTGTTGAAGTTCCACTTAAAAAGGGAAAAGCACGTGCTTATTTTGCAAGCGGCTGCTTCTGGTGTGTTGAAGCAGTTTATGAAAGTGTTGAAGGTGTAGAAGAATCTATTAGTGGTTACTCTGGCGGATGGACAGAAAACCCAACTTATGAAGCAAGTAACACAGGTAGAACAGGACATGCCGAAGCTGTAGAAATTATCTACGACCCAAACATTGTAAACTTTGCCACTTTAGTCGATGTATATTTTGCATCTCAAAATCCAACACAGGTCAATGGTCAAGGACCAGATAGAGGCTCCCAATATCGCTCAATCATTTTTTATCAAAATGCAGAACAAAAGAAAATTATTGAAGAAAAAAAAACAGCTTTAGCTGAAAAACTAGATGCCAAAATTGCAGCAGAAATCTATCCATTTCAAAAATTCTGGGTAGCTGAAGATTACCATCAAAATTTTGAAAAACGAAATCCAAATCACCCATATATTAAAGGTGTATCTGTACCAAGACTTAAACGCTTTCAGTCAAAAATGCCAGAAGTTTTAAAGGACGATGCTAAACATTAAAATTGAAAGAAATGACTAAAGAAGAAAAACAAGAAATTTACGATGATTTTTATGATAATGTTAATATGACACCGTCAGAAATTGAAGATTGGTTAGAGACAGACAAATCTAAATCTGTTGGTCAAGATAGCGGAGATGGCGAATCTATTGGGCGAAAAAGTGCTAAAAAAATCATTAAAATAAAACGCACAAAAAAAGACGAACTTACAGATAGTAATTATGAGCATATGCAAAAAGTAAACGGATATGTAGCAAGACATAAAGCTCAAAAACCAGATGGAGATGTTAAAGAATCTGATTGGCGTTATTCCCTAAAAAATTGGGGACACGATCCGATTAAGTGAATAAGATAAAAATCAATAAAAAACTATACCCGTTAGAACTTCCAACGGGTTTTTTATTTTTAGTAAATTTCTACTATAAACTAAATCTAAGAAGGAGATGAAAGTCACAGCCAAAAAAAATGAGCAAGTTGCCAATATGATATTTGGCTCTATATATCCGCATTACTTAAGTAGAATAGAAAAAAACGGCAGAACAAAAGAAGAACTCAACCAAGTTATAGAATGGCTCACAGGTTACAATGAGAAAAAACTACAAGAACTTATTGATAATAATATCACTTTTAATACATTTTTTAAACAAGCCAAAATACATCCTAATGCGCACTTAATTAGAGGCGTAGTTTGCGGTTACAGAATTGAAGAAATAGAAGATGAATTTGAAACCTATAAACGATGCCGACAAATGGAAAAGCTAATTGACGAATTAGCAAAAGGTCGTAAAATGGAGAAGATTTTGAGAAAGGAGAAATAATCTAGATGTCAATTTTAAAAAATATTAAGTCAATTAGTTGGAGAGAATGGTCAGTATCTCTTTATAAAATATCCTTAATTACTCCAATTTTTATTGGTGCTTGGGGATTAATTGGCTTTTTTGGAATTATTCTCGGTTGGATTGGAGTATTATCATTTGAACCCACTGTTGGATTACCTTGGATTGCAAATTTTATATATGCAGCAATACTATTTGTCAATAGAATAAGTATAAAAATTAAACTTTTTCTAAGTATAATAATGATTGTATTTGCACTTTTTGCAATTGGAATTACTTCTATACCAAGAGATGAAGGTGGTGGAAATTACAAAGTATATGTTGGATTTGGATTTGCTTTTTGGATTTTAAGTTTCATTTGTATTTTCATGGAGCAACTAAATGCTTATAAAAAATCTAAACTTTCCTCGCCATAATCTCAAATATCATAGGAAACAACTGATTTTTCATAATGTACATACCATTTTCAGATTTTACTAAATCAGGGAATACATCATACGGACTTTCATCATGCTCGTTTAAATACTCTATTTGCAAACCCGCTTCGATTAGTGCATTTACAACATCGCCCAAACCATGATTCCAACCATATTCTTTACTCTCCATTTTTGAAGATTGGTCTGCATACGTGCCTTCATATTCATCATAAATGACTTCATCTTGGCTGTAATGGTATTTCATTTCGGGTTTATCTTCGTTATAATCAAACATCCAAAGTATTGGATGAAATTCAACAATATAAAACACACCACCAGGCTTTAATCTTTCAGAAATCATATGTGCCCATGGTTTTAAATCTGGTAACCAACCGATGGTTCCGTAACTCGTAAAAACAACATCAAAGGTTTCAGAAATATGTTTGGATGTATCTAAGACATTACAGCAAACAAATTCGGCATCTAAGCCTAGTTCTTCATTTAATTGCTTGGCCAATTTTATACCTTCATCACTTAAATCTACAGCAGTACATTTTGCTCCCATCCGACTCCAACTCAACGTATCTTGCCCAAAATGGCATTGTAAATGCAATAAGGATTTTCCTTTTACATCGCCTAAAGCTTTCAATTCATAAGGCATCAGAGAGCTTTTTCCAGCTTTAAAAGCTTCCATGTTATACATATCGCTTTGCGCATGTACAGCTACTTTTTTGTTCCAAGTGGCTTTATTAGTTTCAAAATAGTTAGTCGAATCACTCATGGTTGCTTAATTTAGCATGTAATTTAAAATAACTTTTTCAAAATGAAATCAGTAATCAAAATTCTATGTCTGCTTTTAGTTCTTACAAGTTGTAAATCAGACAAAAAAGAAACCGAAGTTAAAGTGCTTTCTATTGCTGAAAAAATTGCAAATGCACATGGTTACGAGAATTGGAAAAATGTAAAAGAAGTTCAATTTACGTTTCAGGTTGATAGAGATACCGTAAAAGGAAATGGACGTTCTTGGACGTGGCTACCAAAAAAAGACAGCGTTTATATGCAAGCTGGAGTTCAGAATATAAAATACAGTCGCAAGAGTTTAGATAGTATTCCTTTAAATGTGGATAGAGCTTTTATAAATGATAAATATTGGCTTTTAGTACCGTTTCAATTGGTTTGGGATTATGGTGCTACACTATCAGAACCAAAAAAAGCAAAAGCGCCAATTAGTAATAACGAAATGGATATGATAACGATTCTTTATCCTAGCGAAGGTGGCTACACTCCTGGTGATGCATACGACATATACTATGGTGAAGATTATTTAATTAAAGAATGGACATTTAGAAAAGGAAACACTACTGAGTCTTCTTTATCCAACACATTTGAAAATTACAAAGATTTTAACGGTATTAAAATTGCCATTGACCATAAGAAAGATAATGGTAGTTGGAATTTAAATTTTACCGATGTGAAAATTAAAACTGAGATTAAAGTCTTTTAAAGCATAATGTAAGTTTCGCGTGGGTCTTTCGACTTAAAACGTATAGCTTATATTTTCCGCCTTCGGGCGTCTATATATTTTGAAGGTTGTCATTTATTTGGCAACCTTTTTTTATTCAATAATCTCAGTTTAATTCTTAAGCCTTAAATCCTTATTTTTGTTAAACACCATAAAACAACTAAACTTTGTCTCATTATAAATTAGGCCTTGATTTTGCTAAAGAGCTCGACAAAAACGACCAATTAGCAAACTACCGAAATCAATTTCACATTCCTAAAGATAAAAATGGAAATGAATTGATTTACATGACGGGTAACTCTTTGGGCTTGCAACCAAAAATCACAAAAGATTATATCAACGAAGAGCTAGAAGATTGGGCAAATCTTGGTGTTGAAGGTCATACAGAAGGCAAACATCCTTGGCTGCATTACCATGAATTTCTAACAGAAACCATGGCAGAAATTGTCGGTGCAAAACCTATTGAGGTAGTGGTGATGAATTCGCTCACCGTCAACCTTCATTTAATGATGGTGAGTTTTTACCAACCTACAAACAAACGTTATAAAATCTTAATTGAAGCTGACGCCTTTCCTTCTGATAAATATGCTGTAGAATCACAACTGAGACATCATGGCTATGATGATAAAGAAGGGCTAGTTCTTTGGAAAGCTAGAGAAGGTGAAGAATTAGCCAATTACGAAGATTTAGAAGCCATTTTAGAGCAGAACGGTGACGAGATTGCCCTAATTATGATTGGTGGTGTTAACTATTACACCGGGCAATTTTTCGTTTTAAATCGTATTACCAAACTCGGACATAAACATGGCTGTATTGTTGGTTTTGATTGTGCGCACGGTGCAGGAAACGTTTCATTAAATCTACACAACTCAGGAGCAGATTTTGCCGTTTGGTGCACCTACAAATATTTAAATTCTGGACCAGGAAGTTTGTCAGGTGCTTTTATACATGAGCGTCACGCCAACAGAAAAGACCTTAACCGTTTTTCAGGTTGGTGGAGCCATAATAAAGAAACGCGTTTTAAAATGCGTGATGAATTTGACCAGTTGCCTGGTGCCGAAGGTTGGCAATTAAGCAATCCGCCTATTTTATCTATGGCAGCAATAAGAGCCTCTTTAGATGTTTTTAAATCTGCTGGTTTTGATAAATTATGCTTAAAATCTAAAACACTTACAGGTTATTTTGAGTTTTTAATTAATCACCTTAACAACCCAAAGATTAAGATAATTACACCTTCTAATCCTGATGAGCGTGGCTGCCAGTTATCGATTCAAGTGCAAGACGCGGACAAAGCTTTACATGATAAGTTAACAGAAGTGGGAATACTATCAGATTGGCGCGAGCCAGATGTTATTAGATGTGCTCCTGTACCATTGTACAACTCTTTTGAAGATGTATATCAATTTGTAGAGCGATTGAAAACATTATTATGAAAGAAAAAAAACAAAACATACTCATCATCGGCGCAGGACTTTGCGGCAGTTTATTAGCATTACGTTTAGGTCAACGCGGCTATAATGTCACCGTTTACGAAAAACGACCTGATTTACGTAAAGTCGATATTAGTGCCGGCCGCTCTATAAACTTGGCATTTTCAGACCGCGGAAACAAAGGCATGAAACTCGTCGGATTAGAAGAAAAAGTGAAGAAATTGTGCATTCCAATGAATGGTAGAATGATTCATGACAAAGAGGGAAACACCTTTATGTCTAATTACAGCGGACGTGATTATGAATATATTAACTCTATTTCACGTGAAGATTTAAATGCGCTATTACTCACTGAAGCCGAAAAGCACGAAAATGTAAAAATTCACTTTAATAAAGGTTGCAAACATGTTGATTTTGAAAATACCACGGCAGAATTCAAAGATTATGTAGATAATTCAGAATTTAAAGAAGATGCCGATGTGATTATCGCAACCGATGGCGCAGGTTCGGCGTTACGTAAAAGCTATTATTTAGGCAAAAAGTTTTTATTCAGTTTTTCGCAAGATTATCTCACCCATGGTTATAAAGAGCTTAGTATTTTACCAGCTGAAAATGGTGGCTATAAAACTTTTAAAAATGCCCTTCATATTTGGCCGCGTGGTGATTTTATGATAATCGCCTTGCCAAATTTAGATGGTAGTTTTACAGTGACGCTTTTTTTAAGTTATGATGAAGGTGAATACAATTTCAATAACTTGACCACGCCAGAAATAGTAACAGAATTCTTCCAAAAAGAATTTCCTGATGCTTTAGAAATTATGCCAAATCTGGTTGATGATTTTTTTGAGAATCCAACAGCACCTTTGGGTACGATAAAATGTTCGCCATGGCATTACAAAGGAAACACCTTACTCATGGGAGATTCTGCGCATGCCATTGTACCGTTTTACGGTCAAGGTATGAACGCTTCTTTTGAAGATGTTGTAGAATTCGATGCTGTTCTAGATGAAGGTCTCGATAATTGGGAGGCCATTTTTAAAGCTTACGAAAAACGTCGTAAAAAAGACACTGATGCTATTGCCGATTTAGCTATAGACAACTTCCACGAAATGAAAGACCACGTCGGTCAAGCTATTTTTCAAGAAAAAAGAAAAATTGAAATGGCTCTAGAAAAAGAATTCCCTGAAGACTACTCATCAAAATATAGTTTAGTAACTTTCAACGAAGATATTGGCTATAGAGAAGCTATGCTGAGAGGTCGAGCGCAAGATAAAGCCATACTAAACATGTTAAGTGACAATGTTATTTCAGCTGAAGATGACATTAAAGATGTATTAGAAAAGGTAAAAGAAGAAACTGAAGCTATTCTTGAAGATGATAGAATTGCTGGATTATATTAATGATTATGAGTGAAAAAACAGTAACACCAAGAGGTGCATATCCACACACAAAACGCGTGGGCGATTTTATATTTGTTTCTGGCACAAGCTCACGTAGACCAGATAACACCATAGCTGGTGTTGACATTATAGACGAGATGGGTACGAAAAAACTAAACGCATATACGCAAACTCAAGAAGTTTTAAAAAACATAAACCGTAATCTCGAAAAGGAAGGTGCCAGTCTTAAAGATGTGGTAGATGTGACATCATTTTTAGTCAATATGAATGACTTTGCGGATTACAACAAAGCGTATGCTGAGTTTTTTGAAAAAGATACCGGACCAACAAGAACAACTGTTGCCGTTCATCAATTACCACATCCAGATTTAGTGATTGAAATTAAGGTGATGGCTTACAAACCTGAATAATTTGAATATAAAAAACTACATAAACGGAGAATTTGTAAATCCAATATCCAATGAATGGATTGATAACTACAATCCATCGAATGGTAAAGTGTATGGACAAATCCCCAATTCATCAAGATCTGATGTAGAAAATGCATATATCGCTGCGAAATCTGCTTTTCCAAGTTGGTCACAAACCACTTTAGAACAACGTAGTAGAATCCTAATCAAAATTTCAGAATTATTAGAAGCTAATCTAGACCGTTTTGCCGAAGCCGAAAGTAAAGATAACGGAAAACCATTGTCACTAGCTAAATCAGTAGATATACCAAGAGCCGCAAGCAATTTTAGATTCTTTGGCAATGCCATTACTCAGTTTGCGAGTGAAAGTCATGAATCTGTTGGACAAAACGCTATTAATTACACCTTACGCCAACCAATTGGTGTTGTTGGTTGCATTTCACCATGGAATCTCCCACTCTATTTATTTACATGGAAAATAGCTCCATCAATTGCTGCTGGTAATTGTGTGGTTGCCAAACCAAGTGAAGTCACGCCAATGACAGCTTATCTTTTAGGAGAGATTTGTAACGAAGCTGGCTTGCCAAAAGGCGTTTTAAACATTGTCCATGGTTTAGGTACAACAACCGGACAAGCCATCGTAGAACATCCAGACATAAAAGCTATTTCCTTTACCGGAGGAACAGCAACTGGTGCACACATTGCAAAAGTCGCTGCGCCACTGTTTAAAAAATTATCTTTAGAATTAGGCGGAAAAAACCCAAATATCATATTTGCCGATTGCGATTACGACGACATGCTCAATACCACGGTGAGGTCATCATTCGCCAATCAAGGGCAAATTTGTTTATGTGGCAGTCGTATTTTTGTAGAGGCGTCGATATATGAAAAATTTAAAGCCGATTTTGTCGAAAAAGTTAAGCAGCTTAGAGTTGGTCATCCGTCAGATTCAGATACTAATATTGGTGCTTTAGTTTCAAAACCGCATCTAGAAAAAGTAAAAACGTATATTGATGTCGCTATAGAAGAAAACGGAACTGTTTTATGTGGCGGAAATGAAGTGACTGTAAATGGTTATGAAAATGGCTATTATTTAGAACCTACGGTAATCGAAGTCTCTAGTAATGAATGTCGCGTTAACCAAGAAGAAATTTTTGGTCCAGTCGTCACCATAATGCCTTTTAAAACAGAAGATAAAGTTTTAGAAATGGCTAACAAAGTGAAATACGGTTTATCAGCAACGCTTTGGACGAATGACCTAAAACGAACCATGAGGATGAGTAATCAATTACAAGCTGGTATTGTTTGGGTAAACACCTGGATGATGCGCGATTTAAGAACTCCTTTTGGTGGTGTAAAAGCCTCTGGTATTGGTAGAGAAGGTGGTTTTGAAGCGCTTCGTTTTTTTACAGAAGCTAAGAACGTTTGTATAAAATATTGACAGCTCGTCTGTCATGCTGAACTTGTTTCAGTATCTCAAAAAAGTAATAACAATTTAAAGATTTCCACTTTCGTGGAAAACAAATATGAACTTAGAACTCAACAACAAATATGCACTTGTCTGCGGAAGCACCGCAGGTATAGGAAAAGCAACAGCAATAGCTTTGGCTGAAGAAGGTGTAATTGTAACGCTGATAGCCCGAAACGAAGAAAAATTGAAAGCGGTTTTAGCTGAGCTACCTCAGCACAGAAATCATGATTATATCGTTGCCGATTTTTCGAATCCTTCAGAATTAAAATCTAAGGTTGAAGATTATATTTTTAAAAATCATGGTTTTCATATCCTGGTAAATAATACTGGTGGACCAAAAGCTGGACCAATTTTTTCAGCGGAAGTTAATGAATTTGAATCTGCTTTTACGCAACATTTAAAATGCAATCATATTTTAGTTCAAACTTTAGCACCATTTATGAAAGTTGAAAAGTATGGTCGAATTATAAATGTTATTTCAACTTCAGTAAAACAGCCTTTAGATGGTCTTGGCGTGAGTAATACCATTCGTGGCGCTGTGGCGAATTGGAGTAAAACAATGGCCAATGAACTTGGGCAATTTGGTATTACGGTAAATAATGTTTTACCGGGCGCTACAGCAACGGAGCGTTTGTCGAGTATCATAAAAAATAAAGCTGAAAAAACAGGCAAATCGATTGATGAGTCAGCAACAGCAATGAAAAATACCGTACCAGCTAAACGCTTTGCTCAACCAGAAGAAACAGCAGATGCTATTACATTTTTAGCAAGTGCGCGTGCTGCTTACATCAATGGTATTAATCTTCCTGTTGATGGAGGACGAACAAAATCTCTATAGCCCACCTTAATCCTCCCAAAGGGAGAAATTATTGCGTAAAAAAAGTACTATATTTATGTCAATTTTAATCATAATTAAACTCCATTCCCATAATGAGTTTTTCCCTTTTGGGGAAATTAAAAGGGGCTTTTCATCATGAGTAAATTATATCCGCCAATTAATTTTAAAGCTTGGATTGAAGAAAATAGACATCTTCTAAAACCACCAGTAGGCAATAAAGTCGTTTGGAAAAATGGCGACTTTATAGTTATGGTTGTAGGTGGACCAAACAGTCGTAAGGACTATCATTACAATGAAACGCCAGAATTCTTTTATCAAGTCGAAGGTGACATTGTGTTAAAAGTGATTGAAGATGGTGAGCCGAGAGATATCCATATTAAAGAAGGAGATATTTTTCTATTACCACCAAAAGTTCCACATTCACCGCAGCGAGGTGCCAATACTGTAGGCTTGGTTATTGAATATCCTAGAGATGAAGGTGTCAGCGATGCTTTATTATGGTTTTGTGAAAACTGCACCACAAAACTTTACGAAGAAGATTTTACACTCGATAATATTGAAACAGATATGCCTAAAATATTTGATAAGTATTATGGGGATGAAAGAAAAAGAAAATGTCCGAATTGCGGGAAATTAATGCAACCACCGAAGAAAGTAAAGTTAGATGACTAAAAGAAAATTAAGAATAAACGGTCACTCTCACCTACTGCCATATCCTGAGGAAATTCCGCAGTTTATGAAAGATAAAGGTATTTTTTGGGTGGATAAAGACCGTAAATTTATGCTTCAAAAAGATTGGAACAGACCAATCACAGATTCTAGCTTTTTCTTAGACGAAAAATTAGCTTGGATGGAGCGCAACAAAATAGATCATGCGGTTGTGCTTAATTTATCACAATTATATGGTAATGGCTTGCGAGTTGAAGAAATGAAACAGGCATTGCGTTTTCAAAATGATTTTAATGCTAAAGTACAGCATAATAATCCGAGTAAATTTACCACGGGTTTTGTGGTACATCCTGGATTTGTCCGTGGTGCATGTTGGGAAATTGAGCGCTGCGTAGAAGTTCTCGGAATGCGCTTATTATGTTTACCAACACATTACATGGATACAATCGGTACTTGGCGCTGTATATTTGATGAAGAAAACGAACCTATTTTTGAACTCGCCAACAAATACAATTTAGCTGTAGAAATACATCCTTATGATGGAGAAAAATTTATAAAATTAGAAAATACATCTTGGCGCTTTCACCTGATTTGGATGTTGGCACAGTGTGCAGACGCTTATCATTTTTTAACCTTAAATGGTTACCAAGATAAATATCCCAACATGCGAACTTGCTTTGCACATGGCGGTCAATTAGCACAAATTAACCTAGGAAGACGAATACAAGGCTTTGATGGGCGACCAGATTTATTTGAAGGAAAAAGTCATCCACGTAAAGCTGTAGGTCATAAAAATATCTTTTTTGACACTTTAGTTCATGATACTGGCGGATTAGAATTACTTATTAAAAATCAAGGCTCTAAACAAGTCCTCATGGGATTAGATGACCCATATCCGTTAGGGGAAATGGAAAGTGAAAAACAAAGCTCTTACCCTGGAAAAATTTTAGATTTGGCTATTGAGAGAGATATAATCTCTGAAACAGAACGCGATGCCATTTGGGAAGACAACGTAATTCAATGGCTTTGTGGTGATGATCAAAATGCAAAAGACGACTTAGTAAAACGAATTTTGGGATAATGCATTTTTTACCTGAAAAATTAGACGATTATGTTGTTGCGCATTCTGAAGAAGAACCACAATTACTTCAACAACTTACCCGAGAAACTTACCAAAAAATATTACAACCAATTATGCTTAGCGGACCATATCAAGGCCGTGTGTTGAGTATGATTTCCAAATTAATAAACCCAGAATCTGTTTTAGAAATAGGGACATTTACTGGATATTCCACGTTGTGTTTGGCTGAAGGCTTACAAAAAAAAGGTACGATACATACTATTGATATTAATGAAGAATTAGAAGATTTTCAGCGAAAATATTTTGACATGTCAGGTTATGGTAAACAGATTACTCAACATATCGGAAATGCGCTGGAGATTATTCCAAACATTAATGAAACGTTTGATTTGGTTTTTATTGACGCCGATAAACCCAATTACAGTAATTATTTTCATTTGATTATTGATAAACTCAAATCTGGTGGAGTTATACTCTCGGACAATGTGCTATGGCATGGAAAAGTGGTTGAAAAATTTAACCCAAAGGATATTTCGACAAAAGCGGTTTTAGATTACAACACACTTCTAAAAAATGATCCAAGAGTGGAAACTGTGGTTTTGCCTATAAGAGATGGCTTAACAATTAGTCGGAAGCTGTAATTGAGAATAATATACTTTTGAAGCCTCTAGTACCGAAATTTCGGAAGCAATAGAGATGATAACTTTATATAAATGTTCAGTAACCGGTTGCATTAGGGATTACTCATAGATTTTATTTAGAAATAAATTGTGAGTGCTTTGCAGTTGAGGGTTTTTTCGAGCTTATCTAAGAGAGCGACTTCCGAAAACCCGACCGAGACGATGCCTTTTTAGAATGTCTTGGTAACGTCCAAATAAAAATTTATAGTTTTCGTTTTACTGAACCTGCAAAATCTTCGACCTCATCTCTCACTTTGTCAAGTTCTTCTTTGATATCTTTTGTCACATCTGTGTCGATGATGCCATTATCTTTGGCGCTTTTTGTAACTTCATTTTTAATATCATTGGTAGCGTCTTTAAGTGTACGCATGCCTTTACCGAGACCGCGAGCGATTTCGGGAATTTTATCTGCACCGAAAACCATTACCACTATAAATAGGATAAAAATTACTTCGGTACCGCCGATAAATAAAAATGTAGGCTGAAAATTCATACTGCAAATATAGAGCGAGTTTAGCTAATAAAAAAAGCCGACTCGTTAAAGTCGGCTTTAGAATAAAAAAAACTTTTTAATTAATCTTTTATCTTATTTTTAAAACTATCGAACTCACTTTCCTTTACCTCTTTTGGCCAAGAATTGTTTGTTGTATCTACATCTGCAGTTTCTAAATCTGGGTCAACTGTAATGCTTACAATTTCTTTTGTACTTGCAATAGCACGAGTTGCTTGTTTATCATTAAGTCTCCAGATTTGTGCTGGAAATGTTTCTCTCTTTTTTGTACCATCTGCGTAGGTATATTCTACAATAATTGGCATTACGAGTCCGCCTGGCTTTTCGTAAGTTACTTGGTAGAAGTATTTAGGAGATTTCATTTCTTTTTGTTGTTCTGGCGTAAAGTTATCCATTACAAATTCCTTTACGGTTTTTAGCTCCGATAAGTCGGCGTTTTTCATAGCTTCATCATAGCCTTCTTGACCTTCTTCAACAAAATAAACCATTTTAGATGTATCTAATCCAAATTGCTTATAGCGCTCAGCTAGTTTTTTTCCTTCTTCTGTTGGTGTTTCGGTTACAGCAAATTTCTTTACTTCTTTGATACCGATATCAGTGTAATCTGTAGTGTAGAACCATCCTCTCCAAAACCAGTCTAAATCAACTGCCGATGCATCTTCCATTGTACGGAAAAAATCTTCTGGTGTTGGGTGTTTAAATTTCCAACGGTTAGCGTATTCTTTAAATGAATAATCAAATAAATCGCGGCCCATTATGGTTTCTCTTAAGATATTAAGTCCAGTTGCTGGCTTTGAATAGGCGTTACTTCCAAATTGGTACGTATTTAAACCTTTAGTCATAATTGGTGCAATATAATCTTGGTTTCCGCCCATGTATCTTACAATATTTTTTGCAGGTCCACGACGAGACGGATATTTTGTTTGCCCTTCTGATAAAGCCGCTGGATACCATTCACCGAAATCTTGCTCTGCAACGTATTGTACAAACGTGTTTAAACCTTCGTCCATCCAAGTCCATTGACGCTCATCACTATTTACAATCATAGGAAACCAGTTGTGACCTACTTCGTGAATAATTACACCCATCATCCCAAATTTTGTACGGTCTGAATACGTACCGTCTTTATTAGGACGTCCAAAATTATAGCAAATCATAGGATACTCCATACCCATTGGTGCGTGAGCAGAAATGGCTTTGTGGTAAGGATAATCAAATGTCATACGTGAGTAACTTTTTAATGTACTTGCAACTACTTTTGTAGACCAATCTCCCCAAAGAGGATTACCTTCTTTAGAATACATAGACACTGCCATTACATCTTTGGTATCTAGCTTTACAGCCATCATATCCCAAATAAATTTTCGAGATGTTGCAAAACCAAAATCTCGAACCATCTGTGCAGATAATTTCCATGTTTTTTTATCTTTACTTTTGCTCTTTTCTGCTTTTTCAGCTTCAGCCTGTGTTACGATAAGTACTGGCTCATCATAGGTCTTTTTTGCTTTCTCGTAACGCTTCATCATTTCTTTTGTGAAGACTTCTTTACGGTTTGTTAAATAACCTGTACCATCTAAGATGTGGTCAGCTGGTACGGTAATATTTACATCGAAATTACCAAATGGTAGCGCAAACTCGTCTCTTCCCCAGAATTGAGAATTCTGCCATCCTTCTACATCATTGTATACCGCCATACGTGGATAGAATTGTGCCATCACATAAATGCGGTTATCGTTTTCTTCAAAATATTCGTAACCCGAACGTCCGCCATCTTTTACGTGGTCATTAATGTTGTACCACCATTTGATGTTAAAGACAAATTTTTCGCCGGTTTTTAAAGTTTTAGGTAACTCTACACGCATCATGGTTCTGTTAATCATGTGCGGTAATGGCTTTTTATCTGTATCCGAAACTTCTTCGATATTGAAACCTCCGTCAAAACGTTCTTTTAAATAAGAGTTAGCCACTCTATCTGAAGTATTTGCTGGCCCAATACCGCTACTATTAATTAACGGTGTTTTTGAGTCGCGCGCGCGCATATTTTGATCAAGCTGTACCCACAAATAGTTTAATGGATCTGGAGAATTGTTTGTATATGTTATGGTTTCGTAACCGTAAAGACGTGCTTTATCATCATCGATTTCGATATCCATTTTGTAATCTGCTTGTTGCTGATAATACGCTGGACCTGGTGCTCCAGAACCTGTACGAAACATGTTTGGTGTTGCAAATTCATCATACAACTGCTTGAATTTGTTTTGGTTGGTGTGTCCTTGTGGCTTCTCGTTTTCTTCAGAATCTTGTGCAAATGCACCTGCCGAAATAAACATAAGACCGAGTAAGACGTGCTTAAAAATTTTCATAATGTGAAATTGGTGTTTTAAAAATGATGCCTAAAGTAGAAAAAAAGCAGCTTTTTTTAATGTAATTAGTCAAAGTTTAACACAGCTTTATTTTTCTCTGGAATGAGAATAAAGCTTTTATCTTTTTTGTAAATCTTTGTTCTAAGTATGTTTTGTTGCTTTGGATAAATGTCGAACAACACTTCGTTTTTTACCTCGAGTGTTTTTATAGTTTTTATATTTTCTATTTCGAGGTAACAATAGACGATATCGTCTTTATATTCTTTGCCCAAAAATTTAAAATCTATGTCCCTTGTGTTTATTTTAATATCTAACTTATATTTAAGATACTTCGCCATAAAATCATCAATTGATTTGGACTCGTTTTTTGTGGCTAGTGTAATATTCTCATCATAGCGTTCTCTTAAAACTTTTTCAAAATCATCTATGAAAATCTGGCTTATAATTTGAATGGATTTTTGGCTCTCGACGTATTCTAGTTTTGTTACGCTCACATAATATTCATGTTGGTTTGAAAACGAGACTAAAAGCGCAAATAAACTGAGAAAGGATAAACTGTAAATTAATTTTTTCATCTTGAAATTTAATGGTAAACTTTTGAAGTCAAATTATGTGCCAAGTTAGTTTTTACTTTCGTTTAAATTGGCTTTGTAAACTGCTAATTTTTCGTTTAAAAACGGAATCACTTCGCTAGGGTCGTTTCGTTCGCATAAATCTTTAAAACTATCGTCATCCATACAAAAGTAAAAATATTCGTTTTGTTGTGCTTCGGTTAAATCTTCTTCTTTAAATAAGGTTTCTGTATAAAAATCTTTTAAGCGATTCATACATTTGTCATTTTCGCTTAATGCTACAATGGCTTTTAATTTTTTTGTTCTGCCACTTACTTTATTTAATAATTTGTGAAAGTTAATACTAAACCCGATGCCGACATATCCCCAAGAACCTGCATCTGCATCAGCTAATTTTCGTTCTTCAATGGTTTTTGGCTTGCCTGTATAACCGGGAATGCCTAAATCGTAAAAATTTAACTCCTCTTTTGTTTCAACATTTCCAAGGTCAGAACCTAAACTACCCGTTAAAATTTTACCTACTGTGACTTCATCTAGCTCATTGATTTTTTCTTCTAAATAAACTTTAAAATCACTTTTTTGTAAGTCTGAAGCTGTCACTACAGTTTCTTTCAATTTATATTTTAATGCAGAAAAAACTAATGTATCATTAGCTTTTGCTATAATAGTGAAACTACCATCTGTATCGGTAACAGTATATTTTACTGAAGATTTATTAAGTACATGTACACCTTCAACTTCGTCATTAGCTATTACGATTCCGTTTAGATTCTGTAGCTGAGCAAAACCTGAATACGTCGAAACTAGAATTAATATGAGGCTAATTTTTTTTATCATCTTCTGCAAGACGTAATTTAAACAATTTTAATTCAGATTGAAGAAATTCTATTGGCTTTAAAACATTTGTACCATTAACACAAGCTTTTTGTAAATCTTCGCTATCGGTTATAAAAACGAAGAAACGATTTTGAAGCTCTTCACTGATATGTTTACCATCAAAAAGAATGTCTTTGTAAGTTGTTTTAAACTGTTCTACACAAGCAATATCCTTGTCTAATTGAATTCGCTTCTTAAGCTCTTTTGTTCTACCTGTAATGAGATTAATTAATGGATTTAAAGGAATTCCACCACCACCTGACGTAGCTTCATAAAGTTTTCTTTCGTTCAGTGTTTTGGGTTTTCCTGTATATCCTGGAATACCTAAGTCGTAAAAATTTATTGGTGTTTCAACATCTAAATTGTTGATATCTGAAGTCATATTACCTGTTAAAATTTTTCCTAATGTAACTTGGTCTAATTGGGTGATATTTTCTTCTAACTCAATATTTAGTTGATTGGTTTGTAATATGGATTTGGTAATTCTTAATTCCTTCACTTTGTACTTAAGACCAGATATGGTCAAAGTGTCGTTTAACTTTGCAGGAATAACAAAACTCCCATCAGTATCCGTAACCGTATATTTTAAAGCTGTTTTGTTTAAAATATGGATACCTTCTACTTCATCATTATTGATGATTTTTCCTTTTATATCTTGAAGCTGAGCATTGGCTGTATTAAAAACGAAAAGTAGAATAATACAGGCAACACTGTATTTAAAACTTAATTTTTCGATAGTAAAAAGAGTTGACTTTGTTTTTCGAGATATTCTATTAGATAGATTTCATTTTTTTCTTTCAAAAGTTTTTCATCATAACCTTTGTCTTGAATAAACTCAATAAACGCATCTGTTTGGTTTAAAGGAATATTAAAATTTTCCTCCAAAAATTGAGCTGTATATTTTTTGGTAATTGGACTCTGATTTAACTCCAAACGCTCAGCTTCTGTTTTTGGTTTATTTTTTTTACCCGGAAAAATGGCCTTAAAAACATTTACAATATTTAAACCATTAACCAATCTATTTGGGTCAACTAATGGATTGTCGACTTTAGTTTTATTATCTGCTGAAAATTTATAATCATCAAGGTCAGTTTCATCTTCATAAACCTTATCCATATCTACATTAACGGTTTTAACCGCATTGGCATCGACTTTTAAATTTCCTGATAAATCGTATGGTAAAACAATTACTTCATCCAGTTTGTTGACGTCTTCGACAAGTCTAACAGATACTTGTCTGGATTCGATAATACGCTCATCGATTCTTATGGTAAAATCTTTGAACTGTAAGGCTCCAAAAGCTACGACATCATTTTCGGCAACATCAATTTTAAAACTTCCGTTTTCGTCTGTAGTTGTGCCTTTATTAGAACTTCTATTGTACACAGTAATACCTTCTTTATCTGGAACGTCTACGGTAATTCTTCCATTAATCTCTACACGCTCAATTGTTTGCGCGCTTATAACAGAAAAAGAAAAAAGTATAAATATGATTGTGGTAATTGTTTTCATGGTTCGATGTGTTAGTTAAAGTAAATTTCGGTGTTGTAAACTTAAAATAGTTATAAGTCTGTGGTAAACTTTTGTTAAATGACAAAAATTTGTTCTTGACAAATTATTCTATTTTTACGTCTAAATAAATATAGTAAAAATGATTTCAGCAATTATTGCAAGTACATCAACAGTTCATGGAAGCGGATATCTCGAATACCTTTTAGATACATTAAAACTACATTTTAAAGGTATTGACAAAATTATTTTTGTACCATACGCTAGACCTGGTGGAATTTCTCATGATGATTACACAGCAAATGCTGCAAAAGCGTTTAAAAAATTAAATATTGAAGTTATAGGGCTTCACACGTGTGAAAATCCTGCTGAAGCGATTACTAAAGCCAAAGGCATCTTTACTGGTGGCGGAAACACTTTTGTATTGGTAAACCAGCTTTATAAAAATAAGGTGTTAGAGCCTTTAAAAATTGCAATAAACAATGGCACTTCTTATTTAGGCACAAGTGCAGGCAGTAACATTTGTGGACTTACTATGAATACCACCAATGATATGCCTATTGTGTATCCACCAAGTTTTAAAACCTTAGGAATTGTACCCTTTAATATAAACCCGCATTATTTAGACCCTATTAAAGGTAGCACTCATATGGGTGAAACTCGCGAAACGCGCATAAAGGAATTTCACAAATTTAACACTCAACCTGTTATCGGATTGCGAGAAGGTAGCTGGATTGAAGCAAAAGACAACAAACTATTTCTACGTGGAAATTTAGATGCCAGAATTTTTACTTACGACGCAACGGCTTACGAAATTAAGACCAACACCGATTTAGAATTTCTCAAATAATTATAAGTGCTTAAAAAAATGATAACCCCAAATTTCCATACCTTCATTATAATAAAATTTGTGAGACGGATAGTTATTAACGTAAGTGTTTAACTCCATAGAATTACAGCCTTGAGATTGACAATAATCATTAATCCATTTCATAAATTTTTTACCTAATCCTCCTTTTCTGTATTCTTCAGATATAAAAACATGATCTAATTCAACCGACTTGCCCACATAGTGTCTAGTACAAAACCAAAGACCAGAAACGCCAATCATTTTTTCGCAATCAAAAATACCAACGCATTGATAGTTTTGCTTAAACATTTCTTGAAATCGTTTATATAAGACACTTTTTGACACTTTTCCTTTATTCAGTTTATCTACTAAAGGAATTATCAAATCAATAGATTGAAAATCAACCAACTTAAAAGTAATATCTAACATTTAATCAACTTTAATATTTAATCAAAAATATATAACCATAATAGTTAATAATTTTAGTTTTTTTGATTTATTTACTTTTCTTAATGTATTTCAGCGAAATAGAGTGCATTTAAACGTATTTAATAATAATTTTTAAGTGGTTTTTTTGTAAGAAAAATAGTTATCATATTTTTACAATTATAGAAAACAAATATTTTTCTATATCAATTAAAATTTTTTTAGAGTAAAATTGTTCAAAAAATTTAAAACATCGGTCGTTTTAATGATTTTGATTATTTTACCTATTTTGTCTTATTCTCAAGTCAAAATAGGAAATAATCCTTCCATTATTGATTCAAACTCAATCCTAGAATTAGAAAGCAACGAAAAAGTTTTTGTGCTTACTAGAATTACGGATGCACAAATGAACACTATTGTTCCTTTAGAAGGTGCACTTATATACAACATTGACTCAGAATGTATTTTTGCTTATGACGGTACCCGATGGAAAAATCTCTGTGACGAACCGTTAATTAGCGTTACTGCCACTGCTCCAACAGCAAATGAAATCGGCGATTATTGGTTTAATCCCACAAACAATATTGCAAGTATTTGGGATGGCTCTGAATGGCTACCAATTAATATAAATCCTCGCAGTGGTAACGGACTACCAGACAATAACGTTTTAGATAATGTGGTTGCAGGAGATATATATGTTGATGAAGACACTGGAGATTTATTTACCTATAATGGCGCAGACTGGATAATGATTAATCAAATTTTAAATGCGGACAATGGTGTATCAATTACAAGTAATACCATACAACTAGGTGGTGCATTAATTTCTCCAACAGTTATAACAACAGATAGCACCAATACTTTAGCATTATTAGGGCTACCGCAAACCACATTAGACGGTAGTAACAGTGTTGTCGTCGCGGATAACGTTACAGGAGAATTAGCCCAAGTATCAGCCACAAATTTAGTACAGCAGCAGCAAGTTGTCATTATAGCTACTGAAGGACAATCACAATTTACGCCACCATTAAATGCGCTTGATATCAACAAAATTGAAGTTTATAGAAATGGCGCCCGAATTTCATTTACGATAATAAATCCTACAACATTAGAAGTAGAACCAGAAGCAAGCTGTTTTGCGGGTGATGAAATACGAATAGTACAATTAAATTAAATATAACTTAACACGAAAAATAATAATTAAAACAAGTAAAATGAAAACAAATTTTTTAAAATTAGGATTAGCTGCAGTAGCTATACTAGCGTTTAGCTTCGGTAATGCACAGCAAACAACAGGAGATATTGGCAAAGGCGAGGATCTAAGTCAATCAAGCGTTCTTAACGGTACAATTAGAGTCATTGACAACAAAGGGACAAAGAAGTTCTTACAAGTTCAGAATGGTTTAACACTTTTAACTGATACCACTCCAGATGGTGGGTACGTTTCAACATGGCAATTAGGTGGAACATTGAGTGATGACACAACCATTACACTAAATGATGGGACAACTGCAAATGGTTTTGTAATTGATGGTGTAAATTTCAGTCTTGAAAACATTGTTACAACCACAGCAGATGCAGCAACTGCAACAACTGCAGAATCTGGCACAGAAACTGGTTACACTTTATTAGTACGTAACGAAGCAACTGGTAATGTGGAGAAATTATTAGCCACAGATTTAATTCAAAGCGGTCAAGAAGCATTTACAGCTACAGCAGGACAAACTGATTACCCTCTAACAGGTGCGCCAGTATTGCCTGCATTTGCACAAGTTTATGTATATAGAAACGGTGCAAAATTGGTAGCAAACACAGATTATACAGTAGCAGGTTCTTCTGTAACATTAATTCCAAGTACTACTGCTCCAAACGATTGGGCGGTTTTAGCTGGTGATGTTATTGAAGTACATTTTGTAAAATAATAACTAATGCAAAAATCCTTGTTTAAAAATATTAATTACATAATCCTAATCTTGACGTTGGTTACCTCGTTTATAACCAACGCTCAAGAAGTTAGGGTTATCGATAACAAGGGAACAATTCAACAAATACGTAATAATCAAGTCACTACGTCTGCTACAGCACCAATAAATCCATTAGAAGGTGATGTTTGGTATGATACAAGTGGTAATACAACAGTAACCAAAACTTATGATGGTACTTCTTGGGTAGCAAATTTTACAAATGTGTACACAGGCTTTTTTATAATAGATAATACAACTCTAACAACTACAGGAACGTATTCTCAATCTATTACCAGTTTACCATTTCAACCATCACAAATTACTTTTGTAGCACACACCAATATTGGATCATTTAATATAAATGATGATAATGCAACAGGAAATAACAATACCAATTTGCTAGAGAATACTGCTGGCACCATGAATGGTTTTGCTCGTAATGATAGCGGCACCATAAATCAAGCAGTTATATTTATTGGAGCTCACGGAAATTCTATAAATGATATATCAAGATATTCTAACAATACGCAATGTATTGGCTTAAGATATACGACACAAAACGGAGATAATAATGGCGTGATTTCTGCTTCACTTAGCACTTTTGATACAAATGGTTTTACAATAAATGTTACCTATACTGAAGGTACTTTTGGAAATGCAGGAGTGCAAGATGATATTCTAGATGAATCTGTTATCGTATTATATACAGCTTACAGATAATGAAATTAAAAAAAAGTTATTTCTTTTTATTTGTTTTAACTCTACTCACTTTTGATTTTAGTGCACAATCCGCATTGCAAAATTCTGGAAACATACAAATCCATCAAGACGGACAAATGGGTTTCCATATAGATTTGGTAAACAATGGTACATTTAACCAAAATCTTGGTCTTGCTGGATTTTACCATACCAGTAATGAACTGACGATTTCAGGAACAGAAACGCCACGTTTTTTTGATATTGAAGTCGATGTGGTAAATCATCTTTTTTTAGATATAAATACTGAAGTAGCAAATAGTGTAGCCTATATTAACGGTGATGTAATTACACCTCGAAATAATCCAAATATTTCTTTAGATTATCTAGAAAATGCGTTTTACGTATTAGAATCATCAACAACCAATACTGACGGTTACGCTAGTTTTAATGGTAATGTAGAATTTAGTTTCCCTATTGGTAATGATGATAAACTCAGACCACTTATTACAACCAATAATACACCTAGAACTTTTATAAAAGCGGCGTATTTTAATGAAGACCCTAATTTCCCTTCGGTTTTTAATAATGGATTTAACACCTCTACTACAGATGCTTTTGTAAATAATGTAAGCACTATAGAATTTTGGGATTTTGATGGCCCAAATAATTCTTTAGTCACCTTAACTTGGGACTCAGAAAGTAATATCAATAGTTTGGTATCGGAATTACAAAGTTTAAGAGTTGTTGGTTGGCATATAGTTGACCAAGAGTGGAAAGATTTAGGTAACTCAAACTTTACTGGTACTTTTAATGAAGGCACTATTGATTCTTTTATTTTTAATCCTTCAGACTATGAAATAATTACTTTTGGTGCTTTAATTACTGAAGATGATTTAAACATCTACAACTTATTTTCTCCAAACAGTGATGGTACAAATGATACATTTGTTATAGAAGGTATAGAACTTTTTGAAAACACACTAAAAATATATAACCGCTGGGGAAATATTGTTTATGAGATTACAAATTATCAAAACGATTGGGATGGCACATCAAATGCTGGAAGAGTTGTTAGAAGAAATCAAAAGTTACCAGCTGGTACGTATTACTATACTTTAGAGCTCACAAATTCTGGCAAAGCTACTACAGGATGGCTATATATTAATTATTAAAAAAGCACCCTAAATGGATGCTTTTTCAAACTAACTAACTCAAATAATTGTCATTATCTAGACACTTATTTTTTAAAACGTTTTAAAAACTGAGCTGCCTCAGTTGCGTTTGTTTTTTCCGCATGTCTTAATGCCGTAAAACCTTTATCACAGGTTTTATGAATCTCTGAACCTTCAGTAATTAAAACCTTTAGCACTTCTACTCTATTAAATCTTGCAGCATAATGAATAGGAAGCATCCCGTTTGATTTTTGATTTACGTCCATTCCATTTTTAAGAAGTTGCTTAACGGCTTCGACATCACCTTTAGCTGCAGCTGCACAAAGCGCGTTAACTTCGTAAATGGATTCTAATTCGATATTCACCTTAGATAAATTTTCAGAATTTAATGCATTAACTGTTGGTAATGTAAAACATAATGCAAGGGCTAAAATTGAAATTGATTTTTTCATGATTGTTGTTTTTTGATTGATTATTAATTAATTTGTCTATACTATAAAGACTACTGAACTTTGTAATAGTTACATCAATTCTATGTATATAACATATATTTAACACGTTAGAAAACAACATGTTAAATTCTCCCAAAATAAAAATTCTCCTTTTTTCAACTAACAGAAATTTTCATCTCAAAAAAAATTAAGCGTAAAATTTGATATCCTTTGGTAAGTGTTATCTTTGAAATTCTAACAAAGTACCATGAATAAAAAAGTAATTCTAATGATTTTAGATGGTTGGGGAATGTCTCCTGACCCTAAAGTTTCTGCAATAGATAATGCCAATACACCATTTATAGATGGACTTACAAAAACCTATCCTCATGCTACTTTAAGAACAGATGGATTACATGTAGGCTTACCTGAGGGTCAAATGGGAAACAGTGAAGTTGGACATATGAATTTAGGTGCAGGCAGAATTGTATACCAAGATTTAGTAAAAATTAATTTAGCAGTTGCAGACAAAACGTTACAAGAAGAAAAAGCATTAAAAGATGCTTTTATTTATGCAAAACATAACAATAAAAGCGTTCATCTACTTGGATTAGTGAGCGATGGTGGCGTACACTCGCATATAAATCATCTTTTTGGACTTTTAGAAGCCACCAATGAAAATAATCTTGAAAATGTTTTTGTTCACGCGTTTACAGACGGTCGAGATGTAGACCCAAAATCGGGTTACGGTTTTATTTCTGAATTAGAAGAAAAGTTAAAAGAAACCAATGCAAAATTAGCTTCAGTTACTGGTCGATATTACGCCATGGACAGAGACAAACGTTGGGAACGTGTAAAAATAACCTATGACGCTTTAGTAAATGGCGAAGGACAAAAAACCACTTCCATTTTAAAAACTATTGAAAGCAATTACGAAGAAGATATTACTGATGAGTTCATAAAACCTATTATAAATGTTGATGCAGACGGTAAACCATTAACAACTATTAAAGATGAAGATGTTGTTATTTTCTTCAATTTTAGAACAGATAGAGGAAGACAACTTACTGAGGCACTAACTCAAAACGATTTTCATGAGTATAACATGCATAAGCTTAATTTGCATTATGTGACGCTCACTAATTATGATGAAAATTTTAAGGGTATCAAAGTTGTTTTTAATAAAGATAATTTGTCTGAAACCTTAGGAGAAGTATTAGAAAAAAATAATAAAACTCAAATTCGCATTGCCGAAACTGAAAAATATCCTCACGTGACGTTCTTCTTTTCTGGCGGACAAGAAGAACCATTTGAAGGCGAAACGCGAATTCTTAGAAACTCACCAAAAGTAGCTACTTACGATTTAAAACCAGAAATGAGTGCTTACGAATTAAGAGATGCATTAGTACCAGAATTGCAAAAAGGTGATGTCGATTTTGTTTGTCTAAATTTTGCAAATGGTGATATGGTTGGTCATACAGGTGTTATGGAAGCAGCTATAAAAGCATGCGAAACAGTAGATGAATGTACCAAAGATGTTGTAACAGCTGCATTAGAAAATAATTACACAACTATACTTATTGCAGACCATGGCAATTGCGAAACTATGATTAATCCAGATGGAAGTCCTCACACAGCACACACTACTAATCCAGTTCCTGTAATATTAATCGATAAAGATTTAACAACTATCAAAGATGGTGTTTTAGGCGATATTGCACCAACCATTTTAAAATTAATGGGTATTGTTCAACCCGAAGCAATGACCAGAAAATCTTTAGTGTAATCCATGAATCCAAAAGACAAACTTATACTTGCTATTGATTTTGACGGAACCATTGTTGAAGATGCATATCCAAGTATTGGTAAACCTCAACTATTTGCATTCGAAACGCTTAAAAGACTTCAAAATGATGGACATCGGTTAATCCTTTGGACGTATAGGCATGGAAAAAAACTTGAGGAAGCAGTTGATTTTTGTAATGAGAACGGCATCGAATTCTATGCTGTAAATAAGAGTTTTCCTGAAGAACAACCATCAACAGAAAAGAGCCCAAAAATCCACGCAGATGTTTTTATAGATGACAGAAATATAGGAGGATTTATTGGTTGGGGAAAAGTATATCAAATGCTTACCAACGAAATTCCAAATATTGAAAAGTCAAAAAACAAGAAAGGCTTTTTCGGCTTGTTTAACAGAAAATAATAGCATTCATATTTTAGTATCTTTGCGCCTCAATACCCTTTAAAATGATTGTTGTAAAAACAAAAGAAGAAATAGAATTAATGCGCGAAGCTGCTCTCGTAGTTTCAAAAACACTTGGAGAAGTTGCAAAAGCAGTTAAACCAGGTGTAACATCATTAGAATTAGACAAAATTGCTGAAGAATGTATAAGAGACCAAGGTGCAATCCCTGGGTTTTTAGGATTGTACGATTTTCCTAATACACTTTGCATGAGTCCAAACTCACAAGTAGTTCATGGAATTCCTAATGATACGCCTTTAGTTGAAGGTGATATTATTTCCATAGATTGTGGAGCAATAAAAAATGATTTTTACGGTGACCATGCCTATACTTTTGCTATTGGTGAAATTGCTCCTGAAACTCAAAAACTTCTTGATGTTACTAAAGAATCCTTGTACGTAGGTATTCGTGAATTTAAACTTGGTAATCGTGTTGGTGATGTAGGTTTTGCTATACAAAAACATTGCGAAGCACACGGTTATGGTGTTGTAAGAGAATTGGTTGGTCATGGCTTAGGACGCAAAATGCACGAAGACCCAGAAATGCCAAACTACGGCAAGCGTGGTCGTGGAAAAAAATTTATTGAAGGTATGGTTGTAGCCATTGAACCTATGATAAATCTTGGTACACATCGCATAAAACAACATCGTGACGGTTGGACAATTACCACACAAGATAACAAGCCGAGTGCACATTTTGAGCACGATGTAGCTATTGTAGATGGTAAGCCAGAATTGCTATCAACCTTTGCCTATATTTATGAAGCTTTGGGAATTGAAAGTAATGAGGAAGACGAATTTAGAAAAAAAGCTTTCGTGCTTTAATGAAGCGTATTTTTAAATTCATATTAAACACAATACCAAGACCGTTATTGATTAGGCTGAGCTATATAGCTCGACCAATATTAGCCTTCTTTTTAAAAGGAAATAACTTTACAGACCCTATTGATGGTAAGAGTTTTAAATCATTTTTACCCTATGGCTATGGAAACCAAAGAAATAACGTACTATCACCTTCTACATTAAGTTTAGAACGTCATCGATTATTATGGTTGTATTTACAAAATGAAACAAATTTCTTTAAAGCAGAAAAAAAAGTCCTCCATTTTGCACCTGAACAATGCTTCTTAAAACGTTTTAGAAAACTGAAAAACTTAGATTACACAACCACAGATTTGTTATCACCAATTGCAGATGTAAAAGCAGATATTTGCAATCTTCCGTTTGAAGATAACAGTTACGATATTATTCTATGTAATCATGTTTTAGAACATATACCAGATGATACTAAAGCCATGCAAGAGTTGTATCGCGTAATAAAGCCTGGTGGTTGGGGCATTTTTCAAATTCCACAAGATTTAAATCGTGACGTTACTTTTGAAGACGATACAATAATTAATAAAGCTGAACGTGCAAAAATATTTGGACAATACGACCACGTTCGCGTTTATGGCAGAGATTATTTTAACAAGCTTCGCTCCGTTGGGTTTAAGGTTGACGAAGTCGATTATACATCTCAACTTTCAAAAAAAGAAATTGAAAAATATTGTCTAGCCAATGGCGAAATAATTCCTGTGGTTTATAAATAAAAAAGAGCAACGTTTGCTGCTCCTTTCTTTCTCATTAAATAATTACCACCAATGCCAAGCAGAACCACACACTTCCTTGTGTTTTTGGCATGTTTCCATATGGGCATTAGCTTTACGACGACGGCGTAACACTTCTTGACCTTCGGCACTATTCCAATAAGCATTATTTTTGTCTTGTACCATTTTATCGTAATCTTTTCCTGCGTTTTTTATCGTTGCTAAATCAGCTTTATCTTTTTCCGTTAATTCGTATGTATCTTGCTTGGCTTTCATGGTTTTTAAATAAGACTTAATCATTTCTCTAACATCGTGAGACATCAAAGCATCATATTCAGGGCCTTCTGGTTGAGCATTTGTGTTTGTACGCCCTTGATTAATTGTAGCATCTTTAAGTTTACCTAAAAACTTACCAAACTTTTTCTTCTTTTTCTTTTTTGTTTCCGAGGATGCATTTTTTGTGCCCACAAGAACGTATGCACGCGATATTTCTCTAAAATCTAGTTTGTCTTTAGAGATACCTTCGAGAAAAAATACATAGTTATCTATGGCAACAAACCCTCTGTTATATCCGCCATGATGTAACATAGAAGTATTTGGAAAACCAATAAAATCTATTACTGTTTCTTTTGTAGCATCATAATTATAACGTCTTATAGGTTCTTTACCTTCAAAGTGCGAAAACACTTTAATACCAGCAGGCAGTCCCATAAACTCATTTAAATCAATAGTTGTTTTTTGCGGTTTACCTGAATTTACTTGTTGCTTACCATCGTCGTTAATATAAACTTGACCAAAATTAAGATATTCTGCATCTGCTCCATGAGAATTTAAAGTTTCAAAAAAAGACGTTTGAGCAAAAGAAAATAACGTAAAAAGATAAATACTAAGTTTTAAAAAAGTCTTCATTTTAATAATATTGAAAGATTAATATGATGCAAATATCTTTCAATTTTAGAGCTAAATATTTAGTGATTTAGTGAAGCGTAAGATTCTTTTAGTAAACCGAAAAAGAGCACCATTTCTGATGCTCTTTCTTCAAAACTAAAACTAAATAAAACTGATTACTGCTTGATAAAGCGCTTTACAACTTGCCCCAAGGTTGTTTTTGCTTTAAGTATGTAAATTCCAGATTTAAGATGAGAGACATTTATGTTTGAGTTATTAGCTCTTAAAACTTGCTTACCTAATATATCATAGATTGCTATTTGCTTAATTTGTTGGTTGTTGGTTTTGATGTTTAGGATGTTTGATGTTGGGTTTGGATATAGCTTTACATCAACTATTTGTGCTTCAGAATCAGAAGATGATAATGACATTGCCCCGAACTCATAGGCACCAGCATCAACAATTGAATTAAAGATTCTATTGTTATTTAATAAATCACCTACGGCGGAAGCTGGCAAATAAGTATTATCTCCAAAATCTATAGCTGGAGATGATGCATTACCAATGCGATATTTATACTTATCTGGAAACACAGCTAGCAATGGGTCTGCTGTACTAGAGTTTTGCGCTATACCAGAACTAAAACTAGGCGCTATACTATTTCTTACAATTCTATTACCAACACTTTGCGAACCAAAACCACCTATAGTGCTATGCTCATTGCCATCACTAGCGCGCTTATTATCCCAAAGAACGCTATTATATAATCTAGCAGTACAGGTTCCACCAATCCTAGAAGCAGATATTACACTAGCTGAATTGTTTGTAGCATTGAAGTCGTTACTTGATATAGTACAATTAATAAATTCTCCTATTTGAGTAGTTGCAACATCTGTTCTAAACCAAAACAAAGTATTTGTTCCTTGATTATAAGCTGGAACGTCAGCTACAACATTATCATAAAACAAACAGTTTGTAAAAGTAGTTTTTATTGTACCTGAAGTTCTTGGATTGGATGCATAATATACTGTAGCAAATCTGCCTAAGTTGTTTCTAAAAATACAATTGGTAAAATTGTAATTATAGTCACCTGTTTGCGCTGAAGTTTGATTAAAATACACAACACCAGCATCATTAACACGATTATCCTCTATTAATAATCTATTAAATTCAACATTTTTAACAGTTTGACTAATATTTATAGCTGCTCCTGTCCTAAAACCTGCTGCGTTTGCATTACCGCCCTTAATAGTAATTCCATCTAAAACCACATTGTCTCCTACAATATTTATAATTTGATATGTGTTATCTCCATAAGCCGATGTATTGAACTGCAAAACACTATCGTCGGTTCCATTAATATCACCAGAAAGAATGGTTTCATTTGCATCTATGTCTCGCTGAGATAAATCAATCTCAGTGCCATCAAATCCACCATAAATTTCTTGGCTTGCTGTTAAATCAAAAGACAATGTCCTATCATTAGATGATGCCTTATATATACCTTGAGCCACCCAGAATTTAGAATTAGGATTGTTTGATAGCGCTGTAGCCAAATTAGTATATGCATTTATCCAGCTAGTTCCATCGTTGGCACCCGTAGCATCAGCATCAACATATATTTGCGAATTGCTACACGTTGTCGAAAAATTTGTTTGTGAGTCTTTCGAGGTCCAATTATTATTTGAATAATTGAAGTAATCGACCAACACACAAGTTAAATTTGGATTCCCAACTGAATTGTATGTTACAATTGCTGTATTATTATTGTTTTTAAGATTAAAAAACGTCAAAGAATTATTTGAAACATCAACAGATGTCAAACTTATATTTTTTGAAAAATCCGCAGAACTTATTTGATTGTTTGAAACATCAATACCTGTAATATTTGGGAATTCTTCAATACCTAAAATATCTAACACACCAAGATTTGGTGTCACAACAGTACCTGTGTAAGCAACTGCCTCTGCAAATTCAATTTCGCTACTGCCATTTGTATTTATCAAATTATTATTTACAAACCAAGATTTAAAATTCGCATCAGAAAAAATAACAACTCCTGGGTCATTTTGAGTTTCGATAACCTCTTGCAAGGATAGTCCTCTGTCAAATATTCTTATATCGTCTATAATCCCAATAAAAGATTGAACGTTAGAACCAACAAATAATGGCTGGTTAGATGTTGTTATACTTGGATTTTGAGAAGAAAAATAAAAATTTGTTTGAGCGGAGGAAATCGAAACACCATCTTGAAATGCTTCTATTTCCCATCCAATTAAATTACCATTAGTAACTTGTTTTACTGTTATAACAATATGATGCCAATTACCATCTGCAATAACATTTGTTTCAGCAGAAGCCAAAATACCGCCAGTATTATTTTGTACTGGTCTAACATAACCTTTTACTTTTCCATTTTCTAATTGAATGGTTATACCGCCTGACTGCATAAAAGTACCAACTCCTTGGTTATTATTGAGTCGCTTAAATATATCTCTATCGCTAGAAATATTTGATGTAGTGTTTAACCAAAATGAATAAGAATACTCTTGTGCTATTTGGGGAAAAGCACCAGTGGTAAATAAAACATTAACTACGTCAATAGCGCTATTAGCAGTGTTATCCCAACCTGTTGTGACAGAATAATTACTAGGCTGTCCAGATGGATTGTTTAAATTTCCAATTCCATTTGCTTCATCTGCTAAACTACCATTGTCAAAATTGTATCTTCCAATATAATCTGTTGGTGCTTGCGTATAAAGGAAATTAAGAATAAATGAGAATGCAAAAAGTAATCGTATTTTCATAATAAAAAATTGAATTAATTTATATTGAAAACAAAAATGCAACCCAATTAAGGTTGCATTAATTATTATTTAGTGAACTGTAAGATTTTACTTGTAAACCGTAACTAGTTAAAAACCCGATTTACCATTTGCATAAATTCTTCTTTTCTGTCTCGAGCAATCGGTATGGATTTCTGATTTTTCATTATGACTTGCAAACCGTCTTTTTTAACGACTTCGTTCATGAATTTTAGATTTATCAAGTAACTACGATGTGGTTTGTAAAACAAGGGCTTATCACTTAGCTGGTCTGTGAAATGTTTAAGCGTTTTGCATATCAGCTCAGACTTTCCGTCTGCTAAATGTACTTTGGTGTAAACACCATCAGCTTCAAAAAATAAAATATCGTCATGAGATGCAAAGATGATACCTTTTGGCACCTCAAGAGCTATTTTGTTTAAAGATAATTGCTGAAAGGCTTTTTCTAAATTTTCGAGCTTATGCGTAATATTTTCTTCGGCTATAGCTTTAGTCGCTTTATTAACCGCCTTATTTAACTCGTCTTCATCGATGGGTTTCAACAAATAATCTACTGCAGATAATCTAAAAGCTTCTATAGCATATTGGCCATAGGCTGTTGTAAATATGATTTGAAAATCTATCACTTCGCCTTTAAAAAATTCGAGAATTTCTAGGCCGCTGTGTTGTGGCATTTCTACATCGAGAAATACAATTTTAGGCTTCTGAGATTTAATAATTTTTACAGCTTCAATTAAATTTGAAGCTTCAAGAATTTGCGAAATATCATCTCGTGTATCACTTATAATAGTGCTTAAAACTCGCCTGGCTCTATTTTCGTCATCGACTATTAATACCTTCATAACTTATATTTTTTTGACTAATGCAAACTGTAATAGCTTACATAGGAATTTGAAGCACAACTTCTGTTCCTAATGATTGATTGTTTGTGTCCTTTAAATCAATAATTTCAACCTTAAATCTTTTATCTCCAGATTTGTTGAGAAGATCTATCCGCTTTTGATTTGCTGACGTAGCAAACGATCTATGGTCCTTTTGCCGTTTTGCCTTAATTTTTGCTGAAGCTTCTCTACCAATTCCGTTATCTCGTATTTTGCAAATCAGTAATCCTTCTGATTCTTTCTTTACAAAAGATATTTTTAGGTTTTTATTTTCACTTTTATGCAATAGACCATGTTTAAGAGCATTTTCGACATAAGGCTGAATAAACAACGAAGGCAAAAATATCTCATCTGTGTTTAGTTGTTTATCGACTGAAATCTCAAATTCAAAATCATCTTCGAAACGGTCCTTTTCGAGTTGTAAATAGAGATTAAGCGCATTTAACTCTTCTGAAAGTGACACTCTATTTTTTTGGCTATGCTCTAAATAGGTACGGATTAATCTACTAAAACGCACCAAATATTGCCTTGCTAGCTTTTTTTCGTTTGTAATTATATAATCTTGTATAGAGTTTAACGCATTAAAAATAAAATGCGGATTCATCTGGCTTCTTAAATTTTCGAGCTGAGAAAACACTAGATCCTTACTTATTTTAGCCTTTTCTAATTCTATTTGTTGTTCTTTCTTAAGCCTATTGGTTTGTTTTTTAAAATACCAAATCACTAATACCACCGCAACACTAAATACCAACGCCCAAAACCACCATGTTTTATAAAATGGCAGTACAACATTAATTTTCAGAAATGCAGGTTGAGAAAAATTATTGGCAAATTTATTTTTGGCCTTTACCTTAAACGTAAAATTTCCGGCTGGTAAACTATTATATTTCACTTCTTGAGACGCGTCATTAACCATTTTGTAGTTTTCATCAAAACCATATAATTTGTAATAATAATCGATTGTTTTGTCAGACTGAAAACCTTTACTATGAAATGAAATAGCAATTTCGCTCTCGGTCTGCTTCAGTGTGTAACTGTCTTCTAAAATCGTTGGCGTTTCGTTTAATGTAACTGATGTAATTTCAACTTTTGGAATTTGTTTATCTTGAAAAACGTTGTCTTTTTGAAGTGAAAACAAACCTAAATTTGATGAAAAAACCACATGGTTTTTTAATACTTCAAGTTGATTAATATTAAAAGAGTTTAATCCGTTTAACCGAGATAAAGTCTGAAATGTGTTTAAATCTGAATTATAAAATTGCAAACCTAAGTCTGTTGCAATCCAAAGGTTGCTGCCATCAGCCGCAATTTTACTGGTCGTGTTAGATGCCAAACCATTTTCGGTTTTAAGATGCTTAATAACTTTACCATCTTTAATTCCAAAAACACCTTGACTGTAAGTTGCCGCCCAAAAAATTCCATTTTTAGTTTCGGTTAAGTCAAAAGCATAAATCGATTTGTTATCGTAATATATTGGCTGTTTGTCAAGCGAAGGATAATCATACTTATCCAATCCGTTTACGGAACTTAATAAAATTGACTTATTTCGTTCTGAATATATCGCTTTGTAAGCTCTTTTTTTTTCTAAAACAATCTCAGAATTTTTATTCAATATACTAGACTCATAATTCTTTCCAATGACATAAGATGTATCAGAAATTTTATCAACTGATTTCAGAGCTGCAAACTGCTGATAAGGGGTTTTAAAATTAGTTATTTCGTTATATAAATATGTGTTTTGGTCTGAAGCGTAAAATAGTTTTTCATCATCGTAGTGCAATTGTCTTACGACACTATTAGATGACAAAGAATGTCTCGTTTTAATTGAAGAATTAAGAGATAGCTCCGATAACTTGCCATTAAGTTCACCAACATAAACTACAGAGTCATTTTTTTTCTCTAGAGCCGTAACATCTTGAAATTTTGAATATGAGATGATATTCTCATTTGGCACAACAAAAACACCATTATTTAAGGTAGAAAACCAAAGGTTATTATTAAAATCTTTTACTGTGGCAGTAACATTCTCTTCCGAAAAATAATGCTGAATTATATGAAGATTTTGATTTCTAATTACACATTTAAAAACACCTTTCGTAGTAGAAAAAAACCAATAATTGTTGTCAATGAAAATCTGATGTATATAAAAACTTGAAAATTGTTCTGGTAAATTGATGTTTGTTAAGCGCTTACTTTCAAATAGAAATAACTTTTTTTTAAAATTGTATTTATTTTGAAACAACAACACATCTAAAGTCTTGTATTTATAAAAAGATGTAAATCCTAATTTATCATCCTTTATTTCATTTGAATATTCAGGAAAACTAAAGGTAGTGAGGCTATCAATACTTTTTCTGATTTGAAAATTTAGAGTAGAATCTAACGAAACAAAATTGTTGTTTTTATTAACGAAACCTATATTTGTGCCGTACTTAAAACCAACTTTAACCTTTTTTTGCTTTGTAACTAAATCAATAAAAAAAAATTTATTCCTCGCCTTAAAAACTAAATTGTTTTTAAAAAAAATATAATCTGGTAATGCGCCGTTAAGTTCATCTTTAAAGTCTAAAAACAATTGAAGTGAATCATTTTTCACCCTAAAAAACTGTCCAGCAATATTATTGCACCATACATTTCCGTACTTATCAAGCTTTAAATTAAAAAAAGAACGGCCACGTTTATTCAGATTTGTATAAGCCTTAAATTCTTTTCCGTCATATCTAAACAACCCTTTATTTGCAGCTAACCACATGTAGCCTTCGTTATCCTCTAACATAGAATAAAACTCTACATCGGGCAAGCCATTTTCTTCAGTTAAATGAATGGAAACTGGCTCTTGTGCTGAAACATTTAAAGCAAAAAGGAAAAGAGGTAATAATAGATGTAATGGCCTTTTCAAGAAAATAAAAATTGTTATCAAAAATACAATTTATAAAATTTTGAAAATCCTTAATTTTAGTAAACAGTAAGCTTTTACTTGTGAATAACTATATTAAAAGTCTATTCTGGAAATCCGTTTAGGCTCAAAGTCTGCAGTTCATTTTTTTCGTCTAAGTAAATAAAATAGACTTGAAGCTCTGGATGTGTTTCTAGAAAAGCTGTTGTTCCGTCAACTCCCATGGCCTGAAACGTTGTTGCATAGCCATCTGCCAACATAGCATTTGGTGCAATTACAGAAACACTTAATACATTTGTTTTGGTCGGGTAACCTGTTTTTGTATTAATAATATGCGCATATCGGTTTCCATAATCATCAACCTTAAATTTTCTGTAAGTGCCAGATGTTGCCATGCCTTTACCTTCTAATGTAATAACTTTTGAGTAGGATTTTGACCCATCAAAATTTGGGTCTTCCACGCCAACTGTCCAACCTCTTTTTTCGTCTAAGTTTGTTCCATTGGCGCGTAAATCACCACCAACATCTACCAAATAATTATAAACGCCGTTAGTTTCTAAAAAATCTGCTATAACATCAATACCGTAACCTTTTGCTATGGCATTGAAGTCTAAATAAGCCTTATCTGGCCGAATGAATTTTGTTGGCAGCATTTTTACACGATCAAAACCAACATGCGTCATAAGTTCTATAATAGTTGCGCTATCAGTTAAAAATTTGTTTTCATCAGGACCAAAATTCCAAGCATTTACGACATTACCAATTGTAGGGTCAAAAACACCTTTAGATTCTTTAAAGATTTTTTTTGAAGTATTAAATACGGTTTTAAAATGCTCGTCTACATTAACTGTTTCGTTTCTATTCCATTTTGAAATGTCTGAATTTGGAATGTAAGTAGATAGTGATTGATTAATTACTGCAAACAAACTGTCGAATTGTTTTTGGTATTCCTCTTTTGCATAATATCTAATATTATAACCTGTACCAAATACTGGTCCGTCAGTTTTAATTAATCTAACGGTGTCAGATTGTTTTGTTTGCTCATTTTTACATGAGGCTACAACTAATGTAAGTACAAAGAGAATAATTATTTTTTTCATATTAATTAAGATTAACATCTATAACTTGGATGCCATTGTATTCAATAAGATATTCTTCATTGAGATAGATAGGTAAATTTTCGCCATTAGGGTTTCCTAAACCAACACCAGCATAAAGTACTTTCACATTTTTTTCGAAAGCGTGCTGTTTAAAAGTTTCCATCCAGACAATGTCATAGTTATTAGGGTTATCTGGTAACAAAACAGCCCTTACAATTACAAAAAACCATTGTTTATTTTTGTCAATACAGACAAATTGTGGATGTTTTTTAAGTTTGCTATTAACAGCCACAAACTCAAAACCACACGCCTCTAAATCCTTTCCTACGTGGTTCATGGCTAGATTATGTAGTTCTTGTTTATTTAGTGGTTTACTCATTACTTAAATCTCACAAACTTTGAGTTTGCAAAGGTAAAACCTGGCACAGATATTTCCGAATTTAATTGCAGTTTATACCAAGGCGAAATGGTGCTATCATCTAAATTTTTAAGCAAATGAATACTCTGCGCAGGAGTATTGCCTTGAATGAGCAAAAAGAGACGTTCTCCATTTTCGTTTTCAACAATATCAGCAATCATAATTACATGACCTGGAAAGCCACCAAGTATAAGCATATCGCCAATTTTTAGAGTTGAAATATTTTTTATTTCTATTAATTCAGCATCAAGAGAACTCGTACCTGAATAGGTATAAATTAGGTTTAGGTAGTTGTAAAAATTGGCTTTTGAATGATTTGCTGAAGCGGTTTTATGAAACGTGACTTTATTTCCATTAATTTTTGGCCGATACCCTTTAGCATATTTATTCCATGAGCAGTGATGACCACTTGTAAAATTAAATCCTATTTTACTTTTCTGATTGGTTTGCCAAAGAAATTCACTTCGTAATCTTATTAAAGCATCTGCGCATTGTTGTAAACCATTACTTGGTACATCGACCTCTAAAACACCTGCATGACCAAGCTGATAGAAATACGGTTTACCATCATAACTAATCACTTTTGCTCCAAAAGGCTTTAATTTTTGCTCTCTTATAAAGTTTTGAAACGAAGAGGAATCGTATACAACTCGCTTATAATTATCTGGCACAAATACTCTTTTAACAATGGTATTTCCGTTTTTATTTAAATAACTTGGATTTGTAACAACAGCGGTAACGGTTTGCTTAATTGGCTTAAACTGCAAAGCAAATACTAAAATAGCAGCTGCCAAAAAAATAAAGAGAAGTGTTTTTTTCATCAATAAGAAAACGTGGTTAGTCATACCTTTCGTATTTAATCTCTATTTTTAATCGCATGAAACATTATTCCATATCAAAACGTATTGGTCTATTATTAGGTCCATTGCTATTTTTAGCGATTCAATTTTTACCATTAGAACTCATTTCGGAAACAGCAGATTCGGTAATAGCTACCGCATTATGGATGGTCATTTGGTGGATTACTGAGGCCGTTTCTATTTCTGTAACTGCGTTGTTGCCATTACTAATATTTCCACTTTTAAAAATTATGCCAATGGACGATGTTGGTGCTAATTATGGAAGCAGAATTGTGTTCTTATTTTTTGGTGGTTTTATATTGGCATTGGCTTTAGAGAAAGTAAATCTCCACAAACGGATAGCTTTAAATATTATAAGAAAAACAGGTACAACACCAAATAAAGTTATTTTAGGATTTATGATTGCTACTGCATTTATGAGTATGTGGATAAGCAATACAGCGAGCACTGTGGTTATGCTTCCAATTGCAATGTCCGTGATTCAATTATTAATAAATGATGATGATGGTTTTACAAAACATGATAAAAATTTCGCATTAAGCGTTATGCTTGGCATTGCGTTTTCTGCAAATGCTGGCGGAATTGCAACAGTAATCGGCACACCTCCAAATTCTGTTTTAATTGGTTTACTTGAAAATGAGTATAGCATTCAAATATCATTTGCAAAATGGATGACTTTTGGTCTGCCGCTTTCAGTTTTATTGGTGGTAATCGTTTATTTGGTTTTAGTAAAAATTTTATTTCCTTGTAGCGATTTGCAATTTGGTACTTCGGCTTCTGTAATTCAGTGCGAATTAGATAAGTTAGGGCGACTAAATTCAAGAGAAAAACATGTACTTATTGTTTTTATTATTGTTGTTTCTTTATGGATTTTTAGAAGTTTCATTAACAGTATATTTCCGAAGCTTGGCCTTACTGATACTATGATTAGTATTTTTGGAGCTATTGCACTTTTTGCTTTTCCGCATAACTTACAAAAGGGAGATTTTATCCTGAAATGGGAAGACACTAAAAATCTTGCTTGGGGTATTTTAATATTATTTGGTGGTGGCTTGGCGCTCGCCAAAGGTATGTCTATTAGCGGAATTGTTGATGTTGTTGCAGCATCCATTTCTAAAGCCGAAATCGGTATCTTATTTACAGCTTTTTTACTCATTTTATTAATGCTTTTTATGACCGAGTTAATGAGCAACGTGGCGCTCACTGCAGTTTTAGCACCAGTTATTGCCGGTATTGCAATAGGTTTAGAAATTCCTTTGTTGCAACTTTTAATACCTGTTGTAATAGCAAGTAGCTGTGCTTTTATGCTACCAATGGCAACACCACCAAACGCTATTGTTTTTGCAAGTGGATTTATCAAAGTAAAAGAAATGGCAAGAGCTGGTCTTATTTTAAATTTCATTTCGGTAGTTTTATTACTACTTATGTTTGAGTATATAATGCCCTTGATTTTTTAAATGAAAAAAAACATGATACAGACTTCTAGATATCTAATACTTTTTATTTTAATTTTTCTTTTTAATTGTAATAATAACCATCAATTACCAGACCCATTAGAAGCTGGTTGGGAAGGCAAAAACGTATGCGAAATATTAGAAGAAAGCAAAGAATTAAGGGTCTTAAAATGTACGTTTCCACCTAATGTTGGGCATGAGTTACACTACCATAATCCACATATAGGATATACCATTAGTGGAAGTAAATTTAGAATTAAAGACGCCAAAGGCATAAAAGAAGTAAACGTGCCGAGTGGATATTCATTTTCAAATGACGAAATAACCACGCATGAAGTTTTAAATATAGGCGATAGCATCGCGGTTTTTTTAATTATGGGATACAAATAAAATTTGTTTTTAAGTTTTTTGTATCTTAATACTCCGAAAAAGAAAAATCTATGAAAACTTTAAATCGTTTTGAAAATGCTATTGAAAAATTGTACTTAGCATTTCATAACAATACCTTAAATCCGGAATGTTGTAAACAGTGTGCTGTTGGAAACATTCTAAACAATACCGAAAGTTGGAAATATTTATCTGATGACCATGGCTCTATAGAGTTAAACTATATTGGTAAATTTCATCAAAATTTGGGCCGTCGATTTAATGGGTATACACCTTTAGAATTATTAACTATTGAATCTATTTTTTTGAAAGCTTGCGGCTATAAATTACCATTGCATCATAAAAATGGAAGACCAAATAATATTACCGACAAAGATGTTCTTTTTAAGGCGCTTACGGCCGTTATCTCGCACCTATGCAGATTAGAAGGTATTGCAAACATAATGGATTACTCAAAATTATTTGAGTATGAAGATGACAAACCTAAATACGAGTTAGTATTATAAAATCAGAACGTCATAAATACAAAAAAGCCGATGCATTAGCATTGGCTTTTTGTTTTTGATAAGACACTGAAACAAGTTCAGTATGAAAACATTTAGAGTTTATCCTCCAAAGTCATCAAACCTGATGTGTTCATCTGGGATACCAAAATCTTCACCCATTTTCTGAACAGCTTGATTCATTAATGGCGGTCCACAGAAATACAATTCAATATCTTCTGGTGCTTCATGATGTTTCAAGTAGTTATCAATTACACAGTTGTGAATGAATCCTATGAAACCATCACCTTCTTCGTCATGTATATTTTTCTTAACCTTCCAGTTATCAGACTCTAGTGGCTCAGATAATGCCATGTAAAACTTGAAGTTTGGAAAGTCTTTCTCTAAATCTCTAAAATAGTGGATGTAGAATAATTCGGCTTTAGAACGTCCACCATACCAATAGGTTACTTTACGACCTGTTTTAATAGTCTTAAACAACTCATATAAGTGCGAACGCATTGGTGCCATTCCTGCTCCACCACCAACGTAAAGCATTTCGCTATCTGACTCGTTGATAAAGAACTCTCCATAAGGTCCTGAAATGGTTACTTTATCGCCTGGTTTTTGTGCAAAAATATAAGAAGAAGCAATACCTGGATTAACGTCCATCCATTGATTTTTAGCTCTGTCCCATGGCGGCGTTGCAATACGTACGTTTAACATAATTTCACGCCCTTCTGCTGGATAAGACGCCATTGAATATGCACGCTCAATGGTTTCGTCATTCTTCATGACTAATGGCCAAAGACCAAACTTATCCCAGTCTTTTTTAAATTTTTCTGGTTCACCTGGATGGTCTGTTGGATGTGCTGTGATATCCATATTTTCATACTTGATTTCACATTCAGGAATTTCAATCTGAATATATCCACCAGCCTTATAATTCATATCTTCTGGAATCTCAACAACAAATTCCTTGATAAATGTTGCTACATTATAATTACGTACAACGGTTGCTTCCCATTTCTTAATCCCAAATACTTCTTCTGGAATAGTAATTTCCATGTCTTGCTTTACCTTAACTTGGCAAGACAAACGCGCGCCTTCTTTTAACTCTTTTCGAGAAAAATGTGGAGTTTCTGTTGGTAACGCTTCACCGCCACCTTCAAGAACGTGACATTCGCATTGAATACACGTTCCACCACCACCACAAGCGGATGGTAAGAAAATTTTGTTACTTCCTAATGTTGAAAGTAATGTGCCTCCAGAAGCGACTTCTATTTCACGTTCACCATTAATCTTAATCTTTACTGGACCAGATGGTGATAATTTCTGCTTCACAAATAATAACAAACTCACTAATATCAGCGTAATTAATAAAAACGCTGCAACTGTTGCTATTACTGTTCCCGTTGTTCCTGCTGCTAAAATCATACTTAGTCTATAGTTTTAGTGTTTTTTGCCTCAGCTAATTTTTTAGCTTCATCAGTATTTTCAATCGATTCAACTTGTGCTGTAGTATCCTTTGCTGGTTCACCTTCTTCATCGCCTCCTGTTAACATTCCACCAAAACTTAAAAATCCAATACCCATTAGTCCGGTGATGATAAATGTAATCCCTAAACCTCTTAAAGGAGCTGGTACACTTGAGTATCTAATTTTTTCACGAATAGCAGCAATTGCCAAAATGGCTAAAAACCATCCGATACCAGAAGACACTCCGTAATTAAATGCCAGTCCTAAAGTTTCAATCTCACGAGATTGCATAAATAACGAACCACCTAAAATGGCACAGTTTACTGCGATTAATGGTAAGAAAATACCGAGTGAATTGTATAATGATGGTGAAAATTTTTCAACAACAATTTCTACTAATTGTACCATCGTTGCAATTGTTGCAATAAACATAATGAAAGAAAGGAAACTTAAGTCGTAATCTGCATACTCTGCTCCTAACCATTTTAGTGCGCCAGGTTGTAATAAATATTGGTCTAATAACCAGTTTAAAGGAACAGTAATTGCCAATACAAAAATTACGGCAGCACCTAATCCAACTGCTGTTGCTACTTTCTTTGATACAGCTAAATATGAGCACATACCTAAGAACACGGCAAAAACCATGTTATCTATAAAAATCGACTTGAAAAATAATTCGATGTGTTCTATCATTGTCTTTTATTTTAAATTCTTTTTTTAAAGAATATTAGTCTTCGATTAAATCTTTGTTTCTACTGCGCTGTACCCAAATAATAAGTCCAACAATAATTAAGGCCATTGGTGGCATTAGCATAAACCCGTTGTTCTCATAACCTGTTGAGTACACTCCTGTTTTTTCAATTGGGTCACCTAAAACAGGAACTCCGAATAATGTACCAGAACCTAATAACTCTCTAAAGAAACCCACGATTATTAAAATTACTGCATAACCTAAAGCGTTACCAATTCCATCTAAAAATGATTTCCATGGTCCGTTTCCTAAAGCAAATGCTTCAAAACGCCCCATAATTATACAGTTAGTAATAATTAATCCAATAAATACAGAAAGTGTTTTACTTAATTCAAAAGCAAAAGCTTTTAGCACTTGGTCTACGATAATTACTAATGTTGCAACAACAATAAGTTGAACGATAATTCTAATTTTTGAAGGAATAATATTTCTCATTAGAGAAATAACCACATTACCTACTCCTAATACAAATAATACTGCGATACCCATTACTAAAGATGCCTTAAGCTCTGCTGTAATTGCTAAAGCTGAACAAATCCCTAAAACTTGGATAGTAATTGGGTTATTATCTGTTAATGGATCAGTAATTAACTTCGTATCTTTTTTTGATAAAATTCCCATACTAGTTAGTTTTTGATTTTAAATTATTGAAGTAAGGCAAATACAATTTTAAATCCTTTTTTATCATCGCAGAGACGCCATCACCTGTGATAGTTGCACCTGCTAAAGCGTCAACTTCGTAATCGTCTTTGATTTCATTTTTAGGATCGTTATTTCCTTTTGCTACCGTGATACCTTTAAACACACCTGCTTCTGTTAACAAACGCTCTCCGTAGAAATCATCCATAAAATAACGCTGCTTTATGTTTGCTCCAAGTCCTGGAGTTTCACCTTTATGATCAAAAAAAGTACCCTTAACAACCATGTCTTTATCAACTGCCACAAAGCCCCAAATAGCATCCCATAAACCTTTACCGTAAATTGGCGCAACATATACTTGTTCTCCATTTTGTTGACCAACAAATAAAGGTAGATATCTAGACTTTCCTTCTTTTGCTCTAGCTTGTTGTTTTTTAATATCAATTAGGTATGGCTCAATACCTTTATCAGCATCTTCAGAGTTCATAAACTCATCTCGAGTATATTCGTTTATGATTTTACCATCTTTAGATTCTAAAACGATTTGCTTAGAAATGTTTGTAGAAAAATCATCTGCAACTTTATCTGTTGATACAAATGTGATATCTCCAGTACCTTCATTTTCATTTACGCCCATGGCGTAAAGGATATTTTGTTGCTTCTCAATACGCTGATTTTCGTCGATATTAGGCTTTAAAACCGAAGCTGTAAAGGCTAATAAAGAACCCACAACTAAAACCATTGCAACTGCAAAGATTATTGTGTACGAATTTTTATCTGTGTTAACTGCCATAATTATGCTGTTTTAACTTTTACACGTTTCATTCTGCGTTTCACATTAGCCTGAACCACATAATGGTCAATTGTTGGCGCAAACACATTCATTAATAAAATGGCTAAGAATACACCTTCTGGATATGCTGGATTAAATACACGAATCATTATTGAAATAAATCCAATTAAGAAACCATAAATCCATTTTCCTTTATTGGTTTGCGAGGCTGTTACTGGGTCAGTTGCCATGTAAACAGCACCAAACAAGATACTACCTATGATTAAATGTTGCCAGAAAGGCACACTCATTAATCCATAAAACTTACTTGATTCGCCAATCCAGCCAGCATCTACAACACCGTTAAATATTAAGCCCATTGCTAAAGCTCCTATTAATGTTGAAAGGATAATTCTCCAGCTTCCAACCTTAGTGAAGATTAAAAATAACGCGCCAATTACAATTAAAAACTTTGACGTTTCGCCAACAGAACCAGGAATAAGTCCCCAAAACATGTCCCAATAATCAATACCAGCTAATGAACTGTTTTGTGCATAAGCACCTAAAATTGTTTCACCAGAGTATGCATCTGGAGTACCTGCCGCAGCAGTTGCTCCGTGAACCCAAACTTTATCTCCTGACATCCAAGTTGGATATGCAAAGAATAAAAATGCTCTAATCGTCAATGCTGGATTTAAAATATTCATTCCAGTTCCTCCAAAGACTTCTTTACCTATAACTACACCAAACACAACAGCAACCGCTAACATCCATAATGGAATATCAACAGGAACAATTAAAGGCACTAGCATTCCCGTTACCAAGTAACCTTCTTCAACCTCGTGACCTTTTATTACTGCAAAAAGAAATTCTACTGCTAAACCAACGCCGTATGATACAATTACCAATGGTAAAACTTGCCAAACACCAACTAAAAAGTTGTCTAATGTCCAGAAAGAAGCTCCAAGAAAACCGTCTGCGCTATCAATTAAGCCTTGTGCTAAATAATGCTGGTAACCAGCGTTAAACATACCAAATATTAAACATGGTATTAAAGCTATAATTACCGTATTCATGGTACGTTTTAAATCGTCTGCTGCCTTAACGTGAGTACCATTATGAGTGGTCTCGTTTGGCAAGTATAAAAAAGTATGTAATGCATTAAATGCCGGAGCCATTTTTTTGCCTTTGTACTTTTCTTTTAAGTTGTGTAATTTTTGTTTTAAACCCATTATCCTATCTCTTTAAGCATTAAGTCTAATCCTTCTCTAATTATTTTTTGATGTGGTTGTTTAGACACACAAATAAATTCTGTCAATGCAAAATCTTCTGGTGCAACCTCGTACATACCAAGTGCTTCCATTTCATCTAAATCTTTATACATACAAGCTTTTAAAATTTGCAATGGATAAATATCTAAAGGAAACACTTCTTCGTAACTACCTGTAATTACAAAAGCACGATGCTCACCGTTTGTGTTTGTATCTAAATCAAACTTCTTATTTGGTGTTAACCAAGAAAATGTTAAAGCTCTTGATGTTGACACTTTATCGAAAACTGGCTTATTCCATCCAAAAAATTCGTAATCATCTCCTTCAGGAATAACTGTTATTACATTACTGTAATAATCTAAGTTTCCGTCTGGCTTTACTTCTTTCCCTGTTAGAACATTTCCAGAAATAATTCTATCATTTCCATCTTTATCAACACCATTATCGTAAACCATTGTTGCAACCTCAGCACCAATTTTAGTTTTAAAATATCGTGGTTTTTTAACTGATGAACCTGCCAAAGCAATAATTCGTTCTGCATTAAACTTACCAGTTAATAATAACTCACCAATGATGACTAAATCTTGTGCGCTTATTGTCCAAACAGTTTCACCCTTATTAACTGGTGCCACTTTATTTATTAATGTACCAACATTTCCTGATGGATGTGGACCAGACACTTGATGTGTAGTAATGTCATTTAAATCAGAAAAAATCGATGTCTTGTTTTTTGGAATAGCGACATGGACATTTCCTTCAGTCAATTTTGCTAAAGCCGAAAGTGCAGCTTGCAACTCGGCTTCTTTTCCTGCTAAAGTATAATCCAAATCTGCAGCCAAAGGTGCTGATGCATAACCTGAAACAAAAATATCTCTTGGCGCGTTGTTCGGATTTGCAACTACATCATACGGTCTTTGCTTGATAAAAGCCCAACAGCCCGATGCTAATAAATGTGCTTTAATAGCATCTGCATTAGCGCTTGAGTCTAATTTAGAATGCTCCACATAAGTTTGTTGCTTATCTGCAGTAATTTTAATTGCCATGATACGTCGACGCTCACCACGTTCAACCTCGGTTACTTCACCAGAAACTGGAGAAACAAACTTCATAGCCTCATTGTCTTTGTTGTAAAACAAGGTTTCACCAGCTTTTACCTTAGCACCTTCTTTGGCAACTAATTTTGGAGTAATGCTGTGAAAATCTTCGGGTCTAACAGTGTAAGTATTGCTAATTATAGCACTTTCGGTGGTCTTTTCAGCTTCACCTACAAGTTTTATATCTAAACCCTTTTTTATTCTAATGTCTTTGGACATATGTCTTAAGATTAGTTATCTAAAAAATCGGTGCAAAAATACGAATTAAAAGAGCAAATTAATAGCTATTATTTTTCTCTTGATTTTATTTATAATTATTCTAAATAATAATATTTAATTCAAAATTTATCTTAACAAAAATTTTACATTTTTTGTTTAACTTCTCACTTAATAAATAGAAAAAAAACTAAGGTATCTTGAACAATTCTTAGGAAAATCACAAGAAATATTTAGGGCATAGAAATTGATTATCTTTGTAATAACAAATCAAATAAAAACATGATTAAAAGATTTCTTTTATTCGTTTTAATAGCATCGCAAAGTTTTTTAGTTTTTTCTCAAGCCGAAGAAATTTTACCTCCAGACTTTATAAAAACTATAGTCTTCAAAGGCGGAACAAACCAAGCTCAGCTTCCTGTTTTGCGACTTGGCCAGCCTTTTTCTTTAGAGTTTGATGCGCTTAATGGTAACGAAGAAGATTTCTATTATAAAATTGAACATTTTGATTTTGATTGGAAACCCTCACAATTGGTTAAAGGCGAATATCTTCAAGGTGTAGATAATGTTAGAATCCTAAATTACCTCAACTCGCAAAACACGTTTCAAATTTATTCGCACTATGATTTGGCCATTCCAAATATTCAAACCAAAGGATTAACAAAGTCTGGTAATTACATGATTACCATATTTGATGATTATGGCGAAGTCATGTTTTCAAGAAAATTTATGATTGTTGAAAACGTTGTCAATGTTGGTGTTCAACCAAAGCGTACACGTAATTTTGAAACCATAGAAACAAAGCAAATTGTAAATGTAAAAATAAATACAAGCAACATAAATCTCAATAATCCGCTTGAAACGGTTAAGATTAAAATTATTCAAAATAACAATTTGAAAACAGCAATTACCGACCTTAAACCTCAATTTTTAACGGGTCAAGAATTGATTTATCGCTATGATAACAAAGCTTCTTTTTGGGCAGGAAATGAATATTTATTTTTTGAAAGCAAAAACGAGCGTGCTGCAACTATCGGGATTCAGTTTATAGATTTAAAAGATTTATACCATACCTACTTATTTAAGCAAATTCCTCGTTACAATAGACCTTACACATGGAATCCTGATATCAATGGTAATTTTTTAATCAATGCCATAGACGTGGACAATGTGGATACTGATGCCGATTATACAATGGTACACTTTACACTTTTAGCAGACGAAATGCCCGATAAAGATGTCCATGTTTACGGTAACTTCAACAATTTTGAAGTTGAAAATATGACTCGCATGGTTTACAATCGGGAAGCAAACCAATACGAAACTATCCTTAAACTTAAACAAGGTTTTTATAACTACAAATTTGTCACTGTAGATTTAGATGGAAATCTCAATGAAGGCGACATAAGTGGAAACTTTTGGCAAACCGAAAACAATTACAAAGTTTTGGTTTATTATCGGGATTTAGGCGCACGGTTCGATAGACTCATCGGTTTTGGTGAAGCAGACTCTGAGCGAATAACAAATTAATTTTCAAGTTTTTTTGACACAAATATTGTAAGTATCTTCGTTTTTATAAGACAATTAATTCATTGTTTTAAAAAAACTTACATGCAAAAAGACCTACAAATATTTTCAAATTTATGTGATTTTTTAATTGAAGAAGAACAGAAAAATCCTGTAGCGGAATCTATTCCGACGTTAGAATTATTTCAGCAATTAGATTTATCATTAAATAATGATGGAGTTATTGATGAAACTCTAACCGAGACGCTAAAATCAATTATCAAACACACCCCAAAAACAGCTTCAAAATCCTTTTTCAATCAGTTGTTTGGTGGCCGAATTGGCAAAGCTACACTTGGTGATTTACTTGCCGTTATGTTAAATAATAGCATGTACACTTACAAAGTTGCTGGTCCGCAAGTTGGTATTGAAAAAGAAATTATAGACAATATTATTAAGCTATCTAGCTATCCTAAAAATAGTGGCGGCACATTGGCTGCTGGTGGCTCAATGACCAATTTTAAGGCGCTGTTGATGGCACGAGATTTTAAATCTCCAGAGGTTCGTTCTGAAGGTATGCAGCAGAAAATGACACTTTACACCTCTGATGCTTCGCATTATTCCATAGCAAAAAATGCTATGTTTTCTGGTGTTGGCAAAAACAATGTTCGTAAAGTTAAAACCAACGAATTTGGCGAAATGAATGCCGAACATTTAAATCAACTTATCGAAGAAGATATCAAAGCTGGTCACAAACCATTCTTTGTAAATGCAACAGCAGGAACAACCGTTTTAGGTGCGTTTGATGATATATTAAGCATTAGCAAAGTCACCAAAAAATATAACCTTTGGTTGCACGTTGATGGCGCCTATTGTGGAAGTGTTATTTTTAGTGAGCGCTACAAACATTTGGTTAATGGATTAGAACATTCGGATTCTTTTAGTTTGAATGCACACAAAATGTTGGGTACACCTTTAGGTTGTTCTATCATCATTACCAAACACAAAGAGCAATTACACCATTCTTTTTCTAACGAAGCCGATTATTTATACCAAACCGATGGTGATGATTTTAACCTCGGAAAAATCTCGTTGCAATGCGGAAGACGCAACGATGCTCTTAAATTATGGACACTTTGGAAATCTGTTGGCACTAATGGCTTAGAAAAAATTATTGACCACCAGTTTGAGTTGGCGCAATTTGCCCGAGACTATATTTCCAATCATCCAGATTACACCTTATATAGTTTTGACGAGTCGATTTCTATTTGTTTTAATTACAAAGACATTCCTGCAAATATATTGTGTACTTCGCTTTATGAAGACGCAAAATTAATGGTAGGTTTTGGTAATTTTAGAAACACGGAATTTGTGCGAATGGTCACCATAAATACAGTTTTAGAAAAAGAAGATATTATTAATTTCTTTGAAACCATTGAGGCTTATGTTGCAGATAATTTGTTAAAAAATAAGGTATCTTAACTTAATTGTTTTTCAAAAAATAAAAAATACACTATATTCGTTAAGAACAATAAAAGCAATGGTACAACAAGTTACGAGCGGAATTAAAATTTCTGTAGAAACTAATTTTGAAGGCACATTTTATAAAAACTATAAAATGAATTATGCTTTTGCCTACACCATTACCATAGAAAATCAAGGCAAAGATGTTGTTCAGCTAGACTCGCGCTATTGGAAAATTAAAGATGCTTTAAATAATATTGAAGTGGTTCGTGGCGAAGGCGTTATTGGCAAAAAACCAATACTTCAACCTGGCGAGTCTCATACTTATAATTCTGGCTGTTTATTAGCTTCTCCGTTTGGAAGCATGCACGGCTACTACAACATGGTTAACTTTTCGAACTCAAAACAATTTAAAGTTTACATTCCTTCTTTTAAATTGAGTGCGCCTTTTTCGATGAATTAAGGTTTGTAATCTTCAACATAATCAAACCTAAAAGTGGTTTCATTTTGCTGGATATGAAAAAATCCGCAGTTGGAATAATGTACAAATTGATAAGGTGAATTTATTTCAAAACCTTCATCATTAACCTCATAAACACCATCACAATCGACATTTCCGTATGGTGAAATTCTACGATATCGATACTTGTCTTTTTTACCTAAATCGTAAATCTCGAACCATGCACCAGCTGCAATGCCACCAAGCCATTGCGCATGAGGTTTCTTTTCAGCATTTTCCTTGGGTTCGATAGTTCCGACTAAACTTGGATTGTAACCTTTCAAGACATCTAAAAACAAACGTCTATTTTCTTTGGCGACGGTTGATGTAAATTCAAATATTTCGCCTATGTCAGTTACGCGGTAGACAAAATTTTCGGTGTCCGCAATTACCACATTTCCGATGGTGCTTGGCGTAAAAGATTTCGACTTAATGAGTTTTTTCTTGATACCATCATCTGTTAAACCTGCTATTAAGGCGTCAGTCACAAAACGTGCACAATTACATGCTCGTTTAATAAAGGCAGCATATCTTATAAATCCTTCATTTTGTCTTTCGGTAATATGTTTTCGGGCTAAATCGTAATTAATAGCGTTACACACAGACGCAAATAAATTACCATCTCCGTGTGTTAATTTGGGATTTGTGGCTAAAAATTTTAGAATATCTTCGAGATTAGTAATGACATCATCTTTTATTTCAGCCTTAATAGGAAAATTTAATTCAAAATCTGTTTCTCTTCCGCGAACGCGACCCATCGGTGATGGCGTGATGTATCGCCCAAAATCGTGATATTCTAAAACACCCGTTTTTTTATCAATCAGTACTAGAGCGGCATGACCAGCTCTAACATGTTTTTTGCTACCAATAAACGCAAATCTCAAAAATTTAGAGTACCATTCTTCAGCATGAGAAACAATGGTCTCTGGATATGCAAGGGTTAAAATAAAAGCATCATTTTTATTCATGAATAAATTTATGGTTTAATGGTCTCTTTAACAGGAACCAACTTACAAAAATATACTAAGAATTAAGTTTTCATTAAGAGTTGGTTTTCAGAAAAAAGGTTTAAAAATTGTACTTTTGCACTTTCAAAATTAACAAAACCAAAAAAATAAAATTATGGCAAACGGATTCTTTAATGTACCAGTAGCGGTTAATGAGCCAGTGAAGTCTTATGCTCCAGGTTCTCCTGAACGCGAAGCTGTTGCAGCAGCATACAAATCAATGTTTAACAGTAAAGTTGAAGTTCCATTATACATTAACGGAAAAGACATAAAAACGGGTAATACCAGAACAATGTCTCCACCACACGACCACAAACATATTGTTGGCGAGTACCATTTGGCAGAAAAAAATCATGTAGAAGAAGCTATTTCTACCGCATTAGAAGCTCGCAAATCATGGTCTCAAATGCCATGGGAACAACGTGCAGGTATCTTTTTAAAAGCTGCTGAATTAATTGCTGGACCTTACCGCGCAAAAATTAATGCCGCTACAATGATTGCACAGTCTAAAACAGTGCACCAAGCTGAAATTGATGCGGCTTGTGAGTTAATTGACTTTTTACGTTTTAACGTTCAGTTTATGACGGACATATACATGGACCAACCAGAAAGTACAAGTGATGCTTGGAATCGTGTTGAGTATCGTCCGCTTGAAGGCTTTACGTATGCCGTAACACCTTTTAACTTTACAGCTATTGCTGGTAATTTACCAGCATGTATGGCGTTAATGGGTAATGTAGTAGTTTGGAAGCCAAGTGACAGCCAAGTTTACTCAGCAAAAGTAATTATGGATGTGTTTAAAGAAGCTGGTGTACCTGCAGGTGTGATTAATGTTGTATTTGGTGACCCAGTAATGATTACAGAAACCGTATTGGCTAGTTCAGATTTTTCAGGATTACACTTTACAGGCTCTACACACATATTTAAGGAGTTATGGAAACAGATTGGAAACAACATTCATAACTACAAAACGTATCCTCGTATTGTTGGAGAAACTGGAGGGAAAGATTTTATCGTAGCACATAAAACAGCAGATGCAAAACAAGTTGCTACCGCTATTGCGCGTGGTGCTTTTGAATTTCAAGGTCAAAAATGTTCTGCAGCCTCAAGAGCTTACATACCAAAAGGTATTTGGAATGATGTGAAAGATTACCTTATTGAAGACATCAACTCTTTCAAAATGGGTTCTCCAGAAGATATGAGCAACTTTATTACTGCTGTAATTCACGAAGGCTCTTTTGATAAATTAGCCAAATATATTGATAACGCTAAAGCCGATAACAATGCCGAAATTATTGCTGGCGGAAACTATGATAAATCAAAAGGCTATTTTATTGAACCTACAGTTATCGTAACATCTGACCCAAAATACACAACAATGTGTACGGAGCTTTTTGGTCCGGTAATTACTATTTATATATACGAAGATGATGCTTACTCTGAAACATTAAAATTGGTTGACGAAACAAGTGAATATGCTTTAACTGGCGCAATACTTTCAAGAGACAGATACGCAGTGGAAGAAGCAACTAGAGCCTTACAAAATTCGGCAGGAAACTTCTATATCAATGACAAACCAACTGGTGCGGTTGTTGGTCAGCAACCGTTTGGTGGCGCAAGAGCTTCTGGAACAAATGACAAAGCTGGTTCTGCACAAAATTTATTACGTTGGGTTTCTCCTCGTTTGATTAAAGAAACGTTTGTAACACCTACCGATTATAGATATCCGTTTTTAGGATAAATACATAATTCTTAATAAATAAAACCCTTTAACTAAGAAAGTTAAAGGGTTTTTGTTTTTAGTTATCTTTATCACCTATTAATCCATTAATAACTACCAAAATGAAAAAAATCTACTTTTTAATTTTCTTAGCATCTTCCCTTTTTTGTTTTGCGCAAGTTACACCTACCGTTATCACTTCAGACCTTGTAGCTGATTTGACTGGTTATACAGGTGCAACGGAATTTCCTGGACAAGCTGAATATTTTGTGTATCTAAGCACAGATAACACTTTAGATAAGCCGATTTTTTTAATTGATGGTTTTGATCCTGGCGACACCAGAAACATAGATGCGCTTTACACTTCTTTGGATTACACAGGCAATCCAAACTTTACAAATTTGGGTGATGAACTTCGTGCTGAAGGCTTTGACATTGTCGTAGTCAATTTTCCAACTTATATGAATGCTGGAAACACTGTTGACGGTGGCGCAGATTTTATAGAGCGTAACGCTCTGACTTTAGTTGCACTTATAGAAGATATCAATGCTCTAAAAGCAATGAACTCACCAGAACAAAACGTTATTATTGGTCCAAGTATGGGTGGTTTGATTAGTAGATATGCTTTGAATTATATGGAGAATAATATGCTTGATGCAGATACACGACTTTGGATTTCTTTAGACTCGCCGCATTTAGGCGCTAACGTACCAATTGGCTTACAACACCAGTTTAATTACTTGGCTTTTAATGATTTGAATCCTGTTGCTGACGTACAACCATTAGTCAATGATGTATTAAATTCACCAGCAGCAAGACAATTATTGGTAGACCATTTTGAATCTCACCTATTAATTGGAAGTACTGTAGAATTTAACCCTGCATTAACTTTACCGATACCGCATCCATATCGAACTCAATTTGAGGCAAACATTAATAGTCTCGATGGGAACGTTACAACTGTAGATTTTCCTCAAAATGTCAGAAAAGTTTCAGTAGTAAATGGCAGTGGAATAGGTACGCCTTACCATGATAAATTAGGAAATGATGTAATATCTGGTTTTGAAATTGTAAATACTACCATACCAGTAAGTGTTGGTTTTTTTACAATTGATGTTGACATAGTTATAAACATGACTCCTGCTTCAGGCACAAGCCAATTAGTAAGTGAGTTTAACACCACAGTCCCTTTTGTAGGTAATGTAAATTCTGTAGCTAATTCGGGAACTTTAAATTTTGATGGTGTTGACGCCTCACCTGGCGGATTATTTGATATTTCTGGCTTATCTGGTGAATTACCAATGGATGGTTTGGCTGCAGATTTTTTAGATGACTTAACAATCGACAAGTTTAGTTTTATACCAACAGTGAGTGCTTTAGCCTTAGAAATAACAGACGAAGGAAATGGTGCTGATAATATAAATTGGTTTCATGATATTGATTTGACCGAAAGTCGTGCAACAACCAACAACACTCCTTTTGACAATACCTTTTTACCAGATGATAATGAAGACCATGTTGAAATTACTTCTGCAAACGCGGCTTTTGTTTTATCCGAAATTAGACAATCTACACTCGGTGAAAATGATTTTGATTTTAACGAAATTAAACTTGTAAAAAATCCTGTTTCAGATATTTTGATTTTACAAGCTAATACAAATGAAAATGCAACAGTTCAAATTATTGATTACTCAGGCAAATTAGTTTTTACAATACTTGCTGATTTAAATGGTATTACCGAAATTCCTATTAATTTAAATTCAGGATTTTATATTTTGAATGTTAAAGGCGAAAATGGAGCGCGTTTTACAACGAAGTTTATTGTGAATAAATAGGTTCACAACCTTAATAATACAAAAAGAGCTCCATCTTGGAGCTCTTTTTATTTATGCTTTAATGGTAAATACACCACTTTTTTGGTCTCAAAAAAGTCTTCTTCAAAATAATCGGTTAAAGGAAATTCTTTAACAGTTGTATATTGCTTCAATTCTTCTGTTAAATCGCCACCTTTTAAATACAAAATTCCGTTTTTAAATTCGTTTTGTTGACGCTTCAAAATCTTTCCTTTTACCCATTTGGTAAATTCTGGCATTGCTGTTACAGCGCGACTTACTATAAAATCGAATTGCTCATCAATGGCTTCTACCCTACTATGTGTTGTTTTTATATTTTGAAGTTCTAAACTCTCCGCAACACCATTAATTACTTTCAATTTTTTATTGATACTGTCTACTAAATGAAATTTACAATTAGGAAACAATATGGCTAATGGCACTCCAGGAAAACCGCCACCTGTACCAACATCTAAAATTAACGACCCATCAGTAAACGGCATCACTTTTGCAATAGATAATGAATGTAAAACATGTCGAAGATATAACTCATCAATATCTTTTCTAGAAATAACATTAATTTTTGAATTCCAATCTTTATACAAAGGCAATAAGGCTTCGAATTGCTGAATTTGAGTTTCTGTTAAATCAGGAAAATATTTTAAGATAAGTTTCATGCTATCGTTTTGGCAAAAATAGTTATTTTTAAAACGATTTTAATTAACAGAATTCGCGTTTTACTAAAACAATTATTAGTTATCTTTACGGCATACATACTTAATAATAATACAGGCCGTTAAGTATAAAATAAATCATTTATGAATACCCAAAAATCTCTTACTTTTTCTCGAGTTGATTCTGCAAAATTTTTCAGAACACTCAACAAACGTGTTAATACTTATTTTAAAGAAAACAACATTAAAAGAACAGGAAATTACAAACTTTGGATTAAAACCATTGTTATGTTTGCACTGTTTTTAACACCATATTTTTTACTGTTAACTCTTAATATACCGACTTGGGCTCAAATATTACTAACCATAGTTATGGGTATTGGTATGGCTGGAGTTGGCATGAATGTTATGCACGATGGTAATCATGGTTCGTTTTCAAATAAAGAATGGGTTAACCGCTTAATGGGAAGTAGTATTTACATTCTTGCTGGAAATGTGTACAACTGGAAAGTACAGCATAACGTTTTACATCATACTTATACAAATATTCATGGGCATGATGAAGATTTAGAAGCAGGAAGAATTCTTCGTTTTTCTGAACACTCGGAATGGAGAAAGCATCATAGGTTCCAGCACTATTACTCAATTTTACTATATGGATTACTAACCATAAACTGGGCAATTACAACCGATTTTCAGCAAATGTATCGCTACATGAAACGTAAATTATCTTACGGTAAATTACCAAATCCAGTAGCAAATTGGAGTAAATTGGTAGTCTCAAAATTAATTTACGTAAGCATGTGGATTGTTATCCCAATTGTATTAACAGATTTAGCTTGGTACGAAGTGCTTATTGGATTTTTAATAATGCATTATGTAGCAGGTCTTATTTTAAGTGTCGTTTTTCAACTAGCACATGTTATGGATGAGGCCGAGATGCCAATGCCAGAAAAAGACGGAACAATGAAAAACACTTGGGCAATCCACCAGTTAAAAACTACGGTTAATTTTGGCGCTAAAAATTGGTTTATAAATTGGTATACTGGAGGATTAAATCATCAAGTAGAACATCATATTTTCCCAAATATTAGTCATGTACATTACGGTAAAATTGCACAGATTGTAAAGGATACAGCAAAGGAATTTAACCTTCCGTATAAAGAATATAAAACAACACGTAAGGCTATTGCAGCGCATTTCAAATTTTTAAAAGAAATGGGAACAAAACCTACAGTGCCTGCTTAAAATAACAACACAACTAACCAACTAACTACATGAATCCACTTTCTGATAGAATAAACAATCTATCAACGTCGGCCACTTTAGCTATGGCTGCTAAAGCAAGAGAACTAAGAGAAGAAGGAAAAGATATAATAGGCTTAAGTCTTGGCGAACCAGACTTTAACACACCAGATTTTGTTAAAAATGCTGCTATAAAAGCGGTAAACGACAACTACAATAGCTATACACCTGTAGATGGTTATGCCGAATTAAAAGATGCTATTATCACCAAATTTAAACGTGATAATCAACTTAACTACAACAGACAACAAATTGTAGTTTCTACTGGTGCAAAACAATCTTTATACAACGTTGCTTCAGTGATGCTCAATGACGGAGATGAAGTTATTCTTCCATGCCCGTATTGGGTAAGTTATGCCGATATCGTAAAATTAAATGGTGGTGTACCCGTGGAAGTCAAAACATCGATAGATGATGATTTTAAAATGACACCAGCACAACTCGAAGCTGCTATTACCCCAAAAACAAAAATGATTTGGTATAGTTCTCCTTGTAATCCAAGTGGTTCTGTTTATAGCAAAGATGAGTTAAGAGCATTAGCAGATGTGCTTCAAAAACATCCAAATATTTACGTGGTTTCAGATGAAATCTACGAACACATAAACTTTATTGGAGGTCATTTTAGCATAGCGCAATTTGATGATATGTACAACCGCACGATAACTGTAAACGGCGTATCTAAAGCTTTTGCTATGACAGGTTGGCGAATCGGCTTTATTGGCGCTCCAACAGAAATTGCGCGCGCTTGCAACAAAATGCAAGGTCAAGTCACAAGTGGTGCCAATTGTATAGCTCAACGTGCTGTTATTGCTGCTTTGGAGGCGAGCCCTGATAAAGTACAATATATGGTCGACGAGTTTAAAGAGCGTCGTAAACTTATATTAGGATTATTGGCAGACATCGAAGGCTTTTCAACTAACGAACCCGAAGGTGCATTTTATGTATTTCCAGATATTTCATTTTACTTCGGAAAAACTTTAAACGGCACATTGATAAGCAATGCATCTGATTTTGCAATGTATCTATTAGAAAATGCCAACGTAGCAACAGTAACTGGCGACGCTTTTGGAAATCCTAATTGTATCCGCATTTCTTATGCTGCATCTCAAGAGCAGATTATTGAGGCTGTAAAGCGTATAAAAGCGGCTTTATAGGTTTACTTACAATTCAAATATAAAAAACCTTTTAGAAATTTATCTAAAAGGATTTTTTTCGTCTTAAAACAAATAAATCTTTAGGCGTATTTCAGAAAAAAATACACCATAATACCGAATAGTACAGAAGTCAAAGAAATCGCCTTTATCCACCAAATTTTAGTTTCAAGTTGCAAGCGCTTTCTAAGGTCTCGTAATTGCTTAGACGATGCTTTTGGGAGATTATACTCTGTTTTTTTAGTTGGGTCGTATCCACCAAGTCTATTTTTAAGTTTATCACGTTTAGGCAAGAGTTTTCTATTGTTATTAATTGCGGTATTCATTGCTTGGATAGACATAATATTTAAATTTAAAAGTTAAAAATGAAAAAGCGCCTCATTCAATAGAATGAAGCGCTTTTTCAATACAATATTATGTGTCTTATATTCTAAAAAATCATAGTTACTGCAATAATAAATACTGATAGTTTAAGTGCGACACCAATAGCATTTACGCTATTAAATTGTTTAAATTTTAGTCGATTTCTCATTCCGTAAACAGACGGTTTTTTAGAGTTGATTAGATTCTGTCTTGCCGCTGCTTTATAGTTAGAATTTAACAAAGGTTCGTTTGTAAAGTCAAACGATGTTTTGGATTCGGGTAATGGTTCTGTTTCAAATGTGTTTACTACTAATTCCATGATTGATGTTTTTTATATGATACTGAAACGAGTTCAGCACATGTTGGTTATACAAATAAGACGTCTATCAATTAAATTTGTTACAACAATTAAAAACATAAACCATTAAAATTCAACCATCAACATATTGAAATATCAGTAAATATATAGGCTAGATAAAAATTAAAAAAGACAAAAAAATTTTATTTTATTTAAAAATATGATGAATTTTTATCGGTTTCGCCAGAAGAAAGGCGTCAATAAAATAAGTACTGTAAATAATTCTAATCGCCCCAAAAGCATTAAAAAGGATGCCCACCATTTTCCTAAATCTGGTAATGCAGCATAATTATTTACTGGTCCAAAGTCGCCCAAAGCTGGTCCGACATTTCCTAAGCTTGAAGCTGCCAGACCTATTGATGAAGCAAAATCGAGTTGAAACATTGAAAACACCAAAGCACCAATAATAAAAAATATCATATAAGTGATAAAAAAACCAAGTATGTTAAATACGATATCTTTTGGTACTGATTTGGTATTGTAACGTACAGGCAATATAGCATTAGGATGTAATGCACGCTTAAACTCTAAAAATCCGTTTTTAATTAAAACCAAATGACGAACCACTTTGATTCCACCAGATGTACTTCCTGCAGAACCTCCTAAAAACATAAGCCCAAAAAAGAAAACGGTTAAAAATGGTGTCCACAGTGTATAATCAGCAGTTACAAATCCTGTAGTTGTGACTATGGCCAATACTTGAAACAAAGAGTGACGTACAGCACTTTCAAACTCTCCAAGAACCATCGGATGTTCAATAGATGATTGCGATACATCCGCATTAAAATAGATAATCAAAGCGGCAATGACAGTAAAAACAAATATGAATTTAAAATACAGTCTAAACTCTTCATCCTTTATAACTTTCTGTACTTTTCCTTTAAATGCAAAATAACTAAGAACAAAATTTGTTCCTGCTAAAAACATAAAAGTAATAATGATATATTGAATTAGCGGATTGTCATTCCAATATGCAATACTTGCATTTTTAGTTGAAAACCCACCTGTGGACAAAGTACTTAGCGCGTGATTTATAGCGTCAAAGAAACTCATACCTGCCACTTGAAGCAAAATCGTTTCAGCTATTGTGTAACCAACGTAAATTAACCAGAGGCGTTTTGCTGTATCGGTAATACGTGGATGTAGTTTGTCGCCTCCAGGTCCTGGAGCTTCTGCCGCAAAAAGCTGCATACCACCAATACCCAATAAAGGTAAAATTGCAATAGCTAATACGATGATTCCCATACCACCAATCCAATGGGTCATGCTACGCCAAAATAAAACACCTTTTGGCACAACTTCAATATCATTTAATATAGTAGCACCTGTAGTTGTATAACCAGACATGGTTTCGAAAAAAGCATTTGTAAACGATGGTATAGCCTCAGTAATCATGTAAGGTATAGCGCCAGAAAGTGACATTACTATCCAACCAAAAGCTACAACTATGTAACCTTCTCGTTTATTCATTTCTTTAACGTGGTTACGGGTATAAGCCATAACCAAACCACCAAGCAAGGCAACAACACCAGATGATAATAAAAGCTCAACGGTAACACCATCATCATAAATAAAGCTAATAAGTGTAGCCAAAGCCATAAAACCACCATTAAATAGCAGTAATAAACCTAAAAAGTGAAAAATAATTTTATAGTTGAGTTTCATTCTTGCCATAATGCCAATCTATTTAAGCAAAAAACTTTTCGACTTCGGCAATAGAACGAGGTAAACAACATACAACAACTCTATCTCCTTCAGCAATTTTGAAATCTCCTAATGGAATTAATCCTTCTTCGTTTCTAATGACACCACCAAAAATGGCTGACCTAGGAAAATCAACATCTTTAATTTTTTTATTGGTGATTTTTGAATTTGGTTTTACCACAAACTCTAAAAGCTCCGCATTCATGTTTGTTAATTTGGTCATTGCCACTACTTCTCCTTTACGGATATATCTAAAAATTGTGTTTGCAGCTAGTAACTTTTTGTTTATCAAAGTATCAATCCCTATGGACTGGGATAGTTGGTAATAATCCATATTTTCCACTAAGGCAATAGTCTTCCTTACACCCTTTGACTTGGCCAAAAGACAAGACATGATATTGGTTTCTGAATTTCCTGTCACAGAGATAAAAGCATCCATATCAGAAATACTTTCCTCCTCTAAAATATCTACATTTCTACCATCGCCACAAATTACAAGTGCTTCAGGAAGTTCATCTGCTAAATCTTCGGCAATACTTTTTTTACTTTCAACAAGTTTAACATTGAATTTACTTTTACATAAATCTCGTGCAGTTTTGTAGCCTATTTTACTTCCACCTAAAATCATAACATCTTTGATTTCGGCTTTAACCTTTCCTGATAATTGAAACAACTCTTCATCACCACCCTTTGAGGTAATAAAAACGACTTGGTCACCTTCTTTAAAAATGGTATCACCTCTCGGTATAATGGTATATTGTGTACCAAAACGTTGTATCGCAATTGGTATAAAGTGTAATTCGGAATATAACTCAGCAGCTTGTTTTACGGTTTTGCCCACAAAAGACGCCGTACGCGATAAACGTAAACCTAGCATGGTTAGTTTTCCTTCTTCAAACTCATAAGTATCATTAAAACCGTACTGGTTAAGAAGTAATTCAATTTCTGAAGCAGCTAAAGATTCAGGAGAAATTAATTCATCAATTCCAAATTTCGAAAACCCAACCTCATCTTTATTATCAATAAATTCGGTATTAGAAATTCTAGCAATGGTGCGTTTCGCACCTAATTGTTTTGCTAAAACACAGGCCGTAATATTAGTAGTTTCAGAAGATGTAACTGCTATAAAAAGAGATGATTCTTCAATTCGGCTTTCTTTTAATGTAGCAATAGACGTGGCGTCACCTTTAATGGTTTTTATATCTAGATTTTCTCCAGCATACGCCAAACTATCCTTTTTATTATCTAATAACGTAATCTCTTGGGACTCAAAAGAAAGTAGTTTTGCTAAATGGAAACCGACTTCACCAGCACCAGCAATAATAATTTTCATTTATATGTTTTTGAAAAGATATACAAATATAATAAGAAGTTACGCGCCTTAATCAAAGTGATAGTTATATTTAAGTTTCATTTTAATAATAAACTTAAACATTTAAGTAATACGTATATTTGCAAAAAATAAATTCGATGTCTAAAAACGTTAAACCATACAAAGACAGTGAGCTTGACAAAAAAGAGCAAGTGACTAAAATGTTTGATACTATTTCTGAAGAATACGATGGTCTTAACCGTGTAATCTCTTTTGGAATTGACATTAAATGGCGAAACAAAGTTGTAAAACTAGTAGCGGAGACTCAACCAGAAAACATTTTAGACATCGCCACTGGCACTGGAGATTTAGCTATTAGTCTAACCGAAACTTCTGCAAAAGAAATCATCGGTTTAGACATTAGCGACGGTATGCTTGAGGTTGGCCGCAAAAAAATAAAGTCGAAATCATTAGACGGCATCATAAAAATGGTTATTGGAGATTCTGAAGATTTACCTTTTGAAGATAATACGTTTGACGCTATAACCGTTGCCTTTGGAGTTAGAAATTTCATGAATCTTAAAAAAGGCTTAGCCGAAATCTTAAGAGTACTAAAACCTGGCGGTATTTTTGTTATTCTAGAAACATCTGTCCCTACCAAAACGCCTTTTAGACAAGGCTATAGATTGTATTCTAAATTTATTTTGCCTACTATTGGCAAGACGTTTTCTAAAGATAAAAGTGCTTATAAATATTTAAGCGAATCTGCCTCAGTTTTTCCTTTTGGTGAAGAATTAAACAATATTTTAAGAGAAATTGGGTTTATTAATGTCGAAGACAAACCACAAACGTTTGGTGTAGCAACCATCTATACCTCATCGAAGGCTTAATATGAAAAAAATACTTATTGTTTTTGTTGTTTTACTTAGTTGCAACCTTAGTTTCGGGCAATTATTTACCAAGAAAAAAGTAATTAACCTTGAGAATATGGACAAAAAAATATTGTCTTATGGTTACTTTTTAGGGTTTAACAGCTATGACTTTAAATTTGAATACGAACGTGATTTGGAAGATATTCTTGTTGACAACACTACTGGTTTTCAAGTAGGATTGGTAGGCGATTTAAGAATTAACAACCATCTTAATTTACGATTTGAACCTGGTGTATATTTTACAACCAGAAATCTTAGGTACGACGAAAGTTATTTTGCTGGACAAAGTTTTAATCCTTCTGATTTGGTTAGAGAAACAAAGTCAACATACATTCATTTACCGCTTTTATTAAAATTTTCTACAAACCGAATTAATAATATTCGCCCGTTTATTGTTGGAGGTATTTCTACAGCCTTAAACTTAGCAAGTAATGAGCAAAATCCTGATGACAATAGCGCTGGCCAGTTTAGAATGACCTCTAATAACTACTTTTACGAAATTGGTTTTGGTATTGATTTGTACCTTCTTTATTTTAAATTTACGCCTTCAATCCGAGGTGTATTTGCCATTAATGATGAAATCATTAGAGATGTAGACCCAAATAGTCCGTGGACCGGAAACATAACATCAATGAAAACTCGCGGTGTTTTTATCAATTTTACGTTTAGATAGTTTTTCGTTTAAATTCACTTAAACAAATCGATGTTGCCATTGCAACATTAAGGCTTTCTGTAGCTTTTAAATTTCCAAATCTTGGAATAGCTAAACGTTGATTTACTATTTGCTCAACCTTTTTAGATATGCCATTAGCTTCGTTTCCTAAAATCAATATACCGTCTTTTGGTAACTGCTTTTTGTAGATGTTTTCACCTTCCATAAAGGTTCCAAAAACTTCTGTATTGCTTTCTAAAAGAAATAATTTTAAATCGACATAATTAATGTTAACTCGAGTTAATGATCCCATTGTGGCCTGCACTACTTTGCTATTGTAACAATCTACAGTAGCGTTACTACACACCAAATCTTTAACCCCAAACCAATCGCACAACCTTATTATCGTGCCTAAATTTCCTGGGTCGCGCACGTCATCTAAAGCCACAATTAAGGCCGGTTTTTCAATCGTTTTAACTTCGGGAATTTTAAATACTGCCAAAGCTGTATTCGGATTTTTAAGCTGTGATATTTTTTTTAAATCACTTTCTGAAATAATTTCAAATTCATCACTCTTTACATCAAAAACAGATTCAGTAGTAAAAATTTTGTAAAGTTGAAATGAAGAATTTACAAACTCCGTAATCCCTTTTATACCTTCAACCGTAAATAAGCCATGTTGCTGCCTATATTTTTTCTGGGCTAAACTTTTAATTAATTTTATTTGAGTCTTTGATAACATTAAAATGTCTTTACTTTTGTTACGTAGAACAAATTAATGCTTTTTTGGACTAATATTTGCATAATGCAAATGGCATCTTACATTTATAACAACTTTTAAACAGCTAAAATTGGTAGCACGGAAATTAAATTTTTACGTTTTTAGAATTGCCTTTTTTGTTGGTATGTTAATTTTTTTGTTTTCATGTAATGCTGTAAAGCGAGTTAAAGATGGCGAACATCTACTAACGGAAAACACCATTTTAATTGATGGTGAAGAAAATAATGAAGCGAGAGTAGATAATATTCCTTTACAAAAACCAAACTCAGGTATTGGTTTTTTTCCTTTAAACCTTCATGTTTACAATTTAGCTCGCCCAAACAGAGATTCTATTTTTGAAGCTTGGTTAGATAAAGGCAATAGAAGAGAGCGCTTAGTAAAGAGATTGTCTCAAAAGCAATTAGACAAGCTTAAATCATCCATGCTTGGTTTTAATTCTTGGCTAAAACGTGTAGGTGAACCACCAACAATTCTTAGTGAAGACAGAACAGAAAAAACAAAAAGTAGACTACGTTCCTATTTTTTTAAACGAGGTTTTTTGTATAACGATGTAGAATTTGAAATAGCTAGAGACTCAAACAAACGTGCACAAGTGACTTATAAAGTTACCAAAAATGAACCAAGCTATTTAGATACGTTGAGCACTACAATTCGTACACCAGTAATTGACTCTATTTACCAAGCTCACAAATCAAAGTCCTTTGTAAAAGAAGGTCAACAGTACGAGGAAGATGACTTTACTAAAGAACGGTCTCGAATCAACACCCTAATGCGAAATAATGGTGTTTACTTTTTTGGACAAGATTACGTGCGATTTGAAATTGATACGTTTAAAACAAAGAACACCTTTAATGCCGAATTATTTATTGACAACCGCGTCATTAGATATGAAGATTCTGTCGATATAAAACCTTTCAAAATATATAAAATTAAAGAGGTTAACATTTATACTGACGCCAGTAACGAAAATAGAATTGAAGGCGCCACCATTAAAGATAGTACCACATATAATGATTTTAATCTTTACAGTTACGATAAATTAAAATATAGACCAAAAGCACTTACTGATGCGGTTTTTCTTCATAAAGGAGACATATATAGAGATATAGACCGCACGAGGACATCTCGCTATCTTAATCAATTGCAAATGTTTAGATATCCTGGCGTAGAGTTTGTTCCCAACGAAACAGACAGTACTTTAGTTGCAAACATTTATTTATCACCTAGAAAAAAATACGATTTAGGCTTTTCTTTCGATGTGTCTCAAAGCAATATTCAAACCGTAGGATTTGCATTTAGTTCTGGTTTAAAAATCAGAAATATTTTTAGAGGTGCAGAAACCCTAGACTTCTCTATATTAGGCTCAATTGGTGCTTCAAAAGATGCTAATGACGATGATGATGCCTTCTTTGATATTAATGAATTTGGTGGTTCTGTCGGTTTGACTATTCCAAGAATATTTTTTCCTATGAATACGGATAATATTATTCCAAAATCCATGTCTCCACGAACACGAATAAACTTAGCTGCTACTAGTCAACAAAATATTGGTTTAGACAGACAAACCTTATCAAGCATATTTGCCTATAACTGGTTACCATCTGAGCGTACGACGAATAATCTAGAGCTTTTTAATATTCAATACGTAAAAAACTTAAACATTAATAATTATTTTGGTGTCTATTCTAATTCCTTTAATCGATTAAATGATATAGCTAGAAATATTGGCTATATTGGCCCAAACGAAAACTTATTTAATCCACCAGCAGATTACGCACCAGCTGATACATTTATTGCTGATGTATTAAACGGAAACACAAGTTTAACTCCAGCCGATGAAAGTTTTGTGGACGTAAATACCATTAATCAACGTCAAGACCGATTGACAGAAGATAACCTTATTGTTTCTTCGAGTTTCGATTATATTTTAGATACCAGAACTGACCTTGCCGATAATAATTTTACGAGATTTAAAACTCATTTTGAATTAGCAGGAAATATTTTGTCTGGAGTTTCTAGTCTTTCTGGCTTAGACAAAAACGCAGACGGTCGTTACGAAATACTCGACGTACCTTTCTCACAATTTTTAAAAACCGAATTAGATTACGTTAAATATTTTGGCCAGACTGGTCGCAAACGTGTTCTAGCTTTTAGAGGCTATTTTGGGGTAGCTATTCCGTTTGGTAATTCTAGTAACATCCCGTTTGTAGAAAGTTTCTTTGGTGGTGGTCCTAATGATAATCGTGCTTGGACAGCTTACAACTTAGGACCTGGACGTTCTACAAATACTAATGAATTTAACGAAGCCAACCTTAAACTTCATTTTAGTTTAGAGCAGCGTTTTAATTTATTTGGCAGCTTTGACGGCGCACTCTTTGTTGATGCCGGTAATATTTGGAATGCCTTTGGAAACGTTGAAGACGACCCAGAATCAACGTTTACAAATTTAAAATCGCTTAGAGATATCGCTGTTGGTAGTGGTTTTGGTATCAGATATGATTTTACATTTTTTGTACTTAGAGGTGATATTGGTTTTAAAACCTATGACCCATCATTGTCTATGGAAAACCGCTGGTTTACCAACTACAATTTCAGTAATGCCACCTATAATATTGGTATCAACTATCCATTTTAAAGCCATTTTATTCTACATCGTTTTCGTATTAATTTTAAGAATTAACGGTTTTTTCAACATTAACAATGCTGTAATTTCTTATTTTTGGACTTACTAATTTTACAAAAAAACCAATGAGTCATTCAATAAAACCTGGCGTAGCTACAGGATACGAAGTTCAAGAAATTTTTAAACTTGCTAAAGAAAAAGGGTTTGCTTTGCCTGCCGTAAATGTAATCGGTTCTAACACTATTAATGGTGTTTTAGAAACCGCAAAGGCATTAAACTCTCCTGTAATCATTCAATTTTCTAACGGTGGCGCACAGTTTAATGCTGGTAAAGGCTTAAGTAATGAGGATCAAAAAGCAGCTATCGCAGGTAGTATCACGGGTGCAAAACATGTTCACTTAATGGCAGAAGCTTATGGTGTACCTGTAATTTTACATACAGACCATTGCGCAAAAAAATTATTACCATGGATTGATGGTTTACTAGATGCCAGTGAAGCACATTTTGCCGAAACAGGAAAATCACTTTACAGTTCTCATATGATAGATTTAAGTGAAGAACCTCTTGAAGAAAATATTGAAATCTGTAAAAAATATTTGGAGCGCATGAGCAAAATGAACATGACGCTAGAGATAGAATTAGGAATTACTGGCGGTGAAGAAGATGGCGTTGACAATAGTGACGTGGATGAATCTAAATTATATACACAGCCAGAAGAGGTTGCATACGCATATGAAGAGTTGAGTAAAGTGAGTGACCAATTTACTATTGCTGCGGCATTTGGTAACGTTCATGGCGTTTACAAACCAGGTAATGTAAAATTGACACCAAAAATTTTAAAAAACTCACAAGAGCATATCTCAGAAAAATACAATAAACCACATAATTATATTGATTTTGTATTTCATGGTGGTTCTGGTTCTACACTCGAAGAAATTAGAGAAGCTATTGGTTACGGTGTTATAAAAATGAATATCGATACCGATATGCAATATGCATTTATGTCTGGTGTGAGAGATTATATGGGTGAAAAAGAAGCCTATTTAAAAACACAAATTGGAAGTCCTGACGGACCAGATTCTCCAAACAAAAAATATTACGACCCACGTGTTTGGTTACGCAAAGGTGAGGTATCTTTTGTAGAGCGTTTAAAGAAAGCGTTCGAAGATTTAAATAATGTAGATACTTTATAAACTAGAAGTAATTATTCTAAAATATAAAATCCTGTTTCGCAATACGTTGAAATAGGATTTTTTAATTTACAAGCTTCAACATCAGCATTATAAATCAAATGTTGAACAGTTATTATAAAATGCCTAATTTTGTATGCTGAAATTATTTTGAGACTAACTAATTATTACTTTAGAGTCAATCTAAAATCATAAACTTGCCCTAAGAGTAATCGAAGGATTAAAAACCGTAATATAAATATGGCTTGGTTTAAAAGAAAAGATAAAGGTATTCAGACCTCAACTGAAGAAAAAAAAGACACCCCTAAAGGTCTTTGGTACAAATCACCAACAGGAAAGATTGTAGAAACTAAAGAACTTGCTAAAAATTATTACGTAAGTCCAGAAGATGGATACCACGTAAGGATTGGTAGTAAAGAATATTTTGAAATATTATTTGACGACAACAAATTCAAAGAATTAGATGCAGGTCTTACCTCAAAAGACCCATTAAAATTTGAAGACACTAAAAAATATCCAGACCGATTAAAAGCGGCGCAAGAAAAAACAAAATTAAAAGATGCTGTACGTACAGCCGTAGGAAAATCTAAAGGCAAAGACCTTGTTATTGCTTGTATGGATTTCTCTTTTATTGGCGGTTCAATGGGAAGTGTTGTAGGCGAAAAAATTACACGTGCCGCAGATTACGCTTTAAAGAAAAAAATACCTTTTATGATGATTAGCAAATCTGGTGGTGCACGTATGATGGAAGCAGCTTTATCGCTTATGCAATTAGCCAAAACCTCAGCAAAATTGGCACAATTAGCAGATGCTGGTATTCCTTATATTTCACTATGTACCGACCCAACAACTGGTGGTACAACTGCATCATTTGCCATGCTAGGAGACATAAATATTTCTGAACCTGGTGCCTTAATTGGTTTTGCTGGTCCACGTGTTGTTAGAGATACTACTGGTAAAGAATTACCAGAAGGCTTCCAAACTTCAGAATTTTTATTAGAACACGGTTTCTTAGATTTTATTACACACCGAAAAGACCTGAAAAACAAAGTGAATCTGTATATAGATTTGGTACAGAATCAGCCTTTGAGAGCATAAAAAAAGCGAGCCAGTTGGCTCGCTTTTTTTATTTAAACTCAACTTTAATAAAACTAATTCAACGTAATTAGTATTTGTGTACCATTGTTAAAGGTGAAACTCGCTTGGTTGTCGCAATCGCCATCACCATAGTTGAATGTACCTCCAAAATTAGTGCGTTGCACGTCAATGGTTCCACTTACAAAATACGTGCAAACCACTTCGCGACGTAACGGTATTAAAACTTCGTAGGTATGTGAATTTCCGTTTACAAAAGTTGTTGTCCAGTTACCTGTCACTTCAAAAACGTTATCGCTAAATACGCCGCTTCCTGCACCTTCTACCCATTCTCTTACTTTCAAACCTGAGCGTGAAGCTTCAGCACCGTTTGGCCAAATAACGGTTAGATCTAAAGTATGTGTAAACTGCGGATTTCCATTTGCATTTTCGAGTTCTCTTAAAATGGTTCTGTTACCCAACACGTTTTTATTGTCGAAGTAAAAATCAACCAAATCGTACGTCACTAAAATTTGCTGAGCTTCAGGATTTCTGGTATACGTAAATTCTATTTGTCCTTTCAGCACATGTCCTCGTACAAGACAACCTTCGTTTCCAAAGTCTATTGTAACCGTTCTAAAGTTTTGTTGTGCTACAACATTAATAGTAACACAATCCGGTAAATTTGGTGGTTGTACACGTCCATTTGGATTGGCTTCATCAAATTGAAATACTTCAATAACAATATCTTCAACAGAAGCACTTGCGGCATCAACTTCGGCAGAGCGTGCCAACTCTAAAGTATCTTGAGCAGTTGGTTGACTAGAATCTATAGCTTCTGCATTATCAGTACAAGATTGAAATGCAAATGCCAGACATACTATTGCCAAAATTCGTTTTAAAATTTTTTTGTAAGTTTTCATAATTAAAAATTTAAATTAATTGTGTTTATTAATGAGATGTGTAAACTTCTGCGCACAAAGTTTTAACTTCCTAACTTGGTTAATTTCCATTAACATATTTTTAAGACAAGATATATTTAAAAAGGTTTAAAACGGTTTATCGAAAAGTTGAAATATTTGATTTATAGACTTGTGTATTCTTAATTTTTCATATATTTGCCGCCTGAAAGAACGACTTTCAGAATACATAACAATCATTTACATAAATATTAGCATGTACATTACAAAAGAAAAGAAGGCTGAAATCTTCGCAAAGCACGGTAAAAGTGCAAACGACACTGGTTCTGCAGAAGGACAAATTGCATTATTTACTGCACGCATAAACCACTTAACGGAACACTTAAAAAATAATCGTAAGGATTATAACACTGAGCGTTCGTTAGTAAAATTAGTAGGTAAGCGTCGTGCTTTACTAGACTATTTAACTAAGAAAGATATCTTAAGATATCGTGCGATAGTTAAAGAATTAGGATTAAGAAAGTAATCTAAATAAAGAGACCACGCCTAACAGCGTGGTTTTTTGTTTATATAAAAGACTTCGGTAATTGAGTTCCATATTGAATGCAGTCGAAATACGGAGTCGAAATAAACGCAACCGAAAGCGTATAACATTCGGGTTGAAGAAGCTCTTATAGTTTTTCATTGGTCACAACAACAACTACACACAACAACACAACGACCATTGTTTAACTGACGATGCTCTGACTTTTAATTAGATTTAATCGTAGAGCGTAGTCGAAATGAAAAATTTATGATTCCAAAGACTTACAAAGAGGTCATTGACCTTGGTGACGGTAGAGAAATTTCTATTGAAACCGGAAAACTAGCAAAACAAGCGCATGGTAGCGTTGTTGTGCAATCAGGAAAATGCATGTTGTTATGTACAGTAGTTTCTAACTATCACCAAAACGATGTAGATTTCTTACCATTAACCGTTGATTATCGCGAAAAATTTGCTGCGGCTGGACGTTATCCAGGCGGTTTTTTCAAAAGAGAAGCAAGACCAAGTGATGGTGAAGTATTAACAATGCGTCTTGTAGACCGTGTTTTACGTCCATTATTTCCAAAAGATTACCATAGTGAAACTCAGGTAATGATTCAGCTAATGTCTCATGACGATGACGTTATGCCAGATGCTATGGCAGGTTTAGCGGCTTCTGCTGCAATTCAATTATCAGACTTTCCGTTTGATTGCCCAATTTCTGAAGCAAGAGTTGGTCGTATAAATGGCGAATTTGTTATTAATCCAACGCGTGCTCAATTATTAGAATCTGATATAGATATGATGATTGGGGCATCTGCGGATTCTGTAATGATGGTTGAGGGCGAAATGGATGAAATTTCTGAAGAAGAAATGGCAGACGCAATTAAGTTTGCGCACGAGCATATTAAAGAACAATGTGCTGCACAAGTACGTTTAGCCGAGGCTGTTGGCAAAAAGGAAGTTCGTGAATACGAGCCAGAACGCGAAGACGAAGATTTAGCTAAAAAAATACACGATATGGTTTACGATAAAACGTATGCCATTGCAAAAGCAGGTTCTGCAAAACACGAACGAGGTGCTGCTTTTTCAGAAATAAAAGAAGCAGTTTTTAATTCATTTTCTGAAGAAGACCAAGCAGATTTAGGGAAACTGATTCATAAATACGTGGCGAAAGCTCAAAAAACTGCTATTAGAGATTTAACTCTTAATGAAGGCTTACGCCTCGATGGTCGTAAAACTGATGAGGTAAGACCAATTTGGTGCGAGATAGATTACTTACCATCAACACACGGTTCTGCCATCTTTACTAGAGGTGAAACTCAAGCATTGGCGACTGTAACTTTAGGTACATCTCGCGAAGCAAATCAAATAGATATGCCGTCTTTTGAAGGAGAAGAGCGTTTTTACTTACACTACAATTTTCCACCGTTTTCAACAGGTGAAGCTAGACCAATCCGTGGAACTTCTCGTCGTGAGGTAGGTCACGGTAATTTAGCACAACGTGCTTTAAAAGGTATGGTTCCTGAGGATTGTCCATATACAGTAAGAGTAGTTTCTGAAGTACTAGAATCTAACGGTTCGTCTTCAATGGCAACAGTATGTTCTGGTACAATGGCGTTGATGGATGCTGGTGTACAGCTTAAAAAACCAGTTTCTGGTATTGCTATGGGATTAATTTCTGAAGGCGAAAAATATGCTGTTTTATCTGACATCTTAGGAGATGAAGATCACCTTGGAGATATGGACTTTAAAGTTACTGGTACTGCAGACGGTATTACTGCTTGCCAAATGGACATTAAAGTAAAAGGATTAAGCTATGAGATTTTAGTAAATGCATTAAAGCAAGCTCGCGAAGGTCGTTTACACATCTTAGAAAAATTAACCGATACTATTGCTGAGCCAAAACCAGAAGTAAAAGATCACGCACCTACAATGGTGACACGCCGCATACCTAATGAGTTTATTGGTGCATTAATTGGTCCTGGAGGAAAAGTAATTCAAGAATTACAGAAAGAAACAGATACAACTATTGTTATCAATGAAGACCCAGTTACAGAAGAAGGTATTGTTGAAGTACTTGGCGTTGGAAGTAAAGGTATTGATGCTGTAATGGCAAAGATTGACTCATTATTATTTAAACCCGAAGTTGGTAGCATCTACGAAGTAAAAGTTATTAAAATGTTAGATTTTGGTGCTGTTGTAGAATATACAGAAGCTCCAGGAAACGAGGTTTTACTTCACGTTTCTGAATTGGCTTGGGAACGTACAGAAAATGTATCGGATGTTGTAAACATGGGTGATGTATTTGATGTAAAATATTTTGGTATAGACAAACGTACACGCAAAGAAAAAGTGTCTCGTAAGGCAATTTTACCAAAACCAGAAGGTTATGTTGAGCGCCCAAAAAGAGATAACGACCGTGGCGGACGTGACAACCGAAGTAGAGATAACCGTGGACGCGATAATCGTAATAGAGACAATCGTAGAGACGATAGAACACCAAGAGAAGATAAAAAAGAAGATTAATTCTTTTTTAACTTTATAATTGAAAGCCCAACAGTGATGTTGGGCTTTTTTATATCATAAAATATTATCGTGTTAGCTATTAAAGTAAAACAAGTATTAAAGCCTCAAAGATTTTTTAAAATCTAAACTTCCCAATGATAACAAGCCTTTGCTTTTAAGACTATTTAACACGAATTTGCAATTGTCCTTTAGTTTTAGTATATTATTAACTATGATTAAGCAAGATAAAGACAATTACAAAAAGGAATTAAAAGACTCAATTAGCTATTTAGAAAATTTAGGTTACGACAATATTAAAGCAGATATTGAGGGTTACGAAAGCCCGAAATCTTACTTTAAAAAAAGTAGCGGTGTTGAGGTAACACCAGATATTGTTGCAGAAAAACATGGTAGAAAACATATTTTTGATTTGAGTTTAAAAACTGTAAAACCAAGATTATTAAAATCTAAATGGTTATTTCTAAATACACTTAGCCAATTAAAATCGTATAGATTTAGGCTTATAACCAAGCGTGGTCACTACTCTTTTTCTGATAAAACATTAGATGCTATCCATCTCGATAATGTTAAAATTATAAAGCTGTAAAAAAAGATTTACAATTTTGTAACAAAATGATTTGTTTGTGCGTATAACTATTGCGCAACACAATGTGGCGTAATTAATTGTAGAAAAATTAAATGAGACAGCTCAAAATTACCAAGCAGGTTACTAACAGGGAAACCGCTTCATTAGACAAATACCTACAGGAAATTGGTAAGGTAGACCTTATCACAGCAGACGAAGAAGTAGAATTAGCACAGCGCATTAAAGCTGGAGATCAAATTGCTTTAGAAAAGCTAACTAAAGCTAATTTACGTTTCGTAGTATCTGTTGCAAAACAGTACCAAAATCAAGGTTTAACTTTACCAGATTTAATTAATGAAGGTAACTTAGGCCTAATTAAAGCAGCCCAACGTTTTGATGAAACGCGTGGTTTTAAATTTATATCTTACGCCGTTTGGTGGATTAGACAATCTATTTTACAAGCATTAGCAGAGCAATCACGTATTGTACGCTTGCCGCTTAATAAAATTGGTTCTATTAATAAAATAAATAAGACATTTGCATTTTTAGAGCAAAGCCATGAGCGTCCGCCATCTGCAGAAGAAATAGCTAAAGAATTAGACATGACTATCAACGATGTTAAGGAGTCAATGAAAAACTCTGGTCGTCACGTATCCATGGATGCGCCTTTAGTAGAAGGTGAAGATTCTAATCTTTACGATGTTTTACGAAGTGGAGAATCACCTAATCCTGATAGAGATTTATTACATGAATCTTTACGTACAGAGATAGAGCGTGCTCTTGAAACATTGACACCGCGTGAGGCAGATGTTATTCGTTTATACTTTGGTTTAGGTAATCAACACCCAATGACTTTAGAAGAAATTGGCGAAACATTTGATTTAACACGTGAGCGTGTAAGACAAATTAAAGAAAAAGCAATTAGAAGGTTGAAACATACTTCACGAAGTAAAATATTAAAGACTTATTTAGGATAGTATTTGCGTTATTTTATTTTTCAAATTTTATTTGTTAGATTACAAGACGATATACGACTAAATTACGGTAACAACAGTTACAAAACATAACTGTTCGTTTTTTGATTGATGAAAGAACCTCCGGCTGATTACCGGAGGTTCACTTTTTATATAACTTTAGTTTTATAAAATATCGTTCTTTTAGTTACTTTTGCACAAACTACAACTCAACAAAAATGGCTTCGAACTTAATAGCGCCTTCAATGCTAGCTTCCGATTTTGGAAATTTACAACGTGATACAGAAATGGTTAATAACAGTGATGCCGATTGGTTTCATATTGATGTCATGGACGGACATTTTGTACCAAACATTTCGTACGGAATGCCAGTAATCGCTGCTATAAAAAAGCACGCAACCAAACCATTAGACGTACATTTAATGATTGAAAAGCCTGAGCGATATATTGAGGAATTTGCAAAAGTTGGTGCAGATATTATTACCGTACATCATGAAAGTACTGTACACTTACACCGAACGCTCCGTCAAATAAAAGCTGCTGGTTGTAAAGCCGGCATTGTTTTAAATTTAACGACACCTATCTCAGTTTTAGAAGACATTTTACCAGAATGTTATATGGTATTACTCATGTCTATAAACCCTGGTTTTGGAGGACAAAAATTTGAGGATATTACTTACAATCGTGTTAAGAAATTGCGTAAAATGATTGACGAGCAAGGTTTAGATACGTTAATAGAAATTGATGGCGGCGTAACTGACCAAAACATTAAAAAACTTGCTGATGCTGGAGCGAATGTTTTTGTAGCGGGAAGTCATGTTTTTAAAAGTGATAATCAACCCGAAACGATTTCTAATTTGAAGCGTTTAGCTAACTCTTAGATATTAATCTATTACCAAAGTTCTCGACTGCGCTCGAACAGACAAAGGTTTACTTTATCATTAATTTATTTATAATCACCTCAGCAATACGCTCAGCCGTATTTCCATCCCAAAATGGAATAGATTGTGTTTGTTTCCATTGACCTTTAAAGAGTCTATCTAAATAAGATTTAAGATTTTTAGGATTTGTGCCTACCAACTCGTTTGTACCCAAATAAATAGTTTCTGGACGTTCGGTATTATTTCTTAATGTCAGACAAGGCACATTCATTATAGATGCTTCTTCTGTTATTCCTCCAGAATCAGTTATTACAGCTTTGGCATGATGTACTAAATAATTAAATTCTAAATAGCTTAAAGGTTCTATAATGTGAAGTCTTTCGTTTTCAATATTTAGGTTTAACAGTATTTTTCTTGTTCTTGGATGTGCTGGAAATATAATCGGAACTTCTCTAGTTTCTTTAATAATTTCAATCAGCATAGCCTTTAAATCTCTTTCAGCATCAACATTTGCTGGTCTGTGCATGGTTAAAACGATATAGCTTTTCGGTTTAAGCTTCAAATTATCCCAAACTTCTGGACTTTTAAATTGTGATTTATTTTTTAGCAAAGTGTCAATCATTGTATTTCCTACAAGAAATAATTGACTTTCTTTTTTCCCTTCTGTTAACAAGTTTTCATTTGCTAATTGAGAGGTTGTAAAAAAGTAATCTGCAATGCTATCGGTAACTATTCTATTTACTTCTTCTGGCATCGTCATGTCTCCTGATCGTATTCCACCTTCAACATGAGCTACTTTAACATTTAGTTTCTTTGCAACTAAAGTACATGCCAACGTCGATGTTACATCGCCAACTACCAAAACTAAATTTGGCTTATGGTTTAAAAGCTCTTTTTCAAAAGCTAACATAATATTTGCTGCTTGCTCGGCTTGTGTACCACCAGCGCAACCTAAATTGGCATGTGGTTTTGGGATATTTAATTGTTCAAAAAAACTACCCGACATATTTTTATCATAATGCTGTCCTGTATGTACCAATCTAAAATCAAGTGATTTACCAGAAGAAATAGCGCTTTGCAAAACATGAATAATCGGTGCAATTTTCATAAAATTTGGTCTAGCACCAGTGATTATTGTTATATTATACATTGACAGTTTGGTCTTGCTTTGATAGTTTTTCAAATTTACACTTTTAAATGTGTCATAAAAAAAAACCAGAAGATTTCTCTCCTGGTTCGTTTGGTGAATATTGAAGTTAAAAATAAATCCCCCAATCAATAATACTCAAATATTGCACCTACTTATAAGCAATCGGATTATATTTTAAAAAGAGCAAATAACTCCAGATTCTCTAATATTTAAAATGCTGCCATCGCTACAGGATGTAAATCTCGTTTCGGTTTTTCCAGTAGGATGCACGACAGTAATAATAATGGCAAAACATTTTGAAGCACAATCGGATTTTGTCTCTCTAATGTTAGCCTCACTTACATGTAATACACCTTCACTATTTGGGTCACTTAATAAGGCTTGGACTTTTTTGGTGACATCGTAACCTGCAATAACGTCGGATTGTGATGCGTCACATGAATATATAGCGGAATGTACTTTGTATCTGTAAGACATAGTGTATGTTTTATTTGATACGAATGTAAAATATTGTTGAAAGCAGTATGATTTAAAATCCATAAGACTGGAATTTTAAGTCTTAAAACAGGATTTTTTTGGTATTACATATTGTGAAAAGTTTGTAAGAAGATTTCAACTTTTATTTTAAAGTTTTAAAATGCTGAATAATATCTCTATAGTTTTCACTTATCTCTGCTTTGTAAGCATTAGAAAGAAGCAAAATTAAAATTAAGCATCGTCTTTATAGAATCATACAAAACAGGAAATTTAGACTTAAATTCTTCTGGTGTTTCTATAAAACACTCCAGTAATACCGCAAAAAACTCAAATTCATTAGTATAAGCATATGTGCGAAAGTATTTTGTTGCAATGAGTTGCTGTCGCTTACTTTCATTAGATTTTAAGTAAGATTTAAGTTCCTTAAAGCCGTCCATAAATATTTGAGAACTGATATCACTGCTTTTAAAACTACTTAAATGTATGGCGTGTCCTATTTCGTGAATACCTAAATTTAAATTATCATTTTCTATATCATAACCCTTTTTAAAGTCGGCCCAAGAAAAAGCAATAATACCCAATCTTGGATTTACCTCACCTTTATGCAATTGTTTATTTTGCTCAGAAAAAAAGGCTTCAGGATAAATTAAAATTGAGTGAAATTTGGGCAGTAGGTAGTGTCTAAAACCAAAAGTTAGCATTATAGCTGTTGCCGAAATTAGAACTATCATTTCATCTGTAACTTCAAAAGATTGGCGACCATGAAACGTTTTGCTTTTAATAAATCTTTTAAGTCGATGTCTAAAAATTAGCTTTTGCTTTCTATTTAATTTTTGATAAAAAGAAAATTGACCTTCCAAAATTGATTTTTGAGATTTTGAAACATCAGTTAAAAATAAATGAGAATTAATATAAAAAGGCTTCTTTTTAATTTCAGCATAGGTTTGCTCAATGTACTTGTAGCTGTAATATAGAAACACAACTACTATAAAAACAATGGTTAAAATGATAAGAACTGAATTAACTTCTTGGTTCTCGATTTGGGCAATGATCATCTGATAAATATATAAACTTTGGCTGAATGTTACGATTTCGCCAAATAGGTATTTTCTTTTAAAGTATAACAAAAAGAATTCGGTAGCACTTATTATAAAAAAGCTAGTGAAGAAAAGATACCTTATAAATAGAGAGAATTAATCTTTTAAACAACCTCATAAATAGGATTCGCTAACGCACATTTCAAAACTCCGCTTTATACATAGAAAAAGCCTAACAGAAATATTGAGTAAACTCGATTTCTATTAGGCTTTTTCCTATTTATTTGTAACCGCGAAGGGACAAAGTTCAAACTTTTTGAAGGAAGATATAAACCTAATTATCTCACAATCAAAAAGTTTTAAACAAAGCTCTATATTCTGATTTTCTAGTATTGTCACGTTCTATTTCAAACGTGATCTAGTCTTAAAAACAATAATTTCTTATTCAGATGAAACCTAATGCAAATCATCTTACCTTCATATTAGGGCCATTATTCCTCGAAATAAGTCAAAATATTTTCAACTTTATGAAGATTTTCCTGCTTACCAATCTCTAAAGTTTGCTTTCCATAATCGCTTCTAAAATGGTGCTTTTTCAAAAATTCTAAATTCAGTTGATGCCATTCTAAATCGCTTACTTGATTATTGCAAAACACCTCCCATTCTCTTCGTAACAATAACTTTCTGTAAAAGAAATGAGGCGTACTTATATGGAATATATCAGCATCGCAGAGAATTTGGGATAATCTATCTGTAGGACTTTGAGGCATTTTAGTAGCATCTATGCAATTACATACTTCATCAATGAAACTTTCATTTGCATTCTGTTCTTTCAAAAATGCTGTAGCTATCAATTTACTTTGGGCTTCGTGACCGTTATAAGCTTTTAAAAATCCTGTGTCGTGAAACCAAGCTGCAATAATTAACAAATCTGTTTCTACTGAATCGATATCCATTGCTGCACATAAATATTTTACATTTTGAACAACTTCTTTGGTATGCTCAAGATTGTGAAAAGGCAGCTCTTTTATCTTAGTACCAGATAATATTTCAACACAGTATTTTTCTACTTTTTCTATCATAATTAAATCAATTTTGTATCAAATTGAGAACTAGTCAATACTGTTATTCTATTGCCAGCGTTCCCCAAAAAAGTGATTCTTAAAATCGTTGCGAGTAACCAACCACTGAGAAATGTGTAATGTTTCTGTTGATTATTCATCTGCAACTAGATTAAATGCACCACTGGTTAATACTTTGTCTGTAGTAGTAAGTTTATCTAAAGAAACTAAAGCGGTATTTCCTTCGTGAGAGCTTCCCAGCTTTACTTCAACTGCTTTAAAGAAATATCCGTCGGCAGTCAACTCGTCTAAGATTAATACTATATAAGACTCTTCAAATGCCACGATAGCTGTTTCTGGTAACGCTTTCGCGAAAGCGGAATCAGTAACAATAGCTGCCTCCACAAACATTCCTACCAAGAAATTCACGTCAGACTCTTTTTCTATATGTCCGTGTACTTTAATCGTTCTATTTTCCTCGATGGCAGTTCCTATTAAATGAACATTTGCTCTATAGGTCTCCGTAGATGATTCTGGAATTTTAAAATTAATAAGTTGTCCTTTTTTAAGTTTCAAAATATCCTTTTCAAAAACAGATAATTCTAAATGAATGTGGTCATTATCTATAATCTCTAAAATTGCTGTAGCTGGCGAAACGTAAGTTCCTCTAGACACGTTTACCTTAGTGATACTTCCCGTGATAGGTGCATAAATTATTACTACTGAACTAATATTCCCTGCTTCAACTCTAGAAGGCGAAATATTGAGTAATTGCAATTGCTTACGCAATCCATTATGACGTGCCACTGCGGTTTTATAAGCACTTTCAGTTTGAAGAAAGCTTTTTTGGGAGGTAATATTTTCGGCTCTCATTGTTTTTTGGCGGTCAAATTCTGACTTTAAATATGTAAGTTGTTCAGTAACTTCCATATATTCTTGCTGGAGGCTTACAAATTCTGGATTTTCTATGGTCACCAGTGCTTGTCCCTTGCGTACTTTATCTCCTATTAATAAGGGTGTGGTTTTAATATAACCGCCCATTGTAGCGTTAACAACTGCTCTGTTTTCTGGCGGAACGTCAATCATCCCACTTGTTTTTACGGTTACAGGAAATGATTTTTCTTCAATACTGCCTAGTGTCATTTTGCTACGCTCAAATTGTGCTTTTGATACAAAAATTCTATCATCTGCTGTTTCGTTTTGTGCTTCTACTATTTCGTTATTAGCCTCTCTATTGTTACAGCTGTATAGTGCGAGTATCACACTTATCATTGCTATTTTATATAGTACTCGTTGCATAGTGCTTTTTTTATAGGGTTAAGTAATTGATTTCAATTACGATGATGTTGTATTCGTTTAGCTTGTTTAGATATTCTAGTTTAACCTCGTAAGCGCTTTCAATACTCTGGATATATTGATAAAAATCGATTTCTCCATTTCTGAAACTTCCATTGGCTGTTTTCAGGATTTCATCAGATAACATTGCTCCTTCTTCCTCGAAATAAACAAGAGCCTTGCTCAACTGAATCAACTGTATGTTAAGTGCATTAAATTTTGCTTCAAGTTGAATTTTATACTCATTAGATTCTTCAGTTGCGACTTCTTCTGCAATACCAGCAGCTTTTATTCTGGATGATTGACCACCAAATAACAGCGGAATCTTCACGCCAATTTGATAGCCATACAGGCTATTGTTCAGACCTGAATTAGTGCCTTGAAAATAATTGAGACTGATATCTGGTAAGAGTTGCTGTTTCTCAAAATTGCGCTGTGCCTGCAATAATGAAATTCGATTTTGATAATAACCTAACTCTGGACTTGAACTTACTTCAAGTTTTTCAAGTGGCAGTTTAAGAAAAGACTCCTTTGCGATGATTAAAGTGTCTTGAGGTTGCACCACTTTAACTAAGTCGCCATAGGCTATAGCTACACTTTGTTGCGCTTCCTGATATTTAAGATTGATTTGCTTCTGTTTTGATGCAGCAGTTATCTTTTCTAAATAATTGGTTTCTCCCAGTTCAAAACGTCTCGCAGCAATACTTGCAAAGTTTGAATACAAGCTGTCTAAAGTTTTTAGGACACGCTGTTTTTCTTGAGCTATCTGGTAATTATAATAGGCATTTGTTACGTTACGTTTTATTGCTTTCGCCTTAATTTCATAACTACTCGTGACAACATTTACATTGGCCTGATTCAATTTCTTTTCTGAAAAGTAAACCGTTGGAAAACGAAAATCTTGTTGAATCCCGAAAACTCGTATAGGTTGTTCATTTATGGCAAGATTATTTTCATCAAACTCATAGTACACCTGCGTTTTATCAAAACTAAAAGCACTATTTACTAGCGCATTAGATTGGTTAATTTTTAAACGATTACCAGTAAGACCTGCATTATTTTCAATAGCTAACGGAATCAAAGCATCAAGATTCATTGGGCTTTCTTGAGCCTTTGCACTTATTGAAACTAAAAGAATTATGATAGTTAGACTAGCAATGCTCTTGCCACTAGAGATTTTTTTTCCTTTCTTAAGGTTATTGAAATAGGCATATAAAACTGGCAATACGATTAAGGTTAATAGTGTTGCAGTAATTAAACCACCTATAACGACTGTGGCAAGTGGGCGCTGTACTTCTGCGCCAGCATTAGTTGAAATTGCCATTGGTAAAAAACCTAATGCTGCTGCCATTGCAGTAAGAAGAACTGCTCGCAGCCTATCTTTTGTTCCTTGTTTGATAAGTTCATTAATATCATCAAATTGACCTTCTTTTTTAAGTTCCTTGAAATGCTCTATAAGTACAATACCATTCAATACAGCAATACCAAACAAGGCAATAAAACCTACACCCGCCGAGATACTAAAAGGCAAGTCCCGCATCCATAATAACAAAACTCCTCCAACTGCCGCAAGCGGAATTGCAGAGTAAATCATCAAGGCTTCTTTTACAGATTTAAAAGCAAAGTAGAGCATAATAAAAATCAACAGTAGCGCAATAGGCACTGCTACCATTAGGCGTGCTTTTGCACTTTGTAAGTTTTCAAATTGACCGCCATAGGTTATCGTATAGCCCACAGGTAATTTTATATTCTCATTAATCAATTGCTGTACATCGTCTACCACAGATTGTAAATCTCGGTTACGCACATTCACACCTACCACAATCCTGCGACGCGTATCGTCACGTGAGATTTTTGCAGCTCCTTTTTGATACGTAATATCGGCCAGTTCACTTAGAGGAATTTTACCACCATTAGGTATATCAATAAACAGACGCTTGAGATTATTAATATCTTGGCGCTTATCTTTATCTAATCGTACCACAAGGTCAAAACGTTTTTCGCCTTCAAATACGCTACCTGCACTTTTCCCTGCAAAACCCATCGACACCATATCATTCACATCTTGAATGTTGAGACCATAACGAGCAATCTTCATTCTATTGAATTTGATATTCATTTCAGGTAGACCAGCGACCTTCTCTACAGAGATATCTGCAGCTCCATCAACGTTTTCAATAAGGGCACCTATCTCACTTCCTTTTTTAGCTAGGATGTCAAGGTCATCTCCAAAAATTTTAATCGCAATATCTGCACGCACACCAGTAATCAACTCATTAAAGCGCATCTCGATAGGTTGGGTAAATTCTACTTCCATACCAGGAATAATAGCCAGCGCTTCTTTAAACTTGTCTGCAAGCTCGTCTTTAGAGTTTGCAGAAGTCCATTCGCTTTTTGGTTTTAAAACAATAATGACGTCACTTTCTTCCATAGACATAGGGTCTGTAGGGACTTCGGCAGCACCTATACGTGTAACCACTTGCTTAACTTCTGGAAATTCACTAAGCAGTATCTTTTCGATTTCGGTTGTTATCTCTACAGTGTTACTCAAGGAGGTTCCTGTTTTTAGAACTGGTTGTATCACAAAATCCCCTTCGTCTAGAGTTGGAACGAATTCACCACCCATTGTGCTATAGAGATAAATAGATGAGGCTAATAAAAGTCCTGCAATAATGAGAACTAACCTTTTGCTCATCAACGCCCAATGAATCACGGGTGCGTATATTTTGTTGAGCCACTTCATTAACCGCACAGATATATTTTTATCAGATGGTTTAGATGGCTTTAGAAATAATGATGCAGCAACTGGTACGTAGGTAAAACATAATATCATTGCGCCAATTAATGCAAAACTAAATGTCAAAGCCATAGGCTTAAACATCTTGCCTTCCACACCTGACAATGATAAAATTGGGATGAATACTATTAGGATGATGAGTTGTCCAAAAACTGCAGAGTTCATCATTTTTGATGCTCCTGTAAATGTGATTTTATCTTTAAATGATTGTTGTTCCGCTTTCGCGAAAGCGTTAATCTCATCTGCCTTTTGCGTTATCTGAAAGGCTATGAACTCGACGATAATTACTGCACCATCAATAATAATCCCGAAGTCGATAGCACCAAGGCTCATCAAATTTGCATCTACGCCAAAAATGTACATCAACGATAAAGCAAATAGTAAACACAAAGGAATAACAGAGGCAACAACGAGTCCAGAACGGAAGTTCCCTAAAAGCAATACCACTACAAAAATGACAATCAAGCAACCTAATATCAAGTTTTCTGAAACAGTAAAGGTAGTTTTGGCGATAAGTTCACTACGGTCAAGAAATGCATTGATATATACGCCTTCAGGTAATGATTTTGAAATCTGCTCAACACGTTCTTTTACGGCATCAATTACTTTTTTTGAGTTTGCATCTTTAAGCATCATTACTTGACCGAGTACTTTCTCACCTTCACCATTTCCTGTAATTGCTCCAAAACGTGTAGCGCTTCCAAAACCAACGGTCGCAACATCCTTTATATAAATAGGTAGATTATTTTCATTCTTAACAACGATATTATTTATATCCTCAAAAGATGAAATTAGACCTTCGCCACGAATAAAGAACGCTTGATTTACCTTCTCGATGTAACCGCCTCCTGAAATACTATTATTTGTTTCTAAAGCAGTAAAAACTTCATTTGCCGTGATATTCATTGCATTAAGTTTCTCGGTATCAATAGCGACTTCGTATTGTTTTAAGAAACCGCCCCAAGTATTAACTTCTACCACACCAGGAATACCGGAAAGTTGGCGCTTTACTACCCAATCTTGAATAGTTCTTAAATCTTCGGCGTTGTATTTGTCCTTAAACTCTGGCTTAACGTCAAGAATGTATTGGTAAATCTCTCCTAAACCTGTGGTGATAGGACCCATTTCTGGTGTCCCAAAACCTTCAGGAATTTTCTCAGAAGCTGATTTGATTTTTTCGGCAATGAGCTGTCTTGGTAAAAATGTGCCCATATCATCTTCAAAGACAATAGTAACAACAGATAAACCAAATTTTGAAATAGAACGAATCTCTACCACGCCAGGTAAATTTGCCATTTCTAACTCTACAGGATAGGTGATAAATTGCTCCATATCTTGCGTAGATAGATTACGCGAGGTAGTAATAACTTGTACCTGATTATTAGTAACATCTGGTACGGCACCTATGGGGATTTGTGATAAAGAATACAGCCCAAATCCTATGATAAAGGTTGTAAATAAAAGAACGATGAACTTGTTCTTTATGCTGAAATTAATAATATGTGAAAGCATCTTGTCATAAAATAATAAACGTTAAAGCCTCAATTCGCAATAATGAATGAGGACAAATATGTTGTACAATTACTTTATGCTTGCCTAGGTGGCTGGAATAAACCTTCAAGATGAAGTGATGATGAAGGTTCTTTATAATAAAAATTATGAGTTCTAAATTCAGAAAATTCTGGTGTTTTAAATTCGTCTTTTTTAGAATCTAATACGCAAGCGGTTATAGAGGAAATATGAGTTTGATGCTGAAACGGCAACTGTTCGTGGTCTTCTTTTTCTTCTTGGTGTTCTTTATTATGTTCTGCCTTTAGTTCTCCATAATGTTTGGAAATAAACACAAAAACGTTGTCTCCATACTGTTCACTATGAAATTGTGCGTGCTCGATAAATTCATCGATTTGAGTTAAATCAGCAAGTCCTATCCCGAAACTCTGAATAAGGATTACAAAAGATAATGATATGGAGAATAATCTACTCATCGTAACAAATATACAATTCTTTAAGGTTCTCAATGTAACCTATGTTACACTATCTTCTTTTAGCTTAAAAAGTCTATTGTGTAACCTAAGTTACTGAGAACATTTTTTATTTCAATTAATTTTACATAAAAATTAAAGCACGATGAAAGGAACCAAACTTTATAGCATTCTAAATATGAAATGCCCTCAGTGCCAAAAGGGTGATTTTTTTGTCGCACATCCATACAAATTATCTACGATGGGTGAAGTAAAAAAGCGGTGCGCAAAGTGTAATCAAAAGTTTGAATTAGAAACAGGCTTTTATCAAGGGTCTTATTATGTTTCTTATGGATTAGGAGTGGCATTATTTGTTGCTGTTGTAGTATTAAACTACATCTTCAGAGAAACGATAACACCTACTTCGCTTATGGTCTCATTTGTCTTAGCATTAATTGTTTTACTGCCTTTACTGTATACATTATCTAAAATTATATGGGCGACGATGTTTATCAAATATGATAAAAATGCAATTACGAATTATCAAATAACTTTAGAAGATGATACAAGAATTAAAAACTAGCTATGGCCATCTTTTTGAAGATGCCTTAATAAATGAAATATTACAAGTAGGTACGTTTAAGGAAGTTCCTGAAGGATATCAAATGATGGATATCGGTTCTTATATAAAAGGGATGCCATTACTTGTTTCTGGAGCTATAAAAGTTTTGAGAGAGGATAAAAATGGGGACGAGTTACTACTTTATTATTTGGAAAAAGGAGAGACCTGTTCTATGACAATGACTTGTTGTATGGGGCAAACCAAAAGTGAGATAAGGGCAATAGCTGAGACAGATGCAAAGTTGATAATGATTCCTATTCGAAAAATGGAAGAATGGACTTCTAAATATAAATCTTGGAGAAACTTCGTTTTTGAAAGTTACCATAATCGTTTGAACGAAATGTTACATACAATGGACAGTATCGCATTTGACAATATGGATGAGCGACTATTAAATTACCTAAAAGATAAAGTTAGAGTTAATAACTCTAGTACACTAAAAAATACACATCAAGAAATAGCATATGAACTTCATAGTTCAAGAGTAGTAATATCAAGATTGCTCAAAAAACTTGAAAATATTGGAAAAATAAAACTACATCGCAACTATGTCGAAATTATCAATTTAGATTAGCTGTGTAACCTAGGTTACCTCTAGTTGTGCTTAGTAAGCATATTTTTGACCCAATAAACAAATCATAACAATGGGATTATTAGAAATTTTAGGATATGCAAGTGCCTTAGTAATAGGTGTTTCTTTAGGACTTATTGGTGGTGGAGGCTCAATACTAGCCGTACCAGTATTAGCCTATTTATTCTCAGTTAATGAAAAAGTTGCAACGGCATATTCTTTATTTATTGTTGGAGCAAGTGCCCTAGTTGGCGGGATTAAACAACACCTTAAAGGTTATGTCGATTGGAGAACAGCAATTGTTTTTGGATTACCTGCTATAGTTGGTGTAACAGTAGTAAGGTCTTATGTTGTTCCGGCCTTACCGGACGTCCTATTCAATTTAGGAGAATTTGAGTTCACCCGTAGAATGGGAATGTTTGGTCTATTTGCTGTACTTATGATACCAGCAGCGTTTTCAATGCTCAAAGAGCGTAAAGAAAAGAAGCAAAAGGGAGATGGGACAGTTAAATATAATTATCCATTAATTTTAATTGAAGGACTTGCTGTAGGTGGTATTACAGGAATGATAGGTGCAGGTGGAGGCTTTTTAATTATACCAGCGCTTGTAATACTTGCAAATGTAGAAATGAAAGTTGCGGTAGGTACTTCTCTAATAATAATTGCTTTTAAATCATTAATGGGTTTCTTCTTAGGTGATGCCCTGACGATGGATATAGATTGGCTTTTCCTATCTGTGTTCACTGGGATATCATTTGTAGGTATTTTTATAGGTAGTTACTTAAGTAACTTTATAGATGGTAACAAACTTAAAAAAGGATTTGGGTATTTTATTTTTGTGATGGCCATATTTATTTTCTATATGGAATTCTTTATAGAACAATAATATTACCTTAATTAATATTAAAAAATGACCTTCTATCTGAGGGTCATTTTTTTTTGAAAATATTCATATTTATGACAATTGTCATCTTCTATTAAAAAACTTCTCTTGTGTAACCTAAGTAACTGGAATAATTTGAGTTACCATTTACTTTTATACTGTTTAACAATTAAATCTAATCAAATGAAAGTAGAACAAATTTATACAGGATGTATAGCTCACGCAGCTTATTATATTGAAAGCAATGGTGTAGCTGCCGTATTTGATCCATTGAGAGAAGTACAACCATACATTGACCGTGCTCAAATAGACAATGCTGAAATTAAGTATGTATTTGAAACACATTTTCACGCAGACTTTGTTAGTGGTCATTTAGACTTACGTAAAAAAGCAGGAGCAGAAATTGTATTTGGTCCAGGAGCAAAACCAGCCTATGAAGCTACAACTGCTAAGGATGGACAAGTATTTGAAGTAGGTGAATACAAAGTAAAAGTAATCCATACACCAGGTCATACAATGGAAAGTACGACCTATCTTCTTATTGATGAGGACGGTAAGGAACACGGAATCATTACAGGAGACACCTTATTTATTGGAGATGTTGGACGGCCTGACTTAGCGCAGCACGTAGTTTCTGACCTAACTGAAGAAAAACTTGCAGGTCATCTTTACGATTCCCTTAGAAACAAGATAATGCCTTTAAGCGATGATTTAATCGTATATCCTAACCACGGTGCAGGTTCCGCTTGTGGAAAAATGATGAGTAAGGAAACGACAGACACCCTAGGAAATCAAAAAAAATATAATTATGCGCTTCAAGATATGTCCAAAGAAGAGTTTATCAAAGCGCTCTTAACCGGACTCACGGCACCTCCAGGATACTTTCCACAAAATGTGTTGATGAATATCAAGGGTTACGAAAGTCTGGATACCATTATGGATAGAGCTACAAAAGCCTTGAGCCCAGATGAGTTTGAAGTAATTGCAAACGAAACAGGAGCACTAATGCTCGATACTCGCGATGCTGATGATTTTGCCAAAGGATTTATTCCCAATAGTGTTAACATTGGGCTTGACGGTAATTTTGCACAATGGGTTGGTGAGATGATTCCAGATGTAAAACAACAAATTCTTTTAATTACTGAAGTAGGTAAAGAAGAAGAGGCAATTACTAGGCTATCCCGAGTGGGTTATGATTACACTGTAGGATACTTAAAAGATGGATTTGCATCTTGGCAAAACAGTGGAAAGGATATTGAAACTGTAAATCGTATAACGCCATCGCAATTTGAAAGTGAATATAAGAAAGACAAACCTTTGGTAATTGATGTACGCAAAAACAGTGAGTTTCAATCAGAACACGTCATTGATGCTACAAACGTACCCTTAAACGAAATCAATCAGCATTTGGCACAATTCCCTAAAGACAAACCTTTTATTCTTCATTGTGCAGGAGGCTATAGAAGTATGATTGCTGCTTCCATTCTTAAACAACGAGGTTGGGACAATTTTGTAGATGTTATAGGAGGTTTTAAAGAAATTGCTGAAACCACAGTTCCTAAATCAGAATATGTTTGCCCTACGACACTACTATAACAAACACTTTACTTTTCTAAACTCCTGCTTTCTAAATAAAGACAGGAGTTTTTTTTGGTAAATTTAACTATATGTAACTTAGGTTACTGTAATCATTCTAAACTCTAATTAGTTTTACATCATAAAATTTAAAATAAACAAGATGAACGTTGAACAAATCTATACGGGTTGCCTTGCACAAGGTGCCTATTACATCGAGAGTAATGGTGAAGTTGCCATTATTGATCCGTTGAGAGAGGTGAAACCCTATTTAAATAGAGCCAAACTCGACGACGCAAAAATCAAATATATTTTTGAAACGCACTTCCACGCAGATTTCGTAAGTGGTCACGTAACCTTAGCAAAAGAGACTGGAGCGCCTATAGTTTTTGGTCCTAATGCAAATCCTTCGTTTGACGCTGTAATTGCAAAAGATGGTCAAGAATTTAAGTTAGGTGATGTAACTATTGTTGCTCTACATACACCTGGTCATACAATGGAAAGTACTACTTATTTATTAAGAGATAAAGACGGAAAAGACCACGCCATTTTTAGCGGAGATACTTTATTCCTTGGAGACGTAGGAAGACCAGATTTAGCTCAGAAAATGGGTGTCTTAACAGAAAAAGACTTAGCTGGATTCTTATATGATAGCTTACGCGAAAAAATAATGCCTTTAGCTGATGATGTCATCGTATATCCGGCACACGGAGCGGGTTCTGCTTGCGGAAAGAATATGATGAAAGAGACTGTGGACACTTTAGGAAATCAAAAGCAGATGAACTATGCTCTACGTGCAGATATGACGAAAGAAGAATTCATTGCAGAGGTGATTGATGGTTTATTACCGCCACCACAATATTTTCCTGCAAACGTAAAACTTAACAAAGAAGGATACGACGATATAGATGAAATTCTAAAAAGAGGGACTCAAGAGTTATCTCCAGAAGCATTCGAAGCAGCAGCAAATGAAACTGGTGCAGTAATTCTTGATGTACGTCATCAAGATGATTTTGCTAAGGGACATATCCCAAGATCTATATTTATAGGTTTAGATGGTAGCTTTGCTCCTTGGGTGGGTGCTTTAATTGCAGATGTTAAGCAACCTTTACTATTAGTTACAGAACCAGGACGGGAAGAAGAAACTATAACTAGACTTTCAAGAGTTGGTTTTGATAACACTCTAGGATATTTAAAAGGTGGTTTTGAAGCTTGGAAAAAAGCAGCTATGGAATACGATGTTGTAAGTTCTATAACTGCCGAAACATTTAAAAAAGAATTAGAAGAAGGAAATCAAGCTGTATTCGATGTTCGTAAAGAGAGTGAATATTTATCTGAGCACGTTTTAGATGCAAATAATACACCATTAGACTTCTTAAATGATCACTTAGCTGAGTTTCCAGAAGAACCATTCTTTGTGCATTGTGCAGGAGGCTATAGAAGTATGATTGCGTCTTCTATTTTAAAGAGTCGTGGAATTCATAATCTAATAGACGTACAAGGTGGCTTTAAAGCTATTCAGGAAGCAGGCGTACCTGTTTCAGAATTTGTTTGTCCTTCAACTCTTTAAAAATTACCGTATGAAAAATGTAAATCAAAGAGAATGGCAAGAACTTATTGCTAATGATTCTAACGCTGTTATTCTAGATGTTCGCACTCCAAGAGAGTGTGCAGAAGGAATTATTGATAAAGCAATTATGATTGATTTCTTAGATGCACCTACTTTCAAATCAGAAATTGAAAAATTAGATAAAAGTAAAAATTACTACGTCTATTGTAGAAGCGGAAATCGAAGTGGTCAAGCTTGTCAATTATTAGATGGATTAGGTATTAATAATACTTTTAATCTTACTGGTGGTATGCTTGCTTGGACTGGAAAAACAGTGATTCCTGCATAATAATATTTATTCCATAGCATAATTACTATGGTCTTATTGGTTGGTTAGTAGAAGAAAGAGGTAGTCGTTATGACTGCCTCTTTTTTTACTTTTAATTATCTATTTGTAACCTGAGTTACGTATAGACTTAGGATTTGGCGTTAACTTTGATAGAAAAATTAATGAAATCCATATTAATAATTATGTCATTTTTCTCTTTTCTATTTGGATCCAACACACAACAAAACGATACTATTACGATTCTTGACAAACCGTCATTTAAAATGGCTATCAATTCAAAAAAAGTTCAACTAGTTGATGTTAGAACACCCAACGAATTTAATGCTGGTCACATTAAAAACGCAAAAAACATTGACTTCTTTAACCAATCAAATTTTATAAAAGAATTTAACAAGCTCAACAAAGAAGAACCTATATATCTGTATTGTCGTTCCGGTAATAGAAGTCAAAAAGCTGCTCGAAAATTGGATAGCCTAGGATTTAAAAAAATCTTTGACTTAAAGGGCGGTTATATGAACTGGAACTAATCTTGAAAATAATAAATTATGACAATAGCAAGTGGTTTTATATGGCATAGCTTTTTAAAACAAGATCCTAATGCAGTCGTATTATATGTTAGGTCTCAGGAAGAAAATGAAGGCAATTTAAGGTTTGGAGCAATAGAAGCTCCATTATTAGATGAGATAGAATTCAGTCATTATCTACATCATCTTGATAAAACAAAGCACTATTATATTTACAGCAAAACAGGCATTAAAGGTGAATTGGCTTGTCGATTAATGGAAGAAGCTGGTTTTAATGAAACTATGAATCTAGACGGTGGTCTAGTAAATTATAAAGTTTAGGAAGCTAGAGTAAGTAATGAAAAAAGGAGCCATTAATTTGGCTCCTTTTTTTTGGCTTGTGTAACCTAGGTTACTGCACACGTTAGGCTTTCACAATAACTTGCTCATATAAATTGAAAGATATGAGAACATCTATAATAGTGCAAAACTTAAAATGTGGTGGTTGTGCAAATACAATTACTACAAAATTATCTCAACTGGAGAATGTAACAAATGTAGCGGTCAATACAGAATCATCTACGGTTTCATTTGTTGCTTCAAATTCTGAAGTTGCGTTAACGGTAAAGGAAAAACTAAAAACACTAGGGTATCCTTCTATTGAAGATGCAAATGGAGTGCTTTCTAAAGCAAAGTCTTTTGTAAGCTGTGCTACAGGAAAAATGAAATAATGGAGAGTCTAATTCTCTCGCTGACAGACAAACTTGCTATAGACAGAACCAAGCTTGCTAATGAAAGGACTTTTCTGGCCTATTTCAGAACATTCATTGTTTTCTTAAGTTCAGGTTTTGCTATAATCAAACTAGATATGTTGGTTGAAATAAGATGGATAGGCATTATGCTTATAATCATAGCTCCTATTCTATTCTTAATTGGTTTAATCAGGTTTTTATATGTCAAGAGAAGTATTACAAAACACTACAGCTCTTAACTTATAACTATAAACAGTACCTCGCAAAATTCTTGTTTGTGCTATGAAACATACAGATGAGATAACTATTCAAGTGGTCTTTAGTAGTGCGACAGACAAAATTCTATTAGTAACAATGGTAAAAGGACAATTTTTAAAGAAAAAAACTTTTACAAGGAAAGAGAAACTAGTTATGATAAAAGGTTCAGCAAAAGTTACTTTAGATTCACAACAGCATAATCTTATTCTAGGAAATACATTGTCCATTGCTCCAGATTCACAGTATAATATTCAATCCATTACAACTTGCCAAATTCTAATCTCACAATAAATTTATTAATGAAAAATCATATAAGCATTTTACCTATTGCCTTCTTCTTGTTATTACTAGTTAGTTGTAATGATTCTAAGAAGGCCAATTATTCCATTCAAACTGATGTTGATGTAAAAACTTCAACCTATACAGCAAGTAATCATCCTGGAAAAAAGCTAATGGAAAGTAAGTGTTACGTCTGTCATAATCCATCCACCGATCACGATAGTAGAATTGCACCACCTATGGTTGCGATTAAATCACACTATCTAAGTGACGATACATCTAAAGAAGAGTTTACCAATGCCGTATGGAGCTTTGTAAAACAACCTTCGAAGGACAAAACAAAGATGAGAGGTGCTGTTAAACGTTTTGGAGTAATGCCTTACCAACCATTTTCAGAGGAAGACATTAAGCTAATTTCAGATTATATGTATGATTTTGAAATTGATGAGCCAGAGTGGTTTAAGGAGCATATTGAAGAAGAGAGTAATGGTAAAATGAAGTATAGAAATAGTGGTAAGAAAGATGATAGTTCTGCTTCCGCGAAATCGAGTTTGCGAGATTCACAACCAGAGGGAGAGCAAAGCGTTAAAGCGAACACACCAGCAGATCGAGGTCAAGAATATGCTTTGAATACTAAAAAAGAACTAGGTAAAAACCTAATGGGCACTATTCAAAAAAAAGGAACTCTTGAGGCAGTTACATTTTGTAATAAACAAGCCTATCCTATTACAGATAGTATGGCGGTAGCACAAAATGCAACTATAAGACGTGTGTCTGATAAACCACGTAACCCAGAAAATCAAGCAAACGCTAAAGAGCTGGGTATTATTGAGCGATTTAAAAAAGCAATAGCAAGCAATGAGAAATACCAACCTGTAACGGAGATTGAAAATGGTACGGTAAAATTTTATGCCCCAATAACTACAAACTCAATGTGTTTACAATGTCACGGTAGTCCTGAAAAAGATATTGAGCCTAAAGTGCTTACAGCGCTCACAAATCTTTATCCTGAAGATAAAGCAATAGGTTATGATGTTAATGAAGTGCGTGGTATCTGGAGTATCACTTATAAGCAATAAAATGAAACAATTAATTATTGCTTTGTTAATAGCAATACCTCTTTTAAATGTCACTGCGCAAGACAGAGAAACTCATTACAGTAGCTGGAATACTATTGATATTAATAAAAAACTGAATGATAAGTGGTCTGTAAATACCGAGTTTAACTTTAGACGCACTAATTTTTTAAGAGATTGGGAGCAGTTTATTATTAGGCCATTTGTGCACTATACATTTGAGAATGATTTAGATATAGCAATGGGTTATAGCTATATAAAAAACTATAATTACTCAGATTATAGCTCGCCCATAGATGCCATAGAGCATAACATTTTTCAACAGCTTACTATAAAGCACAAATTTTCTACGTTTTCTTTTGATCATAGATTACGATTTGAAGAGCGCTTTCAACAAAATGTTATTGAAACTGAAACTAATTCCTATACCATAGATGGGATAAAGTATAGAAATCGTTTTAGATATAAATTTCAGATAACCGTACCCTTAAAAACATTTACATCTAATCGGGCTTTAAGATTAGTGGTGTATGACGAAGCGCACTTAGACTTTGGCAATGGTCTTAGACCAGAGAAACTAGATCAGAATTGGATGTTTTTAGGTTTTAGTTTTCGCGCAAGCGAGCATATAAAAATTCGTACTGGCTATCACGACATCTATGCAAAAAGAGGTGATCTATTTATTAATAATCAAGTGTGGGAAACTACATTAACTTACAAAATATAAAATGAGTAAAATTAAAATTACATTAATTCTAATCTTCGCTACGGCGTTTCAAATAAACGCACAAGAGCATAAGGGTCATATTGAAAAACACGATGATGGTCGCGGATTTAGAATAGCAGGAATTATAGGTCACACACTTATTAATACAGAAGGTGTTGATAATGTATTTGTGCCTTCTTGGGGTGTAGATGTTGAGTATTGGTTTAACCACAAATGGGGACTTGGATTACATAATGATGTTGAAATTGAAACGTTTATCATACGAAATTCTGATAATGAAGAAATTGAAAGGGTAAATCCTCTCGTTCTTACAATAGATGCATTGTATCAATTTGGTGGTGGTTTTGTAGTCACTGTAGGACCTGGTGTAGAATTAGAAAAAGAAGAATCCTTTTACCTTATGCGGTTAGGAATTGAGTACGAAAAAGATATAACTGATTCCTTTTATCTACTTCCTACTTTGTTTTTAGACCAGCGATTTGATGGTTATAACAGTTGGAATATTGGTTTAGGAGTTGGTTTAAAATTGTAATATGATGAGTAAAAAATTTTCAGAAATAATTAAGCAAGACAAGCCAGTACTGGTAGATTTTATTGCAGAATGGTGCGGACCTTGTAAAATGATGTCCCCAGTGTTAAAAGAAGTAAAAGAGTGTCTTGGAGATAGAATAACCATTTTAAAGATAGACGTAGATAAAAACCAAGCTTTAGCCTCAGAGTATAATGTGCGAAGCGTACCTACTTTAATACTATTTCAAGATGGGCTAATTAAATGGAAGGAATTTGGTTTAATAGAAAAGAACGAACTTATTGAAAAAATAATAAGACACCAGAACTAAGTTACGATTGAAAAAGATTCTAAAAATAGCAGTAAAACTTTACGATAAGGTAAAATCTATATGGATCTCGTCTTGGGCAGAGCGTTGGGTAAGTAATATCCTTGTTACGAGTTTTATTATAGGAATCTGTTACTACGGCGCCATTAAAGCAGGATGGTTAGCACCTTTTAATGATTTTTTTACGCACCCATTTTTTGCTATAGAGATTTCATTTACATTGCTTTTAATATTTGAGTTGTTTAGCTTAATATTTTCACTACCGCGCTCTGTTGCAAGATCAAATAGCAAGCAATATGAGGTGTTATCTTTAATTTTTTTAAGATCGGGATTCAAAGAGTTTAGTCATATTGAAAACTTATCTGACTGGTCATTTAACTCAGAATCTGTAATGAATATGTTTGCCTATGGAGCAGGTGGGCTAATCATTTTTGGCTTAACAAGTCTTACCTATTCTTTACAAAAACACGCAAAAATAACGAGTAATAAAACAGAATTATTATCATTTATAGCTGTTAAGAAACTTCTGGCATTAGCACTTTTAGTAGGCTTTTTTATTATTGGAATTAATGATACTATACACCTTATACAAACAGGAACCTATAACCAATCGTTTGAGTCATTTTACACCATACTTATCTTTTGCGACATATTAATTGTTCTTATAGCATTACGTTATTCTACTGCATATAATGTTATATTCAGATATTCTTCATTCGTCCTTGCTACCATATTTATTCGTATTTCATTTAGTTTAGACACAATGGAAAGTATTGCTGTAGGAATAGGTGGTGCTGTCTTTGTTCTACTATTAACACTCACTTATAACTACTTTCTAAAAACTGAAAATAGTAATGCTTATGAAAAATAAACCTAAAATTATATTAGACTCAAGATATTGGGAAAGCCGATATCAGGATAACAGCACTGGTTGGGACTTAGGAAAAGCCTCCAGACCACTAGAATACTACATTGAGCAATTAAGTGATAAAGACCTGAAGATTTTAATTCCAGGTGGTGGTAATTCTTATGAGGCAGAATACTTAATCAAGCGAGGATTTAAAAATACTTTTGTAGTTGATTTGTCTAAGACCGCTTTGATGAATTTAAAGAACCGAGTACCGGACTTCCCTTCATCTCAATTACTCCAAAAGGATTTTTTTGACATAAATATGAAGTTTGACTTGATACTAGAACAAACTTTCTTTTGTGCTATTAATCCTAGTCTACGCAACAATTATGCAGAAAAGATATCAGAATTACTGACTGATAATGGAAAGCTAGTAGGACTCCTTTTTAATGTACCCTTGTATCAAGAGCATCCTCCATTTGGCGGTAATAAAAATGAATATGAAAAATACTTTGAACCTTATTTCAACATTGAAATAATGGAGCTCTGTTATAATTCTGAATCTGAAAGAAAAGGAAAAGAGCTATTTATGAAACTTCAAAAAAAAATAAAACGATGAAAACACTTGGTCTTATAGGTGGCACCTCTTGGCACTCTACTATTGAATATTATAAATTGATTAATGAACTCACTGGAAAGGAAATTGGGACGCAAGGAAATCCACCACTAATTATACATAGCATCAATATAGAGTTGATGCGCGAGCAAAACAAAGAAAAAATTAATGCTAAGTATTTAGATGTTGCTCAAAAATTAGAACAAGCTGGTGCCGAAGCTATTATCATATGTGCAAATACACCTCATATGACCTATAAGTACGTACAACCTAAAATCAATATTCCCATATTACATATTGCAGATGCTACAGGAAAGCAAGCAAGAAAGCTAGGTTTAAACAAACTTGGACTTTTAGGCAATAAACCTACAATGACAGGTAATTTTATACCTGAAGTTTTAGAATCTAATTATGAAATAGAAACTATTATACCAGAAGTACATTGTTTAGGTCAAGCTCATCAATATGTATCTAAAGAACTCACTCAAGGTCTTTTTACAGATAAAGCAAAACAATTTTTTCTTACTCAAATAAATTTATTAGTAAAAAGCGGTGCAGAAGGAATAATTCTAGGTTGTACAGAACTACCATTATTAATAAAGCAGGATGAAGTAACTATTCCATTATTAGCCACTACAGACTTACACGCTCAAATGGCTGTAGATTTTATTCTTTCTAAAATTAATTAGTGCTTTAATTTAAAATTGAGATATTGCGGTATAATAAAAATGAACTTGATAGAAAACGCTTTAAATACATACTTTCCGAAGCTTGCAGAAATGCCAGAATTAAAAAAAGAATTACTTTCAATAAGTAATCTAGTTGAAATTAAGGCTGGTACTGTTATCTTAAAGCAAGGCGAATATATTAAAGTAATCCCTTTGCTAATCTCTGGATTAGCCAAAGTCTTTAAGGAAGAACCTGTTAATGGTAGCGAAGTCCTATTATACTATATTAAACCTGGAGAGAGCTGCGTAATGTCTGTAACCACTCTTATAAGACAGCAAACAAGTCACGTAAAAGCAGTAATTGAAGAAGATTCTACAATAGTTGTCATACCTGCCGATAAAGCATTACAAATTGCAAAGAAGTATCCCAGGTGGAACGAGTTTATCTATGACTTGTTCAATCTCAAATTTGATGAATTGCTTAATGTTATTGAAATTCTGACCTTTTCAAATAAAGATATACGACTGCTTGAATATTTAAAGAAGGAAGCCAAACTAAAAAACACGAATACACTACAAACTACTCATCAACATATTGCTGATGATCTAGGATCTTCTAGGGAAGTAATCTCTAGGTTACTTAAAAAACTAGAAATAGAAGGATATATTAAATTAGCTCAAGGTAGTGTTACACTTCTCTCTAATTAATTTTGTCCTTTTTTAAATCCGTACGTGTTTTGATGTATAAAATCCTTAGGAAATTTATCATCTCCAGGGAAGCCTAATTCTATCGTTCCGCTGTCTTCAGGAACATAATTCGTTTTAAAAATGTAGTCCCATAAGCTCAGGCTTATACCAAAGTTTACTCCGTATTTACCTTCTGGTAAATCATATGCGTGATGGTATAAGTGCATTACAGGATTGTTAATAATGTATTTAAGTGGTCCCCAAGTAATCTTGATATTTGAATGATTAAAGTGACCTATCGTAATTGCTATAAAATGAACAATGTAAGCTTGTTCTGGCTCAAAGCCAAAGAGTATCAATACACCAAAAGTCTTTAATGGTTTATACAAGATGTTTTCCATCCAATGGTATCTTAAATGAGCAGCAAATCCCATTTCCTTAACACTATGATGTACCTTGTGGTATTTCCATAAAAAGGGATATTTATGTAAAAGTGTATGTGTAAACCATTGTACAAAATCGAGGATAATAAAAAACACTACTAGTTGTAACCACATTGGCCAGCTAGAAGGATCTATAAGTGCTAAACTTTTATCTGTAATGCCTAAGTCAGCAAAGCCAACTTGTAGTAATTTGTAAAAACCACTTATGGCAATGGAAAAGATGAAGAAATTAAAGAACATATAAAAACCATCCATCCAAAAATCTTTTCTAAAAATAGATTGTTCCTTTCTCCAAGGAAAAACCATTTCCAAAACCCATACAAAAAGTGAGATAACAATCAATCCCCAAAAGTAATTTGTATACCAAGGCACTTCAAAAATTATTGATTTCCAAGTCCAATCTACAGTTCCGTTGAAAGCATTGATAAATGCGTCCAGATATTTGTACATTTTTTTAGCTTAATAAGTTTATTGACAAAGTTAAATGTTAATACACCTTAAATCTGTAACATTAGTTACAACTTACGCATTACTAGTGTTGTCATAGCCCTTTTATCTTCAACATTAGTAGTTTTTACAAGTTCAATTAATTCTATATTGTAATTCTCTCTAATGTTTTCAATATGCACTCTTGTTATAAAAAAAGTTCCTGCTCTATTCGTTTGGCTCTCTTTTAAATAAGGCACATTACCATCAAGACCAATGTCTGAACCCATCCTGATTAATAAAGTTCCTTGAGGCTTTAATACTCTCAGCAGTTCTGAAAACATCATAAAAAAATGTTTTTCGCTTTCCGCGAAATGTAATACGGCACTACATATAATATGGTCAAATTCATTTTCGTCGTAAGGTAAAGCATCCAGATTTCCTACTTGAAAGTTGTTGGCAGATTTTGGGTACATCAACTTAGCATTTTCAAGACGCTCTATGTCTGTATCAACACCAGAAATCTTATAGTTATTTACATAGAACCATCTTAAATTTCTTCCTTCTCCACAACCAGCGTCAAGAATGGAATCATTAGGTGCATATCTGTTTTTTAAGATTTGGTCTATTAAGTATATATCTACTTTTCCCAGTATTGCTTCAGTTTGAGAATAATTCATTTCTTTTATTAATAGCCTTGTAACATCCGTCACAAGAATTAGTTTTTTAATATCCTACTTTTGAAGCAACTTTAAAAGAAAATAATGAAAAAAGGACTAAAGCTTCTGTTTGTTTGCATTCTGTGCGCAGGATTTTTTACAGGCCTTTACTTTCTTATCAAATAATTAACTTTAAATACTTAATAAGATGAAAAAAAATATGGGCGGTGCAGACCGCATTATTAGATTTATTGTAGCAGCGGTAATTGGTTTATTATATTGGCAGGGTGTTATTGAAGGTACACTTGCATATGTATTATTTGCTGTTGCTGGTGTTTTTGTGCTTACAAGCCTTATTAGCTTTTGTCCTCTCTATTCTATAGTGGGACTTAATACCTGTAAAATTAAAAAGTAATAGCAGTGACATTGCTAGTAAAAGGATAGTTAATACATAGCTATCCTTTTTTTTGCTCTTATGTAACTCAGGTTACATTAATCACAGTTTTATTCCTTTATTTTTATTGAATTAATAAATCTACTAAGAAAATGGCAACACATTATCAAGTTTTAATTATAGGAGGTGGAACTGCTGGAATAATGACAGCTGGTCAACTTCTAAATCAAAAGAAGTCTAATAGCATAGCTATAATAGAACCAGCAGACACGCATTATTATCAGCCAGCTTGGACACTAGTGGGTGCAGGTACTTATGATTATGATAAGACTGGTAGACCTATGTCGTCTATAATTCCTAAAGGTGCAAAATGGATAAAGGACAAAGCAAAAGGCTTTGATGCAGATAATAATACCGTACATACTGAAAAAAGTGGAGATATCACTTACGACTATCTTGTAGTTGCACCTGGTCTTGCTTATGATTTTAGTTTAGTTTCTGGACTAGGAGAAGCTATGGACAAAGGAGTAGTTTGTAGTAATTACACAGATCCAAAGCATACCTGGGACGTTATAAAAAACTTTAAGGGCGGTACAGCTCTTTTTACACAACCCGCAACACCTATTAAATGTGGTGGTGCTCCACAAAAAATAATGTACTTAGCCGAGAGTCACTGGGCTAAGAGCAACACAAAATCAAAAACCGATGTGATTTTTGCCACAGCAGGAACTGTGATTTTTGGAACTAAAGAGATTGCTAAGACATTAATGGAAGTGGTGGATCGAAAAGATATCAATTTACGGTTTAATCATAAATTAGTAGAAGTTGACGGCGATAATAAAATTGCTTGGTACGAACTTACCAAAGACATTGAAGCAGGCGGTTGTGTAGTTATGTCTGGAGATGACGACAATAAGCATCTTGATGAGAAATTTCAATACAATTATAAGGATGTTAAAGTGACTGTAAAAGATGGTCGATATGGGATACATTACGATATGTTACATACTGCCCCTCCATCGGTTGCTCCTAAATTTGTAAAAGAATCTAATCTTGTAAATGATGCTGGATGGCTAGATGTAGATCACCATACAATGCAACATAATAAATACTCAAACATATTTGGCCTAGGAGATGTTGCTGCCTTACCTACTGCAAAGACAGGAGCTGCTATACGAAAGCAAGTGCCTATCGTCGTAGATAACTTAGCATTATTAATAAGCCAAAATAAGATCGGCTCAATGTCCTACAACGGTTACTCTTCTTGCCCACTTGTGACTGATTATGGTAAAATGGTGCTAGCTGAATTTGATTATGAAGGAAAATTTACACCAGACCCAAAATTGAAACAACTTTTAATAAAAGATAGCTCTAAAGAACATTGGAGATTATGGATGCTTAAAAAATATATGCTTCCCTATTTATATTGGAATAAGATGATGAAGGGACAAAACGTCTAAAATCTTATCAAGTTAAAGTTTAAAGGCGAATCTTTGATATAAGATTCGCCTTTTTCTGTATAATTTGCACATTGATATTATGAAAAAGACAAGCAAGGATTATATGTATGTAGGTATTCAGTTTATACTATTTGCTGTTTATATAATTCCTGTAACCATAATAACTTTTACTAGTGGAACCGTCTTTAATATAATTGGTATTATATTACTCGCATTAGGAGCTTTAATGGGTTTAGTGAGTATAATTCAACTCAATAAGAATTTATCGCCATTTCCTACTCCCATTTCAGGAGGCAAGCTTATTGAGACAGGACTTTATAAATATATAAGACATCCTATTTACACTGGTATTCTAAGTACATTATTAGGCTATGGATTATATTCAGGATCAGTATACAAGATTCTTATCACAATGACTTTACTCGTTTTGTTTTTCCATAAATCTAAATATGAAGAAAAAAAACTTTCTTTAGTTTTTTCTGAGTATCCAGAGTATATGAAAAAAACAGGTAGGTTTTTCCCTAAAGCCCTTTAAACGTTATTATCAAGCTCTTTTTTAGGGCAATTTCAATATGTTAAAAAAAGTTAATTATAGTCGTGTGTAACACAGGTTACAGTAAACGTTTTAATCATAGCGTATATTTATAGTGTAGAACAATAACAATAATTAAAAGCTATACTATGAATAACGAAAATTTATTACAGGAACAGATTATTTCAATGCCAAGAATAGGAGACACAGCTCCAGATTTTGAAGCGGTAACAACAAAAGGAAACATCAAAATGTCTGATTTTGCTAAAGACAAATGGATAGTAATGTTTTCTCACCCAGCAGATTTCACTCCAGTTTGTACTACTGAAATGAGTGGATTCGCCCAACGAAAAGGAGAGTTTGATGCCCTTAATACAGAGCTTTTAGGACTAAGTATAGATAGTATTCACGCGCATTTAGGTTGGGTACAAAACGTAAGAGAAAACACAGGTGTTTATTTTGACTTTCCTATCATAGCAGACATCGATATGAAAGTATCAAAGCTATATGGAATGCTGCAACCTAACGAAAGTGAAACAGCTGCAGTAAGAGCGGTATTCTTTATCGATCCATCTAAAAAAATACGTTTAATTATGTATTACCCACTTAATGTAGGACGTAATATGGATGAAATCTTAAGAGCACTAGATGCTTTACAAGTATCTGACGAACACAAGGTAGCGATGCCACTAGATTGGAAACGTGGAGATAAAGCAATTTGCCCACCGCCAAAATCACTGGATGCTTTAAACGAAAGGCTGGCAGATGATTCTGTAGAAAAAATCACTTGGTATCTGGCAAAAAAAGATATCTAAAATAGAACTAAGGGCTTTACGTAGTATTACTAAAGCCCTTTTTTAACCTTAAAACTCAATACAATGAAAATTAAACAATTTGAATATAAGCCATTAGCACATTACTCATACGCAATAGTCAGTAATGGAGAGATGGCTATAATAGACCCAGAGCGTGATCCTAAGGAATATTACGCTTTCGCGAAAGCGAATAACGCCAAAATAGTGGCAGTCATAGAAACACATCCTCACGCTGACTTTGTAAGTTCACACCTTCAAATTCATAAAGAAACTGGTGCAACCATTTATAATAGTGAAAAACTAGGTGCAGACTACCCTCACAAAACGTTTGATGATGGAGACAGCATTAAATTAGGAGACAGCGTTTTAAAAGCTCTTAATACACCAGGTCATTCACCAGATAGTATTACAATTGTGGCTACTGAAGGAAATGATACAGCACTCTTTACTGGAGACACTTTATTTATTGGAGATGTAGGTCGTCCAGATTTACGTGAAAAAGCAGGGAATATGCAGGCAAAACGTGAAGAACTTGCTGGAATGATGTATGACACCGTAACTACCAAGTTTACTGATTTACCAAACGATGCTATAGTGTATCCAGCACACGGAGCTGGCTCTTTATGTGGTAAGAATTTGAGCGATGCTGCCAGTAGTACTTTAGGTGATGAACGTAGAGATAATTGGGCATTTCAAAAGCAATCTAAAGAAGAATTTATGAATACCATACTTGATGGTCAACCCTTCATTCCTTCTTATTTTGGATTTGACGTAGACATAAATAAAGCTGGAGCAGAAAGTCTAGAACCTGCTATAGATAGAGTTCCATTTAAAAAAGAAGCAACTGCTACTGGATTAATCGTAGATATGCGAGATGAAGCTACATTTAAAAAAGGACATTTAGCTGGAAGCATAAACATACAAGCAGTTTCAGAGAATGCAAAGTTTGAAACTTGGCTAGGCGCAATTGTACAGCCAGAAGAGTCATTTACGCTAGTTATAGACAGTGAAAACTCAAAAGATTATATGCTTAACAGAGTTGCAAAAATTGGTTATGAGAAACAACTTAAAGAGGTTATTACACTTAAAAATGAAAATCTCGTAACAACAAAGGAATTAGATTTGAAAGATTTTAAATCTAATCCTGAGAACTATACCATTATCGACATTAGAAACACTGGTGAGGTTGAAGAAGAAACATTTTTTGAAACTGCAAAGTCCCATCCATTAAATCAATTAAGAGATACAGCAGATGAAATTCCTACAGACAAACCTATTGTCGTGCATTGCGCAGGTGGTTATAGAAGTGCAGCAGGAAGTAGCATTTTAGACAGGCAGCTCAAAGATGTAACTGTGTATGATTTGAGCGAGGCTATTAATGATTTTAAATAATAAATTATGATAAACATAAACAACATTGGGTTAGATGATAAGGCATCACAAACCACCGCAGTACAATTGAATGATTTACTTTCAAATTATCAACTATTCTATATGAATCTAAGAGGATTTCACTGGAATATTAAAGGAAAAAAATTCTTTGAATTACATCTTAAATTTGAAGAACTCTATAACGATGCTTTAATTAAAATAGATGAAATCGCAGAGCGTGTACTTACATTAAGCGCAACACCATTACATTCTTTTAAAAAATACCTAGAGACTTCTGATATCAAGCCCGCAGAGAATGTAACAGATGGTGAGGTTGCTATAGACAGTATCCTAGAAGCTTTAAAAACGTTATTAGGTAAGGAAAGAGCCATTTTATCAATTGCTGCAGAAGCTAATGATGAAGGTACAGTAGCCTTGATGAGTGATTACATCGTACAGCAAGAGAAACTGGTATGGATGCTATCTGCATATCGTGACTAAGTCACCTATACTTATAAAAATTGAAAAGCCCTTTTGATATTCTCAAAAGGGCTTTTCAATTTAGAAAATGGCTTTAAAATGCATACTGAACAAATGCTGAAAAATTTCTTCCAGGGTCATTAATAGGCACTCTTGTAAAGTCTGCTTGATTGACAAAAGAGAAATTCAAGTGATTGTTATAGGTCTCATCAAATACGTTAAGAACCGCAAGACCAATGTTTAACTTTTTCACTGGTTTAAAACCGAAACGGAGGTCCAATGTTTCATAACCAGCTGTTTCTTGTTCTCTAAAACTTAAAGCAATTTCATCCTGCATTGATGTAATGGTATAATCTAAACTTGCCCAAAACTTTTCCTTTTCAAAACCCAGCCCTAAACGCGTTGTAAGAGGTGGCGTTAATGGTAAAGATTCATCAAGGTCTTCGTTTCTAGCATATACATAAGAAAATGCAGTAGAAAAATTAAAGTGATTTGCAAAATCTACAACAGCCTCTGCTTCAAAACCAGTTTTATAAGCCTTATCAAGATTGATAAAACGTTTTACCTCTTGTGGTTGTGCATTGGGCATAAACTTTCTATCTAATGTTGGGTCAACTACAGCAACAATGTAATTTTCATACAGGGCATAATACCCAGAAATACTATAACGCAAAGCGTCTATTCCTTTTTCAAAACGCTTACGTCCTTTAATACCTATCTCAAACTGGTTATTAACCTCTGCATCAAGATTAGGATTACCCACATACTCAAAAGGGTCTTGACCTACAGAAAAATGATTGATATAACGCTCTATCATATTTGCAGAACGCACTCCACGACCATAAGCAACCTCTAAAGTTGTATTGTTTGAAAGCTTATGTTTTATAGAAACCGTTGCAGATACATTGTGCTCTTCTCGCTGGCCAAGATTGTCATATAACTCTCGAAAATCTGTCTCTGGATCTTGAATGTCTGAAACGACCAAATCGTATCGTACACCTGCAGTAAGCATCGTTTTATCAGTAATTGCATATTTGTTTTCTGCAAAAATCCCAAAATCGTTCACGTAAGAATCTTGCCATATTTTATCTTGAAACACCATAGGTTCTGGCAAAACATCACCCATCATATTGCGTTTTACAACTCGCGTTCTTCCGCCATCTCTTGCAATAAGCATTGCATCTAGACCTCCATAGAGAATCCACTTTTCGGTAGGCTTCATCTTAAATTCTATTTTCCCTCCAGCTGTAGATGCATCTATGGTAGATAAAGCTTCTGTTGTCATAAATGATGGTCTTCTTTTATTAGACATTATATGGTCAACATAAGAGTAATAAACTTTTGTATTTACTTCTTTGATAATACCATTTAAGTCTGAAATTTTATAGTCTAATGATAAGATAGAACTATTATCTTCTTCTGTATCCATAGGCAATCCAGCGTGGAACACATCACGTCCATAAGACTGTCGCCAGTGCGCCTGCACTCTTTGATTATCTGTTATATTATATCCTAAACGAAGTCCATAGTCTAAACTTCTAAAAGCAGATGGTATTTCAATACCATTGCCATCTTCGTAATTTCCAAAATCACGATAACCTGCATTTGCGGTGATGTCATATTTATCTGTTACTTGATGAAGTTTTAGGGAAGAGACTAATGAGTTTCCGTTAGATTCAAAACCAGAATTTATACTACCGTGTAAACCGTTCTCCATAGATTGTGGTTTTTGAGTAACGAGATTAATCACACCACCAAAAGTCGCTCCATATCTCACCGTATAAGGACCTTTTATAACTTCAATTCGTTCAATATCTTCAGGTACAACGTGTGTTGTAACCGGATCCATCCTGTTAGGACAAGCGTGCATCGCTTTTGTACCACCATCAAATTGAATATTTAACTGTTCGTATTGCGAAGCCCTAAACGATGGGTCTATGGCATAATTTCCTCGTTTTATGAGTGAGAATCCATTAAAGTCGCTAAATAAATCTGCTACATTTTTAGGTTGAACAACCTTCTTAACAAGATTCGTTTTTACAGTGGTGAGTACTGGGTCTGCATTAACCTTACCAGTAACAATAACTGTATTTAATTGTATTAATTTACTATTTGTTGAGTCTTGTTTTTGTTCTGTTGATTCCTGTGCAAATAAGGCAACAGGAGCTAGTGCGCATAGAAGCGCAATTGTTTTAATTTTCATTTTATATTTTTCAAATTACTCCATAGTGTTATTGAGAAAGCAGTTAATCACTGGTTCTCAAAAGTCGTTAAGCAAGGGGTTTTATACCTGTGGAGGATGAAAAATGGAATATGAAAAAGACTGCGTAGGGTTTACTATATAGTAAGAAGTTTCTCTCTTTGAAGAGTCTTCAAAGCTTTGCTCATTCACCGTTATTTCTGTACTACAAAAAACCAACTGCTCCCATTCTAAAACAGGAGTTTTCTGTTCATCTTGCTTTGAGCTATTTGTAGATACTTTACTTAAATAACATTTACCATTACATTGTAACTGAGGTTTATCTTTATTCTCACATAACTGCTCAATAAAGCTCTCAATATCTAAAGTGTACCAACTATAAACAAGGGATACCTTGAGGCTATTACTCAATAATAAAATAGATAATATGGCCACGCTAAAAAGCTTCACAGTGCAAAAATAGAAGTTGCTCTCAATTAAGATTCTGATAAATATTACTTTGTAATATTGAAAATACTATACGCTTTCGCGAAAGCGATATACCATAATACTTACTTAAAAAATTTAATTTATACTACAAAAGTATAGCGCTCCTGCCTTCCTGAAAGCTACCTAAGTTACATATAGAAAAAAAAGAAAAAAATATCACTCTATGTAACCTGAGTTACCCAAACAGGTGTGTTGTCTTTTTAAATTTGTTGAGAAAATACATCACGACTATGGATACAGAAATTCTTGCTAGAATCCAGTTTGCTTTCACTATTGCTTTTCATTACATCTATCCGCCATTAAGTATTGGTATAGGTCTAGTTATGGTCTTTTTTGAAGGTATGTACTTAAAAACTGGGAATAAACATTATGAGATATTAACTCGATTTTGGTTAAAATTATTTGCCATAACCTTCGGTATCGGTGTGGCTACTGGTATAATAATGGAGTTTGAATTTGGCACGAACTGGTCTGTATACTCTAGGTACGTGGGTGATATCTTTGGAAGTGCCTTAGCTGCTGAGGGTTTATTTGCATTTGGTTTAGAAAGTGCCTTTTTAGGTGTACTCCTTTTTGGGTGGAACAGAGTATCTCCTAAAGTTCACTTTATTTCTACAATAGGCGTGTTTCTAGGCTCTATGTTCTCGGCCGTTTGGATTGTTGTGGCTAATAGTTGGCAACAAACACCAGCGGGATATCACATAGTTGGTGAAGGCTTTGATGCTAGAGCCGAAGTGACAGATTTCTGGGCAATGGTCTTTAATCCTTCAAGTGTAGATAGAATCATACACGTATGGCAAGGTGCTTTTTTAGCTGGTGTGTTTTTAGTATTAAGTGTACACGCATATTACCTTATTAAAGGTCGATATGTAGAGATTTCAAAGAAGGCATTCAAAATAGCATTAGCAATAGCCACTATTGTTTCATTAACACAATTAATTTCTGGACATAGCTCTGCAGATGGTGTTGCTGTTAATCAGCCTGCAAAACTAGCTGCAATGGAAGGACACTATGAAGCATCTGCTCCTGCAGATTTGTATTTATTCGGTTGGGTAGATAATGAAACACAGGAGGTGACTGGCGTAAAATTACCAGGTGGTCTATCCTTTTTAGTACATCAAGATTTTGACGAACCCATTACTGGTTTAAATGCCTTTCCTGAAGATGAAAGACCAGGACAAGTTAATGCTGTATTTCAATTTTATCATATTATGATTTCTATTGGTATGTTCCTCATAGGACTTACGCTTTATGCTAGTTTTTTATGGTGGCGCGGGACACTATTTGATAAAAAATGGTTATTAAAAATCTTTGCATTTTCAGTTCTTCTACCACAAATAGCTAATCAAGTAGGTTGGTTTGCTGCTGAGATGGGAAGACAACCCTGGATAGTCTATGGCCATTTAAAAACCAGCGAAGGTTTCTCTCAAGAGGTATCGTCTAATCAAATTCTATTCTCTTTAATATTATTTTTAGTTGTGTATTCGATATTGTTTCTTCTCTTTATTTATTCTATGAATAAAAAGATAAAACACGGTCCTTACGATGAAGCTGAAAATCCAGATGAATTTTTAAAATACGTTTAAGCGTTTAACTATGGAATATTTTTTAGGTATAGATTATCCAACACTTTGGTTTTTAGTAGTCGGTTTATTATTCTCTGGCTACGCTATTTTAGAAGGTTTTGATTATGGCGCTGGAGCCTGGCACTTATTTTTCAGAAAAGATTTGAGTAGACGTATTTCTATAAACGCTATTGGTCCCTTATGGGATGCAAATCAGGTATTTCTGGTAATAGGTGGTGGTGCACTATTTGCTGGTTTTCCTGTGATGTATGCTACAATGTTATCGTCTATGTACGTGCCTTTTATGTTGTTTTTAGTACTATTAGTATTGCGCTCTTCAGCAATAAAATTTAGAAGTGCAGAAAAAATGCTGTGGTGGCGAAAAACGTGGGATATTATTTATTCAGTTTCAAATATATTAATCTCTTTCTTACTAGGAGTGGTATTAGGTAATGTAATAGAAGGGTTTGAAATAGGAGAAAACTTAAGCTTTCAGGGTGATGTATTTCTACATTTTTTGTCGCCATACGCGGTAATGGTTGGTATAACAACTGTAGCTTTATTTATGACACAGGGCGCTATATTTTTGTTGCTTAAAACCGAAGGTCGCCTGCACGCAAGACTAACTTTTTTGCTTAAAAGAGGAATGATTTTTTTCATTGTAAGTTTTTCTGTAATGTCTTTATATACCTTGATATTTGTTGAAGGTGTGACAGAAAATTTTAAAGCGCAACCTATATCGTTTGTACTACCAGTTTTAGCACTTTTAGCTATTGCAAATGTGCCTAGACTTGTTTCAAAAAAGAAGTATATGAATGCTTTGGTTTTTTCTTCATTAACGATGGCATTTCTTTTAATGCTAGTTGCGTTTCAATTGTATCCTGTGTTACTACCATCAAATATAGACCCTAAATACAGTGTAACTATTTACAATGCAGCATCATCTCAAAAATCATTAGGCATAATGTTGACAATTGTTTGTATTGGCTCACCTCTTTTGGCTGGATATTTCTTGTTTTTATATAGAACGTTTAATGGAAAAGTTGAGTTAGATGATACTAGTTATTAGTATCATACTATTTCTTACTTAGCTTTCGCGAAAGCGGAATGAAGAAAGCACTCTTTATACACAAGAGTGCTTTTTAGTTATGTAACCTAGGTAGCTGTAGTACTAAAATTTATTGCAGAGATTAGCAGTAAATAAATACAAGTAATTATGAAAAGATTTGTAAAAATAACAACGACTACAGTAATCGTAATACTGACTGGTTTAGTTTCTTTGACTTCTTGCAGTAATGATGATGACACAGATCAAATTGCAAATAGTATAGTACTTACTCCAGCAGATAAAGATGCTTTACTGTTTATGCTGGAAGAAGAAAAATTAGCGCGTGACACCTATGAGTATTTAGATAATTTATGGTCAATAAACCAATTTGGTAATATTAGAAATAGTGAACAATCTCATATGAATTCAGTTGCAAATTTATTAACTCAAAGTAATGTTCCTTTTGAGATTTTACCATATGGCGAGTTTGCTAATACAGAAATACAAACTCTATATGATCAATTTGTAATTGATGGGTCAACAAGTATGAATAATGCGCTTACAATAGGCGCTACTATTGAAGATTTGGACATTCGTGATTTACAAGATTATATAAACGCTACCTCAAATGCTAATCTCATATCGCTTTTTGAAAACTTACAATGTGGGTCACGTAACCATTTAAGAAGCTTCTTCAATGCAATTGAAAATTCTGGAGGGAATTATGTTCCACAGTACATATCACAAGAACAGTTTGAGACTATCGTAACCTCTGGAAACGAGCAATGTAACTAATTATGACCTTAATTAAACAGACTTTAAATCAAAATAAATGAAACTAAATATCATTTTTACTTTTCTAATAGCCTTTACACTATCAAGCTGTAATTCATCAGCACAAGAGCAGTTTACAATTCAAATAGAGCCATTTTCTATTAATGAAGCGCCTGGGATTCAATCCTACTCATTAGGTAAGACTAGCGATGGTAAGTGGTTAATATTAGGTGGTCGCATAGATGGGCTTCATAAACGTAGACCCTTTGAAGCTTTTCTAAAGAAAGAAAATAACACTTCAGTATTTGTAATAGACCCAGAAATAAATAAAACTTGGGAAACAGATTTAAGCGTTCTACCAGCTTCTATTTTTGAACAATTACAGTCTACAAATCAAGAGTTTCAACAAAGAGATAACACGCTCTATGTAATAGGTGGCTATGGTTATAGCGATACTAAAGGCAATCATACAACATATTCAAATTTAACAGCAATAGATATAGATGGGCTTTCTAAAGCTATAATAGAAGGTTCTAATATCTCTAGTTACTTTAGGCAGATATCAGACGCTAACTTGGCAGTAACAGGAGGACAACTAGGTTTATTAAACGATACTTTTTATTTGTGTGGTGGACAATATTTTGAAGGGAGATATAACCCAATGGGTCCAGATCACGGTCCAGGGTTTACGCAAGAGTATACAAATGAAATAAGAAAGTTTAAAATAGAAGATGACGGTATTAATTTATCAATCAGTAACTACTCGGCAGAAAAAGACCCTCAAAACCTTCATAGAAGAGATTATAATATGGTACCGCAGATCTTTCCAGATTTAACAAAAGGCTTTACAATGTTTAGTGGTGTTTTTCAATATGACGCCAACATTCCTTGGCTAAACTCTGTAGATGTAAATGACAATGGTTTTAAAGTTAATAACGATTTTAATCAATATTTAAGTCAATATCATAATGCAAAAGTCCCTGTATACAATTCAGAAAAAAATGAAATGATGACAATATTCTTTGGAGGGTTGAGTCAATACCAATACGATAATAAAGGGGATTTAATTAAAGATGACCAAGTGCCTTTTGTCAAAACAATTAGTATGGTTACACGCCATCAAGATGGATCTATGACCGAAAAAGATCTTGGTATAAAAATGCCAGCCTTTTTGGGTTCAGGAGCAGAATTTATTCCAGTATCAAATGAAGCAATCTATCTAGAAAATGAAATTGTCAACTTGAATAGTTTAAAACAAGGAAAAACTTTAATTGGCTACATATACGGAGGAATTGAAAGTTCTGAGGGAAATATTTTCTTTAGAAATAACGGAACCCAGAGTACGGCAAGCAATCAAGCCTTTAAAGTTTATTTAACTAAGTAAAATAGTTCTATGTAACATAGGTTACTGACCACCACTATTTATTGGCATTTCTTTGTCAAAAAGAAAATTAATATGAACTGGATTTATGAACCGTGGCCTTGGTATGTATCGGGTCCAATGATTGCTTTTATTATGTTTTTACTCCTTATGGTAGGTAAAAACTTTGGGATGTCTGCCAACCTTAGAACAATGTGTACTATTTGTGGTGCTGGTAACAAAGCAGACTTTTTTAAATTTGATTGGAGATCTCAAAAATGGAATTTAATAGTTATCCTTGGAGCTGTAATCGGGGGATTTATTGGCTCTCATTTTTTAACAGCAGATATGGCTGTAGCTATTAACCCAGATACCATTTCTGATTTAAATGAACTTGGTTTTAATAGTGCAGGCAAATCCTATTTGCCAACAGAACTATTTGAAACGGAGTCTTTACTCAGCTTAAAAACAATTTTAGTTTTAGCCATAGGTGGTCTTCTAGTCGGTTTTGGAGCAAGATACGCTGGTGGATGTACGTCTGGACACGCGATATCAGGATTAAGCGATCTGCAATTACCATCTTTAATTGCTGTAATAGGTTTCTTTATAGGAGGTCTAACAATGATTCACTTTCTTTTCCCTTTAATATTCTAAAAAATGAGAACACTTATATATTTATTTATCGGAATCCTTTTTGGGATCACAATGTTTAAATCTGAAGCTGCCTCTTGGTTTCGTATTTATGAAATGTTCAAATTTGATTCATTTCATATGTATGGCATTATAGGTTCAGCTTTAGTAATCGGTATCATAGTAGTGCAATCGATCAAAAGGTTTAAAATTAAATCTTTCTATGGTGAAAACATTCACTTTATTCCAAAAGCTAAAAGCTTTAGTCGCTATATGTTTGGCGGAATTATCTTTGGATTAGGTTGGGCACTAGCAGGTGCTTGCCCAGGACCTATGTTTACTTTAGTAGGAGTTGGTTATGTGCCTATTTTGATTGTAATAGCTGCCTCTATTGTGGGTACTTTTCTGTATGGATTGTTGAAGGATAAGTTGCCTCATTAGATTTTTTTAGATTTAGAAGTTTCAAAATATTGAAAATCATTTAATTTAAAATAAAACGACCTAAGTATCTACTTGGGTCGTTTTTTTGTACCACACAAAACCAAAAAACCTTTGTTCCCTAAATGAGAAATGTTCAAACCATTATACACCTGATAATCAACTAATTTTCAAATTTCAAAACATTAAAAAACGCTTTAAACTAGATGTTTAAAGCGTTTTAAATAAATTCGTGACCTCGAGAGGATTCGAACCTCCAACCCTCAGAGCCGAAATCTGATATTCTATCCAGTTGAACTACGAGGCCAATTGAGAAACCTTTCGACTAATCGCAAGGTGACTTCCAATTTATTAAAAACTAAATTAATTTTGACTTAACTATAGTTGAAATAGTTTTACCATCTGCCTGACCCGCTAATTTTTGGTTAACAATCCCCATCACTTTTCCCATGTCTTTCATACCTTCAGCGCCTGTATCTGCAATTGTCTGTTCAACAACCTTGGTAATCGCAGCTTCATCTAATTGCTCAGGTAAAAATTGACTAATTACTTTTGCTTGAGCTAATTCTGGTTCAGCTAAATCTTCTCTATTTTGTTCAGAAAAAATGGCTGCACTGTCTTTACGCTGCTTTACCAATTTTGATAAAATTTTAATCTCGTCAGCTTCTGTTAATTCATCACTTCCGCCGGAAGTTTTCGCCAATAAAATTTCAGATTTTATGGCACGTAAGGCTGCAAGTGCTGTTTGATTTTTATCTTTCATTGCCGCTTTCATTGCGGTCATAATATCTGACTGTAAACTCATATTCTGTCCTTTTTATTGAAATGCGAAGATATAAAATTGATATAGTCTAAATTATATCTCACTTATCTTTTTTTACCGAAAGTTTCGCGCAGTGTTTTATAAACACTATCTTGAATTTTCATGTTTTCTGGAACTTCTCTCAGCGGCTCAACTTCTCTTAAGGTTTCATGGCAATCTGTTGGTAATTGTTGATAAAGTTTGGTTCCTTTTGTTTTCCAAGCAATCATTTCATCAGAAACTTGCTTAACCACTTTTGCCGGATTACCAACTACTAAACTTCGTTTTGGAATTACTGTTTCAGCTTTCACAAATGCCATTGCTCCTACAATAGATTCATCACCTATTTCGGCATCGTCCATAATGACAGAGTTCATTCCTATTAAACAATTCCGACCTAAATTAGCACCATGAATAATGGCTCCGTGTCCAACATGCGCACTTTCTTTTAAAATGATAGATTTTCCTGGGAACATATGTACTGTGCAGTTTTCTTGCACATTGACGCCATCTTCTAAAATAATTTGTCCCCAGTCGCCACGAATTGCTGCTCCTGGACCTATATAGCAGTTTTTTCCAATGATGACATTCCCAGTTACGGCAGCTAATGGATGCACGAAACTACTTTCGTGGACAACTGGGATAAAACCTTGGAATTCGTATACCATACTACTTGAAACCTTTTAATTTCTCTTTTGTAAAATCAGATAATACTAAATGTCCACTTGTCTGAGCGCGTTGTGCGAGTAGTTCATCCCAATCACCAGTACCTTTCCAAAATACTTTTTTCATTTCATACATGGCTTCAGTGTTATATGAGCATAAATGCTCTGCTGTTGTTTTGATGGCTTCATCTAGCTCTTCAGTAGTTTCATAAACATGAGTATATAACCCTTTATCTTTTGCCCATTCTGCCGGATAAAACGAATTAGCATCTATGGCAATTTGAGACATAGCACTTAATCCCATTTTCCGTTCAATAGCAGGTCCTACAACAAAAGGTCCAATACCAATATTAAGCTCACTCAACTTAATAGCTGCGTATTTTGAAGCCATACAATAATCGGTGGATGCTGCTAAACCTACTCCACCACCAACAGTTTTACCTTGGATGCGACCTATGATAAACTTAGGACACTTGCGCATAGCATTAATGACATTAGCAAAACCTGAAAAGAAGACTTTTCCTGTCGCCGCATCATTAATGTTAATCAGCTCATTAAAACTTGCTCCAGCACAGAAAGTTCGGTCGCCTCCACTTTTAAGAACGATTATTTTAATCGCATCGTTTTGACCAGCTTCGGTTATAGTCTTGGCTAATTTTGCTAAAACATTTCCTGGAAGAGAGTTATGTGCAGGATGAAAAAATTCTATGTATCCTACTTCGTTTTCTATGGTTTGTTTTACATATGGTTGTTTCTCTGCCATAATTATATTAATTCAAATTGTTCAAAGTGATGATTAAGATGTTTTCTTTCTAATAAATACCATTCATATTTATTCAATTCACCAAACACCATATTGCTTAATGTAGCATCTGGATTTTCCTTAAAGTATTCTAAATATTTTTCTCGTTGTGCTTTAAATTTTTCAATAGCGGTTGTTAAATCCTCATGCTTTAAATCATCAAGCGTGTCCTTTTCGAGTAATGGAAATTGACTGTTTTTCGGGAATTTGTCATAATTCCAAAGGCTGTTTTTTACTTTTTCCAAGATTTTTTCGGGAGTTGAAATTTCAAAATCCTGAATTTCACCAGCAGCAATTTTATAAGTATATTCTAAATGCTCAATCATGTGCTGTGGTGTCATGATTCCCCATTTTGGTTTTGTTTCTTCTGAAAGTTTTGATAAACATTCATCTATCTTTTCATCTGTCATTTCTACAAAAGTTTCTTGCTTTTTTTCAACCATAGTCAATATGGTTGCTACTGCGACTAAAGGACTGTCTTTTTCTGTTTTTTGACTGTCTGGTCGGTTTTCGAAATTAGCATCAAACACCTCAACATGCCATTTTACAATACCACTTGGATGTTCTGCTGAAGCCACATCGCGGTCTACTTTTTCTTTACAAGTTAAGCGTACATTAATGGTGTCGTTATGATATAGTGGACGTAAAAAACGAATACTATCTAAACCGTAATTAGCCGCAACTGGTCCTTTATTTGGATACACAAATAAGCCTGCTGCTGCCGAAATAATGAAATATCCATGCGCTGTTCTCTTTTCGAAAATACTGCCATCTAAAGATGTAATATCTGTATGTGCGTAAAAATGGTCCCACGTTAAATTAGCAAAATTCTGAATATCAGTATCTGTGATTGTGCGATTATGGGTTTTTAATGACATACCTGGCTGGATGTCTTCCCAATGGTATTTAAAAGGATGATTTTCGGCTTCGGTATATTTTGCATTTTGCTGATAAATACCAGTAATCGCTGTGATTGTTGTGGGCGAACCTTGGATTGCTGTACGCTGTAAATAATGTTTAATGCCGCGCATACCGCCCATTTCTTCGCCACCACCAGCACGACCTGGACCACCATGAACCAAATATGGTAATGGCGAACCATGTCCTGTACTTTGTTTTGCGCTTTCTCTATTTAATACCAAAATCCTTCCGTGATGACTTGCTGCATTTACCACATATTCTTTAGCTATTTTATCATCATTTGTTGCAATTGATGATACTAATGAGCCTTTGCCCATTTGAGCTAAAGTGATGGCTTCATTTAAACTTTTATAAGGCATAATTGTACTTACTGGACCAAATGCTTCACGCTCGTGAATTACAGTATTTTGGAATGGATGGTCTGCTCGTAATAAAATTGGACTTATAAACGCGCCTTTTTTAGCATCTGCTCCTATGGTTTCAATTTTATCTAAATCGCCATATACAATTTGTGCTTCTTTTGCTAAATCGTTCACAGAATCTCTTACGGCTTGAACTTGTTGTTGACTGACTAAAGAACCCATTCGTACTTCTTTTAATCTTGGATCGCCAATCGTAACTTTATCGAGTTCTTTTGCTAATGCAGTTTGAACATCTTCAACTAAATTTTCTGGAACAATGATGCGTCGGATAGCTGTACATTTTTGTCCAGCTTTAACCGTCATTTCTTTTCTAACTTCTTTGATGAATAAGTCGAATTCTGGAGTTCCAGGAACCGCATCTTCCCCTAGAATACAGGCATTTAAGGAATCCGCTTCCATCGTAAATGGCACAGATTCTTGTATTAATCTTGGATGTGCTTTTAGCAAGCGTCCGGTTTGCGCAGAACCTGTAAAGGTTACCACATCTTGAGATTCTACAGTATCTAAAATTGTTTTTACGGTTCCGTTTATGATTTGAAGTGCACCTTCAGGTAAAATGCCAGAATCAATGATTGTTCTCGCTACGGCTTCAGCCAGATACGATGAAGATGGTGCGGGTAACACCACAGCAGGTACTCCTGCCATCCAGTTGACGGCACACTTTTCTAACATTCCCCATACTGGGAAGTTAAAGGCATTGATATGAACTGCAACACCTCTTTTTGGTACCATGATGTGATGCGCCATAAAACGTCCACCACGAGATAAATCAATAGCATCACCTTCTACATGAAACGGTTGATTTGGAAACAACTTACGTAATGAGGCATTAGCGAATAAGTTTCCAAAACCACCTTCAATATCTATCCAACTATCAACTTTTGTCGCACCAGTTCGGTAACTCAATTCGTAAAACGCATCTTTTCTTTTGGTAAGATAAAGTGCCAGCTTCTTGAGCATATTACCACGTTCTTGAAAGGTCATTTTACGAAGTATTTCGCCTCCTTTTGTGCGGCCGTAGTTTAAAATTTCAGGAATATCGAGACCTTCTGTTGAAACGCTTGTAAACGCTTCGCCAGTGACTGCATCTAGTATTGGTGTTCCTTCTTCTTTTCCTATTGTCCAGTTTCCTTGAACGTAATGTTGTATTTTTTCCATAATTAAACGCGTTCAATTATCGCAGCATAACCTTGACCAACGCCAATACACATAGTTACGAGTGCATATTTTTTATCTTGCTCTTGTAATTCTAAAGCTGCTGTATAAGTTAATCTCGCTCCTGTGACACCGAGTGGATGCCCTATAGCTATTGAACCGCCATTTGGGTTTAACCTTGGGTCATCATCTGCCAATCCCCAAACTCTAGTACATGCTAAAGCTTGTGCGGCAAAAGCTTCGTTTAACTCGATGATATCCATATCGTCCATTGTTAAACCTGCTTTTTCCAAGGCTTTGTTTGAAGCTTCAACAGGACCAATTCCCATAATCCTTGGTTCTACACCAACAACTGCAGAACTTACAATTCGTGCCAATGGTTTTAAATTATACTTTTTTACGGCATTTTCTGAAGCGATTATCGTCGCAGCTGCTCCGTCGTTTAAACCTGAAGAATTTCCTGCGGTTACGCTTCCACCTTCTTTTTTAAAGGCTGGACGCAATTTTCCTAAAACTTCAAGTGACGTATTTGGCTTTACAAATTCGTCTTTCGTAAATTTTATTGGGTCTTTTTTACGTTGTGGAATTTCAACAGTTACAATTTCTTTTGCTAAACGTCCATTCTCTTGAGCTTTTGCTGCTTTCATTTGACTCCAAAAGGCAAACTTATCTTGGTCTTCTCTTGAAATATTATATTTCTCGACAAGATTTTCGGCAGTATTTCCCATACCGTCGGTACCATACATTTTTTCCATTTTTGGATTGATAAACCTCCAACCAAAACTGGAATCGTACATTTTAGAATCGTTTCCAAAAGCACTCGATGGTTTTGCAATGACGTATGGTCCGCGAGTCATGTTTTCAACTCCACCTGATATAAAAACATCTCCATCTCCAGCTTTAATAGCGCGATTTGCATGGATAATTGCAGATAATCCTGAACTACAAAGTCTGTTAACCGTTTCCCCAGGAACTGTAAATGGTAAACCTGCTAATAGTGCCGACATTCTAGCTACGTTACGATTGTCTTCACCAGCTTGGTTGGCGCAACCCATAATGACATCGTCGTAGGCTTCTTTTGGAATATTGGGATTTCGTTTTACGATTTCTTCAATAACGACAGCGCCTAAATCGTCTGTCCGAACAGCTGATAAAGTGCCTTTGTAGTTGCCTATTGGTGTTCTTATACCGTCTATTATGTATGCTTCCATGAAAATCTATTTAAATTCCGACGCAATTACTTTAACCAGTTCTTTATTATCTTTTTTAAACTTATCGGTATCTCTGACATTATACTTACGTTTAAGCAAAATTTTGTTTGTATTCGCCTCTACTAATATTAAGTAAAAATCGTAATTATACTCAGGCATGCGATTATTATATGTTACAGTGTAGCCATTATTTCTGTCAGGCTCAGAAATTGTATGATTTCCAGCAAGTATGATACAGAGTGCATCATATTCTGAATTTTTAAACTTTGGATTTAATTCGCTAAATGAGGCTATTGCACTTGGAAGTTTTGCATCTCTATCATACATGAACATGTAATCTTTTTTTTGTTTCTTAAAAGCCTTATCAAGCTTTTTAAAAAGATTTTGATAGTTAATTTCCATGTTATAATTACCGCCCGTATAAAACATCACTTTTTGAGGTGTTTCATAATTTTCAGCAGTAAATTTTTCAACTAAAGTTATTCGGCGAGAAATTTTCTCCCCAGTTTCTTGTGCATTGATTAGATTCCCAAAAAGACAAATAGCTACTAATATATATTTTGTTATTTTCATTTTAAATATTTTTTTTAATCTAAAATCACCGAAAAAGTATCTCCCTGACGCATATCTCCTGTTTTATAACCGCGCATAAACCATTGCATGCGCTGCTCCGAAGAACCGTGCGTAAAACTATCTGAATTTACACTACCACGAGTACGCTTTTGAATAGCATCATCGCCTACAGCATTTGCCGCGCTCAATGCTTCTTCTATGTCGCCTTCTTGTAGATATTTACGGTTATGATGTGCCCAAACACCAGCATAAAAATCTGCTTGCAATTCTTGTGCGACCGAGAGTTGATTGGCGCGAGTTCGGTTACTCTGACCTTGTAATTGTCTTACTTTGCTTGATGTACCAAGTATAGTTTGTATGTGATGCCCAACCTCGTGCGCTGTAACATAGGCAATGGCAAAATCGCCACCTTTGGCTCCAAAACGGGTTTTTAATTCATCAAAAAAACGTAAGTCCATATAAATTTTTTGACCTGCCGGACAATAAAAAGGTCCACTTGCTGCTGTTGCATTTCCGCATCCAGTAGAAACTGCATCTGTAAAAAGTATCATTTTAGGTTCTTTGTAGTCGCCTAAATTATTTTCTCGAAATAATCTGTTCCATACATCTTCGGTATCAGCCAAAACAGTTCCCATAAAGTCACCCATTACTTTTTCTTGTTGGGTCAATTCGCGTTGCTCCACTTGTTGTGTGGTTTGCGAACCGCCAAGTTGCTCAACTATTGGTGCAATTTGCTGTCCAGTTTCGCCTCCAAAAAGTTGTAATAGAATAACTATTATCGCAATGGCACCTCCACCGCCAATAACTGCTTTTCCTTTACCGCTCATGCCGCGTCTATCTTCTAAATTTCCACTTTTTCGTCTACCTTGCCATTTCATAATCTATAATGTTTTGATTGATTAGTTCCATTCCTTTTGCGTTCTATATACAACGCCTTTAAACAAAGCTACTAATTCTTCGCCTCTTTTTACTTCTACAATATTGAAACCTAATTTATTGTTTACTTTTTCAATAACAGATTCCGCGACCAAGTAATCACCTTCGTTTAAAGCTTCAATATGATTAATGCTTGTTTCTATGGATACCGCGTAATTTCCGTGCGTATTCGCCGTAAATCCGAAAGCCGTATCTGCCAGTGAATAACTGATTCCGCCATGTGCTTTCCCCATGCTATTTAGCATTTCCTTTCTCACTGTCATCGCAACTTTACATCTACCGATTTCGCATTCGAGAATTTCTATACCTAGCCATTGACTATAGGCATCTTGGGATAGCATTTTATGTGGAATTTTTTCGCCTTTCAATTAAAAAAATGTTTTTTGTTCTCTATTCATTTTACGTAATAACGGGCTGCATCGGTATCTGTCTTCGTGATATTCATTGTAGAGTTTATCTAATTCTGAAACACACCAATCGATACCTTTTTCGTCGGCCCAAGCCAATAAACCTTTTGGGTAATTAACGCCTTTAGTCATGGCGTTATCGATGTCTTTTGCAGAAGCAATATTTAGGAATAATGCGTCTGCGGCTTCGTTGATAAGCATTACCAAGATACGATTGAAAATTTTTTCTTTTAAAGACTCTTCGACTGTGCTCAGAGTGACAGTTGAGTCTTCAACTTTTCTTCCATTTTCATCATAACTATAATAACCTTTACTAGATTTTCTACCTAAATAACCTGCTTCGGCAAAACGTTTTTGAGTAAAGGCTGGCTTATATCTTGGATCAAAATAAAAGGCTGTAAAAACGGTTTCAGTAACCGTATAATTGACATCATTTCCAATAAAATCCATTAGTTCAAATGGTCCCATTCTGAAATTTCCGATGGTTTTCATCGCATTATCAATCGTTGCAAAGTCTGCGATACTTTCTTCATAAATACGAAGTGCTTCACCATAAAATGGCCTAGCTACGCGATTCACAATAAAGCCTGGTGTGTCTTTTGCTACAGCTACCACTTTTTTCCAATCGGAAATGATTTGAATTGCTTTTTGAAGCACATCTTCTGAAGTTTGAATTGCAGGAATCACCTCAACCAATTTCATCAATGGTGCTGGATTGAAAAAATGAATTCCGATACAGCGTTCTGGTTTTTGAAGTGAAGCTGCAATCGATGCGATTGATAAACTTGAGGTGTTTGAAGCTATGATGCAATCTTTAGAAACATAAGTTTCAAGCTCTGAAAAGACTTTCTTTTTGATATCTAAACTTTCGATAATAGCTTCAATCGTTAAGTCTGAATCTGATAAATCCTTTAAATTATATACATAACTTATATTGGATTGGATTCTGTTTTTTTCGTCTGCGTCAATTCGTCCTTTTTCAATCAGACGACTTAAAATTTTTTCCAAAGAACCTTTCGCTTTATCTAAAGCTGCTTGGTTGGTATCGTATAATTTTACTCGACAATTGGCGGTTGCTGCAACTTGTGCAATGCCACTTCCCATTGTCCCTGAGCCTATAATTCCTACGTTCATAGTTTTATTTTAAAAAGGTAATTTCTCTACGTCAACATTTCCTCCGGACAAGATAATACCTATTTTTTTGTTTTTGAATTCTTGTTTGTTTTTTAAAACTGCTGCAAATGGCACAGCACATGAAGGCTCAATGATTATTTTCATTCGTTCCCAGATAATTCGCATGGCATTTATAATTTCATCTTCTTCGACACGAATTATTTTTTCAACATGTTTTTGAATAATTGGAAAATTTCGGTCACCTAAATGCGTTCGTAATCCGTCCGCCACCGTATTAAAATTATCATTGGTCTCTATTTTACCTGAAATTAACGAACGATAAGCATCGTCTGCCTCCATTGGTTCACCACCAATAACCTTACAATCTTTAGAAAAATATTGTGCTGCTAAAGCTGTTCCAGCTATTAGTCCGCCACCACCAACAGGTGTGAGAATCACGTCTAAATCTGGATGCTCATCTAGTAACTCCATAGCCGCTGTTGCGTTTCCGTAGATTACCTCATCTTGGTTTGATGGATGTAAAAATGAGGCTTCTTTTTCTTCTTTAATATTATTTGCTGTGGCTTCTCTCGCTTGAGGTGTAGATTTGCACTCAATAATCTCACCCTGATAGGTTTTAACACCATCTTTTTTGACTTGTGGTGCATTTTCCGGCATTACGATATACGCTTTTACACCAAGTTTTTGAGCTGCTAATGATACCGCTTGTGCAAAGTTACCAGAGGAATGTGTAACGACGCCTCTTTTTCTTTCTTCTTCTGATAAAGACAAAATTGCATTGGCTGCACCACGCATTTTAAATGCACCCATTTTTTGAAAGTTCTCACATTTAAAAACGATATCTGCATCAACCATTTCGTTTATTAAGCTTGAACTTAACACAGGTGTTTTGTGAATAAAGGGTTTTATTCGGTTGTAAGTTTCTAAAAGAATTTGTTTGTTCATAATTGATGAGATACTGAAACAAGTTCAGCATGACAATAAATTATCAATTACCGTTAAAATTTGGTTTGCGCTTTTCTATAAATGCAGCTACACCTTCGGCATAATCATTACTACTAGCCGCTTCAATTTGAAGTTTTGATTCTAAAGCTAATTGGTCTTCTAATGTATTGGTCATGGATTTATTGTAGGCTTCTTTGATTTTACCGAGTGCCAAAGTTGGCATGTTAGCCAATTTAAAAGCCAATTGATTTATGGTTTCCTCAAAGTCTTCAGCTGGAACTGATTTGTAAATCATTCCCATTTTTTCAGCTTCATTTGCTGAAATCTTATCACCTAACATGGCTAAAGCTAGAGCTTTTTGAAAACCAATTAAGCGTGGTAAAAAGAAAGTTCCTGCACTATCGGGAATTAAACCAATTAAACTAAAAGCTTGAATAAAACTTACTTTTTCATGAGCCACAACAACATCACAAGCTAAGGCAATATTTGCTCCTGCTCCCGCAGCCACGCCGTTAATTGCACCTATGATTGGTTTTTTAATATTTCGAATTTTTAGGATGATTGGGTTGTAATGCTCATCAAGAATTTTTTTGAAACCAGGATTTAATTCTGGGTCAGTAACTTCTTTTAAATCTTGACCTGCGCAGAAGGCTTTTCCATTTCCTATTAAAACAATGGCTCTAATATCATCGTTAGTTTCACAATCGTCAAGAATTCGCTGAAGGCTTAATGCCATTTCGCGATTAAAGCTGTTAAATACTTTTGGCCGGTTGAGAGAAATAGTTGCTATTTTGTTTTCTATTTTTAGTAGAATTGAATTCATATTTTTTAAACTTATAATTATCTTGATGAGATACTGAAACAATACTTCGACTGCGCTCAGCGTGTCAGTTCAGCATGACAACAAGTTGTCACTTCAGACATTTAAAATAATCAAAAGGTTCCTGACAATCATCACACTGAAACTGCGCTTTGCAAGCCGTTGAACCAAACTGACTTACTAGTTTTGTATTTGTTGAACCGCAATTAGTGCATTTTACAATTCGCTTTCCATTAAGCAAAACATCTTTATCGGCTTCAGCACTTAAAGGCGCTGCGATTCCGTAATCTTCTAATGCCTTACGTCCTCGTGGTGTTATCCAGTCCGTTGTCCAAGCTGGATACAAAATCAAGTCAACTTCAGATTTATAACCGGCTTCTTTCAATGCTTTTTTAATGTCGTCGCCAATGACGTCCATTGCTGGACAGCCACTGTACGTTGGTGTGATTTCAACTTTAACAACACCATTGTCGATAATCGCAGAACGCACCACGCCCATATCCATAATTGATAATACCGGAATTTCTGGGTCTGAGATTTTTTCCAAGATTTGAAGCAGACGTTTATCTATATTTTGTTCTGTTGTTGTCATATTTTTTTTGAAACTGAACTTCAAGTTGAAATTGAACTCGAAATTATAATCGTAGTATTCGGTTTCGGTTTCGGCTTCAAATTCAATTTCATTTGTTTACCATTCCATATTCGGGTATGTGCGTTGCATATATTGTAAATCCGCTAACAAATAACCCATGTGTTCCGTGTGAATACCTTCTTTTCCGCCTTTTTGAAAATACTTAGATTCTGGAATTTGCAAAGTAGCTTCTTCTAAAACTTGAGAGACGTTTTTGTAATAATTGTCCTTTAGTTTTGTGACATCCACACCTATTCCTTCTTCAACAATTACTTTGTCCGCTTCGGTTTGATGAAATAATTCATCGGTGTATGTCCATAAATCATCTATAGCATTTTGCATTTTTTCTTTACTCTCATCTGTCCCGTCACCTAAACGAATTATCCAATCTGAAGAAAAACGCTCGTGGTAACGTACTTCTTTAATACACTTTTTTGCGATTGCCGAAAGCGTTAAGTCTTTACTTTTTTCCAGTTCGGTTAAGAAAGCTAAATGATAGACATCAAATAAAAATTGTCTGCCCAAAGTGTAAGCGAAATCTGTATTTGGCTGCTCTACTAGCAAAACATTTTTATATTCTCGCTCTTTTCGCAACATTGCGATATCATCTTCTGTTCTTCCATCTCCAGCAATTTTTGCTGCGTATTGAAAGTAGCTACGAACTTGACCGAATAAATCTAACGAAATATTTGTGCAGGCAATATCCGTTTCCAGGCTTGGACCATGACCGCAAAGTTCGCCCATGCGTTGACCGAGAATTAAGCTATTGTCTGCGATTCCAAGAATGTAATTGTATAAATTTTCGTTTTTCATGTTTATTTTATTGAGATGCTTCGGCAAGCTCAGCATGACATTTGTACTTTTTTGATGAGATGCTGAAAAAGCACTTCGACTGCGCTCAATTTTACAATTCAGCTTGACAAAACTTAGTTTTGTCACATATGTTTTACATCGTCTGGTAAGTCGTAAAAAGTTGGATGACGATAAACTTTATCTTGAGCTGGCTCAAATAATTCGCCATTATGTTCTGGATTTGAAGCTGTGATGTGTTTAGATTCTACTACCCAAATGCTAACACCTTCATTTCGTCTAGTATAAACATCTCTCGCATTTTCCAAAGCCATATCTGAATCTGCAGCATGTAAACTTCCACAGTGTCTATGCTCTAATCCATTTTTACTTCTTACGAAGATTTCCCATAAGGGCCAATTTTTAGCTGACATAATTATATCTTTTAAACCGCTTGTTTCTCTTGTCGTTTTTGTTTCTTTTCAGCGTGTGCCATAGCTGCATCTCGCACCCAAGTCCCACGTTCCCAAGCACCAACTCTTGCTTTCATACGCTCTTTATTCATAGGTCCGTGACCTTTTACGACTTGCCAAAATTCATCCCAATTTATTTCACCGAAATCATAACTTTGACGCTCTTCATTCCATTTTAAATCTGGGTCTGGAATTGTTAAACCTAAAATATCCGCTTGAGGAACCGTTTGGTCAATGAATTGCTGACGCAGGTCATCATTAGATTTACGTTTCAATTTCCATTTCATGGATTGTTCTGTATGAACTGAAACATCGTCCGTTGGACCCAACATCATTAAACTTGGCCACCACCAACGGTTTAATGCGTCTTGTGCCATATCTTTTTGCTCTGGTGTTCCATTGGCTAATTTCATCATGATTTCGAAACCTTGGCGTTGGTGAAAACTTTCTTCTTTACAAACACGAATCATCGCTCTTGCGTATGGCCCATAAGAGGTATTACACAATGGTACCTGGTTAATTATTGCAGCGCCATCTACCAACCAGCCAATTGCACCCATATCTGCCCAAGTGATTGTTGGATAATTAAAAATAGAAGAATACTTGGCTTTGCCAGTATGTAATTGCTCATACATTTCTTCTCTTGAAATCCCGAGTGTTTCTGTAGCAGAATATAAGTAAAGCCCGTGACCAGCTTCATCTTGAACCTTTGCCAACAAGGCTACTTTTCGTCTTAAAGATGGTGCTCTTGTAATCCAGTTGCCTTCTGGGAGCATTCCTACAATTTCGGAATGTGCATGCTGAGACATTTGCCTAATGTGCGTTTGACGATACTTTTCTGGCATCCAATCTTTAGGTTCAATTTTTTCGTCTCTTGCGATACGTTCTTCAAACTGTCTTTCTAAACTTCTAATTTGTTCTTCACTCATTTTCTTTAGCTTTTAGCTGTTGGCTTTTGGCCACAAGCGAGTTAATTTTTCTTTTTCAAAATATTTTACACATCAAAATCTACAACCACTTTATCGGATGTTGGCACTGCTTGGCAGCTGAGTACCAGATTTTGGCTGACTTCTTTTTCGTCTAAAGCGTAATTGATTTTCATTTCAACTTCACCTTGTTTTACTTCGCATTTACAAGTGCTACAAACGCCACCTTTACAGGCGAAAGGTAAATCGGCTCCAGCATTTAATGCCGCATCAAGGATATTATCAAATTCCTTAGTCATGGTGAACAGGAATTCTTTTCCACCATCTACAATAGTCACTTCTGTTCCTTCAAAATTTTGTTGCGCCAAACGTTCGGCACGTTTTATATCTTCCTCGGACAATCCTTTTACGAATAATTCAAAATGCACATTTTCTTTGGGTAAACCTGCGTTGATAAGGTATTCGCTAACAAAATTTATCATTTTTTCAGGTCCACATAAAAACACATCGTTGGTATCTGGAATATCGATAAACGTCTTTGTCAAAACTTTCATTTTTTCTTCATCAAAGCGACCATTGAATAGCTCGATATCGCGTCGTTCCTTGGTGAGGAAATAGTAGATTTCTAGTCTTCCGAAATATTTGTTTCGCAATTGCTCCAACTCTTCTTTAAAGATAATAGATTTTGCTGTTTTGTTGACATAAAATAACTTGCAAGTCGAATTTGGCTCGGCTTTTAAATGGGCTTTTAACATCGAAAGGACTGGCGTAATTCCACTACCTGCTGCAAAAAACAAATAATTTTTTGCTGTTTCAGGTTTACAATCCACACCAAAAACGCCACTTGGCGCCAAGATTTCTAAAGTATCTCCAGTTTCTAACTTTTCATTGACATAAGTCGAAAACTTTCCATCAGGAATTTGCTTCACCGCAACTTGCCATTTTCCTTCAAAAGGGCTTGAGCATAAGGAATACGAACGACGAACATCTTCGCCATTAATATCTGCTTTTAAAGTTAAATGCTGACCTTGATGAAATGCGAATTCCTTCTGCAATTGCTCAGGTATATCAAACGTCACCACAGATGTATCTGTAGTTTCTTTGTAAATATCTTTAATTCTTATTTTGTAAAAATCCATTTGCAACAACTTAACTAACACTTGTTAGTTTGGCTAACAAAGATAACAAATAAAATATTAACTATTTGTTAATTTCCTATCCCTAACCCTTTCCGAAGGAAATGGAAATCAGTCTCTAAAAAAGTGTTGTTTAAATTGAATTTAATTTTCGACTCCACGAAGAAGGATGTCGTTTAAATTTACCAAAAGATTAGCTTTATTTATATCCTCTTTTTTTGGAATCCAGAGGTACAACGAACGTAATGTTGACAACATAGAAAACATTAAAACTTCTGGATTTACGGCTTTTATTTCATTTTGCTTGATGCCGTTTTCTATAATGTTTCGGAAGTTATTTTCGTAATCTTGACGTAATTTTAAATAATAGTCTAATTTACTTTCGAGATGCATCCAATCGGAATTTAAAGCTGATAAGCCATCTGCATTTTCAATAGCAATTTTAACGTGTAGTGCAATGATTTGTTCTAATTTTTCGATGCTATTGCTTTTCGTTTCAATTATAATGTGCATTCCGCTTGTAAAGTCTTCTGCAATGGCAATAACAATTTCTTGAAGAATGGCTTGTTTAGAATCTATGTGATTGTATAAACTTGCCGCTTTCATTCCCATTTTTGTCGCCAAATCTCGCATGGTTACTGCGCTAAAACCTTTCTTTTTAAAAAGTTTAGCGGCAACGCGAATGATTTCTTCTTTACGAGTTTCCTTTGACATTAACGAATGACGAAAAAATTGTTATTTAGCAAGGTATTGTTATTAATCACGATTTATAATTAATAATTTTACATGATACAAATATAAGCATGACTACTCATATAGAATCCAATCCTTTAATTGATAGATTACCACCACATTTAAAGCAATTTATAAAACCGCAAAATTATGACGACTATTCGCCAATTAATCAAGCAGTTTGGCGCTTTGTCATGAGAAAAAATATTAGTTATCTAAGTAAGGTTGCGCATCATAGTTATTTAAAAGGAATTGAAATGACAGGAATCTCGATTGATGACATTCCAAGTATGTATGGCATGAATCGTATTCTGAAAGCAATCGGTTGGGCAGCTGTTGCAGTTGATGGCTTTATTCCGCCAAATGCGTTTATGGAGTTCCAGGCATACAAAGTTTTGGTGATAGCAAGTGATATTCGCCAGCTCGAAAATATAGAATACACGCCAGCACCAGATATTATTCACGAAGCTGCTGGTCATGCGCCGATTATTGCGAATCCTGATTATGCGGAATATTTGCGCCGTTTTGGAGAAGTTGGAGCAAAAGCGATTTTATCATCGCATGATAATGATATGTATGAAGCGGTGCGGAAATTATCAATTCTGAAGGAAGCAAAATCATCTTCGGAAGCTGAAATTATTGAGGCTGAAAATGAAGTGAATCGACTTCAGAATAAAAAAGTGCCGTTATCTGAAATGGCACAAATCCGAAATCTACATTGGTGGACAGTCGAATACGGTTTAATTGGCACTACCGAAGACCCAAAATTATACGGCGCAGGTTTGTTATCATCAATTGGCGAAAGCAAATGGTGCTTATCTGAAAAGGTTAAAAAACTGCCGTATTCTATAAAAGCAGCCGAAACTGAATTCGATATTACAAAACCACAACCTCAGCTTTTTGTGACTCCAGATTTTGCTTATTTAATGGAAGTTTTGGACGAATTCAGCAACACAATGGCGCTTAGAAAAGGTGGTTGGCGCGGCTTGAATAAATTGATTGATTCTAAAAAAATTGGCACTATTGAGTTGAATACAGGGTTGCAGATTTCTGGTGTATTTACTAAAATGATTCGTGATGAAGATAATAATGTGGTATTTTTTAAGACTGAAGGCCCATCAGCCTTGGCCAATCGTGAAAAAGAATTAATTGGTCATGGTATTGAAACTCATAAAAATGGTTTTAGTTCTCCTATAGGTAAATTAAAAGGAATTAATTTAGCCATAGAAAATATGGGTCCACGAGATTTAAAAGCCTACAATTTTTACGACAATAAACGCATTGCTTTTGAGTATGAAAGCGGTATTACAGTTGAAGGTTTAAACATCACAGGAATACGGAATCTTCAAGGGAAATTAATTTTAATTCAGTTTGAAGATTGCACAGTAAAATATAAAGACGAAGTACTTTTTAGACCAGAAGACGGTACATTTGATTTGGCGGTTGGCTCGTCAATAGTTTCAGCTTACGCGGGAAGTGCAGATTACCGCTCGTTTGAGAATTTGTATCATGTTTCTGAAAATACGACAGTAAAACCCGAAACAGATGAAACAAAACTCCAGCTTGAAAAACTATATCAAACGGTTAGAGATTTTAGGGAAAATAAATCGGTTTCTGAAGTTGAAATAAATTCAATTTTTAAAACTTTAAAAACGAATCATAAAACCGATTGGCTATTGTCTCTTGAACTTTTTGAATTGGCATATAAATTTGGCTTTAATGATTTAAAAGAAAACCTTTTTTCATATTTAGACAAGCAAAAAACGCTTCAACCTAAAATTGCACATCTAATTAAAGATGGTATTGAAATTATAAATAAACAATAGAAAATTATGGGACTATTCAGCTTTTTATTCGGGACTAAAAATGATAGTGTCAAAACGCTTTTAGACAATGATGCAGTGATTTTGGATGTACGTACACAAACGGAATATAACGGTGACCATATTGAAAATGCTATTCATATTCCAATTTCAGAATTAAAAAATAGAATTGAAGAAATTAAAAGTCTGAACAAACCTGTAGTTGCACATTGCAAAAGTGGTGTGCGCTCTGCGAGAGCTGTTCAAATTCTAAAATCTGAAGGCGTAAAAGCTGCAAATGGCGGCGGAATTGCGACAATGAAAAAGGTGCTACAAGAGTAGTCGTTCAAAATCATTGTCTGCTTTAATTTCTTGGTTATTATAAATGAGTTTCCAGCCTAAAGAGTTGGTTAAAATATAAAATTTAGATACCTCACTAATAAGTCGGTTTTGAGCATTTGAAACTAGACTTGACGTTTTTATCTTTTTTATTAAATCGTCATTAATCGTTTTTTTGATATTGTTATAATCTTCTGCTTCAAATTGATTTAAAAAATCGGCTTGTACATCGTAATATTGCAAATCTGGGTTTAGGGAAATTTCATAATCTGGGATTGATACAATTTTCAGAATCTTATTTTTTTCATCTAACTCATACTTGAGCTGTTGCAAATCATAAGATATTGTTGCTTTGGCATTTACAACCACTAAAGCTTTCTTTTCTGCGGTAATCAATTCTCCAAAAATGGCTTTAGAATTTTTATAATTAAAGACTTCTGAAAACTGACCTTCTGAAACTACTAACTTACTTACGTTTTTGAGCTGTTCTTGTATTAAGGCAGAGCTATTATTTATGGTTAACGTTGAAGATGAAGTGCATTGTTTATAAATTAAAACAATGAGTATTGTAAAAAATATTCCGAATAAAAATTTTCTCATTTTCTAAGGTACATAATTAAATATTCAGTAACAATTTTCATAAAAATCGATGAACTTTATAAAAAGTCGACAAAATAAATTCTATTTAATTTAATACCAGTAATTTAATTTTTTATTTCAAGTTATTTAATATATTTGACGAGCTATTAAAATCAATATTTTGTTTAAGAATAATACCATAAAATTTTTATGCGTATCATTTTTAATATTCTTCCCTCTTTTTTCTGCTAGTCAAAAATCAGTAATATTTAAAAATGTTAACGTCCTAGCCAATGAGCTAAAACATAAGTTAAATGTATCATGCGATAGCTTGATTCTTAACGGGGAACGCACTATATATAAAGTTGAAATCATTAATTCTGAATATAGTACAGAATTAAGATTTAAATCTAAAGACGTTAAAGTACCTTTAAATAATTTACCTATTGGTCGATACACTGTTATAGTTAGGCTTGCTAATAAATTAATTGCAATAAATCTTTTAAGACAAGAACCTTTTAAAGATATTAATGTTAATGACGTTAATGTAAATTTAGTCTCAAAAACTCGTAAACTTTCACAGCTTAAAGACAGAAATATAAGCGAGATTTATGAAGATGACACTAATAGTCTTGTTACTAAAGCGTCAAGAAATAAAAATGAACAAAATAACACTCGCTCTTCTCGAAAATCTCAAATAGCTAAATTAAATAAATCTAATATTGAAAGAAGAAAACCAAGGTCGAACAATGAAAATCCTAGAAGCAACTCAAGACGTATTGCTTATTCAAATAATAAATCATCTACAGGTTTTAATAATCAAAACAATATAGATTCTCTAAAAGAGAATAATAAAGCTTCAGGAAGAAAAGGTGTCATGCTCAATATTACAAAGAGTGGAACGCGACGTAATATTGAAGGCTACTGGATTGTAAAAACATCTCAAGGACATATCGGCAAAAAAATCATCAGGCATTTTGCTACTATTGAAGATTTAGACAACTTAATCTCTAGAATAAAACTAGAACACAATACACGCTCTGGTAAACACAACACACTTCAAATTTGGGAAGTGTATAATTTAGACGCTTTTAAAATTGAACAAGCTAAAGACAGAAACTATATTAAAGTTTCAGATTCTCCTTATTTCAATATTAAACCTTATTTTGATAGTACTATTGAAGCTTCGAACTAATTATTGTTTTTTTAACTCTAATTTTTCAGCAAAATAATCACAGAAATCTTTCATGGTAGCGGTCATTTTTTCGTCCTGAGTTGCACGCATAAATGTATCACTCATAGTTACTAATGTCTGATGAAAAAATTGCTTCATTTCATCTACTGGCATGTCCTTAGTCCACAAATCAATACGCAATGTTTCTTGTGTATTGCTATCCCAGACAGATAACATTACAGCTTTAGCTTCTTCATTATCTATTCCTCCATCTTGAGCAGACCAACTTAACTTTTCTGGCACGCGATTATCGTCTAACTCAACGTTTAATTCAATTTTAGATTTTATCATTTATCGGTTTGGTTTATATTTTGATTCTTTAAAAATAACATCTGCATCTGTTCTCATAATCTGCACAATGTCTTTGTTACTTCTCTCGGCATAGGCTCTAACAATTTGCCAACCTATATACTGACCTATTCTGCCAGGAGATTGATTATCTAGCTCTAGATAAAATTTAGAAAATGGTGCAGGCACTGTAAACCTTGAGTACAATTTTGGATCTGTACTAAATAGCATTTCTTTTTCTACAAAATAGCTCCAAATTTGCTCTTCGTTTATTTTTGCCCAAGCAATATCTTCTTTTGTATATCCAATTTTTTCAGTTTCAAGATAGCTAGGCATCATCACATCCTTAAAATATAGGAGTTTACCATGAAAAATAAGCTCATCTAAAAACGTTTTGCGCTGGCTTTGGTAAGCATAGCGCTCAGCATATTTCAATGCAACATCTGGTATAATTTGCTCAGGTGTCATATTTTCCGCAAAATAAACAGGCGTATTTTGATAAAATTCATGATTTGCACCGAGATAATTACTAAGGTTAATAATGAGTAAGTCTTGTTCTAAAATTAGTTTTGACCTGTAATTAACATAGTCGGCTGCAATGATAACTCTTGGTGCCTTAAAGCCTTTATCGTAGTATTTTATATGCTGAAATAATTGATGTAAATCTTCTTTTAACAACTCTAAATCACCAAACTTAGATTCTGTTTCAGAAAAGATTTGCTGCTGTATTGGACTTTGCAATTGGTTTACCCAAACCGAATCTATTTGTTTTGGAAATAAAAACGGATAGTCTTTTTTTATAGACGCTAGATTTTCGGCCTCAGCATTAGCCAGAATTCTATCAAAACGCTCGACATTAAAATCTACAGAGACTTTAGAAATTTCATTAGCTAATTTATTTTCGTCTTCACAAGACCAAAATAGTAAAGCAGCTATAAAAAATAAATGAAGCAGTCTGATTTTCATTCTTATAAATATTTCGGTTATTTTTGTTTACAAAGGTACACTTCTTACCCATAAAATTCGAAAATTATGCAAACTGAAAAAGTTATAGATTATATAGTTAATTGGTTAAAAGATTATGCTAATAACGCAAAAGTTAATGGTTTTGTTATAGGCATTTCTGGCGGAATAGATTCTGCCGTAACCTCAACATTATGCGCAAAAACAGGGCTTGACTTACTTTGCATTGAGATGCCAATTCACCAAGCAAAAAGCCATGTTAGCCGTGCTCAGGAGCATATTTCACAATTAAAAGAACGCTTTCCTAATGTAAAAGACACTCGAGTAGATTTAACTCCTGTTTTTGAAGAATTTAAAACCGAAGTTTCTCTAGATGGTCAGCAAGCAACAGTAGATATGGCTTTGGCAAATACCAGAGCACGTTTACGTATGACGACCTTATATTACCACGCAGGACTTTTAGGTCTATTAGTGGCTGGTACAGGAAATAAAGTTGAAGATTTTGGTGTTGGTTTTTACACTAAATATGGTGATGGTGGTGTTGATTTAAGCCCAATAGCCGATTTACTGAAATCTGAAGTTTACGCCATTGGCGAAGCATTACAAGTGCCAGAATCTATTATGAAAGCTGCCCCAAGCGATGGACTATTTGGTGATGCTAGAAGTGACGAAGACCAAATTGGAGCTTCTTACCCAGAACTCGAGTGGGCGATGCAAATGAAAGATGAAGGAAAAACAGCCAAAGATTTTTCTGGTAGACAAAAAGAAGTTTTTGAGATATTTTCGCGTTACAATAGTTCAAACAAACATAAAATGATTCCTATACCGGTTTGCGAAATTCCTAAAAATTTGAAATAATATTGATTTATTCTCATTAAAATTAATTATTTATAGATAATTCACCCTTTTTTACATATAAAATCGTACTTTTGTTTAACTTTTTCTACTACGAGTCCTCAAGTTTTTTAAAACAGTAGAATAAAATTTTCTATTATGACAAATGTATTAATCGTTGACAACCATCCGGTTGTAAGAGAAGGACTTACAAGCATAATCAACAATTTATCTGGTTTTAAAATTATTGGTGCGCTCGGTAGCGGTGTACAAATTTTTGATTTTGTAAGAAATTATGCTGTGGATTTAATTATTTCTGAAATTGATTTACCAGAATTAAACGGCATAACGGCATTAAGAGCTATAAAAAAAGAGCATAAGTCAATAAAGATTTTAATGTTTAGCAATCAACCAGAAGAAATTTACGCTATAAGCACATTAAAAGCAGGAGCATCTGGATACCTTTCAAAAAATGCTGGTAAAGAAGAGATTATAGTAGCCTTAGGAACAGTTGTAAGCGGTGATGTTTATCTCAGCGAAAAAATGGATAAACATTATAAATACACGGATACGTCTAAAAGTAGAACACGCTTATTTAAAAAATTATCTACTAGAGAGGTTGAAGTTTTAAAACTACTATCTGTTGGTAAAAAGAATAAGCATATAGCAGAAGAATTAGCTATTAACGAAAAAACTGTAAGTACCTACAAAGCGCGTTTATTTAAAAAGCTTAACGTTAATAATGTCATTGATTTGGTGCATCAAGCAAAGCATCACGATTTGGCTTAACTACCTACCACTTTACCTAATTTCCGGGATAATAACATTTTAAGACCCACATAATCTTTTACGTTTTCCATAACAGATTTTAAATCTGCATCTGGACTTAAAGTTTCTTCCTTAAAAGCTGATACTTTTTGGTCTATTAAATAACACCTTAAACTTAAAATTGTTTGGCTTACCAACTGTGGTACACTATGGCTTTTTTCTTTTGGTACAATATTATTTCTTTCCCAATCGTGTAGATTGTATTTTTCATCATCCATTAAAATACTTGTCACCAATGGCGCCATTTTTTGGTCTAGATTGTTTATAAAATCTTTGGCTGAAAAATCTTCATTCTGATTTAAATTATCAACGATTGAATAATAAAGCGTTTTAAAATCATCGTCGGTAAATTGCATCTCATCCTCTTGAAGGTCTAGATATACTTTTTCAAAAACTTTTGCTTCATGTACAACAGGCTCTAAAACTAAATCTCCCGAAGTTTCATCTTCTTTAAGAACTAAATCTTCAAACTTTTCGGTTTTATTTCCGTAGAGCAATAAAATTTCAATGATTTTTCGCTCTAATTCATACTGAATATTAACTTTTGAAACTTGTTTTGGTTCAGTTCTAACAACATCAAAAGCCTTTTGTTCTTGTTTGTAATTTTTATTGGCCTCTTGGTTTTCTTTTTTAGTAATTTGCGCTAGAGTGCTAAACAAAACCGACTCACTAATATCCATGATACGCGCACAGGCTTGGATGTACACTTCCTTTTTAATCTGATCAGGAATTTTAGCAATACTATTAACAATATCTCGGATAGTTTCTGCCTTTTTTATTGGGTCGTTCTTACTATCTTCAAATAAAAGCGAGGCTTTAAACTGAATAAAATCTTTTGAATTCTCTGTTAGATAATCTTGTACCTCTTTGAGCGAATTATTTTTAGAAAAACTATCAGGGTCTTCACCATCAGGAAATGTACATACACGCACATTCATACCTTGTTCCAAAATTAAATCTATACCACGGATAGAAGCGCGCATTCCGGCTGCATCGCCATCAAACAGTACGGTAATGTTATTGGTTAAACGCTTAATTAATCGTATTTGCTCCGAAGTTAATGCCGTACCAGAAGAAGACACCACATTGGTAATGCCACGCTGATACATTTGTATCACGTCCGTGTAACCTTCAACCAAATAGCAATTATCTTCTTTGGCAATGGTTTGCTTAGCAAAATACAAACCGTATAGAATTTTACTTTTGTGATAGATTTCGCTTTCTGGCGAATTCAAGTATTTTGCCGCCTTTTTATCGTTGCCCAAAATACGACCACCAAACCCTAGAATACGTCCGCTCATGCTATGAATTGGGAACATAACACGACCTTTAAATCTATCAAAATGTTTATCGGGCTTAACGATTGTTAATCCTGTACCCTCTAAAAATTCAATATTGTAGCCGTTTTTTAAAGCCTCGTCTGTAAAGGCTTGCCACTCGTCTAAAGCATAACCGAGCTGAAATTTTTTAATCGTTTCATCCGTAAAACCACGCTCTTTAAAATAACTGAGTCCAATGGCTTTGCCTTTATCGGTTTTATGTAAGATTTTTTGAAAATACTCGTTGGCATATTCGCTTACCAAATACAAACTTTCGCGTTTGTCAGCCTTTTGCTTTTCTTCATCAGTACGCTCAGTTTCCTCAATTTCAATATTGTACTTTTTAGCGAGGTATTTTATAGCTTCTGGATAGGTAAAATGCTCGTGCTCCATTAAAAAGGTTACAGCGTTACCACCTTTTCCTGTGGAGAAATCTTTCCAGATTTGTTTAACTGGCGACACCATAAAACTTGGTGTGCGTTCCTCACTAAACGGACTTAAACCCTTAAAATTACTACCCGATTTTTTAAGCTGAACAAAATCACCAATAACCTCTTCTACACGAGCGGTTTCGAAAACTTGGGCTATGGAATTTTGTGAAATCAAACTTGAAAATTTATTAAGATGGTAAATTTAAGAAACAATACCGAAGTATAAATTTAATGTTTAAAAGTTATTTGACTTTCTACCAGAAAAAAACGAACTTCGTTATCGACTGATATAAATCATTAAAACGATTTCATATCATTTAAGTTGTATGCCATTTGACAAAAAATATGAATAGAACTATATTAAGCTTAGCATTATTAAAAGTAAATTGGTCAAAAGGAGTCGATTATATTGACTGTTTTTTGCCTCTTTTAATTAGTACAATAGTTGCCAATAAAACTGAAACTATCGACATTAAAGATGTTTCGGTTTTTAAAAAAGATATTCTAAAAGAGTATGGACTTGATTTACCAAGTTCTGCTTTAATAACAATTCTCAACAGAGCAAAAAAAAGAGATTATTTCAAAGCTGAAAATGGAATCTATCATGTAAATCATGACAAAATAAATTTAGATGATAATTCAAAAGTTCGTTCAGAAATTGATAGAGCTTACAATTACATAATTAAAGAGATTCAAAAATTCATTTCTGAACATGCACCAGATGGAATTAGCTTTAGTGATGACGAAATTTCAGAAGGCTTACTTGCGTTTTTGAAAAAGCATGATGCAGATATTTCTTTTGGAGCAGGAAATCTATCTATTTTACCTAAAGCAGAAGCACCAGAAAAACTAAGATACCTAATTTGTTGGTTTGTTGTAGAAAATTGGGAATCTAATCCAATACTAGTAAATTATCTTAAAGATATATCAATAGGTCATGCTTTAAGTTCATTAATACTCTATGATGAATTTAGCCCATTTAAAGGTAAATTAGAAAATCTTGATATATATCTTGATACACCATTTATATTAAGTCTTTTAGGTATAAATGGTGAACAACGTACTTTATTGTCTGAAGAAATATTAAATCAATTAAAAAATGATAAAGCTAATGTCTATATTTTACAAACGACAATCAATGAAGTTTTAAATAACTTAGATAGTTGCAAAAACACTTTAAAAAAAGGAAATGGTATTGCACAATCTCTATCTGTAAGAATGTGTATAGAAAACAATATCAGAGTTGAAGATATAGAACAAATGATGGCTGACTTTTATTCTAAAATGGAAAGCCTAGGTATATCAGAAAACCAAGTCCCTGATTATGAAGATTATGACTTGGTAATAGATGAAGAAAAACTTTTTGATACAATAATTGAATCTTACGAGTATGTAAATAGAGGAGAAAAAAAACCGAGGACACTTGAAAAAATCAAGAACTCTTTACCTGACCACATAGAACGAACCATACGAAGAGATGTTAAAGTTTTATCAGGCATCTATCGATTTAGAAAAGGCAAAATTCCAATAAGCATAAAAGATTCCAAAGCAATTTTTGTTACTACAAGTTCTGCATTAGCATTTGCTAGTAGAGTGTTTGAAAACAAACTGAATAAGCGCAATGATGCAATTCCTACATGTTTTACAGATATCTTCTTATCGACATTAATTTGGATTCAAAATCCACTATTAGCGGATAAAATAAATAAAAGACGTATACTTTCTGACTGCTATGCTGGCATAAGTCCATCAGAAGAATTAATAAAACAGTATGAAACTGAACTTAAAAAGCTTGAAGAAAGAGGTCGAATTAATAATTCAACTTATTTAACACTAAGAACTCATCATGTTGCCATTCAAATGCTGTCAACTAAGAGTTTAGGAGACCCTGAATTATTTAGTGGCGAGTCAACTGCTCAACTTGTTAATCAGTTTTTAGACAGAATGACTGAGGAAGAACGAACTAAAAGAATCGAAGTAGAATCAATAAATTTATCGTTACAAACTCAAAAAGAACAATTAGAAAATTCAATATCTATCAGAAAACATAGATTAAATGAAAGAGCAGAAAAATTAGGTGTGAAAATATCAAATTTAGTCTTATGGATATTTTATCTTTTAATGTTTATATGTCTTTTTGTAGGTATAGCTTCATTAATTTTTAAATCAGTCTCTTTAACGGCTCAAATTGTTTCATTTTCAATACTTGCTCTTTTGACTATTTTCGGATTTAGTCATCAGTTTTCGGCTGAATCAATTAGAAAACCAGTATTAAATTATATTAAAAAGAAATATTTGAACTTTTTAGAAAAATAAAAACGGCATACAACAATGGCTATAAGTAATTGCTTGTTCTCGCCTACTTTGGAAATTCCTGCGGAATTTCCAACTTGGTGTGTACTTGCAAAGTTAACTGCTAAACCACGCAACTACTCATAGCCGAGACCGATAACGAAACAAAAAACCTCAATCCAATTAAAGACTGAGGGTTTTTATATCAACTCAAAAAATAATTATTTAGTCCAAATCCCAACGCAGACCTAAAGAGATGTTATTTTGGTCGAACGCTTGGTCTTTAAATAGTGGGTTTAAATCGTATTTTGCGTATAAAGCCCAATCGCCAATACCAATATAACCGCTTAATCCATAAACAAAATTAGAGGCGTTAAAGTTTCGTTTTTGTTTGTCTTTTACCCGGTCGCCATCTGCATCTTCATACACTAACTTTTGCATTGAGCCCAAACGTACGCCACCGTAACCACCAAGTCCTATTTTAAATTTTCCGTCTTCAAAATAACGCACACGGTTGCTATACTCTCGTTTTGTAGATGGTCCAAATTCTAAATGTACTGGCAAAACCAAATTGGTAACTCTAAATTTAGCACTTCTTACGTTTGTTGGAAACGTCTGTAATGTCGTTTGGTCGCCATTCTCCACAAAAAACTGGTTGTTTTTTATATCTAATTTGTTCCACTGAAATGAAAATCCATAATTTAATCGTGCAAAGTTAGATTCCTTTAATAGACGAGTTTCCCAAACCCAACCCAATTCTACAAATCCAGAACCGCCTAATTTGTATGGCGAATCATCAAGTCCTTGTCCATCGCCAATAGCGTTGTTAAAACCAATAGCAAATAATAGTTTGTTACCTGTACGTATGTCGTACTTTGGAGGTGTTTTTTTACCTGATTTAATAGAAATACCTATTCTAGAACCTTCATTTCTTCGGGTTACAAAACCAACGTAAGAGGCGTCGTCGTCTTCTAAATTTTCATTGTATGGATTACGCTTTACCAATTCAATCTTTTTGTCGATAATAGCAAGTCTATCTGCAATATTTGCTGCTCGTTTTTTGGCAGCTGCCTTTTTAAGAATTTCTGCTTCATCAGCTGTAATTTTTTTAGCATCTAACTTGGCATTAATAACCTCAAGCTCGGCTTTTAAAAACTCGCGCTCTTGAGCTTCGATTTCTGTTTTTTGATTTTCTAAATTTTCAATCTTCATAGCTTTAAAAGCATTGACTGAATCTTTTTTAGTCTCATTTTGTTGTTGCTCTTGCGCACTAATATTACTTACAAATAAGCATAGCGATAAAGCCACAACGTATTTTATTACTGTTGTCATTGTTCGATTTTTTTTAAGATTAATGTTGGTTTTCTGTTCGGTTTTTTGATTGACTCAATTAGTTGTCATGTCTTTGAACAACTGCCTTTTTCACTTCTTTTAATCCGCCTTTTAAGGTTTCATAAATTCTGCTTCTAAAAGATTCTCCCATTGCGTCTTCAACGTCTTGAAGCAGCGCGTCCGCATTAACAACGTTAGTATTCTTTTTTAAGGCTTTGTCCATTAACAACTCTTTATTAGCTATTTTTAAAAGCGAGTCCACGGTTTGGTCTGTCACTTCTCGTTTGGCTTTTACTTCTTTTAACTCATCAATAATTGAGTTAAATTCTGGTTTTTCAGTATTTGCAATTGCCGTTTCTTGCTTTACTATTGTATTAAGTGCATTTTTTGGTACAACCAAAGTTTCAACTTTAGCAATTACAGTTTCTTTTTTTGGCGTCTGTTTTTGCTGTTTTTTTGTTATAATATCAGATGCTTTTGATTGTGTTATTTTTAAATCTATTATCTCCTCAGAGGTGTCTTCTTTTGCTACTTGTTGCTTTTCTAAATTTTTAGTTTCAATAAGTGTTTTTGTATTATCGGTTTCGCTTGTTTTATTAATAACATCCTTAACTATAATGTCATCTATTTCAGATTCAGTAGTTTTACTAAAAACACCAACAGAAATCATAATAAGTACTGCAACACTTGCAGCAATACCAATCCACCAAAAGGATGTTTTTTTTGTTTTATTATCTTCGGCATCTAAGCGCTGAGATAATTTAGACCAAGCCTCTGAAGATGGCGTAACCGTACGCTTTTCTAGCTTGTCTTTTATTTGTTCTTCAAATTTAATTGGAGCCATAACTGGTCTTATTTAAGTCTTTAATTTTTTGCTGAAGCATTTTTCGTGCTTTAAATAATTGCGATTTTGATGTGCCTTCTGATATTTGAAGCATCTCAGCAATTTCAAAATGTTTATATCCTTCAATGGCGTACATTACAAATACCATTTTGTAGCCTTCGGGCAAACCGTCAATTAACCGTTGAATTTCTGCAACTTCAATATTGGAGTTGATGCTATCTGTTGAATTTTGCTTAAAATCTATCTCTTCAACCGGAAACTCTAACTGTTTCTTTCCTCGCAAATACGATATGGCTTCTCGTACCATAATCCGTCGTATCCAACCTTCAAAACTACCTTCGTTTTTAAAACTTTTAAGATGCTTAAAGACCTTAAAAAAGCCATTGAGCATTACTTCTTCCGCCTGATGGACATCTTTTATATAATACCGACAAACACTTAACATTTTTGGCGAGTGTAACTCATAAAGCACGTGCTGTGCTTCGCGATTATTCTTCGCAGCTTTTGCAATAAGTTTTTCCTCGTTGTTATGAAGTTGAATAACTTTCACTCCTTTTTTTTGGGTTGATTTGCGTTTCTATTTATAAAGACGCAAATAGTTGGCTTTTGGTTGCCTAAAGGTTGAAATTATTTTTGAATAAATTGAATAAAATTTCAAAAATGCAGTAAAATCAGGTGGTTTGGGATGAATTTATATTTAAATAAAATCTCTAAAATTCAGTTGAAGCTAAGAATGAATTTAAATTCTTGTAAGGTAATATGAAGAAAGAGGAGTTTGTGATAAACTAAAAAACATACTTTTTAAAACACCCTAATTAGCTTCGCTAGTTATTTTCGTCAAAAGCTAAGCTTTAATCTAGATAGTCCTCAAAAGGTCAATTGTGAAAAACTACTTTTTTCGTTCAATAACATAATTCACCATCAGAATTAGTGAATCTTTAAATTCGGAATTCGGATAGTTGGCAATTAAGCCTAAGGCTTCTTTTTGGAAGGCTACCATTTTGCTTTCGGCATAATCCAAACCACCTTTATCAATTACAAAAGCAATGACTTCTTTGACGCGCTTCTTATCTTTATTATGGTTTTTAACCGAATTAATGAGCCAAGATTTTTCCTTTTTTGTAGAATTGTTTAAGGCATAAATTAACGGAAGCGTCATTTTTTGCTCTTTAATATCAATACCTGTTGGCTTTCCTATTTTGGCTTCGCCGTAATCAAATAAATCGTCCTTTATTTGAAATGCCATACCAATTAATTCACCAAACTTTCGCATTGTTTCTACTTCAGATGAATTTGGTTTTACAGAAGCTGCGCCCAAACTGCAACATGCTGCAATTAAGGTTGCTGTTTTTTGCCGAATGATTTCGTAATATACAGCTTCAGTAATATCTAATTGACGTGCTTTTTCAATTTGAAGTAATTCACCTTCACTCATTTCACGAACAGCTACCGAGATAATTTTAAGTAAATCGAAATCGTTATTATCTATGGAAAGCAGTAAGCCTTTTGACAGTAAATAGTCGCCAATGAGTACAGCGATTTTATTTTTCCAAAGTGCATTGATGGAGAAAAATCCTCGACGACGATTACTATCATCTACCACATCGTCATGCACTAATGTTGCGGTATGAATTAATTCTATAACCGAAGCACCACGATAGGTGCGCTCACTTACTTCGCCATTATTCATCATTTTTGCCACCAAAAACACAAACATTGGTCGCATTTGTTTTCCTTTTCGGTTAACAATATAATGTGTAATACGGTTAAGCAGCGCCACTTTACTAGACATGGCAAGACGAAACTTTTTTTCAAAAAGTTCCATCTCGTAAGCGATAGGCTGTTTTATTTGTTCGGTAATTTTCACTCAGTTACAAAGATAGGGTACAAACTGAAGACTATATATTTTTTATGTTTATTTTAAACAATACAGGTTTCGACCATTCTTAATCTGACAATCGTTAATCTATTCAGGTTTATTATTTGATTTACGAATTGAAATAATAGTAAATATCATAGCGAAAATTAGCAACAGACTTGATACGTTTCTAAACCAAAAGCTTCTATCAAACTCTTCGGAAGTGACAATGTTTACGATTATTAAAATAATACTCGCAATGATTAAAAAAACAGGTAGAATTAATTTCTTCATTTAACTTTTGTTTGCTAGTTGTCCGCAAGCGGCGTCGATATCTTTTCCGCGACTACGACGTACGGTCACTGTGATATTGTTTTTTTCTAAAACATTGACATACATATCTATTGCTTTGGAATTGGCTTGCTGAAACATGCCGTCGTCAATAGGATTGTATTCGATTAAGTTAACCTTACTAGGCGCAAATTTGCAGAACTCAACCAACGCGTCAACATCTTTGCGTTTGTCATTAATGCCATCCCAAACGACGTATTCGTATGTGATTCGGTTTTTGGTTTTAGCGTACCAATATTGCAAGGCTTCTCGTAAATCGTTTAAAGGAAACGTAGCATTAAAAGGCATTATAGATGTACGAACCTCATCAATTGCCGAATGTAAAGACACTGCTAACTTGAACTTTACCTCATCATCCGCCATTTTTTTAATCATCTTAGGAACGCCTGAAGTTGAAACTACGATTCGTTTTGGTGACATGCCTAAACCTTCATCTGAGGTTATTTTTTCTATAGCTTGCAATACATTTTTGTAGTTCATTAATGGTTCTCCCATTCCCATAAATACAATATTGCTTAACGGTCGGTTATGATACAAACGGCTCTCGTTATCTATAGCAACGACTTGGTCGTAAATTTCATCTGGATTCAGGTTTCGCATGCGTTTAAGGCGCGCAGTTGCACAAAATTTACAGTCGAGACTACAACCGACTTGCGATGATACGCATGCCGTTGTTCTAGTTGCGGTTGGAATAAGAACGGACTCAACAATTAAATCGTCATGAAGGCGAACGGCATTTTTGATGGTACCATCTTCGCTCCGTTGCATTTGGTCCACACGAATGTGATTTATCACAAAATTATCCTCAAGCATTTGGCGTGTTTTTAAAGATATGTTAGTCATATCCTCAAAACTATGTGCTGACTTTTGCCACAACCATTCGTACACTTGATTGCCACGAAAGGCTTTGTCTCCGTTTTCTACAAAAAAATTACGGAGTTGCTCTTTGGTTAATGCGCGTATGTCTTTCTTTTTGGTTTCCATTTGGGTGCAAAAATAAGTAAAAGATGAAGACGAATCCCGATAGCTATCGGGAGAAGTCGAAGTTGAAGATGAACTCAACTTTATACGAATATCTTAGGTTTCAATTAAAAGCCATAGCCATTTGCCCGCGTTAAGGATGGTAGTGGAAATCCCGCAGCGCAGAGAGGAATTGTAGCGGACAGCCTGACCGAAGCGTTTCCTGCAAGGTTTCTAAAACCTTGCAGGTATTTAGCTTTGGTAACGCCAAAAAACAAAAAAGCTTTCTAATCTTACTGAATTTTATCAGTGAATAGAAAGCTTTAGTGATTATTTTTTACGTATTAGATGATTAACATCGCGTCACCGTAAGAGTAGAATTTATATTTTTCTTTAATAGCTTCTGCATAAGCTTCTTTCATAAAATCGTGACCTGCAAATGCCGAAATCATCATCAATAATGTCGATTTTGGTGTATGAAAATTTGTAATCATACAGTTAGCAATGCTAAAATCGTACGGTGGAAAGATGAATTTGTTCGTCCAACCTTCGTAAGGATTCAACGTTCCGCTTGAAGATACAGAACTCTCGATTGTTCGCATAGATGTGGTACCAACGGCACAAATACGCTTTTTATTCGCTTTTGCATTGTTGATAATGTCTGCAGCTTCTTGTCTAATTTCTATCTCTTCGCTATCCATTTTATGCTTAGACAAATCTTCTACTTCAACCGGATTAAATGTTCCTAAACCTACATGTAGCGTAACTTCTGCGCGCTCCACACCTTTAATTTCTAAACGCTTTAATAAATGCTTAGAAAAATGTAATCCAGCAGTTGGTGCTGCTACTGCTCCTTCTTTAGCGGCATAAATTGTTTGATAACGCTCCTCATCTTCTGGCTCAACCTCGCGCTTAATATATTTTGGTAATGGCGTTTCTCCAAGTTCTGTTAATTTGGTTCTGAAATCGTTGTAAGACCCATCATATAAAAAACGTAATGTACGTCCTCTTGAAGTGGTATTATCGATAACCTCAGCCACTAAAGTTTCATCATCTCCGAAGTAAAGTTTATTACCAATTCTAATTTTACGCGCTGGATCTACCAATACGTCCCAAAGGCGTTGTTCTTGGTTTAATTCTCTTAATAAAAATACCTCAATACGTGCACCAGTTTTTTCTTTATTACCAAACAAACGTGCAGGAAAAACCTTTGTATTGTTTAATATCATGACATCGCCTTCATCAAAATAATCAATGACATCTTTAAACATTTTGTGCTCGATGGTTTGATTTGCTCTATCCAAAACCATTAAACGAGATTCATCTCGGTGTTCTGCAGGATGCTCTGCTAATAATTCGTCTGGAAGCTCAAAATTGAAGTTTGATAATTTCATCTGTTCTTTTTTCTTTTTTTTCAGAAGGAATTCGCCATTATAAATATGAGTTGGTAAACAACTTTATTATTGTGGCTCATTTCATTGGATGTGATTAAATTTTACGAAGGACAAATATACAATCTCGAGATAGGCGTTGTCAAGTAAACTGGCAATTATTTGAATATAAATCCAATTTGATTTAAATCTGACCAAAAGTCTGGGTATGATTTTGACACCACATCTGCGTTTTCGATAATGAAAGATTGCTTTAAGGCTAATGGCGCAAATGCCATTGCCATTCGATGGTCGTTATAAGTTGAAATGGACTCTGTGAACTTTTCTAAAAAAGAATTGTTACTAGATTGATATATGTTATGCGCTTCTAAGGTTAGAGAATCATTAGTGATTTCTATTTCTGCCCCAAATTTTCTTAGTTCGTTTTGTAGCGCTACTAACCTATCTGTTTCTTTAATTTTTAATGTATGTAACCCTGTTAAATGACATTGCAACCCTAAACCAAAAGCTGTTACCGATATAGTTTGTGCAATGTCTGGAGCATTACTTAAATCTAAATTAACTTTGGTTTTGTTATTTACTATTGATGTTTTTTGAAGTAAAATTGAATTATTTTGAAATGTTGTTGAAACTCCAAATTGCTTATAGATTTCTGCTAAAACAGAATCACCTTGAAGTGAATTTTCTTTGTAAGATGATAACTTTACTTCAATTCCTAAATCACTCAGAGCAACAATACTGTAAAAATAAGACGCTGATGACCAATCGGACTCCACAGTTAGTATTTGCGGTTTAACTTCTGTTTGTTTTTGTTTTACAGTAATAGTATTTTCTACAAAAGTATTTTCTATACCTATTTCGTTTAATAAACTAAGTGTCATTTTTATGTAAGGCACAGATGTAATTTTACCGTCTAAAGTCAATTGCAATCCATTCTCTAAAGAAGAGCCGATAAGTAATAATGCCGAAATGTACTGACTACTTACGTCTGCTTTAAGTGTTACTTTACTCTTGGTTAGTATTTTTCCTTTTATTTTTAATGGTGGAAATCCTTCATTTTCTACGTACGAAATATCTGCACCCAAATCCTTGAGCGCATCTACTAAAATTTTTATTGGACGTTCTTTCATACGTTGCGAACCTGTTAGCACTACTTCTCTATCTTTTTTAGCGGAAAAATAAGCCGTTAAAAAACGCATAGCTGTGCCAGCGTGATGAATGTCGACAACATTTTCTTTTGATGCTAATGCCTTTTGCATTAATTGCGAATCATCGGAATTAGATACATTATTTATTGAAATTTCTGGATACAATGCCTGAAGAATTAGTAGACGATTCGCCTCACTTTTAGAACCCGTAATTTCAACGCTTGAACGTTTTTGTATTGTAGATTTTTGAAGGTGTAGTGTCATAAAAAATAAATTCCCGCCGAAGCGGGAACAAATTTACTCGATAATCGAGAATTTATTAGTATTCGTAAAAATTTCTTTTCTTAAAGAAATTATTTCAACTTTTCGTTATTGTGATGCCTATCGTGATCGCGTTTGGTTTTGATACCCATCTTTTTATCAAATGCGGATTGCAAATCGATACCTGTTTGGTTTGCTAAACATAAAACCACAAAAACAACATCTGCCAATTCCTCGCCAAGGTCTTTGTTTTTATCACTTTCTTTTTCACTTTGTTCGCCGTAACGCCTAGCAATAATACGAGCAACTTCGCCAACTTCCTCTGTGAGTTGAGCCATATTAGTCAGCTCGTTAAAATACCGAACACCATGCTCGCTTATCCAATCATCTACTGCTTTTTGGGCATCTTTAATGTTCATAAATTACACCTTTTTTAGTACGATTTGCTCTGCTTGTTTTTCTACTACTTTGCCATAAAATTCTTTAAAAACAGAATAATCTGCAGAATCAATAATAGGCGATTTAATATCAAACTCTGTGCTTAATTGAATAAATTTTCCGTTTTGTTTAGCAACAAAAGAATACGTTACAGCACCATCTTTAAACTTCATCACCTCACTCTGCGGTAAAGCTTCTAGCTCATAACCTTGTGGCAACATTATATTTACTATATTTTTATCTTTGATTGGCATTGTAAAATCAATAGGGTATTTTCTATTATCCAAATTAAATGGATTTTCTTTTTCTGCCATAAACAATAATGGTGAAAAGTAGAGTTTTCCTCCAACTTCATCAATGGCATCACTTAGCTCATAGTCATAAGATACTGAAAAAGCACCGTTGTCTTTAGTTTCAATTTCTGTATCTGAAACTTCAATAGCCCCTTTTCCTTTTTCGATAGATTTTATTTGTTCATCCTTGCTTAATCCTAAATAATTTCTTTTGTAACGAAGCGCCATGTTAGAGGTAATCATCTGTCTTACCTTACCAGAAATACTAAAATCGTCTTCAATCTTAACATTTAAAGACGAAGATTGTTGTGACTGTTGACTTGGAGACAAAGATACCCAACTAGAACTTCCATCTTCTTTAACCAATCGACCTTGCCAGTTAAGTGTGCGCTCTGGCAGTACATTTAAATTACTATAAATCTCTGAAGCATCAATTAGCACATATTGACCTTCGTTTTCAACCATACAAACTACGTAGTTAAATCCTTTACGTGTCGGATATAATGGAATTCCGTTATTACGAGTGCTTACTAAAACAGGATTAGCATTAACGCCTTGCGATTTTAGCATAGCTATAAGTAAAAGATTGATATCACCTATGTTTCCTTCTCCTTCTTGGTATGCTTTTTTAATACCCTTTGAAGATGTAAAACCATAGATACCATTCCATTTTACTTTAGATTTTACAAATGCATTAAGTATCGCGGCTTTTTCAAATGGGTTTTCAACTCCCGCAGTTAAAGTAGCTATGTCGTCCTTAAAAAAATTATCTTTATCTATTTGACCTCCAAAACTATTTTGGTCATAAATAGTTTTTGAGACACTTTCCCAAGACGAAGAAAACGATTTTTCTATTGCACCATAATCATTGAGAGTAGCAACCATTTCAAAACTCATTTTGGAAATATAATTTTCCATACTTCCAACAAATGCCTCCTCAATTAAACTTGGAATATTTTTTTCGTTTATTTCTAGTACATTATCGAAATAAGTTTGAGAAGATCTGCTGTAGTTAGTATTTGTAACGCCTACACCTGATCTTTGCTTATCAACAAATGCAACTTTTCTATCCTCTTTTCTCTCCTTTACTTGTGGAAAATATGTTGCTCTTAAGTTTGCCACTTTATTATACCTAGCGTATTGAGGTGTAGCTACTTTAATATCTAGTTCATTTATAGGTATATTATATTGAAAATAAATATCATCAATTCCACTAAATGGAGATTTTATTGTATAAGTGTATTCTATGACGCAGCCGTCTTTTACATTTGGCATAGTGATAGTACTAACATCGGTAAACTCATTTAATTCTTCCTTAAAAATTCCGTCATTTTTCAATTTATCTTTTTCAACTTTACCACCAATTAAATTAAAAGTATAGCCTTTTATATCGTAAATTTTTTCTTTGGTTGCACCTGAAGAACCTTGGTATAAGTATACTTTTTCTGTTGCCCAATCATAGCCTTCTTTGTTATAAATTTTAATTCTCTCTTGCACTTCACGATTTTGAATAAAACCTTCCCCTTGAACATAAGTAAACGTTATATACTCTTTTTTATATAATACCGCTGCATTTGCAGAAGGCTCGAGAGGATGTGTTTTTTCTTCAAGCTCTGCTTTGGAAACTTTTCCAAATCTAAAATCTTGTGAAAAGCTTAATATTGAAAATGCTGATAAAATTGTTATTAATAGTATTTTTTTCATTTTTATTTAAAGGTATAGATTGATTAATAATTAGTTTACTTTAAGTATAATTTTAGATTTGTCTAGTTTAACGATTTGCTTTCTAAATTCTCTAAAGGCATTATAATCTTCTTTATTATAATCTCCTTTATTCATTATCCAAAGGCGCGAAAATTTAAGTTGATGGTCTGTTATTTTTTCAATTTTGTATTCAAATAATCCAAATTTAGTTTCAATTTTTTCTCCTTCAGACATGGCCTCAACTACAACATTATCTGGCAGGTTAATTATAAATTCATCTACGTCTTTATAGGCACGTTGAATTTTAAAATCTAAGTTTCTTTTTTCGTAACGCGTAGGTATTGCTTCTACTCTATTAAATATATTTGGCATTAAAATAAGTCGGTTTCCACTTTTTGAAGCATAGTTTTTGGCGCTTAAATCAATACTTTCTGTTAGGACTATATCATCTTTATTGTTTTTTAAATCTATAGACAAAATTTCAACATTATTAATATTATCCCAATATTTTTTATAGCTCAATTTTTGGTCTCTCTCAGATAAAGTGACTATTCCTTCATGCTTAGCATACTGAAAGCCGGTAGTTTCAATTTTTACTTTGGCATCTATTGCGCCATTAGCGCTTAAATTGACAATTGCATTGGTTACTTGTTTGCTATCTTCGGCATTGTATATTTTTGTATGTACAATTTCGCCACCTTGGGGTTTAACCAAAAGCACATCTCTGTCGTCTGTAAAACCAGCTGTGAAACCAAAAGGATTGGTTTGGCTAGTACATTCTAAAAAAATGTGATTATCATCATCTGGTAGACATAAAATCACATGGTTTCCTTCAGTTACAGAAAAATCTTTATCTATATCTTTTAGATCACTATCACCCCAAACTACTGTATAAAAAGAAGGTACATTAACAGCTTCTAATAATGCCTTGGTATAGTTAGTTAAACCCTTACAATCACCATAGCCCAATTTGTCTACATCTGTTGCATCCATAGGTTTCCATCCACCTATACCGACTTGCACACTAATGTATCGGGTTTTGTCCTGCATATATTTATACACTATTTTGGCTTTTTCTACATTATCTGTAACGTTTGCTGTAAGCCTTTTAACGTCATCAATTGCAGATTGTGGAATTTCATCTGTACCAGCAATTAGCTCGGTATACATCCATTTTCCAAAATCAGTCCAATTATTATTTTCTCCTTTAATACCTTCCATATTAAAAGTAGTTAAAGCAGATTTTAATCTGGGAACAATGTTAGAAATACCAGGATTATAGGTTTCGTATTTTATGCCTTCCAGGTTTGATGCTTTTGCATGCGTTTCTGAAATAACGTCAATATTAAATTTATCGAAATTTACAGCCTTCGTTCTTACGGGTATATCGGAATTATTTACAATTTGGTACTCTGATTTTTCCACAGAAACATAATAATCATCGATTGGAACCCATTGAGGCACAAAAGCAGTACTTTTCATTTGAACCTCAGATTTATACTCTATAGTATAAGGGTATTTAACTGGTGTATAATTTAGATATTTAACTCGGCTATCTGAATATAATGTACCGCCACTAACAGCACTTTGGTCTGTGAAATCTCTTAATTTAAATTTTTTTATTTCATCACCAGAAGCATCGTAGATACGTGCTTCCATATCTTTGATTTTTGTGTTTTCATCATAACCTTCAATGGCGTTTTGATGTCTATTTCCGTATTCATTAAATACAGTAACAATACGATGTGTAGTTACATACATATCATCATAGTCGTTGATTTCAATAATTTGCTTGTCGAATCTTACAACAGCGTTTGCTTTTACCTTTAAGCTTATGGGAATTGTAGTTGCCTTATAATCTGAATCTGACTGGGAGAAAGAAAGAGTAAACAGAAAGGAAAAAACACAGAATAGGTGCGTTTTTATATGTTTCATTCAAAAAAAATAGGATATAAATATAAAAAGAGAAACCAATTAATCAAAAAAAGTCAATGTTACTTTTATGTTATACTTTTTCTTTACTATCGATAATTATGGTTACTGGACCATCATTGATAAGAGATACTTTCATATCTGCACCAAATTCTCCTGATTGTATTGGTTTTTGTAAATGCGTTTGAAGCGTTTGTTTAAAGGCTTCGTAAAGTGGTATGGCAATCTCAGGCTTTGCTGCTTTTATATAACTTGGACGGTTGCCTTTTTTAGTACTGGCGTGCAGCGTAAATTGACTTACTACAATAATATCGCCTTTTATATCTTGAATAGAGAGATTCATTTTACCGTCGTCATCTGAAAATATTCGTAAGCCACAAATTTTTCGACATAACCAATCAATATCTTCTTGAGTGTCTGCATTTTCTATACCGACCAAAACCACTAAACCTTTTTTAATTTCAGCAACAATAATATTATTTATAGTTACTGAAGCTTGAGAAGTGCGTTGAATGACAAGTTTCATTATGATTTATGTTTCCTAATAAATAATTTTAAAGTGCATTATAAAATAGAGTTATTTCTCATCCCAATTATCGGTTCGATAATGTTCATCTTCGCCTTCTAATATTTGGAGGTAGCTTTTATATCGAGAATACGAAATTTCATCATTCTCTAAAGCATCTTTAACGGCACATTTTGGCTCCTTAACATGCAAGCAATTATTAAACTTACAGTCTTGTTTTAAAGCAAAAAACTCTGGAAAATAGTCACCAATTTCTTCTTTTTCCATATCTACTACACCAAAACCTTTAATACCTGGTGTATCTATAATTTTAGCATCAAAACTTAAATCAAACATTTCTGCAAAAGTTGTGGTATGTTGTCCTTGCATGTGCTGATTAGAAATGGCTTTAGTACGCAAATCTAAAGATGGTTCTATAGCATTAACCAAAGTCGATTTTCCAACTCCCGAATGTCCAGCAAACATAGAAGTCTTGTCTAGCATAAGGTCTTTAACTTTATTAACATTATGCCCTGTTATTGCAGATACTTCAATACACGTGTAACCAATATCTTTATATATGCTAGCTAAATACTTGGCTTCATAAAGCGTATCTTCATCATAGTCATCTATCTTATTAAAAAGTAGTATTGTTTTGATACTGTACGCTTCGGCAGTAACCAAAAAACGGTCTATAAATGTGGCAAAAGTTGGAGGATTATTTATGGTTACTAATAGAAAAACTTGGTCAATATTTGAAGCAATAATATGGGTTTGCTTAGATAGATTTACCGATTTACGGACAATGTAATTTTTACGTTCTTCTATGCGTTTAATAACGCCAGTTTCGGTATTATTTTTAGTTTCTAAGTCAAACTCAACCACATCGCCAACCGCTATAGGATTTGTACTTTTAATGCCTTGCAGACGAAATTTACCTTTAATTCGGCATTCGTAAAAAGTGCCGTCGGTCGATTTAACGGTGTACCAGCTTCCAGTTGATTTGTATACGGTTCCTATCATAGTTTGTATTACAAAGAAACGATATAAATATTAAATTTGGTTTTGTTTGTTTAAATAAAAAAGGCTCGCTAATCTGCGAGCCTTTTTGGTTTAATTATTCACAATCTTATTCTGATGATTAATCGACTCTTGATGAACCGCTTTAAACACGCGAAGGATAAATTCTTCACTAAGGTTTTTTTCTTCGCCTTGAAGAATCATCTTTCCTAAAATTTCATTCCAACGTTTAGATTGCAAAACCGAAACATTGTGGTCTTTTTTAAGCTGACCAATCTCGTCGGCAATATTCATTCGTTTACCTAACATTTCTATAAGTTGATGGTCAACAACATCTATCTGTGTACGTAAAGTATTTATCTTGTTTTTAAATTCTGCTGCATCTCCAACTTCTTTACGTATACGTAAATCTTCGGTATATTTAATTAATGTTTCTGGCGTAATTTGCTGTGCTGCATCACTCCAAGCTTTATCAGGATTGTGATGTGTTTCAATCATTAAACCGTCATAATTTAAATCTAAAGCTGTTTGGCTTAGTTCAAAAATTATATCACGACGTCCTGCAATATGTGATGGATCTAAAATTAGTGGTAAATCTGGAAAACGGTTTTGTAAATCTACTGCTATTTGCCATTCTGGATTATTACGATATCTCGTTTTTTCATAAGTTGAAAATCCTCTATGTATTACTCCTAAGTTTTTAACATCTGCTGTATAAAAACGTTCTACTGCACCAAGCCATAATGCCAAGTCTGGATTTACTGGATTTTTAATTAATACCGTCTTGTCTGTACCCTTTAAAGCATCAGCAATATCTTGAACTATAAACGGACTTACCGTCGTACGTGCGCCAATCCATAAAATATCAATATCATGTTTTAACGCAAGCTCAACATGGTTAGCATTTGCAACTTCGGTTGTTGTAAGTAATCCTGTTTCTTCTTTAGCACGTTGCATCCATTTGAGACCTAAGGCGCCAACACCTTCAAAATTTCCTGGACGCGTTCGTGGTTTCCAAATACCTGCTCTAAATACGGTGGTATCGCTATCTTTAAGCTGATGTGCTATTTTTAATACTTGTTCTTCGGTCTCTGCGCTACATGGACCAGCGATTACCAATGGGTGATCTAAACCAAAGGCATCTAACCAGTTTCTTAATTCTTTTTTATTCTCCATAGTTCTTCTTCTTTTTTATTTTATTCCGTTGAGGATTTTTTTAATGTGATTTGTGGATTCCATTTCTTGAAACACTGATTGAAAATCATCTGCTTCCATTAAAGTTTTAAAATGTTTTAAGTTGTTAATATATTCTTCCAACGTTTCAATAACGTTGATTTTATTTTGTTGAAATATTGGTGTCCACATGGCTGGACTGCTTTTAGCTAATCGTACGGTACTTTCAAATCCACTGCCTGCCATATCAAAAATATCGCGTTCGTTTTTTTCTTTTTCAATGACCGTCTTACCCAACATAAACGCGCTAATATGAGATAAGTGAGACACGTAAGCAATGTGTTTATCGTGCGCTTTAGGGTTCATGTAACGTATGCGCATCCCTAAGTCTTTAAATAAGGTCAGCGCTTTTTCTTGAAGCTTAAATGCTGTTTCCTCTACTTCGCAAATGATATTAGTTTTATCTTTAAACAGTCCATTTATTGCTGCTTTAGGACCCGAATGTTCTGTACCAGCAATAGGATGCGCTGCTAGAAAATTGCGCCGATTTTTGTGATTTTTTATAGCTTTACAAATATCTTCTTTTGTAGAACCCGCATCAAAAACTATAGTATTATCGGCTATGTTATCTAATACTTTCGGTAAAATTTTTAATGTTGCATCGACAGGAATAGCAATGACAACTAAATCCATTTGATTTAAATCTTCAAACGAAATTTCTTTATCAATAACGCCTAAAGACTTTGCTTCTTCAATGTGCGTTTTATTGGTATCTATTGCATTTATATCTACTTCTGGGTATTTTGCTTTAATGTCTAAAGCAAAACTTCCACCGATTAATCCAACACCTATGATAGCTATATGTTTCATATTATTTTACGCGATTTATAGCTTCTTCTATTAATGCACTTTCTGCACATAATGAAAACCTTACATAACCTTCGCCATTGGTTCCGAAAACAGTTCCTGGTGTAATAAAAATACTATGTTCTTTCAATAGTGTATCTACAAATTCTTCACTCTTAACGCCAGAAGGTAATTTTGCCCAAACAAATAAGCCTGTATCATCTTCATTACACATACAGTTTAAAAGCTTAGCTAATTGTAGCACTAGTTTTTTTCTGTTTCTGTAAACGCTATTAACACTTTCAAACCATATATCTGAACTTTTTAAGGCTTCAATAGCTCCCTTTTGGATTCCATAGAACATTCCCGAATCCATATTGCTTTTTACCTTTAATACGGCATTTACAAGCTCATATTTACCGATTAACATACCAACTCTCCAACCTGCCATATTAAAGGTTTTACTTATGGAATTAAGCTCTAAACAAGTATCTTTTGCACCTCTGTATTGTAAAATACTTTTCGGTTTTTGAGTTAGAATAAAACTGTACGGATTGTCATTAACTATTAAAATGTTATGTCGTTTTCCAAAAGCAATAACATCATCGTAAAATTTATGATTTGCATCCATACCTGTTGGCATATGCGGATAATTAATCCACATTATTTTTACTTTAGACAAATCCATACGCTCGAGCGCAACAAAATCTGGCAACCAATGATTTTCTTCTTTTAAATCGTATAACAACGGCTTTGCTTGTAACAGTTTGGTAACACTTGTGTAAGTAGGATAGCCAGGATTTGGAATTAAAACTTCGTCTTTAGCATTGAGAAAAGCCATAGAAATATGCATTATGCCTTCTTTGCTACCCATTAACGGCAAAATCTCTGTAGCCGCAGATAAATCTACATTGTACTGCGATTTGTAGAAGCTAGCCATGGCATCTCTCAGTTCTGGTAAACCTTGATAACTTTGATATTTGTGCACACCTGCATCATCAAAGCTGTCTTTTAAAGCCATAGTCGCCTTTATTGGTGGATTTAAATCTGGGCTACCAATTCCTAAATTAATTATAGGATGACCTTGCGACTTTAAAAAAGCTACTTCTTTTAGTTTTTTTGAAAAATAATATTCTTCAACTTGCTTAAGACGGTCGGCGACTTCTATCATAATTTTCCGTTTTTATATGCTCCTAAAACTTTAAAATTTTGAGCCATTAATTGCACAACAGATTTTGCTTTTTCATAATCGGAAACCTCGTTAAACGTTACGTCAATGAAAAACGCGTATTTCCAAGGTGTTTCAATCTTAGGTAGTGACTGAATTTTAGTTAAATTTAATTTACAGTCGCTTAATACATTTAAAATAGTGGCTAAACTTCCTCTTTTATGGTCAAGCTCAAATTTTAAAGACGCTTTATTAATATTTTTAGTCACATATTCGGTTTGACGTTTTACTATAACAAAACGTGTCTCATTATGTTTAATCGTCTGAATGCTTTCTGCCAATATATTCAGATTAAACAATTGAGCTGCAGTTTTGCTGGCTATGGCTGCAATTCCTTTTGTGTTTCCATTAGAAATTTCCTTTGCAACCTCAGCTGTATCTTTAGCTTCGACCAACTTTATATGTGGATGATTTTTAAAAAACGATTTACATTGCAAAAGTGCCATTGGGTGAGAATGGACCTCTGTTATATCTGAAATATTTTGACCTGGCAAAGCCATTAAGTTATGCTGAATATCTAAATAATGCTCACCTACAATCTGCAAATTATTAGCGTCTATTAAGGCATAGTTTGGTATAATTGAGCCGGCGATAGAATTTTCAATAGCCATTACTGCAACATCAACATTTTTTAGCAATAGATGTTCTACAAGGACATCAAAACTAAGACATTCTTCCAATGTCGAAGCAGTTCCAAAATACTGTTCTGCAACAGCATGATGAAAAGAACCTTTAATGCCTTGTATGGCTATACTTTTAGTTTGATTCAATTTGTAATATTTAAATAAAAAAAGTCTCAATTTTCATTGAGACTTTTTAAAATATATGTTTTAACTATTACATACTAAGCCTCGCTTCTTTTGCTAAAAAAGTAGTAAAACCAGTTGTAATATGTTGCTTGTTTGTTCATTTATATAATTCTGCTGCTAATGTAACCATTAGATTGAAAAATAAAAATTTTTAAAATAGTTTTTTGCATCTTTCGTTTTCTTAATTAATAACTAACTTTACTAAAATATTTTCTCTAATGTCAATAACGGTAAAAGGAATTACTAAACAATACGGAACTCAAAAAGCATTAAACGATATCTCTTTTTCTGTAGATACTGCCGAAGTAGTTGGTTTTTTAGGACCTAATGGCGCAGGCAAATCGACTATGATGAAGATTTTAACCACGTACATTAATCCTACAGAAGGTAAAGCCAATGTTAATGGCTTTGATGTTTCTGAAGATAAAAAAAATGTTCAGAAATCTGTTGGTTACTTACCAGAGCATAATCCGCTTTACACGGATTTATATGTTAAAGAGTATTTAAGATTTAATGCAGGCGTATATAAAGTTGAAAATAAACGAATTGAAGAAGTTATTAAGATGACAGGTCTTACTCCTGAAGCTCATAAAAAAATCGGACAACTTTCAAAAGGTTACAGGCAGCGTGTAGGTTTGGCAAATGCACTTTTACACAATCCTGATGTGCTTATTTTAGATGAGCCTACCACAGGTTTAGACCCAAATCAGCTAGTTGATATTAGAAATCTTATTAGAACTATTGGGAAAGAAAAAACTGTCTTTTTATCTACGCACATTATGCAAGAGGTTGAAGCCATGTGCGACCGTGTTATTATTATAAACAAGGGTAAAATTGTTGCAGATAAAAAACTTACCGACTTAAGAGATGGGCAAGAACAAGTTGTTATTGTGGAATTTGATTACAGAGTTGAAGATGCCTTTTTACTTAAGTTACCAAAAGCAACTAAAGTTAAAAACACACACGATTTTGTTTACGAGGTAACGTTTTCAACCACAGAAGATATGCGTTCTCATGTGTTTGATTTTGCTCATGACAACGAATTAAAAATTCTCCAATTAAATCAAAAAAACGCAAGCTTAGAAAGTCTATTTAGAGAGTTGACTAATTAAATATTAATCTCCCATTAAACACTTCTTCAACATCTACAATTGGTGGTTGGTTAAAAGAAATAACATTGCCGGTAGAAAGAATAGTACCTGTTAATTTTTCTTGCGGATTTACCAACATATCGTTTGATCCTCTATGAAACACAGATATATTTTGTGCTATTAAATTTTCGCCTTCAAAACGACCATTTCCTCCTGCAAAATTTATATTAAGATTTTCAACCTCACCTTCAATATAAAAAAAGGATAAATTATTTGAAATTATATCTAGGTCTTCTGTATCTAATTGTAGTTTAAAATCGCCTATAGCAAAACTATCAGGTTGAGAAAAATTTTCTGAAAGTAAAGTTAAGTTGTCAAAAACTAAAAGCCCGTCAGATGAAATATTAAATTGGGTTGAGCATCTTATTTCTAAAAGATTTGGTGTCGTAACATAAATCTTAGTTATCCCAAAATCACGTACAAAATTACAAGTATTGTTGTCCGTTAGAATAAGTTGATTATCAACTACAGTTACCGAGACATCATTAAAAAGATTTTCACCTGTTTCTACAACTACTTCTTGAAAGCTTCCTTGCTTAATAATTAGCTCTACGTCTCGATTAACCAAAATTCGTTCAAAATTTGGAACCGCAATCGTTGTTTGTGTAATAGCACCAGAGGTTTGAAAACAGTCGGAAGCATTGTCGCTATCGCACGACAAAAACAAAACGAGACACCATAAGTATATAATCTTTTTCATAATCTAATTCCTACTCCAAATTCTAAAGCTTCGGCACTAAATCCATGAGATTTTAGAGTCAACGCGCCAAACCATTTCTTACCAAAATAACGTTTTAATCCTGCTCTTACATAAGTTCTACTTTCAAACTTAAAAGGATAATAAACATAGTAGCCTAATTGTGTTATTAGCGAAAGTTTATTTACAAATAACTCATGCCCAACAAAAACTCCAGCACGCTTGTAATCTTCATCTCCTGTAACATCATTTTCTAAAAGTGACGTACTTTCAAATCGTATTTGTTCTTTTAAAAAGTTTGAAAAAAACACATCTGTACCAATTTGTATAGCACTTTTCTGGTTCAATCTTTTGTCTGCATAAGCTGAAATAATGTAAAAGGGATATTGCGCAGTACCAATAATATCACCTTGGTTAAGCCCAGACCTAAATACCAAATTGTATTTTATGTTTTCAGTAGATTTTTCTTTTTCTATATCTGCAATGTACTCAGGTGAATTCTCTTCTAGATTATAAGTTAATCCTGCACTCAAAGCTATAGTATTAACACTAGTATTTGGTGATTTAAAATTTGCGTTAGAATAATGTATTAGAGAGAAACCTGCCTCAAAACCAACACGATTAAAAATGCGCTCTTTTTTATATTGAAACATAACATACGTGCTGCTTAAAAGCTTAGAACCAAAAGCAATATTTTTAGGATTTTCTTCTCTATCAAAAGGATTTGAGGTATGTGCTATACCTTGACCAATCCTAAACATTAAATTTCTATTCAGAAAATAAAAATTATAATGTCCGTAAAGTCCAAAATTATTTCCTAAAACTGGATTTTTTAAATCTTGATAAATAAATGACACACCGTAATCTGGATAATTATAGCTTTGTTCCCAAGCTCTAGCTCCAAAAGTTTTTTTATTCCAACTTAAGATAACGCCTTCGGGTTGCCCTTGGATTAAACCCAAAATATCATTATTGTGAAGAGCGATGTAACCCTTAAAATAGTTTGCATCAAAATAAGAATCTGATTTTGAATCTTGTGCCATCAAGAGGATTGAAATCAGACTAAAAAAACTCGCTAAGAAGTATCGCATTATTAATTTTTAATGCCGTAAAAGTAACCAAAATTTATACTTCATTATTTAAAATAAAATGAAGGTAAAAGGGTCATAAAAAAATGCTCAGATTAAAAAAGATTGATAAATCTAAAAAATGACTTTTGCAACTTCTTGAATGTTACTGCTTTTTCCCATAGAATAATAATGTAAAACAGGAATCCCAGCAGTTTGCAGCTCTTTGGATTGCTTAATACACCACTCAATACCAACTTGCCTTACTTGACTATTATCTTTGCATTTTACAATATCAATCACCAATTCCTCAGGTAAATCTACATGAAAACGATGCGGAATTAAGTTTAATTGCTTTTTTGTTGAAATAGGTTTTAGACCCGGAATTATTGGAACTTCAATTCCCGCAACACGACATTTATCTACAAAATCAAAATATTTTTGATTGTCAAAAAACATCTGAGTCACAATATATTCAGCACCATTTTTTATTTTCTTTTTTACAAAATGAATATCACTATCTAAACTCGGCGCTTCCATATGTTTTTCGGGATAACCTGCAACACCAATACAAAAATCTGTTTTAGAACAATTTTGCAAATCCTCGTCTAAATACACACCATTATTCATATCCGAAATCTGACTTACCAATTCACTTGCATAATTATGCCCTTCTATTTCTGGCTTAAAATAAGTTTCTGTTTTTACGGCATCACCACGAAGCGCCACCACATTTTCTATCCCTAAAAAGTCTAAATCTATCAAGAAATTTTCGGTATCTTCTTTAGTAAAACCACCACAAAGAATGTGCGGCACAGCATCAACGCCATATTTATTTTGTATTGCTGTACAAATACCAACTGTGCCAGGTCTTTTTTTTACGACTTGTTTTTTTAATAATCCATTACCCGCATCTTTGTATGTGTATTCTTCTCTATGGTACGTTACATCAATAAATGGCGGTTTAAACTCCATTAAAGGGTCAATATTATCAAATATGGATTGAATATTTTGTCCTTTTAATGGCGGCAAAATTTCGAAAGAAAATTGTGTATTTCCGCTAGCATTCTTTATATGTTCAGTTACTTTCATGAGCCTCTCTTAATCTCTCCAAAGGAGAGAAACTGTTATTGTTTTATGTTTACATTTCACTTTTTAAAAGCTTTACCTTTATTAACATCTACAAGATTACTAAACTCTTCAGAAGTCCAATAGTTCCTTCCCTTTGGGAAGGTTATGATGGGCTTTAATCTGCCAAATTTGGGCTTAGCCATTTTTCTGCCTCATCGATACTAATTTGTCTTCGGATTGCGTAATCTTTTAATTGGTCTTTCGTGATTTTTCCTAATCCAAAATATTTGGCTTCTTTGTTTCCAAAATAGTAACCGCTTACACTTGCTGCCGGCCACATGGCTAAACTTTCTGTAAGTTTTACTCCTATACTTTCTTCAACTTTTAATATTTGCCAAATCGTTTTTTTCTCTAAATGGTCTGGACAAGCCGGATAACCTGGCGCTGGTCTAATGCCTTTGTACGCTTCTTTAATAAGTTCGTCGTTAGTTAGATTTTCAGTATTTGCGTAAGCCCAGTGTTTTGTTCTCACTTCTTTATGTAAATATTCAGCAAAAGCCTCAGCCAATCGGTCTGCCAAAGCTTTTATCATGATAGAATTATAATCATCATTATCGGCTTCAAACTGCTCTGCTAACTCTTTTGTGCCAAAACCTGTAGTAACGCAAAATGCACCCATGTAATCCTCAATTCCTGTTTCTTTTGGTGCAATAAAATCTGCTAAGGCATAGTTTGGAATGCCTTCTCGTTTTTTAAGTTGTTGGCGAAGTGTTATGAATTTTAGCCTTTCTTGATGAGATGCTGAATCAAGTTCAGCATTACAATCTGAAATTGAAATTTCAATATCATCATCGTTAATCGTATTTGCTGGAAAAAGACCAAAAATGGCTTTCGCTTTTAGCAGTTTTTTATCAAAAATGCGTTTTAATAGTAATTGTGCATCGTTAAATAACTCTGTGGCTTGTTCACCTACTATTTCATCTTTTAAAATATCAGGATATTTACCATGCAAATCCCAGCTTCTAAAAAATGGCGACCAATCTATAAAATCTTTTAGCTTTGTAATATCGAAATCTTCAACGACTTGAATCCCTAATTCGTTCGGTTTTACAATTTCAGCTTCATCCCAATTTATTTTAAATTTATTTTTTCGAGCGTCTTCAATAGTCAAATATTCTTTTCGTTTTCCTCGAGTTAAAAACTGCGCTCTAAACTTATCGTATTCCTCTCTGATTTGTTCTTTATAAACCTTGTTATCTTGCTGTAGTAAATTACCAACCACCGTCACTGCTCTTGATGCGTCATTGATATGTACCACCGTATTATTATAATTCGGTGCAATTTTTACTGAGGTGTGTGCTTTTGATGTTGTAGCACCACCAATGATTAAAGGAATATCTAAATTCTCTTTTTCCATAGCTTTTGAGACATAAACCATCTCATCTAAAGATGGTGTTATGAGTCCGCTTAGTCCAATAATATCTACATTCTCTTGTTTAGCGGTTTCAATAATTTTTTCTGGTGGCACCATAACGCCCAAATCAATAATCTTATAATTATTACAGCCCAAAACCACACTCACAATATTTTTACCAATATCATGAACATCGCCTTTTACAGTTGCCATTAATATTTTACCAGCAAATTCCGCTTTTCCATCTTTCTCTGCTTCAATAAAAGGTTGCAGGTATGCCACCGCTTTTTTCATCACCCGTGCCGATTTCACAACTTGCGGTAAAAACATTTTTCCGCTACCAAACAAATCTCCAACGACGTTAATTCCTGCCATTAAGTTGCCTTCAATAACTTCGATAGGTTTTAAGGCTTGCTGTCTTGCTTCTTCAACATCTTCTACTATAAAAGCATCAATCCCTTTCACCAAACTATGAGTAATTCTATCTTGAAGTGGAGCACTACGCCATTCTAAAACTTTAGTTTCATCTTCTTTCTTTTGACCTTTAACCGTTTCTGCAAAATCTAAAAGTCGTTCTGTGGCGTCTTCTCTTTTATTAAAAAGCACATCTTCTACATGTTCTAATAAATCTTTTGGGATTTCATCATAAACCTCCAATAAGGTTGGGTTAACTATCCCTAAATTCATACCATGTTGTATCGCATGATATAGGAAAGCTGAATTAATTGCTTCCCTAACAACGGTGTTCCCTCTAAACGAAAATGATACATTACTCACACCTCCAGAAACGTTAGCATAAGGTAAGTTTTTACGAATCCATTTTGTAGCATTGAAGAAATCGAGTGCATTTAGTTTATGCTCATCCATCCCTGTAGCGACAGGAAAAATATTTGGGTCGAAAATAATATCTTGAGGCGGAAAATTGACAATCTCTGTGAGTATTCTATAAGAACGTTCACAGATTTCAATTCTACGCTCGTATGTATCAGCTTGACCAACTTCATCAAATGCCATAACAATTACTGCGGCACCGTAACGTTTTACAAGTTTTGTTTGGCGTATAAATTCAGCTTCACCTTCTTTAAGGCTTATAGAATTCACAACACATTTGCCTTGTACAACTTGTAAACCAGCTTCAATAATTTCCCATTTAGAACTATCAATCATAATAGGCACACGGGCAATATCTGGCTCAGATGCAATAAGATTTAAGAATTTGACCATGGCATACTTTCCGTCAAGCATACCTTCGTCCATATTAACATCTATAATTTGTGCTCCACCTTCAACTTGGTCACGAGCAACATCAAGTGCTTCGCTATATTTTTCTTCTTTAATAAGTCGAAGAAATTTTCTTGAACCTGTAACATTGGTTCGTTCACCAACATTTATAAAATTAGATTCTGGCGTAACCACAAGTGGCTCTAAACCTGAAAGTGTTAAGTATTTGTTTTGCTTTCTCATCGCTTAGTACTTCTCAGCTGCGCTCAAACCGACAGTCTTTTTTCGTGGTTTATAATTTTTCGCAACCTCAGCAATGGCTTTGATATGTTCTGGATTTGTACCACAACAACCACCGATAATATTAATAAGATTATCTTTTAGATAGTCCTCAATATAGGCTTTCATTTCCTCTGGTGTTTGGTCGTATTCGCCGAAAGCATTAGGCAAACCAGCGTTAGGATGCGCTGATGTGAAAAACTCTGTTTTATTAGATAATCTTTGTAAATATGGCTTTAACTGTTCGGCACCAAGCGCACAATTAAAACCGACAGTTAACAGCGGAATATGTGAAATGGATGCCAAAAATGCCTCTACAGTTTGCCCAGAAAGTGTTCTTCCAGACGCATCTGTAATTGTACCAGATACCATTATGGGAATATCGATATTTCGTTCTTCCTTAACTTCTTCAATTGCAAACAATGCGGCTTTGGCATTTAGCGTGTCAAAAATGGTTTCAACCAAAAGCAAATCTACGCCGCCATCAATGAGTGCTTCAACTTGTTGTTTGTAAGCCACACGTAATTCTTCAAAAGTTACGGCACGATATTCTGGTCTGTTTACGTCTGGTGACATGCTTGCGGTGCGATTTGTTGGCCCAATACTACCAGCTACAAAACGTGGCTGCTTTGGGTTTTCTTTTGTAAACTCGTCTGCAACTTGCTTAGCAATTTTGGCAGATTCGTAATTGAGCTCGTATACCAAATCTTCCATTTGGTAATCTGCCATAGCAATAGTTGTACCCGAAAATGTATTAGTTTCTACAATGTCTGCACCAGCTTCAAAATATTTTCTGTGAACGTCCGCAATGGCTTCTGGCTGAGTTAAAGACAGCAAATCGTTATTACCTTTTAATGGCGATGGATAGTCCTTAAAACGCTCGCCTCTAAAATCTTCTTCTGTAAAATTATAGCGCTGTAACATGGTACCCATTGCACCATCAAGTACTAAAATTCGTTTTTGTATTTGTTGATATATATTGCTCATTGTTATTATAAAATAGATTCCCGCTTAACTTTTGGTCAAAGTCAAAAACGGGAATCCTAATTTTAAGACCTATAAAATAAGTCTATTAAAATTGAACACATCTTAAAATTAAGATGCAGCATGAATATGTTATAAAGAAACTGTGTGTAACTACAAATGGGTAATTACTTGTGGTTATCTATCTTGTTTTGCGAGAAATGATTCGCGTCTTCAAGTAGAATTTAGCACCTTCTTAGTAAGTCTAAGGGTTGCTAAGGCTTCGTCGGGTCTATTCCCTCAGCCTTTCTTGATAACATTTTCATTAAAGTTTTGAACTTTGTTTTACAAATATCGCAATAGAAATGTTTAAAATCCAAATTAAATGTGATTTATTTAAATATTTTCACAAACTGACCAAGGTCATTTAGCTTTAGAAAAAACCATAACACTTATCTGAAGTAAACTATATAAAAACCGTATGTGTTTTTAAATATATTTTAGGTTTTTTGTTTTCAATTTAATCTGTATTTTTGCCGCATAGAATTATAGAGGAATGATTTGACTGATTGCAACCTCTGGAAAAAATTGCTAAAGACAGTGTTATACTTTCCATATTATTACGTCAAATCATTTCAGCAAAAGAAAAAATTATGGCGTATTTATTTACTTCAGAAAGTGTTTCTGAAGGACATCCAGACAAAGTAGCAGACCAAATCAGTGATGCTTTAATCGATAACTTTTTGGCGTTTGACAAAAACTCAAAAGTAGCTTGCGAAACGCTTGTAACTACAGGACAAGTGGTTTTGGCAGGCGAAGTAAAATCTGACACATATCTAGACGTACAGCAAATTGCTAGAGACGTTATTAATAAAATTGGCTATACCAAAGGCGAGTATATGTTCGACGGTAGTTCTTGCGGCGTTTTATCTGCAATTCACGAACAGTCTCCAGACATCAATCAAGGTGTAGAACGCGCCAACCCTGAAGATCAAGGTGCTGGAGACCAAGGTATGATGTTTGGTTATGCCACTGACGAAACTGAAAACTACATGCCTTTGGCTTTAGAGCTTTCGCACAGATTATTAAAAGAATTGGCAGAATTACGTCGGGAAAATAAAGACATTACCTATCTACGTCCTGACGCTAAATCTCAGGTAACCATTGAGTATAGTGACGATAATGTACCTCAGCGTATTGATGCCATAGTATTATCAACACAGCATGATGATTTTGATGAAAGCGAGCAAGTTATGCTTGATAAAATAAAGTCGGACATTGTTACTATTTTAATTCCGCGCGTGGTTGCAAAATTACCTGTACATATCCAGAAGTTATTTACAGATGATATTACGTATCACATCAACCCTACTGGAATTTTTGTTATTGGTGGCCCACACGGTGATACAGGCTTAACAGGTCGTAAAATTATAGTAGATACTTATGGAGGTAAAGGTGCTCATGGTGGCGGTGCTTTCTCAGGAAAAGACCCGAGTAAAGTAGACCGTTCTGGTGCTTATGCTACTAGACATATTGCTAAAAATTTAGTGGCGGCTGGCTTGTGTAAAGAAGTTTTAGTACAAGTAAGTTATGCTATTGGTGTTGCAAAACCAACAAGTATAAATGTTGAAACTTACGGAACGGCTACCGTTGATAAAACCGATGGTGAAATTAGCAAAATAGTAGAGTCTATTTTTGATATGCGTCCTTATTTTATTGAGCAACGCTTAAAATTAAGAACACCTATTTATTCTGAAACTGCGGCATACGGACATATGGGACGAACTCCAGAAGTTAAGACACTAACGTTTAAAAACCCGATGGGACAAGAAGTTACTGAAACAGTTGAAACCTTTACATGGGAAAAATTAGATTATGTGGATAAAGTAAAAGCTGCTTTCAATTTATAAACAGTTATAAATAAATATTTTACTTAGAACATCCTAAGTATTGAAAATTTAAAATCATAAAACCTTTGGATTAAGTTCTAAAGGTTTTTTTATGATTTAAATTCATTAAATTATAACGCAACCATTTATTGAGAAAATCATCTTTAGTAAAACAACCATTTATGAAAACTGCTAAAATCTTATTCTTTTCAATTATATTTATTCTCATTAGTTCTTGTGAAAACGATGATGTTTTAAACTCTGAAGTACCATTAGAATATATAATAATCACGATAAATGATGACTTTGAAGCACAATTTGAAATATTTGATGATATTCAAAATGAATGTGAATTTAACTTAAGTATATCTGATGAGCTTTTTCTATGGAATCCACGATGTGAAGCTCACAATAATTCAGAATTCTTTTTTACAATTACTAGTTTTCAAAGTGAAACCAACATCCCTATAAATCTTAATGGCACCTTTGGCGGAAATGAACTTGAAGCCATATTAGGTTTTAAAATCCCGTACCCTAATTCGATGACTAATGATTTAAGATTATTTCAAATGCTAAATGGAACCGTTGACATTTTGGCTTCTGGTGAAGTTGGAGAATACCTAGATTTTCAATTTTCTGGTGAAGCATTGCTTATTGGAAGTCCAGCAGAAGTTGTTAATGTCGCTGGTGAAGTACATCTGATAAGAGACAATTAAAAAAGCCTTCTCCACTTCGACTACGCTCAGTGACCAGAGAAGGCTTTTTGTTTTAGTTTCTACCCCCATCACGGTTAGGTGAGCGTGGTGTTGGCCAAGTTCTTTGTTTTCCAGTTCTTGGGTTTATCGGTAATACAATTTTTTCTCTTGATGTTTTTTCTGCGTCTTCGGAAGCCATGTATGCTAAAATAGCTGTAAGAATAGCATTGTTTCTTACATCATCAAATACAATTTTATCATACGTATCTCTATTTGTATGCCATGTGTAATTCCAGTAAGACCAATTTAAAGAACTTAAACTAAAAGCTGGTGCGCCTTTTGCTAAAAAAGAAGCATAGTCAGAACCTCCACCTGCTGGAGAACCTGGAAAAGTCGTTTCGATATGCTTTGTAATATTATTAGGCACGGCATATAACCAACGTGATAAATAATCGTAAGAATTTAAAAATCCACCACCAGAAATGCGCACTACACGACCTGTACCATTATCTTGATTAAATAACGCTTGTAATCCTTCTACAACTTCTGGATGGTCTTCAACAAAAGCTCTAGAACCATTTAAGCCTTGTTCCTCACTTCCCCAATGTCCTGCGATAATAGTACGCTTTGGGTTTGGATAATATTTTTTAATTAAGCGCATGGCTTCCATCATAACCATTGTACCTGTTCCGTTATCTGTGGCACCTGTTCCGCCATCCCAAGAATCAAAATGTGCAGATAATATTATATACTCGTCTGGTTTTTCAGAGCCTTTAATCTCTGCAATAGTGTTAAATGTAGGTACGCGTCCTAATTCTTTAGACTCTGCAATAATTTTTAATTTAGGCGTGTGACCAGATTCTGCTAAGCGGTACAACATACCATAGTCTTCTAACTCTAAATCTACGGTTGGTATTTTCTTTGTACGTGCACTAAAAATTTTATTTACACCAAATCCTCTCGACCAATTACTTGCAATAATCCCAGCAGCTCCTGCTTCTTCTAACACTGGAATAATTGAACGAGTATTATAACCAGTTTTACTAATATTTTCACGCCAAGCTTTTGTTTGAGCATCTCTCTCGTCTTTCATTTTCTGAAAAGACTCTTCCGTTGCAAATTCTTCCCAGTTGTAATCTGGACGACCTGTAGGTTGCTTCATTGATATTAAAACCAGCTTGCCTTTTACGCTAGGCAACCATTTTTGAAATGAAATAGAATCTTTAATATTTTTGGGAAGTACTATTACTTCAGCAGTAATACCTTTAGAACCTGTGCTTGGATTCCACGCTAATTGCATTCCACTAAGGGATTGAACTCTTGGTTCTATCATATCAATGTGTGTAATGCCGCGTTCCCATCCGCGCCATTCGCCCCATTTTTCTTTACGAGCATCTATTCCCCAAGATTTATATTTTTCAATGGCCCAGTTGTGTGCATTGAGCATTTGCGGCGTTCCTACCAATCTAGGTCCAACAACGTCCATTAGTTCGTGACCAATATTTTCTAATTGAGAATTTTCATTCGCTTCTTTTACAATAGCTTCAATAGTTGGGTCTTTTTCTTGTGCTTTAACATTGGTTATGTTAAATGCAAAAGCAATAATGAATAAGTAAATAACACGTTTCATAAGTTTTGATACTTTAATTGGTTAGAGGAACAAATTACAATATTTGCTGCACATCTAAAATATCTAAACTATAATGCCCATTTTACTTAAAGTAAAATGGGCATTTAAAAAATTTATCTATTTATTTTAAAGTGTATAAACAGCTCTAAATGTTATAAAACGTGGCTGAATAAATGTCTCCGATGTAAATGCCGAAAAATTGCCAACATTGTTAGTTACATTAGAGTCAATATCTAAAATATTACTTGCTCTAATCTCATACTCCCATTTAGCATCACGATTTTTTCTGTAGCCAATACGCGCATCCCAAACTTGATTAGAAATTGTTTCTGTACCGTTATCTTGGCTTCGGTATGAATAGTCTGTTACAAAAGTTAATGAATCCCATATATATGCATCGAATCTAACCGATGGTTCATTAACTATAAACTTTGTACTTCTCGTACCTTGATTGTTATCGGTTACAGAGTATTGATAACGCAACCTTACATTTGGTGCTTCTCTAAAATTAGTACGGATTTCTGGTCTATAACTCTGCGTAAAACTTTCATTTTCAGATTGACGCCCTTGAATAAACTGATTACGTAAACTGTAATTGAAATTTGTTGTGATTGCGCCTTGAATTTTTCCCCAACGTTTTTGCCAACGTCCAAATGCTGTGAAGTTTTCATCAGCAAACTGAGAATTGAAAAAAGTACTTGTTGTAATTACGTTCTCGAAATTAGTTAAGGAACGTATTTGATCTATATTTTTAGTATAACTTACTCTACCAATGACATTTGTATTGTTAAAGAGATTAAAACTTCTATAAAACAAACTTAAGTTATGAGATAAGCCGTTTTGTAAGTTAGCATTACCGAATGATAAATTATCAAAATTATTTAAAACTAAACCTCGAGCTAAATTTGTAACATCTGTAAACTGATTACTCATACGGTAATTAAATTGTAAACTCTCAGATTTTTTAAATTGGACTCGCGCTTCAAATTCTGGTAAAATCCTAAAGAAATTTTCTTCTGTCGTTGCTCCAAACTGCATATTTTGGTTTCCGTAAGCATGAACAGAAACACCAGGTCTAAAGGTAAATTTTCCCGTTCTTACATTGTATCTGGTTCCTACATAAATATCACTAAAATTATACTGTGTATCGTTGAAGCCGTTTAAAGGATTACCATCTAAATCATTAATAGTTGGGTTAGCATCTTGAGTATTACTAGAGTCATTTAGGTCTAAAAACTGAAAGATATTAGAGTCATAGTCTTGACGACTTAAAATGGTACCAAAAGTAAAACTAATGTTGCTTTTGGCATTTAAAATATTATAGTAATCTAATTTAGCGTCTAACTGATTGGACTTTACGAGTTCCGTCTGACCAATATTATAAAAATCTAGACTTCGGTCTAGTCCTAGTTGCTCAGCTGTTTCATCATACGCATCTTCATCAATGGTGTTTGGGTCATCATCTATACCGTTATCATTGTTTGTTGGGTCATTATTTAAAATCGCGTTATAAAATGGATTTTCTCTACTTAGCAAATGCTGAGCTTCAAGAGCAAAAATGTTGTTTTCGTTTAACGTATAATAGTAGTTTAGGTTTTGGTTAATGCTAAATGGTGTTTGGTCTTCAACTTGTGATGTTGTACCAATAATTGAAGAATTTTCTATCTGACGTTCTTCATCCCTAGAAGTACGCGTCAAGACATCATAATCCAATTGATTGTTTACATTTGGTTTATAAGATGCGCTCAGCTTAGCGAGAAATTGATCTGATGCTTCTCGCCCATCGTTTTCTGTTCTTTCATTTGGCGGAATATTAGACTCGTCTATTGATGTATTTGGGTCATCTTCAACTTGGATATATTCAAGAAAATTAATTTCTTTAGTACTTAAGCGTGTTGTATTATAGATTAAAAAACCACTTAAATCTAGAGATTTATTGGGTGAATAACTGAAGTTTGTTGCCAATAATTTTGACTCAACTGTTAAGGCATTTTGAGAATTTGTTAAACCTTGTAAACCATTATTACCAAGGTTTAAGTTGGTTCCACTATCTCTACTCGGTGACCTAAATCCACCACCAAAATTTCGTACATCTCTGTTTGATAAAGCAGGTTCTCCAATGTTGTTAATATCTCCAATAACGTTGACACTGTATTTAGGACTGTAATAAAATAATTTTGGTTGTACCAAATACAATTGGTCGTTAGGTGCTGGTGCTGTGCCAACTCCTGCGGTTATATCTCCAAACCAAAAGTTTTCTTTACCTTCTTTCAGCTTTATATTTATGGCCACGTTATTTTGGTTGTTTTGAACACTTCTTAGTTGACCTACTTCAGAAAAATTACGTAAAACCTCAATTTTATCGACCGCGTTAGATGGTATATTTTGCGTAGCTAGTTTTGAGTCACCATCAAAAAAATCTTTTCCGTTAACAGTTATTTTTTGAACTCTATTTCCTTCAACTTCAATTTGTCCTTGATCATTAATTTCAACACCAGGTAGCTTTTCTAAAACATCACCTAGTTTTCGTTCAGAACCATTTTTAAAAGAATCTGCATTATACACAATTGTATCTCCTTTAATAGTTACTGGCATTTCGTAAGTGAGCTCTATAGCGTCCAAAGCGTTGTCTAAAGCCATGATAAAGTCCTTTTTAATATCTGCTTCTTTGGTATCAACAATTAAATCGATAGTTTTCATACCAATGTAAGTCACTTGAACTTTGTACTTACCGTTTTTGCCAAGTGCTAATTTATATTCGCCTTTAGCATCAGTTATCCCGTAAGATTCTAATGCTTTAGATTCTTGGTTAATTGCAATAACATTAGCCAATTCTAAAGGCTGACCGATGCTATCTTTGACAACTCCAGACATTTTAACTTGCGAATAGGAGCTTAGTACTACTATGATTGCAAGTAGCGTTAGTATTTTTTTCATTTTTTGGTTTGATTAAAGTTGAATAGTTTGAAATACGAAATTAATTACGTCTTCCGCCACGACCACGGCCTCTCCAGTTTTCGCGCATTTCTTCCATTTTCTGTGTTGTGATTTTAGTGTACTCTTCTTGTGTAACGACTTCACCTTTTGATGGTTTATCTATATTATCTTTTTCAGAAGGATTCATTACTATTTTAGTACAAAGAATAGTTGTTCTATCAGCGTTAACTTCTAGAATTAATCCTGGTAAACCCCAATAATCGTCTGGTCCTTGATTAATAGGTATTTGTGGTGTATACCATGCCGTAACTTCTATAGTTTTTGGTATTTCTACCTCGTCCATTGGGTCTCCCGATTTTTTAGCTTCAGTAGAATCGTTTTCAGCTTTTTTATCTCTATCGTTATTGCCTCTACGACGCATGCTTCTCCAATCAAAACCATTCACGGGTTTTGTCGCTGTGGCTTTAAAAACGGTATACTGACCAATCTGCTTAGTTTCTGTACCCATTTTCCATTCTAGATTTTTTAATTCGTCTTTAATTAAAAATTTTTTGCCAAAAAACTCTTGATCTTGTAAAACCTCTTTTTCTTTTACATTTTTATATTTTGGACCACCAGTAAAACTACTAGAAAAACCTCCGAATCCGCCGCCTGAACCTTGTGCTTCTAGACGTTCTTCTTCTTTGTAAATAGACTCTTCTTTATTAAATACGAGTGTGTACTCTTTTTCAAGAAAACTCTTCATACGTTCTTGCCAACGTTTCATTTGTTCTGGACTAACTTGTCTATTGCCACCACCAAACTGGCTCATATCCATAGTAGTTTTTGTTTGGTAATACGCTTTACCTTGAAAGTCTGCTTGCCCAAAGGAAAAGGCTACAAACATAATAGCTAAGGCTAAAGAAAAAGGTTTTAATACTGATAATTTCATTTTGATTTATTTAAACTTAAGTTGTGTCTTTTAGACTTACGAAATAACAATAAGTTAAAGAGAGCTTTGTTAAACTTGCGTTAAAGAATTTAACCGCGGCGTCGGCCACCACGATTGTTTCTAAAATCTTTCATTTTCTCTACAACAGTGGCCTGATAATTTTCTTTATCAATTTCTTCTCCTCGTTTTGGTGCTTCAATATCTACAGTTTCTTTTGGATTGATGACAAGCTTTGAGCATAATATCGTTGTATTATCTGCACTAACCTCAAGAATCAAGCCTGGTAATCCCCAAAATTCTGATGGTCCATGGCTTACTGGCACTTGTGGAGTATACCATGCTTCTACTTGGGTCATTTTTATTTCAGGTATTACATCATTACCTAAAGAATCTTTTTCAGGTGTTTGGCGTCTTAACTTATCCCAAGAAAAATTATACCAAGACAACTCGTCTGAAGGAATTAATGCCATGGCTTTAAAACAAGTATAATTTCCTATTTGTTTTGTTTCAGAACCTAACTGCCAATCTATCTTTTGTAATTTATCTTTAACCAAAAACTTTTTTCCATAAAACTCTTGACTCTGAACAAGTGCAGTATCCTTTACATTTTTATACGAATCTCCTTGTGTAAAGTTTTTTCCCCAAGAGTCAGTTGCTCCAGACATGGCATCAAGTTTTTCATCTTCTTTAAAAAACGATTCTGTTTTATTAAATGTTAACACATAAGTCTTTTCTAATCTATTTTTCATTCGTGCCATCACTTGCTTTTTTTGAGCTTCGCTTAATCGTGCGCCCCAACGTCCTAAATCCATTGTGGATTTTGTGAGATAATAGGCTTTTCCTTGAAATTCTTGAGATTGCGAGACAAATGAAACACTAAGAAAAAAACATAATACAATGAGTTTTGAAAAGATAGATTTCATGACTGTTTAAGTTTATTTGTTAATTGTTTAACAAATCTAAACAATTATTAAACAGAAGTTTGTCGTTTACCAAAATATTAACACTAGTGACTAGCCGCCAATTCTAATCTCAAAAGTTTCGCCACTACGTCTTCCCTTTTTTGGCGCATAACGTTCTAGCATTTCTTTTCGCTTTTTCTCCATGATTTTTTCGTATTCTTCTAATGAGACTTCCTTTCCTTTTTTGGGTTCTGTAATTTCTATTTTATCTTCAGGATTTATAACAATTTTGCTGCAAACAATATTGAGTTTTCCGTCATGGACTTCTAATATTAATCCTGGTAATCCTTGATACATTGCTGGACCATTATTTACAGGAATTTGAAGCGTATACCAAGCAGTAACAACACGTTCTATCATTTCTGGCTTTTCCTCTTTACCATCTTTATTGTCATCTTCATGAACACTAAAACTTGAGAGCTCTCGTGGTTTAGGAACCATTTTTATATATGTTGCTTTAAAGCATTGATACTGACCAATAAATTTTGTTTCACTTTCTAACTTCCAATCGATTTTTTTAAGGTCATCTTTAACCAAAAACACTTTTCCCATAGTATCTTTCTGGTCTATGTATTTACCTGTTTTTGTGTTTTTATATAAAACATCAGATCCTCCGCCAGCACCTACAAAAACCATTTGCATATCACCACCGCCAACTTGTGGTGGCGCCAAAGATTCTTCTTCTCTATATATTGAGGCTTCTTTATTAAAAGACAAATCAAATGTTTTTTGAAACTGTTTTTTTAACATGGCTTGCATCTGTTTTTGCATATCTGAACTCATACCTGGATTATTTGTACTGTCCATTTTAATATCAATAGAACGCTGTGTTTTATAAGTTGCAACGCCATGAAAATCTTGAGCATTAGCAGTACTTAATACTAATACCAAAACCAAAAACATAATTCTAATAATTGTTTTCATTTTTTTATTTTTTATGGTTTATTTTATTTCTTCTAAAGCTTTTATAAAATTTTTAGGATTGACTTTATCTGTAATCTTTTTTAGTTTCGAATCATAAATTAATGGCATTCCCCCTTTAATATCTGTTATAATTCCGTTTCTGTTTACAAAAATATTTATGGGAAATTGATTTGTAAATGTTTCACAATAATCTTTAGCATCAACTAAATGCGTAAAATCAAAGGTTTTCTTTTCCAAAAACTGAGTAACTTTTTCATTATTCTCATAAGTTACTGCAAAAAACTGAACCTCTTTATTTAACGCATCTGCCTTTATTTTATTTAATTCTGGCATTTCTGCAATACAAGGCGCACAAGTTGTAAACCACATGTTTATTACTAAAGGTTTGCCTAACAACTCATCAGATGTAACTACATTGCCATCAATACTCTTTAGAGAAAAGCTAGGTAATTTTGTACCAATCATTATTTCATATTGATTGGTGTTTTTTGTAACTGCTTTGCTTTCACCTTTTAGAATATATCTATATATAATTTTGTTATTATCGTAGATGGTGTCTGTAATTTCCTTTCTAAAAACCATATCAATATTTTTATCCTGCATTTTTTGATTCCTTAACTGTATAACAGAATCGGTTTCTTGTTGAGTTGCTAACTTTCCATCATTGTTTTGAAAAAAAATTGCTCTTTTTTTATTGCAACTCGAGACCAAGACAAAAACAAGAATTAGTCTAGTGATATGGTTTTTTATCATCTTTATAAGCTATAATGAATTTAAAAGTTTTACAAAAAACATTAAAGTTTACTTCTTAGAATTATAATACTTTATTGCCGAAGCTCTAACCTTCGCAATACTTTCTAAAAACTTTTGCTTTTCGTTGATGTTACCTTTAACAGTATAACTCACGCTAGAGCTTTTTCCATTACTCATTTTTTTACCATTGCATTTTATTTTAAAACTTAACTCATCCTTGGCTTCTGTTTCGTTTAGAATTTCTTCAAAGTCTTCAATACTAAATGTAGATTCAATTTCCTCTGCAGAATCCACTTCTACACTAATGCTTAGGCTTTCAACTTTTACATCATTGTAATTTACATTTCCTTTAAGTTTTTGTGCATTTACACTAATTACTGTTCCTAAAGTTAATGCTAATGCGACTACTAAATTTTTCATGATATTGGTTTTTTATGATTAATACACTACAAAGATGATAACTCTTTGAAGTAATTATAGTTAACCAACGTTAACGTGTGTTAACCGATTAGCTTAGCTAAACAATATGCTATATTTTTGAGGTATGAATGATAAAAGATATAGGTATATATTATATGCTATTACAACTGTAATAGTAGTTACTATAGGCATACAATGCTATTGGAACTACAAAAATTACTTAATAAACAAACAGCAGTTTATTAACGATGTACAAGTAAGCTTAGACAAAGCTGTTGATGATTACTATGCTACTATTGCCGAAGAAACCACTATGGCAATGACGTTTGACAAAACTCCTACGTCTAAGTTTTTTGACGAAGAAGGTTCTTTTACCGACATCTTTGAAAGTATAGAATTTAAGGATGGTAAGATTGATGAGATTGACACTAGCAAGACTAAAAAAATTAAAGGGTTTTCTGTGTTAAGAGGTTTTAAAGCTGATTCGATGATGGCCGAAAGACGCAAAAAAAACAAACCACTCGACTTGGATTCATTTAAATTAAAAGTAAAAGAACTAAAACAGTCTGATGCTAATGTAAAGATGGGAAACATTGAGATGTTAACCAGTCAAATTTTAATATCAATTACTAATGATACGCTTAATCTTAAAGTCATTGACACATTACTAAAGAAAGAACTTCAGCGCAAAAAAATAGACATGAATTATAATTTGGAGTATCAAATTCCAAAAGACTATAACGCCAAAGCTGATAAAGTAATTATTGTTGAAGCCGATACTACAAATCTAAAGTCTAAAAATATTTTAAGTGTGTGCTCAGAATCTACTTTTTTACCAAAAGAAAGTAATCTAAAAGTAAATTTTACAAACGAAACCAAAGTGATTTTAAGTCGTATGCTTGGCGGAATAGGTATTTCTTCCCTATTGGTATTAAGTGTCATTGCCTGTTTATTTTATTTACTAAAAATTATCAATCAACAAAAACAATTGGCAGAAGTTAAAAATGACCTTATCAGTAACATAACTCACGAGTTTAAAACACCAATAGCCACTATTAGCGCTGCTTTAGAAGGCATAAATAGCTTTAATATTATTGACGACAAAGACAAAACCAAAAAATATATTGATATGTCTTCAGGGCAATTATCAAAGTTGAATTTGATGGTCGAAAAACTATTAGAAACCGCAACATTAGACAGCGAGAGTTTAAATTTAAATAAAGAAGAAATCGATGTTATTGCCTTGGTAGATTTACTCGTCACACGTTACCAAAGTCAGACTTCAAAAAAGACAATAAGTACAAATTTTAGAGTTAAAAATCTTATTGCGAACGTAGATACTTTTCATTTTGAAAATGCATTAAACAACATTTTAGACAATGCATTAAAGTATGGCGGAACTAACATTTCAGTTGAAGTGATTAAAAATAGAAACAGCTTTAACATCAACATCTCAGATAATGGTACTAGTTTAAACAAAGCAAATAAGGAACGTATTTTCGAAAAATTTTATCGTGTTCCAAAAGGTAATCAACACGACGTCAAAGGTTTTGGTATTGGACTTTTCTATACCAAAAGCATTATTGAAAAACACGATGGAACAATTGATTTAGATTTAAAAAATAAGCAGACTACTTTTAAAATTAAATTACCTAATGGCTGAAAAAACAAAAATATTATTGGCAGAAGATGAAGCTGCTTTAGGACAAATTATAAAAGAAAGTTTAGAAACTCGAAACTTTGACGTTTTGCTGTGTGAAGATGGACAAAAAGCATATGAAGTTTATCAAGCCGAGTCACCTGAAGTTTTAGTTTTAGATGTTATGATGCCAAAAAAAGATGGCTTCACATTGGCAAAAGAAATTCGAAAAATTGACGACACTATTCCTATTATTTTTTTAACTGCCAAATCCCAAACCCAAGATGTGGTTGAAGGGTTTACTATTGGCGGAAATGATTATTTGAAGAAGCCATTTAGCATGGAAGAACTAATTGTGCGAATTAATAATTTAATTGGCAGAAAAAAGCTTCAAAAAACCGCTGAAATTATCTCTATTGGCGATTACACCTTTGATTTTCCAAAACAGTTATTGGCATACAAATCAGAAGAAGCCATTCAACTAACGCATCGCGAGGCACATTTGCTTTTCCATCTTATAAAAAATAAAAATGCAGTTTTAGACCGTTCTTTAATATTAAATAAACTTTGGGGAACCGATGATTTTTTCTCTGCCAGAAGTATGGATGTGTTTATTTCTAAACTTCGAAAAAAATTGAAGTATGACGAGTCTCTACAAATTTTAAATGTTCGTGGTTTTGGATATAAGCTGACGGATTAGTAAGTCTTTCTTTTATTGTGAGATACTGAAACAAGTTCAGCATGACAATGAATGAAAATAATGGCACAATTTTCGTACTTTTCCGATTGGTATGAAACAACTAATTTTTTCAATTTTAAGTCTTGTTTTTTCTTTTGCATTATCGCAAAATAAAGTCTCACTCAAATTTCAAAGTGAAACTGTAATTGAAGCAGATAAAGTTTATGGTGTTGATACTTTTGAAACCCTATATTTTTCTGATGAGATTGGAAGTTTTTATAAAAAATCTGCTGATACCACAATTAGCTATGCTAATTTTCAATTAGGAAAAATCTCATCGGCAAACGCCTTTAATCCATTAAAAATTAATCTTTTTTATAAAGACTTTAATACGCTAGTGATTTTAGACAACCGATTAGCAGAAATAAAAAAAATCGATTTTAATACGTTACCTAATTATAAGTATGTTACACTAGTTTCTACAGGTTATGACAATTTTGTTTGGCTATATAATCAAGATGAACAGCTTTTAGAATTATTTGATTTTTTAACATCAAAAACCCGAATAAAAACAGTTCCTGTGGAATCTCAAGCTTTAGATTTAAAGAGCGATTACAATTATTGTTATCTATTGACCGAAAAATATCTTTACGTTTACAGTTACTTTGGAAGCCTTATTCATAAAATTGAAAATACGGGTTTTACAGAAATGGCATTTAGTAAAGGAAACTTAGTGCTAAAAAAAGAGAATGCGCTTTTTTTACTCCCCAAAAACTCTAAAGAACTGTCGCGCATACAAACAGAAGATTTGTTAATAAATCAGTTTTTGGTAACCAATGAAACCTTGTATATTTACAACGACGAAAAACTACGTCGCTACCAACTAAAATCAGACTAAATTATGCATGTTGCTATTGCGGGAAACATAGGCGCAGGGAAAACTACGCTCACAAAATTATTAGCTAAACATTACAAATGGGAAGCACAGCTCGAAGACGTTGTGGATAATCCGTATTTAGATGATTTTTACAATCAAATGGAACGTTGGAGTTTTAATCTTCAAGTGTATTTTTTAAATAGCCGTTTTCGTCAAGTTAACCAAATACAGCAAGGTGGAAAAGATATTATTCAAGATAGAACTATCTATGAAGATGCTTTTATTTTTGCACCTAACTTGCACGCCATGGGCTTGATGACCAATCGCGATTTTGAAAATTATTCATCTCTTTTTGAATTGATGGAATCCTTTGTGAAAGGTCCAGATTTATTGATTTATTTACGCAGCAGTATCCCAAATTTAGTAGCGCAAATTCATAAACGTGGGCGCGATTATGAAAACTCTATAAGCATTGATTATTTAAGCCGATTAAACGAACGCTACGAAGCTTGGATAACAAAATACACCAAAGGCAACTTATTAATTATCGATGTGGATGATTTGGATTTTGTGGCAAATCCTGAAGATTTGGGCGGCATTATCAATAAAATTGACGCTGAGATTAATGGATTGTTTTAGCTTGGACTCCGCTCAGCTACCAAAAAATTGCTAGTGAAATATTATTTTATAAACCCATATTGTTTTGCATGCTCAATAGCTTGTTCACTACTTTCTACTAATAATGCAGGTGTAGATTTATAATCTTGAAGCAAACTTTGAACTCGGATTATTTTCTTTTTATGTCTAACGCTTCGAAGGTAAATTGCTATTATTCTGTTTGGAAAAGTTTCTGCAATTTCTATATAAATATCTGGGTCATGCTCACCACTATCGCCTATAAGAATAAATGGTAAATCTGGGTATGTTTTTAGAAGATTAATAATCTCCTTTTGTTTTTGAGGTTTTTCGCCTTTTGCTTTTTTCTTTAATATGTCTTTAAAACTCCTCAATAGAATAGGTCCTTTTGGAAAGTTATTCTGTCTCAAAAATAATTCTAAATAACGATACAAGTTCCAAGGACTGTGACTCACATAAAAAATAGGATTTGCTTTTTTGCCAGTTGAACCTCGATGTAGCTGATGGTAAAATTCGGCCGCACCTTTTAGTGGAATTCGGTTAACAGCATGTCTAAAAACGGTATTTATAATTACGCGCCATTTTAAATACGACGTAACGCCTGTATGCAAAATAGTGTCATCAATATCGCTTGCAACGCCATATTCTGCTTCTGGTGAAGAGATAAGTAATTCGCCTGGAAATCGATTCTGATTTTTTATTGTACGCTTTTTATTTAGATCGGCGTATGAAACTTCAAAATTTACCCAACCTTCTTCATTTGCCAATTCGCCAAGTCCTTCAATAGTTTCATCAACTTTAAAATAACCGTGATTATCAGTTTTTGACTTAAAAATAGTTCCGTTTGGTAGCTTTACATTGATATCAACGTTTTTAATTTCATCAGTTTCAAAACGTTTCCATGTGTTTAAAATAAGCTTCCAAAGGCTTTTTTCTTCAAGATTAATCGATTCGTCTTCTAAAGCACGACCTCGAATGTACAAATGGTTTTTTGTGCCGTAAGATTGAAAAACAATTATTTGAAGTGGGTCTTTTCTCAGCATACTGTAAAAATAAAGAAACCACGACAAAGCGTGGTTTCTATTTATTCAAAATATAAAATATATATTAGTTTTTTTGAGTTTTTGCGTATGCTTCTGCTTGTTTTGTTACCTCATCTAAATTTCCTTTAAATGTTTTCTCTTTAACAATAGTTTCGCCATCACCAATAGTTGTTCTAGTAGTTACTTTTGCAGTAGCAGTTTCGTCTAAAGTTCTATCACCTCGAGTTTCGACAGAGATTTCTTTAATTACTTCAATATTATTATTCAGTGCTAAACCTTCTTCGGAATGGTTACCTAAAATAGGTGCAATTACCAATCCGATTAAGCATGTTAACTTAATTAAAATATTCATTGAAGGACCAGACGTATCTTTAAAAGGGTCACCAACTGTATCACCAGTTACCGCAGCTTTATGTGCATCAGAACCTTTAAAAGTCATTACACCGTTAATTTCTACACCAGCTTCAAATGATTTTTTAGCATTATCCCAAGCTCCACCAGCATTGTTTTGAAAGATTGCCCAAAGAACACCAGAAACAGATACACCAGCCATGTAACCACCAAGCATTTCTGCTACAAGCTTGTAATTTTCAGGGTAAATTAAAATTCCTATTAAAACAATTACTATTGGAAAACCGATAGTTAAAATTCCTGGTAGCAACATTTGTTTTAAAGATGCTTTTGTAGAAATATCAACGCACTTATCGTACTCTGGTTTTCCTGTACCTTCCATAATTCCAGGAATTTCTCTAAACTGACGACGTACTTCTTCAACCATTTCCATAGCTGCTTTTCCTACAGAACTCATTGCCAATGCAGAAAAAACCACTGGCACCATACCACCAACAAAAAGCATTGATAATACTGGTGCTTTAAAAATATTAATTCCGTCAATATCTGTAAATGTTACATACGCTGCAAACAAAGCCAAAGCTGTTAAAGCTGCTGAAGCAATTGCAAATCCTTTACCAGTTGCTGCTGTTGTGTTACCTACAGAGTCTAAAATATCTGTACGCTCACGAACGATTGGCTCTTGCTCACTCATTTCTGCGATACCACCAGCGTTATCTGCGATTGGTCCAAACGCATCAATAGCCAACTGCATCGCGGTTGTTGCCATCATAGCCGACGCTGCCATTGCTACACCATAGAAACCTGCAAAAGCATAAGATGCCCAAATAGCTGCTGCAAATAAAAGCACAGAACTAAAAGTAGAAATCATACCTGTTGCTAAACCTGCAATGATATTTGTTGCTGCTCCAGTGCTTGACTGCTGTACAATATTTAAAATTGGCTTTTTACCTAAACCAGTATAATATTCAGTAAATGAAGAAATCGCTGCACCTACAACTAAACCAACTAAGGTTGCGTAAAATACGCGCATTGAAGAAATTTCTTTTAAGCCTTCGCCAAAGAATTCCATTTTCATTGTTTCTGGCAACATCCAAGTTACCAAACCAAAACATGCTAATGCTACTAAAGCAATAGACGTCCAGTTACCTATGTTTAAAGCTTTTTGTACTTGTGCTTCTTTTGCATCATTAGATGAAATTTTTACTAAGAATGTTCCGATAATTGAAATAATGATTCCTGCACCTGCAATTGCCATTGGTAATAAAATGGTTCCTATTCCACCAAAAGCATCTTCGATAGCACCACCCATATCTTTAATGATATAATTTCCTAAAACCATAGCTGCTAAAACCGTTGCTACGTAAGACCCAAATAAATCTGCTCCCATACCAGCAACATCACCTACATTATCACCAACGTTATCTGCAATAGTTGCAGGATTACGCGGGTCATCCTCAGGTATTCCAGCTTCAACTTTACCTACTAAATCTGCACCAACATCGGCAGCTTTGGTATAAATACCACCACCAACACGAGCAAATAAAGCAATAGACTCGGCACCAAGAGAGAAACCTGCAAGTGTTTCTAATACTAAAGTCATATCAGTGGTATTTGTCCACTGACCACCCATAAACAATTGGTAGAAAATGATGAAAAACGCAGTTAATCCCAAAACAGCTAAGCCAGCAACACCAAGCCCCATTACAGTACCACCACCAAAAGAAATATTTAAAGCTTTTGGCAAGCTTGTTTTTGCAGCTTGTGTTGTACGAACGTTAGTTTTAGTGGCTATACGCATACCAATATTTCCTGCAACAGCAGAAAAAACAGCACCGATAATAAACGCTACGATTATTAAATAACTCGTAGATTCAACAACCGCTGCAACACCAGCTAAAGCGATACTCGCACCGATTACAAAAAATGCAAGTAATTTATATTCAGCTTTTAAAAATGCCAAAGCACCTACATATATATGGTCTGAAATCTCCTTCATTTTTCCATCGCCAGCATCTTGCTTCATCACCCAAGAGCGCTTTACAGCCATATAAATTAAACCCAATACCGCCAAAACGATTGGCATATAAATCATGTATGATTCCATATTTTAAAATTAAATTAGTTAGAAATTTAGTCGTGCTAAAGTAATAAAATGATATAGAATAGAAAAACCCTTTTATTTTGATTATAAAAGGGTTTTTGAGTCTTAATGTATTGTTGATTTATATTGTAAAATCGCCATTAACTTTATGCTCGCTATTTTCGTAACGGTCTATACATTTATTTAAAATATCGTAGGCTTCTTTTGCATCGCCCCAACCGCCAACATCTACTTTTTTCTTTTCTAAATCTTTATAAACTTGAAAGAAATGCGTAATCTCTTTAATTCGGTGTGGATTTAAATCCATGATATCTGTATAAGAATTCCAAATTGGATCGGTAACAGGTACGCAAATTAATTTTTCATCTGGCCCTTTTTCGTCTGCCATATGAAAAACACCAATAGGTTTTACTTCAACCACACACATAGGAAACGTTGGTTCTGTTCCCATGACCAAAACATCCAATGGGTCACCATCTAAGGCTAATGTTTCCGGGATAAATCCATAATCTCCAGGATACATCATTGAGGAAAACAACATTCGATCGAAACGTATCTTGTTTAACTCAAAATCATATTCGTATTTGTTTCGACTTCCTTTAGGTATTTCTATTAATACATCAAAGGTTAACTTTCCTGTCTTTGTCATAATCATCTCTTTTAAAAGGGCTGCAAAGATAAGCTATTGTTTGAGTATTGCAAGAGTTGATTTTGATTTATCCGTATATAATTTGAGTGATAAAAAACACTCTTTTTATTTTATTAAAAAATTGATTAATTGAAAATTAGCTGTTTGTAGTTGAGTTGCAAAATAAATTATATTTACAGTGCGACACGGTAGGGAAAATAAACTGATTTCAATTTTTTTCATTTTATAAAACCTTATTTGAAATAGGTTTGCAAACATTCTCAATATTTAAAATGGCAGATATTACAATTTTACCTTTAGCATTGACTGTTATGCTTGGACCTCAAATATTAGTAGGCATGTTACTTATTACTAGAAAAGACCCTATTAAAAGCTCATTGACTTACATTGCGTCATTAATATCTACTTTAATTTTTACCACTTATACTTTCTATTGGCTCGCTTCTGTAACAGATTTTCATAAGATTACAATAAGTAATAGACCTGTAATAAAATATTTATTGATTGCTTTACTTATATTTCTTATTGTTCGTTCGATAGTAAATCGAAAACAAATTACCGAGCCTCCTAAATGGATGCAAGGAATTACAACGGCATCCTTAGGAAAAATTTTTTTAATTGGCTTAGGTCTTATTGCTTTTATGCCAACAGACATTGCAATAGCTTTTACTGTAGGAAATTATTTGAATAAAAACTCAACTCATTTTTTTGAAGCGTTGCCATTTTTTACAGCAGTAGTTTTTATATCATTTATACCTTTATTAATCTATTTTTTAATAGGTGCAAAAGGTCATAAATATCTAGAGAATGTCAACGATTGGTTAAATACGCATGGCTATATCATAAACATAATAGTGCTCTCTTTTTTTATATTTTTATTATTATAAATAAAAATGTATTTTAAAAAGAACATACTCTACCAACAAAACAAAAAATTACCAACATGAAAAAACTCAATATCTTAATTCTTGTATTAGTAATTCTAGGATGCAAAGAAAATCAAACATTTGATACAAATCTTCTTAATCCAGAAGTTATTGACCACAATGTACCTAATAAAACAGAGCCATATGCTGACCAAGAAATATTAAAAAATTTAGCACCTATAAGAGCAAGGTTCGATAATTATGCAATTACTAAAGAAAGTGAATTTATTAACAACAGAATGACTTCTTTTGGAAAGCAGATGCCAAAGACGATTTACGAACCTGTAAAAGATAAAGCCTTTTTAATGTCTGGTTGGCAACTGACTTCAACTCTAATTGTTGTTGGAGACAATGGACTTATAGTTGTAGATCCTGGAGAAAGTGATGAAGCTTCCGAAAGGATATTAAACGATTTTAGAAAAGAAACCAATATTCAATTTCCTGTAAAGGCTGTAGTATATACTCATAGACATCCTGATCACTCATTCGGTTCTGCAGGAATGGGAGTTACTCAAGAACAAGTGGATAATGGAGATGTAAAAATATTTGCTCATCATCAGTTTATGGACTATTTGGCTAATGATGCAAGTGTTGTTGGATCAATTTTAACGGAGCGAACAGCTTATGGAGGAGCTTCCTATTTAGGGCAAAATGAAAAGGGCCTTGTTCATGCTGGTTTAGGTCCAACTTTTGCTGGTGGAAAAATTTCTTTTTATCGTCCTACCAATATTGTAAAAGACAAATTACAAACTGAAGTAGCTGGAGTAAAGATGGTTTTATTTGAAGCTTACGGTGATGCCGAAGATGAAATAGATGTTTTTTTTCCGGATTTAAAACATGTCCATGGTTCTGAGACAATTCAAGGAGAATCATTTCCAAATCTCTACACATTAAGAGGAACTAAATATCGTGATTTGGTAAAGTGGTATAAAGGCGTAGACAATTTATTAGATTATGCCAAGCAGAGCGACAGCTACAGCCATTCGCACATGCGCTCTTGGGTTGGAAATGATTTTATTGTAGAACGAATCCAGAATTACAGAGATGCTATTCAATTTACCCACGACCAATCCATTTTTCATATGAACCAAGGAGCTACAAGAGAAGAACTAGTAAATTTAGTCTCGCTTCCAGAAAACCTAAAAAAAGACCCTTGGCTACAAGAATTTTACGGGAGTGTAGAGCATGTTGTAAGAAACGTCTACAATGGTTATTTGGGTTGGTATTCTGGTGATGCAACCGAGTTAGCAGCTCCATCTTTTAAAAGAAAAGCCGAGCTTTATATTTCTGCTATGGGCGGAAGAGATAACGTTTTAAAAATAGCTAATGAAGCAATTGAAGCTAAAGATTATGGTTGGGCAATGGAAATAACCACACATCTTGTACGCTCAAATCCAGAAGATCAGGAAGCAAGAGATTTAAAAGGAAAAGCAATGCAAGCTTGGGGCTATGACCAAGCCAATATTTATTATAGAAATTTCGCATTATCTGGAGCTAAAGAACTTGATGGCACCTTAGATAAATCTGGTGCATTTGATTTTGCAAATCCTGTGATAATTGAGCAATTCGGAATAGGAACAATATTAGAAAACTTGAGAGTGAAAATTGACGCCTCTAAAGCTATAAATGCCGATTTTAAAATAGGTTTTAAAATTACAGACCGAAATGAACAATATGGATTTCATGTACGAAACGGAATTTCAGCATTTTACAACTACGTTCCAGATAATTCTAATTTGGTAATAAGTATACCAAGCACTGTGGTTTATGACTTTGTATTAGGTAAAGGTCGAGTAATTGATGTTATAAACTCAGGTAAAGGTAGAGCAGAAGGTGATTTGAGTCAATTAGAAACATTTATGAATTACTTTGATTTTAGTAAGCCAAACATCAATCTTTCTTCTAGATAATAGTAGTTTTTGTTATCTCATTAATATCAATTTGCGTAAAATGTAAAAAAGTAAGATTTGAAAATACCGTTATATTTAGTTCTTTTTTGTTTGTGCTTACAAGGATTTAGTCAACAAGAATTTTTTAGTGAGGCTATTTTAAAAAACACTATAATTTCTAAAAAAACTTGGAAATTTAATCTAATTAGCAATTACAAACATGCTTATCAAAATAGTAAATGGCGGAGGTTTGGATTAGATTTTGACTTTGATAAAAAGCTAAATTCAAATTGGACGATTTCTGGCGGATTCGCTAATAATTATCGGTTTGATAGAGAGTTGGGTGATTTTTATGAATTAAGACCAAAAATCGGCATTGAATATAAAATTTCAATTTTTGAAAATGTAATTCTTAAACAAAGACTATTAGGAGAATGGAGAAATTTCTTTCTCGCCAATCATAATCATTATTTAAGGTCACGGTATAAGATAGAATTAAATTATGATTTTAAAAACAATAGTAATAGCCAAAAATACTGGGGTTTAATTTCTTCTTTTGAATGGTATTTTTTGAAGGATTCATTATCGCAAGAACGCTATTCAAACTCAAGAGAATTTTCTTTTTTTATTTTAAAAAAATTAGAAAAATTTCAAATTATGATTGGATATATAAGAGAAGTATTTCTTTCGGATAGTAAAAGTTTCGGTTTAACAGGCAATACTATTTCATTACGCATGATTTTATGATTAGAAAAGCATAATTAAAATTGGAAAACAACTTTAATCAATATCTTAAAATCTTTAAAAAACCTTTCTATCTCCTTTTCTTTTTTGGCTTAAATTTCGCTTTATTTTTTCGCTGATTAAACGGAATCGCATCATCAAAAGTATGCTTAGCTGGTTTTGCTTTTTTGTTTTTTCGCCATTTGTCATCAACTGGCAAAAGCACATTTAACAAATCTTTTCGGTCTAACTTATTTAAGGTTTTTCGTATCCAATCTTTGTTTTCCTTTTTGTACCAAAAGAAAAAACGGTGCTGCTCGTCTTTTTCCTTTTTTGTTTTCGGCGTTTTGGTTGGCTTTAAAGTATATGGATGATAACCACTATAATAAATCACAGTTGCAACTGTCATTGGTGTTGGCGTAAAACCTTGTACTTGCTCTAACTGAAAGCCCATGTCTTTAGTTTCGGCAGCGAGATTTGCCATATCTTCTACTTCGCACGCTGGATGATTGGAAATAAAATAAGGTATGAGTTGAAGGTTGAGACCTTTCTTAATGTTTATTTTATCAAAACGCTCTTTAAACTTATGAAAATACGAGAATGATGGCTTACGCATCAGCTTTAACACTGGGTCACTTGTATGTTCTGGCGCTACTTTGAGTCGGCCAGACACATGCTTTGTCATTACTTCTTCGGTATAATCGTCTAACTCTTTGGCATCTGCATTTTTATTGAATTCTGGAACCAACATATCGTGTCTAATTCCACTACCTATAAAAGATTTTTTAACTTTTGGATGTTTGTCAACCGCTTGATATAGTTCAGTTAAGGGTTTGTGAGACGTATCGAGATTACTACAAATCACTGGCGAAATACAAGATGGCGCCACGCATTTATCACAGATAGATTGCACCTTACCTTTCATCTGGTACATATTGGCACTAGGTCCGCCAATGTCGCTTAAATAACCTTTAAAATCTGGCATATTGGCGACTTTATCCACTTCACGAAGAATGGATTCTTTACTTCTACTGGCAATAAATTTACCTTGATGTGCCGATATGGTACAAAAACTACAACCACCAAAACAACCACGGTGAATATTGATGGAGGTTTTAATCATTTCAAACGCCGGAATTGGTCCACGTTTATTGTATTTAGGATGCGGTAGTCGTGTGTATGGTAAATCAAAAGAAGCATCAATTTCTTTTTCCGTCATGGTTGGATATGGCGGATTAATCATCAATGTTTTATTTCCCACTTTCTGAAAAATACGTCGAGCTTTGAGTTTATTTGACTCTTGCTCAATAATTTTAAAATTTGAAGCAAACTTTTTTTTATCTTTTAAACAAATTTCGTGCGAAACGATTTCAACATCTTCCCAATTAGAATTTTTCGGAATAGATTCTCCTCCATCTATTAAAACGGCAGTTTGTTCAATGGTTTTTAAACTTGAAAATGGAACACCTTTTTGCAACAAACGCACTACTTCTCTTAGTGGCTGTTCGCCCATGCCGTATACCAACATATCTGCTTTAGACGATTCTAAAATGGTTGGCATAAGTTTATCGCTCCAATAGTCGTAATGCGTTACACGACGCAGCGAAGCTTCGATACCACCAATTAAAATAGGTGTATCAGGAAATTTTTCTTTTAAGATATTTGAATATACCGTAGTTGCATAATCGGGTCTAAAACCTATATCGCCATTTGGTGTGTACGCATCTTTATCACGGCGTTTTTTACTCGCAGTATAGTTGCTCACCATTGGATCCATACATCCGCCTGTGACGCCAAAAAACAATCTAGGCTCACCAAGTTTTGTAAAATCCTGAAGATTGTCGTGGACACTTGGTTGCGGAACAATTGCCACTTTTAACCCTAAACTTTCTAAAATTCGACCTATAACTGCAGGCCCAAAAGATGGATGATCTACATAAGCATCACCGCTAAAAAGAATTACATCTAATTCTTCCCAACCACGAATTTTTACCTCTTTTTTGGTAGTAGGTAACCAATCTGAAAGTTTTAACTCTTGCATAGCTTTACAAAAATACGCTATTTATGCTTAAAATGAATGAGATAAGAATACTGCTTATGACTAAAACCGAAAGGTTAAAGCATTTTTAAAGTATTGATTTCTTGAATGGTTAAATGTTTCCAATGACCACGTGGAATGTCTTTTTTGGTTAAATGACCGATTGCCACACAATCAATTTTCACCAAGTCGTAGTTAAGTTCATCAAAAATTGTTCGTAAAATTGTGTTACCAGTATTCTTGATTTTTACGCCAATTTTGTTTTTAGATTCACCATCAATATAGCTAATTTCTTCAACGGTAATCAATTTTCCTTCGACTTTAAAACCATCTTGAATTTTCTTTAAATCTTCATATTTCAGATTTTTATCCAATTCAATTTGAAACAAACGCGCTACACCATTCTTAGAGTTGGTGAATTTTTTTACCACATCATCATCGTTTGTAAACAACAATAAACCGAGCGAATTTCTTCCCAAACGGCCAATAGGTTTTATACGAGCTGAGGTTGCATTAGCCACTAAATCCATAACCGTACGCCCTTTACCTTCTGCAGTAGTCGTTGCAAAACCTTTTGGTTTATTAAGTAATACGTAAGTTTTTGGTTCTGGATTAATTCGGCGACCATCAAAGCGTACATCATCAGTCGGTTTTACCTTGTAACCCATTTCTGTAATTACAGAACCGTTTACCGTTACAAGACCAATAGAAATATTCTCATCAGCTTCACGACGTGAACACATGCCTGAGTTGGCAATGTATTTATTTAAACGAATCTCGTCTGAATTGGACGTTGTTTTAGGTGCAGCCTTCTTTTTTTTAGGCGCATATCTTTGCTTAGAAAATGGTTTCTTTCCTTCACCAGAATATTGCTTTCCGTCTCTCTTGCCTTTACCCTTTTTATCTTGCTGTTTTGACATGCTTAAAATTTTTGCAAAGGTAATACAATAGTTAACATTAACTACTTAATTTCCACAGTAGTTTGACGCTCAGTATTCACTGTTAATTTTGTGACATCTGGTCGTGAATAATGTCCAACAACATCAAAGTTTTGACGCTCCTCTAATACGCGATTAAAATCTATTTTTTGAAATATTAAACCCTCTTTGCAAATAACTGGCTCCACAATCCATTCACCATCTGGTCCAGCTATGCAGCTTCCGCCATTAGCTAAAGTATCAGGTGCGTTTTTTACAATCTCGTCATAATATGGCGTGTTTTCAGGAAAGTCTGATTTTGCCATTAAACTCGAAACCGAAACCACGTAAGAGCGTGATTCTCGAGCGATAAAACGTGTAATATCTTTGGTATTATGGTCACTTCCTGGCCAAACGGCGATATGGAGATTTTCACCTTGACCATACAATGCTGTTCTTGGAAGTGGCATCCAATTTTCCCAACAATTGAGACCACCAACTGTAAATGCTTTTAATGGATGCACCTTTAAACCGTTTCCATCGCCTGGCGCCCAAGTTAGACGCTCATCGTATGTTGGTTGTAATTTTCTGTGTACCGATTCTATACTACCTTCTGGATTAATATAAACCAATGATGCATAAATACTATGTCCGCCACGGTCTTCAGGACGTTCCATGATACCTAAATAAATCGCAATGTTATGTTCTTTTGCTAATTTACAAACAGAATCTAATTCGCCTTTTTCTATACAAATTGAATTATTGACGTAATGTGCATGTAATTTTTTATTAAGATTTGTGTTCCATTCGGCACCACCAGCTAATGCCAACCAGAAAGGATAACCTGGTAATAAAGCTTCTCCAAAAACAATAAGTTCGGCATTTTCTTTCGCTGCATCTTTTATAAATTTTTCTATTTTTTGAAGTGTCGCCAATTTATTTAACCAAACTGGAGCGATTTGCGCCATAGCAATTTTTAAAGTCGTATTCATTTTAGAATCGGTTTAAAACTAAATTTATATTTATTAAAACTATTGAAAACACACCTGCTACAATGATGAATTTCAAAATATTATGAAGCAATAAATAATGTGTTTTTTGATTAGATTTCCACAACAATAGTAGAAAAACAATCAACAAAATTACACTTGCATAAAAGAAATAATACATCAGTCCTATTTCAAAATAAAATACTAATACAAGTGCTGTTGCACAAGTTATAAATAAAGCACCAGTCAGTAAATATTTAGAAATTTTTTCACCATAAACTACTGGTACTGTTCTGTAGTTTAAAGCCAAATCACCTTTAATGTTTTCTAAATCTTTGGTCAATTCGCGCATAGAGATCAATAAGAATAAAAACAAAGCGTGTACAAATACCACCAATTCAAAGTTTTGATAGTAAATAAATATGGCAAAAAATGGCGTAACGGCTAAAATTGAAGACACCAAATTACCAATAATTGGCATTTTTTTAAGCTTATGGGAGTAAAACCAAATGGCAAAAATATATAGAGCAAAGAAGATTACGGCTCTAAAAGAGACATAACTTGCAAAGATAATTGCCAAGAAATTAAGCACGAAATATATAGACAATTTGGTGTTTTGACTAACCAATTTATCTAGCATAGTTTTATTTGGCCTGTTAATTAAATCTTTCTCGGAGTCGTAAAAATTATTAATAATATAACCTGAAGCAATCACGGCCGAAGATGCTAAAACCAACATCAATAAGTAAATATCAAAAACGACATCTTTTACCGATAAATCTGGTGCAAAAATGTATATAGAAGCTAAATATTGAGCAATAACTACAATGAGAATATTGTATCCACGAACCACAGAGAAGAGACTAAAAACCTTTAAAAATATATGTTTTTGTTGTCTCGATAGCATTGGTTGAAATTAAGACCCTGTGACTACGCTCAGGGTAATATCGAAGAAATTAGAAGTTATACACAACCTCTAGTTTTTGACCTTTAAGTGCTTCTCTAGCCTTATCAATATTTTCGGTAAATCCAAGAATATAACCACCGCCACCAGAACCACAAAGTTTTAAATAGTAATCATTGGTGTCGATACCTTTTTTCCACAAAGCATGAAACTGTTTTGGTATCATAGGCTTAAAATTATTTAAAACAATTTTTGATAATTGCTTCGTGTTTTTAAAAAGCGATTTTATATCACCCTTTAAAAAATCGTCAACACAAGCATCTGTATGTTTTATAAATTGTTCTTTTAGCATACTTCGGAAACCTTCATTTTTCATATTTTCCATAAAAATGCTGACCATTGGTGCTGTTTCTCCTACAATTCCACTATCTAATAAAAACACCGCACCTTTACCTTCAGCTTTTTGAGAAGGAATGCCAGTGGCTTCAATATTGTCTTTTGAATTGATAAGAATTGGAAGGCTTAAATAACTATTCAAAGGGTCTAAACCTGAAGATTTCCCATGGAAAAACGATTCCATAGCAGAGAAAATAGACTTCAGTTTTAATAATTTTTCTCTTGTTAAATTTTCAAGAACTGTAATTTTATCTGAAGCATATTTGTCATAAATCGCTGCCACTAATGCACCACTACTTCCAACGCCGTAACCTTGTGGTATTGATGAATCAAAATACATTCCTGCATCTACATCTTCTTGTAGTGCTTTGATGTCAAAAGACACCAAATTAGCATCCAATTCCTTTAAATATATAGCGAATTTCTTTAAACTTTCATTTGATTTTTTTGCTTCTTCAGACGGATTTTCATCCACTTTTAAAGCACCGTTATAAAAGTTATAAGGGATTGATAAACCTTTAGAATCTTTAATGATTCCGTATTCTCCGAAGAGTAAGATTTTTGAATAAAATAAGGGACCTTTCATAGTATTTTTCTTATCGAAAACCTACGCTAACTGTTTTGCGCCTTTTCCGACCGTATCACAAATATAGTGACCATTTTGGCAATACGCAACCAACTCGGTCTTAATAAAATGGTAAACTTTTTCGGTTTCAGCTTCTGGAAACAAGACATGTACGTTAGCACCTGCATCTAATGTAAAGCAGATGTTTGAACCTGTTTCGTTTCTAAATTGCCATATTTTATTAATAATTTGAAGCGTATTTGGTTTCATTAAAATAAAATACGGCATGCTTGTCATCATCATAGCATGAAGCGTCAAAGCTTCACTTTCTACGATTTCTATGAATCGTTTTAAATTTCCTGAAATAAGTACTTCTTTTAATTCTGAAAGATTTTCATGAGCCTGTTCAAAACGTTTTTCGGCAAAAGGATGACCAAACATCAATTTATGACCAACGGTACTACTCACTTGTTTTTCACCTTTATCTACTAATAAAATTGCATCTTGATAATTTTGAAAATTGGGATGAATGTCTTCCGTAAATCGCACACCGAATAAATCTGTACTCTCTGTTGCTTTATTTTTTCCCCAAACCACCAATTCGCCTTCAATGCTTCTACAAGCACTACCAGAACCCAAACGCGCTAAAAATGATGCTTTTTGGTTAAAATATGAAGACCTTTCGACTGCGCTTAAGGTGATATTTTCTTTTAAATTTTGCTCTATACTCATCAAACACAAAGCCAAAGCACTCATTCCTGAAGCAGAAGACGCAATTCCAGAACTATGCGGAAACGTATTTGATGTACTTATCGTAAAATGATAATCTCTCAAAAACGGAACATAAGTCTCAATACGCTCAAAAAAGGTTTGAATTTTTGGTTTGAAGGCTTCATTATTTTCACCTTCAAAAATCACATCAAAACTAAAATCTTTACTTTCTTTCTTTTGATAAGACAACGTCGTAATAGTCTTGCAATTACTTAAAGTAAAGCTAATTGAAGGGTTTTCTGGGATTTGATTTTCGCGCTTTCCCCAATATTTCACTAAGGCAATATTACTTGGCGATTCCCATTTTACTTTTCCGCTTTCAACGTTAGTTTTATAGTCTTTAAGAATAAAATCTTGCTCTGTCATTCGTTTAAATTCTAATGCAAAAATAGGTAAATTCTAGAGCATATTCTATTGCTTATTTCTGAGCTCTTGTCTCCGCATTGGCATACTATCGATGAGGTTAAAAATCACATTGGAATCAATAATTTTAGTTGAAGAAAATTTATTTCCGCCATCTAAGCCAAATAATCTAATAGTAAATTCGTTTGAAGTTTCTGTACGATTAAACATTTTTGGTTATGTCTTAAAATCGTAATAAACGCAAGCTTTTTCAATACATTTATAAATTACTAATTTCCTCTCTTTCATTTTGTTTGACTCCTTTTCAAAGAATTGAAATTGAGTTTCAACAGTATCTCTCGTTGCCTCATTACCAGATATGATAATGACACGTTCTTCCCATTTATGAGATTTTACGTTTTGTGCTAAAAGACAACTAGAAAAAAGGGACATAAAAACTAAATATTTCATAGTTCTAAATTTACAGATTGAGAAACTATAAAAGCGCTCGTCCACGCATTCTGAAAATTAAATCCGCCAGTTACCGCATCTACGTTGATAACTTCACCTGCAAAAAATAAATTTGGAATTAGTTTGCTCTCAAAGGTTTTGAAATTAATTTCCTTTAAATCAACGCCACCAGCAGTTACAAACTCTTCTTTAAATGTACTTTTACCAGTAACTTGAAAAATAGCATTGGTCAACTGCTCAGCTAGAGCTTCTAATTGCATTTTATTTAAATCTGCCCAGCGTGAATTTTCATTAATATCTGCTTCTAAAACCAATTTCTTCCAAAGGCGTTTTGGTAAACTATATTGTGGCGAGTTATAAATCAGCTTTTTTGCTAACTCTAATTTTAGTTCTTTTAAACTATTTACACAATCTTCTGTTTCTTGCTGAATAAAATTAATGCTGATTTTAAAATTATAATTCAGTTTAGCCAATTCTACTGCGCCAAAGGCAGACAGTTTTAAAATAGCTGGCGCACTCATCCCAACATGCGTTACTAGAAGTGGTCCGTTAGATTCTAAATTAGTACCAATAACTTTGACCTTAACATCTTTTGCAACAACTCCTGGAATATCTTTGATGCGCTCGTCCTTGATATCAAAAGTAAATAACGATGGTACTGGTGGTACAATTGTATGCCCTAAATCTAAGAGTAAATTCCAAATTTTCGGGTTGCTTCCTGTAGCAATAATTAGTTTTTTACAGCTTAAATTACCCTGATTAGTTTCTAATTCGAAATTATTTTTAGTTCGAATTGATTTAACAGAATAATTATAAAGTACCTCAACGCCATGTTTTTTTGCTTCATACAAAAAACAATCTATTATGGTTTGAGATGAGTTTGAAACTGGAAACATACGACCGTCTTCTTCAATCTTTAACTCTATTCCGCGTTCTTCAAACCAAGCAATGGTATCTCCTGTCATAAATGTATGAAAAGGTCCGAGTAATTCTTTTTCGCCTCTTGGATAGTTGTACACGAGTTCTGAAGGAATAAACTCTGCATGCGTGACATTACAACGACCACCGCCAGAAATTTTCACTTTTTGCAATCCTGTTTTTCCTCTTTCGAGGATAGCAATGGATTTATCTGGGTGTTTCTCGGCGATGTTTATAGCTGCAAAAAAACCTGCTGCACCACCGCCAACTACAATAATATCGTAAGTATGTTGTTCTTTTTTCAAATCGCTGTAAATTTAAGCCTAAATACCAAAACAATCGATGCGCAAATTACTTTTCATCCTTATACTTCCATTTTTTAGTTGTGACACTGGCAATCTCAAAGTTATAGCCGATTTACCCATAGCTCTAAATGAAGTTTCTGGCATTGCACCTGACGCTAATAATGGTTTTATTTGGATGGTAAACGACAGTGGAAATGCGCCAATACTCTACGGTCTTGACTTTAAAGGTAATATTAAAAAGTCGATTACTGTTGAAGCAAAAAATAGAGATTGGGAAGATTTAACAATGGACAATAAAGGCAACCTTTACATTGGAAATTTTGGAAATAATGAAAACGACAGCAAGGGACTTTCTGTTTATAAAATATCAGCTTCTGATTTGATTTCTGAAAAAACTTTGGTAAAACCAGAAATTATCTCATTTACATATCCTGAGCAAAAAAAGTTTCCTCCAAAACGAAAAGACCGCCATTTTGATTGTGAAGCATTTTTCTTTTTTAATGACAGTTTGTATTTGTTTACCAAAAGCAGAAACCCTAAAAACCATGGTATTTCTAATCTTTATAGCTTGCCTTCAAGAGCTGGAACTTACACTGCAAATCGTTTAGATAGTTTTGAAACTTGTAAAAAATCAGAATGCTGGGTAACATCAGCCGACATTAATTTAAATGGAAATAAACTCGCTCTTTTAACAGAAAATTCAGTTTATGTTTTTGAAAAATTGAACAAAAAGTCATTTTTTAATTCCCCTTACAAACACTATAAATTCACTTACAATTCGCAAAAAGAAAGTGTTGCTTTTAAAAATGATAGTACGCTTTACATAGCTGATGAATATCTCGGTGTTGATGGTGGTAATTTGTATGAGTTTAATATTGAATAAAAAAAGTCAGCAAAAAGCTGACTTTTAAGTATTAATAATTTGTTTTATTTAAAATCCAAAACCGAGCCTAAAGGCTAAACGTACACCATCGTCACTGCTAAATGCAGAAACATTAGCTGTAAACATGCTATAGGCACTTACAAAAATACCACCACCGATAGATGTATTCCATTTGTCTTCATTAAATACTGGCGCAATTACTCGACTGTCATCAATCCAAACTCGACCATAATCAAAACCTCCGTAAAAGCCCATATTAAAAGGTAAGAAACTAGAACCTTGCTTTTTTAAGTTAAAACGTAAGTCTGTACTTTGTACAAAGGATTGCTTACCAGCAAAACGCTCTCTTCTAAAACCTCTTAAGCCTTCAGAATCCCCAAGTGTTGCGGCTTGGTAAAATTCAAAATCATCTCCAAGATTTATATGACTTCTTATTTTAGAGGCTAAAACAAGTCTCCCGCTAGAATTTAGTTTGTAGTCTATTGCTAGTTCTGGAATAATAAATCCGAATCCATCAGAAGTGCTTAAATTATTTTTATATCCAACCTCTAGTCCTGCCTCCAATCCCAAAGTCGGAAATACATTACTATCCTTAACCTCATATTCATATTTGGCATGCGCACCTATAAAATCTTGTTGAGCAAAAACATTATCCGTTGCAGGAATAATTGTCTGCAAAAAACGTCCTGTGGTTCTCTCAACTTCATTAGACTCAAAACCTACTCCAACTTCAAACATAGAACCGTATTGTGTTTTCCATACTAATGAAGGCGCAATACTAAATGTTCTAATTTTTACACGGTTAAAATCTAAATCTATGCTACTGTTATCTGGTTCTAAATTTGGTGTACTATTACCAAAGCCAAAAAAGTTTCGTGCAAAATTTGGACTCGTAAAGTTAGCATCAATTTTTAAGTTAGATTTACCAACAACATTGGCTAATTCTCCCGTATATCCTAACTCAAAACCACTAGTTGCAAAAAAGTAGGCTGCAGAGACAGTATGCCGTGAAGAAAATGGATTTCTTTCGAAATTAAAATTTGTAAATGTAGCTGCAGCACCTATTTTAAAACCATCGTCAGGGTTAGCTCCTATTGTTGGAAGAATTTGTTTTGTATGGTTTTTTAGCTTTTTATAATTATAAACATTTGTCTCATAATCATCTGTAAACTTCTTTGCTCCTTTGTTTGTTACAACTGTATTTTTTTTAGATTTATAATCGTAAAACTTAAGTTTCTTTCCGTTTTTAATGTCATACGTATCGTTGTTTTGGCCTCCAATTAAACGCACCATTATCATGTTATTGCCTTCTCCAGAAACATCAAAAACATCGTCATCGTCTAGAGCGTAAATCCAAATTTCTTTTGTTTCTTCTCGGTTATAAACGCGTTCGTGGAAGATATCTGTCTTTTTTCCATCTTTAATTCTGTAAGCAGTGACTTTAGTTTCGCCATTGGGCATACGAACAACATCAAACCAATCGTCTTTATTTGTGCTCTTAACTACTGCAAATTTATTGACAACATCAAAATATCTATTTGCTATTTTTTGAAGATTTCCTCGGCGAGCTTTCATTAAGCGCTTTATTTCTTCGATATCATTATCCTTTATTTCGGAAGGAATATTATTTGCAAAAGCGTTATCAATAACTTCGTCTGTCATGTTTTTTTGAATTAATGCTACTTGCGCATCCCAAACATTTTTACCAGAATGCTGAATCAATTCCATATCTAAAGGATATGGTTCTACATTTATTTCTCTTACATGTTTTAAATCTTCGCTGTACTCTCTTAACAAACCTGCTGCTGGCATTAATTTAACTGCTGTAGAAAGTAAAAATCCATCGCTCATTTTTGAGAATGCTTGGTCTCTGTCTCTTGGCATTGGACGATATACTTTTTTACCATTTTCTTTAAACTCAATCCAACGCCATTGGTCATAATGTCTATCCCAATCACCTATAAGCATATCAAACAATCTTGCTTTGATGTAAGCTGCTTCGTCGATAACTATATCTTCATCTTTATGTATTTTCTCCATCACATCTGGTGTACTAATTAGCTCATTTTGATATCCAAAACTTGCTTGATCATCATGTCCTTCTGATGTGTGTTCTTCAATCATATACAATTCATTGCCAAAATCATCATTATAACCTTCAATAGCTTTTTGTTTTGGCACATAATACAAAACAGGATTTGTATGATATACACCTATAGCATCTGCTAAATCTCCTACCACAAATGGTGCATACGGATGAGCTCCTGTAAATACATCTAATAATAAATCTGAAGCAAAACTATCGTCTAATCTATCACCAATGTATTTGTCTTTAAACATGATAGCTTGCAAATATTGCGCAGGTTGCTTTCTTAAAGCACGCATAACGTATTGTCGGCCAGATTTGTCTTCTAACCTAAGCGATTTGGACTGATTTCCGCCTCCTTTTCTTACTGGTTTTAAACCTCCAAATAAAGTATCTAAATCTACTGTTGGTACTGTTACTTTTGTTCCGTATTGTTTTCTGTATCTGTTTCCCCATAAAAATTTATGAAAGCCAGAAACGTCTACTTCATCTTCTGAATAAATTGATGCAGAAACTTCATTTGGAAATGTATCTGGATATTTATCCGCATTTGGGTCAACATCTGGCTTTAAAACTTTGGTTTGATATACTGGGACTTTATTACCAACCTCATAAAAACGTACGTGCGATGAGCCATCATTAAAAACATCAAGTCTTGCATAACCATTAGCACCATAACCAAATTGACTATTACCTGTTAATCTTACGGCAGAAACCTCAGAACCAGCTCCACTAATAATTTGAGACAAACCTCCACCTTTTAGAAATTGAAGATTTTTTTCATGACCAGAAACAAAAATGGCTTTATCATTTTGTTTGGCTAAACTGACCACGCGACCACGAAGTTCATTATACATTTTATTTTGAAAATCTCCGTTAGAGACACCGCCAGTTTTTTTAACCACATTTTTAATTGTACCGATGATTGGCAAAGGTTTTAAGTGGCTTTTAAAAGAGTATTCTCCAGAATGCTCACCGTTATTCATAATAGGGTGATGCATTGCAATAAGTGTTGTTTTTCCTCTAGCTTTTTTTACCTCGCTAGCAAATTCATTAACAAAGTCTGCTCTAGTTTTAATATCACAATCGTCATTAATGGTTGGGTGTTTGTCCCAATTTGTAATATACCAAGTGGAATTAACGATGATTAAAACAATATCTTCAGAAATATTAATCTTTTCAATTGGGCAACCATTCTCTGGTAAAAAGGTGTTTTTACCGAGAGCTTTTTCAATAATTTTCTCTTGTTTTTTAAGCGTTCCTAGTCCATCTCGCCAATCGTATTTACCTGTTGTAAATACAATATCTCCATTAAACTCTTTTAGGATGTCTGTCTGTGATTTTAGACTTTGTTCTAATAAAGATTTTGAAGCTTTTTTATGACTATCTAAAGACACATTATCACCTAGAAAAATTACAGTACTGTTGGTCGAAGCTGATTTGAGCATTTCCCCAAAATCAGAAAGAACAGTATTATTATCTGAATCATTTGATGTACTTGCGCCGCCAATTAGATAGAACGAATGGTTTATTGGTTTATTTGGAAATTGAATCTCTGTTGAAGCTTCTTTCTGCAACTGAAGGGTTGCACAGCCTGTAAACAAAAATATAACTAAAAGTAAACGAGCAAGCCAGTAAAAATTTTTCATTAAAATTCGAATTTATTAATAGCGCTTGAATATAATGAAAATGTGTTATTTAACCCACAAGCTGTCGGTAAAGTAGTGCTTACAATCCATGAAATTATTTTGAACTTTAAAACTAGAACTTTTAGCAAGTGTATTTATTTCTTTGACATCGTATTTTTTTGAAAGCTCTGTCCAAATCAATTCATTATAACCAAAAATTATTGTTTTGTTTATTTTTTTTAGGTTTACAGTTTGATTCCTTAAACTTACGATATAACTTTTTACTTCTCCATTGTCTGGATTATAATTGCTGTAAAAATCAAAGTCATCAATTTTAAAATCAGCATCTAATTCGCGATTAATTCTTAAAAGTAAGTTTAAGTTAAATCGTTTTGTAATGCCATGAGAATCGTAATACGCATTATGGATTGTTATTGGATTCTTTTTTAAATCAACTCCAATTAAAAGTTTATCGCCGTTTTTCATGTTTTTATTGAATAGAGTCAATAATTCCGTGGCTTTTTGAGGCGAATAGTTACCAATATTTGAGCCTAAAAAAAGTAATAAACTAGGAAAATTACTTTCGCGATTAACTTTTAAAATTTCAAAATAATCGCCTACTTGTGGTTTTACGTTTAATGTTGGTAAACGCTCTCTCAAGCTTTCTGTAAGTATATCCATAGCCTCTTGAGAAATGTCAATAGGCACATATTTAAAATCGATATTTTTATTGACTAAATATTCTAGTAATTTAAAGGTTTTAAATCCATCTCCAGCACCTAATTCTATGATATTAAAAGGTTCAGAAAATTGTAACGCTTCATGTATTTGTTTGGACTGCATAGATAAAATCTCGAACTCTGCATCCGTAAGATAATACTCTGGCATATTCATTATTTCTTGAAAAATGCGGCTGCCATTATCGTCGTAAAAGTATTTTGATGAAAGGTATTTTTCTGTTGCAGTTAATCCTGCGAGCACATCTTGTGCAAACGAATTGGTCATTTTTTAATCTTGAAAATTAATTATTTGGCTAGTCTAATTCCTGAAAATTGCCACTTAGTGTCTGGTGAAAAGAAATTACGATATGTTGGTCTACTATGATTTGTCGGCGTTGCTATAGATGCACCTCGCATTACCATGGTATTAATCATAAATTTACCATTGTACTCACCAATAGCACCATCAGCTTTTTTAAATTTTGGATAAGGTAAATAAGCACTATTTGTCCACTCCCAAAGTTGACCGTACTTAAGATGTTTTGAGGCAACTTCCCACTCAAATTCTGTAGGTAAGCGCATGTCTTTCCACTCGGCAAATGCCCAGGCTTCGTAAAAACTAATATGACTTACAGGTAAATTTTTATCTAAGCTTTTAAGTCCATTGAGCGTGTATTGTTTGTAACCACTTGATGTTTTATGCCAATACAATGGCGCTTTAACATTATTGACTTGAAGCCAATCCCAACCGTCGGCATGCCACAGGTTAAAGTTTTGATAACCACCATCTTCGATAAATTGTAAATATTCACCGTTTGTGACTAATGACTTTGAAATTTTGCAATTGTGCAAATAGGTTTTATGAACGCCCAACTCATTATCAAAACAAAATTTATTACTAGAATGACCTATTTTATAAACGCCCTCAGATATGGAAACAAATCCCTCTTCAGATTCAGGTTTAAGATTTATATCGGTTTTAAGAGCAGGAAATGCAGGTTGATGCCCAAAAATATACTTTATATCATATATTAAAAGCTCTTGATGTTGTTGCTCGTGTTGCAAGCCTATCTCTAAGACTTCTAGTACGTTTTTTGATTGTTCTTCTTTTAAAAAATCTGATAGTTGATTATTGACGTAAGCTCTGTAATTAAAGACATCTTTTATCGTTGGTCTTGTCATATTCCCACGATTCATCCGTAGTATTCGTTCTCCTACATTATTGTAGTAACTATTAAAATAATACGAAAAATCTTCGCTAAAACACTCGTAGTTTTCTTTATATTCTGAAAGCACAAATTGTTCAAAAAACCAAGTCGTATGACCTAAATGCCATTTTGGTGGCGAAACAAATGCAACAGGTTGCACTGAGAAATCGTCAACTTCTAATGAAGAACAAATTTCTTCAGTCTTATTTCTTATTTCTAAAAATCTATTTTTTATTGAAGGTTTACTGGTAAGAATTTTCAAAGCTACTTTAAATAATATCGGTCTTAAAAACAACGCCACTTTCCAAAGTTCTATGAACCGGGCAACGCGAAGCTATTTCCTTTAACCTTTCTTTTTGTTTTGTGTCTAAGTTACCAACAAATTTTAACTTCTTATCGATATGATGAAGATATTTTGACGTATTTGAAGTCGGCACCATATCTTCTGCATGCTTGCGAGAGTATGAAATGTAAACAAAAACTTCTTGTAAATCCAATTTTTTTCGTTCTGCATACATCTTTAAAGTCATTGCAGTACAAGCTGCAAGAGAAGCATTTAAAAACTCGTAAGGTGAAGGACCATAATCTTTTCCGCCAATACTTGCAGGTTCATCTGCAATAAAAGTGTGATTTTTGGTTTGTATGGTTGTTGTAAAATTATCTTCGAGAATATTAAGGTGACCAACTAATTGCTCGCCATCAGTGTCTAAAATTTCATTCTCTTGTTGAGGAAAATAACGTTTTGCCCAAGTACCAATAACATCACCGGCATATCTGCTATCTTTTTCTTTTGTTAACAGATGGTCTGCATCATCCAAAGACACAAAACTTTTGGGGTGCATAGCACTTTCGTAAATAGTTTTGGCATTTTCTATTCCTACAATGCTGTCAAATGGCGCATGCATTACCAATAAAGGTTTGCGCAATCTTTTTACGATAGAAGGCAAATCTGTATCATCAAAAGCATTTACAAATTCTTGATTTATTTTAAATGGTCGTCCTCCAATATTTATTTCGACTTCTCCTTTTGCTTTCACCTCGTCTATTCCATGAGAAAAAAGATGTTTTACATGAGACACAGAAGCCGGCGCTCCTAATGTAGCTACAGCTTTTACGGTGTCTAATTTTGATGCTGCAACCAAAACTGCAGCACCACCAAGAGAATGACCAACCAATAAACTTGGTGCTTCAAAATTCTCTGACATATAACTGTGAACGTCTAATAAATCTTCAATATTTGCTGAAAAATGACTATCAGCAAATTCGCCTTCACTTCTTCCTAATCCTGTAAAATCAAATCTTAAAACTCCAAAACCATCTTCAGTGAGTGTTCTGCTAATATGACGCACTGCTATTAAACTACTACTACAAGTAAAACAGTGGGCAAAAATAGCATAGTGTTGTGGTTTTTGGTTAGCAGGAAGCTCTAAATGAGCATTAAGAACAAGTCCTTTTCTATTTGTAATTTTAAGCTTTGTAGAATTCATAACCTAATCAACAATTTCTACACCTTTCCAAAAAGCGACTTTATTTTTAATTCCTTTTGCTAGTTCTGAAACTTCAGGATAATACCAAGCAGCATCAGTGTTTTCTTTTCCATCAATAGAAATTGTGTAGTAAGACGCAGTCCCTTTCCATGGGCAAACTGTATGGGTTTCGCTAGGTTTAAAGTATTCTTTTTTAATACTTTCATGAGGAAAGTAATGATTTCGTTCTATAACTACGGTATTATCACTTTCTGCAATTACCGTATTATTCCATATAGCTTTCATAATAATTTTGGTTGGTTACTGTTATATCTAAGTCGCAATTATCTCTAATTGCTTTCTTAAAAATCAGTTTTTCTACAAGTTAGTTTATAACTCTAATTATGGCTCATAAATAATTCTTAAATTCGTCATTATATAATTTTTTATGGAAACATTAATTAAGCAATCAGAAGATTTTGTAACACAATACTTGAACGCTAATCTAGACCCAAAATTTGTCTATCATAATCTGGCGCATACACAACGAGTTGCAAAAAATGTAGAAGATTTAGCTAACGAAAGTAATGTTACCGACCAAGAAAAATCTCTTCTTATTATTGCCGCTTGGTTTCATGATACTGGTTTTACAAAAAAAATAAAAGGTCATGAAGAAGAAAGTGTAAAAATTGCGTTTGACTTTTTAAAAGACAAAGATGTATCTAATGAACAATTAGAAAAAATAGAAGCAATAATCTTAGCAACTAAGATGATACACGCCCCTAAAAATATTCTTGAAGGACTTATAAGAGATGCCGATTCTGCACACATTGCCAGTAAAAACTATGATGATTATGCTGCTCTTTTAAAAAAGGAATGGGAATTAACTTTAGACAAAAAAGTTTCAACGACTGAATGGCTTACAGAGAATATCAATTTTTTAGCAAAACATTCATTTTACTCTCCAATTGCTGGGAGTAAATGGCAAGAACGTAAAGGTAAAAACTTAGCAAAATTACTTAAACAATTATCAAAATTTGCTGAAGAAAACGATAAGCTTGGTCACAAAAAAGCAGAATTAAAATTTAAAAAAGAGAAATTAAATCTTCCTGATAGAGGTATTGAAACAATGTTTCGTGTGGCGCTTAAAAATCATATAACATTGAGTGATATTGCCGACACAAAAGCAAATATATTATTATCTGTTAATGCAATTATTATTTCTGTAGCATTGTCTAATTTATTACCAAAACTAGATAATCCGTCTAATGGTTATTTAATATTACCAACGTTAATTTTCATGGCAACCACCGTAGCCTCTATTATTCTATCGGTTATGGCAACCAGACCTAACGTTACCAAAGGAAAATTTTCTAAAGAAGATGTAGCGAATAAAAAGGTAAACCTTCTCTTTTTTGGTAATTTTCATCAAATGAAACTTGACGAATTTGAATGGGCAATGGAAGAAATGATGCAAGACCGCGATTACTTATACGGATCTCTTAAAAAAGACCTTTACTTTTTAGGATTAGTCTTAAACCGAAAATACAATTTATTGAGAACCACTTACATGGTTTTTATTGTAGGACTTGTTGTGAGTGTTGTGTCGTTTGCTGTGTCGTTTGCAATTGCTAATTAAGCATTAATTTCTTGCATTAAATCTTCGTAAGTATAGTAGTCTTTATCGTCTTCAGATTTGTGATAAAGCACACTCACACGAATAGCCTTTAAGCCTGTTACGGCTTGTAAATCTTCAAGTTCTAAAATTTCAACATCTGTGTCAAGATATTTCTTGTCTTGAAGAAATCTAACATAGCGTAAATATTCTTGCTCATCTTCTTTCTGAGAATAAACAACAGTAATTTTTCCTTTTTGTGTAATACGTTCCTCGGTTCCTTTAATAAACGCTTTGTCTACTCGTTTTTTTACAATTTCATAACGTGCATTGTAAGTGCCATCTACATCAAAATGTTTTTCATCCATTCTAAAACTAATAGATAGCGGCTGACTAAATACCAAAATCATAGAAGCTACATCTAATTTCATAGGAAATTTAGAGTTACTTTGCATTTGGTAATAGGCGTTTTCCATTTCAATCATAACTTGCATTTGCCACAAACGCAAATTGTATAAATAAACAGGATTAAAACTATCTTCTTTAGTAATCGCCTCACCAATATACATGTTATGCTCAACGCCATCTGTTTTGTAACGCTCATAATAATGAGGATACATCTTTTGTGCATCCGCTTGTTTGGAGTCTAAAAAAGCAGCCATTTCTCTGTTGACTAAAGCAATTGTATCATCGTACTTTTTTCTATGAATATAAACAGCTCCTGTTTGGTTATCGATTGAATTGAAATACAATTCAATTTCTGAATTTAATTTAGAATCTGTTTTTAAATGCTTCAACACAGGGTCAATATCTTCATCTATAAACGAAGTTACTTTTTGCTCTGTATCAACCTGGAAATTGTTTTTAACTTCCGTTAAATACTTCTCAATTTGGAACACAAACTGCTGATATATCGGTAAATTATCTAACTCTGAAGCTCTTTTGATTACACTTTTTATTTGATTAAGCTGAATTTCTAAATCCATTTTAGTAGCAAAGTTTCGGGCTTCGGATGACCCTTTTACATCAATTTGCCCGTAAAGCGGATATACGTTATCAAAAGCAATTTTTTTAAACGAAGGCTCTTCGCCTTGCAATTGTTGATTTATAAAACTTTTTGCTTCTTGAACAAAACGCCAATGTACACTTGGATGAATAGAAGTACACTCTTGCTGAATCACAGCTTGTATTTTATTAGCTTCTTCCTCTTTTGAGCGTTCTACAGCAGATACAATAAACGGCATCACATCTACCAATTTGTTGGCATTGATACTGTTAAGCTCTTGCGGATTTTTAGACACAATCTCTAAAACACCCATCAAGCCAGTTTCGTTTGCAATTGGTGCAAAAATTGCACTCTTTATACCTTGTTTATGTAAAACTGATATGTGAGGTACGTTTTTTCCTTCCGAAATTTTATAGGCAGAATCAATGTCTGAAATTGAAAAAATATCTTTTTCAATCAAAAGCTTATGGTATGACCATTCGCAAAGCGTGTCAGAACATTGTGCCGTATCAAAATCATTAAGAAGATAGCTGTTCATTCCGGCACCATAAATACGCTCAAATTTATCATCCATTGGATTGTAAAGTGAAAAACCAACTTCGATGTCTTTTATACCAAATAAAGATTGAAAAACGTCTCTAAAATCCTTAACAAAACTTTTGTTTTTTCTTTTTTCTGAACCAATTAATGTCGATTTTATGTTTGAAATCGATTGGTCATCAGTAACATCAAAAATATTAGAAATTACAAACCCGTTAAACTCATAGCTGTTTGGTGGAAATTTTTCTTTCCACATCTCAATATTTTCAAAATTATCTAAAAGCTCGTTATAATCTTTCTGTGTAATTTTTGGTGCTGAAGGCTTTGGTTTTACTTCAACAAAATCAGCATTATATAATATCTTATAGTAGCGTGTAACACCATTTTCATCTGGTATTTCGTAAAGAAACGGACGTTTAAAATTGATATCATACCCGTAACAAAAGTTTAAAATTATATTGCAAGCTATGATATAACGCTGCGATTCTGGCATGTTTAAAAGCTCAGGCTCAAAATTATTACCAGCATTTTTTATTATGGATTTAAAACGCTCTGACTTATTAAAAATAAGATTATGAAAAGGGATTGAAGCGGTCTTTATCTCATTACTTGAAAGTATGGGATTAAAAGCATCCTGAAGAATTCCAGAGATTTCTTTTTCGTATTCCTTAAAAATTTTTGTCTCTGAAAAACCGCCTCTTAAAACAGGATTGTTATTGGCAATTTTTAAAACACGTTTGGCATTTGATGCAATAAAATCATTATCATCATGAATCAATTCTTCATACTTACAAAGTAGCTTATCAAAGCTTACTTTCATAACAAATGGTGATTCTATATTTGCGTTAATATCCAAAATATTCGTATTTAATTAGTGCAAAGATAGCAATAATACTGTTGGTCGTATTTTTTTTGGATAAATTACAGCTTTAGTTTTCTGAAAACTAAGTGCTTAGTTGATTTCTTGCAAAAGTACTATATCAAAATTAGAATCTATATTTACCTTTCCATCTTTTACCTTAACAGTAAGGCCTGAGTATGCGTCATGAAGCGTTTCTATATTTTTAAAAACTGAAGAAACATCTATAGTTTTTTGGCCTTTAGGTAAGTTGATACCGGCAATAATTTTGTCATCATCCTTAACTCTTGAAAATACCAAACCGTTTTCTACAGAAATCTCATTATGATTACCTGCTCCAACCGCTGGATGATTATTCCTAAACTGTCCCAATTTTTGCCAATGTTTCAATAAAGCTTTGGTTTCAGGATTATTTTCCGCTTTATTCCAATTCATCATTGAGCGCAAATTTGCATCTCCTACAGCACCTTCAATTTGTAATTCTCTAGCAATTTCATCTCCATAATATACCTGCGATGCGCCTTGTGTTAAAAATAACATGGTTGCTGTTTTATAAGATTGCTCTCTATTTTTATCAAAAGGCTGACCATCATCATGCGAGGACATGTAATTCATCACAGAATAACCTTTAAGGTTATTATTTAAAATAGAATCATATTTTCTAAACACCTCTTTTTCTTCAATTTGCTTTACATTCCATTTTAATTCAAAATTTATAAGTGCATCAAAAGCTTTATCAAAATAGTTAACTGTTTTGTCTCCCATATTGAAGTCTTTTCCTTGAGAAATGGAATAGTTGTAAACCTCACCAACTAAATAAAATGGTGTTTGGTCTAAAGCTTTTTCTGGGCTATTTTTCTTAAATTTAGAAAAAGCATAATCACACTCTTTTCTGAATTCTTGCCATACAAATTCTTCGGTATGTTTCACTGTATCTACACGGTAACCGTCGATTCCAAAATCGGTGATGTAATCTGTCAACCATTTCATGATATAGAAACGCGGCGCTCTTGGATGACCAGTACGCTTAAAGAATTCGTCTAGTTCCTTGACCTCTTCTTCGTATCTGCCTTCAGCTTTCCATTTGTTTACTAATTGCGCTGGTAATTCTACGTTTTGATTGCTTTCAGTCTTAATATCTGGAAGATTTTTTACCAAGGTGCAAGTTATGGTGTTTTCGTAATTAGTGTATTGGCATTGTGGTTCTGTTCGAACCCAATCGCTTGGCCAAACTGGGTCTTTTTCTGTGACTGGACCTGTGTGATTAATAACCGCATCTAATAATACACGAATGCCTTTTTCGTGTGCTGCATCAACTAAATTTTTTAAATCTTCTCGCGTTCCTAAATTAGCATCAATTGCTGTCCAATCTTTTGTCCAATACCCATGAAATCCATAACTTTTACCTGTGCCTTCGTCTGTACTGCCGTGGATTTGCTCTACAACTGGCGTCATCCAAATGGCATTAATCCCTAAATCTAAAAAATAACCTTCGTTGATTTTTTGAGTAAGACCTTTTAAATCGCCTCCTTTAAAACCCCTTAGCACGGCAGCATCATCTTGTCTGCCATACATTAAGTCATTTGTTTTATCAGCATTTTTAAAACGGTCTGTTAATAAAAAATAGACGTTTGCAGCTTCCCAAGGAAAAATAGTATCGGGGATTTTAATTTCTGCCTTATCATTTTTAATTGTATTACTTTCGTTTTTACAACTAAATATGGAAAGAGAAATAATAAAGATTAGAGTGATTTTTTTCATTGGATTTATTAAAAAGTCTTCTCAGCTGTCGCTCGAGGGTGAAATAATGTTGAAAAATTAAAGCTACTGCTTAATTAAAATTTTAAAATCCCAGGCTTGTATGGAAACAGCATCATCGTTCGCTTCATTTTTTTTGTCTGCCAAGTAATCTATATAAGTGCCGTTTGGGATTAGAACCTTATTACTTTCCTCTGAAAAATTACCAACAAATAAAATGGTATTTCCATCTTTTGAACGCTCAAACATTAAAATGTCTTTTTCAGATTCTAATGGTGTGTAAGATGCTGGATTTTTACCACCATTTAATGCAGGGTTTGTATTTTTCAGCTTTCCTAACTTCTCGAGAATTTCAAAGGTTCTACCTTTATTATGCGAAATAGAATCTTTCTCAAAAAACTTTAAACGGTGTGATAAATCATATTCTTGTCCTGAGTAAATTAAAGGCATACCTTTCATTGTAAAAGTTAAGGCTGTCATTAATTCGGCAGCATCTCCCATACGTTCTTTTATGGTGCCATTCCAAGAGTTTTCATCATGATTGGTAACAAAATTCATAAGAATATCATCAGCTTCGTAGTCTTTTGAAATCTTTTCTAAATATGCGTTATAATCTTCTAAAGATTTTTCACCTTTTGCTAAAGCATTCATTAAGTGATGTCCGTCCCACGCGTATGCCATATCAAACAAATCGCCCTTTAATAACTCCGGCTCCCAAGCTTCAGCCAACATAAAAATATCTTTTTGAGCACGCAATGCAGGTACAGCCTGCTGCCAGAAATCTAATGGTACAGAACCTGCAACATCGCAGCGAAAACCATCAACACCTTCTTCTGTAATCCAATAGCTCATATCCTCAATCATTTCGTTACGCATCTCTTGGTTGTCGTAGTTTAAATCTGCTACATCAGTCCAATCAGTACCTTCTGGATGAATGACTTCACCTTTATCATTTTGTGTGTAATATTCTGGATTGGTTTTTAACCACTCGTGATCCCAACCTGTGTGGTTTGGTACCCAATCTAAAATGACATAAATTCCATTATCGTGTGCTGTTTTAACAAGTGTTCTAAAATCGTCTTTGGTTCCAAACTCAGGATTAATTTTTGTAAAATCTGTTACTGCATAATAGCTCCCCAGATATTTAGCTTGTTCTTCTTCAGGAAATTCTGAGGCAAACTTGCTATCCGCGCCGCCAGTAGCTTTTCTTTTAGTTTCAGAAATTGGAAAAACAGGCATCAACCAAATTACTTTTACACCTAATTGTTTTAGTTGCGGAATATCTTTTGTAAACTCAGTAAAAGTACCTTCTGCAGAATATTGACGAATGTTCGCCTCATATATTACTGCTGTTTCCATAACGTCGTTAGACATTGGTGCTAGCACATTTCCTTCAGGTATTACCGTTACTGTTTCGGTTTCTTTATTCTCGTTTTTACAAGCAACAAAAGCTATAAAAACTGCAAAAATTAAAATGATTTTTTTCATGAGGTTATTAATTTTAAAATTTTATAAGTATGTCTTTTTCTTCGGAAGTATTCCATGAAACAGTTAATGTCAATGTTTTATTTTTTGAATTGTAAGAAGTATCTACTTTTTTTCCATCGACTTTTACTCTTCTTGGTTCTTTTTCTATATTATGAATTGTGAGCTCGATTATTTTTGTGTTTGAAAAATAATTAGCTGCTATTTGAGCATTTAATTTTAATTTAAGTTCGTTTTCTTTTGATTTGGATTCAAACTTTAAAATCTCAAATTCTCTTTTAGCAATTGCATTTAAAGTTTTGCCGTCGTCAAAATAAAACTCACGTTGAGATTTTAAAATACTTTCATCGTGGTAATATTGAAGCTGTAAATACTTTGCATCAAACTCCTTAGTTGTTTGCATCGTTTTTGCCAACGGAATAAATGCGCCTGCTCTTACAAACGTTGGAATATAAGCTGGATGCGTTTTAATGTTTTTATACTGTCCACCATCAAAACTCTCATCTGTTTCTATATTGAACCATTTTGAATTTTTAGGAAAATAAACCCTTTTTGTTTCGACAGTATCTTTTAAAATTGGAGCTACCAAAATATCGTCGCCCCATAAATACGTTTCGGAATATGTTTTTAATTCTGGGGAATCATCTTCAAAAAACAATGGGCGCATTAATGGTTTTCCTTGCGTATGATTTTGGTACATCATATTATAATTATATGGTAACATGCGGTATCTCATTTCGATTGCAAAAGATGCTAATCGTTTTGCTTTTTCACTTCTGTAAATCGGTTCGCTTGGTACATCTTCTTGCGCATGCGGTCTAAAAATGGGTTGAAAAACACCATATTGTAGCCAGCGCGCATACAAATTATCGTCTAAATTTGCACCTGCAAATCCGCCTAAATCACTATGCATAAATGCTAAACCTTGCATACCCATTTGTAGGGCGATTTCTGGCTGACTTTGTAGTCCGCCCCAAGTTCGGTTAACATCGCCAGACCATGGCACCATACCATATTTTTGAGAACCAGAATAACCAGCGCGCATTAAAATGAACGGACGCTTATTTGGGTTGGCATCTAGGCTTGCCTCTTGTATCAATTTTGCCCAATCGTGGCCATAAATGTTATGAACCTCTTGTGCCGAACCTGTTGTATGTTGTACCCAATGCGGGTGCACTTCAGGCTCACCCAAATCACCCCAAAAACCGGTTACACCAAGTTCTGCTAAATCTTTATAAATATTAGAAAACCACTGCTTTCCCTCTGGTTTATAAATGTCAATAATTCCCGTATTTCCAAAATAGAAATCGTAAGTCGCAGGTTTGCCTATAGAATCTGCTAAAATGTTTTTTTCAACAGCTTCATCCCAACGGTTAGATGTGGTTAAAATAAAAGGTTCGGTTATTAATATGGTTTCTATATTTTTTTCCTTTAGATTTTTTATCATCTTTTTTGGATTTGGAAACGAATCTTTAAGAAATTCTAGATTTCCCATAGTGCCTTGAATTTCTTTACCGAACCAATACAAATCGAGGATTATCGCATCTACAGGAATTTCTTCTTCTTCAAATTTAGCAATCGTTGCTTCAACTTCATGCTGTGAGTGATATCCAAATCTGCTTGAAAAATTACCCAAAGCCCATCGCGGTAACATGGGTTGTTTTCCTGTTAAATCTGTATAGTTATCTATGATGTCGTACCAGGAATTTCCTGAAATGATTTGATAGGTTTTTCTGCCTGAGATGGTTTCGTAAGTCAGTGTGTTATCATTTTTGCTATCTAAATCTAAGTAACCGATTGGCGCATTATCAAAATGAATCATGTATTTGTTTGATGACAAAACAATTGGCATCGTAAAGTTCATCAATTCGCTTCTGGTTTCGTAACCATAATGTGCACGGTTAAATAATGGTAAGCGATTACCACGACGATTCATGCCTAAAGCACGTGCGCCACCACCATATAAAACTTCGTCTGAATTGAGATTGAATTCTATTTTTTCAGTTTCATCTGCAATAATGTTGCCTTTAACCATTTCCATGGGTTGGTGAGCACTTTTATAATAGCCGCGTTTTTCAGAAATGATTTCTTTGTCGTTGTAGAAATATTTTATTTGAAATGGTTCGGTAGTGACTGAAACGGAAACACCATTTGTTGAAAATGATATAACATTTCCCTCATATTTATACTTGGCTTCAATTCTGTTTAATTCATTATTGACCGCATGAGATTTCGGTTTGTAGTCTTCACCTAAAGGAATAAAAGTAGTTTCAACTATAGCTTCAGAATAGAATAGAAACTGATATTCGCCATCATTTGTCACTACAGAAAAGATGTCGTTTTCTTCGCTGTGCGATTGGTAAATGCGGTTTGGATTTTGAGTAAAACCAAGTTGGAAACAGATTAGACTTAAGAGAATTAAATATGATTTTTTCATAATATTGATGAAATGCTGAATCTAGTTCAACATGACATAGAATTTTAATTATTTACCTAACAAAAAGATTAATGGTGTATCTAAACGTTTGTTCCAAGACTTTTCTGAATGGTCAGCACCTTCAAAAAATAGATTTTTATAATCTAAATCCGAATACCCTTTAGCTTTAAAAACAGCATCAACTCTTTTTGCAAATTTTGGATAATATTGGTCTAGGGTTTTATCTCCATAATCAAAATAAAATTTTTGGGTTCCTGACTTTTCAAGATTGTCTTCCATATATTTAAAAATAGCTGTTTCGTGTGGGTTATTTGGACTTGGAATAGCGCCTGGCCAATGCGTTGAAAAACAAGCTGCACCACCAAAAACATCAGGATATTCTATGGCCGCATACATAGACATTAAACCACCCATACTTGAGCCAGCAACAAACGTATTAGCTTTGTCTGCTGCGGTTGAAAACTGTTTATCAATGATTGGCTTTAATTCTTTAACCATAAATTTTAGATAGTCATCGCCCTTTAGATCAATGTTATAATTCACTTTTTTGGCCTCAGCGATTAAAGAATCTCTGACCTTATCTGGCATGTATTCTGTTAAAGCCTTTTCAGGATACAAATCTTGCCATCTTATTTTTGGAATGTTATGAATACCAACAACAATAAAATCTTTGATTTTTCCTTCTGCTACTAATGAGGTTGCCCATTCGTCAATCATCCATTCTTGTTTGTTCCATGTGGTTGTGCCATCAAATAAATTCTGACCATCGTGCATGTATAAAACGACATATTTTTTAGAATCTGAATAATTTTCTGGTAACCAAACATCAACCGGTCTTGGTGTAATATATTCTGAAGGAAATGCATCTACTCGTAATTGTGTTCCGCTGGCGAGAACTGCCTTTTCAAGTGTTTTGAATTCTACTTTTTCTTGAGCAGTCAAGCTTATGCTTCCTAAAATGGTTAGAACAACTAATAAATATTTCATGTTTTAATCGAGTTTTGTTGTCAATAAGCTAACGCCTTTTGATTTTAATTCAATCACATCAACCCATTTTTGAGTTTTTCCTGTAATTATATTTTTTAAGGTTTTTCCTCTTAAACCAATTTCAGATTGATAGTTCAAATCAATTGTTATTGGTTTTTCATTTTTATTCAGAATTAAAACTACGGTTTCATCACCAAATGTTCGGTATAAAAAATAAGTACCAACAAATGGAGCAAAGTGCACAGTTTTTCCTTCATGTATGGCTTTACTGTTTTTACGATAATTAAACAATTTAGTTACAAATTGCTGCACGTCTTTTTGCTCTTCAGATAAACCATCGCCAGTAAATGCATTTACTGAATCTTCTTGCCAACCACCAGGAAAATCGGTGCGTATTAATCCGTGATCGCCTGGTTTTTTAAAATCATTCATTAGTATTTCTGTACCGTAATACATTTGCACAATTCGAGGTAGTGTCGCGTATGTTGCCAAAGCCATTTTTGTGTCTTCAACATCGCCATCCATTTGAGTAAATATGCGACTCATATCATGGTTGTCTGGAAACACCATAATATCTTTTGGGCTCGCGTAATGAAAATCATTAGCCAAGCCTTCGTAAATTTTAACCAAACCTTTGTCCCAAGATTCGTCTTCTTTAATACCTGCTACAACTTTTTGCTGCATGGCAAAATCCATAGTAGATTTTAAGTTTGAATCGTAACCATCTTTATTTTTTGCACCTTTTTGCCAATAGCCAATAAGCAACGGATTGTAACTCCACTCTTCGCCAACAATTGAAAAATTAGGATATTCCGTCATAATCGCGCCAGCCCAATTACTCATAAATTCTTTATCAGGATACGGATATGTGTCTTGACGAATTCCACCTAATTGCGCAGTTTCTATCCACCAAATACTATTTTGTATGATGTATTTTGCCATATACGGATTACGCTGATTTAAGTCGGGCATTGTGGCAACAAACCAACCTTCATTATTGCCTTTTCTATCTGCTTTAGAAGCATAAATATCTTGATTTGTGGTGCGTCTATGGTTTGAATTTATGGTATAAGAATTGTTCCAATTATTTTTATTGTCTTCAAAGTTTTTTTGAAGGTTTACCCAATCCGTAAATGGTAAATCTTTCATCCACCAATGCTCTAATCCGCAATGATTTGCCACTTGGTCCATAATGAGCTTCATACCATTTTCTTGAAGCTTTTGCGATAAATTTTGGTATTCGTTTAGAGTTCCAAATCGTGGGTCAATTTGGTATAAATTAGTGATTGCATAACCATGGTAAGAGCCTCGTTGCATGTCATTAGTTAACATTGGCTGAGGCCAAATAGCTGTAAAACCTAAGTTTTTTATGTAATCTACATGTTCAATAATGCCTGAAATATCTCCACCATGACGTGCGTAATCGTCGTTTCTATCAATGGTACGTTCTAACAATTCGGGTTGGCCTTCAATGCCTAACGGCGAATCGTTTTCGATATTTCCGTTAGCAAAACGGTCTGGTGTAATCAGATAGATGGCGTCACTACTATTAAAACCAACATAATCTTCAGCTGGTTTTTGTCGTTCTTTTAGCTCGTAGGTTGCTATGAGTGTTTCAGCATTTTCTTTTTCAAATTTTATATTGAATTTACCAGATATTGCTTTTGAAATATCTAAGTCAATAAATAAATAGTTATTGCTATTATTACCTTTTGAAACCTTTTGAATTGAAATTTCTGAAGCTTCAACCTTTGGAGAATAGTCAGAAATATTTTCATGTTTTACCAACAACTGAAGGCTATCACTTTTAAAGCCAATCCACCAATTAGGTGGTTCAAAACGCTCGATATCATTTTGAAGCACCAACTGCATTTGATTCTTTTCTTTCGTGGTCTTTTCAGAATCTTGACAAGCCGTCAAAAAACAACACAAAGCAATAAGAATACTAATAATTGCGAAATGATATCTTTTCATAAAACTCAAAAATTAAAAAAGCCTCACAAATATTTTGTAAGGCTTTATTTTGCTATACAGTAACTAAAGTATTTGCCGATAAAACTACCGACTTTCCGTTGACCAAAATTTCTAAATCTTTATCGCCTTCTAACTCAAAATGCGTATGACCTTGACAAGCATTTACTTTTAAAATTTGATTTCTGAAATTCACTTTAAACGAAAATGCTTCCCATTGTTTTGGGATTTTTGGTTCAAACGACAGTGTATTATTAACTACACGCATTCCGCCAAAACCTTCTACGATACTCATCCAAGTACCAGCCATTGAGGTAATGTGTAAGCCTTCTTCCACTTCGTGATTATAGTCATCCAAATCTAAACGCGACGTTCTTAGATAAAACTCATATGCTTGGTCCATTCGACCTAATTTGGCCGCTTGAATACTGTGTACACAAGGTGATAATGAACTTTCGTGAACTGTAAATGGCTCGTAAAAATCGAAATGACGCTCTAATTCTTCAGTAGAAAAATGATCTTCAAAAAAGTAAAATCCTTGTAGCGTATCTGCTTGTTTAATATATGGTGAACGCAGAATTTTATCCCACGACCATTTTTGATTAATTGGTCTTTCAGACTTTGGTAAATCTGCTACTGTTATTAATTCTTTATCTAAGAAACCATCTTGCTGAAGATACACCTTGTGCTTTTCGTCAAACGGAAAATACATGTTATCTGCAACCGCTTTCCATTGAGACAATTCGTCTTTAGAAAGCTTCACTTTTTCCATGATACGGTTGTAATCTGAAACATATTCAGACTTTACTTTATCAATATTTTCTAAGGCATAATCGATACACCATTTGGCAATATAGTTGGTGTACCAATTGTTATTGATATTATTTTCGTATTCATTTGGTCCTGTTACACCGAGTATAACGTACTTGTTTTTTGCTGTAGAAAAGTTGGCACGTTGTTTCCAAAAACGGGCAATTCCGATAAGTACTTCTAAGCCTTTTTCTGGTACGTAACTGTAATCTCCTGTATATCTGTAATAATTAAAAATTGCAAATGCAATGGCACCATTTCTATGAATCTCTTCAAAGGTTATTTCCCATTCGTTGTGACATTCTTCACCATTCATGGTTACCATTGGGTACAATGCCGCACCATTTGAAAACCCTAATTTTTTGGCATTTTTTATAGCTTTCTCGAGATGATTGTATCTGTATTCTAATAGGCTTTTGGCAACGTTTTGGTCTTTGGTTGCCATGTAAAACGGAATGCAATAGGCTTCTGTATCCCAATAAGTGCTTCCGCCATATTTTTCGCCTGTGAACCCTTTTGGGCCAATATTTAATCTAGCGTCTTTTCCTAAATAGGTTTGATTTAATTGAAATATATTAAAACGAATACCTTGTTGTGCTGCAACATCACCATCTATGGTAATATCGCTCATGTTCCATATGTTTGCCCAAGCTTGTTTTTGTTGTTCTAATAACCCGTTAAAACCAATTGCAGAGACTTTATCTAATGTGGCCTTTGCAACGTCTACTAATTTGTTTCTGTCGTGATTTCTATCTGAATTATAACCACCATATTTAGTAATAGTATACGTTTCATTTTTTGCAACGTCATTAACATAAGCAAAAGAAATCATGTCTTTGTAAGCATCGACCATTGGCTCTTTTTCAACTGTTTTACCGTCGATTGCTAATTCGTTTTTCATGTATGTACAGACGTAAAAATCTGTTTTCATAGTTCGTGATACGATATACGCTTGGTCTTCTTTAAAGTCAACACTTACTACATCCCAAAACTTATCGTCCCAGTTAGAGTCTTCATTAGTAATGCCATTATCTAAAAATGGTGCGTATTTAATGTTAGCATCTGAATTTAAAGGTGTGATATTATATTCTATCGCTCCGACTTCGTCAATATCTAAACTTAAAAAACGTTTGGTTTCAACTTTTACAGTAACATCATTTTGAAGCGTTGCTGTAAAACTTCGAGATAACCAACCTTCTTTCATGTTGAGTTCTCTACGGAAGTTTTCAATGTTCTTGCAAGTTGCCAAATCCAATCGTTCGTCATTGATATGTACGTTTATACCAATCCAATTTGGTGCATTTAGTACCTTTGCAAAATATTCTGGATAGCCGTTTTTCCACCATCCAACTCGAGTTTTATCTGGGTAATATACACCTGCAACATAACTTCCTTGAAAGGTTGCACCTGAGTAGTGTTCTTCAAAATTGGCACGCTGTCCCATTTGTCCATTTCCAAGACTCATCAAACTTTCCGATGATTTTACTCGGCTTGCATCCCAACCTTCTTCAATGATGGACCACGGATTTGCTTTTATATAATTGTTATTCATTTTAATAAGATCTTAAATGATAGTTTTAAAATCGCATCACTTTTAGATACGAGTATTAGCTATCATATTTTATCAGTTATTCTTTTTTATTTGTTCTGAAATTATCTGACCTAAAAATTCATTAGATATTTCAGTAAAATCTTTAAATACATAGTCTGCTTCGTGCAGAACCTCTTCTTCTCCGATACCAATGGAAATCATGTTTGCCGCATTTGCTGCTTGTACTCCAGCTACTGAATCTTCAAAAACAATGCAATCTTCTGGCTGCTTATTTAATAGTTTTGCGCCAATAAGAAACACTTCTGGGTCTGGCTTTGCTTTTGATACATCATTACCATCTACTATGGCGTGAAAATGACTTATCAGATTAACTTTTTCTAAAATTGGTCGTGCATTTTTACTTGCAGAACCAAGGGAAATCGCTTGATGCTCTTCAGCTAAAAAGTTAAGAACCCGTTCTACATCTGGAAGAATTTCTGAAGCATCCATCTCGTTAATGTAGCCTAAATATTCTTCATTTTTTTTTGCCATTAATGATGTAAACTCCTCTTCTGGAATGGATTTGTTTCCCCATTCTAATATTTTTTCTAGAGAACGCACACGGCTAACGCCTTTAAGTTGTTCGTTTTCTTTGTGCGTAAAATCTATACCTAACCCGTTGGCTAATTTTCGCCATGCAAGGAAATGGTATTTTGCGGTATCTACGATGACACCATCAAGGTCGAATATGAATCCTTTTTTATTCATTTTTAAGCTTCTGAAGGCTGATACGATATCGCCGACTTGTTTGTAATTAATAAATTTGAAATGCCAGCAATAAGTAGACTAATTCCTGCAATTGTCATAGCATTAATAGCTTCTTCTCCTAATAAACCTGAAACAAAATTTACACCACCTAAAGCAGCAATAATTTGTGGAATTACAATAAACATATTGAATAAACCCATAAACATTCCCATTTTTTTCTCGTCTACAGAACTTGACAACATAGCATAAGGCATAGAAAGAATGCTTCCCCAAGAAATTCCGATTAATATAAAACAGTATTTAAGTTGTTCTGGCGAAACATATTTCATCATTAAAAAGCCAACACCACCGATTGCAAGTGCTATCATGTGCGTATACTTTCGGTTCAATCTACGTTTTGAAGTGTATACTACTAATATTAATGCAAATGCCATTGAAGACAATCCGTAAACTCCCATTGCAGAACCAACCAAATTTGAAGATTTTTGAAATGCTGTATTTTGAATATCAAATGCCTCTTTATCGGTTTGGACTTCCATATTAAAATCTGCTTCAACTGGAGCAGGTGTTTTAAAAACATGTTCGGTTAATGCTGGATTTGCCAAACTCCACATTGTAAAAAAGGCAAACCAACTAAAGAATTGAATAACGCCCAATTTTTTCATGGTCATTGGCATATTACCAATATTTTCAACAATATCAGAAATAAATCGGCTTTTTTGTTTTTTCTCTTCTTCAAAGGCTTCCATGTCTTCTGGAGGATATTCTGAAGTTGTAAAAACCGTATAAAGAATACTAATTAAAAATACAAAAGCGCCAATGGCAAAAGCAACTTTTACGGAATTTGGAACAACGCCTAATGCTGCTGAGTCACTGACTCCTAATTGAGAAACCAACCAAGGTAAATTACTTGCTACCCAAGTACCAATACCAATAATCAATGTTTGGACTACAAATCCATAAGTACGCTGTGACTCATTTAATTTATCGGCTACCAATGCTCTAAATGGCTCCATTGACACATTTATAGATGCGTCTAAAATCCAAAGAAAACCAGCTGCCATCCAAAGTGCAGGTGAATAGGGTACAAAAAATAAAGCTAACGAACTAAGTATAGCTCCAATTAAAAAATAAGGTCTTCTTCTGCCCCATTTGTTGCTCCATGTACGGTCGCTTAAATAACCAATAATTGGCTGTACAATTAGACCTGTTAAAGGTGCTGCAATCCACAATAATGGAATATCATCCTTTGCTGCGCCAAGCGTTTGAAATATTCGAGACATGAAGCCGCCTTGAAGGGCAAAGCCAAATTGAATTCCTAAGAAACCGAAACTCATGTTCCAAATTTCCCAGAAACCTAGCATACGCTTTTTCATTATAGTATGTATTAGATTACTACTATTCTGATAAGCTTATCTTATCAAAACTATTTTCGGGTGAGAAGTGAAAATAAGTGTTTGATTTGCTACAAATGTAACAAAGAATATGATACAGCCAAATAAATTAACACTACTTCGTTGATTCGCGCTCAATCAATTCGGACGCTATAATTTGTGTTTGGTAGGTTTCATCTTCTTCGGCGCTTTCTAATTTATCAATTAATAATCCAGCTGCTTTTTCGCCCATTAATTGTGCATGTTGACTTACTGTAGATAAGCTTGGCGTGGAGTGTTTAGACAATACTCCATCAGTGAACCCAATAACCTGTAAGTTATCTGGTACCTTATAGCCAAGTCTTTGTGCCACACGCATTGCGGTTAATGCATAAAGCTCATTAACAGCAAAAATGCCATCTATTTTTTTATTTGATTTGAATAAATTTTCAATTTCTTTAACTAAAGCCTCCAAGTTTACTTCGTAATCAATATTGTCGTCAAGCTTCAGGATAAGTTCAGATTTTAAATCTAGATGATGATTTTTAAGAGCTTCAATATAACCTTGAGTTCTCAATCTACCTACGCTTACGTAGTCTTTAGTTGTAATTAACGCTATTTTTTTACAGCCGTTTTCTATTAGTTTTTCGACAGCATTTTTAGCCCCTTCAAAATCATCAACAATTACTTTATCGCAATTGATTTCGTTTACAACCCTATCAAACATTACAATGGGCATACCTTGATTAATAGTTTCGTTGAAATGATGGTAATCTTGTAGTTGTAGTGTTTCTTTTGAGAGAGAAATAATAAAGCCATCTATACTGCCATTTGCAAGCATTTCCATATTAATCACTTCTTTAGAAAATGACTCATTAGATAAGCCAATAATTACATTATAGCCTCTTTGGTTTGCTACCAACTCCACACCCCGAATTACTTTTGAAAAGAAATGGTGTACGATTTCAGGAATGATAATACCAATAGTATTGGTTTTTCTGTTTTTAAGACTTAAGGCAATATTATTAGGTTTATAGTTATACAACTTTGCAAAAGCTTGTACTTTTTGCTTTGTATCCTCACTAATTTCGACACTATTTCTCAAAGCTTTAGAAACAGTTGAAATAGAAACATCTAATTCTTTTGCTATTTGTTTTAAGGTTACTTTTCTTTTCATAGGTTTTATTTATTTCACTAAAATACTTCAATTTTTATTTTTGTATGAATCATTTGAAAATGCAAACCTGATAATTAATTGTCTTTTTGATTAAGAATTTCTCATTTATTCCCAAATTATATTCAGAATTTAAGTTTTCAGAAAAAGTTTTTAACACGCAAACGTTTTCGTAAAGGTTGAACTGATTTTTAACAGATTAGTGATCTTAAATTTACATAGATTTAACCCGAGAAGTGAAAATTTTGTTAAAAAATCTAACGCAATTAACTTAAAATTTATTTATGAAAACATTCTTAAATGCCATTTTGTTTTGCCTTTTGTTTGTGCCAGCAACGCTGTTTGCTCAAACTCAAATTACAGGTACTGTAACTGATGGCTCTAGCTCGGCACCGTTGCCAGGCGTTAACGTTTTAATTAAAGGTACCACAACTGGTACAAATACGGATTTTGACGGTAAATATACCATCAACGCAAACACTGGAGATGTACTTGTTTTTTCTTATGTTGGTTTTGTTACAAAGGAAATCACGGTCGAAGGTAGTAACACTATAGATGTGGTTCTAGCCGAAGATGCTGCCCAATTAGACGAAATTGTTATTATTGGATACGGTTCTACTACGGTTAAAGATGCTACTGGTTCTGTAGATGTAGTTACTGAAAAAGATTTTAATAGAGGTGCAATTGTTTCTACTGATCAATTATTAAATGGTAAAGCTGCTGGTGTAAGAATCACTAACAATGGAGGTTCTCCTGATTCTGCTCCAAATATTAGAATTCGTGGTGGCTCATCATTAAACGCTCAAAACAATCCTTTAATAGTTATTGATGGTGTGCCGATTGGAAATGATAATCCAGCAGGTGTTTCTAACCCTTTAACGCTAGTAAATCCAAACGATGTTGAAAGTTTTTCTATTTTAAAAGATGCTTCTGCAACAGCGATTTATGGATCACGAGCTTCAAACGGTGTAATTATTATTACCACTAAAAAAGGGACATCTGGAAAACCTAAATTTAACTACTCTACTGATTATACAGTAAGTTCTGCTGGAGATGGCCTAGATGTAATGAATGGTGAAGAATACACGCAATTCATTCAGCAATTTCACCCAAACAGAGCCGGACAACTGGGTGTACCAGCTGGAAGTGTAAATGCTAACCAGTCTATAAGCCAAACATTAAACGGCAGAGATATATACAACACTGATTGGCGTGATGCTATTTTAAGAACAGCAAATAGTTTTAATCATAATTTTAGCGCTAGAGCAAGCCTCTTTAAAGAAATACCGTTTAGAGCATCTGTTGGTTTAAGTAGAGCTGAAGGTGTTGTTATTAATGATAATTATGAACGCGTTACGCTTTCTGCAAAATTGACGCCAACACTATTAAATGATAACTTAAAAATTGACTTTAATGCAAAAACCATTTTTGCGTTTAAAAATGCTGTTGATGCTGGTGGCGCTATAGGTGAAGCCTTATCATTTGACCCTACAAAACCTATCTATGATTTCTCTTCTGATAATAGATTTGGAGGTTATTATCTAACAACTTTTGACGATGGAAATTTTAGAAGGATTATTCAATCTAATCCTTTGGCTAGATTAGAACAAAGAGAACGTCCTGAGAACGTAAGACGTTTTTTAGGAAATGTTGAATTTGATTACAAAATGCCTTTCCTTCCTGAATTAAATGCAGTAGTTAATTTTGGATTAGATGCATCTGATGCAAATATTTCTGAAATCTTTACAGACAATGCTTTTGAAACTTACAGATTTAATGCAAACAACAGTGACATCAATTCTAATTTTGTATTTAATCCAGGTGTAAATTTTGAAGAAAATCAAAGAATTACTAATACAACGTTTGACGCTTATTTGAAGTATGCAAAGTTCTATGATTCTGGGTTTATTGATAGTTTTGATGTTCAGACAGGTTATGCATATCAAAACTTTAAGAATGATGGAAACCAAAGACGTTTTCAGTATAATTTAGTTACTGGAGTAAGAGAACCATTTGTAAATCCTGCAAATCCAAATAATCGCTATTTAAACGTTTTAAATCTTCAATCTTATTTTGTAAGAGGTAATCTTAGTTTAGGTGACCGTTACTTGTTAACAGCATCATTTAGAGCTGACGGTTCTTCTTTGTTTACAGAAGATAATCGCTGGGGTTACTTCCCTGCTGCTGCATTAGCATGGCAAATACATAAAGAATCTTTCTTAGAGGGCTCAAATTTTATTCAAAATTTAAAATTAAGATTGAGTTGGGGTGAAACAGGACAACAAGATATTACTGGGTCAGTTGGTTTTTATCCTTCTATACCATTATTCTTAACTGGTGATGCTAATAGTCAATATTTACCAAATTCTTCTTTGTACTCAGCACAGCCATTTAATCCAGATTTGACTTGGGAAAAATCAACAACGTACAATGTTGGTTTAGATTTTTCGTTTTTCAAAAACAATCTTCTATCTGGTTCGTTTGACATATATAAAAGAAATACAGTAGATTTATTAGCAACTACACCTGTGCCGCCTGGTCAAGCATTAACTAATGCTTTTATTGATAATGTAGGTGAAACAGAAAGTGAAGGTTTTGAATTAAATTTAAATATTGTTCCTATTTCTACTGATAATTTTAATTTTAGTTTGAATACAAATTTATCATATAATAAAACTGAAGTTACAGATTTAAATGGATTAACGGAAATTAATGCTGGAGGTAGCCTAAGAGGTACTGGTGGAGATTTATTTAGACACGCAGTCGGTCAGCAAGCAGGAAGTGCATTTGTTTTTAAGCAATTATATGACCAAGCAGGAAACCCGATTCCTAATGCTTTTGTAGATCGTAACGGTGATAATGTTATTACTGATGATGACCGTTATTTTAAGCAAATAGCTCCTAATTGGACATTTGGTTTTGGTCTAAATTTTGATTACAAAAAATGGGATTTAAGTTCAAGTTTTAGAGGTCAAATTGGAGGAAATGTATATAACTTTGCTCAATTAAATTATGGTTTTACTGAAAGCGCAGTATTTTCAAGTCAAAATAACTTAACTAATGTTCTGAACTTTTTTGATGGCTCTGCTAATCCAACTATTAACAACGTTAATGGTAACGTACAATTTTCAGATTATTATTTAGAAGACGCTTCATTTTTAAGATGCGATAATATTGCTTTAGGGTATAGTTTTGATAATATTTTAAAAGATGGTACAGTAAGAGTTTATGGTGCTGTAACAAATCCATTTATCATTACAGATTACTCTGGGCAAGATCCTGAAAATTTTGGAGGAATTGACCGAAATTTTTACCCAAGACCTACAGCTTATACTTTAGGACTTAACTTTAATTTCTAAAAAAAATTGATTATGAAAAACAATAGAATTTTAATTTTACTATGTGTTATCCTGTTTGGAGTTAACTCCTGCAGTGATGACTTAGAGACAGCTCCGTTGTTAGAGCTTTCGCTAGAGGAGTTACTAGCCTCAGACCCGAATGCGGTTGAAGGACTAGTGTCAAGACTTTATGCTTCTTTCGCATTAACTGGACCAAGTGGTCCAGGTAGTTCGGATATCGTAAGTCCAGATGCGGGAGAAGGTGCTTTTTTAAGAGCAATTATTAATCTACAAGATTTCACGGCTGACGGAATGAAGAATCGTTGGGGAGATGACGGTTTAGATCAACTAACTACAACATCTAACTGGGATAGAAACAATAAATTTTTTAGATTGTTCTATGACAGAGCCTATTTTACAATTCCTCAGTGTAATAATTTTTTACAAGTTTTGCAAACTGCAGACTTTCCTGATGAAGAAAATATTGTAGCAGAAACTCGTTTTTTAAGAGCTCTTGCCTATTATAATATTATAGATGTTTTTGGGAAAGGTGTATTAGCTACTGATGAAAATTTCGGACAATCTGAACTTTTACCTGAAGCATCAAGACAAGAGCTGTTTGACTATGTTGAGTCAGAGTTATTAGCCATTGAACCAGTAATTAGAACAACAAGTAATTATGGTCGTGCTAATCGTTATGTTGTAGATATGCTCTTAACTAAATTGTATCTTAATGCTGAAATTTATACTGGTACACCTAGATGGGATGATGCTGCAATTTATGTTAACAAAGTAATCAACGAAGGTGGTTATACTTTAGACAACAACTTTGTAAGATTATTCTCTGCAGATAATGATGCTTCTCCAGAGATAATTTTCCCTTTAATTGCTGAGCCATTAACAAGTCAAAGTTTTGGAAACACAACGTATTTAGTTAACGGAAATTTGAGTGCTGACACAATGCCTTTATCTCAATTTGGTGCTGCACAAGGATGGACTGGACACAGAGCAACGGAAGCTTGGTACGGATTATTTGGAAACAGTGCAAATGCACTTGCAGCTTCCAATGACGTGAGAGCTAGCTTGTTTTGGACAGACGGACATCAGTTTACAATGACAGATTACAGAACTTGGACTGACGGCTATCCGTCTATAAAATATAGAAACACTTTTTCTGACGGAAGTGGAAACCCTTTAGATTTTTCACCAACAGATTTTCCTTTTTACAGATTGGCTGATGCTTATTTAATCTACGCAGAATTAGCTTTAAGAGGTGCGGCTAACACCACTATGTCTCAAGCTCTTAATTATGTAAATCAAGTAAGAACAAGATCTTTTGCTGACCCAATTGGTATGTCAGAGCTTACTTTAGATTTTATTATTGACGAAAGAGGAAGAGAATTAAACTTAGAGGGTCATAGAAGATCTGATTTAATTCGATTTAACATGTTTACAGGTGGTAACTATATTTGGCCTTGGAAAGGTGGTACTGCTAACGGCAATGCCATTCCGGAAAGCTATAAATTATTTCCAATTCCTGTAACGGCTATACAAGCCAATCCAAACTTAACTCAAAACCCAGGTTTTTAATAAAAACAAAAAAACAAATTATCATGAAAAACATAAAAATATTAGGATTAGCGCTTTGTGCGTTATTAAGTTTTAACTCTTGCCAAGAAGAGGACAACTTTGTGATTGAATCTGCTGCATCGAGGCCTGCAGAAATTAGTTTACCAACGGCAAGCTCAAGCATAGTCTTAGATATTGAAAATCCAGATGCAATTGCTACTACAGTAGTATGGGATGATGCTATTTACAATGTCCCGACTGAAATACAGTACACAGTTCAATTAGCAAATTCAGGAACAGATTTTGCAAACCCAATTGATGCAGGTACCACTAATGAAACTTTTTTGGCTTGGACAAATTCTCAATTGAACGGAGTTGCAGTAGACTTATTACAATTAACTCCTTTTAGTGCTGCAGATGTTGATTTAAGAATTAAATCTAGCCTAGGACAAAATGATAGTGAAGCTACATTTTCAGAAATTGTGACTTTCTCATTAACACCATACACTACTGAAGCTCCAATGGTATTTATAGTTGGAAACTTTCTATCAGCAAGTGGATATGGAGATAACTGGACACCAGCAAATGCAGTTCCAATCTCAGCATCTGGATTCGGTGAAACAGATTTTGAAGGTTATGTATATATGAATGAAGCTGCTATCGAATTCAAAATTTTACCAACAAACGAAAGTTTTGATGGAGATTATGGTGACGATGGTACTTTCTCAGGAACATTAATCCAAGAAGGTGAAAGTAATATTCAAATTGGTACTGGCGCAGGTTATTATTACATACAAGCAGATACAGATGCATTGACATACAGTGCTCAGAGAACTAGCTGGGCTATTACAGGTAGTGCAACACCTGCAGGATGGCCAGATAATGGTGTTATGGACCAAGATATGACTTATAATGAAACTACAAGTAAATGGGAAATTACCATAGCATTAGATGCAGCTGGAGAATATAAATTTAGAGCTAATGATGGCTGGGATTTAAATTTCGGAACTGATGGAGATGACAACGGATCTTTAGATTATGGCGGAGGTAACTTCTCAGTACCAAGCTCAGGGACTTATTTAGTAGAATTAGATTTAAGTAATCCAAGAGCATATACACAAACTATTACTTTACAGTAATAGATAAAATAAATTTTAAAAAGGCTGTATTCGTACAGCCTTTTTTTTAATAACTATTTGAGCTATGAAAAGAATACTACTTATAATATGTTTAGTTATTTATCAACTAGGCACATCACAACAACAAGATGTTATTTATGAAATATCTCCATGTTCGTTTGATGTCGATGATTCTATTACTATAACAATTCAAGGCTCAAGCCTTGATGAAGCACCATGGGGAATTACAAATGGAGCAAACAATGGCTTGTATCTTTGGGCTTGGAGAAATACAGTAAGTGATACTGGAAATAACAACGATATAAATGCGCCTTCAAATGGTGCATGGACTTCTTCAAACGAAGCAAACCGTTTTACATTTGACTCAACAAACGATATATATACGTTTACCTTAACTCCTCAAACTTTTTATGGTACTTCGGATATTGGAAACATCGGATTTTTAGTAAAACCTAAAGATGGTAATGACGGTCAGTCACAAGATATAGAAGTTGGTATAGGAGAGTCTGCTTTTACAGCAACCTTAACTTCTCCATCTACAAATACTTTAATAATCTCAAGCGGTGACAATGTTACTATATCTGCATCAAATACTTGCGGACTTGCTAATTATTCATTGTCAATAAATGGGGGAACACCAATTGTCTCCAATAATGTTGAAACCTTTTCATATACCGATACATCTATAAATACAAATAGAGCTTATAGCTTAACGATTACTCAAGGTGCAGAGGTAAGAACATTATCAGTAACAGCGGTTTTAAATCCTAGTACAGTAAGCGAAACTATACCAAGCGGACTGATTGAAGGTATTAACTATGACAGTAATGACGACACAAAAGCTACTTTAGTGCTAAATGCACCAGGTAAAGATTACATTTATGTAGCAGGAAGCTTTAACAACTACCAACCAACAGGTTCTTTTGCTATGAAAAAAGATAGCTCTACTGGTTCAGATTTATTTTTTTTAGAGCTTACAAACCTTTCACCAGGGCAAATTTACACCTATCAATATTGGGTAGTTGACGAAACACCTATAGCAAACTCTCCGTCGTTAGTAAAAACTGCAGACCCATATTCAACATTAGTTTTATCAAATTTTGATGATCCTTTTATTCCAGCTTCAACTTATCCTAATCTTCCAGCTTATCCGGCAGGGCAAAACAGAGAAGTTACCGTTTTACAAACGGCTAAACCAGAATATAATTGGCAAGTCAATAATTTTCAAAAACCAAAAATTGAAGATTTAGTCGTTTATGAAGTTTTAGTAAGAGATTTCGATGCGAATAGAAACTATCAAAACCTTATAGATAGAATTGATTATTTTAAAGGTTTAAATATAAACGCTATTCATTTAATGCCAGTAATGGAATTTGAAGGCAATGAAAGTTGGGGTTATAATACTTCATTTCATATGGCATTAGATAAATTTTATGGCACTGAAGACAAATTAAAAGAGTTTATAGACTTATGTCATCAAAACGGGATAGCCGTTATTCTAGATGTTGTTTTAAATCATGCCTTTGGAAGAAATCCTTGGGTGCGTATGTGGATGACTGACCCAGATGGTGATGGCTGGGGCGACCCAAGTATTGAAAACCCATATTTTAATGTTAATGCCAAACATAGTTTTAATGTGGGTTACGATTTTAGCCATACAGAAGAATTACCTAACACACCTTCGGCTAGTTCAAATGACGATACAAATCCTATCGTAAATCAATACGTAGAACGTGTGATTAAACATTGGGTAGAAGAATTTAAAATTGATGGTTTTCGTTGGGATTTAACCAAAGGATTTACGCAAAACTGTTCTGGTGGTGATGACAACTGTACAAATACCTATCAGCAAGATAGAATTGATATTTTGAGAAGTTATGCTGATTATGCATGGTCTTTAGACCCAACACATTATACAATATTTGAGCATTTAGGAGATGCCAATGAGGAAAGTCAGTGGGCAAATTACAGACTTAATGAAGGTAAAGGAATAATGATGTGGGGAAAAATGACAGACCCTTACTCCGTGTTATCTAGAGGGTATCCCAACGACCCAAATGGGACAAATAACGGCGCTTCTGGGGATTTAACTGGCGTAGGTCACAATAGTAGAGGTTTTCAGGGAAAAAGACTTTTAGGTTATGCCGAAAGCCATGATGAGGAAAGAGTAATGTACTATACACTTCAAAATGGAAATCCATTTGGATCTGCACCAGCCCAAGGTAATTTAGCTAATGCTTCAAAAAGAGCTGCAACTGTTGCTGCAACTTTATTTTCAGTACCTGGGCCAAAAATGATATGGCATTTTGGAGATTTAGGAATGGATAATTCAATTTTTACTTGTAGTAATGGTTCTGTTAACACGGATGACGATCCATCTCCAGGTGATTGTAAGTTAGATACAAAACCTCAACCACAATGGATTGAAAATTGGTTAACTGACCCAAATAGATCAGAAATCTATGATGCATATTCTAGATTGATTGCTCTTAAAATCAATGAACCAATTTTTGAAAAAGACTATGCTATTAGTCCCAATGGTAACAATTTGAGACAACGAATTTATGTTTTTGACAATAGCAATCCCGGAAATTCAAGTAGTACAGAATTATTGAACGTAGTAGTTTTGGCAAATTTTGCAGTTGCGAGTCAAAATATAACCCCAGATTTTCCTTACACAGGAGAATGGTATGATTTAATGGACGAAACAGGAAGTACATTTATTAATGTTACAAATACCAGTGACCAAATTAGTATTCCTGCGGGCGAATTTAGAATTTTTGGTAATGCTCCTGCGCAAGCACTAAGCACCACCGATTTTAATTTAGATGATATAAAATTATTTCCTAATCCTGCATCAACTTCATTCTCTATTAATTTAGATGTATCTCAAGTTGGCATTTTTGACATCACAGGAAAAAATATCCAAAGTTTTAAAGGTAATTTTTCAAGCAATACTGCATTTAATATAGAAAACTTAAAAGCTGGCATATATTTAGTAAATGTTGCAACAAAAGAAAACAGAACAAAAACCTTTAAACTTATTAAACAATAATTAAAAGTTTAAACCAAAAAAGCTTCTCAAAAATGAGAAGCTTTTTTTATTGTGCGGATGACAGGAATCGAACCTGCACACCTCGCGGCACTAGATCCTAAGTCTAGCGTGTCTACCAGTTCCACCACATCCGCAAGACTACCAATTCTTTAAAATCGGGATGCAAATATAAACAATGTTTTCAATAATCAAATAGCTTTAAAACAATAAATAGTCCTTTAGCTTTTCTTATTTTTGTTAGACACACAAATTATAAATTATGTCTAGCATTCAGTCTTACATCACTTCAAATAAACAACGATTCATAGATGAGCTCATTGAGCTTCTAAAAATACCCTCTATAAGTGCAGATTCTGCTTACAAAAAGGAAACTATACAAACTGCGGAAGTCATAAAAACCAACTTAAAAAAGGCAGGTTGTGACCGTGTAGAAATTTGCGAAACCGAAGGTTTTCCTATTGTTTACGGCGAAAAAATTATAGACCCAAAATTACCTACAGTATTAGTCTACGGACATTACGATGTACAACCGCCAGACCCATTAGATTTGTGGCACTCACCGCCTTTTGAACCTGTAATTAAAAATACAGATTTGCATCCCGAAGGTGCAATTTTTGCTCGAGGTGCTTGCGATGATAAAGGCCAAATGTATATGCACGTTAAAGCTTTAGAGTATATGACTTCACAGGGCGATTTACCTTGTAACGTTAAGTTTATGATTGAAGGTGAAGAAGAAGTTGGCAGTGTTAATCTCTCGCATTTTGTAAAAGCAAATCGTGAAAAATTAGAGAACAATGTCATTCTCATTTCTGATACGGGAATGATTGCCAAAGACGTTCCTTCAATTACAACTGGACTTCGTGGTTTAAGTTATGTTGAGGTCGAAGTTACAGGGCCAAACCGCGATTTACATTCTGGTTTATATGGTGGTGCGGTAGCAAATCCGATTAATGTTTTAACGAAAATGATTGCCTCACTCCATGACGAAAATAATCATATCACAATTCCAGGATTTTACGATAAAGTCGAAAATCTTTCGGATGCAGAACGTGCTGAAATGGCAAAAGCACCTTTCTCTTTAGAAGCCTACAAAAAATCTTTGGACATTGATGCTGTTTATGGTGAAGAAGGCTATACTACAAACGAGCGTAACTCTATTAGACCAACTCTAGATGTCAATGGAATTTGGGGTGGCTACACTGGTGAAGGCGCAAAAACAGTCATCGCTAGCAAAGCCTATGCAAAAATCTCGATGCGCTTAGTACCTAACCAAGATTGGCAAGAAATCACCCAACTATTCAAAACACATTTTGAGAAGATTGCTCCTGCTGGCGTCCGCGTAAAGGTATCGCCTCATCATGGCGGTCAAGGTTATGTAACACCTATAGATAGCATTGGGTATAAAGCTGCCTCAAAAGCCTATGAGAAAACTTTTGGAAAAACACCAATACCACAACGTAGCGGAGGAAGCATACCAATTGTATCTCTTTTTGAGCAAGAATTAAAAAGCAAAACTATACTAATGGGCTTTGGTTTAGATAGTGATGCCATCCACTCGCCTAACGAGCATTTTGGTATTTGGAACTATTTAAAAGGTATAGAAACTATTCCTTATTTTTATAAGTATTTCACGGAATTAAAACAGTAAATGCTAATAAGTCAATCGTATAGAGAAGTTTGGTCATTGAGAAGTAAACTCATTTTTAGGTTTATTTTCTCATACTTTCTGCTCTACATGGTGTTGATGTTTACCAGTAGTTTATTTGAAGTACCTTTTAGATGGCTTGGTAAAACATTTTTAGGATTTACTTATGAATACGATGTAAGTGGTTATGGTAGCGGCGATAATACTTATGCTTACATTACCCTTTTTTTTAATTTAATTCTAGCTCTATTTTTTACCGTTTTATGGACAGTTTTACAACGAAACAAAAAGGAATATAATAAAGCCTTTTATTGGTTTATTGTTGCATTACGATTTTTTATAGTTTCTGCAATGTTACTTTATGGGTTTGTAAAAGTGTTTCAAATTCAATTTCAACCGCCATCATTTGTAAAATTACTTCAACCGTTAGGTGAATTTTCACCAATGGGATTGGCTTGGACTTACATGGGATATTCTAAAGGTTTTGGCATGTTTGCAGGTATAATGGAAATCCTTGGAGGTGTTCTTCTCATATGGAGACGTACAGCAACACTTGGTGCGTTTATTGTCGTTGGCGTAATGACACAAGTGGCAATGATGAATTTAATGTTCGACATACCTGTTAAGCTATTTTCAATTCATTTAATCTTGATGGCTGGCATTATTTTTATGACAGATTTTAAACGATTCCAATCTGTTTTTATAAAAAACAAAAGCACAAAAGCTTATGATTTTTACCATCCAATAAGCTCAAAAAGTTACCACAAAACTATTTCTATTTTAAAGAAGCTAGTGCTTCCTATTCTTTTAATAGCTGGTTGTATATTAAGCTACTTAGGACAGCTAAATATAAGTGACATAAATCACAGACCTGCACTTTATGGGATTTGGGAAGCAAAAACTTTTATAAAAAACAAAGATACCATTCCGCCATTGACAACTGATTCTCATCGTTGGCGCTATCTATTAGTTGAACGAAAAGGCAATGCTGTTGTTAAAACCATGACTGATAAGTTGTTAAGATATACTTTTGAAACAGATACTCTTCAAAATAAAATTTCAGTTTATAGTCAATATAGCAGCAAAGACAGTCTTAATTTTGAGTTTGATTTGCCCAATCGTAATCAGCTCAAATTATGGGGTGAAATTGAAAATGATAGCATCTATGTTGTATTACAAAAAAAAGATTTAAAAGAATTCCCTTTACATTCGCGTGGTTTTAATTGGATAAATGAACGCCCTTATAACCAATAGTAATTTAACTTACTGCTTCACAAATTTAAAGGTCTTTTCTCCTTGAATAGATTTTACCTTTATAAAGTAAATACCGTTAGTAAAATTTGAAACATTGATAATAGAAACGTCAGATTTCAAACTATTTTTTTGAATAAGTTTCCCTTCAATATTATAAAATTCGAGTTCTAAATCTTGAGGATTTTTCATTTCAATATGTAAATCTGAAATTACAGGATTTGGAAAAACTCGAATTTCATTTTCTTTCAATTCATTAGATGAAAGCACTCTTACAATATTAGCTTTAGTAGCTGTATAGGCGGCTACGAGTTTTACCATTTCATGGTAGTAAGGCATGTCTAGTGTCGAAAGCCTATCTGAAGACATATGATAATGCGGTGTTTGGTCATTGGTTTCCCAAGACTCACCAACTAAAACCGCACCGTAATCTTCGTCCCAAAATGATTTGTGGTCACTAAAAGGTGTTCCTGGATTAACGACAATAGGATTTAAATTTGGAGCATAAGTTGGTTGTAGTGCTAGCAAATCGTCTTTAATTTGTATAGAGTTTCCAATATCTTGCAAATCGATATCAAAAAAATTATCATTAGAGGTTTGGTTTTGATATCCCATCATGTCCATATTAATTACAGCAACGATGTTATCACCATTGGCACTAGCTTGTTCTGCATAAAAATTAGAACCACGTAACCCAATTTCTTCTTGGTCCCAAAGTGCATATACAATCGTGTTCTCAGTTTCGTATTGCGACAAAATTCTAGCGATTTCTAAAACAGCAGATGTACCTGTTGTGTTATCATCTGCACAAAAATCATCAACTGAATCGTAATGCGCACAAATTAGATAAATATTTCCTGGTGTTAACGTACCTGTTTGTGTAGCTATAACATTTGTTCCAATTCCTGCACCTGCATTAAACAATTGTTCATTTATAGTAATATTATTTAAAGCCTCAAAATGGTCTTTAATGTATTCTGCAGCCATATCGTTAACAGAATACTCACGATTAATAATTGTAAAACTCATTCCGTTAATAGACGAAGCTGTTTCACCAGAAAGTTCAGAGACTTTTCGCTCTAAACTATCTAATCGAATATTATTTACAACGTCTTGCACAAATTGGGCATTAGCAAAAAAAACACTAAGAATTATAGCAAATAAAGAAAAGTAAAGTCGTTTCATAATTAATGATTTGGGTTCATTGTTTTTCAAATATAAGAATTCAAAAATGAAAAATAACTTAACTCTACACTTGTAGAATTAAAATTTATTTCTACATTTGTAGAAGTTAATCTAAAAACGTAGAACATGCAACTCTCAAAAACCGAAGAACAACTCATGCAATACCTCTGGAAGCTAAACAAAGCTTTTATGAAAGATTTGTTAGACAGTTACCCAGAACCAAAGCCAGCAAATACAACAGTTGCAACATTATTAAAGAGAATGACTGACAAAGGTTTTGTCGCTTATAAAACATTTGGAAAATCGAGAGAATATTATCCGTTAGTAAAAAAAGAGGACTATTTTTCAAAGCATGTAAACGGACTGATTAAAAACTTTTTTAATGATAGCGCCTCTCAATTCGCGTCGTTTTTTACACAAAAGACCGATTTAACTAAAACCGAATTGGAAGACTTAAAAAAGCTAATTGATAACGAAATTAAAAAGAAATAGTCATGGAAATCTATCTTTTAAAATCATCCGCCATTCTTGTTATTTTTTGGCTACTGTACGTGTTCTTCTTAGAAAAAGAAAATATGCACCGTTTTAAGCGTATTTACTTAATAACATCGGTTGGTGTGGCGTTTGTCATTCCGTTATTAAGCATCACAGAATATGTTTATGTAGAACCACTCAAAGATTTCGACTTTAGCAACGCTAATATTCCTTTTACTATAAACGAACCTTTAGAAGTGATTGAAACTTCATTTTGGACGCTCGAACACATTGTTTGGTCAATTTACTTTTTAGGTGTTGCTGTATTCAGTTTTAGGTTTATTAAAAACCTGTTTAGTATTGTAAAAACCATTAAAACTAACGAAAAACAAAAGCAATCGTTTATCACTTTTGTGTTGCTAAAAAGTTTAATAAATCCGCATACGTTTTTCAATTTTATTTTCTTGAATAAGTTTAAATTCCAAAAGAACGAAGTCCCAGAAGAAGTCCTACTTCACGAAGAAGTACACGCCAAACAAAAGCACAGTTTAGACATTTTGTTTATAGAATTAATGCAAATTGTTTTTTGGTTTCAACCTTTTATTTGGTTGTTTAAAAAACGTATAAAACTCAATCATGAATTTTTGGCAGACCAAGCCGTAATCGAAGCTGGTTTTAAGCCTGCAACATACCAAAACACATTACTTAATTATTCATCACATCAAGACTATAGCCTTGCAAATGCTATAGATTATTCATCCATCAAAAAACGATTTACAGTTATGAAAACACAAACATCCAAACAGAAAAAATGGGCATTACGGGTATTGTTATTGCCACTATTAGGACTTTTATTTTACAGTTTTAGCGACCGCGAGATTGTGGAAATTGAATTAGAGAATACAACAAACCTTTTGGTAAACGGAAAAAGCTGCGACCAGTGTACCTTGAACTTAAATGATATAAAAAATCTTGAATTAAGCACAAGTGATAATCTTGAAGTAGTTTCCTTTTTGGCTAAAATTAGTGGTAAAATGACAGAGTTTATCCAAGGAAATAAACTCAATGAAACCATTAAAAACTATTTAAGTGAAACTTCGACACCTAAAGCCATTCAATTATTTATGATAAAAATTGAAGGACAAGATAAATCAGGTGATGTTCTAATTCATATTAAAGAAGGAAAACAACAAATACCAACACCAAAAGAAATAGCATCTTACAATATCTGGGCTAAAAATGTGAGAAGTAAATTTGTTGAGTATCCGAATGGTGCAGTCTTTATGCCACCGATAGAAGAGGAAGGCTTAGTTGAGAATCTTCGCATTTATAATAGAATGACTAAAGAACAAAAAGAGAAAGCTGTTGAGATGCCTTACCCACAGTTGGACGCAGACGAAGTTGAAAAAAGCATCTCTTCATACCAACAAAACCCACCAACAGCGAAAGAAATTGCAGAATACAATACTTGGGCAAAAAAGATAAACAAGCAAAACGATAAGGCTAAAAAAGAAAAAAACGGGGAATATGCCATTGTAAAGCACAAAGAAGTGATGAAATACAAAGCTATTTATGATAGAATGACCAAAGCTCAGAAAAACAATTCTGAGACATGGCCAAGTTTTCCGCCACCGCCACCGCCACCACCTCCTGCTCCAAAAGTTATAAAAGAATCAAAAAATAAAAATGATTTTCCGCCACCACCGCCACCACCAATGCCAAAACAAGCAAAAGGAAAGCTTACTATGGGTCACATCAATGCCTACAATGAGTGGATGACCTATATTAAATCTGATAAGGCAAATGCAAAATATATGACCTTAGAAATCTATGAAGCCTACAGAGATTTATACGAAGCTATGACAGATGAGCAAAAGAAACTAACCGAAGGTGCGCCACCACCACCACCGCCGCCAGCTCCAAAAAAGACTGACAAGAGTAAAGGTGGGCCAAATGCAGAGATTATAAGCACTTCTACAAATAATGACTATACGACAAGACAAGTGTTTTTAAGAATAAGCAAATCCCAAACAAAACCACCTATTTATAAAATTAATAACGTAGTGTCTACTGTTGAGGAAGTCAGTGTTTATCTAAAAAAGAACAGCGATGCAGATTTAAAGCTTATTGAGGGCGAAAAAAATATTCTAAGTTTTTCGGATAATACTGATAAAAAAATGACAGTTGAGGAGCTTCAAGCTGAATATAAAAAACTTTTCAAAACTTATATAGATAAAAGCAAAAAAAACAAAATCATATATAGTTTAACTCCAATAAAAAATTGCCTTGAAATCCCAAAAAGTTTTAATACTAAAAACGGAAATACGTTTAACATAAAGTGTTTAAACAAATACTCAAAAAACAAATTTGAAGTTTACGACAGATGGGGAAAAAACATCTATTCAAAAGAAAATTATAGCAATAATTGGGATGGCACAGTTGAAAAAACATTTGCCCAAAAAGGAACAAACAAACCAACATCTGGTACTTATTATTATGTATTTTCTTCACCTGAATTAGAGGAATCAAAAGCCGGTTATTTAATAATTAATGCAGAAAACATGAATGTTAAAAACTAAATCCATTTTTTACACATGACAATACCTCGAAATCATTCGAGGTTTTTTTTGTCCAAAACTGTAACAAAACCAAACATTTAGCGTTCTAATAGTTAATTCATCAATCAAACTAATCATGCTAAAACAATTCTTCATCCTGTGCTCTGGTGCAGATACTGATATTTTAAAAGAATGCTCCAACGGCGAGCAAAACAAATATGCTGGCATTGGCGCCACCGTTTTCTTTACTGCGCTTATGGCAACCATAGCAGCAAGCTATGCGCTTTACACCGTTTTTGATAATCTCTACACATCCATAGCTTTTGGCTTCGTTTGGGGTTTACTTATTTTTAATTTAGACCGTTTTATAGTTTCAACAATTAAAAAAAGAGACAATAAATTAAGTGAATTAGCGCAAGCTATGCCTCGAATTATACTAGCTATAATTATTGCTGTGGTAATTTCAAAACCTTTAGAACTTAAGATTTTTGAAAAGGAAATCAATCAAGTATTATTAGAGCAGAAAAACGATTTAACATTGGCCAATCAAAATCAGATTGCACAACAATTCACCCCAAAAATTACAAGTTTAGAAAATGAGATTGTAGCTCTTAAAACAGAAATTGACACCAAAGAGACAGAAGTTAATACGCTTTACGACACCTACATTTCTGAAGCTGAAGGTACAGCAGGCACGCAACTCTTGGGAAAAGGGCCTGTTTATAAAGAAAAACGCGAAAAACATGATGCTGCGCTTGCAGAATTGCAACAACTAAAAGCAGATAATAAAGCCAAAATTGGAGCTATAGAAACTGAAATTGCAGACTTACAAACTACTCAAAAAACTAACGTTGCAGATTCACAACCTGTTATTGATAATTTTGATGGTTTAATGGCGCGTGTTAATGCGCTAGGTGAATTGCCATGGTTACCATCGTTTTTTATATTTCTGCTTTTTCTAGCTATAGAAACTTCACCAATTTTTGCTAAACTATTATCTCCTAAAGGCGAATTTGATTATCGACTTCAAGACCAAGAAACTACAATTAAGACTTGGACCATGCAGAAGGTTAATGAGCGTAAACTGTTACTTAAAACAGATAATGATATTAACAATAAGGTTTATAACGACATTGCCGATGAGGAAGAGGTGATTAGCTATAAGCACAAAAAAGCGCGAGAGCTAATGCAGCTACAGGCTGATGCTTTTTTTAAGAATCAGAAAGAGGCACTTTAAAATTTAGTTACTACTTTTAGGCTGAATAAAACCCAACCTCATGAAAAAGTATGTTATTGCCCTAGGATTAGCACTTATTACTTACGCTTGTATTAGTGTTAGAGCAGATGTTGGAGACGTTACTGTTATCGAAGAAACAGATTACAATACAGCAAAAACTGCTATTTTAAAAGTTATGGATGACCAACAAAACGCATGGAACCAAGGCGACCTTGAAGGCTTTATGCAAGGGTATTGGAAAAGCGATTCGCTTAAGTTTTATGGCAGCAATGGACTTACCAAAGGTTGGCAAAACACATTAGATAATTACAAACGTGGTTACCCTACAAAGGCGGAAACTGGAACGCTTAACTTTGTAATTAATGATGTCTCTAAAATTGAAGGAAACAACTACTGGGTTATGGGAGAGTACCACCTAAAACGTGAAGTCGGTGATGCTGATGGTGTCTTTATCATCATTTTTAAAATGATTAATGGCGAATGGAAGATTGTGGCGGATATGAGTTGTTAGAAGTCCAAAGCCCCATCTAACTTCCCCAAAGGGGAAGAATTCTTATCTTAAAAAAAACTATCGACATAATTTTGATATTAATTAGAATGAAAAGGCAAACGCTTATTACAGTTCTCGCAAGTAGGTCTAATTTCTAGCATTATAGTTTCTTTACGTACTTAGTGATTATCACAATGTGCTGTCCATCGACTTTACCTTCAATATATTCTGAATTTTCTCTGTCGAGCCTTATGTTTCTAACAGCTGTACCTTGTTTAGCAACCATACTAGAACCTTTCACCTTTAAATCTTTTACCAACACCACAGAGTCGCCAGTATCTAAGACAACACCATTTACATCACGATGAATAACCTGGTTTTCGTCAGCCTCTCCATCTCCAGCGGCTTTAGCCAATTCTAGTGTTTCATCTTCTAAATACATCATAGCCAACATATCTTCAGCCCAAGGTTCATTTACACGATTAAGCATACGCCAAGCCATAATCTTTACAGCATCGTGCTCGCTCCACATACTATTGTTGAAACAGCGCCAATGGTTTGGATCAATCTTTTCAGAATCTTCCATTTGCGTTGTGCAACTATTACAGGCATAAATTGCTTTATCTTTTGCATTGGGAATATCGTAAACCGATAGATTTTCCGTTGCACTACACAACTCGCATTGATTATTGCTACGCTGTTTTAAGTCTTTTGCTGAAGTCATATAACTACTAAAAGCTTCAAAGATAATTTTAATATGATTATAAGTTGAAAATCTTAAAATTTTCTATCCGGATGAAACGCATCAATTGGCATTGAAAGTTTCTCTTTCTTAATTATCTCAGTAACTAATTTTCCTGTGGCTGGTCCTAAACTCCAACCCATCATAGCATGGCCAGTAGCTATGGTTAAATTTTCGCATTTTGAAGATTTACCAATATATGGCAAACCGTCTGGTGAACATGGTCTTAAACCGCATTTGGCGTTATCAATAGCGTCTGGGCTAAAAGTTATATTTGGGTAATAGGCCTTAGCTGCTTTTGCAATGGCTTTAACACGTACAGGATTTATATTATAATTTATGCCAGCAATTTCCATAGTCCCTGCGAAGCGCGTAAAACCATCCATAGGTGTTACGGCAACTTTAGGCTCACAAAGAATTGAAGGTATTGTAATTCCAGTATCTTTTTCAACATTTATTGAATAGCCTTTTCCTGCTTGAAGCGGAATTTTAATACCCAGTTTTTTAGATAGATTTTGGCTCCAGCTTCCTGCAGCCATCACAACCTCATCAGTTTCTAGCTCTTGCTTATTTGTAATAATTTTGCTTATTGAATTCGCAGTTGTCTTTATATCAACTAAGGTTTCATTTTCAAAAAACGTGACACCAACTGATTTTAAATAACTCAACATATCCCGCATAAAATTATTAGGTGTCATATGCGCATCAGAATGAAAATAAACGGCGCCTTTTATATCTAAATCTACATCTGGCTCTAGTTTTTTGACTTCTGAAACTGAAAGATTTTCAACTTTGAGACCTTCTTGTATGCCACGTTGCCCAACTTGCCATTCTTCCTCTCCGACCTTTTCGGACTTATAGCACATTAACAATCCTTTATGCTCGTAATGAAACTTAAAATCTCCCGAATCTTTTAAATCCTCATAAAGTCTTCGGCTTAATAAATTTAGGTCTTTAATTACTGGTATTGCTTTTTCGACTTTTGCTTTTGTTGAAGAGGATTTGAACGCCCATGCCCATTTTAAAAAATCGACATCAAGCCTAGGTTTTACATAAAAAGGACTTGCTGAATTAAACATCCATTTTAAGCCTTTTGTAATAATTCCTGGCTGTGCTAATGGAATAAAATGACTGGGTGTTATATATCCGGCATTAACGTACGATGCTCCAGAAGAAAAATCTGATTTATCGATTACCGTGACACTACAGCCTTCTTTTTGAAGATAATATGCAGAACATAATCCTATGATTCCGCCACCGATAATAATTACTTGTTTAGACATATTTATATCACTTGAAAACCATGGGCATATGGGTCATCCTCATCATCAATAGTAATGGTATTATGCCCATAAATTTTTGCCCAACCTTGAATACTTGGAATTATTGCTTTTTTATCGCCTAGACTAGTAACCTCTTCAACACGTCCAATAAATTTACTTCCTATAAAACTTTCGTGGATAAAGGGTTCTCCAACCTTTAATTGACCTTTGGCGAAAAGTTGTGCTAAACGCGCAGATGTCCCTGTTCCGCAAGGACTTCTGTCTATGGCTTTATCGCCATAAAATACGGCATTTCTTCCATTAGAGCTTTTGTCTAAAGGTGTGCCTGTCCATAATAGATGTGAAACATCTCTAATGGTTTCATTTTCTGGATGAATAAAATAGTTAGGATACTTCTCGTTAATAAGTGGTCTGAGTTTTTGAGAAAAACCAATAATTTCGCTTGCTGTATAATCCTGAATACCTGAAAAATTTTCCTGCGGGTCTATTATCGCATAAAAATTACCACCGTAAGCCACGTCGAATTTAAGTGTACCCAAAGTTGGACAGTCTACAGATAATCCTTCTGCTGCCAAATAACTTTTTATGTTCGTTAGTTTTACCCAATCTACTTTTTTACCGGTTTGTTGGTATTCGATTTCTACCAAACCTGCTGGTGCTTCCATTCTTATCTTTTCTGGCGTTTTTGGCGTAATTAAGCCTTCTTCAATTGCGATAGTAATAGTACCAATAGTTCCATGACCACACATTGGCAAACAACCCGAAGTTTCTATAAATAAAATGGCAAAATCATTTTCGGGATTGTGCGATGGATACAAAATACTGCCACTCATCATATCATGACCACGAGGCTCAAACATCAAGCCTTTACGAATCCAATCGTATTCTTTTAAAAAATGTTGACGCTTTTCACTCATTGTATCTCCAATAAGTTCTGGACCTCCACTTTTAACGACTCTAACTGGATTTCCGCAGGTATGCGCATCTATACAAACAAAAGTGCTCTTAGCCATTTACTCAATCGCTGCTTTAGTTTGACTATTATTTACCAATCTAGAAATTCCTAAAGGATTTTCATTTTTTAATTCGTCTGGAAGTAATTCATTTGGCCAATCTTGGTAGCTAAACGGTCTTACCCATCGTTTTATAGAATGGATACCAACAGCTGTAAAACGGCTATCTGTTGAAGATGGATACGGGCCGCCGTGTACCATCGACGGACAAACCTCAACTCCTGTAGGAACGCCGTTATAGATGATACGTCCAACCCTATTTTGTAACGCAGAAATAACTCCTGAATACTCTGAAGCTTCGTCTGAATCTGCGATTAATGTGCCCGTGAGCTGCCCTTCTAAGTTAGAAATCACGTCTTCTAATTGTTCTTTATCATCACATTGAACTACAATTGAAAACGGTCCAAAAACTTCGTGATGCAATGTTGGATTATTTAAAAATTTATCGCCGTCAACAGTTAATACAGCTTGTTGCGCGTGGTTTGCTTTAACCTCTTTATCATAATCCGCTACAACTTGAGTTTCACTTTGAGAAATGGCTTTCTCCTTGTTCTTCGTATAAGTTTCAGAAATATTTGGATGTAGCATACAACTTGGTTCTATGGCTAAAATATCTTCTGATAATTGCGAAACAAATCCTGATAATTCTTCTCCTTTAATTCCTAAAATCAAACCTGGATTGGTACAAAATTGACCTGTACCTAATGTGATAGAACCCGCATAAGTATTAGCTAAATCTTTACCTTTATTCTTCAAAGCGTCTGGTAAAATTACAACTGGATTTATACTTCCCATTTCAGCAAAAACAGGAATCGGTTCATCACGTTGAGCAGCTAAATCATAAAGTGCGCGCCCGCCTTTGATACTTCCTGTAAAACCAACAGCTTTTACTTTTGGATGTTTTACTAAAGCTGCACCAACGTCGTTGCCACTACTATTTAAGTTAGAAAATACACCATTTGGCATCCCTGTTTTTTCAGCAGCTTTTACAATAGCGCTTGACACAAGCTCGCCAGTGCCAGCGTGCATTGGGTGCGACTTTACAATAACAGGACAACCTGAAGCTAATGCCGCTGCGGTATCGCCACCAGCAGTTGAAAATGCTAATGGAAAATTACTAGCTCCAAATACGACAACTGGCCCTAAAGGCACGGCATATTTTCTGATATCTGACTTTGGTAATGGTTTTCTATCTGGTTGTGCCGTGTCAATGGATGCTTCTACCCAAGAACCTTCTTCTACCAAATCAGCAAAACTTCTTAATTGACCTACGGTTCTTCCTCTTTCGCCATGTGCTCTTCCTTCTGGGAGACCTGTTTCAGAACAATACGTCTTAATTAAAGTATCATCTAATGCTAAAATTTCATCAGCAATAGCATTAAGAAATTCTGCTTTTTTCTCACCAGAAACCGTTTTGTAAGTTTCAAATGCCTCTGTAGCCAATTGTGCAGCTTCTTCTATTTCTTCAGAAGATGCTTCAACATGTGCGGTTTCATTTTCTTTATTTAATTGGGGATTAAACGTATGGTACGTTTTACTTCCTTTTGCCGATAGCTTTGAGCCTATATAGTTTTTTCCAGTAATCATATTTTCTAATTTTTTAAATGCTTTTTTAATTTTCTCCTATTTGAAAATTAACTTATTAAGTCCAGAGCTTCAAGTCTTTCTTTTGCCAGGATATATCTAGCACGGACATCATCAATTTGCTGTTTGGTTAATTTCTTACCAAAGGTACGCAGACCTCCAGCAATATCGTTATGATGTATTCCCATAGCAAGCTTAAGATATTCCATAAGCAGCGGCTGAGCATCTAGATAAGATAAGGAATTTAAAGCCTGCGAAATTTTGTTTGCTTTATCCCATTCGCCATTTGAAATATGTTCTTGCATCGTAACACTTGCTTTTGGGAAAATAACGCCTACACCTGTAATCCCACCACAAGCGCCAGCAAGTCCCGCATGCACAGTAACTGTATCTACTCCTGCCAAAATTTTTAAATCTTTATTTTCTAACATTAACGTTTCAATAATTGAAACATCGATAGTCGATATTTTAAGAGCAGTTACTTTAGGAAGAACAGAAAGCCTTAAAAGGAGGTCTGTTGATAGCGGATGATAACCTGCGGCATCAGGATTGTTATAAGGCATAATGGTTACACCTACATCATTTGCAGTTGCTTCTGAAAGTGCATAGTACTCATACATTTCTTTTTCAGAAGGAATCGCCTTCGTTTTTGGTGGCATCACCATAACGGTATCAACGCCAACTTTTGCAAGTCCTTCTACGATTTTGGCAAGTTCTTCTTTAGTTTCTGCTGCAGCTCCGCTTATTAAAGGCACATTGCATTCTTTTGAAACCTCAGAAAGTGCTTCAAGCAAAGAAAGACGCTGTTTTGTACTCAAGTAGCCATTCTCTCCTAACGTACCAGAACCAACAAGTCCGCTCATTCTGCTACCACCTTTTCCTTGAGTTTTTAAAACTCCTGCTGCTTGTTTTTGCGTTGTATCAAAGTCAATCTCAAAAGCACCAGATTTTGACTCTTTTAGCCATGTAAATACTGCAGGCATTACGCCATCCCATTTAGAACTCATACTATTTGTTTTTTGAGTAGTGAAACTAAGCAATTTCTTAATTGCATTTACTTGCCTTAAAAATAAGTACAGTTATGTCGAAAGACAAAAGCCAGCTACTGTATTCGTGTTCTATCCTTCTTTGGTAATTTCTGAACTATCAGGTCGTACGAGTGGTCAATCAACGATACAATAAGTTTTGTAGGCACATCACTATTGACGTAAACGGAATTCCATTGTTGTTTATGCATATGGTAACCTGGCTCAACGCCATCATATTCAGCCCGAAGTTCTCGCGCATAATCTGGGTCGCATTTTAAATTGATAAACGCATCACCTTCTTCCCACTTTTTTAGTGAAGCAAGCGCAAACATTTTGTTGCAGACTTTAAACACTAGCGTATCTTCATCGAACGGAAAATGCTCCGTGACTTCCTTTTTATTCATGCAATAATCTCGGAATTGTTCGATGTTCATTCTAAAAGTTTTTTCTCTTCAGTTTCAATCTTTAATGCCGAATAATCTAACTTCCAACCAATGGTTTGTACAATAGTTTCTATTAGCTGAATAGCTTCTAAGGCTTCGCCACGAGCGACATTAAACAAACCACTTTCTGGAATCTTATCTTGAATATGAATTTTTGCTTTTGAATGTAATTCCGTTAAATCTGAAGCTTCAAACCTGTTGAACATACCGTCTTTTTTATCATAGTAATTGATATTAGTTTCTATTGACAAAACTTCAGGTTGTGGAAAATGAGTTAATACTACTTGCTTTTTTGAAGGATTGGCATCAATCTTCAATTTGTTTAAATCGAAACCAACATGTGCTTTAGCATTTATGACAACTAGCGCCTTTTTTCTACTAGAAATAAGTTTTAGAAATTTCTCTTTAACATCTTCGTAATGGTAGATTTCGGCAAAGTCGCCTTCTACGGTTATAAACTTGCACACCCGTTTTATTTTATCGAGGAGTATGATGGATTGCTCATTCTTTTTTTGCTTGGTTTTCCATTGTTTGTAAATGGTTACTAAACCTAAAGTAACAAGTATGCTTATGATTATTATGAAAAATTCTTCCATGGTTGTTTGTGACTTATTTGCTAACGCTCCAAGTTATGAAATATTTATTTTTTAGCGATGGCTACTTGACTGTCGCTCGAAGTCGCACAGTTTTTAATTAGTGAGATGCAGAAACGAGTTCAGCCTGACAACATAATCATTCAATTATTTTGTACAAAATCGGCTTGCTAGGCGTGGCGTCATTTTCAAAAGGTGCAATTTGAAGATTTAGTAAATACGTGCCATCTTCAATTTTGTTAGACACATAGATAAATTCTGTTATGGTTGCATCTGTTCTGATACTTTCTGAAGTTTGCCAAAACGCGTTATGCCCTTTCAATTCGCCACCGTCTTTTTCTCTATCTACACTTGGCTGATCAAACAGTAAATGTTTAACTCCTTTTTTTACCAAATATTCAATTGCATCTTCCTTTAGATACGGCCAATTGGTATTGGAATATTGCATCGTTTTTTTATCCTTTTGGTTTGGTAATGTTCTAATGACAATGGCTTCTCTAACTTTATTTCCAAGGGCAAATTTTAGTTGTTTTGCAGAAATAACAATGTCTTTCATAAACTTTTCTGGCGCCACCGTAACAACTTCAGCTAAAAAGAAATACTGTTTTAAAGCTTTATTAATAGAATGTTTTTCTTCAACTATATGTCCAACAGTTTCAGTATGCGTGCCGTGGGAATGCGGATTAAAGGTAATGGTATTAAAATTTACAGAGGCACCTTCTTTTACACTGACAATATCGTCATCAAATTTTTCGGGTGCAATTTTAGGCGGACCAATGTACCATGCATTCACGTTTTTTGCGCCGTGCCTTATCGGAATTGAAATATCAAGCGGTTTCGATAAATCGACCTTTAGCCTTTTGGATTTGTATTGAATTGTTGCAATCAAATTTAGTTCAGTTTAAACAGTTCTGATGAAATTCCATCGCTCAAAAACATCCCTTTTTGTGTCGTTTTTAAGTGATTATTTTCAATATACAACAATTGCTGCTGAATAAAAATTTCGGCATGTTTCAGGAGGTAATCTTTGTAGTTTTTACCAAATTCTAATTCGACTTTACTAAGCGAAACTCCAAACATGGTTCGTAAACCTGTCATTATATATTCATTGTAGTGGTCGACTTTAGTCAGTTCTTCAATCTCAATTGGTAAAATTCCGTCTTCAATAGATTGAATATATTTTGAATTATTTCGTAAATTCCAACCACGTTCTTTTCCGTTGAATGAATGTGCTGAAGGACCAATACCAATATAGGATTTACCTTGCCAATACGCTGTATTGTTTTTACTAAAAAAGCCTTCTTTTCCAAAGTTTGACAATTCGTAATGCACAAAACCTTCAGTTTCTAATTTGTTTTTTAGTAGATTAAATTGTTCATGCGCTAACTCATCATCTACATCCTCAATTATGCCTTTTGCTATAAAAGACGCTAGAGCTGTTTTTGGTTCAACGGTTAAGGCATAACTGCTGATATGCGGAATGCCAAAACTTAAGGCGGTTTCTATATTTTGAAGCCATTTTTCTTTGGTTGAATTCTGAATACCATAAATTAAATCCACTGAAATATTATCGAAATGGCGTGTTGCTTCCGCCAAGCATGCTTTAGCTTCTGCTGCATTATGAGCACGATTCATGAGTTTTAAATCGTCTTCAAAAAAAGATTGAATGCCAATCGAAAGACGATTGATACCGATGGATTTGTAGTCATAGAAAATTCTGTCCATAAAATCTCTCGACTGCGCTCGAGGAGACAGCATTTTATTATCAATTATATCAGCTCTCAAAGTAACATTTGCGGTTAGTTTTGAAGCTATGACTAAATCATCTGGGTTGGCTTCTAAAGTAATTTCAGGATTATTAGAAACTTTATAATTTTTATAGATGGTTTCAATCAAAAATCTTAATTCGTCAATCGTCAATAATGATGGTGTTCCACCTCCAAAATAAATAGTTTCTACAGTTTCGGTTTTGAATTCAGTTTTTCGCAATTCAATTTCCTTTGCCAAAGCTTTGACCATCTCGTCACGCTTTTTCAATGATGTCGAAAAGTGAAAATCGCAATAATGACAAGCTTGTTTGCAGAATGGGATGTGGATATAGATGCCGCTCATTTAGTATTCTGTTTTCTGTAGCAGTTGGTAGAGAATTAGTTTTAAATTGAAATGTAAAGTTAATTATGTAAACTGAATTCTGAGACTGTAAAGGTTTACTTCTTCACTCGATCTTCATTCTGACTCACAAAACTTGACCAGCCTGAATAACTTTTTCCAATCTGTACACGACCTTGATTATAAAAATGGCAAACAGCAGCCGCCAAACCATCCATAGAATCTAAATTTTTTGGTAAGGTTTTTAATCCTAACATGCCTTGTAGCATTTTAGCAACTTGCTCTTTGCTGGCGTTTCCATTTCCCGTAATCGCCATTTTTATTTTCTTAGGTGCATATTCAGTAATTGGCACTTCGCGAGATAGACCTGCTGCCATGGCAACACCTTGCGCACGACCGAGTTTAAGCATACTTTGTACATTCTTACCAAAAAAAGGGGCTTCAATCGCAATTTCATCTGGATTGTAGCTGTCAATTAATTCAATTGTTCTTTCAAAAATGACTTTGAGTTTTAGGTAATGGTCGTCGTATTTTTTGAGTTGTAGTTCATTAAGTTGTAAAAACTCCATCTTCTTTCCAACCACTTTTATAAGTCCAAAACCCATAATTGTTGTACCTGGGTCAATGCCTAAAATTATTTTTTCCGTAGCCATAAATTATTCGCAATAATAACAACCACTCAAAGCAATATTTACACCGAATGTGAGATTAAAAACATTACCATTAAAAGCACCAAATCCTAGAGTTTCGGGATTGTAATCTTCTAAATTAGTTAAGCCATATATATATGAAACATCGACATATAAAGCTACTTTCCTGTTAATCATATAATGAAACTCAAGTCCAGCAATAGCGTTTAAATAAGACTGTTTAATGACATCTAAATTACCTAAAGGCTTCGCAGTCGAATATCCTGGACCAATGTGCCCAATCAGTTGCATTTCTTGAGTTAAAAAGTTAAGAGATTCTGAAGGATTATAAACCAGTTGCAAGTTGATACGATTGTAATTAATTTTAAATTCTGGATTATCGCTTTCGCTTTTAAAACGATTAAAACCATAATCGAGACGCGCACCAAGTTGACGACTAAACATTCGCTGAACACCTAAATTTACAGTAGGAAAATTTAAAGTTTGCGCAGGAAAACCATCCACAAAACCACTCTCTGAAGGCGAATTAAAACCTAAACCAATTTTTGCTGACCAAGTACTAATTTCTTTTCGTTGTCCGTAACAAGTGATTGTTGTTGATATTAACAATAAAGCCATTATGAATTTGGGGAACTTAAGCAGCATACTGTAATAATTTGATTTAATTTGTAACGTGTTTGGCAACCTTCCATACAAATCTAAGCAATTCTTTATTGCTATAATTAAACTCAGCATAATTGTTGGCGCGACATATTACATCTATAATAGAATAGCAAATAATTCTGAAATTGATTTTTCTGAATTTAAAGCCATTTTGATTAAAAACGAGGTGTTTTCGGCAAAAAACATCATTTTTTTACTCATTTTAACCTTTTTTAATTGGTTTTTTGAAATAATGAAATGGAAAAAACTAGTATCAAAAGTAAAAAAAATTACTTTTTTTGAAGCCTTAGAACAAAGTCTCGGCGGATTAACAGCCTCGCTAATTACACCAAACCGAATTGGCGATTATGGTGCAAAAGCGGTTTATTTCAATAAATCGCATAGAAAGCAAATTGTATTCTTGAATTTAATTGGAAACGCCTACCAAATGTCAGTAACGACTATTATAGGCTTGATTGGGTTTACGCTTTTTTATTTTAAATACGATTTAGAACTCAATTTCAGAAAAGTGTCACGCTTTTTAATTATAATAGTTGTTGTTACTGGCTTTTTCGCTTTTGGTTTAAAACAATCTAGTTTTAAAATAAAAGGATTTTCTGTTGAGCGAGTTATAAATTACGTGATTTCGTTACCAAAACACACTCATATATTAACGTTTTTTTTCTCTTTAATACGTTATGCTATTTTCTCGTTTCAGTTTTATTTTTTATTGACCATTTTTGGTGTAAACATCGATTATAAATCCGCCATGATTACCATTAGCAGTATGTATTTAATAAGTTCAATTGTACCATCTTTGGCAGTTTTTGATGTACTTATAAAAACAAGTGCTGCGGTTTATTTATTTGCATTTTTGGGTGTTGATGAATTGACTATAGTTTCTATTTCGCTATTAATGTGGTTACTAAACTTTGTAATACCAAGCATTTTTGGTAGCTACTTTGTACTTAATTTTAGACTTCCTAAAACTTCGGAATAAATGCTGCTAATAATCTGCTTCTTTATTGTTCTTATTTACTTGTTGGTTATCACTTGGATTAATTTTGGTTTTAATAAGGTTGAAGATTTTAAACTTCAAGATTTAGAACCAAAAATGAGGTTCTCAATTGTGATTCCGTTTAGAAATGAAGCTGAAAATTTACCAAAGCTTTTAAAATCCATTGAAAACCTCAACTATCCAAAATCACATTTTGAAGTTATTTTGGTGGATGATGAGTCTGAGGATGATTGGAAAACGGTTCTCGATACAGTCCGACAGAAAAGTTGGAACACTCGAACTGACAATATTCGAATAATCTCGAATTATAGAACTTCAAATTCTCCAAAAAAAGACGCGATTTCTTCAGCAATTATAGTCGCAAAGCACGATTGGATTATTACAACTGATGCCGATTGTGTGTTACCAAAATATTGGTTAGACACATTTGATGAACGCATTCAGCTTAAAAAACCAATTGCGATTGCTGCGCCTGTTAGGTTTACTGGTGAATCTTCGTTCTTTAATCGTTTTCAAATTATCGATACACTGAGTTTACAAGCTGTGACAATTGGAACTTTCGGGATTAAGAAACCGTTTATGTGCAATGGTGCCAATTTTGCGTATTCAAAAAAAGCGTTTCAATCTGTAAATGGATTTGAAGGAAATAACAGTTTTGCTAGTGGCGATGATGTGTTTTTGCTTCAGAAATTTATAAAATCTGATAAAACTAAAGTTGAATTTCTAAAATCAGATAAAGCGATTGTTACGACTACTGTTGCTTCAAACTTTTCGGAATTTATTCAACAACGCATGCGTTGGGCTTCGAAATCTGTTGGTTATACATCACTTTTTTCTAAGTTACTTGGGTTGCTGGTTTTGGTTACAAACTTCTTAATGGTTGCACTTATACCGTTTTGTCTTTTTTGTTTGCTAAGCTTTAAAAGTGCGGTACTTTTATTCCTATTGAAATCCTGTATTGACTTATTGCTGATTTTTAAAACCGCTCGTTTTTTTACTCAAGGTCCAGTAATGCTATCTTATCCTTTCGTGAGTTTACTGCATCCTTTTGTGACGGTTTTTGTTGCTTTAAAAGCGCCTTTTTCTTCTTATTATTGGAAAGGCAGAAAATTTTAAAAATTTTGATAGCTTTACCATTACAATTTTGAACCAATTTGCATGAGAAACAACAGAACTTCTAACCCAATATTCAATGATTATTTTTGGGACGATGGTAGAGATTCCGATAAAAAAATGACCGTTTTTGGAATCTTTATTAAGTCATTTTTCGGGATTTTAGTAATCGCCGGAATTACAGCGTATATCTGGAAATTAAGTACCGAAGGTTGGGACACAGGTTGGTTTACACTTGGTGGAATGCTTGGCGCGGCAATCATAAGCATTATATTGTCTTTTAAAACACAATGGGCGCATTTTTTAGTACCACTTTATATTGTGGCTAAAGGGTTTTTTCTTGGTGGATTTTCGGCTTTTGCGCATAAAAACTTTCCTGAATTACCTTACCAAGCTATCGGTGTAACGATTGTAACTTTTTTTGTAATGCTTTTACTCTATCAGACCAGAATTATTGTAGTTACCAAGCAAGTAAGAAGTGTTATTATTACAGCAACCATAAGTATTATGGTCGTGTATTTTGTGTCTTGGATTTTGAGTTTTTTCGGGATTAGAAGTTTTATTTGGGGCACATCTTGGTTGGCAATTGTTTTTAATATAATTGCCGCAATTGTGGCGTCTTTTGCTTTACTTCTAGACTTTGATTATATAGAACGTTATAAAAATAAAGCGTCAAAACAAAAAGAATGGTTGGCAACTTGGGGATTATTGGCAACACTAATTTGGTTATATATTGAAGCGTTACGATTGTTGCAGAAGTTTGCGATAAAGTTTAAGTAAAGTTCTCGATACATTCCGACAAAAGGGTCGGAACACTCGAATTGACAAAACTATTATTTAATGGAAACCACAACAGGCAATACAAATTCGGTTTGTACTTGCTGTCCTCTTTTTATAGCTGGATAAATTTTAGGTAATTTTGAAATGCTTCCTATTAATAAAGAATCTATAGCTGGAATTATCCGCTGTGTTTCAGGCTTTGAATTAATATCTAAAACTGAAATTTCACCTAGTTTATTGATTTGAAGCTTGACCATAATGGTATCGTCTACATCTTCTGAAACGATTATGTTTTGTTTAGAAAGATAGGAATTAACGCTACCTAAAATAATTTGCTCAAAGCATCTTCTATTCTCTTCTTTTTCAGATTTAGTGTGGCACATAGCAAAAGTCGGATAGGAGTCAACAGCGTTCCAATCTATATGTTGCAACTCCTGAGAAACTATGTCTTCGGTTTTAATTTTTTTCTTCTCGAAATAATCGCAAGACAACACAAAAACACATATGCAAATTACCAATCGTTTCATCTAAATATTCTGAAACCGAAATGTACAATATTTCATTTAAAGATGCTAAAAGGAAGACGTGCCTCTTGCTAATCTTTATTCATAAATTCTTCTTTTTTTAATTCTGAAATACGGTGTTCTATAAGCGGTTTAAACATTTTATCATTTGGATGGTCTTCAATAAATTTTTCGTAAAGCTTAATCACGGTTTTTTTGTCTGCATAATATTGATCTTTTGTTGTCAAAAGTGCAAATTGCGCAAATAAATCTTGAGGCTTTTCTTTTACTGCTTTTTGATAGGCGACAATAGCTTCTGCATATTTTTTCTGATAATTTAATACGCGACCCAATTTTATATACTCATCATTTAACGGTACATCTTTTAAATTTAAAGACTTACTGATGAATTCTTCTGCTTGTTTGTAATCTTTTAGTTTTTCGTAATACGTGCCAATGACATACATAGCAGTAGCATTGTAAGGGTTGTACTTTAAAGCTTCTGTACGATGATAAATAGCCTCTTTATAATCGGATTGCTTGGCGTAAGACAGACTAAGTTTTTCGTGAATAAATTCTGATGTTTCGCCCAATTCTATCAATTTATTGAACCAAGTTATGGCTTGGTCATGGTATTCTTGATAGTAGTAATTCTGAGCTTTAAGGCTTATCAGTTCAATATTTTCAGCGTAGCTTTCTAAACCTTTATCGATGTATCTGTGCGATAATTGATGATGGCGTTTTACCAAATGGTGACGTGCAATTTTATAAATTGCCTTTTGATGCGTATCGTCTAAATTATAAGCTGACAAAAACCTGTTTAGAGCAGTAGAGTCATTTAATTTCTCCAAAGCAAGTCCTTTTTGATAGTGATAATTTGGATTTTTATAATCGATATAAATTAATTTTTCGAATATATCTGACGCTTCTTTATATTTTTTTGAAGCCAATAATAGCTTTGCATACTCATATTTAATCAGTGCGTCATCTGGGTTTGCATCTGTACTTAACTTATAATTTTCTAAAGCTTTACCTCTGTTACCTAATGCCAAATAGGCTTTTGCAATTTTGCTGTAAACTGCATGTTTATCCTCAATTTCTAAATAACTATTAATGGCTTTTGTATAATTGCCATTGGCATACAAACTGTCTGCAACGTCTAATGCCGAAGACTGAGCTTCGGCATTGATTTGAAATACATACAAAATGATTAAAATATATTTATTCATCTAGTTATTTGTTATCCTTGGACTTGAAATAAAATAGGCAACTTATAGATGACATCTACTTTTTTGCCTTTATGCTCGCCAGGAATAAATACAGGTAACATGTTTATTACTCTAACAGCTTCTTCTTCTAGTTTTGGATGTGGTGCTCTGGCAGAAGCTGAATGTATCTTGCCGTCTTTTCCTATCATAAATACTACTGCGATACGTTGTCTTCCTTTGAGTCCTAGTTTTTTCGCCAAATCTAAATTGAAATTTTTATTTACAAACATGGCTATTTCATTAGCAGTACATGACCTCTTTTCTTTATTTGAAGTTAAATTCTTGCATTCCTCATAAGTTGGAATTTTATCTGCTTCAGCAAATGGTACATAGTCTTTTTTATCTTGAAGGTCGTTTTTAAAAACATCATAATTAGGTGTTTTTGAAACGGTATTGGCGTTTGTATTTACTTGAAATACGATAGGCAAAGCGTATGGCACAACCACAGGTTTTCCTTTTTGAGTGCCAGGAATAAATTGTGGCAGCAATCCTATAACACGTTTGGCTTCTTCTTCTAGTTGAGGATGTGGCGCTCTTGCACCGATTGAAGTGACGTTTCCTTCTTTATCAATTTTAAAAAATACTGAAATGCGTTGTCTGCCTTCCAAACCTAATTGTGTTGCCAAATTAGTGTTGAAATTTTTGTTGACAAACATTGCCACATTTTTTGAAGTGCAATGTTTCTTTTCCTCATTAGATGTTAAGTCTTTACAAGCTGGAAACGTAGGAACATTTTCAATTACTGCGTAAGGTACTTCTATGGATTCTTGGACTTCTATAATTTCTACATCATCTGCAGAATTTATTTTAGAAACTGGTTCTTTTTGGCCATCTTCAATAACTATGGTTTGAGATTGGTTGCCATCTGAAATAAGTAATCTTGTCCAAAAAGGATCTTTAATAATTAAATCAACCTTTTCTTCAAATCGCTTTTCTTCTTCTTTCGTTTTATTCTTTAAGTCTTTAACGTATAGCTTTAATGTGCTGCCCTTTGTTCGTGTTTCCCATTGTTTTCCGTATTCTTCGGTTTTAGTTCGAGCTAAATAATCCGTATAAGATTCATTTCTCCTATCTGAGTTTTTAAGCATTTTTTTTTCTGAATCTGTAGCTGTTCCACTTTTGATTTTTTCATTTATTCTATCTTCAAACATAACTTTTCCAAAAGCCTTAAATCTAGCAAACTCATCAAGTGTCATTTTAAAATTATTCAAATCTGCTTTTGAAAACTTCATTATTTTATCAATGTCATCTGCATCATACAACTTTTTAAGCTCCTTGTAATATTTTTGAATAAGACTTTTTTCTGAAATCTCTTGAACTTCTATCGTCTCAACAATTGTTTCTTTAGTCTGCGCTTTAACCTCAGCAGATGTGTAAATAAGCATTCCTAAAACCATAGGAATAATAAGCGCATATTTAATTAATGCCGCTTTTTTTGATTTTGATTTTTGTAACATGGCTATTCGTTTTTTGATTAATGATGTATTGAAAAATGTATTGGTAAACGACATATTTTGTGTCTCGAATACCTGATTAAGTAATTGATTGTAATAAGTTTGTTTTCCGGTTTGTTTTACAGCTATTTCATCGGCAATATATTCGTGAAGTGCTTTAATTCTGTTTTGATACATATACACCAGTGGATTAAACCAAAGTAGAATTCGCATTACTTCAAAGAGCATTAAATCTAAACTATGCCATTGTTTTACATGGACTAACTCATGTTTAAGTATGGTCGGCTTGTCTTGATTAGAAATATTTTCACCAATAAAAATGGTGTTAAAAAATGAAAATGCCGTTACGCTTTTAATTAGGTTTACTATGAGAATATTTTCTTGCCAATGCTTAGGATTTATGGCCTTCAAATAAAATAATTTGGAGAGCTTGTAAGCAAAAAATAAAGTTGCAATTGCCATACCTAAAAAGAACACTATTTGCCAAATAGGCATTGTAGGTTCGCTAATTTCAATACCAGCTTGTAGTGCTGCGTTTCTATATGTCTGACTCGGTATGTTTTTGCTGCCGATAAAAACTTCGGGCAAAACAATTACAAAATCTTTTGGCGCTACGGTTTTTAAACTTTTAAACTTAATAAATGGAAGTACAAAGGATAGAATTGCAGTTCCTAAAAGGTAAATTCTGTTGTAATTAAAGAAGGTTTCGCGTTTTAAAAACACATCATAAATGATTAAAAAAACCAACTGAAAAGCTACAATTTGAAGGATATAATACAGCATATTATTCAGTTTTATTAATTTCCTTTAGTAAAGCTTCTATATCTTGTACATTAACATCATTTTTCTTTACAAAAAAAGACACCATACTTTTAAATGAGCCTTGAAAATAATTATCGACTAGTTTATTTATGGACTGATTACTGTACAATTCTTTTTCTACAATAGGGAAATAGACATGACCTTTACCTTGTTTTTCGTAATCTACAAACCCTTTAGACTCTAAAATTCTAACTATTGTAGATACTGTATTATATGCCGGTTTTGGTTCTGGCAACATATCTATAATAGACTTTACATTGGCCTTCTTAAGTTGCCAAAGTGTCTGCATAATTTCTTCTTCTGCCTTTGTTAATTGCTTCATTTAAACTAAATATTTAGTTGAACAGTTAAACAAATATAACTAATATTTTAGTTAAAACTAATTATTTAGTTAAAAAAAAGAAAATTAAAAAACCTAGTAGAAAATCATCGGTCGATTTTACTACTAGGTTTTAAAGCTATTAATTCAACAATTACTTAATAAGAGGGATTAATTAATTCTATGTTGATACTTCAAAGGTAAAGAAGCTAATTATATTTTTGTTACGGAAAAACCGTAGACTTGTTACGGAAAAACCGTAGTTTTCAGTATTGACAGTGTCTCATAGCCTTTTTTGAACATAAAAAAAGGGCATTTTTTATATAAATCCTTTTTCTTTTGCCATTTCTAGTAGGGTTTCATCTTTGCCGTCATCAACATCAAATAATAATTTGAGCTGTTTTTTTCTTTTTTCAATAGCACTCATTGACAATTGAATATGGTCTAAGAGACTTTTAGTTTTTATGCCTTGAGATAATAGATGTAGTATTTTACGATTAATATCATCTACGTAAATTTCATTTGTAATGGTTCTTTTAATGTAATTATGAACCGTGCTGCTGTAATATGGAGGTGATTTTAGAATATGCTGAAAAGCATCTGCCAATTCCATTGAAGTTAAATCACTTTTAATTAAAAAACCATCCGGATTAATCTCTCTAATAATATTATGAATGCGGAAAGATTCATTAAACATCGTAAGAATTACAATCTTTGCATTTGGTAATTTGGTTTGCGCCAACTTGGCTAAATCTTCACCAGAGGTATATTTTCCATCTTGCGATGGCGGAAGACTTATATCAAAGAAACAGAGGTCGTAATGCTCATTGTCTGACGCTCTGTTTATCATAATTTCGGCCATGTCGCAATTATTGGCTGTATCGATATCTAACTCTTGATCATCAGTTTTTGTAGCCATTAATACATTCATATAACCTTCAATAATAATAGGATGGTCGTCTACCATTAAGATTTTTAGTCGTTGCATATTGTAGGTGTAGATTGGTTAAACTTTATAAGGAATTTTGACCTTAACTATTGTACCATTATTTGGTTTAGAGGTAAATGAAATTTTTCCATCAATATCTAAAACTCGCGATGTCATATTTTTAAGTCCAATACCTTTTTTGGCTTTTGTTGTATCAAATCCTTTTCCGTCATCTTCAATGTAGATAATTATCTCATCTTTTTTTCGTAAAATATCAATTTTAACATGACTAGCTTCAGCATGCTTATAGATATTTTGCATGGATTCTTGCAAAATTCTATAAATATTTATCTTGGTTTTATTAGGCACAAACTCCCAACTAAAATCATCTGTATAATTAAAGTCATTGGTTAATCCGTATGCTTTAGTCTGATTTTCTATCAATTCTGAAACAATATCCATAAAGCCCGAACCAGACACAAAATCGGTATTCATTTCGTGCGAAATTTTACGAATATCGTCCTCTATGGTTTTTAGTTGGCCAATGTAATTAGCGCGATTCATCATAGCTTCTTTGCCTTCGGAAAAATTGAGACTATCTAAACTTAATCTTGCCCCAAAAAGACGACCCAAAACACCATCGTGAAGCTCTTTAGAAACCCTAATTTTTTCTTGAGCTCTTGCTTCTTCTACCTTATCTTGTTGTCCAAGCATAAGATTATAAATTTCTTCATTAACGCGTTGTTGTTCTTGCACTAAACGCAACTCTTTATTTTTTGCCCTTTGCGATAGGATAATATAGACCAAAGTTGCTGTAAGTAGAAGCCCTGCGGAAAGTAGTAATAAGTAAAAGTTTTCTTTTGAAATTTGTTCATTTTGGGCTTCTATTTGGTCGGTTTCTAGCTCTATTCTAGCAAATTTGTTTGTGACATTTCTTTCGACTTTCAATAGACTATCACTTAATTTGATGTGTTCTAGGAGATATTTTTTTCCTTCATTACCTTCTTTTAACTCAGATAATAAAATCATAGACTCTAATAGTATGTCATTAGATGTAATCTTTTTTGACAAGTTATATGCCTTTTCTGCATACTTTAATATTGAGTCCGTAATAGCCCTAGACTTATAATATTTAGCCAAATCTATTGTAACAGCTAATTTAGTGATATCATCATCAAGCACACTACTTAAGTCATAAGCTTCATAAAACAGCTTACTAATGGATTCGTAATCTTTGTTACCAGCCAAGACTTTTGTATAAGCTACGTTATCAATTATTAGAGGATAAAAAGTTTCATCATACGGCTCATAAACATCTCGATTATCTAATAAAGAATTATAAAGTTCTAAAGCTTTGTTATAATTTAATAATTCTCGTTGAACACCAGCTTGATTGTTAATGGTTATAGATTTATTATAATCACCATTAATCATACTATCTGCTATATTGAATGCTTTTTCATGATATTCTAAGGATTTTTGAAAGTCGCCTAAATTTTGAGAGGATACACCCAAGAGATTATAAAGACTCCAGATATTATCTAAATTTCGTTCAGTTTTTGGGAGTTTAAACGCTAATTCTAGTGCTTTTACGGCACTTTCTTGACTACCTATGTAATCTTTTTCAGTATCCTGAATATCTGCCAATGCCAATAAGGAACTTAACTGATTTGGTTTATCATTTAAAAAAGTATAAAACTTTAAGGCCTTTAAATAATGGTAATAGCTGCTATCATTCTTTATCTCGAAATATGAAAAATAACCTCCGAGATTGTAATTTGCTGTTGCAATTGCAGTAGTGTCCTTAAGTTTTGTTGCTAAAACAAGATTAGCTCTATTAATTTTTTCATACTTATCAGATTCCTCTTCGTAGAAATATAATAAAGATAAGTTTCGATTATTTATAAGCAATAAAGAATCGAGATTTCGCTGTTTTGCAATAAAAGATGTCTTTTCAGCGAATCTTATTCTGTCGGCAATATTTAGAGTTTCGTCTTGTACTTTATCTCTAAAATAAAACAGACTATCAATATCAGTATTTTTATTAGTTTTTTGTGAGTAGAGAATACTGCAAATTAAAACTATAATGGTAAGACAAAAGCATTTTTTTAACATAAGAAGATTTACCTATGTAGTAAAGTTAAAAAAATAGCTGACAGGTACAAGCAAGTAAAGCCAGCAGAGTGTGCTGACTTAAATAGTATAAAAAAGTTTGAATCTTATCCGTTAGAACTTACTCCACGTTTCTTTTTAGCGTGAACTATAGGATTATAAGATTTTTTAGAATTTTTAAATGTACTAACTTCATCCTGTACCGCATTTTCTTTAGATACAACTGATACAGTTAGTACAACAACAGCAATTAAAAGTAGGGTAATTTTTAAAGCTTTCATAAGTTTTCTTATTTAGTAATAATTATAGTTAAAAGTTAAATTTGAACTAAACAAGAAAAGCCTTTACGTACATGTAAAAGCATCAATGGATTAAAAAAATCTTGGATAAGTGATTTAGGGCTTTATCTAAGAGGACAACAAATAAAGCAAATTTTAAGGCACTATCATCATTTTATCGATTAAATGATGTTTTTTACCGATTAAAAACTCTTTTTTTGTTAATAAAATACCTGAAAAACAAAAAAGCATCCCATTTCCGATACATCGGAAAAGGAAAGCTTCTCATTGGTAATATCCCAATTTTCTTAGGATTCTTACAACTACTCCGAGATTGCTCTCAGAACAACACAACATCTTTAGCATAAAAAAGCTTCAATCTCTTGAAGCTCTAATGCAATTTTGCGGTCTGGACGGGACTCGAACCCGCGACCCCCTGCGTGACAGGCAGATATTCTAACCAACTGAACTACCAGACCGTTGCTTAATTGCGAGGGCAAATATACACTGCATTTTTAATTCCGCAAATAAAAAAAGAAAAAATATTAATTTATTTAGGCAAATTTCTGACGCTCTATCATATAGGTCGATAATATTTTATCAAACCCTTTATTAATATCCGCTTCAACGTACTTAATTCGATATTGTGAGCAACGTAATTTCAAGTTTTTAAAATAAGTATCTACCGCTTTTTCGTAGTTGTCTTTAATGGTATCCGGATACAGGTCAATGGTTTCTCCAGTTTCAATATCTACAAACCGTTTTGGTCTGTTATCAAAATTAAAATTTAGTTCTTTTTCTTTATCAAACACATGAAAAACCACGACTTCATGCTTGTTATACTTTAAATGTCTAAGGGCTTCAAAAATCTTCTCATCATCTTCAGAAGTTTGAAACATATCCGTAAACACAAAAATCAAAGAGCGTCTGTGAATTTTTTCAGCAATTAAATGTAAATATTTATAAGTTTCAGTAGTATCAGTTTTTTTTAAGTTTATAACCGAATTACTTAGTTCACTTAATAACATCTGATGATGACGTTCACTCCCTTTTTCAGGCGAATAAAAATCATAATCATCACTGTAGATACTCAACCCAACAGCATCGCGTTGTTTTTTAAGAATATGCATTAAACAAGCGCAAGCCAATACCGAAAATGAAATTTTATTCAAATTAGCTATCGTAGAACCAGCGCTTTCAGGATAATGCATCGAGGCGCTATTATCTACAATGAGGTGACATCGGAGATTAGTTTCTTCGTCATAGCGCTTTGTATGTAGCCTATCTGTTTTAGCGTAAAGTTTCCAATCAATGTGTTTAGTACTCTCGCCTTGATTGTAAATTTTATGCTCTGCAAACTCTGCCGAAAATCCATGAAACGGACTTTTATGCATACCCGCAATAAAACCTTCAACCACTTGTTTGGCTAACAATTCAAGGTTTTTAAAACCACCTGCTTTATTTAATTCTTTTCTTAAATCCATGAGTTACCGAAACTAAAAAAGGTTTGTCATACAGACAAACCTTTTATAAATTCTTTTTGAATATATAGCTTATAGTAAAGCGTCTAAAGCTTCAGCGTAAGCATTCTTTGGTGCAACACCAACTTGACGACCAACAACTTCTCCGTCTTTAAAAACTAAAACTGTCGGAATATTTCTTACACCGTATTTAGCAGCAAACTCTTGGTTAGCATCTACATCTACCTTACCAACAACCGCTTTACCGTCGTACTCTGAGCTAATCTCATCAATAATTGGTCCTACCATGCGACAAGGTCCGCACCAAGCTGCCCAAAAGTCTACCATTACTGGTTTATCGCTATTTAATACTTGCTCTTCAAAAGTTGCATCTGTTATTTCTAATGCCATAATATTTATTTTTAATGTATTCTACTTCGGTTTAATATACAAAATTAGTCAAAAATTCTGCCAAACCTTACAATGGCAGTATTTCATTTGACTATGCGCATATTGACGCATTTTATTTATTTTATTTGGGCGCATCCAAGACCAGAAAAAGGTCTCGGTCGGGCTTTCACTACTCGCTTCCCAACAAATGTTGGGCGAGCTCAAACATGCCGTTCAATCCCTTGCGCTGGCTGATTTGGTTTCTCGTCGCTATCACAAAGATTCTTTAATTCTTACCAAATTCTTTCAATTGCGTCTTAGAACCTCCAACTTCCGACTCTAAATCAATTTAATCGATACTTAATATCATAATCCGACAAACTATTCAAAAGGTCTTGCGAAATCTTCACTTTATGCTTTCGGCTTGGCATGTTCAGTTTTATTTTTTCTTGACTATCGTACACTATGAAATTTAATTTGTTGTTTCCGTCATGAAGTCTGAAAAGACTTTCAAGCTTGGTAACCGTATCTTCTTTTAAATCTCTAACATCTAATTGTACAGACAGCTTTTTCGCATATGTATCCATGACATCGTGCAATAATTGAAAATTATTAAACTGTATTCGGGGCTCACCTTTTTTGCCAGTTTCTCTATTCACCCAACCTTCTTTTACAAAAGCTTGCACATGCACAAAAGAATTCTGAACTAAAAAATGACGAAACTTTAAGTAATCTTCACCGAAAATTCTGAACTCAAAACTATCTGTATAATCTTCAATGGTAAACATTGCCCAACCCTTGCCTTGCTTACTAATGCGGTGTTGTACTTCTGTAACAACGCCACCAAATTTTATATTCTGATTCAGCATAGTTTCCAGATTATTAAAATCTGCAATTACACCATTGCAAAAGCTTTTCATTTCAATCTTGAAATCATCTAAAGGATGTCCAGAAATGTATATCCCTACGACTTCTTTTTCGCGAGATAATTTTTCCATTGTTCCCCAATCTTCGCAAGGCGGCACTTGAGGTTCGGCAATCTCAACACCACTAGCTTCGCCAAATAGACTGACTTGAGCAGAATTTTCATTTTCTTGGTGTTTAGCGCCATATTTTACAGCCTTTTCTAAAAATGTAATACCATCACCATCATGAGCAAAATATTGAGCACGATGTGTATCTTCGAAACAATCAAAACCACCAGCATTAGCGAGACCCTCAAAAGCTTTTTTATTAGCTGCACGCAGGTCTATACGTTTTGCTAAATCAAAAATAGACTTGTAATTTCCGTCTTTTTTTCTGTTCTCAATAATGGTTTTTACTGCGCCGTGACCAACACCTTTTATAGCACCCATTCCAAAACGGACAGCGTTATCTTTATTAACCGAGAATTTGTAATAACTCTCATTAACACTTGGTCCAAGCACAGGTAAACGCATACGTTTACACTCTTCCATAAAGAAGGTGACGGACTTTATGTCATTCATATTATTAGACAAAACCGCTGCCATATATTCTGCAGGGTAATGTGCTTTTAAATACGCCGTTTGGTAAGCAATCCATGCATAACACGTAGAGTGCGATTTGTTGAATGCATAACTTGCAAAAGCTTCCCAATCTTTCCAGATTTTTTCGAGCTTTTTCTCGTCCATGCCTTTTGCAGCAGCTTGCGAAATAAATTTTGGTTTCATCTTATCCAAAACCGCTTTCTGCTTTTTACCCATGGCTTTACGTAAGACATCGGCTTCACCTTTTGTAAAATCTGCGAGTTTTTGAGAAAGTAACATCACTTGCTCTTGGTAAACCGTGATACCATAAGTTTCTTTTAAATATTCTTCGGTTTCTGGTAAATCGTAAACAATTTCTTCTTCGCCATGTTTACGGCGAATAAAACTCGGAATATATTCCATCGGGCCAGGACGATACAAGGCATTCATGGCAATTAAATCATCAAAAACCGTAGGTTTTAAATGCTTCATGTGCTTTTGCATTCCAGGAGATTCATACTGAAAAATCCCAACTGTTTCTCCACGTTGAAACAGTGCATAAGTTTCTTCATCATCCAACGGGAAATTTTCTGGGTCAAGCGTAATGCCATGCTTGGCTTTTACAATTTTAACCGTGTCTTTAATCAGCGTCAAGGTTTTTAACCCCAAGAAATCCATTTTTAATAACCCAGCACTTTCAACTACGGAGTTATCGAATTGTGTGACATACAAATCGGAATCTTTTGCTACGGCAACAGGCACATAGTTAGTAATATCACCAGGCGTGATAATAACTCCACATGCGTGGATTCCTGTGTTTCTTACTGAACCTTCTAAAATTCGGGCTTGGTTAACAGTTTCTGCTTGTAAATCTTCACCATCAGAAATATTTAAAAGCTCATTAATTTTTTCTAAATCTTCAGCCCTAAATTTTGCTGCTAATTCTTTTTCGCTTTTACCAAAAATCTTTCCTAGTTTGGACATTAACGGAATTAGCTTAGCAATATGGTCAGCTTCATTAAGCGGTAAATCTAGAACACGCGCCGTATCTCGGATAGATGATTTTGCCGCCATTGTCCCATAAGTGATAATCTGAGCTACCTGATTTGCACCGTATTTATCAATGACGTATTGCATGACTCGACCACGACCTTCGTCATCAAAATCGATATCAATGTCGGGCATACTTACACGATCTGGATTTAAGAAACGCTCAAAAAGTAAGTCGTACTTTATTGGGTCTATATTTGTAATCCAAAGACAATACGCAACCACAGAACCTGCTGCCGAACCACGACCCGGACCAACGGAAACATCCATGTTTCGAGCTTCGCGAATAAAATCTTCAACAATCAAGAAATACCCTGGATAACCTGTGTTTTCAATTACTGAAAGTTCAAAATCAAGACGTTCTTTTATCTCATCTGTAATTTCGCCATAACGTTTTTTGGCACCTTCATAGGTAAGGTGTTTTAAATAAGCATTTTCACCTCTTTTTCCGCCATCAGATTTGTCTTCTTCAAATTTAAATTCGTCTGGAATATCAAAAGCAGGAAGCAAAACATCTCTTGCTAACTCATAAGCTTCAACCTTATCGATGACTTCTTCAATATTTACAATAGCTTCAGGAATATCTCTGAATAACGCCTTCATTTCTTCCGAAGACTTGAAATAATATTCTTGATTTGGCAAACCGTAACGGTAACCACGACCACGGCCAATTGGTGTTGCTTGTTTTTCGCCATCTTTTACACACAGTAGAATATCATGTGCATTTGCGTTTTCTTGTTCTACATAATAAGTATTATTTGTAGCAACAAGTTTTACGTTATGTTTTTGTGCAAACTGAATTAAAACTGGATTAACGCGGTTTTCATCTTCTTGATTATGGCGCATTAATTCAATATATAAATCGTCTTTAAAAGTCTCTTTCCACCAAATTAAAGCTTCTTCGGCTTGTTTTTCACCGACATTTAAAACCTTACTTGGCACTTCGCCATAAAGGTTTCCTGTTAGGCAAATTAAATCTTCTTTGTATTGCTCAATAAGTTTCTTATCTATTCTTGGTACGTAGTAAAATCCGTTTGTAAATGCTGCAGATGAAAGCTTTGCTAAATTGTGATAACCATTTTTGTTTTTAGCTAATAAAACAATTTGGTAGCCGTTGTCTTTTCGGGTTTTGTCTTCGTGATTTTCGCAAACAAAAAACTCGCAACCAATAATTGGTTTTATGATTCTACCTTGCTTTTCTTCTCCATTTTCTTCGGCTAAAGCATGCTGCTCTTTTACGGATTTGTTATGGGCAGAAACTGCACTAACAAAATGAAACGCACCCATCATATTGCCATGGTCGGTCATAGCAACGGCAGGCATGTTTTCTTTAGCTGCAGCTTCAACTAAATCTTTAACACTGATAGTTGATTGTAATATGGAAAACTGAGAGTGGTTGTGCAAATGCGCAAAATCGGCATCAGCAAGTTTTGAAGCTGCCTCTTTATTGGTACCACTTATTACAGCATCCGTTTGTTCCTTTTGAAGACGTTCATTTATTTTGGCACTTTCGCGCTTTAAATTAACGTGTTTAAGGCCAATTCCCTCAATTTTTGAAGGATTTTGTTGAGAAAATTCTTCAAAATAATCTGGCTGAACATCGAGTTGCTCTTTAGTGTACTCTCTTCGTCTTATTAATTCTAAAAAACAACGTGTAGTTGCCTCAACATCGGCAGTTGCATTATGTGCTTCGCCAAAAGGGGTATTGAATAAAAACTCGTGAAGCTCGGTAAGTGTGGGAAGTTTATATTTTCCGCCTCGACCACCAGGAATTTGACACAACGCTGCGGTATGCTCTGTACAAGTGTCTAGGACCGGCAAGTCTTGTAATATATTTTCTACATTTTCACGGACAAATTCTGCGCCCATAATATTAACATCGAAGCCAACATTTTGTCCTACAATAAATTTTGTTTTGGACATGGCGATGTTAAATTTTTCTAATACTTCAGAAAGCGCGACACCTTGCTCGTCGGCAAGCTCAGTAGAAATACCATGAATTTTTTCCGCATCATAAGGAATATTAAAACCATCGGGCTTTATCAAATAATCTTGATGCTCAATGCAATTACCCATAGCATCATGCAACTGCCAAGCAATTTGTATAGCTCGTGGCCAGTTGTCTGTATCAGTAATTGGTGCATTCCAATTTTTAGGTAAACCTGTGGTTTCGGTATCAAATATTAAGTACATAAATAGCCCTTTTAATTTTTTCTATACTTAGAGTGCGCTCAGCAAGAGCAAGAAAAAAATTATAATCCTAACGTAAAAAGTTAGCAGATAAACTTACGAAGAATTTGTACTTTTTTAAACCTAAGTTGTTAAGAGTTTTAAACATAAAAAAACCACGCAATTTGCGTGGTTTTAAATTTATTTGAGATTGACGATTACGCCAATGATTCTTCGTAAATTTTTACTTTATTAATCGAATTTTCGATTACGTTTCTTTGTTCTCTCAACAATTCAATTAATCTTGAAGGGAAATTATTATTAGATAGCAAATTGTTGTATTCTTCTAAACTTGCCTTCTCTCCTCTTAAAGCTTCTTCTAAAATAACCTCTTCACTGTTTGATGAAAACGTATTTTTTAAAGTCATCCAATTACGATGCATTGTCCCTTTTAAACTTCCTGAATCCTCTGGCATTTCTCCATAAGTTAAAATTTCAGTTCTTAATTGTCTTGCAAAAATGCTTCTCTGTTCAGCTTGTTTACCAAAAAACTCTTTTAAGTTGGTATTATCTACCTCTTTCATTGCTTTTATGTATCCGCTTTCAGCATCATAATTCTTGATTAATAATTCGTTTAATTTGTCAGAAATAATTTTTTCGTACTTCATAATATCTTTTATCATTTTAATATTTCAATAAATTTTTTAAAGATGCATATTGTTTTACATCCATTCTTATTATAACAGATAATGAGCTAACAAACAAGGGTTTTAACGGTATTTTTAAGTATTTTCCTTCTTTTAACGCTGTTTAACAAAAAAACGCCGCTACATGAGTAACGGCGTAATATTTATTGATTTAATTTCTATCTAATTTTGCAAATAATCTGGAGTGCCATTCATGTCTGAATCTAGGGCATCATCCGGATTTCCATCGCCATTTGGGTCTGGATTTTCGTTAACAGTTAATGCACCATCATTATCATCGTCGTCATCAAGGTAATCTAAAATTCCGTCCATATCTGTATCTTGTCCAGCGGCAGCGTTTTCAAAACTACTTAAAATAGAATCGCCATCGTCATCATTATCAAGGTAGTTTGGCGTACCATCGCCATCGGTATCTCCAGTTTCGGCAGACGTATCTACACCATCACCATCGTCATCTGCATCTAAAAAATCTGGAGTTCCGTCCATATCTGTATCATCGTTATTTAAATTTCCATCACCATTAATATCTTCAAATGAATTTGGGATACCATCCATATCATCATCATCACAATCTAAATTGTCGAAAGCCATTTGCAACGAACCATCCGTATCATCACAAGACAGTAGTTGAATTTCTAGGGCAGCTTGGTAATCTTCGCATAATGTTGGACTTGGGTTTCCAGAGCCAAATTGTGCAGCAAGCATCATAGCCGCGTTAGTTGCAATTTCACATGTTGTACCGCCAGTTTCTTCTACAATATTTTGACGTATTGGTACTTGAAAGAATACACCATCGATAAAATTTACTGAATTTAAGCCGTCAGCAGAGAATGCATTAAACCTAAAAGAACCTGTTACCGTATTAGCAACGGTATTAAATTCTGTTATTTCTATAAGTCCATCCGAAGGAAATACCTGAATTGATGCATCTGGTGCATTTAATGTTGAATACACAGTGCCATCAACACCTCTAAATCTAGCTTCACTTGTATTATTGTCTCCTAATGGATATTGTGCAACATCTGTTCTTGTAGTAAATAACAAAAGTACTTCTGTACCGCGCTGTGCTCTAACAATTAAACCGCCATCTTTTGTAGCAGCAGTATGCACTGTAGCTCTCCAGGCTTGCCCTTCAAAATTTCCTTGTACGGCAGGATTATTAAATTCTACAGTATCTGCACATCCGAAGAATAATGCTACTAATAATAAATAAAGTAAGTTTTTATACATTTCTTTTAAATTTGAGACGTCAAGTCTTATAACGTTTAAATAGCTTTCAAAAGTATATTATTTTTTTGAGAATTCTAAAAGCAATTTAAACACTTGAAAATTAAAAAAATATATTATCTTTGCGCCCTCATTAATAACAGAGGTCGAGAACCTCAACTAATTAATTATTATGCCTGTAAAAATTAGATTACAAAGACACGGTAAAAAAGGAAAACCTTTTTACTGGATTGTTGCCGCAGATTCGCGCGCAAAAAGAGATGGTAAATACCTAGAAAAATTAGGAATTTACAATCCAAACGTTAACCCAGCACAAATTGAATTAGACGTTGATGGTGCAGTACAGTGGTTAAACAATGGTGCACAGCCTACAGATACAGCGAGAGCTATTTTATCTTACAAAGGTGCTATGTTAAAAAAGCATTTAAAAGGCGGTGTTGCTAAAGGCGCTTTAACTGAAGAGCAAGCAGAAGAGAAATTTAACGCTTGGTTAGAAGAAAAAGAAGCCAAAGTACAAGCTAAAGCTGATGGATTATCTAAAGCAGAAGCAAATGCAAAGGCAGAAGCATTAAAAGCTGAAAAAGCTGTTAACGATGCACGTGTAGCTGCTGCACAACCTGAAGTTGAAGAAGTTCCTGAAACTCCAGAAAATGTTGATGCTTCTGACGAAGTTGAAGCAATTGAAACAAAAGAAGAAGAATAAAAAATTTATTTTTATACTTTTAAACCCAGACCATTATGCGTCTGGGTTTTTTATGCAAAAACATTTTTTAAAATGCTGAATGAATTTCAGCAAGTCTTAACTAAAATTTAAATAACCCTGAAATTAATCTGGGTTGACACATAAGAATTTGTCATGAAAAAAGACGATTGCTTTTACCTTGGTAAAATCGTAAAAAAGTATAGTTTTAAGGGCGAACTTTTAGCAAAACTTGATACAGACGAACCAGATTTGTATGATAATTTAGACGCTATTTTTATAGATTTAAGAGGTAATCTCGTGCCCTTTTTAATTGAAAAATCGCAGCTTCATAAATCCGATTTATTACGATTAAAATTTGAAGATGTAGATACCGAAGCCGATGCTGACGCGCTTATAAAATCTGACTTATATTTACCTCTAGAATTACTTCCAAAACTAGAAGGCAACAAGTTTTACTTTCATGAAGTCATTGGATTTACGATAACAGACAATAATTTTGGAATAGTTGGAAAAATCGTTGGTATAAATGACAGTACTGCACAAGCGCTATTTGAAATAGATAGAGAAGGTACAGAAATTTTAATTCCAATGAATGATGAGTTTATTGTAAAAATCGATAGAGAAAACGAAACGGTAATTGTAAAAACTCCTGAAGGTTTAATAGATTTGTATCTTTCAGAATAATGAGCTCTTCCTCTTTTAAATTTAAACAATTCACAGTAGAACAAGACCGCTGCGCCATGAAAATTGGAACTGATGGTGTTCTCCTAGGCGCTTGGACAAGCATAAAACACAATCCTTTTGCAATTTTAGATATTGGCGCTGGTACTGGTATTTTATCTTTAATAATGGCACAGCGCACAGATGCAGAAGTCATTGAAGCTATTGAAATAGATGACAACGCCTACGAACAATGTGCTAATAATTTTGAAAACTCACCTTGGAGCGACCGCTTATTTTGTTATCATGCATCACTTTTAGAATTTGCAAATGAAGTTGATGATCAATACGATAGCATCATTTGCAATCCGCCTTTTTACTCTGAAGATTATAAAACCGAAAACACTTCGCGAGATTTAGCAAGGTTTCAAGACGCAATGCCCTTTGAGCATTTGGTTTTTGCCGCTAAAAAATTTCTTTCAAAGGATGGAGTTTTTTCAGTAGTTATTCCTTTTAAAGAAGAAATATATTTTGAAGAGCTTGCAGCTAAAGTAGGATTGTTTGCTGTTCGGAAACTTCACGTTAGAGGTCATAAAGATGCTGATATTAAAAGAAGCTTGATAGAATTTTCATTTACTAAAACAGCGCTTAAAACTTCAGAATTAATTATAGAAAACGGCAGACACAACTACACAGAAGATTATATAAATATTGTTAAAGACTTCTATCTAAATATGTAACCAGCTACTGGTTTGAAAACTTTTTGTTTAACTTTGAGTATTAAGACAAGTATATCTAATACTCCATAAACTTTGAGTACACCTAAAATAAAGATTTCCGCACAAAGCCTTATTAAATCACTATTTTTAATTGGTGGTATTCTTACTCTATTTTACATAGGCAAAAGCATCATAATGCCATTATTTCTTAGCGCAATTTTAGCAATTCTCTTAGACATACCTGTTAAAATAATGAAGAAATGGGGAATGCCAAATTGGTTTGCTATTACACTATCAATTTTACTAATGGTTGTTCTTTTTTGCCTAATAATTTGGCTCGTAGGTTCGCAGATTAATTATATGTCTGAGGATTGGCCAACAATTAAGGAAAAAGCCACAGAAAAACTAAATATTTTTTCTGAATGGGCTAACCAATCACTCCACTGGGATTATAAAGATTATATAGAATCTAATAAAAAATTGGTTCAAAATGCTGAAAGTTTTATAAGCTCATTCTTATCTTCAATTATGAGCTTATTATCTCAATCGCTTATTATTTTTATATACATCATTCTCTTTCTTGTACAAAAACAACAATTTGTAACATTTTCCAAAAAATTATTTTCAAACGAGCAAACCGTTACATTACTTTTAAACGATGTAGCAAAGATTACAAAAAGCTATTTTATTGGTAAAGGAAAAATTATGCTTTTCCTCTTTATTATTTACTATATAGGATTTACTCTAGGTTCAGTACCATATGCACTATTCTTAGCTTTATTTGCTGCAACATTTTCAATAATTCCCTACGTTGGTAATATCATTGGAGGTGGCGTGGCTATAGTTTTGTCTTACCTCTATGCTGGCTCAACACCGGCATTAATTGTTATTGGCGTTATTAGTGCAACCCAATTATTAGAAAGTTATGTTTTAACGCCATGGATTATTGGTGACAATATTAACTTAAATCCTTTTGTAACCATATTTGCCATTATCTTATTTTCTGCACTTTGGGGTGTTGTCGGTGCAATAATTGCGCTTCCTTTGATAGGAATTTTAAAAGTAATTTTTGACTATACTAAGGGCATGGAAGCTTATGCTTATATGTTGAAAAAAGAAGATTAGATTTTTTTAATTAAGTACAATTGACGATTGGAAAAATTGAATTTAAATTGTTAGCTGAAAACGTTTTCGTTACCTTTGTTTTCATAAATTTTAGCACATGAAACCAGATTTATTTGAAGCTCCAGATTATTATAACATTGACGATTTACTTTCCGAAGAACATAAATTAGTTCGCGATGCCGCCCGCGACTGGGTAAAGCGCGATGTATCTCCAATTATTGAAGAAGCTGCGCAAAAAGCAGAATTCCCAAAATCTATTATTGGTGGTTTAGCTGAAATTGGTGCTTTTGGCCCGTATATTCCAGAAGAATATGGTGGTGCAGGTTTGGACCAAATTTCATACGGATTAATTATGCAAGAAATAGAACGCGGAGACTCTGGTGTAAGAAGTACCGCATCTGTTCAAAGTTCTTTAGTTATGTATCCTATTTGGAAATATGGAAACGAAGAACAACGTCAAAAATACCTGCCTAAATTAGCTAGTGGTGAATGGATGGGAAGTTTTGGATTAACTGAACCAGACCATGGAAGTAATCCTGGCGGAATGACTACAAACTTTAAAGACATGGGTGACCATTATCTATTAAATGGCGCCAAAATGTGGATATCTAATTCGCCATTTTGTAATGTTGCCGTAGTTTGGGCAAAAAATGAAGAAGGCCGTATTCACGGTTTAATTGTTGAGCGTGGCATGGAAGGTTTTTCAACACCAGAGACACATAACAAATGGTCTCTAAGAGCATCTGCAACTGGTGAACTTATTTTTGATAACGTTAAAGTACCAAAAGAAAATTTATTACCAAATAAATCTGGTCTTGGCGCACCATTAGGCTGTTTAGACTCTGCTCGCTATGGTATTGCTTGGGGCGCAATCGGTGCAGCAATGGACTGTTATGACACTGCGTTGCGTTACAGTAAAGAACGTATTCAGTTTGGAAAACCAATAGGACAATTTCAATTGCAACAGAAGAAGCTAGCCGAAATGATTACCGAAATTACAAAAGCACAATTATTAGCATTGCGTCTCGGACAACTTAAAAATGAAAATAAAGCTACTTCTGCTCAAATTTCAATGGCAAAAAGAAACAATGTAGATATGGCACTAACCATTGCTCGCGATGCCAGACAAATGCTTGGCGGCATGGGAATTAGTGGCGATTATAGCATTATGCGACATATGATGAATCTCGAAAGTGTTGTAACTTATGAAGGTACACATGATATTCATTTGTTAATTACAGGACTAGATATAACTGGTCTAAATGCTTTTAAATAAAAAAATTATAATTTTTCTAAGTGTATTCTTTTTTTTAAGAATGCACTTTTTTTAATTTAAAAACTAATATGACACCAAATCATATCAACTCCAAAATTGAAGGTTTAAAACAGGAATTACTTCAACATTCATTATATAAAAACATTAAAACAGTAGAAGATTTAAATATTTTTCTACAATATCACGTGTTTGCGGTTTGGGATTTTATGTCGCTTTTAAAAGCACTTCAAAATAAGTTAACGGGTACAACTTTGCCTTGGATTCCTGTTGGTTTGCCATCAACAAGATACTTGATAAATGAAATTGTATTAGCCGAAGAAACTGATATAAATATAGATGGCCAAAGACAAAGTCATTTTGAAATGTATTTGGAAGCCATGGAAGATTTAAAGGCAAATACATATTTTATTTTAGATATTATTAAAAACGTTAATGAAGGTAAAGACTTGTTTTCAGTTATCTCAAATGCTAAATTACCAACTGAAATTAAAGACTTTTTAAAACATACATTCACAATAGCTGTTAAAGGAGAACCTCACGAGATTGCAGCAGCTTTCACTTTTGGAAGAGAAGATTTAATCCCGAATATGTTTACTGAAATCTTAAAAGAATTTCAGGTCAATTTTCCTGAGAAAGACCTCAAAAAGTTGGTTTATTATTTTGAAAGACATATAGAACTTGATGCAGATGAGCATGGACCAATGGCAATGGCCATGATTACTGATTTATGTAAAAATGACTCAAAAAAATGGCAGGATGTAGAGTTGACTTCTATTACTGCCTTAGAAAAACGCATCCAACTTTGGGATTGCATAGAGCAAGAGATTTTAAAAAACAAACAAAGCGTAATAAAAGAATATGGAAATATTTAATAAAATGATTTCTGTATTTTTACTACATGTTTTCAGCAAAAAAACGATTAGACAACGCTTACAAAAATGCCAAATGCATTTGGTTTAATGATGATTCAAAATTTGTCTTGTTTAGCGATTGTCATCGTGGAGACAATAGTTTTGCTGACGATTTTGCCAACAACAGAAATATCTATTTTCATGCCCTAAAGCATTATTACAACGAAGGTTTTAATTATACAGAATTAGGCGATGGTGACGAACTTTGGGAAAATCTTTCATTTAGCTCGTTACTATATGCACACAAGAATGTATACATGCTTTTAAAAAAATTTCATGATGAGGATAGATTGCATATGATTTGGGGAAACCATGATATGGTATATCGTAAAGAATCTTACTTAAAAGAGCATCTCAACACTTATTTTGACCCAAAAACTGGAAAGGACGAAGACTTATTATGTGATATAAAATATCATGAAGGAATTGTTTTAAAACATATTAAAACTAAGCAAGAATTGTTTTTATGTCACGGTCATCAAGCCGATTGGTGGAATTATTTGTTTTGGAAAGTTAGCCGTTTTATGGTGCGAATTTTATGGAAACCATTAAATGTAATGGGAATTGCCGATCCAACAAGCCCAGCAAAAAATTACAAAGAACTCATAAAAGTAGAACGACGAACTAAACGCTGGATTATTGAAAATAATAATCTTATTACTATTACTGGCCATACACATAGACCACGTTTTCCTGAACCTGGCGATATTGCCTATTTTAATGACGGAAGTTGTGTCCACCCGAGAAGTATAACAGGTTTAGAAATTGAAAATGGCGCCATATCATTAGTAAAATGGCAAATTGTAACCACAGAAGATGGTACGCTTAAAATAGATAGGTTTTTATTGGAAGGTCCAACAGATTTAAAAAGCTATAAGACGGACTAATAGTTAACTGTTTCGCTTTGAACTTTTGCAGAAGGTACAATTACACGCATTTCATTGATTTTTCGGTTTAAATTTTCAAGACTTATTTCTGTTGCACTTTGTCCCAAAATTTCGTTTTTTGCCATATCAATAAGCTCAAATCGCCAACTGCCACACTCTAATTTTTTGATTTTATAGGCATCGTATTGTTGTGCATTTTTTCTAATTTTCATAATTAATGAAACAGCTTCTGAACGGCAAGTACAGTAACGACTTACAAATTCAATCGTATCATTAGACTTTATAAGTATTCTACACTCTTTTCCTTTGCTTTCAAAAACTGTAAAATTGACCATAAATATTGCTTTTACAATATTTACGAAAAAAACAAAATGTAGGTTTGCCTTTTAGGGAAATTTAAGATTCTGGTGCCAACTCAACCTCTAAACCATCAAGCTCAGTTGTGATGTGTATTTGACAGCCTAAACGACTATTATCTTCTACATAAAATGCTTCTGAAAGCATAGCTTCCTCGTCATCTTGCATTTCGGGTAAATTATGATTAGACTTAATGTAACATTGACAAGACGCACACATTGCCATACCACCACAAACACCAATTGTACCTTCTGGTGCTAACTCATAGGAACGGATGACCTCCATAAGATTCATTGCCATATCGGTAGGCGCTTCAATATTGTGTGTTACACCATCGCGGTCAATGATTGTAATGTTTATGTCCTGACTATCCATACTAGAAAAACTAATAAAAAAGTAAAATTAATCAATCTTTTTTACAACAGCTTTTGGCGCTTCTTTTCTCGTACCATCAAACCCATCGACACCAGCAACCGTTGTGTACTTAAGCACATAACGTTTACCTGGATTTATAATTTTATATGCAGCTTGACACATTAAAGTTGCCTCATGAAAACCACAAAGAATGAGCTTTAATTTTCCTGGATATATGTTACCATCTCCAATGGCAAAAATACCAGGAATATTAGTCTGATAATCTAGAGCGTTGTTGACTTTAACAGCATTTTTTTCAATCTCTAATCCCCAATTGGCAATTGGACCTAATTTTGGAGAAAGTCCAAACAACGGTATAAAATTATCGCACTCAATTTCGTATTCTTTTTCGATATGCTCAGCTTGTTTTACAACTACTGCTTTTAAATGGTCATCACCTAAAAGTCCAATAACTTCTGCAGGAGTTACAAGATTAATTTTTCCTGCGTTTTTCAATTCTTGAACTTTGTCTACAGAATCTAAATGACCACGGAATTCGTTTCGTCTGTGAATTAAGGTAACTTCCTTGGCAACGTCGGCTAAAAATATACTCCAATCTAATGCTGAATCTCCACCACCAGCAATAACCACACGTTTATCTCTGTAAACTTCTGGGTCTTTAATTATGTAAGCAACGCCTTTATCTTCGAAATCTGCAATATTATGAATAAGTGGTTTACGAGGCTCAAAACTTCCTAGTCCACTTGCAATTGCTACAACAGGCGCTTTATGTTTTGTACCCTTATTTGTAGTTACAATAAACGAACCATCTTCTTGTTTATCTATAGTTTCTGCACGCTCTCCTAGTGTAAAGCCTGGCTCAAATTGTTTACATTGTTCCAAGAGTTTATCCGTTAAATCTCCAGCAAGAATTTCTGGATAAGCAGGAATATCGTAAATGGGTTTTTTGGGATAAATTTCAGAACATTGACCTCCTGGTTGTGGCAATGCATCAATGAGATGACATTTTAATTTTAATAATCCTGCTTCGAAAACTGCGAAAAGGCCTGTTGGACCAGCACCTATTATTATTATATCTGTTGTAATCATACTAATTCCCAAAAATGTGGGTATCTTTTTTTTGAAATCTTGATGAATATAAATTCGTTAGATTTTTTATGACATTATTTGGCTTACTTGCGCTAAGGATTGAGGCATTGTTGGAGCTCATCTTTGATAGCGACTGCCGAAAGCCTGACCCTTGTGGTCGCGCCCGAAAAAACTATTCTACATTAACCACTTGTTCTATTTGTGGTGCGTATTTTTTTATAGTCATCTCTACACCCGATTTTAGAGTCATTTGATTGACACTGCACGAGATACATGCACCTTGCAACTGTACTTTTACGAGCTTGTCATCCTCAATAGATAAAAGTGCTATATCGCCGCCATCGCTTTGGAGAAAGGGACGAATTTCGTCTAGTGCTTTTTCTACGTTTTGTCTTATTTCTTCGCTTGTCATCATTTCTTTCTACACGAATTTTATTTCTTTTTTACGGCAGAACATCCTGCCATTGTTGTAATTTTTATAGCCTCGGTTTCAGGTAAGTTTTTGTTACGAAAAACAACTTGCTCTACGACACTTTTTGTTATGTCTTGAAAAGCATTTTCTGTTGGTGTTGCTGTTTGTAAAGCAGCAGGACGACCGACATCGCCAGCTTCGCGAATACTTTGAACAATTGGTACTTCACCCAAAAATGGTACTTCTAAATCTTCGGCCAAGTGTTTTGCGCCTTCCTTACCAAATATGTAATATTTATTTTCTGGCAACTCATCTGGTGTAAAATAAGCCATGTTTTCTATGATACCTAGAACAGGAACGTTAATACTTTCTTGTTGAAACATCGCCACTCCTTTTTTAGCATCTGCTAAAGCTACATTTTGTGGTGTACTTACTACAACAGCACCTGTTATAGGTAAGGCTTGCATAATGCTTAGATGAATATCACCTGTTCCTGGTGGTAAATCTAAAAGAAGAAAATCGAGCTCGCCCCAAGCGGCATCAAAAATCATTTGATTTAAAGCTTTGCTTGCCATTGGTCCACGCCAAATAACGGCTTGGTCTGGTTTTGTAAAAAAACCAATAGATAAGACTTTAACGCCGTAATTTTCTACAGGTTTCATTTTTGATTTACCGTCTACATTTACAGAAAGTGGTCTTTCGCTTGCGACATCAAACATTATTGGGATTGATGGTCCGTAAATATCTGCGTCTAAAACACCAACTTTAAAGCCCATTTTAGATAATGTTACAGCCAAATTTGCTGTTACAGTAGATTTACCAACGCCACCTTTACCCGATGCTACAGCCACAATATTTGATATACCAGGAATTGGTTTACCTTTAATTTCGTTTGTTTGTTTTGGCGCTGCTGGAGCTTCAACCTTGATGTTGACTTTTATTTTTGCCTTTTCGTAGACTTCGCGGTGAATGGTTTGTAAAATTTCGACCTCCGTTTTTTTACGTGCTTGTAGGCTCGGATTTTTAATAGTAATGTCTACAATAACCTCGTCAGCAAAAGTAACGACGTTTGTTACCGCACCACTATCTACCATATTTTGACCTTCGCCAGGTACAGTTATGGTTTTAAGTGCGTTAAGTATGTCTTGTTTGTTAAGTTTCATATTTTAAAATTTGTCAAAAGATTTTTGCGCTATTTCATAGGCATTAGACTTGACATATCTTTATTAAGATTAATTCTAAATGCAAAGATACTATGAAAAAATGGGAATTTTCGTTAAGAATATTGAAAAGTAAAATGGTAAGATTTAGGTCTTAAATAGCAACTATTTTAGCTCTTCTGAAGGATTCCAAAAAATAGATTCTAAATTTTGAATTTGATTGTCTTTAACAACTACACCTTCATTTTCTAAAAGCTGTTGCATGAGATTAACACCTTTAAAATGATGTTTACCTGTGAGTAAACCTTTTCTATTAACAACGCGATGAGCAGGAACATCCTTATCATGGGAATTGTTCATGGCATAACCGACTATGCGTGCACTTTTTAATGCACCCAAAAAATTAGCAATAGCTCCATAACTGGTTACTCTACCATAAGGTATTTGTCTTACCACGTCGTACACACGTTCAAAAAAGGATTCAGTCTCTGGTTTCATCTTAAATTTCTCTAAGAATATTTATAAATGTAATTAAAGCGACTAAACCTGTTACGCTACCTATAATATAATTCATATTTTTTTGTGAAGTAAAGGCTTTATCTTTTATTCTATCAAAGAAAAAAATATAGACATATAGCATTACAAATGTACCCATAGCTGCTCCTGTAACATAAGTTATTATGCTTATACGTTCAAAATCCATAACTCCAAAAGATGCTAATGTTATAGTCATATAGGCTTGATACGGAATAGGAAATACATTTAATGAAGACAGTAACATACCATAAAAAAAACGGCCTTTTTTACTTTTTACCTCAACTTCGGCTTCTTGCTTTTTTTCTTGCTTAGAAGCTAGAACCAAAAAATAAATAGTTATAAGCACAAAAATCACGAATGCCACACGTTGTAAAATCTCTACGATATCTGGCCTATTACTTAAATATCTTGAAAAAATGGCAGCAATATACGTCTGAATAAAAACCACCAAACACACACCAGTAGAAAACATAACACCTCGACCTGCACCTTCTTTAAGGCTAATTTTAGCGGCAGTCATATTTAGCAATCCTGGAGGAACAACACCAATTAAGGCCACAAAAAGCCCGAGAAAAAAGATAATAGTTATACTCAAGATTTAGTTGATTTTAAATCTAATATACGTAATTGCCTTGTCTTTCTCTAAGTATTGATTTTCGTAAAAGGTTTGTATTTGTGTTACTTCTTCAGGACTTCCTTCTTGTTTATAGACATTATGATTTGCATAAATCACCTCATAACCTGCGCCATGAAGCAAACCTAAGGTGTATCCGTGCATAAACTCACTATCAGTTTTAAGGTGCATCAAACCATCTGGTTTAAGCACTTTTTTGTAACGTTCCAAAAATTGAAGATTAGTCATTCTGTGCTTGGTACGCTTGTATTTTATTTGTGGGTCTGGAAACGTAATCCAAATTTCATCAACTTCATTTTCCGCAAAAGCGTATTCAATTAATTCTATTTGAGTTCTAATAAATTTTGCGTTTGTAATACCTTCTTCTAAAGCAGTTTTTGCTCCACGCCAAAAACGTGCTCCTTTAATATCGATACCAATAAAATTTTTGTTTGGATAACGCTGTGCCAAGCCAACGGTATATTCGCCTTTACCACAACCCAACTCTAAAACAATAGGGTTATCGTTTTTAAAAATTTCTGAACTCCAATTGCCCTTTGGTTTAAAATTTCCTTCAACAAGCTCTTCCCGTTTTGGCTGAAAGACATTTTCGAAGGTTTCATTTTCTTGAAACCGTTTTAATTTATTTTTACTTCCCACGATGATTTAATATTTCGGCAAAATTAAGCAAACATTTTAGGTTTATCTTTGGTCAATAATCGACATTTTAAAAATAAGTGGCAATTACAGCTGAATCCTCTTCTAACTATAACCATAAAATGACAACCAATCCTGAACAAAAAAGAATTCTGGTAGCACCTTTGCATTGGGGTTTGGGTCATGCTACGCGTTGTATTCCTATAATTAAGGCTTTGCTAGAGCATAATTTTGAACCGATTATAGCTTCTGATGGCGCGGCTTTAGATTTATTAAAAAAAGAGTTTCCTATTTTAAAGTTCTTTGAATTACCATCATATAATATTTCATATCCTAAAAATGAAAAGCATTTAAAATGGCACTTTTTAAAATCTATTCCGCATTTTTTAAAAACAATTAAACGTGAAAAAGCAGTTGTAAAAAAAATTGTTGAAACCGAAAAATTAACTGGAATTATTTCTGATAATCGTTTTGGTGTTTGGCACAACGAAATTCCTTGTGTTTATATAACGCATCAGATTAATGTTTTAAGCGGAAATACGACTTGGTTGACAAGTAAAATTCATCAAAATATCATCGCAAAATTTGATGAATGTTGGATACCTGATTTTGAAAGCAAACCAAATTTAAGCGGAAAACTCGGGCATCCGAAAGCAAAGTTTCCCAACCTGAAATATATTGGACCATTGAGCCGATTTCATAGAGAAATGTCTGAAGAGACTATTGATAAATTAGTGATTCTTTCTGGTCCCGAACCTCAACGAAGCATTCTAGAAGGTAAATTAATTTCGCTTTTAAAATCTAAAAAAGAAAACATTGTAATTGTAAGAGGAATTGTTGAAGAAGAACAAAACATAACTGAAATTAAGAATATTAAGCTCTATAATTTTATGACAAGTATCGAGTTAGAATCTACAATTATTAAAAGTAAGTTGGTTATTTCTCGTTCGGGCTACACAACAATTATGGACTTAGCCAAGCTCAAAAAAAAAGCAATCTTTATTCCAACACCTGGACAATTTGAACAATTGTATTTAGCAGAATATTTTTTAAAACTTAAAATTATTCCAAGTTTTCTTCAAGATAATATTACTGCTAAAGATTTAGAATGGAATCCTAATTTTTCAGGATTTAAGTTTAAAGAAAGTGTAATTGATTTTGAAAATTTATTCAGCCTTTTCTAGAGTAAACGAAAACTCACTACCAACACCAGGCTCACTTTCTACATAAATTTTTTCGTTGTGTGCTTCGATAATATGCTTTACAATAGAAAGTCCCAAACCAGAGCCACCTTCTTTACGAGAGCCGCTTTTATCGACACGGTAAAAACGCTCAAATAATCGGCTAATATGTTCTTTTTCTATACCTTCACCATTATCGGTAACCCTGACAATAACTTTATTTTTTATAAGATTTTCAACGCTAACCTCAGTGGTGCCAAAGTCTAATCCGTATTTTATAGAATTAACGATAAGATTGCTTAATATTTGTTGAATACGCTCTTTATCTGCATGTACGTAAATTGGCGTTTTATAATCGATATCAAAGGTGAGTGTAATTTTCTTTTTCGCTGCTTTCATTTCAAACAAATCGAAAACGTTTTGTACAACTTCAACAATATCAAATTTTTCATATTCTAAACTTAAATCACCAACTTCGAGTTTGGTAATCATATCTAAATCCTTAAGAATATAGGTTAAGCGTTCTACTCCTTTACTTGCGCGACTAAGGTATTTTTTACGAACCTTTTTATCATCAATGGCACCATCTAATAATGTCTCTATGTAGCCTTGAACTGTGAAAAGTGGTGTTTTAAGCTCGTGAGAAACGTTTCCTAAAAATTCTTTTCTGTACTCTTCACGAACTTTTAAAGTTTCAATTTCAATTTTTTTTCCTTTAGCATATCTATCAATTTCTTTAGTTAGTGTAGACATGTCTGTGGTTATGGGATGTTGCCTAAAATCTTTTGATTCTAACAGCGTTAAATCGTCATAGATTTTTTTTACACGTCGGTAAATAAAACGCTCTACTCTGTATTGCGTTACTACAAAACATATAGCGAAACATGCAAAAGGAAACAAAAAAAACTCACTATCTAAATCATGAAAATAGTATAAAAATAATGCCATAAAAATACTAGCCAAAATGGTTATGAAGGCTGAAGTTTTTATAGCAAACTTATATGTTTTTTTGAGAGAATTTTGCATTAGTCTACAAACTTGTAACCAACGCCTTTAACGGTTTTAAAGGATTTATCACCAATTTTTTCACGAAGTTTACGGATGTGTACATCGATAGTTCTACCACCAACAACAACCTCATTACCCCAAACTTTGTTTAGGATTTCTTCGCGTTTAAACACTTTATTGGGCTTGGTTGCTAGTAAAGATAACAATTCGAACTCTTTTCTTGGCAGTATAATTTCTTTGCCTTTTTTGGTAATTTTATATTCTTCTCTATTGATAATAAGATTACCTATTTTGGTTATACTGTCGGTATTAGATTCTGTTTCTTTAAGACGTCTAAGCAAAGCCTTAACTTTACTTACCAAAACTTTTGGTTTTATGGGTTTTGTAATATAATCATCTGCACCAGCATCAAAACCTGCCACTTGAGAATAGTCTTCTCCTCTTGCTGTTAAAAAAGTAATGATAACGTTTTGTAAGTCCGGAATTTCCCTAATTTTTTCACAAGCCTCAATACCATCCATCTCTGGCATCATTACATCCAAAATAATTAGATGTGGCTTATAAGATTTGGCTTTCTCTACTGCTTCAACTCCATTTTCGGCTGTCATCACCTGATAACCTTCAGAAGATAAATTGTAGCCTACAATTTCTAAAATATCGGTCTCATCATCAACCAATAATATTTTGATATTACTTTTTTTCAAAATGAAAATTTTTATTCAATTGTAAATATAAATCATATATCGCTTATGCCAAGTTAAAAAGAAAAATTGATGATTTAAAACGAATGCATAGGTTCAAATACCTAAATGTTCGACAAACTGAAATTCTATATTAAGTTATTGTAAATATGACCTTAATTTGAGTTTTTGAGCTCAAAAACAACGCGCCTATTTGTATATTTGTAGCACTTTTAAATTAATTATCTATTATGAAAAAACTTTACTTTTTATTATTAACAATTTTATTTTCTGCTGCTGGTTTTTGTCAAGGCACTGAAACTTTTGACAATTTTGCAGAAACAGGCACGTCATATGCTAATGGCACTTTTGAGGGTCAAGATGGTTCAACTTGGACATACAATCAATCGCGCGGAGACCAAAGCATAACTGGAAAATCTATTATGCTTGGAAGAAACAGAAGTCCACAAGCTGAAGTTTTCTCAGGGACAATTTCCGGAGGAATTGGCACTCTTTCTTTCAATTACCAAAGAACATTTAGTACAAATGTAAATCTTAATGTTTTAGTAAATGATGTAATTGTAGGGAACGTAACTTCTACAGATGGTACTGTGCAAAATTCAGGAACGATAACAGTTAATCAGCCTGGGAATTTTGTTTTAAAGTTTATCAGCGCAAACAATAGCGATGGTCAAGTAACAATCGATGATATTACATGGACAAATTTTTCTACATCTTGCGGTGTAATTCTAGGCACGGCGTCTTATACTTGTAATTCTAACAATGTTGGCGATACCAATGATTCTGTTATAGTTAATATTCCTTACACTGGCTCTGATATGGGTATTACTTCTGTAACGACAACTAGTGGCGGTACTGTAACTGGAGATAACCCAGCTACAACTGCTGATGGAACTATCTCAATTACAAACTTAATCGAAGGAGATTCATGGGATATTGTTTTAAACGGAGGTGATTGTGATACATTTTCTGTATCAGGTACTGTTCCTGCGGCTGAATGTGACCCAATACCAAATACTTGCTTTGATTTAAGCAATGGAATGAATAATTTTGAACTGGTTGTTGTAACACCAAACTCACAATCTGATGAGTGGTCTTTATCTAACGGAACATATTCTATGAATGGTTTCTGTGGTGGTGGTTGTACTGAATCGATAGAAACCTGGATGGTTTTTGGACCTTTAGATATGACTGGAGTTACTGATTTAGCTCTATCTTTTGATGCTACAGAAAGTTTTGGAGTTACAGACTTGGTATTCGCATATACAGATTCTTATAGCGGCTGTCCTTCTACAACCTCATGGACAACTGCACAAACAATAACAGATGCAGGTTCTTATGATGTTAACTTATCTATGGCTACAGGAACAAATGTATACATTGGCGTACAATATTTAGATGATGGTGCTGATGGATATTCTGGATGGAATCTTTCTAATGTATCTTTAGATGCCTTTGGAAATTGTCCATCACTTGGTATGGTAGTTCCATCTAGTTGTGCTGTTTGCGATATTACTTTAGGAACTGCTACTTACACATGTGATACAAACAATTCTGGTGCCAACAATGATCAAGTTACAGTTAACATACCTTATACCGGTGTAGAAAATACAATAGTTAATATAACAACTTCTGTCCAAGCTGTTATTTCAGGAGATGACCCAAGCATTACTGCTGACGGTACAATTACGCTTCTTGGTTTATCTGAAGGAGATGCTTGGGACATAACAATAAATGGCGGTGATTGTGACGGCACAACGCTTTCAGGAATGGTTCCAGCTACAAACTGCGATCCTCAATTTATTGTAATTAATGAAATTTTGGCAGATCCTGATGGAACTACAGGCGATGCCAACGGCGACGGTACAGTAAGCACTACAGAAGACGAATTCATTGAAATCTATAATACAGGAGTAGATGATATAAATCTTGAAGGTTATACAATCTCAGATCTTACACAGGTAAGACACACATTCCCAGTTGGAGCCACTATTGCTGCAGGTGACTATTATACTATTTTTGGTGGCGGAATGGTAAGCAACCGAGCTAACACAAATTCTGTAGCTTCTAGCGGAAGCTTAGGTCTTAACAACGGCGGAGACACCGTAACTATAACGAATAACTCTGGTGTAATTGTTGCTAGTGTAACCTATGGCGGAGAAGCAGGCAACAATCAATCTATAGCAAGAAATCCTGACTTTACAGGTGCTTTTGTAGAGCATACTTCAATTATGTCTAATCCTGAAGCATTTTCTCCAGGTAGAAGTAATGAAACAGCATTATCTGTAAATGATTTTAATGAAAATCAATTCTCAATCTTCCCTAACCCAACAAACACCGGAGAAATTACTATTTCTTCTATAAACACTACAGCAATGACTGTAACAGTTTACGATATGTTAGGAAAAAAAGTTAAAAACGAAACAATTTCTAATAACAGATTAAACGTTTCTAACTTAAAGTCAGGAATCTATTTATTAAGAATCACTCAAGATGGTGCAACAAGCACTAAGAAATTAGTGATTAGATAAGCATAAAGATTTTTTAAGTCTAAAAAGCGCTACCCATTGGTAGCGCTTTTTGTTTTGCTTAATTTTACAACATGATAGAAACGGACAGAATTTTCAATATAACTTCAGAAAAAGAATTTAAAGAATTAGCCTTAAAGGTCTTTAAATTTCAGTTTGAAAATAATCCAGTCTATCGTTCATTTTGCGATTTGTTATTTAAGCATCCTTCCGACATAAATACTATTGAAGACATCCCGTTTTTACCCATTCAGTTTTTTAAATCCCATGAGGTTTTAAGCGCAAGACATCCTATACAAAAAACCTTTACGAGTTCTGGTACTACAGGAAGTACAACAAGTAAACATCATGTTACCGATTTAGAGATTTACCAAAAAAGCTTTAAAAAAGGGTTTAGTCATTTTTATGGAAATATTGAACAATATGCTGTTTTAGCACTTCTGCCAAGTTACCTAGAGCGTGATGGATCTTCTTTAATTTATATGGCAGATGATTTGATTAAAGCCTCCAAACATCCTAAAAGCGGCTTTTATCTTAACAATTTAAGTGAAATCGTTCACACATTAAAAAACCTTGAAGCCGAAGGTCAAAAAACATTACTTATTGGGGTGTCATTTGCTTTGTTAGATATTGTTGAAAGCTTCAAAATAAAATTAAATAATTCCATTATTATGGAAACGGGTGGCATGAAAGGTCGTAGAAAAGAAATGATACGAACAGAGCTGCATGAGATTTTAAAAAAGGGTTTTGGAGTTAATAAAATTCATAGTGAATATGGCATGACTGAGCTTCTTAGCCAAGCTTATTCAAAGGGTAACGGAATATTTAATTGTCCGCCATGGATGAAAGTTTTAACGCGCGATACTGAAGATGCACTCACCATTCAATCTAAAGGAAAATCTGGCGGATTAAATATAATAGATTTGGCTAATATCAATTCGTGCTCATTTATTGCCACACAAGACTTAGGTAAAGTTTACAGCGATAATTCGTTTGAAGTTTTAGGCCGTTTTGACAATTCTGATATTCGCGGATGTAACCTAATGGTTTTGTAAGTTCTATCGTTTGTTTTCGTCTTAAGTGAAAATTAGAAACTATGAAACTTACATTAGCTATATTATGTCTTTCCGTTTTTAGCTTAAATGCACAATCCATCGATTACAATCTTAAACGTGGCTATGTTGCAGAAGGCTATGACGTGGTTGCTTATTTTAAAAATAAGGCCGTTGTAGGTGATAAAAAATACGAAACCACTTATGATAATGTAAAGTATAAATTTTCTTCTAAAGAAAATTTAAATGCATTTTTAAAGACTCCAAAAAAATACATTCCACAATACGGCGGCTATTGCGCTTATGCCATTGCGGTCGATTCTAAAAAAGTGGATATTGACCCCGAAACATTTGAAATTAGAGACGGAAAGCTTTATCTATTCTACAATTCATGGGGAATAAATACACTAAAAAAATGGAAAAAAAATAATGTGAAAGGTTTACAGAAAAAAGCCGACTTAAATTGGGAGGCTATTAAAAATTAATTTTTTTGACATTAAGTTTCTATGAAAAAGAAAATTAATAAATAGTTGAAAGTTGATTGATTGGTTGAAAATGCTCGGAGACTTCTCCGGGCATTTTTTTTCCATAAAACTAAACTACTTTAATGATGTAAGTAATACGTTTCCCTTTATTAAGGATAACATACTTACCATTTATTAAATCTTCTGAAGAAATGATATAATCTTCGTTTACTTTCTCTTTGTTTACAGAGACGGAGTTTTCTTTAAGTGCGCGACGTGCTTCGCCATTAGAGCTTAAAAAATCTGTTTTGGCTGCTAAAGCTGCAATCATATCTAAACCTGCATCAAAATCTGCCTTAGAAATTTCTGCTTGAGGCACACCTTCAAAGACATCTAAAAACGTTTTTTCGTCTATAGTTGCAATATCTGTTTTAAATGACTTGCTGAATAAAACGTTAGATGCTTTTTCAGCATTTTTAAAATCGTCTTCAGAATGAACCATCGAAGTAATCTCTTGTGCTAATCGCTTTTGAAGTCCTCTTAAATGCGGTGCTTCTTTATGAGTTTCAACAATAGTTTCAACCTCTTCTTGATTTAAAAATGTAAAAATCTTGATATACTTTTCTGCATCTTCATCACTAGAATTTAACCAATATTGGTAAAACTTATAAGGCGATGTGCGCTTAGCATCTAACCAAACATTTCCGCCTTCGGACTTACCAAATTTAGAACCATCACTTTTAGTAATTAATGGACATGTAATTGCAAAACCCTTTCCATTACCAATACGACGAATCAATTCTGTGCCAGTCGTAATATTTCCCCATTGGTCGCTTCCGCCCATTTGTATGGTGCAATTATCCGCTCTATATAGGTGTAAAAAGTCGTAGCCTTGTACCAATTGGTAGGTGAATTCGGTAAAACTCATTCCGTCACTGGACGATTCTCCAGAAATTCTATTCTTCACAGAGTCCTTAGCCATCATGTAGTTTACGGTGATGTGCTTACCAACATCACGTATAAATTCTAGGAATGAAAATTCCTTCATCCAGTCATAATTATTTACCAATTTTGCTGCGTTTGGTGCATCACTTTCAAAATCTAAAAAATGAGCTAATTGCAGTTTAATTGCTTCTTGATTATGACGCAAAGTTGTTTCGTCTAACAAATTACGCTCGCTAGATTTTCCTGATGGGTCACCAATCATACCTGTTGCACCACCAACTAAAGCCACTGGTTGGTGTCCGCAACGTTGGTAATGAGCTAATAACATAATTGGAACCAAATTTCCGATATGGAGAGAATCTGCCGTTGGATCAAAACCCACGTAAGCGCTTCGCATAGTTTCGGCTAAATGCTCTTCAACGCCTGGCATACTGTCGTGCAACATGCCTCTCCATTTTAACTCTTCAACAAAATTCTTATCCATCAGATGTTTAATTTCAAAATTAGTTTGGCAAAGATATGTTTCCACTGCAAAACACAAAAGACAAATGCAAAAAAGCGTAACTTTACTCAATAATCGAGATTTTTATATAGAAAACTCAATCTATTTTTTATGATTTTAGTCACTGGCGGAACAGGTTTAGTAGGTTCTCATTTGCTTTACAAATTACTTCAGACCGAAGAAAAAATAAGAGCAACTTACAGACGTGCTCATAAATTAGACGCCGTAAAACATGTGTTTAGCTATTATTCTGAAAATTGGGAAACGCTTTACAGTAAAATTGAATGGGTTGAAGCTGATATCATCGATATCCCAAGACTACAAAAAGTATTTAAAGATGTTGAATACGTTTATCACTGTGCCGCATTTATTTCATTTGAACCAAACAAATATCCTGAATTACGTAAAATTAATATTGAAGGTACAGCAAACATAGTAAACCTGTGTATTACAAATAAAATTAAAAAATTATGCTACGTGAGTTCGATTGCAGCTATCGGACAAACAGTAAACCCTGAAATATTAATAATTGAAGATACGGCTTGGAATCCCGAAGACGACAATAGCGTTTACGCTATTACAAAATATGGTGCTGAGCTTGAAGTTTGGCGAGGAACACAAGAAGGTTTAGATGCAATAATTGTAAATCCTGGGATTATTTTAGGACCAGGTTTTTGGCGTAATGGAGGAAGTGGCAGTTTGTTTCACCAGATTTACAAAGGCTTAGCATTTTACACAAAAGGTGGCTCTAGCTATGTTGATGTGTTTGATGTTGTAGATATTATGGTGCAACTGATGCAAAGTGATATTAAAAACGAAGGTTATATTTTAATTTCGGAAAATATGAGCTTTAAAGATTTTACTGAAATTACCGCTGAAGCGTTAGGTGTCTCTAAAAAACAAAAATTGGTAAAGCCGTGGCAACTTTCCATTTTATGGCGATTGGATTGGCTAAAACAAAAAGTGTTTGGAAAGCGCAGGCGCTTGTCGAAGCAATTAGCAAACACACTGACATCTGTCACATTACATGATAATTCTAAAATAAAAAATGCTTTAGATTTTGAGTTTAAATCTGTTACGGATTCAATTAAAAGAGTTTCAGAATTATATTTAAAAGATAAAAAGGTTTAATCTATTTTCTTTAAAGAAGAGTTTGCTTCCAAATTAGGATTTGCACGTTGCTTTACTTTAACATTTCTGATAGAATCTTTTTTTCGTTTTAGTTCTGCTTTTTCAGCATCTTGTATATCAACATAGCGTTGTTTTTCCGCGCTTAATCTGGCTTTTACGTTTTCCATAATAGCCTTATAATCCTCTATATCATGAGCATAATAATTATTACTTTGAGCAAATTGTAAGCTATCTATACTGTATTTATCTAAAATATAAGCTTCAGGATTTATCTTTTCGGCCTCAAGCTTTTTACGGTTAACTCCTTTAGCTGAGGTGACTACAAACATATCGTATAAGACCTCTACCATCTTATCTTTTGCTATAAGATTATCGGGTTTTTTTGGTCTAAATCCAGGCTCGCAACCTATAAAAACTAATCCCAAAACTAATATGTAGAGTAGATGTTTCATTTATCTTGTAAATGTCAGTCTTTTTGCTGCTTTAACGTCTAAAACTTTAAAGTTATTATAAACCAACTGACCATTAACAAAAGTATGTGTTATTCGGCTTTTAAAGGTATTGCCTTCAAACGGAGACCAACCGCATTTGTATAAGATATTGCCTTTATTTACTGTCCAAGGATTTTGTAAATCTACCAAAACCAAATCTGCATAATAACCTTCTTTGATGTAACCTCGTTTTTCAACATCAAATAAAATAGCAGGATTATGCGCTGTTTTTTGTACTATTTGCTCTAAGGATATTTTTCCCTTGTGGTACATCTCTAATAAGGCGACAAATGCGTGTTGTACTAAAGGTCCGCCAGATGGTGCTTTGGTGTAAATATTTTCTTTTTCTTCATCCGTATGTGGTGCGTGGTCTGTTGCAATGACATCTATACGACCATCAAGTAAAGCCTTCCAAAGTCCTTCTTTATCATTTTCGGTTTTTACTGCAGGATTCCACTTTATTCGGCTACCTTTAGTTTTGTAATCTTTATCCGTAAACCATAAATGATGAATACAAACTTCTGCGGTTATTTTTTTGTCTTTAAGCGGAATTTTATTTGTAAATAACTCTGTTTCCTTAGCAGTTGATAAATGAAAAACATGCAAGCGTGCTCCTGTCTTTTTGGCAAGCTCAATGGCTTTAGACGATGATAAGTAGCATGCTTCTTCACTACGAATAATAGGATGCTTTTCCATTGGAATATCCTCACCGTATTCTTTTATATGCTCTGCTAAATTTTTACGAATAGTATCTTCATCCTCACAATGCACTGAAATCACCAAATCTGTGCTAGCAAAAATTTTCTCTAACACATTTGGGTCATCCACTAACATGTTTCCTGTTGAAGAGCCCAAAAATAATTTTAATCCTGCAACGGATTTGGGGTCGAGCTTTAAAATTTCATCTAGGTTATCATTAGTACCACCAAACATAAAAGAATAATTAGCATAAGCTGATTTAGCAGCCATTTCAAACTTTTCTTCAAGTTTTTCGATTGTTGTAGTTTGCGGATTTGTATTGGGCATCTCAATAAAAGAAGTAATTCCGCCAGCAACAGCCGCTTTAGATTCGGTTTCTATATTTGCTTTGTGTGTTAAACCAGGCTCTCTAAAATGCACTTGATCGTCAATCATACCAGGGAAGAGGTATTTTCCTTCGGCATCAATGACTTTAACGTCGGCAGATTTTACACTTATAGAATCGTCAACTTCTTTAATGATATCATTTTCGATAAGTATATCACCTTCAAAAATTTCGCCTTCGTTTACAATCTTAGCGTTTTTTATAAGTATTTGATTCGTCATAAATTATTTTTTGAATAAACTATTCCATTTAAGGCTAATTACACCAAAAATAGCTTCAGAAATTATACCGCTAGACATTTTTGATTTGCCTCTAATTCGATCTGTAAAGATAATGGGAATCTCAACAATTTTAAAGCCTTTTTTAAAGGCTTTAAATTTCATTTCAATTTGAAAGGCATACCCCACAAAATTAACATCATTAAGATTAATAGTTTCTAGAACTTTTCTTGTATAACACACAAATCCCGCTGTTGGGTCTTGCACACGCATGCCAGTAATTAATTTTACGTAAAAAGATGCGCCATAGGACAACAAAATTCGTGATAAAGGCCAGTTTACAACATTTACGCCTTTGATGTAACGCGAGCCAACAACTATATCTACATTTGGCAATGTTGCGTTATTATACAAACGTACGAGATCTTGTGGATTGTGAGAAAAATCGGCATCCATCTCAAAGATATACGCGTAGTTTTGAGACAAAGCCCATTTGAAACCATCAATATAAGCGGTACCTAATCCGTTTTTTTCAGCTCTACATAAAAGATGTAACTGAGCTTTGTATTGTTTTTGTAAAGATTTTACGATATCTGCAGTACCATCGGGAGAATTGTCATCAACCACTAAAACATGAAATATTTTTGGCAACCCAAAAACAGCTTCGATTACAGGTTTTATATTTTCCTTTTCGTTAAAGGTTGGTATGATGACAAGCGCATCGCTCATTATGGCCTTTTATTTTGAGCAAATGTAAGTATTTGCTATAAATATTGATGGAATACAGAGTAAGAATTAAAAAAAGCATTCTAAACATTAATCGTTAAATTTGTGCAATGCTAAGAGATTATTATACTCAAAATGTATTTATAGGCTTAATTGTATTTTGCCTTTTACTTGTGGTTTTAGCTAGTCAATTATTCAGCGCCCGATTTATCGATTTTGTATCTGTAATTTGGAACGATAGATACTCCAAACTTTATATTAGAGAGCGAAAAAAACTCGATATTTTTAATGGAATATTATTTCTTAATCTTATAATTTCTTGCGGTTTATTTCTTATAATTTGTTATAAAATTTTTCTGCAAGACATTGAAAATGAAAACCTTGCACTTATTTTTTTAATTTCTGGTTTGTTTTTAATGCTAATTTTAAAAATTACTCTTGAGCGTTTGGTTGCACACGCTTTTGAAATTACAGAAATGGTAAAAAATTATTTGTTTAGAAAAGCAACGTATAAAAATGTGTCAGGTTTAGTTTTACTTGCTGGAAATGTGTTACTTCTGTTTTCTACTCTTGATAAAAAAATGGTAATATTTTCAATAATTACATTGATTTTTTTAATAAATGTTATTGGATTTATAAGATTTTTTAAAGACTATCAAAAAGTATTGATTATAAATTTGTTTTATTTTTTATTGTATCTTTGCGCTCTCGAAATTGGACCTTATGTTATTTTGTATAAGGTAATTAAAGATTATTTCGCTTAAAAAAACGCGTTTGAGTATGAAAGTAAAAACGATATTGGTATCACAACCAGAGCCTAAAATTGAAAATTCTCCTTATTTCGATTTGCAAGAACGTCAGAAGGTAAAGGTAGATTTTAGACCGTTTATACATGTTGAAGGTGTCGATGCTAAAGACATAAGACAACAAAAAATTGACCTTTCAAAATTTACTGCAATTATTTTAACGAGTAGAAATTCTGTTGATCACTTTTTTAGAGTCGCAGACGAAATGCGTTTTAAAGTACCAGATTCGTTGAAATATTTCTGCCAGTCTGAAGCTGTTGCTTATTACTTACAGAAATATGTCGTATATAGAAAACGTAAAATCTATGTAGGTAAACGTACGTTTGAAGAATTATCGCCTTTAATTAAAAAACATAAAGACGAAAAGTTTTTACTACCTACTACAGATAAAGTAAAACCTATTATCCCTGAAACATTAGATAATTTAGGTGTTAAATGGACACAAGCTACATTTTACAAAACGGTAATTAGTGATTTATCAGATTTAGAAAATGTGACTTACGATATTTTGGTGTTCTTTAGTCCTTCTGGAATTGATTCTTTATTTCAGAATTTCCCAGATTTTAAACAAAATGATACTAGAATTGCAGTTTTTGGAAACACTACCATTAAAGCTGTTGAAGAAAAAGGCCTACGTGTAGATATTGCTGCACCAACACCAGAAACGCCATCAATGACTATGGCTTTAAAGAAATACATAACAGAGGCTAATAAAAAATAAGCTTTAGTAATTATAAATAAAAAAGCGATTTAATTCATAATGAATTAAATCGCTTTTTTTTGCTCTAAATTAAACTAAAATTAATACCCGTAACGTTGTGGTCCGCCACGTCTTATTTCTTCAGAAGCATAATCTTCGAACTGTTTAAAATTTTCACGAAATGCGTTTGATAATTTAAATGCCATTTTATAATACGCTTCATCATCATTCCATGTTTGTCTTGGACTTAATAGGCCACTTGGTACACCAGGACATTCTCTTGGTTGAGCTACTCCAAATACTGAATGTATATGGTAGTCGTCATAATTGTATAAACCTAAATCACCATTCAATACCGCAGTAATCATAGCGCGTGTATATTTTAATTTCATACGACTTCCAACACCATATGGTCCGCCACTCCAACCTGTATTTACTAACCATACGTTGACATTGGCGTCTTTCATTTTTTGGCTAAGCATTTCAGCATATTTTGTAGGATGTAAAGGCATAAATGGTGCACCAAAACATGCCGAAAATGACGGCTGTGGTTCTTTAACACCGGCTTCTGTTCCTGCAACTTTTGCAGTATATCCCGAAATAAAATGATAAGCTGCTTGACTTGGAGTTAACTTTGAAATTGGAGGCAATACTCCAAAGGCATCTGCTGTTAGAAAGAAAATATTCTTAGGATTATGTCCTATTGAAGGTTTTTTAATGTTGTCTATATGATAAATAGGATAACTAACTCTTGTATTTTGAGTAATAGACGTATCCGCAAAATCCACATTACCATCGGCTTTAAAAACGACGTTTTCTAAAATTGCCCCTGGTTTTATAGCACCAAAAATTTCTGGCTCTTCTTCTTCAGATAAATTAATCACTTTTGCGTAGCAACCGCCTTCAAAATTAAAGACAGAGTTTTCGCTTGTCCAACCGTGTTCGTCATCACCTATTAAACTTCTATCTGGATCAGTAGATAAAGTTGTTTTTCCTGTTCCAGAAAGTCCAAAGAATATTGCCGTATCTTCTTCTTTACCAACATTTGCACTACAATGCATTGGTAAGGTATTTTTAAAAACTGGAAGTATAAAGTTTAATGCAGAAAATATGCCTTTTTTAATTTCACCTGTATAACCTGTTCCGCCAATTAAGGCAATTTTTCTTGTAAAATCTAAAATAGCAAAATTGTGTTGACGTGTACCGTCAACTTCTGCATTTGCCATAAAGCCTGGTGCATTAACAATAGTCCATTCTGGATTAAAACTTTCGAGCTCCTCTTCTGTTGGTCTTAAAAACATGTTATATGCAAACATATTACTCCAAGGATACTCGTTTATGACACGGATTTTTAACTTGTAATTATCATCTGCACACGCGTAACTATCTCTAACAAAAACTTCCTTTTCAGACAAGTAATTAACGACTTTATTGTACAACTTCTTAAATTTATCGCTATCAAAAGGGATATTTATATCGCCCCACCAAACACGGTCCTTTGTAATATCATCTTTTACAATAAAACGATCTTTTGGAGAACGCCCAGTAAATTCGCCTGTGTTTACGGCTAGTGTTCCATTTGCAGTTTCTTTACCTTGCCCTTTTTCAACGGCAATAGCTTGTAGTTGTTTGGGCGATAATTGGTATCGGACGTTTGCGTTTTTAATCCCATATCTGTCTAACGAAATCGTTTTCGTAGATTGGTCTGATTTTACCATAATTGTTGTGTTGTTTTATGCTGCAAAAATAAAACTTTATTTTAGAATGCCACTTTTAAAAGTGGTTAATCAAATTTAGTTTTTAAGAAACTCATTAACATTAAAGCCCAGGCTAAAATTAGTATTAATCCACCTATTGGCGTAATAAAAGCAATGTTTTTAAAGTCAAAACTAGTTAATGCATTTGTTGCTAAACCATATATTGAAAACGAAAAAAATAGTACTCCAACTAAAACTAAAACAAGTAGTCTGGATTTTACTTTATTGGTCATAAAAGAAAAGTTTGCTACAATTAACAGCAAAAAAGCGTGGTACATTTGATAACGCACACCTGTTTCAAAAGATTTTATAGAGTTTTCATTTACTACTTTTTCTAGTCCATGTGCGGCAAAAGCACCTAAAATGATTCCTAAAATTCCTAATATAGTGCCAGCAATTAATAGTTTTTTGTTCATAATTATTATGATTTATAATCTTTGAAACCTTTGAGGATTTCTTACATTCGTGTTAAACAAAATTAGTCATAAACGACCATTATGCGAAAGATTTTAATCATAGGTGCAGGAAAGTCTTCATCTTATCTTATAAAATATCTTATTGATAAATCTACGACAGAACAACTTCATATAACAATCGGAGATTTAAACGTAGAAAACGCGAAGAAGCTTGTCGGCAAACATAAAAATGTCTCTGTAATTCATTTAGATGTTTTTAATGACGAATCACGAACTGAAGCCATAAAAAATTCGGAAATCGTAATTTCGATGTTGCCAGCTCGTTTCCATATTGAAGCCGCAAAAGATTGTATTACCTATAAAAAACATATGGTCACCGCGTCTTACGTAAGCGAAAAAATGAAAGCGTTAGACGATGATGCCAAAGCCAATAATTTGGTGTTTATGAACGAAATTGGCGTTGACCCAGGAATAGACCACATGAGTGCCATGCAAGTTATTGACCAAATTAGAGATAATGGTGGCAAAATGATTTTATTCGAATCTTTTACAGGTGGATTAGTTGCTCCCGAAAGCGACACAAATCTTTGGAATTATAAGTTTACTTGGAATCCTAGAAACGTTGTAACTGCAGGACAAGGTGGCGCGGCTAAGTTTTTACAAGAAAATCAATATAAATACATACCGTATCACCGTTTATTTAGACGCACCGAATTTTTAGAAGTTGAAAATTATGGCAGATTCGAAGCATATGCTAATCGTGATTCTTTAAAATACCAATCTGTATATGGGCTAGACGAGGTTAAAACATTATACCGCGGCACCATGAGACGTGTTGGTTTTAGTCGTGCTTGGAATGTATTTGTGCAGTTAGGAATGACCGACGATAGCTACACTATTGATGATAGTGAAAATATGAGTTATCGCGATTTTATTAATTCGTTTTTAGCATATAGCCCTACAGATTCTGTAGAATTGAAATTTAGACACGCACTTAAAATTGACCAAGATGATATCATTTGGGAAAAATTTTTAGAACTCGATATTTTTAGTAGTAAGAAAATGGTCAAGCTAAAAAAAGCGACGCCAGCACAAATACTTCAGCAAATTTTAATGGATAAATGGACGCTTAGCGAAGATGACAAAGATATGATTGTGATGTACCATAAGTTTGGCTACGAAAAAAATGGTCAACGTCACCAAATAGAATCGACAATGGTGACACTTGGCGAAGACCAAACTTATACAGCCATGGCAAAAACCGTTGGCTTACCTGTTGCGATAGCAGCTTTAGCCATTTTAAATAAAAAAATTACTACACCTGGCGTACAAATACCAATTACCAAAGAAGTCTATCAACCCATTTTAGAAGAACTAAAGGATTATGATATTAAATTTTCTGAAAAAGAAGTAGACTACTTAGGTTACAACCCACTTTTAATGTAAAAACCTTTCAATAAATAATAGATTTACTACTTTTAACTTTCAAATTTAAACACCAAATAAAATGAAAGTTAATGATAAGGGTATTTTTATAGATGGAATTGACAAAAAAATACTTCGTGCGCTCATGGAAGATGCACGTACACCAATATTAGAAATTGCACGTGGTGTTGGTATTTCTGGAGCTGCCATTCATCAAAGACTCAGAAAACTTGAAAAATCTGGATTGTTAGCTGGCTCAAAATTTATTGTAAATCCAAAAGTTTTGGGATATACTACTATGGCTTTTGTTGGTGTTTACTTAGATAAAGCTGTAAGTAATCCTGAAGCTGTAAAGCAACTAAAACGTATTCCTGAAGTAATTGAATGTCACTACACCACAGGACATTGGAGTATCTTTATCAAAATCCTATCTAAAGATAATGAGCATTTAATGCATGTGTTAAATACACAAATACAAAGTATTTCTGGTGTATCGCGCACAGAAACTTTTATTTCGCTTCAGCAACAGATTGATAGGCAGATAAAAATTTAAGTAAAAAAAAGACTCCGTAAAATCGGAGTCTTTCTTATTTTATATCACATTTTGAATGTATCAATCTCGCGATAAGAAAATGCTTAAAATATACCAGAATAATAGCATTACCGATGCAAATATACCGAGTGCTGCACCAACGTATTGGTCGCCAGAATATTCGTATTTTACTTTAGAAGTTTGGTATAAAATCGCTGCGCCAGCAAAAACTACCATACCAACAGAAAACCATAAACCAAGATTAAAACCAAATAAACTTCCTGCTACAATTAGTCCAATGGCGATAAAACTACCAATGACCAATCCTGTTTTTAAAAATGAAAAGTTTTTTTGCGTCATAAATACAACAGCAGTTAATCCGCCAAATAAACATAAGGTTACTATGGCTGCTTGCGTTAACATATCTGGTCCTGTAGACGAAACGGCTGCCATGTAAATGAGTGGTAAAAAGATGACGGCTTCAAGAAGTACGTACAATCCTAAACCGAGATATTGGGTTTGCTGAGATTCGTGATGCGTTAGTTTATCTGCCATAGTACTACCGACCCAAAATAAACCTAATACTATGAGCCATGAAAAACTATTAGCAAACATTAAGTTTATTAATGTTACTACAGTTTCTTCAAAATAGCCAATAAATATATATTCTACGAAAGCAAATGCTAAAAGTGCAAGCGCAACATGTGTGTATGTTTTTCTGTAAAAGGCTGCTTTTTCTGCATCCTCTAAATTGCCTACTAAAATTGGTCCTTGTAATTGATTTTCCATAAATATTGATTTGTTAGTTGACATAAATGTAATTGATTAATTTATTTCAACAAAAAATGCCCTGAAAAAACAGAGCATTTAATTTATATTTTATGAATTATTAATCACGACCTCCAAACACTTGAAGTGCCCAGTATAATAATGATGCTAATGCACCGATTGCGGCTACTAAGTATGTTCTTGCTGCCCATTTAAGTGCATCTTCTGCACCAACATATTCCTCTTGTGTAACCATATTTTTATTCTTTAACCAAGCCAAAGCACGGTTACTTGCATCATACTCAACAGGTAATGTTATAAAACTAAACAAAGTAGCAAATCCCATGAAAATTAAGCCAGCAACAGCAACCCAATATCCCATTCCAACTCCTGCGGCTGCACCAAGCATTAAACCACCAATGACTAACCATTGACTCATCCCAGAAGTAACACTTACTATTGGTACTAATTGCGAGCGCATTTGTAAAGCCCCGTAAGCTGTGGCATGCTGTACGGCGTGACCGACTTCGTGAGCAGCAACTGCGGCTGCTGCAGCATTACGTTGATTATAAACCGCTTCACTTAAGTTTACTGTTTTATTTTTTGGATTATAATGGTCTGTTAATTGTCCTCTTACCGAAATAACCTCAACATCATAAATACCATTATCTGCCAACATTTTTTCAGCAATTTCTTTTCCAGACATACCGTTTTGTAATTGACGTTTTGAGTAAAACGCAAACTTTCGCTTAAGTTGGCTGCTAACTAACCAGCTTAAAAGTGCTATTCCTCCAATAAGAATGTAGTAACCCATCATTCCGCCCATAATTTTAAAATTTAAAAGTTATAGTATAAAGATAGCAAAAAGTAAGCCAAGTAAATGAGTAGAAATTTTGTCAGTTAACTTATAATTTAAACCAGCTCAAGGTTCATATTAAAGGCTAGTGCAATTTCGTCATAAACAATTTTTCCTTTTACAATATTCAATCCTTTTTGAAGTAATTTATCAGAGTTACAAGCATTTTCCCATCCCAAATTTGCCAATTTTAAGACATATGGCAAAGTTACATTGGTCAAAGCTAAAGTCGAAGTATATGGCACAGCACCTGGCATGTTCGCTACGCAATAATGTACCACATCGTCGATAATGTAGGTGGGATTTTCGTGTGTTGTGGCTTTAGTAGTTTCAAAACATCCACCTTGGTCAACAGCAACATCAACAACTACAGTTCCTGGACGCATTTCTTTTAACATATCCTTTGTGATTAACTTAGGTGCTTTTGCTCCTTTTATTAATACACCACCAATAATTAAATCATGATTTTTAATGCGCTTTCTAATATTGTATTCGCTCGAAAATTCAGTCACTACATGGTTAGGCATTACATCATTAACATAACGCAATTGTTTCATATTTATATCCATAATCGTGACATGTGCACCCAAGCCTGCTGCCATTTTAGCTGCTTGAATTCCTACAACTCCTGCTCCTAAAACCAAAACTTTTCCTGGCGGAACTCCAGGAACTCCACCAAGTAAAACACCGCGACCTTTGATGGGTTTTTCTAAATATTTTGCGCCTTGTTGTACTGCCATTCGTCCTGCAACTTCAGACATTGGTGTAAGTAAAGGCAACGAGCCATCTGGAGCTTCAACAGTTTCGTAAGCAATGCAAACCGCTTTACTTATTAACATTGCTTTGGTCAATACTTCACTAGATGCAAAATGAAAATAAGTAAATACCACATGATGTGGTTTTATTAAAGAATATTCCTTTTCTATTGGCTCTTTTACCTTAACAATCATCTCGCTAGACGCATATACGTCTTCAATAGTGTCTAGAACAATTGCCCCAACATCTTGATAATCTTTGTCAAAAAAACCACTACCAAAACCAGCATCCTTTTGCACAAAAACCGTGTGGTTGTTTTTTATAAGTTCGTACACGCCAGCAGGTGTCATACCTACGCGGTTTTCGTTGTTTTTAATTTCTTTTGGAACGCCAATTTTCATTCTCTTTGAAGTTTTGAGATTATTAATTGGACTTGAATTTAGTTTGAAAAAACCAAACCGCATTTATTTGATTTTGAAACTTGAAAATTTTTACGAATATGATAATTTATTGTCTGTATATTAAGAATTTACGAATCAGCTTAAAAAAATAACGTAATCAATTTGCATCTAATTCGCTTACACCGATTGCTTTATCATTTTTAAATGTGATTATCATCTGTTTATTTTTTTTATCAAAAAAACTTTCGGGCTTACCTAAATTATAAATGAATGCGTCTTTTTTATTATTAAGGTTCTGATTTGGCTCTCCTAAAACATCGATAACTTCTTGTTTGGATGCATTAAGAAACAATTTTTCCTCTATAATATAATCTAACATTTTATGACGTTGAGATGGCTTAGAGCGCCAAGCTTGGCTATCAAATTGCTCTTCAAAGTGATAAATGAGCGTTGTGGAAATAGCAAAAGCTAAAAAGAATGTAAATCCGATTTGGTCGTTTCTTTTTAGCTTTAATTTCATTTTATTTTGTTCTTATTCGCTAGTCATTTCGAAGCTACTCAGCAAGCGACTCTCGAAAAGCATTTGCCTTATTGTTGCCAAATGTCTATTATGGACTTATCCTACGATATTTACAATCTTACCGGGAACAACAATCACCTTTTTTGGTGTGCGCCCTTGTAATTGTTCTTGTGTTTTTTCGTTTGCCATGACTGTTTTTTCGATGTCTTCTTTAGACATATCTAACGGTAACTCTAGGGTAAAACGCATTTTCCCATTAAACGAAATTGGATAATTTTTACTGCTTTCTACCAAATGTTTTTCTTCAAACTTTGGGAAAGGTGCTGTTGAAATCGATTCTGTATTACCCAACTGAGACCATAACTCTTCCGCGATATGTGGCGCATAAGGTGAAATTAAAATTAATAACGGTTCTAAAATTTCTTTGCTCGTACATTTTTGTGCGGTTAACTCGTTAACGGCAATCATAAATGTTGAAACCGATGTATTAAATGAAAAATTCTCAATATCGTCTTCTACTTTTTTTATGGTTTTGTGTAAGGTCTTTAAATTGTCTTTTGTTGGCTCAGCGTCATTAACGTTTAAAGTTTCTTGACCAACATACAATTTCCAAAGTTTCTTTAAGAAATTATGAACACCTGTAATACCAGCAGTATTCCATGGTTTGTATTGTTCTAATGGTCCAAGGAACATCTCATAAAGTCTTAAACTGTCTGCGCCGTAGTCTTCACAAATACTATCTGGGTTAACGACATTGTATTTGGATTTAGACATTTTTTCGACATCGCGTTTTACCTTAAAAGTACCAGCTTCTTCGGTTATAAACTCTGCATCTTTAAATTCTGCTCTCCAATTTTTGAAAGCCTCCACATCTAATTCATCTGAAGAATTAACTAAGGATACATCAACGTGTAATGCTCTTGTGTCCCTTTTAGGAAATTTTATTAATTCAAAACTTTTCTCAAATTCTTCTTCACTCATTACAGAGAGAAACTTATTTTTAATATTGAGTTCAATATATTCTATTCTTTCTTTAAGAGGAAGAGATTCAATTTTTTCGATTAAGTCATATGAAATAAAAATATCTCTTTTAAAACCAACATTCTCGCTAGTTGAGACATTTATTCTATCTTTCACAAATTGATAAACAAAAGCACTCGTCCCCAAAATCATCCCTTGGTTAATCAGCTTTTTAAACGGCTCATCAACACCAACAAAACCTCTATCCTTTAAAAACTTAACCCAAAAACGGGAGTATAACAAATGGCCTGTGGCGTGCTCGCTACCACCAATGTATAAATCGACGTTCTCCCAATACTTAAGAGCATCTTCGCTGGCAAAAGCTTTGCCTCGGTTTTTGGCCTCTTCCATATAACGGAAAAAGTACCACGAGCTTCCTGCCCAACCAGGCATGGTATTTAATTCTAATGGAAAAACAGTTTTATTATTAATTTTTTCGTTTGATACAACCGAATTACTTTCGGTACACCAAGCCCAAACATCGGCACGACCTAATGGCGGCTCGCCTTCTTCGGTTGGTAGATATTTTTCGACTTCTGGTAAGGTGAGTGGCAAATGCTTGGCATCAATCATTTGCGGCATGCCATTGACGTAATACACAGGAAATGGTTCGCCCCAATAACGTTGACGACTAAAAACCGCATCACGCAAACGGTAATTGGTTTTGCCTTCACCTTGACCAATTTGCTCTAATTCGTATATCGCTCGTTTGGATGCTTTTTTGTAGTTCATCCCGTTTAGTAAATCGCTATTGGTAATTTTTACATTGTCTTTTGAAGCAAAAGCTTCTTCGGAAATATCAACACCTTCAAAAATATTTGGAATTGGAATTCCGAAATATTTTGCAAAATCGTAATCGCGTTGGTCGCCACAAGGTACTGCCATAACTGCACCTGTTCCGTAACTTGCTAACACGTAATCGCCAATCCAGATTGGAATTGGTTCTTTTGTAAACGGATGTTCCGCATAAGCTCCGGTAAACACACCAGAAATGGTTTTTACGTCTGCCATACGCTCACGTTCGCTACGTTTTGCTGTCGCTTCAACATAAGCTTCAACCTCAGTTTTTTGTTCTGGTGTTGTGATTTGCGAAACGAGTTCGTGTTCTGGAGCGAGTGTCATGAACGAGACGCCGAAAATGGTGTCTGGACGTGTTGTGAAAACCTCTACAGTTTCGTCATGTGATTTGACATTGAATGTTACTGATGCTCCAACCGATTTTCCAATCCAGTTACGTTGACTTTCTTTCAAAGAATCTGTCCAATCAATCGTATCTAAACCTTGAAGTAAACGTTCTGCATAAGCAGAAATTCGCATGCTCCATTGGGTCATTTTTTTACGAACAACAGGATGTCCACCACGTTCGGAAACACCGTTGACGATTTCGTCATTAGCTAAAACGGTTCCTAATGCTGGACACCAATTCACTTCGGTTTCCGCCAAATAGGTAAGTCTATATTTTAAAAGTATTTCTTGTTGCTTTTCAGAGGAGTAGCCTTTCCAATCTTCAGCTGTAAAGGCTTCAATATTATCATCGCAAGCGGCGTTAACGTTTACGTTTCCTTCAGCATTAAAAATAGCAATCAAAGTTTCAATAGATTCCGCTTTATTGGTGTGATTATTAAACCAAGATTCGAATAACTGAATAAAAATCCACTGCGTCCATTTGTAATATTCGGGATTACTTGTACGAACCTCACGACTCCAATCGAAAGAAAAACCGATTTGGTCTAACTGACGGCGATAGGTTTTTATGTTTTCTTCCGTAGTAATTCTTGGGTGTTGACCAGTCTGTATGGCATACTGTTCCGCAGGCAAACCAAAACTATCGTAACCTTGCGGATGCAATACGTTAAATCCTTTATGGCGCTTGTAACGTGCATAAATATCACTGGCAATATAACCTAACGGATGCCCAACATGTAAACCAGCACCACTTGGATAAGGGAACATATCTAGCACATAATATTTTGGCTTATCGCTAGCGTTAGACGCTTTAAACGTTTCATTTTTGGCCCAGTACTCTTGCCATTTTTTTTCAATTTGATTAAAATCGTATCGCATTGCAGTTATATCCTTGAAATAAGCGCCAAATTTAGGGCTATTACAACACAATTAAAAACTAAACGTTGTAATACTCGGCATAACAGATTTCTTTTTTATTTTTACCTTAATTAATTCTCCATTTATGGCCACATCTTTTGACAACTATCAAAAACGAAAACTCATCTCTTCATACATTTCTGTAGTGATTAGTATTGCTTTGGTATTGTTTCTTTTAGGATGTTTGGGATTATTGGTGATTAACTCTAAAAAAGTGGCAGACCATTTTAAAGAACAAGTGGTGATGACCATTTATTTGAATGATTCTGCTAAGAAAGTCGAAGTCAATCAGCTGAAAAAAAGCCTGATTATGGCAGATTATTCCAAAGAAGCCGTTTATGTGTCCAAAGAAGAAGCAGCAGAATTAATGAAAGCAGATACAGGCGAAGATTTTATGGATTTTGTGGGATATAATCCATTAAAAAATTCGATTGATGTGTATTTAAAAGCGGATTTTGTAACAACTGAAAAGCTCTCTGAAATTTCTGAAAGCCTTTCTGAAAAATCTTTTATAGAAGAAATTAGATATGATAATGATTTGGTAGAACTGATGAATGACAACGTAAAAAAGATTTCGCTTTGGGTATTAATCATCAGCGGATTATTTACCCTAATTGCGGTGTTGTTAATTAATAGTTCTATCCGACTTGCGGTGTATTCTAAACGATTTATCATTAAAACGATGCAAATGGTTGGAGCAACTAAACGCTTTATTCGTCGTCCTTTTGTTTGGCAAAGTGTAAAACTTGGTATCATCGGTGCAATCATTGCCTTAATAGGAATGGCAGTTGTACTGTACTATCTCGATATTACATTTTTAGAATTACGACTTCTCGAAAACACTGTACTTATCGCTGCACTTTTTGCGGGTATTTTTTTACTCGGAATTTTAATTACCTGGTTAAGTACGTTTATTGCGACACAACGCTTCTTAAACTTAAAGACGGACCAGCTTTATTATTAACAATCATTATAGCAAGTTTAACATCATTTTACCAAATCTTTAGTAATAAGAAAACAGAAACACCGTTATCTTTACTGAAATCCCTAACGTAAACTAATGATGCAATTCTACGCCAACCAAAGACATGTTTAACTAAAAATCTTTGATTATGAATCGTATTGTATTTGTAGGTTTATGCCTTATCGGAATGATGGTTTTTGCATTATCTCATGCAGAGATAAAACCAGAACAAAAAACTGAAAACAAAATAGCTAAAGAACACTCTAAAATCGTCTATAGTTAGTGTTTAAAATATTTTTTTGAACAATAAATGTTCGGTATTGTTAATATAATAATACCGAACATTTATTTTTTTGATTGCCTTAACAACAGATTGGACAGAAAATATTTACTTTGCAACATCATTACTCACAACTATGGGCGAACAAAAACGCAAACAAACGGCAAAATCTAATTTTATTTTCGGAAAGCGCAATTACAAATGGCTTTTTATTGGCTTAGCCTTTATTGCTGTTGGCTTTATTTTAATGGCTGGCGGCGGCAGCGACGACCCAAATGTGTTTGACGAGTCTATTTTTCACTGGCGACGTATTCGTTTGGCGCCCACTTTAGTGCTTATTGGATTTGGTATTCAAGTTTACGCTATTCTTTTAAATCCTGATAAGGAGGAAAAATCCAAAGATTAAATTTTTAATTTCCAAAATACATACGCTTAAATTCAGTTATTGATGGATTGCTTTTTTCTTGGAATTTGCAACCCGATAGTTGATATTTGTCAACATGGAAATAATCGACGCCATTGTATTAGGAATTATTCAAGGTTTAACCGAGTTTTTACCTGTTTCTTCAAGTGGACATTTAGAAATTGGAAAAGCCATTTTGGGTGATAATTCTATTCCAAAAGAAAGTTTATTATTTACGGTTGTATTGCATTTTGCAACAGCATTAAGTACCATCGTTGTATTTAGAAAAGATATTTTATCCTTGTTGAAAGGTATTTTGAAATTTCAATGGAATGAAGACTTGCAATTCGCAACTAAAATTGCCATATCTATGATACCGGCAGTTATCGTCGGCTTATTTTTTGAAGAACAATTAGAAGCTCTTTTCGGTGGAAATATTCTACTGGTTGGCTGCATGCTTCTTGTCACCGCAGCTCTTTTATTTTTAGCCGATAAAGCGAAAGACACCGATAAAAAAGTCAGCTTTAAAAATGCATTCGTCATTGGTATTTCACAAGCCATAGCTATGTTGCCAGGAATTTCACGTTCTGGCGCAACTATTTCGACTTCAGTCTTGCTTGGAAATGATAAAACCAAAGCCGCACGATTTTCATTTTTAATGGTGGTGCCTCTAATATTTGGAAAAATTGCAAAAGATATTCTTGGTGGCGAACTCACTTACAATGCAGCCAACTTTACACCATTAGCTATTGGTTTTGTTGCCGCGTTTATTGCTGGACTTTTTGCTTGTACTTGGATGATTGCTTTGGTAAAGAAAAGTAAGTTATCATATTTCGCGATTTACTGCGTTATTGTTGGGTTGATTGCCATTTGTTTTTCATTATTCTTTAGTTAATATGAAGACAGAAGGAGACTTTAAAAACGGACAAATTTTATTAATAGATAAACCACTAACGTGGACGTCTTTTCAGGCGGTTAATAAACTGCGTTGGGCGATAAGAAAAGCCTACAACATCAAAAAAATTAAAGTTGGTCACGCAGGTACGCTCGACCCATTAGCGACAGGTTTGTTAGTGATTTGCACAGGTAAAATGACCAAGCAAATCAACACTTTTCAAGGTCAAGAAAAAGAATACACAGGAATGTTTGTTTTAGGTGGCACAACACCATCTTTCGATTTAGAGACTGAAGTAAATGAAACATTTGCTACAGAACACATTACCGAAGACTTAATCCATAAAACTACCGAACAATTTATAGGCGTAATCAATCAATTTCCACCCGTATTTTCTGCGATAAAAAAAGATGGAAAACGCTTGTATGAATTTGCTCGTGCTGGTGAAGACGTCGAGATAAAATCACGTCAAGTCGAAATTACAGAGTTTGAAATTACTGCAATTCGTGGATTGGAATTAGATTTTAGAGTCGTTTGTAGTAAAGGCACTTACATTCGCTCTCTGGCTCACGATTATGGAAAAGCGCTCAGCTCAGGAGCACATCTTTCGGTTTTAAGACGCACACGTATTGGTAATTTTAAAGTTGAAGATAGTTTAACTCCAGAAGAATTTATTGGGACGATTCCTTTTAAGGAAAAAAACTAATTTACACATCACTCTGTACTTGTTTCAGCATTACAAAATCTTATTAAATAAACCATTTCGCTCCAATTTCCGTATATAATTCAGGTACAATTATTGTACTAAACTACACATGCAAAACATAGACAAATACAAAGCTGGACTAATTACGTTTCTCATTACAGGCATCGTTACGTTTGGGATGTTTAGTTTTCATATTTCGCAACGTACTGAGCAAATTGCTGAAACCTTTTATAAAATTGAAGCAAAAACTGAAAAAGAAATTCAAGAAGAGGTAAAGCAACTTGAAGACATAAAACCCACTACAAATAAAGCTTTTAATGAAGATGAGGATTTTAAAAACCTTATGAAAAATTTCAAAACTATTGCAGCAGACGATTTTGAAAAAACAACGAAACAACTGGAAGAAAGCACTACTGAAAAAGAGGTAGCAACCATAACAAATTCAAGTATAAATTCTAATCAAGGTTATGCTTTAAAGCAGAAAGAAACCGAAACTTATAAAAATGTAAAAAAACTACTTGATAAAAAGCAAAATGGTATAGCAGAGCACTCTTCTGGCGGAAGTACTTTGACGTATTCCTTAAAAGATAGACGCCTTTTAGATTATGATACACCACGCTATTTATGCGAAAAATCTGGTAAAATTGTAGTAAATATAAAAGTGGATAACAACGGAAACGTTTTTGAGGCTTACATCAATGGCTCGTCTAATAGTAGCAACCAATGTTTGGAAGATCATGCTATAGAGTATGCAAAATCAGTACGATTTAATTCTTCAAACCGTACTAATCAATTAGGTTCTATTACTTTTTATTTTAAGGGAAAGTGATTTTTATTGGAATAAAACAATTTTAATATCGAGTGAGAGTCGAGATATAATTGAAACTAAGAATCTTTAATAACTTCTCGACTCTCGCTCGAAGTTGAAATAATGCTAAGTTGAAAATAAATACTGCGACTGAAAACTAAATTAACTCCACTAAATCCGCAATTACCGTTTGCCCTTTATCTTTATTATACCAACGCTGCAAATCTTCCTTAAATTCTGGCGTGAGTTTTCCATGTTTTTCCTTATAATCATTAACCATATTAGTAGCTACAGAAGGTCTTGGACCAAAGGTGTTTTCCACTTCTCCAGTTTCGTTATTAATCATAATTAGTTTTGGGATTGCTTTTGCACCATTGGTTAAAAACTCATTCATTAATGCCTCATTTTCATCTCGTAGAACGACTTTATAATCAATGTTTTTATTTAATTCTGCTAGCTTATTAATTACAGGCATAATGTGAGCCGCATCGCCACACCAGCTTTCTGTAAGTACCAACCAAGTCATTTTCTTTAACGAATTTTCAATCTTAAATTTCGCCTCGTCAGATACTTTTACCGTTTTATCCCAACGATGCATACGTCTGTCGTTTAAGGCTGTATAATTGGCTAAAACTTCTGTTTTTTCAGGTCCAGTTGTAGTGTTTTCAGCAGTTAATTGTTCAACTAAAGCTCTATAGTCTTGGTACGATATGCTTTTTTGTAAACTTGCCGAAATTATATCATTTATCATCGTGTTTTCTAATACATCCATAATACAAAATTAAGGTTCTGTTGCCAATTATTGTGCAACAGTTGTTACATTAGTAGCATAAACGTTTAAACCTTACATTTTGAAAATTTTAAACATACTTAGGATTGTTATTTTAATTTTGTTTTTTGCTGTCGTAGCGGGAAAGTATTTTGACCTATACGATGATGTACAAATCACAGAAAATTTTAGCTTATTTCAGTCTACCTATGTTATCATAGGACTATATTTTATCATTGTTGTGATAGAATATTTTAATAATAAAAAGCAACAAAACTAATGGAAAAACACAGGTGCGGCTGGTGTGTTGGCGACCCACTTTACGAGGCTTATCACGACCAAGAATGGGGCGTTCCTGTTTATGAAGACGACCAGTTGTTTGAGTTTTTAATTTTGGAAACATTTCAAGCAGGATTAAGTTGGATTACCGTTTTGCGCAAACGCGAAAACTTTAGAAAAGCCTTTGATTTTTTCGACTATAAAAAAATTGCGAATTATGATGATGATAAAATTGCTGAATTGCTTCAAAATGAAGGTATCATCCGCAATAAATTAAAGATAAATGCAACAGTAAATAATGCGAAGGCGTTTATAAAAGTTCAGGAAGAATTCGATTCCTTTTCAAACTACATTTGGGATTTTGTGGATGGTAAACCTATAAAAAATAGCTTCAAAAATTATAAAGATGCACCAGCAAACACGCCGTTAAGTGATACAATCAGTAAAGATTTAAAAAAGCGTGGTTTTAAATTTGTGGGTTCAACTGTGATTTATGCGCACATGCAAGCTACTGGTATGGTTAATGACCACGAGGTCTCATGCTTTAGGTATAGCGAGGTTTAGAGAAATTGCAAAAACGCCTTTCGAGAAATATGTTTTCCGCCTAAACTTTCCAAATGATTAGTGTGTAATTGGCAGTCAATCAATTTGTAATTTGAATGTTTTACAAATTCAATAAAGCCATATTTACTAGCGTTACTGACTTTTGTAAACATACTTTCGCCACAAAATACACCATTACCTACATCAACACCATAAAGTCCACCAACTAACGTTTTGTCTTCCCAAACCTCAACAGAAATAGCGTAACCTAACTCGTGAAGTTTTATGTAAGCTTCAATCATATTTTCTGTAATCCATGTTCCTTTTTGTCCTTCTCTATACGCTTCGGAACAATTTGTAATGACAGAACGAAAGTCTTTGTTTTTAGTGACTTTAAATTTATCTTTTTTAAAAAGCTGCTTCATACTTTTTGAGACTTTAAGCTCATCAGGAAAAATAACAAAACGTGGATCTGGCGACCACCATAAAATAGGTTCTTCATCTTCAAACCAAGGGAAAATTCCGGAGTTGTAGGCATGCAAAAGACGCTCTGGACCCAAATCTCCACCAATGGCAAGCAGACCATCATAAGAGGCTTCTGTAACTTTTGGAAATTCTATTTTATTTGTTAAAAAAAACATTTTTACATTAACTACAACGTTGTAGTTGTCCTTATTAGTGTTAAATCAAGCATTTAGCTTTGTGAAATTAGCTTTTTTTCTCATATTTGATTTAACCTTTATGTTACGAATTTTGTTCATCATTGCTTTTTTTTGAGTTTGTTCGTAAGGGTTAACCTAAAACCAAAATTTTAAGTCCTGATTTTTAATCGGGACTTTTTTTATACAAAAAAGCCTGATCATTAAAGAACAGGCTTTTTTAATACTTAATTATTTGATTTAAAATGGTAAATCGTCGTGGTCGTCAGTATTTAAATCTGTTGCAGGCTCAAAAGATGCTGCTGGTGGTACAGGTGGTACGTTACCAGATGCTGCTTCAGCTTGTACAGCTTCAATTCTCCAACCTTGGATAGAGTTAAAATATTTTACTTCGCCTTGTGGGTTTGTCCACTCACGACCTCTTAAATTTATATTTACTTTTACTTGTTGACCAACTTGGTAGTTGTTTAACAAATCTGTTTTGTCTTGTACAAATTCCACCATAATATGCTGTGGATATTGTTCTTCTGTTGTTACTACAAGCTCACGCTTTCTAAATCCATTGCTACCAAAGGTTTGAGTTTCGCCAATCACTTTGATTCTTCCTTGTACTTCCATTGTAAAAATTTATTGATATTATTTAGTTCTCTCTTTTGCTAATAGTAATAGTAAAGCTTGTTCTGCATTACCAGTTTCTATTAATCTTTTTGCTCTTTGATGAACAATTTTCTCCTCCTGAGAATAGTCTGATTTGTTGTCAGTTATTGCAATAAAAGCAGCAATTTCCATCTCATTTGGAAAGGCTGCTAAGTTACCTAAAATTCCTAAATCATTACCCGATAAAATAGAACTTTTCCTAACCGAATCGGGTAACTTATCAACACCTATTCCTAAAGTGCTTAGTGGTTTTGGTATTTCAAAAAAACCATCTTTAGCTCTACTGTAATAGCTTCCGCCAGCTCTAGCTACCAAATCGAGAGCAACTTGATTTATTTTTCCGTTTTCATCTAAAATCTCATCTTTCATATGAAGTTTTACAACTTCACAAATTACCAAATTTCCAGCACCACCTTCAGTTCCAAGTTTAATAATTTCATTAACCTTACATTCTAATTGAATTGGGGATTCTGCAACTCTAAATGGCTGTACTTTATCCGATTTTAGCATCGTTAAACCCGCTTTTTTAAACTCGTTTACAGATTCTGGATATTCGGTACTACTTAAAGACATTTGCTGCACGATATCATAATTTACCACGTTTATAACCACTTCCTTTACTAATTCAACGTTTTCTAAAGTATGTTTTGTAGTATTATTTCTAACGCGTCTTGCCGGCGAAAATATAAGTATTGGCGGATTAGCACTAAAAACATTAAAAAAACTAAATGGTGACAAATTAGGATTACCGTCTTCATCAATAGTACTTGCAAATGCAATTGGTCGTGGTGCCACTGCACTTAATAGGTAATTGTGTAAATCTGGCGTGAGTAAGTCTTTTGGGTCGTAAGAAATCATAGCAATAAATTTAATCAAAGATAAGTATATTACTGTTGCCAACTAAAGCAATAAAGTTGACAGATTTACATTATATTTAAAACTATTAATTTTACTAAATGCGTTTATTTAGAAACAGAAATGTAATCCGCTGGATTATTATTATTTCCTCTTTTGTTATCGTGTCCCTCATTTTATGGAATACCTATGTTTTTTTTCAACATTTTAATGCCGAAGAACAAAACAAAATGAAAAGTTGGACGGTTGCTTATGAAGAATTTTCGAAAGCAATTGACATCAATAACCTTGATGAAAACATTGAAATAAACGAAGTAGCACAACACATTGTTTATGACACAACGATAACAACGCCAATGTTATTGACCAATCTAAAAGACAGCGTTATCCTTCACCGAAACATTTATGGTAGACCACATTTATCTGAAAAAAATTCTTTAGCCCAGCAATTTAATGATAGTATTGATGATGATTTTGTCAAAAAAAATAAGCTGAAATTGATTCAACGTTTCCAAAATGAAAATCCGCCGCTGGTCATTGAAAGTCAAGGCTTGAAGTTGTACTATGGTAATTCGCCGTTACTAAACAATTTAAAATATTATCCTTTGGCATTGTTGCTGATTATATTTCTCTTTTCAGCTGTAGTCTATTTTTTTTATAAAAGTTCTAAAACCGCAGAGCAGAACAAACTTTGGACAGGTATGGCAAAAGAAACCGCACACCAAATTGGCACGCCATTATCTTCTTTAGTAGGTTGGACGGAAATTCTTAAAACCGAAGATGTAAATCCAGATTACATCATGGAAATGGAAAAAGATGTTGACCGACTTAAAACCATTACAGAACGCTTTAGTAAAATTGGTTCTATCCCAGAATTAGAAATTGCAGATATTGTTTTAGAAACAAAGAACTCGTTTGCCTACTTGCAATCTCGGAGTTCAAAATTAATTGAGTTTTATACCGAAATTCCTAACAAAATAATCAACGTAAATCTCAATCCTCAGTTGTTTAGCTGGACGATTGAAAATTTAGTAAAAAATGCTATTGATGCAATGAAAGGTCGCGGAACTTTGCACCTTAGTCTTATTGAGAATGAAAAAGAAGTCTTAATTCTCATTAAAGATAGTGGTAAAGGTATACCAAAAAACCGATGGCAAACCGTTTTTCAGCCTGGATTTACTACAAAAAAACGCGGTTGGGGTTTAGGACTATCTTTAGCAAAACGTATTATTGAAGATTACCATAAAGGCAAAATTAGAGTTGTTAAATCTGAAATTGGTAAAGGCACCACATTTCAAGTTTCATTAAAAAAAATATCATAAATTGGTACCATGTCATCTCACAACTATTTTACGCTCAAAGAGGTATCTCTAAACAATAATTGCCCAGAATGCTACCGAAATGACGGATTGCAATTAACTTTTAAGCAAAAAATATCGGATACTCTATTTTATAAAGTAATTACTAGCGAAACAAAACACGAAATGCGCTGTCTTAACTGTAATACAGATATATATCCTGTTCGTTGGAATGATGATATTGAACGTGTTGTGGCTTACCACGAACGCGCGATAGTGCCAAAGAAAAAATCTTGGAAACTAAAGCCTCTAGCTTACATATTTATAGCTATTGACCTTTTAATAATATTGGTAATTGTTTTGGTAATGACTGGTGTAATTAATATCTAAATAAAGTTTGAAGCAATTGTCTCAGCAAGTTTGGTAAATTCTTCTTTTTGTAATTCTTTTTTTGAGGTAAAACGTGCATCTTCCATTGTTTGAAGCGGAATTAAATGCACATGTACATGTGGCACTTCTAAACCAATAACTGACATCCCAATGCGTTTACAATCTACTGATTTTTCAAGTGCTTTTGCAACACGCCTTGAAAAGGCCATTAAACCCATATAAGTTTCTTCGTCTAAATCAAATATTTTATTAACTTCTTTTTTAGGTATACAAAGCGTATGACCTTTGCTATTGGGATTAATATCTAAAAACGCAAAAAAGTCTTCGGTTTCCGCAACCTTGTAAGACGGAATTTCGCCATTTATGATTTTAGTGAATATTGTAGCCATACGTATTTATAAGTTATTTGATTTAAATTTAATGAAAAGATTTTGACTGAACTCCATCTATCATATTAAAATAAAAAATCCTGCTTAGCTAATGCAAGCAGGAATCTTAAAATGTATTATAGTATATCTTATCTCGAAATTTCTAAAATATCAAATTTCATGATACCGCTTGGTACCTGAATTTCGGCGGTATCTCCAACAGATTTCCCTAGTAAACCTTTTCCAATTGGAGAGTTTACAGAAATTTTGCCTGACGCTAAATCGGCTTCACTTTCTGCTACCAAAGTATATGTCATTTCCATACCGTTGGTTTGGTTTTTAATCTTAACAATAGATAATGCTAATACTTTTGAAGTATCCAATTGAGATTCATCAATAACACGAGCATTTGCTAAAGTTTCTTCCATTTTAGAAATTTTCATCTCTAACATGCCTTGCGCTTCTTTTGCAGCATCGTATTCTGCATTTTCACTCAAATCGCCTTTATCTCTTGCCTCAGCAATCGCTTGTGACGCTTTTGGTCTTTCTATATCCTTTAAATAATTAAGTTCTTCTCTTAATTTTTTTAATCCTTCGGCCGTATAGTATGATACTTTACTCATAATTAATTCGTTTTAAAAAAATATTGCTTTTAATAATACGTTTTATATTAAAATATCCCGAAACATACTTCGACTGCGCTCAGTACGAAAGTTCGGGACAGCATAAAAAAATCTCGCTTACACGAGACAGTTATACAAATATATAAAATATTTATCTGATGTGTTAATTTACGTAAATTGCGAAAAAGAAAAATCTATGAAAAATTTTATTATTATCCTATGTGCATTTCTGCTAATTGGATGCAGTAGAAATGACAATCTAAATAATTGTAACTTTTTATTAGATGTCGGCGTAAATATTAACGTTAATTTAAATTTACCACAATTTAGCCAACTGCAAAACACAGGTAATTCGGTACGCATAAATGGTCAAGGCAACGCAGGGATAATAGTTACACGTGTTAATAGTAGTACAATTAGAGCTTGGGATGGCGCAGACCCAAATCATCCGGTTAGCGGCTGTTCTACACTTACCATTGATGGCGTAAACGCTGTTTGTGGTTGCGATGATGCTAATGTATATAATCTTCTAACGGGACAAAGTTTGGGAGAAAACCAACAACCCTGCACGCTGAGAGCATACAGGGTTGATGCTGTTGGTAATAATCAGTTTTTAGTAACCAATTAAAAATTAAGCGTTACTCCTAATAAAAAGTTTGTACCTGCTTGAGGATAAAATCCTGCACCTTCTACAGTTGTTACTGTTCCTGGATTTGAGAAGTCATCATCAAACGTATAGTAATAACCGTTAGATACATATTTTTCGTTGAAAATATTATTTACTAAACCTGTTAATACAATCGAATCGAAAACTGATTTGGTTTTAATGGTATAATTGATGTTAAAATCATTAGTTAGGTAACTATCTAATCTCGAAAATTCCGATTCAGTATTACTTAAAAACTGTTCTCCAACATATTTGGTTAATAAAGACATCTGTAAATTTTCATTTGGTTGAAAAACTAAAGCATTAGCTGCAACCAATTCTGGTGAAAATGAAATATCAGTTGACCCTAAATTAACAATAGCACCATCTCTAGACACAATAGTTTCTTTATTTTTATTGGAGCTGAATGTTGCGTTTGGTTGAATTGTAAATTTTGAAGTTACTGGAATTACCGCTTCTAATTCTAAACCTAAACGGTAACTCTCACCGCTATTTGTTCTAATTGGAAAGCCAGAATTATCTAACTGACCAGATAAAACCAATTGCTCATTGTATAACATGTAGTACATATTAGCATTGAAACGTAGTTTGTTTGACGTATGTCTCCACCCTAACTCAAAATCGTTTAATTGCTCTGGTTTTACATTATTATCATTTTCAAAATCTGAACGATTCGGTTCTCTATTTGCCCTAGCATATGAGAAATAGAAGCTGTTTTTGTCGTTCAAATCGTAAGTGATGCCAGCTTTTGGATTAAAAAACGTAAAGTTTTTATCAACTTCAAAGAGGTCTAAATCTGAATTTAATCCTTCTGTCTCATAATTTACACTTCTCACCTGCAAATCACCATATAAACTTACTTTATCATTTAACCTATAATTTGCCTTAGTAAAAACATTAAAGTCTGTTTTTTCTGAATTGCCTTCATAATAACGTTCTTCAAAATCTATTTGATTAGCATATTCTGCCCAAATAACTTCACCAAAATGGTCGCCTGCGTAATAGCTATAAGATGCTCCAAAAAATGCATTTAAATTATCTGCTTTATAATTTGCGCTAGCATTTAATACGTAAAAATCGTTATCTAACCAACGTCTACGTATATAATCCATAGAGTCAATGGTATCACCGTTAACAGTAATTGGAGTTAAGCCTAAAAAATCAAACGAAGCATCTCCTGAAAAGTAAATATTTGAGTACAAATAGTCGTCAATATATTCTTCAAAAAAACCGCGACCATAAGTATAGTTTAAAGCCACGTTTGTTGACCATTGACTGTTGTAACGTTGATTCCAGTGGAGTTGGTAATGGTCTTGACTGTAATCATCAACTTGATTGTTGTGATAACCCTCAAAATTACCTTGGTCGTCAAATTTAATACCAGCAATGTTGAATTGACGATTTTCATCAATATTTGGATTAAAACCAATAGCGCCAACTGTAGCTGCTTCAAATCCGTACCATGATTGATATGTCACCTCATTACCAGCAAAAGTAATCGCTTTTATTAACGTATTATCATCTATATAAGAACCTTGAAGAAAATACGATTTTAAGTTTGAAGATGCTCTGTCAATAAAACCATCTGACTGAATGTTTGATAAACGGCCAGCAATTTCAAAATGCTCATTTAATAAACCTGTACTGAACTTTACGGTATGCTTTCTAGTACCAAAACTCCCAAAAGAATTAGCAATTTGCCCATTAGCTTCTTTTGATACTGCATCTGTCAACACATTGATACTCGCTCCAAAAGCACCAGAACCATTAGTAGATGTGCCTACACCACGTTGCAATTGCAAACTTTCAACTGATGACGAAAAATCTCCTAAGTTTACCCAAAACGTACCTAAAGATTCTGCGTCGTTATACGGAATACCATTAATAGTTACGTTAGTTGATTGGCTACTTACTCCACGAACTCTAATACCAGTATAACCAATACCTGCACCAGCATCTGTTGTGGTTACCACAGATGGTAAAAAGTTAAGTAACACAGGAATATCCTGTCCTAAATTACGTTTTGCCAATTCTTTTTTGTCCACATTTGAATGTGTAATTGGCGATTTTGCGTCTACACGGACGGCTTTTACTAAAACCTCATCTAATTTTTCGGTTTTAGTTGAATCCTTAGTTTTTTCTTGTTTATTTTCTTGCCCAAAAGCAGCACATAAGCTGAACAAAATAAGAACTACTGTAAGTTTTTGTCGGTTAAGTTGAGACAGGTTTTTGAATAAAAATTTAGTTTCGCTTATATTATTTTGAAAGACGAAACTGAATCTAGGCCATAATAGATGGTTAAAAGATTTAAGTTTAAGAATACTAGATTTCATACGACTATAGCGTTTTATAATCGAATAAAAAGAGGTAATTATTCTTTATTAATAATTAAATTTTGAACGTTTAACTAGTGGTCTTAAACTAAAAAATTGATTTCATTTTGAATGGTGTGATAGAAAATTTTCTATCAAAATATTCAGAAGTGAAACCAACATTGATAATCTAATTGCACTCGCTAAAAATACCTACTAGACATTTTTTTAACGCTCGCTTCCTTCGCAGCATTACCTGCGCAGGTTCAATGGGTATGATCTCAGCCACTTTCTGGCACCCCTTTTTTGAGAACGCTGCAAATATAATATGGATTTACGATTTTAGGAGTAAGATTTTGAGATTTTTTTAATCAATCTTTGGTGGCTTTCGGTTAGCCTTTTTTTCTGAAGTTTTTCGTTTGTTTTGAAGTCTTTTACGCTTAGCGGCTTTCGGGATTTTAGTTGGCAATCTATCTTTTTCTTCCTTTAAACCTTCGGTAATAAGTTCGGTAAAACGTTTGGTAACGATAGTTTTATTTTTAAGCTGGCTTCGGGTTTCGCCACAACTTAAAATTAAGATACCATCTTTAGTTAATCTGTTATTGAAGTAATCTTGAAGTCTGAGTTTTTCTTCTTCCGTAAAGTGTGACGTATCTTTTAAATTAAAGTACAGCTCTACTTTTGTAGCCACTTTATTAACGTTTTGTCCGCCACTTCCAGAGCTTCGAACAGCTTTGTAATTAACTTCTTTGAGTAATTCTGAAAACTCCATCTTAGCTTAATTGGTGTGATGGTTTTAGCAAATCGTTTACCGTTTTTACTGGGTTAAAGGTTAAAATAGGAACTTCAACAAAAATGGTGTTCCAATACGCCATACTACCATTCCAAAGTCCAGGTAATTCCAAAGCTTTTATATCTTTACCAACCTTAGTTTTCATAGTAATAAAACCTGCTTTTTCGTTGACAAATTGTTGCAAATCAAACGTGTTTCCTTCAAAATCTTTTGTAGAGCATACGATATCAACAGGATTAAAATGTGTTGCATTTGCCATGATACGTTTTTGCTCTTTATCTTTTTTGTTGACCTGAGCAGATTCTACGATTTGTAAAGACAATCGTCCAGATTCATCTTTTACCCAAAAAGGTCCACCTCCAGGTTCGCCTTCATTTTTTACCATTCCGCAAACTCGAACTGGTCTATTTAAAGCTTCGATAAGATATTCAACTTTATATTTATGAGAATATTTTTCGAATTCTTCTGAAATAGAATAATTAAGCTTATTTGAAATGAATGCAGCAATCTCATTAAGTTCTATTTCTGAAACGTCTTCGTTTTTCAATAATTTAATGTACTGAAAAACTTGCGCCTTGATTTGAAGCAAAATCGCAGCCAATACCTTTTTATATTTGGCAACTTCAGCTTTATAATGTTTTACAACAACATTATCTATGTTGCTAATAAATATTAAATCGGCATTAATGTCGTTTAAATTTTTTAACAAAGCACCATGACCTGAAGGCCTAAAATATAGACTGCCATCTTCGTTTCTAAAGGGTTCGTTTTTGGTGGTCAATGCTATTGTATCAGTTGATTGATGTTGGTACGAAAAGGAAATATCATATGCAAAACCTGTAATTTTCTCCACACGTTCTTCAATACGTTTAAACTCCTCGGTAAACTTGTCTTTATGCACTTCTGAGATGGTAAAATGCAATTTTAATGGTTCTTTTTTAGAACCGTAAAATGCCATTTCGAACAAATGCTCTTCAAATGCTGTAGATATATCGTTATTATATTTGTGAAACGGAAATAATCCTTTTGGGAAACTGCCAAAATTTAATTGGTCTTCTTCAAGCATTGCTTTTACAAACTCGTAAGCTTTCTGGTTTGGATTTAGACTTTTGTAATCAATACCATTGTTGTGTATCTGTTCCAAAACGCGCTCGTAAAATGGAAACTTTTCTATAGCGATTAAAAATAATGGTAAATCTTTTAAACTATTACGGTTGATGTAAGCATTTAAAGATTGTAATACAGGATTGTATTCTTTTAAAAAATCAAAAAGAAACTTAAACATCCGAGTTGCCGCGCCAGAAGCAGGTACAAACTTTACTATAGAGATTTGGTCTTTTTTTGAATCGAAAAACTTAATTAATTCATCAACTTGCTCATAAGTTGGATTTAAAATACCGTTATCTATTGTTGCTGCTTCGTAAATATCTGAAAAATTGACACCGTCTTTAAATTGCTGAATTTGCTTCTGTACTTTTGCAACAGAGAGGTTATGATTTTTAATCTGTTTTATATCGTTATCTGAAAACTTCAATATTATTTTTTTAATAATTTATCAATATGCAAAATGGCTTTTTCTAAGCGTTCTTTCTTTCCGCCTTTGAGTAAAACATAAGGTCTTTTGTATTCTTTCAATGCTTCTTCAAAAGCTTGAAACATACGCTTACGCTCGTTGGGTTTATCTCTTAAGTCATCTGCTTCCCAAGGTGTGTCAATATAAGTTAAAAAATATAAGTCGTACTTATTTTGGACAGCATATTTATCCAAAATTGGGTCACAATTGCCTTGATAATACGCTTCGCTATAAACCTTGGTTTCCAACAAATCGGTATCGCAAATTAAAACTTTATTTGCTTTTTTGGTAAGTTGATTTTCCAATTTCATTTGACCGATTGCAATCGGTATTAAATCTTCTGGTTCGCAGATTTTTTGTTCTTTATCCCATTTTTCTTGAAGATAATCTCTTGCAAATTCAGGTACCCAAAGTGTCTTGTAATGTTCGGCAAGCTGTCTAGAAAGTGTTGTCTTCCCTGTAGATTCTGGACCGAATAATACAATTTTTATGCAATCGCTTTTTTGCTGTCTAAGTTCTTGTTCCATGCGAGATAGCCAAAAATGGCAATAATTGTAAAGCCTAAATATTGAAAGCTCGTAAATGTAAATCCTTTATAAAAATACAAAGGAACAGAAATGATATCTCCTATTATCCAAAAAATCCAATTTTCTATTTTACGTCGTGCCATAAGCCACATGCCAACAAAGAAAATTGCAGTTGTTATGGTGTCTATATAAGCAACCCAACCGTTCCATTTATCAAATGTTTTATAGACTAAAAAGACAAAAATTAAAGTCGCTATAAAAATTATAGCACTTAATTTCTTTTCGTTAACTGTAGTTATTGAAATTGGTGTAACGTGAGCATCATCAACTTTTCGCGTCCAAATATACCAGCCGTAAATGCTCATGATAAAGTAGTAAGCGTTTATCATCATATCGCCCAAAAGTTCCCATTTCAGTAATAAATAAACAAAAATGAGTGTGCTTATCATTCCCGTAGGAAATACCCAAATTTTGTTTTGTTTTGAAAACCAAACTGAGAGAAATCCAAAAATTACAGCAGTGATTTCTAAAATGATATCAGTTGTTGAATATTCAGAATACTGCCCGAAAAAGAAATCAAAAATCTGGCTCATAATCACTTCTATCGGTTTTTACCAATTTCATTTGCAAAACGGCAATATCCACGTCTGTAAATGCTTTTTCAATTTCAGTTTGAAGAAAAGGCATCACTTTATTATAATCTCCATAAATCTGAGTACTCAGCGGGTTTTCTAAAACTGTAAATTCTGAATTTCGTAAAGCTTTTATAAACGCAATTATGTGCGGTTCGTAATCGTCTTTTAGAGGTGTAAATGTAAGTTCTATTGATATTTTCATTTCTCTCTTAATCTCTCCAAAGGAGAGAAACTGTTATGTTATTACTATCCTTTTAAAGTTGCTCTATTTTCCCCTTTGGGGAAATCCTTCGGATTCAGCGGAGCTAAATGTCTGCCTTAGCAGACAATGGGGATTTTATGTCCTCGAAGAAACGTTCATCTTCCTCAAAAGCTGTTCCTATAACTACCAAATCTGCTCCAGAATTATATGCCAAATCTAAGGCTTCTTTGGTTCTAATGCCACCACCAACAATTAAAGGTACTCCTAATCGTTTTTTTACTTCAGAAATAATATTACCGTTCACTGGATGTGTAGCTCCGCTTCCTGCTTCAAGATATATGAGCTTTTGCCCCAAATATTCGCCTGCTTTAGCGGTATTTATTATGGTTTCAATGTTATCATTTGCTATTGGTTTTGTTTTGCTGACACATTCAACAGAAGTTTCTTTTCCATTTTCTATTAAAATATAACCTGTTGGGATGACTTCTAATCCAGACTTGAATAACTTCGGCACAGCTTCAACATGCTTTACAATTAAATAATCTGGATTCCGACCTGATATTAGCGATAAAAATAAAATACCATCGGCTTTATCTGTAATTTGTATAACGTCACCAGGAAACAAAATTATTGGTAGTTTAGTATGCTTCTTTAGCTCAACAACAACGTTTTCTGTTTCATTTTCTTCAACCGTGCTTCCACCAACAAAAATATGAGTCGCTATGGATTGATTGATTTTTTGAGTGAATTTACCCAAATTTTCAACCTTTACTTTATCTGGGTCAATTAAAACAGCTAATAGCTTTTTATTCTCTTTAATGGCTGATTTAATGTTATTGTAAATAGTATCCATTAGCCTAAAACATATGCGCAAGTAAATCCTTCAAACTCCAAATAACGTGAATTGTATCTGTATTTTCTTCCATCATAATCAATCCAACACACCGTTTCATCATCTTCAAACGTAAAAGGTATCACCAAAAAATGTTCTCTAAATAACATGCCTGGCGTTGCAAAAAGTTTGTACAATGATTCTTTTATTCCCCAAATTACAGTCAATTTTCGGACATAATCTTCGGCTTCGGGTTTTAGATAATTAAACTCATAATCCACAAATTTCTTAGCGATGATGGCAATCTTTTCGCGCTGTTTTTCAATATCAATTCCAACTTCAGCATCACTAACAATAACTCCCGAAAATGTAAAGCTGTGCGTAATGGATATATGCTTTCCATCCTTAAGGTGTGGCTTTCCATTTTCGACATAGAATAAATCTTGATCTGTGTATCCAAATTCGCGAAGTAAATGACGCACACTTAAAAATCCACGTTGGTGCAACTCGCTTTTCATGCCCAATACACGCTCTAAACTTACGGTCTTTAGATTTAATGGTTGCATTAAATCTTCATAAGATTCTTCAATCTTCCAGATTTTAACAGTAGTTTGTGAGTTAACGCTAATGGATTTATACAGCGGCATTTAGGAATGTTAATGTTATGTATTATCTTTGCAGCGCCTAAAAACGCATTTTGCAAATTTAAAAGCTAAAGTAAACATTTTAGTTTCTTTATTCTAAAAGCGTTTTTCAATTATAAAAAAAAGACAAAAAACAAATGAGTACAAAGACTATTGCTTACGTTCCAAACAAAGTAAAAGACATGTCGTTAGCGGCTTGGGGAAGAAAAGAGATTGAATTAGCTGAAGCAGAAATGCCAGGTTTAATGAGCTTACGCGAAGAGTATAAAAACGAGCAACCGTTAAAAGGTGCGCGTATTGCAGGTTGTTTGCACATGACTATACAAACTGCCGTTTTAATTGAAACGTTACAAGCGCTCGGTGCTGAAGTTACTTGGAGTAGCTGTAATATTTTCTCTACACAAGACCAAGCAGCTGCCGCAATTGCTGCCGCAGGAACTGCCGTTTATGCGTGGAAAGATATGACAGAAGAAGAGTTTGATTGGTGTATTGAGCAAACCTTATTCTTTGGCGAAGATCGTCAGCCATTAAACATGATTTTAGATGATGGTGGTGATTTAACCAACATGGTTTTAGATAAATATCCGCACTTAGCTGAAGGCATAAAAGGTCTTTCCGAAGAAACAACAACAGGTGTTCACCGTTTATACGAACGTGTAAAAAATGGAACATTACCAATGCCTGCAATCAATGTTAACGATTCTGTGACTAAGTCAAAGTTTGATAATAAATATGGATGTAAAGAATCTGCAGTAGATGCCATTCGTCGTGCGACAGATGTTATGTTAGCTGGTAAGCGCGTAACGGTTTGTGGTTACGGAGATGTTGGTAAAGGTACAGCCGCTTCATTTAAAGGTGCTGGTTCTATTGTAACAGTTACTGAAATTGACCCAATTTGCGCATTACAAGCAGCAATGGATGGTTTTGAAGTTAAAAAATTAGAAACAGTTGTTGGGAATTCTGATATCGTCATCACAACGACAGGAAACAAAGACATCGTACGTGCTGAGCATTTCAAGGCTATGAAAGACAAGACGATTGTTTGTAACATTGGTCACTTTGATAACGAAATACAAATGGCTTGGTTAAATGAAAATTACGGTGATACAAAAGATACCATCAAACCACAAGTTGATAAATATTCGGTTGACGGTAAAGATATCATCGTCCTTGCCGAAGGTCGTTTGGTAAACCTTGGTTGCGCCACTGGTCATCCAAGTTTTGTAATGAGTAACTCATTTACCAACCAAACTTTAGCACAAATAGAACTTTGGAATAATAGCGACAAATACGAAAACAACGTATATATGCTACCAAAGCATTTAGATGAAAAAGTAGCTAAACTTCACCTTGAAAAAATTGGTGTAGAACTTACTGAATTAGCAGATTACCAAGCCGAATATATTGGTGTAACTGTAGAAGGTCCTTACAAACCAGAACACTACAGATACTAAAACTATCAATTTGTCATGCTGAACTTGATTTAGCATCTCATCATACGAAATCCCAAGCAGAAATGTTTGGGATTTTTTCTTGCACTGAGCGTAGTCGAAGTTTGGGCGTTTACCACTTCGCAAAAGCTACGTGCAACCAAGCTTTCCGCTATATCTTTTTTTGCCATATATGGCAGCAAAAAAAGGATGACGCTGCAACTGCTAAGCATTCACGATTTCTTTCCAAATAAAATGTATGAGTAATCTTTAACGCAGGGCTTTTTCAATATACTTTCATTAAGCAAGCGCAATTTCAATATCAAGCGACAGTCGAGATATAATTTAACTTCTGAACATGAAAGCGTTCTCGACTATCGCTCGAACTTGAATAAACAACATCTCGCAAAACCAAAAAATTATCTACCTTTCCAAAAAATAACCTTATGGCGTCAAATAATAAACTTGCAACCTACATAAACAGGTTAGAATCCTACATTCCGCAACACAAATTTACCAATACTAAAATCTCAAAAGCGACCATCGGGTGGCAAATAGATCACAGTCTAAAAGTGATAAATAATGTGTGTTTAGCTATGCAATCGTCTGACCCAAATACGTTTGAAAAAAACATGACCTTTATCGGGAAGTTTCTGCTCACTCTCGGCAGATTTCCACGCGGTAAAGCCAAAGCGCCAAAACATGTAAGACCACCAGAAATCATAGAAAAAGAAGCGCTTATCAAACAAATTGCAGACGCCAAAAAAAATATAGAATCAATTAATACTCTACCTGCAAACGCTTACTTTAAACATCCAATGTTTGGACATATTAATAAAAAACGCGTTACTCGATTTTTAGAAATACACACCAAACATCATTTAAATATTATAAAGGATATGAATAAATAAATGTTATGCAACACAACTCCAAACTCCCAAACGTCGGCACAACAATTTTTACGGTGATGAGCGCCTTGGCAAATCAGCATAACGCATTAAATTTGTCACAAGGCTTTCCAAATTATCCGAGTGACCAAAAACTTATCGATTTGGTTAACAATGCTTTGAATAATGGCTACAACCAATATGCGCCAATGGCTGGAAATTTAGATTTGCGTCTCGCTATTGCTAACAAATACCAAAAACTGTACAACAGCACCTATCATCCTGAAAAAGAAATCACCATAACTGCTGGCGCAACGCAAGCCATTTATTGTATTGTCTCAGCCTTTATTAGGCCAAACGATGAAGTTATCATCTTTAAACCTGCGTACGATTGCTACGAACCTGCGGTTGAAGTTAATGGTGGAAAAGTTATTCCAATTCAGCTTTCTACTCCGGATTATAAACCCAATTGGGAAGAAGTGGCTTCAAAACTATCAGCCAAAACCAAAATGATTTTGATTAATTCGCCTCACAATCCAAGCGGAACGATTTGGTCAAAAGATGATATGCTTCAGCTTCAAAAATTAACCAATGGCACAAATATAATTGTGCTAAGCGACGAAGTTTACGAGCATATTGTCTTTGACAGCGAGCAACACCAAAGTGCATGTTTATTTCAAGACTTAAAAGAGCGTAGTTTTATTACGGCGTCTTTCGGGAAAACATTTCATAACACAGGTTGGAAAATTGGTTACACTTGCGCACCAGAAAAGTTAATGGAAGAATTTAGAAAAGTACATCAATTCAACGTGTTTTCTGTACATCATCCATCGCAAAAAGGCATTGCCGATTACATGCAAGATGAAAATACCTATTTAAATCTAAATCAATTTTTTCAGCAAAAACGTGATTTGTTTTTGAGCTTGATAAAAAATTCAAAATTTAAGTTTACACCTTCAAAAGGTACCTATTTTCAAGTGTTAGATTACTCTGATATTACAGATGAAAATGATGTCGATTTTGCCAAACGCCTAACAACAGAATTTGGTATTGCTTCTATTCCACTTTCAGTTTTTAACCTTAATCAAAAAGACGATAAAGTGTTGCGTTTCTGTTTTGCAAAAACGGACGAAACCTTATTAAAAGCTGCTGATATTTTAAATACAATTTAAACTTAATAAACGCTAATTGAGTTAGTATTTAAAGTCTTTATGGCAATTGGTTTTTTACTTTAAATTTATTTTTGAAGAAAAAGAACAATGAAAATGAAAAACATATTTAAAATCTTAAGCTTAGCTTTAATAATGGTGTCTTGCGGCAGCAAGCAAAACGTTATTACAAATTCTGGCGAAGTCTATTCTGTAAAAGGCAATTCATTTTACCAAGGTGATACTGAAGTCACAAGCCAATTATCAGATTCTCAAAAGCAAAATATTAAATCTGTTTTAGACAATCGTTTAGAGGCTGAAAAAGAGCGTGCAGAACGGATTGAAGAATTAGAAAAGCGCATGAATGCATTGAAAGATCAGTTGAAAGAATTAGAAAAAACAAAAGACAATATTGAAAATAAAGAAAGAGAAATAAGTAGAGCTAGAGAAGATTATATAAAAACGAGATTGAACCTTTTAGCCAAAGAAAATGAATTAGACAAATTAGAAAACGGAGGTAGTTTAACGTTAGAAAAGCGCAAAGAACTTGAAGCTGAAATTATGAAATTAAAAAAGCGTGCTGACGAAGACAAACGTAAACTTGACAGTTTAAACAGACTATAATGCTTTAGTTAATTTTTGCATAAACTCCTCTATTTTAGAAGGCTCTAACCAACGCGTTACTACAACGATGTTGGTTTTTTTGTCTATAATTATAAAGTTTCCGCCGAAACCTGCAGCGTAATAAATATCTTCTGAAACATTTTTCCAATGACGAGGCCCTTTTTTGTTGAGCCACCACATGTAACCGTAATTTACGTTTGGTTTTGATGGCGTAATGGCACGATTAATCCAATCCTCACTTATAACTTGTTCATTTTTCCATTTACCATTATTCAAGAACAATAAGCCAAAACGTGCCATATCTTCAGCAGAAATAAACAAGCCTGCTCCAGAATGTCCACCACCAGTAACCGATTTCATTTGTAACCCGTCAATAGTTGTCCATGCGTTATCGTAACCAAACCAGCGCCACGTTGTTGTTGCACCGATTTTATCCATAATCTCATCCTTTAAAACTTTAGGCAACGGTTTACGCCAAACTTGTAATGCCGAATATGCCAAAACATTGACACGCACATCATTGTACTCCATGTGCGTTCCTGGTTCTTTATACTCTCGGTTTTTCCAATCGTCTAAATCGCCTTCTCTTGGTGGTCGGTCTGCCCAATCTTTTCCGCCCCAAATTTCACCAGACCAATCGCTATTTTGCTGTAATAAGTGTTGCCACGTGATTTTAGAATTGTGTTCACCATTAAACGTTCCGTCCCAAACGTAATCTTTGGCAAAATCGGTCTCATTAGCAATCAAGCCTTTATCGACGGCTAAACCTGTTACTGTCGATAAAAAACTTTTTGTAACGCTAAAGGTCATATCTACACGTTTGGTATCTCCCCATTTTGCAATGAGATAACCATCTTTAAGAATGAGTCCTGCTGGTCCACCACGTTTTTTTGTTGGACCCAAAATTTCATGAAACGGTTCTCGTGCAAAACCTTTTAAAATAGCAATACGTAAATCTCTTGAACCAGAATATTCGTTAGCTTCAGCAAATTTTATAGCATCGAATAACCTTTCTGCGTTAATTTTTACATCGGCTGGAGATTTTGTTTCCCAAGCGGTATTTCTCTCAGGAAAATAACTGACTTGCGCCTGTAAAGTCAGGCACATTATAAAAAATAAAACAGAAATTGACGTCTTAAGATTTGGCATTATAATTCGTATTTTGAGCTATTAAATTTACTAATTTTAAATTCTGAAATTCAATTTAATTAGCAATAAAACAAACCTTATGAATACCATTAATTATATAGTTTTAGTTTTTTGTCTTTTTTTATCTTTTTCTGCCTTTGCGCAAAAAGTTGAAAAAAATGATAAAACCTATACCGTTAAACAAGATAAAATCTATCTAGATAAAGAAGATATTACAGATACTCTCGACGATGCTTTACGAATATCGATTTTAAATGAAGCGCAACAAATACGAACAAAAATTGAATTTGAGAAGCAACAAGAGAAGCTAGAAAAAGAAAAGAAAAAAGCAGAAAAGGCTCAAAAAAAGGCAGAGAAAAAACAAAAGAAAGCCGAAAAAGCCCTCAAAAAAAAGGAAAAACTAAAAGAGAATTTAGAAGACGCTAACGAAAAACTTAAAAAAGCTCAAGAAAAATACGATAAGCTGAAACGTAGAGGAAAACTCTCACCAAATGATGAAGAAAAATGGCTAAATAAAATTGAAAAATTAAAAGAAAGAGCCTCTAAAGCTAAAAGAAAATTGTAATGACAGACAAATTGAAAGTTGCTTTAGTTCAAACTGAATTAGTTTGGGAAAATCCAACAATAAATCGAGAGCAATTACAAAAGCAAATTAATTCGATTTCAGAACACGTAGACCTTATTGTATTACCTGAAATGTTTACTTCTGGTTTTACAATGAATGCTTCAAATGTTGCTGAAACTATGGATGGTGAAACCATCACTTGGCTTAATGAATTAGCGGAGAAAAAAGATGTTGCCATTGTCGGGAGTTTAGTCATTTCAGAAAATAATAATTACTACAATCGTTTGGTTTTTATTCATCCTAACGGAACAATTGATAGCTACGATAAACGCCACACATTTACACTTGCTGGCGAACATAAAGTTTACACAGCAGGAATTTCAAAAACGATTATTAATTATAAAGGCTTTAAAATTTGCCCATTAATCTGCTACGATTTGCGTTTTCCAGTTTGGGCAAGAAATACAGAAGATTACGACCTATTATTGTATGTAGCAAATTGGCCAAAACCTCGCATTAATGCTTGGGATGCTTTACTCAAAGCTCGTGCAATTGAAAATATGAGTTACTGTATTGGCGTTAACCGAATAGGCAAAGATGAAAGCGGACATGATTATCTTGGTCACTCTGCATGTTATGATGTTTTAGGTGAAAAACTGACTGATTTTAATCCTGATGAAAAGGGTGTAAAAATCATAACTTTAGAAAAAAGTCACATAAAACATTACCGAAATAAACTTAATTTTTTAAATGACAGAGATGAATTTTCAATCGTTTAAAGTAAATGTAATTACGTATTCAAAATTAGCCCTTACATCTGTATCTTCGAGAGTTGGATAATAACTTACACGTTCGGGTTGAATCTTTTTTAAGAAATCACCAGTATCATATTTTCCATTTTTATTAGTATCAAAAATAGCGCGCAACTGGTATTGTTTAGCATCAATATTATTAAAATCTACAATAGGAAATTCATCTGTATACCTTTCGTAAAGTACTTTACCTTGCGTATCTACGAGTTGAACTATTAATGGAAACTTTGCATTAATTAAGTTAACACGAATGCTTCCAAATTCAGATTTCCTCCGAGTTGAAAAATTGAAATTAAGTGTGTCATTTACAGCACCGTAAAAGTCTGTAAATGCATTTGGCAAGGCCTGCATTTTATATTTTTCTGATTCTTCAAGTTCAAATTTAAATTTGTAATTATTGTAAAGTCTGTCAAATTCTACTCTATATTTTACTGGGATAGAATCATTATTTATTATTGTAATTTTTGTGCTATCAATCTTCTCAAAAGGTGTCGTTGCTGTAATTGTAGCAATATCATTAAAACCTAAGCTTGGTTTTTTTGCAGAGATAATTAGTGAGTCCTTGTCAGCTTCTTTGAATTTGTATTTAAAAGTTTCTGTAAATGTTTCATTCTTTACTAAAAACGAAGCTGAATCTACCTCAACTAATGGCTTGTACCAATAGTATAATGTGTCTTTCTCTTTATCGTGAGTTATTCTATATTGCAGATTTTTTATAGAATCGGATTGCACTTCAATTTCAACCGGATTAAAATTACCTTCATAAGGAAACTGAATGCGTTGCTCCGCAACTTGGCCCGGCTTAAAAACCTTAAAATCGGGCACTTCTTTAAACAATGTAATATTATAAAATGAGTCCGTTGGTACCGTAATTGTACCTTCGTAAAACCCAATTTTGTCTTGTTTTGGCTCGTAAGTAAAATTCCCGTTTTTGTCTTTTAATGCTATTAATTTGTATTTGCCTGCCTTAATATTTTCAATATTAAATGTTGTAAGACTATCTAAAGTGTTGGTTACAAATTTTGGTTTTTGCTTATAAACAGTAGAGTCTGTATAAGTCGTATCTACTTCGTAAAGCATCACAGAAATAAAAGGATCTGCTGTTCTTGCTTTTGCATCAAAAACGGCACCTTGAACCGAAAGTGAGTCAATTGTTGAACCAGTAGAAAACACGTATCGATAATATCTAAATGGATTTTCTTCGTTATTATCTACTATACTATTTCCAAAATTAAAAGCATATGTTGTATTGGGTTGAAGCGTATCTTTTATTTTAATTGAAATATACTTACTGGCAGAACCTTGAGGGTATATTGTTGGTTGATATTTCAAGGGTGGCGAAATAATCAACTGCTTTTGTAAATCTTTTATTTTTACATATTCATCAAAGTAAATACGTATTTCTTCGGCATTAAAATTAGTTGAGAAATTTGCTGGACTCTCTGATACAATTTCGGGCGGTGTTGTGTCTTTTTCGCCACCAGAAGGTCTTCCGCGACTTGCGCAAGCAAAAACCAATAGCATAGCTGCAATTACTGAAGTAAAAAGTTTTAATGATTTTGACATAGAATCCCAAAAAGTTTAGGCAAATTAACGACTTAATTTTTTTAATAACGAAAAAATTATTCTGCAATTGCCATAGTCGCCACACTAATTTTAGCGCTTTCAATAGTTTTTAAAAGTGCTACACAATTTTCAATTGTTGCTCCTGTGGTAATAATGTCGTCAACCAACAGAATGTGCTTATTTTGTAATCCTGATACATTACCAATTGCAAAACGTTTTTCTGCGTCCTCAAAACGTGTAATGCGGTCTTTAAAAACTTGCGTCTTTGTGCGCTCTAATTTTAATAATGCATCTTCAAGATAATCAGCATTTAAGGCAACTGCAATGGCTTTGCCAAATTTTGTAACTTGATTATAGCCACGTTCTCTACGTTTATTTTTATGAATTGGAACAGGTACGACCACATCAATCTCTTTATAATTTTTTATTGTTTTTAGTTCTTCACCAAGCCAGTTGCCTAAAAATTCGCCTATGTCTTCATGACCACGATATTTTAAGTTATGTAATAACTCTTGTACCAATCCTTTTTTAGAAAAATGAAGTAATGCTGTAGCATTTTCTAATTCAGCACGCCCATAAAGCACTTTTTTAACAGCCTCGTTATTTTCAAAATGAAAATTTGTTATTGGCAACTCATGTCTGCAAATGGTACACACAGTTTTCTCGTTGTCTGATAACGGTAATTTACAAGCGTGGCAAATTTTTGGAAAAATGAGATTTATGAGGTTATTAAACATCCTACAATTTAATATTTTTTCATAACACTATTAATTGCTAAAAACCAACACAAAATTCCAGCCGTTTTATATTTTTGCAGCATGGCAAATAACGAAGAACAATTTAAAAAAGTGTTATCTCATGCAAAGGAGTACGGTTATGTATTTCAGAGCAGTGAGATTTACGATGGCTTAAGCGCTGTTTACGATTACGCGCAAAACGGTGTAGAGCTTAAAAAAAATATACGCGACTATTGGTGGAAAGCCATGGTGCAAATGAATGATAATATTGTTGGTATAGACTCGGCGATTTTTATGCATCCGACCGTTTGGAAAGCTTCTGGTCACGTTGATGCATTTAATGACCCTTTAATAGACAATAAAGACTCCAAGAAGCGATACCGTGCTGATGTTTTAATCGAAGATTACTGCGCTAAAATTGAGGCTAAAATTGATAAAGAAATTAAAAAAGCAGCTAAACGTTTTGGCGATGCATTTAATGAACAGGAATTTGTTTCAACAAATGCTCGAGTCCTTGGTTATAAAGAAAAAATTGATAGCATTTTAACCCGAATGGGGAAATCACTGCAAGCTGAAGATTTAGCTGACGTCAAAGCGTTAATTGAAGAATTAGAAATTGCATGCCCAATTTCTGGAAGCCGAAATTGGACAGACGTAAAGCAATTCAACCTTATGTTTGGCACTAAACTCGGTGCGTCTGCAGATTCTGCTATGGATTTGTATTTAAGACCAGAAACAGCACAAGGTATTTTTGTTAATTTTTTGAATGTGCAAAAAACAGGACGCATGAAGATTCCGTTTGGTATTGCACAAACAGGAAAAGCCTTTAGAAACGAGATTGTGGCGCGCCAATTTATTTTTAGAATGCGTGAGTTTGAACAAATGGAAATGCAGTTTTTTATTAAACCTGGTACACAAGCCGATTGGTTTGAGTACTGGAAAGAACACCGCATGAAATGGCATACGTCACTCGGATTAGGCGAAGAAAACTACCGTTTCCACGACCACGAAAAGCTTGCTCATTATGCTGATGCAGCAACAGATATTGAGTTCAACTTTCCTTTTGGTTTTAAAGAATTAGAAGGTATCCACTCGCGTACAGATTTCGATTTAAAACAACACGAGGAATTTTCAGGTAAAAAACTACAGTACTTTGACCATGAAGATAACGAAAGTTATACGCCTTATGTTTTGGAAACGTCGATTGGTCTCGACCGTATGTTCTTGGCTGTATTCTCTAATGCTTTACAAGACGAGGTTTTAGAAGACGGCTCAACAAGAACCGTACTTAAGTTGCCAGCAGTTTTAGCACCAACAAAAGCAGCTATTTTGCCTTTAGTAAAAAAGGATGAAGGTTTGGTAAAACTCTCTAAAGACATCATCGATGATTTAAAATGGGATTTTAACGTGGTTTACGACGAAAAAGATGCTGTTGGTCGTCGTTACCGCAGACAAGATGCTAACGGTACGCCGTTTTGTATCACTGTTGATGGCGAAAGCCTTGAAGATAACACTGTGACTATCCGTCATAGAGACACAATGGAGCAACAACGTGTTAAGATTGAAGATTTAAAATCTATTATTAAAAAAGAAGTCGATGTAGCTTCTTGGTTGAAAAAGATGTAAATTGAAATTATATATACAAAACGCCCAAAGATTTAGTTTGGGCGTTTTTCTATATTAAAAAGTGTATCCGATACGAAGATGTAAATTTACAGCCACATCGCTTTCATCAAACAAAATAACCTTGTCTTTTTTAAAATATCGCACATATCCGATACCAAAACCAGCTTCGTAGTTGAAATGTTTTCCAATATGTCTTCGAATCCCATAGGTTGGGATTATTGATAAATCACCAACAAAATTAATGTTATTATCATCGTGAATAACAAACCAATCTGGATGATATGTTGTTTTTATAGAGGCAAAGTTTCCTGTATTTTTATCTATACGCTTATTCTTAGAAACTCGCCTTTTGAGATTGTAATACCATCGAGGCTCAAGAGTAATTGCAGCTACAAAGGCAAAACCAAAATCATTAGGCCCATCGCTTAAAATACCTGCATCCAAACCTAGTTCAGTTCTTAAGGCAAAATCGTCAGACAATCTTGATTCGTTGTGAACCCAAATTCCTAAAAACCCTGTTTGTACGGCAAAAACTGACTTTTCAACGCTTATCGATTGAGAAAAAGACTGAAAAAAAATAAAATTCAACGAGAGAACAAATACTATTTTTTTCATTTTTTAATTAATTAACATAAGGCTACAAAGATGTATAAATTCTTAAAAATCCTATATAATTTTTTAAAAATAAGCCTTCAACTGAACAGTTCCAGTATGAATGGTTTTTGAGCTTTCTGTTTTTCTACCAAAATAATTAAGGTTTAAATCTAAAAACTTCGTCAGTTTTTTCTGTGCAATCAAACTCCATGTAAAGTTCTTTCCTGGTTGTAAACCTTCTAAAATTTGAAACGCCACTGGCGTATTTGCACTGCCATTATAATCATTCTGAAAATAATTGAACTCACCAGTCAGAGCCACTTTTTGCGCATTGTTATAGGTAAATGAAAAACCGTAATTATTCTGGCTCAACTCTTCGGAATTACCAATAGTATTTAGCTTATTGGTGAATTGGTAAAAAACGTCAAACTGTGCATTTTCATTAAATATGTAAGATAGTTTGGGCTGAAATTGAGTTTCATCTATATTGAAATTTCTCGTGGCGAAACTCTCATTCAAACTTTCAGAATTACTTAAACTACCATCAAAATTTAGCAACCAACTTTTAGCGAATTTATGGTTGAAATTGATTTGATGACTACGCAACAAACTCTGTTGCTCACCAATAGATAAAAGCGTCTGACTTTTATTGGTTAAAAACGTGTAAGATGTTGTGTAACGTTGCTTACCGCGATTAAAAAACAAGACATTACGTAAACTAAAATTAAGACCTAATCGGTTTGGGTCGTCATCATTTTCATCACTCAACGCTTTAAACGGATTGAGGTTAAAATCATTGCCGCTTCGGCGTACTTTATTATCAACTAAAAATGAAGTTTGATTGTAAAAATGCGACCAGAATTTCTTCGTTTTTTTGTCTGAAGAGTTCCACGATTGCGGATTAAATGTTACCGTCTGGCTAAATCGGTTTTGATGTGTTTGCACAAACACCTGATTTGGTAACAAGACACGAATATAATTTCCTTGGTCGGCAAATTGTGCCGATTCAAACTCGCCTAATTCTTGAATACCGTTTTCGTTATAATCTATCCAGGTGAAATTTCCTTGACCAGCTTCAACCTCAACAAAGGTGAAGTCTTGTTGTGGCAAGGTACCAGAATTAGTCTCGTAACTTGTATTGAGCAATAATATGTTTTTAAAAAACCGCTGACTATAATTTAATCTACTATTTAAAGATTGCTCATCTTGAGTTGAAGCATCAGTCGCTTTCAGGTTTCTATAATTGACAAACAATTGCAGATTGGTCGTTTTATTCTGAATTAATCGTGACTTTATATAATAAGTATTCGATGTATTGACACGTTGCACTTGATTATCTCGCAAACTATCATTGACACGGTTGATGTAACCCAACTCCACAAACACTTTTGTACTGTCACCAATACCAGCAAAGGCTTCGTAAGACGTAAACTTTTGACTCAATGGTGTGAGTAATCCAGAAGCTTTTTCGGTTTGTTCATTATCTTCTAAAGCGATTTTTGCGCCTGCCCATTTGTTATTTTTTCCGTAAACAGCACGATTAAAACTTCTAATAAATTTTGATTCGTTTACCGTGGAATTACTCGACAATCCGCTTGATTTTGAAAAAATAGTGAAGTTTCCTAATCTGAAATCCGCAAGTAGATTATGTCGGTTTCCATTAAAATTTTCAGAATAATTTAAATGCTCAAAATTATAAGCTGCGCGTCCTTTTTTGTAATGAAATAATTGCACGCCAGAATTGAATAAAAACTGGTTTCCGAGATTAACATTACGACGATTGGTTTGGGTATTTTCTATATTCCAATCTCTTGAAAACTCTGGTCTGTACAAACGTTGCACCGTTCTAAAATTATCTTGCAGATAATCCACATCTGCCAAAGCAGAAACGTTCCAAACACTATCTTTTTTTATGATGTTTTGCTGCAATTTTAATTTGCCTGCAAAGCCATCGTTATTAACATCATCAATCCCTGAAAATAAATTGAGGTCGTTTTTACTTCCTGCAACTTCAAAAAAGATATTGGTTTTTTCGGTTGGTGTATAAGTGCCGTTAAGCGTTGCAATTTGCAAACGTTCTGGTGCCACCAACTGAATAATGGGTGCAAAATTTCCTTGCGGAACGCCAGCAACTGGCGCGACATACTCGTAAATATTTGCTATAGTACTACTATTGCTTAATACATAATCACCTTGATTATTGCCAACCAAAGTAAAACGCACACTAAACAATTGGTCGTTTGGGTCATTTGAAAACACAAAAATCTCTTCCGTACCAACCACATCTCTTCGGTAGAGAATTCGGTTTTCTGAAAATTCTTCTTCAACCGCTGATGGCGCAGTCATTAAACTCATGTCGTCGCCAGCATCAGCTAAAATTTGGACTTGCTCGGCTGATAAGTTTTGCTGTAAAGGCTGATTTTTAGCATCACTTTCAGAGTACACGGATAAATTTAACTTTAGCTTATCACTTTCATATTGACTTCCACCATAAACGGTAAATCGCGAATAATTTCTATCGCTAAACTGATAATCGACCGTGATTCGCATTTCGGAAGTTATCGGAAATGTAGAATTAAAAATAATTTCGCCTGCATTATAATCAATAATGTAATCTTTATTTTCACCACGTTCTAGTGGTACACCATTAACGTAAACTGTTTCACTTCCTGAAACCACTAGCACAAACAATTTGCCATTTTGCCCTCGTAATTTATACGGACCTTGATTGCCTTCTTGCGCGGTAAATTGGCTGGTAGTAAATTGCCCACGAACTAAAGCACCAGAGGCAAAGACAGTAGTCTTTTCACTCAAATTGGCATTAACGTACAAACCCTGCACTCGTTTACTAAAGCCATTAAAATAACTGGTGTTATTTTCCAAATCAATATCACCTGCTCGGATACGCCAATCTTTACTAAAAATTTCGATAAAAATCTGGTCAAATTCATCCAAACGTTGGGAAAATCCGCTTTCTTGCAATGGAATATTAGCATCTTGAATAGACGCTCTAAGTGAAACTTTATCACTTAATTTTCCTGAAATCTGCAGGTCTAGTTCGCTGTTCAAAACTGAATTTTGATTGTTACCAATTGTAACACCTCGAGAAATACTTCCCGAAGTTGTCAACCCATCAAAAGGCGTAAAATTAGTGTTTCGCTTTGTGCTCTGAAACTGATATAATTTTTGCCGAGCTTCTGTATTTTGAACAATGATATTATCATTGAGCTGGCGATAGGTTTTTGTAATAAAATCAGGATATTTTAGATAATCGATGATGATGGAATCAGTTTCGATATTAGACTTAAACTTCAAAATAGATTTTGAAAAATCTATCGCATATTTTGTAGAGTCGATAAGCTTTCCGTCTTTGGTTTTTACCTTGAAAAAACTTGGGTTTATACTTACAGAATCAATTTTAATTGAATCATTTATAGCCAATTTTTTTGTACGATAATTACTCTTCTCTTCTTGCGAAAGTGCAAAAAACGAAGTGAAGATTAGAAAAAGAGTAATTTTAATTCGCATATAGAAGTAAACGCCTTTATTTAAGACATATTTCACATTAAAAACACCTTGTAAAAGTACAGTATTATTTATTTTTGGCTAAATGGGAATTATGTCTCCTCGAGCACTGATTTCAATAAAATATATTTTATTAAAATCACGCTTACGACGTAAGTCGAGAGGTTTTTGATATTATTTCAATTTAATAGTTCTCGACTGCGCTCGAACGGACAGTATTTATGTTTAACACTTAAAATTAAACTTCCACTTTTACTGAAGATAAATATGAAAATAGCATCATACAACGTCAACGGCATACGTGCCGCACTAAAAAAAGGATTTATAGATTGGCTCGTTGCCACAAACCCAGATGTGGTTTGCCTTCAAGAGATAAAAGCTCAAGAAGACCAACTAGATTTAAGTTTATTTGAAGACGCAGGTTACAAATACAATTATTGGTTTAGCGCACAAAAAAAAGGCTACAGTGGTGTCGCTATTTTAAGTAAAACCAAACCAAACCACGTTGAAGTAGGTACAGGTATAGAAACTATGGATTTTGAAGGTCGTAACATCCGTGCAGACTTTGACAACGTATCTGTTATGAGCTTGTATTTGCCGTCTGGTACAAACGATGCACGTTTGGACTACAAGTTTCAATACATGGATGAGTTTCAAGATTATGTAAACGAATTGCGAAAAGATATTCCAAACTTGGTGATTTGTGGCGATTATAATATTTGTCATGAAGAAATCGATATCCACAACCCCAAAATGAAAGGTGTTTCAGGGTTTTTACCAGAAGAACGCGAATGGTTGGGCGAATTTATCAACAGCGGACTCATTGATAGTTTTAGATATCTAAACCCTGAATTACAGAAATTTTCGTGGTGGAGTTACCGCGCCAATGCTAGAGCTAACAATAAGGGTTGGCGTTTGGATTATGCTATGGTTACAGAGCCATTACAAGAAAACATAAAACGAAGCGTTATACTCACAGATGCAGTGCATAGCGACCATTGTCCAATATTGCTCGAATTAGAATTTTAAAAAACAATTAAACTGTCACTTCGAGCGTAGTCGAGAAGTCTCAAAAAAATCCAAATAAAACCTATGTTCAAAAAAATCTCAATCTTAGCCTTAAGTTTAAGCCTATTTTCATCGTGTGTGTCTAAAAAAATCTACACAGATTTAGAAGACAAATATGCCGATTTAAAAAAAGAACATCGTCAATTATCAGAAGATAATCAATCGCTTTCAGAGGCAAATAATAAATTAGAAAATGATTTAGCTAAATTACAAAAAGCCTATAACGATGCTTTAGCACAGCGCGACCAATTGACTACTGAATTGGCAGCTTCTACAAAAAATCTTGAAAATTTAAAAGCTTCTTATGCAGCGTTAGAAGAAAATAGCTCTACAGCCATTGCTGCAAACTCGAAGAAAAATAGAGAATTATTAGCACAACTCGAAGCTAAAGAGCAAGCCTTAGCAGCAGAAAACGACCGTTTAAATAAACTTCAGAAAGAATTGGAGAGTCGTTCTAAGCGTGTGGCAGAATTAGAAAACGTCATTGCTACTAAAGATGCTGCAATGACCAAACTAAAAGATGCTATCTCTAAAGCATTAACCAATTTTGAAGGTAAAGGATTAACTGTAGAACAACGTGATGGGAAAGTTTATATTTCTATGGAAAATAAACTCCTTTTTAATTCTGGAAGTTGGGCAGTTGGAGCCGAAGGTCGCCAAGCTGTTGAACAATTAGGAAGCGTTTTGGCAGAAAATCCGGACATTGCTATTTTGATTGAAGGTCATACAGACAACGTACCATATAAAGGCAATGCACAGTTAAGTGGCAACTGGGATTTATCGACGAAGCGTGCTACGGCAATCGTCAATATTCTTAGGGAGAACGCTTCTATAAATCCTGAGAATTTAACGGCTGCTGGTCGTGGTGAATATGCCCCAATAGCTTCTAATGAAACGGCTGAAGGCAAAGCTAAAAACAGACGTATAGAAGTGATTTTGACACCGAAATTGGATGAGATTTCTAAGTTGTTGAATGAGATATAAACAAACCATTTTGTCCTTCTGAACTTGATTCAGAATCTTTTCTTCCGAAGATTAACATAGATTTAGACCTTTCAAGTTTTACCAACCTGAAAGGTCTTCTTATTTTTGTGACAAATTAAAATTTGCCATGAAATACACCAACCTACCACATACAGACATAAAAGTTAGTAAAATATGCCTTGGTACCATGACTTGGGGAAACCAAAACACCCAAGACGAAGGTTTCGCACAAATGGATTTAGCCTTAGATAAAGGTGTTAATTTCTTTGATGTGGCAGAGCTCTATCCTGTGCCTGCGACGGCCGAAACTTATGCCGAAACCGAGCGTATTATAGGTAATTGGTTCGCAAAAACTGGCAATAGAGACAAGGTAGTTTTAGCAACAAAAATAGCTGGTCCAGGCGATTATACCGCACATATTAGAACCACTGGTTTTAGTAAACAAGCTTTGAATGAAGCGGTTGAAGGCAGTTTAAAACGACTAAAAACAGATTACATTGACTTGTACCAGTTGCATTGGCCAGAACGCGAAACAAACACTTTTGGGCAACGCGATTATAAACACAATCCTGATGACAAGTGGGAAGATAATTTTAATGAAATTCTACACAATCTAGATAAAATTGTAAAGTCTGGAAAAGTAAGACAAATAGGAATTTCGAATGAAAAGGCTTGGGGAACCATGCGGTATCTCGAAGAATCTAAGCGGCATAATTTACCGAGACCAATTACGATACAAAATGCGTATTCATTATTATGCAGACCATTTGAAGGCGATTTAGCAGAAATTGCACATCGCGAAAATATTGGTCTATTGGCTTACTCGCCAATGGCATTTGGTGTGCTTTCAGGAAAATACATCAAAGGCAGTGCGGCAGATAATGCACGTTTAAAATTATTTCCACGTTTTGCAAGATACAGTAGTAAACAATCTACTGAAGCGACAAAACGCTATCTTAAGATTGCCGAGGACAACGATATGTCTTTAGCACAAATGGCTTTGGCTTTTGTAAATGAGCGCCCTTTTTTAACCAGTAATATTATTGGTGCGACCAATTTAGAGCAACTAGAAGAAAACATCGATAGCATAGATATTTCACTTTCTGATGAAGTGATGAAAGCTATTGATGAAGTGCATTCACAAATCCCTAATCCTGCGCCTTAATATTTTAAAAAATAGTTTACTTTAAAAAAACCGAGGCTATAAGTTTCGGTTTTTTATTTTTTCAGGCTTACTTATAAATAAAATTTTTACATTTATGGAAATCAATCATTTATGAAACAATTTTACCTTTTATTGCTAGCGTCTTTCGCATTTACAAAAATGGCCTCTCAACCTGCAAATGACGACTGCGCCAATTCTCAGAACATCACCGTTGAACTAACATCCAATACGTATAACTTTGATATTAACTCGGCAGTAATTTCTAATCAAGAAGGCTGCTCGGGAACTACCAACGATTACGCCGATGTTTGGTTCGATTTTACGATGCCCGTTAATGGTAATCTCTTTGTTGATGCTGGCATTAACTGGAACGTTATTGTATTGTACGATGCCTGCAACGGAACAGAACTACGTTGCAGCGCAGGAAACGAATTATTTACTGATTTAACCTCAGGCACAAACTATAAACTAAGAATTTTTAGAAGTTCCGCAACAGCTCCAAATACTAGTTTTCAAAGTTTTTCTATAATTGCTTTTGAACAAGTTACAAATGATACCTGTGCCACAGCAGAAACTATTACCGTATCTGAAACCGAAGCAGACCAAACTTTTAATATTGGAGGTGCGGATATTAATAATGAAGTTGGTTGTAGCTCGTCTGCAGCAGAAGATTACAGTGATATTTGGTATAAATTTACAATGCCAATAGATGGTAAACTAAATATCGACGGCGATATTTCTTGGAATAATTTTGCGCTTTATTCTAGTTGTTCAGGAACTGAGCTAGATTGTGGGTCAAATGAAATTCTGTTCGAAAACTTAACCCAAGGCACAGAATACTTTTTACGCGTGTTTAGAACTAGAGCAAATACAGATAATAATGGTTTTCGTTCATTTAGTACACGCGTTTTCTCAAAACCTATAAACGATGATTGCAGCAACGCTATAAACTTAAGTGTGTCAGCTACTCAAATAGACGTAGATTTTGAAATTGGTGGAGCCGACCTTATTAACGAAATTGGTTGCGATGGAACAACAGCGGAGAATCTGGTGGATATTTGGTACGAGTTTAATATGCCCTTTGATGGTAATATTGCAATAGATAGCGGTATACTTTGGAATAGATTTGCACTCTACGATTCGTGCACAGGAACTCAATTGGGCTGTGATATTACAGATGCACTATTTACTAACTTAACTCAAAACACCAATTATAAGCTCCGTGTATTTAGAACAGAAGGCACTAGTACTAACCTTTCGTTTAGAAGCTTCAAAATTACAGCTTTTCAGAATGTGAATAATGATAATTGCAGTACCGCAACTCCAATAACGGTATCTGAAATGGACAATACAATAAATTTTGATATTGGTGGCGCTTCTTTAAATAATGAAATAGGATGTAACGGCTCGGCAGCCGAAGAGTATGTAGACATTTGGTATGATTTCAATTTAGCTGAAAGCGGCAATATATCTATAAGCAGCCCAATAAACTGGAACAATTTTGCATTGTACGATGCGTGTTCAGGCACAGAAATTGGTTGTGTAAATACCAATGGCATATTTGAAAATTTAAATAGCACAACATCATATAAATTACGTGTTTTTAGAACAAAGGTTTTTGCAGATGATGGTTTTAGACAATTTACAATTAAGCAAGAAACAACTCTTGGAAATACAGAGTTTAATCCGAATTCTCAAATCAATTTATACCCAAATCCTGCAAACGAATATGTTGACATTTCTAACACAAATACAGAAATTTTAAAAATTGAGTTATTTGATATTTCAGGAAAACGTATCTATTCAGGTTCTGAAAATAAAATCGATGTCCGTAACTTAAAAAACGGTATTTATTTACTCACGATAAAAACCGATTTTAGCATTACGACAAAAAAGATAATCGTAAAACACCTTTAAAATCTATGGATATTTTCTGAATAATGAGGCTTACTTTTCGTAGTTTTATAGACTTCAAAATTCAAAAAAATGTCCGACCAAAAACGTCTTTTTCTCGTAGATGCTTACGCACTTATTTTTCGAGGCTATTATGCTTTTATAAAAAACCCAAGAATCAATTCTAAAGGTGAAGATACCTCAGCCATTATGGGCTTTATGAATTCTCTTTTAGACGTTATTAAACGTGAACGTCCAGATCATTTAGCCGTTTGTTTTGACAAAGGCGGAAGTGCTGACCGTGTTGAAATGTATGAAGAATACAAAGCCAACCGTGATGAAACGCCTGAAGGTATACGAACTGCAATTCCGCATATTTGCAATATTCTCGAAGCCATGCATATTCCTATAATGGTTAAAGAAGGTTATGAAGCAGATGATGTTATCGGTACTTTATCTCGCCAAGCCGAAAAAGAAGGCTACAAGGTATTTATGGTTACACCCGATAAGGATTTTGCCCAACTCGTTACAGAAAATATTTTTATGTACAAACCTGTTTTTGGTGGTGGCTACGATATTTGGGGTATTCCCGAAGTTCAGAAAAAATTTGAAGTAGAAAGCCCTTTGCAGGTTATTGACTTTTTAGGTATGATGGGCGACTCGTCGGATAACATTCCTGGATTACCTGGTGTTGGTGAAAAAACTGCAAAGAAATTCATAACGCAATTTGGAAGTATGGAAGGCTTGCTTGCCAATACAGACCAGCTAAAAGGGAAAATGAAAGAAAAGGTTGAAGCTAATGGTGAGCTTGGCTTGTTGTCAAAAAAACTGGCCACAATTATGCTCGATGTTCCTGTAACATTCAATGCTAAAGATTTTGAGCTCGACCATCCAGATGTAGAAAAAGTAAAAGAAATTTTTCAAGAATTAGAGTTTAGAAGACTCACTGATAATTTTGTAAAAACATTTACGTCTGGCGCAGAAGCGACTTCGGGATTATCAAATGGCACTTCGACTTCGCTCAGTGACCAAAAGTCTTCATCTCCGAATTCAAATTCAAGTTCGAATTCGAGTTCCGCTGGCGCAGGACAATTTTCATTATTCGGTGGCACCTCGGCTCCGCTCAGTGACCAAGATTCTGAAACATCTTCAACAAACGCTAGGCAAACCATAGAAACCACATCACATTTTTACCAAAGCGTTGCTCCAGGAATGGCAACGACTTTGTTTGTTAAAAATTTATTGAATCAAAGTTCAGTTTGTTTCGATACCGAAACTACTGGTTTAAATCCGTTGACTGCGGAACTGGTCGGTATTGCATTTTCTTGGGAAGCTGGTAAAGGCTTTTATATACCATTTCCAGAGGACAAAAATGAAGCACAAGCATTGATTGAAACTTTACGTCCATTTTTTGAAAATGAATCCATTGAAAAAGTTGGTCAGAATTTGAAGTATGATATTAAGGTTTTAGCCAAATATAATATTAAAGTCAAAGGCAAATTATTCGATACCATGTTAGCGCATTATTTGATTAATCCAGATATGCGTCACAATATGGATGTGTTGGCTGAAACGTATCTCAATTATACACCAGTATCAATAACAGAATTGATTGGCAAAAAAGGAAAAAATCAGCTTTCCATGCGCGATGTGCCTTTAGAAAAACAAACCGAATATGCTGTAGAAGATGCGGATATTACATTGCAACTGAAAGAGCATTTTCAAAAAGAACTTGGCGAAGCTGATACTCAAAAATTATTTGATGACATCGAAGTGCCACTGCTGCGCGTTTTGGCAGATATGGAATTGGAAGGTATTAACTTAGATGAGGAGTTTTTAAATTCACTTTCAGAAGATTTAAATAACGATATCGCTGATTTAGAAAAAAGTATATACGAAGCCGCAGGCGAAGAATTTAATATAGGGTCACCAAAACAATTAGGTGTAATTTTATTTGAAAAATTAAAACTTGTAGATAAACCAAAAAAGACCAAAACTGGTCAATATTCAACCGCAGAAGATGTGTTGAGTTATTTGGCAAAAGACCATAAGATTATTCAAGATGTGTTAGATTATCGTGGATTGGCAAAATTAAAAAGCACTTACGTAGACGCCTTACCAACTCAAGTTGAAGAATCGACTGGTCGTGTACATACCGATTATATGCAAACCGTCGCAGCTACAGGTCGATTGAGCAGTAACAATCCTAATTTACAGAATATCCCAATCCGAACTGAGCGCGGTCGTCAAGTTCGAAAAGCATTTATACCGCGGGATGAAAATTACACACTTTTGGCTGCGGATTATTCACAAATAGAACTACGAATTATTGCTGCATTAAGTAAAGAAACCACTATGATTGAAGCGTTTAAAAATGGTGAAGATATCCATGCATCAACGGCTTCAAAAGTATTCAATGTACCTATAAAAGAAGTAACTCGCGAACAGAGAAGCAATGCAAAAACCGTGAATTTTGGAATTATATATGGCGTTTCGGCATTTGGGTTAAGCAACCAAACCAATTTGTCTCGAGGCGAAGCCAAAGAATTGATTGACACCTATTACGAGACCTATCCAAAACTCAAAGCTTATATGAGTGCACAAGTAGATTTTGCTAGAGATAACGGGTATGTGTCAACGGTTTTAGGTCGTCGACGCTATCTTAAAGACATCAATTCTCGTAATGCCGTGGTTCGTGGTGCAGCAGAACGTAATGCCGTAAACGCGCCAATACAAGGAAGTGCCGCAGATATTATTAAAATTGCGATGATAAATATTCATCAAAAATTAAACGAAGGCAACTACAAATCTAAAATGCTGTTACAAGTACATGATGAATTGGTCTTTGACATCTACAAACCCGAACTCGAAACTCTAAAAACCATCATTAAAACCGAAATGGAAAGTGCCTATAAACTTGAAGTGCCTTTAGATGTGGAAATGGATATTGGACTGAATTGGTTGGAGGCGCATTAAAAAAAAATTAATTTCACATAAAGAAAAAGCATGACCATAAACCTACTTTCCTGTAACTCCGTAAGACCAGACAAAAGAGCTATTGCTAATTGTATTGCTGAGATAGCTATTGACGTAAATCCTTCTTTGGCTCATGAGTTCACTAACATTATTTTAGAAGGTGATGCTGTAGAAATTACTGTTGACGACAAAAACTCTGGTTCGGCATTAAGAGTTTTACGAAAATTAGATATCGACTATGAAATAGTAGAATAAAACGTATACTAATTTCAGTATCTTTAATTATTCGTTATTCGGATTAATTTTGATGTAATATTTTTACATAGTTTAATACATGCCAAACTTTAAACTAAAAACTTGTCTACACCTTAACTTAATTACAACTTTAAAAACGTCGAAGAATTACCATTGTGATGAATGTGTAAAAACAGGTGATTCGTGGCTACATTTAAGAACATGCCAAACTTGTGGCACAACGTTATGTTGTGATAGTTCGCCAAACAAACACGCAACAAAACACGCAAAATCTCACAATCATCATGTGGTAAGTTCTGCCGAACCTAATGAAAAATGGCTTTGGTGTTACGCTGATAAATTGATTAAAACTTATTAAAATGAAAGATCCTAGATTTCCTGAGTTAACACATAGTCAAGTTCAAAAACTAAAGCCTTATGGCGAAGTAGAAACATATAACGACACTACACGTGTTTTTGCTTTAGGCGATAATCTGTACGACTTCTTTGTTATTTTAAAGGGTGAAATTCATATAAACGACCCATATAATGAAACAACGATAGTTAAACATGGAAAGTATGAGTTTTCCGGAGACAGCGGAATGTTGTCTAACCGTGCGGCTCAATTTCATGCAGATGCCCAACCTGGCACAAGTTTACTTCGCATAAAACCAAAACGACTAAAAGAAGCGATTTCAAAAAATAGTGATATTAGTGACGTGCTTCTTAATGCATTTTTATTAAGACAACAAACTGTATTGTCCGAAATGTCTGGCGGTTTGCGTTTGGTAGGTTCTGGAAAATCGAATAGCACTTACAGCATCAGAGATTTCTTAGAAAAAAATCATATTTGGCACAACTTTATAGACACAGACACTGATGAAGATGCAATTGAACTTTTAAAAAACTTCAACCTTTCTAAAGAAGATTTGCCCATTTTAATAAATAGTGACGCTAAGGTTTGTGTACAACCAACTATTGACGAACTCGCAAGGTACAGTGGTGTTTTAATGGATTTTGATGATAAGGTTTTTGATGTGTTAGTCATTGGTGCAGGTCCAGCTGGTTTGGCTGCCAGTGTTTATGCAGCATCTGAAGGTTTAGAAGTAGTTACTATTGATAGTGAAGCACCTGGCGGACAAGCTGGTAAAAGTTCTAAAATTGAAAATTATTTAGGTTTCCCAACAGGAATTTCTGGAGGAGATTTAGCAAATCGTGCTTACATCCAAGCTCAAAAATTTGGTTGTAATATTTCTATTCCGCATCGTGCTAAAAGTTTAGAATATGAAAAAGGCTGTTTTACAGTTTGTGCAACAAACGATAAAACCATACAAGCCAAAGCACTCATCATTGCTACTGGTGCAGCATACAGACGTTTACCTATTGAAAATATTAACGATTATGAAGGTAGCGGCATCTACTATTCTGCTACCGGAATGGATGTGAGCAATTGCGTTGACCAGCCTGTGGTGATTGTTGGTGGTGGAAATTCTGCAGGTCAAGCGGCTATGTTTTTATCTAACCACGCCAAAATGGTGTATGTTATGATTAGAGGAAAAGATTTAGGTGCAAAAATGAGTGATTATTTGGTACAACGTTTGGAAGCTTCAGATAAAATTGAAATACTTAGAAATACCGAAATTACCGAATTACATGGCAAACATCATTTAGAGTCTATAAAAATTTCAACAGAAAACGAAGAAAAAACAATGGATGTCTCTAATGTATTTTCATTTATTGGTGCTCAACCCAATACCAAATGGATGGAAGATATTGTAGCTATGGATAAAAAAGGATTTATCTGTACTGGCGAATCCTTAATTAAAGAAAATTTAACCAAATGCGATATCTACGAAACAAGAAAACCACAGTCGCTCGAGTCTAGTATCCCTGGGATTTTTGCTGTTGGCGATGTAAGAGCAAACTCCGTAAAACGTGTAGCATCTGCTGTTGGAGAAGGTTCTGTTGTTGTAAGCATGATTCATAAATATTTAGCAGATTTAAATTAGTTTAGGTTTTGAGTTAGTTATTTAATTAAACCAACTAAACCACATCGTACTTAAAAAGTAATTTTAGAATTCAATATTTTTTTATTTTAAAATAACATACGATGGAAAAAGACAACAAAACACTAAACGAATTAGAAAAAAATAACACGAGCATCAAAGAAAATGCTATAAATAAAAAAGAAGTTGACGGCCGAGATATTAACCATCAAGTAAAAGACCGAAGAGAAATTCACCAACCAAGAGACAACGCCTAAAAAATAAGATTATGATTATTACAAAACTATTAGGTGTTACAAGCGCTTTTACTAAAAATAAGAAAGCAAAAATGGCAATTCTAGGTTTAGAAATTGGTGTTTTAGCTTATGCATTGTATCAACAAAAGCAGGAAAAGAAAGCCAAAAAATTAAACTCATAAATTAAAATTTGGCTTTATCTTATGTTATTTTGAAGTAATTTTGCGCATATATTATGAGCGTTATTTCAAAAGACATAAAAAAAGCTGTTGCATTATTAAATGCGGAAGAGTTAGTAGCTATACCAACCGAAACGGTTTATGGCCTTGCGGGAAATATTTTTTCTGAAAAAGCGATAAATTCCATTTTTGAAACAAAAAAACGGCCACATTTTAACCCGTTAATTGTTCATATTACCGACGCTGAAAAGTTAACTGACATTGTATCACATATCCCAAAAAAAGCTAAGCTGTTAGCCAATGCCTTTTGGCCTGGACCAATAACTTTGGTTTTAAAAAAGAAAGCCATAATTCCCGATATAGTTACGGCGGGCAAAGATACGGTTGCAGTTAGAGTGCCAAATCACCATTTAACTTTAGAGCTGCTCAATGCTTTAGATTTTCCTTTGGCAGCTCCAAGTGCAAATCCATTTAATCGTATTAGTCCGACTTCTGCAGAACATGTAGAAGGTTATTTTAAAAACCAAATAAAAATGGTTTTAGATGGTGGAACGTGCAAAAGCGGCATAGAATCTACAATTATTGGTTTTGAAAATGATAATCCAATCATTTACCGTTTAGGTTCAACTTCTATTGAAGCTATAGAAGACGTTGTTGGTAAGGTTGAAATTAAAAATACAGCTTTAAAAACTTTAAGTAATGCTTCAGAAAATCCTTCAGCACCAGGCATGTTAGCAAGGCATTACGCACCTCGGACTACAACAATTTTAGTTGATGATGTTAACTCAGCCGTTCTTCAGTATGAAGGTAAAAAAATAGGTGTACTTCTGTTTAAAAATGAATTAGAATCTGAAAACATTTCATTTCAAATTATACTTTCAAAATCAGGAAATTTAGAAGAAGCCGCTTCAAAATTATACGATGCGCTTCATCAACTTGATGGTGCTAACTTAGACATTATCATTGCCGAAAGATTTCCAAATTTTGGCCTTGGAAAATCTATTAATGACCGATTAAATCGCGCTACAAAATAAGCTTACAGCTCAGCAAAAATTATTTCACTAAAAAACAGTATTTTTAGCTCAAACTTTATAAAAGTAATGTCTAAAAATATTCCGAATAAGAAAATAAAAACTCCTGATGATGTAGATATTCCGAAAACTAACGATTTAGCATTTCACTATTGGCATACTTTAAAACATCATACAAATCTTATAAAAGCATCTGAACTTAAAGCTGGTTTAATTTTATCATTTTATGGTATTCTGCTCAACTTTGTTTATAAAAAAATAGATACGACGATGCAATACATGTCTTATGACTGGATTATGTATATTCTCTTGATTTTATGGTTTTTAACTACTGTGATTTCCATTTATTACAGTGTTCGTAGTTTTATTCCGAGGATAGAAAAAAAATACGATTCAAATGTGTTTTTCTTCGGAGATATAATTTCAAAATTTGGAGATGTTGATGATTTTTCTCAAACTTTTTATGATACTGCTGTAGATATTGAAAAACGTTACGAGCAACTCGGACAGCAAGTTTACATTCATGCAAAAATTACCGCTACAAAGTTTAAGTACGTAAATAAGTCGCTTCGTTTTTTGGCTTACGGACTTGCGTTGTTACTAGTTATAATTGTTACAAGCGCGCTTTCGGTACTTTTTTAAACTTATAAATATGACGGCTAATCAATTTAGAGATAAAATTTATAAACTTCCAAAAGGTGATGTACACAGCCATTTGCATTTAGCAGGTTCTCAAAAAAGATTTAAGGAAAAATATCCTGATGCTAATTTAAATTTCCCAAAAACATACGACGGCTTAACGGGAATGATAGATTTTATATACGGACATCTTAATACAATAATGGTAAAAGGTGAAGACGTAAAGAATTTCATGGAAATTGCCGTACAAAGTGCTATTGATGATAATGTAACTCTGCTCGAAGCGAGTGTAGATTTAAACTTATCTCGATTTTTTGACGATAGCGTAGATACTGTTATTGATGTTACTAAAAATTTAAAAGATAAATTCAAAGACCAAATAGATTTTAGACCAGACTTAGGTATAAATAAAGATTTAGAAATTGAAAAAGTGTATATCAACGGTATTAAATGCATCAAAAGTGGTGTATTTAGTGGCGTTGATTTATACGGTCAAGAAGTTGGAAAAGATTTAAATCCATTCGTCGATTTCTATAAAAAAGCAAAAGATTTAGGTTTAAAGACAAAGGTTCATATTGGGGAGTTTTCAGATTATAAAAGTATCAATCATACCATAAATTTATTTATCCCAGATGAACTGCAACATGGAATACGTGCCGTAGATTCTCAAGAAACTATGGATTTAATTGCAAGACACAATATTAGATTAAACGTTTGTCCGTCCAGTAACCTACTCCTTGGCGCTGTAAAAGATATACGCCAACATCCACTACGCAAGTTATACGATAATGGTATTAAGCTTACAATAAATACAGACGACCTTATTTTGTTTGATGCTTCCGTTACTGACGAATTTGTAAAGCTTTACGAAGCTGAAGTTTTTACTGCCAATGAACTTGATGAAATACGCAAAAATGCTTTAATATAAATAAGTTCTAAATTTAATTAGAAAAGTAGCTGATTATCAATCTAAAAAAATATTAGCTAAGGTTTGCCAATCCAATAAGTTATCGTAAATTTGCAAACTCTTTTTCGGAAGAGGAATGTTTAATCAATTGTACCGTATTGGTGCAAAATAAATCAAATTAGTGTGGATACATTAAGCTACAAAACAGTTTCTGCTAACAAAGCTACCGTTAATAAGGAGTGGGTTTTAGTCGATGCTGAAGGACAAACTTTAGGTCGCTTAGCTTCAAGAGTAGCAATACTTTTAAGAGGTAAGCACAAACCTAATTTTACGCCACACGTTGATTGCGGTGACAATGTAATTGTTGTTAATGCAGAAAAAATCAACTTAACTGGTAACAAATGGACAGATAAAAGTTATATCCGTCACACAGGTTATCCAGGTGGACAAAGAAGCCTGACAGCTACTGAGTTGTTTGACAAAGACCCAAGCAGATTAGTAGAAAAGTCAGTAAAAGGAATGTTACCTAAAAACAAGTTAGGAGCAGTTCTTTTTAGAAATTTAACTGTTGTTTCTGGTACAGAGCACGCGCACGCTGCCCAAAAGCCAAAAGCAATTAATTTAAACGAAATTAACTAATGGAAGTAATTCACAAAATCGGCCGTAGAAAGACGGCTGTTGCCCGTGTGTACCTTGCTAAAGGAAAAGGCAAAATCACGGTAAACAAAAAAGACATGACGGATTACTTTACTACTGGAACACTTCAGTATAAAGTAAACCAGCCTTTAGTCATGACTAACAATGATGGCAACTTTGATATTACTGTTAACGTATATGGAGGTGGAATCACCGGCCAGGCAGAAGCAATACGTTTAGGACTTTCTCGTGCAATGTGCGAGTTAGACCCAGAAAACAGAGCAATATTAAAGCCAGAAGGTCTATTAACTAGAGATCCAAGAATGGTAGAGCGTAAAAAATTCGGACAGAAGAAAGCGCGTAAAAAATTCCAGTTCTCGAAACGTTAATATCCAACAATCTATTTTATTCAGAATCTGCTTTGGCAGGTTCTGGATATTATTTTTTAAGAATCTTTTTGTAAGATTCAATTATTAAAAATCTGAAACGAGTTCAGATTAAAAGTTTAGCATCTAAATGGTTTTGGCGAGCGTAAGCAACCACTTAACCATTGCTAATTAACAGAACGTAAACTATTACAAAAATGGAAAAAGTAGAAGTAAAAGAATTACTTGAAGCAGGTGTACACTTCGGTCACCTAACACGTAAATGGAACCCAAACATGGCTCCATACATTTATATGGAGCGTAACGGCATCCATATCATTAACCTTTACAAAACTGCAGCAAAGATTAACGAAACTGCTGAAGCGATGAAAAAAATCGCTGCTTCAGGAAAGAAAATCTTATTTGTAGCTACAAAAAAACAAGCAAAAGACATCGTTGCTGAAAAAGCAGGCGCTGTAAATCAGCCTTACATTACTGAAAGATGGCCAGGCGGAATGTTAACAAACTTTGTAACTATCCGTAAAGCTGTTAAGAAAATGGCAATGATTGACAGAATGAAAAAAGACGGTACATTTAACTCTCTTTCTAAAAAAGAGCGTTTACAAGTAGACCGTCAGCGTGCTAAATTAGAGAAGAATTTAGGTTCTATTTCTGATATGACGCGTTTGCCAGGTGCATTGTTTGTTGTAGATATTATGCGTGAGCATATTGCAATTAAAGAAGCGCAAAAATTAAACATCCCAATCTTTGCAATGGTAGATACAAACTCTGATCCACGCGAGGTTGATTATTTAATCCCTGCAAATGATGATGCTTCTAAATCTATCGATAAAGTTTTATCAATCGTAACTTCTGCAGTAGCAGACGGATTAAACGAAAGAAAAGCTGAAAAAGAGGATAAAGATGCGAAAGCAGCTGCTCCAAAAGCTGAGAAAAAAGCTGAAAAGAAAGCAGCAGCACCAGTAGCAGCTCAAGAAGAAGAATAAATAAAGAATTATACAATAGTTAAGGTCGTTTAATTCTTTTCAATACTGAAAACAATTAAGCGACTTTTTCAAATTTTAATATACTATGGAAAACACAGTGAAAATTACAGCAGCAGAAGTTAATAAGCTTAGACAAGCAACTGGTGCAGGTATGATGGATTGTAAAAAAGCATTAGTGGAAGCTGGTGGAGATTTTGACAAAGCCATTGAAGTTTTACGTAAAAAAGGTCAAAAAGTAGCAGCAAAAAGAGCAGACAGAGAATCTTCTGAAGGTGCAGCTGTGGCAAAAATTAATGCAGACCAAACTAAAGGTATTGCATTAGTATTAGGTTGCGAAACTGATTTCGTTGGTAAAAACAAAAACTTCTTAAAATTAGCTAGTGACCTAGGAGACATTGCATTAAACTATAACTCTAAAGAAGAATTTTTAGCTGCGGATTTTGATGGAATGACAGTTGCTGAAAAATTAGTTGAGCAAACTGGTGTTATTGGTGAAAAACTAGACATTAACGCTTTTGAAGTTGTAGAAGCTCCTTATGTTGGTTCTTACGTACATATTAACAAAATTGCTGCCATTGTTGGTTTATCTGCAAAAGTAGATAACGTTGAAACTTTAGGTAAAGATTTAGCAATGCAAGCGGCATCAATGGGTGCAACAACTTTATCTTACAAAGATTTTGACCCAGCTTACGTAGCATCAGAAACTGAAGCACGTATCGCAGTGATTGAAAAAGATAACATCGAGTTAGGCCGTTTAGGTAAAACATTAAAAAATGTACCAAAATACATCTCTATGTCTCAGTTATCTGACGAAGTTTTAGCTGAAGCTGAAGAAGCTGCAAAAGCAGAATTAAAAGCTGAAGGTAAGCCAGAGCAAATTTGGGATAGAATTTTACCAGGTAAAATGGAACGTTTTATTTCTGATAACACCACTTTAGATAAAGAGCAATGTTTATTAGACCAAGACTTTATAAAAGACGATAAGAAAACTGTTGCACAGTACGTAGCTACTTATGGTGACGTTGAAGTTGTTGATTTTAAGCGTGCTTCAGTAGGATAAATATTTTATATCTTAATATATATTTCGAAAAACCTTCAGTTTTATTCTGAAGGTTTTTTTTTGAATTATTTTAAATTCGACATACAGATTATACTTTCAATCCTAGTAATATTTATGTAGCTTTGTTAAACTTTCAAAAAGACTAATGAAATTCAAAAGAATACTTCTAAAATTATCTGGTGAAGCCTTAATGGGCAATCGCCAATACGGTATTGACCCAGAGCGTTTGGCAGAATATGCCCAAGACATTAAAGCCGTTACAAATTTAGGTGTACAAGTTGCTATCGTCATTGGTGGCGGAAATATTTTTAGAGGTGTTGCTGGTGCAAGTAACGGCATGGATCGTGTACAAGGTGACCATATGGGAATGCTTGCTACTGTAATTAACGGTTTAGCTTTACAAAGTGCTTTAGAAGATGCTGGTATACCAACCAGATTACAAACAGCTATAAAAATTAATGAAGTGGCAGAACCTTTTATTCGTCGTAAAGCCATGCGACATTTACAAAAAGGACGTGTTGTTATTTTTGGTGGCGGTACAGGTAACCCTTATTTCACAACAGATTCAGCAGCTGTTTTAAGAGCTATTGAAATTGAAGCAGATGTGATTTTAAAGGGCACGCGCGTTGATGGTATTTATACGGCAGACCCAGAAAAAGATACTGATGCTGTAAAATTTGATTTCATTTCCTTTGAAGACGTATTACAAAAAGGATTAAAGGTTATGGACACCACAGCCTTTACCTTAAGCCAAGAAAATGAACTCCCGATTATAGTTTTTGATATGAACAAAAAAGGAAACTTACTTAAGCTAATTTCTGGAGAAAAAATAGGAACACAAGTCAACGTTTAAGTTTGGCAGAAATTTTGATAATAGCCCAATAAACTATTAACACTATGGAAGAAATTCAATTTATATTAGACAGTACAAAAGAAGCAATGGATGCTGCAATTAAGCACCTAGAAAAGCAGTTTGTAAATATTAGAGCTGGTAAAGCAAGTCCTGCCATGTTAGGAAGCGTCATGGTAGATTATTACGGTTCTCAAACACCATTGAGCCAAGTTGCCAATGTTAACACGCCAGATGGTCGTACAATAACAGTACAGCCTTGGGAGAAATCTATGCTTCAAGAAATTGAGCGTGGCATCATGATTTCTAACCTTGGATTTAACCCTATGAACAATGGTGATACTATTATTATTAACGTACCACCATTAACTGAGGAACGTCGTAAAGAGTTGGCAAAGCAAGCAAAGGCAGAAGCTGAGGACGCCAAAATTGGCATCAGAAACGCACGTAAAGACGCTAATAATGATATCAAAAATGCAGATGTTTCTGAAGATTTGCAGAAAAATGCAGAAATTGATGTACAAGAATTAACGAATAAATACGTTGATAAGGTAGATAAAATCTATAGCGTTAAAGAAGAGGAAATTATGACAGTGTAAGTCATTTTTTTCTAAAATCGCTTTAAAAAATAAATATGCTAAAGCACAGTATTGCAGTTTTTTTTATTTGCATATCGCTTTGTGCTTTTTCGCAAATTGAAATAGATTCAACCTCAAAAGCCACAACCAAAACACAGGTTAAAGATTCGCTTCGTAAAAAAGTATTTTTAGAAAATATTGGCTTAGGCTATTTTCCGACAAAATATTTTAATTTCGATTTAAGATACCTTATAAAATTTAATCAGTTTGAAGGATTAAGGACAGGACTCGGTGGAATTACCAATGACGGCTTTTCGGAGAAATACCGTGTCGACGGTTATTTAGTTTATGGTTTTAAAGACAAAACCTCAAAATATAGTATTGGAGGTGGTTTTAGAATCGATGAAAAATCTGATACTTGGGTAAACTTATCTTACACCGATGATTTACAAGAAACAGGAAGCTCTAAATTTTTAACGGACAAACGTTTCTTTTCATTTTTTGAACCACGATTGCTAAACATCGATTTATTCCACAGACACATTACAAAATCTGTGTCACTACAGCACCGAATATCAAACCACTTATTGTCTGAAACTGAGTTTTCTGTAAGTCGCATAAACCCAACTTATACATACAATTATATTGTTAATGATGAGGTTTTTAACACCTTCAACTTATCAACATCACAATTGAGTTTACAATGGAGTCCATTTAGCAAGTTTGAAGTGGTTGACCGATTGGTTGTAGAAACCAAAAGTGGATTTCCAAAATTTACAGCACAAGTTACCAAAAGTGTTTCAGATGTTTTTAATAGCGATTTTAATTTTACAAAAATTGACTTTAGAACTATTCATGAAATTCAATACGCAAAAGATAATTTTACACGATTAAGTCTTTTAGCAGGTATGGCAGAAGGCGAAATTCCATTAACACATTTATACCACGCATCTCCAAATAATATCCGAAAAACAAAAATTTTGCAACGATTCTCTGTTGCTGGTCTCAATAGTTTTGAAACCATGTTTTTTAATGAATTTTTTAGCGATAGGTTTGTGACATTTCAAGTAAAGCATTATTTAAAACCTTTTAAAATCACTCAACGTTACCAACCGCAAATGGTTTTAATTACTAGACATGCCATAGGTAATATGCGAAGCATTGACCAACATCAAGGCATCGATTTTGGTACTTTAGACCAATTATACTCAGAGTCTGGTTTTGAAATCAACAAGCTTATTTGGGCGTTTGGTTTAAGTTTTGCTTACCGCTATGGAAGTTATCATTTGCCTACTTTTGAAGATAATATAGCTTTTAAATTTACTTTTAACATTTCACTTTAAATCAGTCTTGAGTTTCAATAACTTTATATTCTAAAGTTTTATATCCTAATTTTCCATCTTTACTAATAGACTCAATCACTACTAGAAAATCTCCAACATCATCAGAGTGACTGAAACTGATACTTTGTGATTCTCCGTTTGTAGTTACAACATTTGGATTCCAGTAGATGGTAGAGCGAAAATCGGGCTCAGCAATACTTCTTGCGGTAGCATCTGTGTAATCTGGAACGTAAAACTCTTTTTCAATTGAAAATGCTTTTATCGTTTGTACATTTAATGTTTGGTCAATGTCTAGAGCTCCATAAAGTCCTTTACCAGCTTTTGTATAGATTGATATAATACTGGCTTTAAATTCGCCAAAAGGATAAAACCCATAAATTGTGGCGTGAAGTTGTCTTGCTTTTGAAGGATTGTCTATTATTTCAAAACTGGTAACTTCTTTAGGATTTATATATTGGATTGATTCATAATCATCTTTATTTACGGGAATGCCATCTACTATAACCATATTTACATGACCTTTTCCTCCATTAGTAGTTTCAGCATAATAATTTCGAAGAGAATCTTTTCTAATAAGAACTTTATCATGAAAACCAATTAAGTTACTATATAATCCTCTAGAGTATTTTTTGGTCTTCTCGTTAATCTCCTTTCCATCGATTACAACATCAGGTTTACCGTATTTATCAAACATTTCTTTTCGCTTAGGTGTCATCTTGTATGCATCAACAATCACTTCATCTAACTGATTAACTCCATTAATATCTGTATAATATTTGTTTTCAATACTCCTTTGATTTTGCTTTATTTTTACTATTGTATCTATTAAACTATCCTTGTCAACTAATGAATTTTGAATTTCATCATTTACAAAATCTGGTTTTAACCCTGCTTTCTTAGTCAGAGAGATATTATAGTATTGACTTTCTTTCTCTGAAATTCCTGAAGGCTTCAAAACTAATTTTCTTTCATCACCATATAAATCTTCAATCTGAAAATTAAAATTACTTGGAACGCTCACATTTCCAGTGTAAACAGATGAATCATCTCCAAAGGTCATTAGCATAATATCAATATTATTTCGTTTAGCTCTGTTACTCTTTTTATTAATTACGCCTTTGAGTTGAAGTCCTGTTTCCATAACATACTGGAACTTTTTTGATGCTGCGTTGTATTTATAATTTCTCCAGCCTTGAGTAAGCAATAAATCGTCAATATTTATATCTGAATCTTCTTTAAAATAATCTGATGCAGCCTCAATTTCTCCCTTAATATCAGAGCTTAGTAAAAAATAGGTTAATATGTTTTCTCTATTTGCCTCAAACTCGCCGTACAAATTCTTGTCAAAAACCAATACAGAACTATTTGAAGGTACAATCGAGTCACTGCTATTTTTTGTTTTCAATAAAATATTGAGGTTATCTCGTTTTGATATTTTGTTAATGTCAATTTTTGCATCTACGTTTAAGCGGTAAGATTTACGATTATTAAAAAAGAGCCGTTCTGCAATGGGTTTAGCGGATTGATTTTGTAATTTAATTTCTAAAACACCTTCAGGAAAAAGGGTCTTTGGTACTGTGAAAATATATCTTCCATCAATTAAAGTTGCCTGCTTTTCAAAATACGTTTTTCCTCTAAGATTTATGGAAAGTTTAATGTTAGCATTAAAATCTGTATTGTGTTTTACGGTTGCTACGACAAAGTCTTTGCGTGAAGCGACAGAAAGTTGATATCCTTCAGAATGTATTCTAGGTAATTGATAAAGAACTGATTTTTTTGCTTTTTCAAGTTTTGCTTGGTAAGATTGGGATGCAGAAACATTAGGTAAAATAAAACTGCCTAAACCGAGTCTATTGCTTTTAAATCTTATTATGGTTTTACCATTCTTGTCAATAATTTCTCCTTCAACTGCGATACCTTTGGCAAAGTTATTTGTGGCCTTAAAACCTATTCTATTATCAAGATTAGCTATAATTTTACCTCCTTCAGGAAAAAATTTTAAATTAATTGAATCTTCGTTTATTGACTTATTCTTAGCTATGTCAACTTCATTTGCAGAATTTTTATTTGGCTTAATGGACGTTTCTGAAACGATAGAAATTGTTTCATTCGTAATAAAATTATCATCAAAGTTTTTGTTCCATTCGGTGTAAGCTCTTATCTGATAAGTGCCACTTTTGTAACTCCTATCTAAATCAAAATACCCGTTACCAATTCCGTTGGTAACTTTAATGATTTTAGATTCGGTGATTTCACTATCAGAATTTATTAAATCAACATACAAAACACCACTTGAAAGCTCTGTACTGTGCGTTGCCGCATTTGCAAGAATTGCTTTAAACCAAATAGTTGCATCAGAGTTATATACTCTATTGTCTAGTTGTAAATAAATTTTTTCTGCTAATGCTACTTTTTCATAGTCATTAGTTTTTTGTGCATTCAAAAAAACACTAAACGTTAAAAAGAAAACTATTAAATACTTACAAGCCATAAAAATGAATTCTTGATTAGAAAAAGCTATTTAATATCAAGATAAAAAACATATAAAACAGTATTTCATAACATATTATTAAAATAACAAATAGATAGGTTTTACAATTTATTTAAGGTTAGATTTTATAGTCCTTAATAACAATTAATAAAATATAATTTTAGCGGGGATTCGCTAGGTTTTTTCTAACTTTGCGGCTCATAAAAATTGCATGTTTAAACTTCTTACAAAAGGGTTTTGGGAAACCGTTGCACGATTAATTTTGCGTAACAAAATTGCCATACTCATTACCGTAGTTTTGTACACCATATTTTTTGGTATGCAATGGAAGCACATGCGCTTTACCTATACTGAGGCCAATCTTTTACCAGACGACCATGAGGTAAATTTAATCTATAACGAATTTCTCGAAATTTTTGGCGAAGAAGGAAATCTAATAGTTCTTGGTGTTAAAGATTCAACATTGTTTTCGGTGGAAAAATTAAATGCCTGGAACCAACTATCAGAATCTTTTAAAACTTACGAGGAAGTTGAAACTGTAATTTCGATTAAGGATTTACAAAAACTCATCAAAAATTCTGAAGAACAAAAGTTTGATTTAGAGCCTTTTATAAAAGATTCTATTTCATCTGTTGAACAATTAGATATTCTTCAAGATGAATTGTTTAGAAAGTATCCCTTTTATGATAATTTTCTTTTCAATAAAGATTCTAAAACCATTCGTACTGCAGTATATCTCAAAAAAGATATCGTCAACACTTCAGCTCGAAAAGATTTTGTTATCAATGTTCTTCAAAAAGAAATAAACATTTTTGAAACTAAAACAGATTTAGATGTTCGCGTGTCTGGCATGCCATACATTCGTACGCTTAACGCTCAAAATATTGTAGATGAAATAAGTCTATTTATTGGTGCTGCATTAGGGATTACGTCTCTCATTTTCTTTTTGTTTTTTAGATCGTTTAGAGCAACCATTATTTCACTTATTGTAGTAAGTATTGGTGTAATGTGGACGTTTGGGATTTTAGGATTACTGAAATATGAAATTACAGTACTTACGGCATTAATTCCGCCTTTGATTATTGTTATTGGTATACCTAACTGTATTTTCTTAATTAATAAATACCAGCATGAGGTTAAGCTGCACGGTAATAAAATAAAGTCACTTCAGCGCGTCATAACCAAAGTTGGTAATGCAACGTTAATGACCAATGTAACAACCGCATCGGGTTTTGCAACATTTATTTTTACAGAAAGTCAACTTTTAAAAGAATTTGGTATTGTAGCTTCACTTAGCATACTTTCTATTTTTATTTTGTGTTTGCTCATCATTCCTATTCTTTATACATTTTTACCGTATCCTAAACCACGACACTTAGAACATTTAAACAAACGTTGGATTAACGGTTTTGTAGATTGGATGGAGCGTATGGTAAAACATCGGAAAATTACCATTTACATCACCGCTTTGATTTTGTTAATTGTAAGTTTACTTGGTATTAATAAGATGGAAATTTCGGGAAGTCTTATTGAAGATATGCCAAAAGACAAGGAGTTTTTTAGGGATATCCGCTTTTTTGAATCTGAATTCAACGGCATCATGCCATTGGAAATTATGATAGACACTAAACGCAAAAAAGGCGTTATGAAGTTGGCTACCATAAAGCGCATGAATGAGCTTGAAGAACTCATTGATGAAATTCCAGAATTATCAAGGCCAGTGTCTGTTGTAAGTTTAGTAAAATATGCGAAGCAAGCTTACACAAATGGAAATCCAAAATATTACCAATTACCAACGAGCCAAGAGAACTTGTTTATTAGTAGCTATGTAAAGAAGTCATCGTCAGATGTGGATTTATTAAAAAACTTTGTGGATAGCACAGGTCAATACGCACGTATTACCACGTTTATGAAAGATATTGGTACAGACAAAATGGAACGTATCGAAGAAACACTACAAACTAAAATAGATAAAATTTTTCCTAAAGAACGTTACGAAGTAACAATGACAGGTAAGGCTTTGGTATTTCAAAAAGGAACAAAATATTTAGTTAGAAATCTTATTATATCGCTGACACTAGCCATAATTCTTATTTCATTATTTATGGCGTATATGTTTAGGTCCATAAAAATGATTGTGGTTTCACTTGTACCAAATTTACTGCCGTTACTTGTTACAGCAGGTTTAATGGGATATTTGGGTGTGCCAATAAAACCATCTACTATTTTGGTATTTAGTATAGCGTTTGGTATTTCGGTAGATGATACTATTCACTTTTTGGCAAAATACAGACAAGAATTACAAGCCAACCATTGGAAAATCCGCAAATCCGTTTATGCCGCATTGCGCGAAACTGGTGTAAGTATGTTCTATACGTCTATTGTTTTGTTCTTTGGCTTTTCGGTATTTATGATTTCAAGTTTTGGTGGTACAGTAGCACTTGGTGGATTAGTTTCTGCGACATTATTATTCGCAATGCTTTCAAATTTGTTATTATTGCCATCGCTATTGTTATCTTTAGAGCGAAGTATTGCAAATAAAACGGTTTTAAAAGAACCATCTATAAAAATCATTCCAGAAGAGGATGATGATAGCAAAGACAATTAAAATTAGACATTAAATAGATTTTCCAAATGAATACAAAATCCGTTTCAGAATTATTAAATCAAGATATCACACTTCAAAAAGTAACAATTAAAGGTTGGGTTCGTACATTTAGAGCAAATCGTTTTATTGCTTTAAATGATGGCTCGACTATTAATAATATTCAATGTGTTGTAGATTTTGAAAATTTTGATGAAGCATTACTAAAGCGCATCACTACTGGTGCTGCTATTGAAGTTAATGGCGATTTGGTAGAAAGTCAAGGTAAAGGACAAAAGGTAGAAATCGTTGTGTCTTCACTTGAAGTTTTAGGAGATTCTGACCCAGAAACGTATCCAATTCAACCAAAAAAACATTCTTTTGAATTTTTAAGAGAAAACGCGCACTTGCGCACACGCACAAACACATTTAGCGCGGTTATGCGTCTGCGTTCATCGTTGTCTTTTGCGATACATAAGTATTTTAATGAAAACGGATTCTACTACATGCACACACCGATTATAACTGGTAGTGATGCTGAAGGTGCAGGCGAAATGTTTAGAGTCACCAATCTAGATGCAAAAAATCCGCCACTTACGAAAGAGGGAAAAGTTAATTATAAGGAAGATTTTTTCGGAAAAGAAACAAATTTGACTGTTTCCGGCCAACTCGAAGCGGAAACCTACGCCATGTCTTTAGGAAAAGTATATACTTTCGGCCCAACGTTCAGAGCTGAAAACTCTAACACTTCTCGTCATTTATCTGAATTTTGGATGATTGAGCCAGAAGTGGCGTTTATGGACCTAGCAGGCAATATGGATTTAGCTGAAGATTTTATGAAATCGGTAATTAGCTATGTTTTAGAACATAATCGTGAAGATTTAGAATTCTTGGATGAGCGTTTATTTAATGACGAAAAGACAAAGCCACAAGCCGAGCGAAGCGAAATGCGTCTTATTGAAAAATTAAAGTTTGTAACCGACAATAATTTTAAGCGTGTAAGCTACACTGAAGCAATTGATATTCTCAGAAACTCCAAACCAAATAAGAAGAAAAAATTTAAATACCTTATTAACGAATGGGGCGCAGATTTACAGTCTGAACACGAGCGTTTCTTAGTTGAAAAGCATTTTAAATGCCCTGTTATTTTATTTGATTATCCTGCAAATATTAAGGCATTTTACATGCGATTAAACGAAGACGAAAAAACCGTACGTGCCATGGATATTTTATTTCCTGGTATTGGAGAAATTGTCGGTGGTTCTCAGCGTGAAGAACGATTAGAAGTTTTAAAACAAAAAATGGCGGCTTTAGATATTCCTGAGGAAGAATTATGGTGGTACCTAGATTTACGTAAATACGGCACTGCGGTACATTCTGGTTTTGGTCTTGGTTTTGAGCGTTTAGTAATGTTTGCAACAGGTATGAGTAATATTAGAGACGTGATTCCTTACCCACGAACACCACAAAATGCGGAATTTTAATTCGCTTTAAGTCAGAAAAAAAATTAATTTTTTTATAAAACAATCTAATAACGGTATAGTTTTAGATTGTTTTTTTATTTTTAACTAAATCCTGCAATCAACCATGCTAAAACAATACTTACAATTTAAGTTATCTCAGAAGCTTTCGCCTCAGCAAATTCAGCTCATGAAGCTGATACAATTGCCTACACAAGCTTTTGAACAACGTTTAAAGCAAGAGCTCGAAGAAAACCCAGCATTAGATACAGGAAAAGAAAAAGAAGCTAAGGACGAGTTTGATGAGTTCGACAACTCAAATGACGATTACAACGACAATGATACTATTGATGCAGGCGATATTAATGTAGATGAATATCTAAGTGATGACGAAATTCCAGATTACAGAACACACGCCAATAATTACAGTGCTGATGATGACGAAAAATCTGTGCCATATGCCTCAGGAACATCTTTTACACAGCATTTAATTACTCAACTTAACACTTTTAGACTTAGTGACCAAGAGTACGAAATTGCTCAGTTTTTGGTAGGTAGTGTAGATGAAAGTGGTTACATACGTAGATCATTATCAGATATTACTGATGATTTGGCTTTTACTCAAAATGTTTACACCACTGAAGAAGAAGTTGAAAAAGTATTAGGTATTGTTCATCAATTAGACCCAGCTGGTGTTGGCGCTAGAGATTTACAAGAGTGTTTAAGCATTCAATTACACAGAAAAGAACAACATCCAGATGTTGAGCTAGCAACAAAAATTATAGATAATGCTTTTGATCAGTTTACTAAAAAGCACTATAAAAAATTGATGCAAAAATTTAATATTACCGAAGAGCAACTTAAAGATGCTATTAGTGAGATTGAAAACTTAAATCCAAAACCTGGCGGATCTTACGCTGGTAATAACCGTATGGTAGAGCATGTGGTACCAGATTTTGCTATTAGGATTGTTGATGGCGAATTAGAATTAACGCTTAACGGCCGAAACGCTCCAGAGTTACATGTTTCTCGTAGCTACAATAATATGCTTAAAGGCTATAAAGAGTCGAAGGAAAAAACAAAAGCACAGAAAGATGCTGTAATGTTTATAAAACAAAAATTAGACGCAGCAAAATGGTTTATTGAGGCGGTAAGACAACGCCAGCAAACGCTTTTTGTTACTATGAGTTCTATAATGCATTATCAAAAAGAATATTTTTTAACAGGTGACGAGCGTAATTTAAAGCCAATGATTCTTAAAGATATTGCCGATGAAATTGAAATGGATGTATCTACCGTTTCCCGTGTGGCCAATAGCAAATATGTAGACACACCGTATGGAACAAAGCTAATTAAAGAGTTTTTCTCGGAATCTATGACCAATGACCAAGGTGAAGAAGTTTCAACAAGAGAAATTAAAAAAATTCTCGAAACTGTTATTGAAGAAGAAGACAAAAAGAAACCGCTAACGGACGATAAATTGGCAAAGATTTTAAAGGAAAAAGGCTATCCAATAGCAAGACGTACTGTTGCTAAATATCGTGAGCAATTAGATATTCCTGTGGCACGATTGCGTAAAAAGATTTAAATTCTTGTATGAATTTTATCTTAAAAAGTATATCGTATGTTTTTCATCCTTTGATAATGCCTCTTTTGGGCGTGCTTTTTTATTTTAGTAAAACGCCCCGTTTTATTCCAGAACCTGTTCAGTATGCTAAAGTATTTTCAACTGTGCTACTTACTATTATTCTTCCTCTACTAGTTTATTTTTTGCTCAAAACAATTAAAAAGGTAGATAGTATCTATTTAAAATCTACGGAAGAGCGAAAATTGCCATTAGTAATTAATGCATTTATAATTAGCCTAGTTATTTCAAAAATATTTCCTGCTGATGAAATAATAGAATTGTATTTCTTTTTTATTGGTGTCTTAATCTCAACAATACTTTGTTTTATTTTCACTTTATTAAAGACAAAAGCGAGTATTCATATGCTAGCAGCTAGTGGATTTTTTATGTTTGCAGTATTGCTAAGTCTTCATTTTAAAATAAACGTAAATGGCACTATTGCTATGATGGCATTTTTATTAGGAGCTATTGCAACATCGAGATTATATTTAAAAGCACACACATACCCAGAGTTACTTTATGGGCTATTGATAGGTATAATACCGCAACTATTTTTGTTTAGATTTTGGTTATAATATATAGAATATTAAACCTACTCGTAGCGCCTTTAAATCTATAGATTCTCCATTTAATTTTGCATCATCATTAAATATTGGATTTAAGCCGTAATACAATTGAAAATTCCATGTTCCATAACCAGCACTTAGCGTTAAGCCATACTGAATTTTATTAAATTCATCTAAATTTGAAAGGTTTTGGCTTAGAGTATTACTTTCCAATCTAGATGAATTATAAAAAAGATAGCTAATTTTAATACCTGAATAAATGCGCCAAAATTTATAATCAGTTGGTGTTGATGTACGCCATCTAAATTCAATGGGCAAATCAATTAAATAGTTGGTAAATTTATTTTTTGATACATCAGTTAATATAGCATCACTATTATTAAACTGAGTTCCGTTTACATTTTGAGTGATTGCTAAATTTTGATTATAAGAATTTAATGATACTCCTAAGCCAACTCCTATTGCCCAATTTCGTTTTTCATTAATTGGCATATCACGAATAAAACCAAGATGAAATCCAGTAGATAAATCAGTAGAACTTATGCCATCCGGTTTGTTATGTAAAGCGTTATAAGTAATAGAGGCGTAAAATTGGTCTTCTCTATATTTTGTGTCTATGCTTACAGATAAACTATCTTGTGCTAGACCAGACAAAACAAAAAACAATGATATGAGGCTAAAGAATAAACGCATTACGTAAAGCTATAAAAATTAAATATTTATTGGGCAAAAAAAAAGCGTTATGATTATATCATAACGCTTTTTGTAAATTAAGATTTTATTATTCATCTGCTTTTTTACCAGTAATGTACATGATTTTTAAAGCATTTGCTTCTCTTAGCTCTTGCTTAACGTCAGATATGATTCCGGCATTTGTTTTTTCATCTACTTTAAAGGCAATAACTACACGGTCTTTAAGTTCTTCAGGCAACGTAGCGATATATTCAAAAACAGCAGGTTGAATAGCATCAATATCAACAAATGCGTCATTGATTTGAATACGTGCTTCAGTACCTAAATTTTTGAATTGCTCACTTGGTTTACCAGCATAGATAAACATTGTTCTGTCTTTTTTAAGCTTCTCAATTTGGTCTGCGACCGGAAGTGTATTTTCTACCATTGTAGAACTATCTCTCATCACGGTTGCCACCATAAAAAAGAATAATAGCATAAATACAATGTCTGGTAAAGATGCCGTCGATATCGCCGGTAATTCACCACCTTTTTTCTTCTTAAATTTAGACATACTTATTAGTTTTTATCTGGTTCTGCTTCCGAAAGTTTCATAGGAAACATATCCTTAATTCTGGTAATCTGCTCATTAAGTTTTTCATCCTTACTAAACTGATTTTTCTCTTTCTCTTCTAACATAGAAGCAAAGGAACGATTGTAAAGTCGCTGAGCTTCTCTTTCTCTTAGCTCATTATAAGCTGCAACAAGTTCGTTTTGTACCTCGATATATCTACCGTAAGATGTTTCGCGATCATGTTTTAGTGTTATAATTGCTTTATCAGGGTGATCAGACGATGCTCTATCTCCATGCTGTTCAGTATTAAGACGCTTGCCTTTACAGTAATCACATCTTTCACCTGCTGCATTTGTACCTCCTCCATTATCTAGGAAGTCGATAGCGGCTTGTCTTAAATCCTTAATGTCCATTTCTTCTTCTTCAACCAGCAATCTATCGTCACGGTTTACTAAAACCGTAAATAAATTTCGCTCCTTAATAATTGGAGGTTCAGTTTGAGAATCGTCAATTGGAGGTAAACTTCTTAAGATACCTTTATCTTTTTCGATAGTCGTAGTTACCAAGAAAAATATCAATAGTAAGAAAGCAATGTCAGCCATTGAACCGGCATTAACCTCTGGTGCTGCTCTTTTTGCCATAATTTCTACTATTTAGTTAATACTTTTTTTACGCCTGAAAAAATCATTGAAACTGCTGCAACACCTAATAATACGTAAAATGCTATTAAGCCTGCACCTACCATTTTAGATTGACCTTCTGTTGCCATCTCATCTCCAGATTTATATAAACCTAAATCAAATGATTGATCTGCTCCATTCGCTAAAACATAGGATATTACTAATACTGCTGCAAAAGCTCCTACGCCTATTAATGTGTTTTTTAATCCTGCTGTATTTGTAAATAAATTTGTAATTACAAATATGACTACAAAAAGCAACACTAAACCTAACATTACATAAGCCACATAGGCCATCGGGTCGACTAAGCCAGCCGCTTCTCCACTCTTAATAGCGTCATCTCCGGCTGCGATAATTCGCACCAAAAAAACGATACCAAGAACACCCAGAATGGCTGCTACTATTTTTAATATTTTGTGCATATCTATTTCTTATTTTTTGTGTCTTACTAATAAATCCATCAAAGTGATAGATGCGTCTTCCATATCATTTACAATACTATCAATCTTTGCGATAATATAGTTGTAAAAAATTTGAAGGATGATAGCTACAATAAGACCAAATACTGTTGTTAAAAGTGCTACTTTAATACCACCTGCTACTAATGAAGGTTGCATATCTCCTGCAGCTTCAATTTTATCAAAGGCTTGAATCATACCAATTACTGTACCCATGAAACCAAGCATTGGTGCTAAAGCGATAAATAAAGAAATCCAAGAAACGTTTTTCTCTAATTGTCCCATTTGTACACCACCATAAGCAACTACTGCTTTTTCAGCAGCATCGATATCTTCGTCTGCACGGTCTAAACCTTGGTAAAAGATAGATGCAACAGGTCCTTTAGTGTTTCTACAAACTTCCTTAGCTGCCTCAATTCCTCCAGAAGCTAAAGCATCTTCTACATTTTGAGTTAATTTTTTTGTGTTTGTTGTAGATAAGTTTAAAAAGATAATTCTTTCTATAGCAATTGCTAAACCAAGAATTAAACATAATAAAACAATCCCCATAAATCCAGGACCACCTTCAATAAATCTCTTTTTTAATTCTTGATGAAACCCTAAATTTTCTCCATCTGCTGAAGTTTCGTCTTGGGCTACATTTGCAACGGCTGTTGTTGCTGAAGCTACTGCTGTTGTTGCGTTTGCGTTAACAGTTCCGATAACCATTAAACATGTAATGGCTAGGATAGAAAATAATCTTTTCATTGTCTTGAATCTTAATTTTATTAGTTAAAGTGTTAAAGATAAAAAAAATAATGTAACTGCATAAGAAATATCAGCAGAGAGGAAGGGATTCGAACCCTCGAAACGCTTTTGGCGTTTACACACTTTCCAGGCGTGCGCCTTCGACCACTCGGCCACCTCTCTGTAAATCTTAAAAATTACAGAACGCCAAATAACAAAAAAAACTTCAAACGCTAAAATTTGATAAGTTAATTTTATGACAATTCGCCGCGTAAGGAAGTTTCAAAAATAGTCTTAAATTCTAAAGGACTAATATCCTGACCTATAAGATACATTAATTTAGTAATTGCAGCTTCTGTAGTAAGATTTTTTCCTGAGATAACACCTATAGTTTTTAGTTGAGAACTGGTTTCGTACTGCCCCATAATAACACTTCCACCCGAACATTGTGTTACGTTTATAATATACACGCCCCGTTTTATGGCTTTTTGCAATAATGCAATAAACCAATCTTCGGTAGTAGCATTTCCAGAACCATAGGTTTCTAAAACTAAACCTTTTATAAGTTTGCTGGTTAGTACAGCTTCTAGAATAGGTTTAGAAATACCAGGAAACAGCTTTAAAATAGCTACATTAGTGTCCATTTTTTTATTAACACTCAATGTCTTTTTAAAATTTGGCTTTAGCAAATAGGGCTTATTAATATTAAGATGTACTCCTGACTCAGCCAAGTGTGGAAAATTTAATGAGGCAAAGGCCTCAAAATGCTCAGCGTTAATTTTGGTGGTTCTATTGCCTCTATATAATTTGTATTCAAAATATAAACCAACTTCTCTAACAACAGATTCTCCATTATCCATCAAAGATGCTAACTGAATAGAAGTTATTAAGTTTTCTTTGGCGTCTGTACGTAAGTCACCTATTGGAAGTTGAGAACCTGTAAAAATGACTGGTTTTGCCAAATTTTCTAATATAAAACTTAAAGCGGAAGCAGAATAGCTCATTGTATCACTTCCATGTAAGACTACAAAACCATCAAATTTTTCATAATACTCTTTAATAATGTCTGCAATTTGACACCAATAAGTCGGATTCATGTTAGAGGAGTCAATCGGCTCTTCGAAGGACACGGTTTCAATCTTGCAATCAATAAGTCGTAGCTCCGGAATTCGTTTTAGCAAATTATTAAAATCAAATGCTCTTAAAGCACCCGTTTTGGAATCTTTAATCATTCCAATTGTTCCGCCAGTATATATTAAAAGTATGTTTGGTTTGTTCATAATTATTAAATACCAAAAACGGCTTTTGAGTTTGCTGTTGTAATCTCGGCGATTTCTTCTTTTGAAACATTATATATTTTAGATAATTTATCTAACACCTTTAATATATAAGCACTCTCATTACGTTTGCCCCGATATGGTTTTGGAGCTAGATAAGGTGAATCTGTTTCTAAAACAATATGCTTTAATTCAATTTGATTAATAAACTGGTCAATTTTTCCGTTTTTAAATGTTACAACTCCACCAATTCCTAATTTCATATTATAAGATATGGCTGTTTGTGCTTGTTCTAAATTTCCCGTAAAACAGTGAAAAATTCCGTACAAATCATCTCCCTTTTCTTCTTCTAAAACTTGAAAAATTTCATCAAACGCCTCACGACAGTGAATAACTATAGGAAGCTTAAGCTTTTTCGCAAGCTGAATTTGATGCTTAAAAGCTTCAATTTGAATCTCTAAGGTGCTTTTGTCCCAATACAAATCTATTCCTATTTCACCTATGGCAAAAAAATTTCGACTTGCCAATTGTTCTTCAACATGTTGCAACTCTTCTGTATAATTGTCTTTTACAGAAGTTGGATGCAAACCCATCATTAAATACACATTATCAGAAAATTTTTTCTCAAGCGCATACATTGATTGGGTATAACTTGAATCAATTGCAGGAATAAAAAAACGTGATACACCAGCATCTATAGCTCTTTGAATCATTTCGCTTTGGTCTTCTTCAAAAGCTTCGCTATATAAATGCGTGTGTGTATCTGTTATAATCATATGACAAAAATAAATGTTTATAAGCTTATATTTACATAAAGAAGAAAAATGGATGCACTCAAAGATTTTATGGCTCAAAAAGGGTATTCAAAAGTAAAATTGAAACTTACCAAAACCAACCATTTTGAAATTAAAGCCAAAATAAACAACGTTGTTGGTCGATTTATCCTTGATACCGGTGCGTCTAGTAGTTGTGTTGGGTTTGAGGCTATCGAAAAATTTAATTTAAAAGTCATTGACTCCGAAATAAAAGCAGTTGGAGCTGGTGCTTCTAACATGCTTACGCAATTATCAAAATCTAACACCATAAAAATTGGTAAATGGAAAAATAGTCGATTAGCTTTAGTTTTGTTTAATCTTAGCCATGTTAATGAAGGGTTTTTAATACATGAAGCGGATGCCGTTGATGGTATTATTGGCGCAGATATTTTGAAAAAGGGTAAGGCTGTAATTGATTACGATAAAAAATACTTATATCTAAAAAGTTAAACAAATTAGACGTAACTATCAATAAATGAAATAGTTAATATTTGTTTTTGTATTAAATATATTGACTTTTATTTTTCAAATCAAAAAGATAATAACAAGTTTAGTGTTTAGATAGCTTAAATCTTCAATAGTGATTACTATTTAATAAATAAGTCTATTGTTTAAAAGGGAATAGCATTAATTTAATTTTTGTATCTAAGAGGGAAAGCGCAGTCATAAAAATTGCGCTTTTATTTTTTTAAAATTTTTAAAAAAATTAAATTGTTAATAATCAGTGCTTTAAATTTTTTAAAATACGTAATTTTACGGATAGCCAAGTCGCATTAATTTTAGAAATTTACATTATCATTAGTTAGATAAAAAACATTGAAGTCATTGCATTATATGAAAAACAACAACAGTAAAATATTTATGTTACTATTGATAATAAGTACTGTAGTTATAGTTACTGCAAATATCTCTTTGATTTTTAGTTAATTAGTTAGTTTATAATTAGATGATTTGTTTTGTCTAATACCAATAAAAAGCGCAGTTTGGGGGAATTGCACTTTTTAATTGCAAAAAATAATCCCCAAGAAATTGGGGATTATTTTATTATTTGGCCAAAAGAGAAAATTACATCTCCAAAGCTTTCTTCACATCGTTGTCCATTAATAATTCTGTTGGATTTTCTAGAGCTTCTTTTACTGCAACTAAAAACCCTACAGATTCTTTACCATCAATAATTCTATGATCATACGATAAAGCTACGTACATTATTGGACGAATCTCCACTTTACCATCAATAGCAACTGGGCGCTCAACAATGTTGTGCATTCCTAAAATTCCACTTTGTGGCGGGTTAATAATTGGTGTGGATAACATACTTCCAAAAACACCACCATTAGAAATGGTAAATGTTCCGCCTGTCATCTCGTCAACTGTAATTTTTCCATCTCGAGCTCTTAAAGCTAGTCGCTTTACCTCAGCTTCTACTCCTCTAAAAGATAAATTTTCGGCATTTCTTATAACTGGAACCATTAAACCTTTTGGTCCAGATACAGCTATACTTACGTCTACAAAATCGTAAGAAACCATTTCTTTACCATCTATCATAGAGTTAACAGCAGGATACATTTTTAATGCACGTACAACTGCTAATGTAAAGAAACTCATAAATCCGAGACTTACACCATGCTTCGCTTTAAAGTCTTCTTTATACTGTTTACGAAGCTCAAAAATTGGAGACATATCCACTTCGTTAAACGTAGTTAACATTGCTGTAGTATTCTTAGCTTCAACTAAACGTTCTGCGACTTTACGACGCAACATTGACATTTTACTACGAGACGTTCCGCGGTTTCCACCAGATGGTGTTCCCATTGAAGGTACTGCTTTGATTGCATCATCTTTAGTAACGCGACCATCTTTTCCTGTGCCAGAAACAGATTTAGCATCAATACCTCTTTCGTCTAAAATTTTACGAGCTGCAGGACTCGGAGTACCAGAAGCATATGTTTTTTCAGCAGGATTTGGTGCTTTTTCACCAGTATTTTTAGTTGCTTCCTGTTCTTTCTTTAATTCTTCTGCAACATTTTCCTCATTACCTCCTTCATCTCCGCCTTCGTATGTTTTTGTTGATGGCGCTGTAGCTTCTGTATCAATTAAACACACAACTGCACCTACAGCAACTGCGTCACCTTCTTCAGCCTTTAAGGTAATTGTTCCGCTGGCTTCTGCTGGTAATTCTAAAGTTGCTTTATCACTATCCACCTCAGCGATAGCTTGGTCTTTTTCTACGTAATCGCCATCTTGGACTAACCATTCTGCAATTTCTACTTCTGTAATCGATTCGCCTGGAGAAGGCACTTTCATTTCTAAAATCATCGTATAATGTTATTTATGCGGATACTTTAATTATCGTTGGTTGTTTTTTGTTTTATCAAATACATAGTCCATCACTTCTTGATGTCTTGCTTTTGAGCGTGTTGAGCTTCCTGCGGCAGGCGCACCGTAAGGTCTTCTGCTTGCTGATCGCCATGTTTTTACTTCATCTAAATGCATCAACATATGGCTATAAGCACCCATATTTCGAGGTTCTTCTTGTGCCCAAACAACATCATCAGCATTTTTATATTTTTTTAATATCGCTCTTATATCATCTGTTGGTAAAGGAAATAATTGCTCTATTCTAACAAAGGCAATATCATCTCTCTCCAATTTTTCTTGTTCTTCTTGTAAATCGTAAAAGAATTTACCTGTAACGAATACTAGAGTTTTTATTTTATCTGCATTAGCGTTCTCATCATCTATAACCATTCTAAAACTTCCGTTTGCAAACTCTTCAACGGTTGAAACTACTTTTGGATGACGTAATAAACTTTTTGGAGAAAATACGACTAAAGGCTTTCTAAAGTTTGCCTTCATTTGTCGTCTTAACAAATGAAACATATTTGCTGGTGTTGTACAATCTGCCATGTACATATTATCTTTTGCACACATTTGTAAATAACGTTCCATGCGCGCTGAAGAATGTTCTGCACCTTGACCTTCGTAACCGTGTGGCAATAACATAACGAGACCGTTTTGTGTTTTCCACTTATCTTCACCAGAAGAAATATATTGGTCAATCATTATTTGTGCACCATTACTGAAATCTCCAAATTGCGCTTCCCATATGGTAAGTGTATTTGGGCTTGCCATAGCATATCCATAATCAAAACCAACTACGCCATATTCAGATAATAACGAATTATAAATATTAAATTGCCCTTGATTTTCTGATACGTTTTTAAGCAACACAATCTCTTCTTCACTATCTTCAACCTTAACTACAGCGTGTCTGTGACTAAATGTTCCACGCTCAACATCTTGACCAGAAATACGTACATTATAACCTTCGGTTAGTAAACTACCGTAAGCCAAATGCTCTGCCATTGCCCAATCTAATTTGTTGTCATCAAACATCGTTTGACGAGACTCTACCAAGCGCTGAATCTTGCGAATAAACTTTTTATCCTTTGGTAAATTAGAAATGGTTTTTGTGATTTCGGCTAACAAATCCTTAGATACGGTTGTATCAATTGGCTTAATCATTTCAGCTTCATCAACACGTACAAAATCTTTCCACTGTTCTTCCATAAATGGTGAAATAACAGTTTTGTCTTGTTTACGAGAATCTTCTAACTTTTCTTCTAATTTATCTTTGTATTCTTTTTCAATCTTTTTTACGTAGCCTTCGTCAATAATGCCTTCTCTTAGTAAGCGTTCTGCATAAATATCTCTCGGATTTTGATGCTTTGCAATAGCTTTGTATAATAGTGGCTGTGTAAACTTAGGCTCATCACCTTCGTTATGACCATATTTTCTATAACCCAATAAATCTATAAAAACATCCCGCTTAAATTGCATTCTAAATTCTAAAGCGAATAATGTCGCATGAACAACCGCTTCAGCATCATCTGCATTGACGTGTAATACTGGCGAAAGTGTTACTTTGCCTACATCTGTACAATATGTACTTGAGCGCGCGTCTAGATAATTGGTCGTAAACCCAATTTGGTTGTTAACAACAATATGAATTGTACCATTTGTTTTATAACCTTCTAATTGTGCCATTTGCACAACCTCATAAACCAAACCTTGACCTGCAATAGCTGCATCTCCATGAACTACAATCGGTAGTACTTGAGAGGCATTTTCTATTTCATTTTTATCTTGCTTAGCTCTAGAAATTCCTTCGACAACTGCACCTACCGTTTCTAAATGTGATGGATTTGGAGCAATTGTTAAATTTATGCGTTTACCTTGGTCTGTTTCGCGATCGCTCGTCCAACCCAAATGGTATTTTACATCGCCATCGAAAATTTGTTCTTCGTAATCTTTACCATCAAACTCACTAAAAATATCTTTTGCAGATTTTCCAAAAATATTAGTTAATGTACTTAATCTTCCTCGGTGAGCCATGCCCATGACAAACTCTTTTACGCCATCATTAGCTGCCTTTTCAATCAATGCATCTAAAGCTGGAATTAAAGATTCATTTCCTTCAAGAGAAAAACGTTTCTGACCCACATATTTGGTGTGTAAGAAATTTTCGAAAGACACAGCTTCGTTTAATTTACGAAGAATATTTTTCTTTTCATCAGCCGAAAACTTTGAATGATTATCGTTGATGTTTAATTTTTTCTGAATCCAATTAATCTCATCTGGTTGACGGATGTACATGTATTCTACACCAATAGAGTCGCAATAAATTGCCTCTAAATGATCTATAATTTGTTGTAGAGTCACAGAGCCGAGACCAATTATTTCACCTGCAGAAAATTTGGTTTGTAAATCGTTTTGAGAAAGACCAAAATTCTCAATTTCTAAAGTCGGTGCATATTTACGTCGTGCTCTAACAGGATTTGTTTTTGTGAATAAATGCCCACGATTACGATAGCCGTCAATTAGTTTAACTACCTGAAATTCTTTTTGAACCTGCTCAGGAATCATTGTAGACACGCCTTCAACTATGGTGTCGTTTTCTCCTATAGTTTCTGTACCAAAATCATAACCTTGAAAAAAGGCACGCCAACTTGGTTCTACAGAATCTGGATTTTTTAGATATTGGTCGTATAAATCGGCGAAATATGCCGTATGTGCTGCGTTAAGAAAGGAATATTTATCCATTTGTTTTTTTGAGACGTTTTCGTTTCAATAAAATTTTAACAAAAGTACAACTTTTAGCATTTATAAGACGCATTTAGTATATTTACTAACATAGTTTTATGAATTTGTAAATATGAAATCATTTTTATTGGTAATTGCCTTTGTTTTTTTTAGTTTTTTGAGTTTTTCGCAACAAGAAAACAATTCCAATTCCTTTTGGAATAATGTAAGATTTGGTGGTGGTATTGGTCTTAATTTTGGTAATGGTTTTTTTAGTGGAACTTTAGCTCCGCAAGCCATTTATGATGTAAATCCTTACTTTTCAACCGGTGTTGGTCTTACAGGTAGTTACAGTAGCCAACGCGATGTTTTTAACTCTACTATTCTTGGTGGAAGTTTAATTGCACTTACCAATCCGTTTCCGACAGTACAAGTCTCTGCAGAATTAGAACAAGTGAATGTCAACACAACTTTTGATTCTAATTTTACCTCAACACGCGACCCAAATTTTTGGGCAACAGCACTATTTTTAGGTGTTGGATACCGTTCAGGCAACGTAACATTTGGCGTAAGATACGACGTGCTTTACGATGAAGATAAAAGCATATATGCAGACCCTTGGTTGCCGTTTGTTAGGCTTTGGTTTTAAAAAAAGCCCATCCTAACCTTCCCAAAGGGAAGGAATGCCACTGTTATAAAAAATAACTAACGAATTATACGCATGAGTATTCCCTTTCCTTTGGAAAGGGTTAGGAAAAGGCCGATTTATACCAAACCTTCTGCCATTCTCTTTGCAATATCAAAAAGGTAACTTCTTCTGAAAGTTTTGCTGTATCATCACTTGCTAAATTTCTGACTTTAGCTTCAGACACATCAACGATATAAAGTAGATTGAGATAATCTGAAAATTTATTTTGAATAAGATTGAATATTTCTTCGCGAAGTAAGTATTTGAGACTTGTTGGTAAAACTTCTATATCAAATTCTAAATCTACATTTGCGTATAACAAATCTTTATTAAGTTGAATTATGAGTTTTTTGTAAAGTTGAAGCGAATTAGCTTCTTGGATTAGTCCTTCAAAATTTATAGGCAATTTCATAACTTATCTTTTAATTCCCTTCAAATTTTAATAAGAAAAGTTTATCCCGCAACAGTGATACTTCTTCCATTTGGGAAGATTGAGATGGTCTTTTTTTAAACATTCCTCGTCATCAACCAAAGCCCAAATTGCTTTAGCATTTGCTTTTTCTCATCACTAATATTTAGCAATTTTAAAATACCGAATGCTTTTTCCGTATAATCTTCTACCGCTTTTTTAGTTGCATCTTTAGCCCCAGATTTTGTAAAAATTTGTGTAATAACTTCTAATTTTTCTTGAGGATTTTCAGGCTGTGACGAAAACCATTTTAATAAATTAACCTTATCTTCATCAGTCGCAAATTCCATTGCTTTTAAATACAAATAGGTTTTTTTATTTTCAATAATATCGCCACCAACTTGTTTTCCGAAAGTTTCAGGATTTCCAAAAGCATCCAAATAATCATCTTGTAGTTGAAAAGCGATACCGAGATTTCTTCCAAAGTCGTAAATCGCATCTTGATTGTCTTTAGAAGTTTCTGCTACAATCGCTCCCATTTTCATGGCGCCACCAACTAAAACTGCGGTTTTATATTCAATCATTTTTAGATATTCATCAATAGTAACGTCATTTCGGGTTTCAAAATCCACATCGGATTGTTGGCCTTCACAAACCTCGATAGCCGTTTTGCTAAAGACTTTTGCTAAAGCTTGAAACGTTTCTGGTTTGTAATTTTCAAACAACTGATACGCCATTATAAGCATTACGTCACCCGAAAGAATACCTGTATTAATATCCCATTTTTCGTGTACGGTTTCTTTACCACGACGCAATGGTGCGTCATCCATAATATCATCGTGTACTAAAGAAAAATTATGAAACACCTCAACGCTTAATGCCGCATCCATGGCTTTATTATAATCGCCATCAAAACAGTCGCAAGCGAGTAAAGTTAAAACGGGCCGCAATCGCTTTCCTCCTAAATCTAGGATATAATTAACTGGGTCGTAAAGGTTTTTTGGGTGGCGTTCTTCAATATAATTTTGCAAATAATTGACAAAAGCCGTTTGATAGGTTGAGATGTTATTCATATTACAAAAATACGTTTTCGGCATATTATAGTTAAGTATTCAGAATGTTAAAAAAACATTAAAACGAAGGAAACTATTTTTGTTTTTAAAGTTTCCTGTTGTACTTTTGCATTCAAATTATGAAAGAAAATATAGTAAATAAAGCATCTGAGCTGTTCTTAACCCTAGGATTTAAGAGTGTTACCATGGATGATATTGCTAACGAGATGGGTATTTCAAAAAAAACCATTTACAAGCATTTTAGTAATAAAACCAAATTGGTAGAAGCTGTAACCTTTACACTTTTTGAAAATATCTGCGACGGAATTGATTGTATTTGCAACAATGCGCATAACCCAATTGAAGAACTTTATGACATTAAGATGTTTGTAATGAAACATCTTAAAAATGAAAAAGCATCACCGCAATATCAACTTAAAAAATACTATCCACCAATCCATGATTTGTTGAAACAGAAACAGTTTGACAAAATGCAAGATTCCGTATCGGACAGTTTACAAAAAGGTATAGATACTGGTGTATTTAGATCTAACATTGATGTAGATTTTATATCACGCCTTTACTTTAATGGAATGACAGGTATTAAGGACGAAACAATTTTTCCTAGAGAAAAATTTAACATGGAATACCTCATGGAAAACTTTTTAGAATACCATTTGAGAGCCATCGTTACCGAAAAAGGCTTTGAAATATTAAACCAATTTATAACCAAAAATCAATCTTAACCCAAATAATGAAACATATTATAACAATCTGTTTTCTTGCTGTTTTTAGTTTCGGTTTTTCTCAAGACTTACCGAGTAGTTTTACACTGCAAGAAGCTATAGATTATGCCTTAAAAAATAACAGGCAAGCTCAAAATGCTCAAAAGGACATTGCTGCTGCTGAAAAGCAAAAATGGGAAACTACAGCTACAGGTTTACCGCAATTAAACGCATCAGCTAATTACCAAAACTTTTTAAAACAACAAGTTTCGGTTGTACCAGCAGAATTCTTTGGAGGAAACCCTGGTGAATTTGCCGAAGTTATTTTTGGCACTAAGCAAAATGCAACAGCAACAGCAACACTTAACCAGCTATTATTTGATGGCTCTTATATTGTAGGATTACAATCTGCGAAAGTATTTCTTCAAATTTCTGAAAACGCTAAAGTAAAAACAGATTTAGAAGTTAGAAAAGCCGTTATCGAAGCATATGGTAACGTCCTACTTGCTAAAGAAAGCGTTGCCATTGGCGAAAAAAATATTGAAGTCATTCAAAAAAATCTCAACGATACTCAGAAAATCTATGAAAATGGTTTAGAAGAAGAAGAAAGCGTTGAGCAGCTTCAAATTACGCTGTCAAATTTGCAAAGCAACCTCAACAACGCTAAACGTCTCTTAGACATTGCCAAACAAATGCTAAACATTACAATGGGCATAGAGTTTAATGCAAATATTTCTTTGACTGACTCTTTAGAAACTTTGACTATTCAGAATATAAATCTTAGCACATTAACCACTGATATTACTGTTGAGAATACCATAGATTATAGAATTGCGTCAAATGATAAAACATCAAAAGAGCTTTTGGTTAAACTCGAAAAAAGTAAAGCTTTACCAAGCTTATCAGCTTATTTAAATGGTGGATACAATAGTTTTTCTGATGATTTTGTATTCTTCGATAACAATAACGAATGGTTTGGATTTTCAAGTTTTGGACTTAATCTTAACGTACCCATTTTTAGTTCTGGAAAACGAAGCGCAGCTACGCAACGAGCAGAAATTAATCTTGAAAAGGCACAAAATAATCTAACGGAAACTGAACAACGCTTAAAACTTCAGATTGCATCAGCACAAAGCAATTACCGTTTTGCTGTAGAAGATTATGAAAACAAAAAGCTTAACCTCCGTTTAGCAGAACGTATTGAAAACAAAAACCAAACAAAGTTTTTTGAAGGTATTGGCACTAGCTTTGAACTTCAACAAGCACAAACCCAACTTTTTGGCGCACAACAAGACTTATTGCAAAGCATGCTTAATGTTATCAATTCAAAAGCCGCTTTAGAAACATTAACTAATCAAACTACAACCTTTTAAATTTCATAAAAATGAAACGTATATATAAAATCTCAGTTCTTTCGCTTTTACTTGTCGCTTGTGGTGGCGGAGACAAACAAACCGTTGAAGACATTGTTGCTTTAGATAATGTAGAAACCATTCAAGCTAAAAAGAAAGAGTTAGTTGCTCAGCAGCAAGAATTAAATTCGAAAATTAAAAGTTTAGACAATCGTCTAAAAGAATTAAATCCTGATAAAAATGTACCGTTAGTGACAACCATTACTGCAGAATCTTCAGAATTTAATCACTTTTTAGAGCTTCAAGGTAGTGTAGAAACCAAACAAAATTTAGTACTCACGCCAGAGATGAATGGTATTATAACGCGTATTTATGTAAAGGAAGGCGACAAAGTGGCAAAGGGACAAACTTTGGCAAAAATTGATGATGGCGGTTTATCTCAACAACGTGCCCAAATGCAAATTCAGGCAGATTTAGCTAAAACAACTTTTGAAAGACAAAAACGTCTTTGGGACCAAAATATTGGTAGTGAGATTCAATATTTAAATGCAAAATCTAATTACGAATCTATGCAGCAAGCTGTAAGTCAGTTTGACCAGCAATTGTCAAAAACCGTGATGAGAGCACCATTTAGTGGAGTCATTGACGACGTTATTACAGAACAAGGTAATGTTGCTGCTGCTGGACAAACCCAAGTGATGCGCATTGTAAGTTTATCAGATATGTACATTGAAACCGATGTACCAGAAGATTATATTACGAGTGTTACTGAAGGAAAAACTGTACAAGTAGAATTTCCTGTTTTGGGCAAAAAATTAAATGCAAAAGTACGCCAAACAGGTAATTTCATCAATCCCGCAAACAGAACATTTAAGGTTGAAATTGCGGTTCCTAATAGCGATAAAAGTATAAAACCAAACCTTACAGCACGTCTAAAAATCAACGATTACACAAGCGAAGACGCAATACTTATTCCGCAAAGTATCGTTTCTGAAAACGCAAATGGTGAGCAATATATTTATGTGTTAAATAAAAACCAAGATGGATTAAATGCCAAACAAGTTATTATAAAAACAGGCAAAACACAAGACGATAAAATCGAAGTGCTTGAAGGTTTAAAAAGTGGCGATAAAATTATTGATGAAGGCGCTCGTAGCGTAAAAGACGGACAAACTGTTAGAGTTTCAGAACCTATCGTGTAACGCTTAGTCAACCACTATAAAAACTAATAACCAATGACCAGTAAGAAAAAAAATAAAAAGGTTGTCGATAAAGAATTTGGCCTATCTAATTGGGCAATAAATAATAAAACCACGATGTATGTGGCAATTATTTTGATTCTTTTTTTAGGAGGAAAAGCCTATTTTGATATGCCACGAGAGAGTTTCCCAGAAATTCAGGAAACAAAAATATACGTCAGTTCGCTTTACCCAGGAAACACAGCCGAAGATATTGAAAAGCTTATCACCGACCCATTAGAAGATAAGCTTAAAAATGTAAGTAATGTAATAGAAATTACCTCAACCTCACAAGAAGATTACTCGATGATTGTCGTAGAATTTGATGATGATGTTGATGTCGAATCTGCAAAACAAAAGGTCAAAGACGAAATTGATACCGAAACATCAAGCGAAGATTGGCCAACCTTTAATGGTGCCAAAGTAGAGCCAAATGTATTTGAGTTGAGCATGTCTGAGGAGATACCAATTCTTAACATTAATATCTCCGGAAATTACCCTCTTCAAAAATTAAAAGAATATGGAGAATATCTAGAAGATGAAATTGAAGATTTAAAGGAAATTAAAAAAGTAGATATCCGAGGCGCACAAGAAAAAGAGGTTGAAGTTGCCGTTGATATTTACAAAATGATGGCATCAAAAGTGAGTTTTAATGATGTTGTTAGCGCCATAAGTAATGGAAACATGACCATGTCTGCAGGTAATTTTATTACTAGCGGACAACGACGTACCATTAGAATAATTGGTGAAATTGATGAACCGTCAAATCTGAAAAATTTTGTCGTAAAATCTGAAAACAACAACCCAGTTTATCTTAAAGACATTGCAACAATTCGTTTTGAAGCTAAAGACAAAACCACGTATGCGCGTGAATATAATCCTGAGACTGGCAAAGGCGAAGAAGTCGTTATGCTTGATGTTAAGAAGCGTGCAGGAAAAAACATGGTTGCAGCGGCAGAGCAAATTGCGGTTATTGTAAAAAAGGCAAAGGAAGAGGTTTTTCCTCCAGATTTAAGAGTTACAACTACTAATGACCAATCGTCTAAAACTATAGGGCAAGTTGATGATTTAGTAAACAACATCATCTTTGGTATTATTCTCGTAGTTACAGTTTTAATGTTCTTTTTAGGTTTTAAAAATGCATTATTTGTTGGTTTTGCCATACCAATGTCCATGTTTATGTCGCTAATGATTCTTAATGCCTTTGGCTACACTATGAATACCATGATTTTATTCGGGCTTATTATGGGTCTTGGTATGTTAGTAGATAATGGTATTGTGGTTGTAGAAAACGTGTACCGTTTAATGGACGAAGAAGGTTTAACTAGAGTCGAAGCTGCAAAAAAAGGAATTAGCGAAATTGCATTTCCCATTATAATTTCAACGGCAACAACTATTGCTGCATTCATTCCACTTGGGCTTTGGCCAGGATTAATGGGTCAGTTTATGATATATTTTCCAATAACTTTGTCGGTAGTATTGGGTTCATCTTTAGTTGTAGCAATTTTCTTTAATTCCGTTTTAGTCTCTCAATTTATGACCACGGAAGACAAGGAAATGCCTAAAAAGCAAATCATCAAAATTTCAGCAATTTTAGTTGGTATTGGTTTACTCATATTTTTTGTTGGTGGTGACTATCGCGGTTTAGGTACAGTAATGATTTTTACTGCTGCCTTATTGTGGGTATACCGTTTAGTACTTCGTGGAGCTGCTAATCGTTTTCAAACTAAAACACTTGTTAAATTAGAGAACTTTTATGAACGCGTATTATCAACCTCATTAAAAGGTTGGAAACCTCAAATTATTGCTGTTGGTAGTATAATTTTACTATTTATTGCAATAGGAGCATTTGGAGCTTCTGTAGCTAGTCAACGTACAAAAATTGAATTTTTCCCAGACAATAAACCAAATCAAATTATTGTCTATATCGAATATCCAGAAGGTACAGACATTGACAAAACCAATGAAATAACCAAAGCTGTTGAAGCCAAAGTTTATGAAGTTTTAAATGATGACGAATACATTGAAAATGGTAGAAACTTCTTAGTAGAAAGTTCTGTTGCACAAGTTGGCGAAGGTGCAGGAAACCCACAAACAGATGGCGGTTCTGCTGCAGAAATGCCACACAAAGGTAAAATTACAGCGTCAATGCGAGAGTACAAATACCGTAACGGAAAGGATAGTGAAGTACTTCGTCAAAAAGTGCAGGAAGCTTTGACCAATGTGTATCCAGGTGTTTTAATTTCTGTTGAAAAGGATGCAAACGGACCACCAATTGGTCCACCAATAAACATTGAAATTGAAGGTGATGACTATGACGAGTTAATTGGTATTGCAGAACGTATGCGACGTTTTATCAATTCTAAAAATATTGATGCTATCGATGAGCTTAAAATCGATGTTAACAAAGATAAACCTGCAATGCAAGTGATGGTCGACAGAGAAAAAGCAGGTGAACTCGGTGTGAGCACAGGCCAAGTTGGGCAGCAATTAAGAAACTCTTTATTTGGTGCAAAAGCTGGTATATACAAAGAAGATGGTGATGACTATGACATTTATGTTCGTTTTAATGAAGATTTACGTTACAACACTAGCGCACTCTTTAACCAAAAAATTATTTTTAGAGATATGGCTTCTGGTCAGGTAAGAGAAATACCTGTCTCTTCGGTTGCTAAACAACGTAACAACTCAGGTTTTAGCGCCATAAAACACCGAGATACCAAACGAGTTGTAACAGTATATTCGGCATTAGCACCAGGATTTGTAGATGCTTCGGCAGTTGTGACGCGCATTCAAGAAGAAATGAAAAATTTTGAAGAGCTTCCTGAGGACGTAAAAATTGATTATACAGGACAAATTGAAGAACAAAACAAGGAACAAGCATTTTTAATGGGTGCGTTTTTCTCTGGATTGTTTTTAATTTTCTTAATTCTAATTTTCCAATTTAATTCGGTTTCAAAACCAGCAATTATCATGATTGCTATTTTCTTAAGTTTAATTGGTGTATTTGGTGGTATTGTTATTACTGGAGCTTCGTTTGTAATATTAATGACGATGATGGGTATAATCTCCTTAGCAGGAATCGTAGTTAACAATGGTGTTGTTCTACTCGATTATGCACAATTACTCATCGATAGAAAAAAGAACGAACTTGATTTAGATATCACTGAATATCTTCCAAAAGAAGAATTACTAAAACAAATTATCAAAGCTGGTAAAGCACGTTTACGACCTGTTTTATTAACGGCAATTACAACGATTTTGGGTTTAATTCCTTTAGCGATTGGACTGAATATTGATTTCTTCAGTTTATTCAGTGAATTTAATCCTAAAATTTACATGGGTGGAGACAACGTAATTTTTTGGGGACCATTAGCTTGGACCGTCATTTATGGTTTGTTTATCGCCACATTCCTAACATTAATTGTAGTGCCAATATTATTGTATTTAGCTATTAGAGTAAAAATGAAGTTTAACACAAAACCAAGTTCTACTCAAGATGTTTTAGAGCGCGAAGGCGAAATGGCTTAATTAAGCAAAACATTTTTTTATTAAAGCCCTAATTTTGTTAGGGCTTTTCTATTTGATAGTCTTATAAGTTGATTAAATTTGCATCTTTAGTCGTCATAGCGGAAGCGAAGATGAAAAATAATTCAAAAAAATATGTACAGAAGTCATACGTGTGGTGAGTTAAGAGCCGCACATAGCAATACAGAAGTAACATTGAGCGGTTGGGTTCAAGGTGTAAGAGATAAAGGATTCATGGTTTACGTAGATTTACGCGACCGTTATGGTATCACCCAATTGTATTTTGATGAAGAGCAAACGGCTAAAGACATTTTAGAAAAGTCTCAAAAATTAGGACGTGAGTTTGTAATTCAAGTTAAAGGAAAAGTACAAGAACGTGCGTCTAAAAATCCAAATATTCCAACAGGTGAAATCGAAGTTTTAGTTTCTGAATTAACTATTCTTAATAGCTCAATTGTACCTCCGTTTACTATTGAAGATAAGACTGATGGTGGTGATGATTTACGAATGAAATACCGTTACCTTGATATTCGTCGTAATCCTGTAAAAGAAAGTTTAATCTTTAGACATAAAGTTGCGCAAGCGGTTAGAAATTATTTATCTAACCAAGATTTTATTGAAGTAGAAACACCTTATCTTATAAAATCGACACCAGAAGGTGCTCGAGATTTTGTTGTGCCTTCTCGCATGAATGAAGGTCAGTTTTATGCGCTTCCACAATCGCCTCAAACCTTTAAGCAATTGTTAATGGTTGGTGGCATGGATAAATACTTTCAGATTGTAAAGTGTTTTAGAGACGAAGATTTACGCGCAGACAGACAGCCAGAATTTACACAGATAGATTGTGAAATGGCGTTTGTGGAGCAAGAAGATATTTTAAATACGTTTGAAGGTTTAACACGTCACCTTCTGAAAGAAATTAACGGTGTAGAAGTCGATAAATTTCCAAGAATGCTTTACGATGATGCGATGCGTTTATACGGAAATGACAAACCAGACATTCGTTTTGGGATGGAGTTTGGTGAGCTAAACGCTGTAGCACAACATAAAGATTTTAACGTATTTAATTCGGCTGAATTAGTTGTTGGTATTGCTGTTCCTGGCGGAAATGCATACACAAGAAAGGAAATAGATAAACTGATTGATTGGGTAAAACGTCCACAAGTTGGCGCACTCGGAATGGTATATTGCCGTTGCAATGACGATGGTACTTACAAATCTTCAGTAGACAAATTTTACGACCAAGACGATTTAGCAAAATGGGCAGAAGTGACTGGCGCAAAAGCTGGTGATTTAATCTGTGTACTTTCTGGCGAAACCAACAAAGTACGTGCACAATTAAGTGCATTACGTATGGAATTGGCAGAACGTCTCGGTTTACGTAAGCCTGATGAATTTGCACCGCTTTGGGTTATGGATTTCCCACTTTTAGAATGGGACGAAGATACAGAGCGTTACCATGCCATGCACCATCCGTTCACCTCACCAAAACCAGGTCAATTAGAGTTATTAGATACAAAGCCAGGCGAAGTGAAAGCTAATGCTTACGATTTGGTGTTAAACGGAAACGAAATCGGTGGTGGTTCAATTCGTATTCATGATAAAGCAACACAAGCTATTATGCTAAAGCACCTCGGATTTTCTGAGGAAGAAGCAAGAGCGCAATTTGGCTTTTTAATGGATGCTTTTGAATATGGTGCGCCACCGCATGGTGGTATTGCTTTTGGACTAGATAGATTGGTTGCCATTCTTGGCGGACAGGAAACCATTAGAGATTTTATTGCGTTCCCAAAAAATAATTCAGGGCGAGACGTTATGATTGATGCACCTGCACCGATTGATGATGAGCAGCTCACAGAATTAAGTTTAAAACTTAACTTGAAATCATAAATTATTAAATCCTGCTATATGCAGGATTTTTTATTAGATTTAATCTATGCCAACAAAATCAAAATTCTTTAAGCAACTGCTTATTTGGAGATACAAATTTATCTCTGAAAAGAATTTTATCTTTATTGTGGCTTTAATTATTGGTTTACTTTCGGGATTAGTTGCTGTAACCATAAAAAATATAACATTTACAATTGAAGCCATTTTTGAAAAAGGGATCATCCTTTCAGAAAATAGTATCTACTTTATTTTACCAGTCATCGGTTTGCTTTTAGTGTATTTGTTTACTAAGTACATTTCAAAAAAACCAAGTGAACATGCTATACCATCTATATTATATTCGTTATCTAAACGAAATGGACTTATTAATAAACGTAAAATCTATTTACCGCTCATAACTGCACCATTAACTGTTGGTTTTGGTGGTTCGGTTGGTTTACTTGGTCCGGCAATTGCTTCGGCATCAGCCATAAGTTCTACATTAGGCCAATGGCTTCATATTGATAGAAAAACACGAAGCTTACTTATTGGTTGCGCTTCTGCTGGTGCTATTGCATCAATATTTAAATCGCCCATTGCAGCTATAATTTTTGCCATTGAAGTGTTTAGTTTAGACTTAACATTCGCTTCACTTTTGCCGCTTTTAATTGCATCGGTATCATCTGTGATTACTTCATATTTTTTCTTAGGAGATAGTGTGCTTTTTAATTTTATTGTTTCAGAAAAATTTCAAATTAAAGACACGCTTTTCTATATTTTGTTAGGTATAGGTACTGGTTTTGCTTCTATTTATTTTACAAAAATCTATTTTGCAGTAACTTCTATTTTTAATCGATTTAAATCACCAAAACACAAACTCATAGTTGGTGGTTTAGCCATTGGTGTAATGTTGTATTTTATTCCGCCATTATATGGTGAAGGTTTCGGTTTTATTAATGATTTGATGCTTGGCAATGACACCAAAGCTATCGGCAATTCTATTTTCGATAGTTACATTGATAATATCTGGGTCGTTATTGCTTTGCTTTTTGGTATTACTATTTTTAAAACCATTGCTATGACCATGACGATGGCAGCTGGCGGAACAGGTGGAGTAATTATTCCGACATTAGTTACTGGTAGTGCTTTAGGAAATTTGGTTGCAAAAATTGTGAATAATTGTGGTTTGGGCTTTTCGGTTTCTGAAGCTAATTTTACATTAATAGGAATGGCTGGTCTTATTGCCGGCGTGTTGCATGCGCCATTAACCGCTATTTTTTTAATTGCAGAAATTACTGGCGGTTACGAACTTTTTGTACCCTTAATGATAACAGCTTCAATGGCGTTTATCATTAATAAAAACATTTTAAATCATACAATCTACACTAAAGAATTACTAGAAAAAGGAGCGCTATTAACACAAGATAAAGACAAAAATGTTTTAACTATCATGAAAATGGATGCTGTTATTGAAAAGAATTTTATTGTGCTTCATCCTGAAATGACTCTTGGTGATATGTTAAAAAATGCAGTAGCTAAGTCTAACCGAAACTTATTTCCTGTAACCGATAAAGACAATAATTTTATGGGAATAATTCTGTTAGATGATATCAGAACCGTAATGTTTGACCAAGCACTCTATGAATCGACAACCGTAGAAACATTTATGCATCGCCCGCCAGAATTTATTATTTATGAAAAAGACAATATGCAGCAAGTCATGAAAAAGTTTCAAGAATCAAGAGCCTGGAATTTACCTGTACTTAAAAATGAAAAGTATTATGGTTTTATTTCAAAATCGAAACTTCTCACAGCCTACCGAAAAGAATTGATTAATTTTACATCTTAAAGTATTGAATTCTGTCACCTTGAGCCCAGTCGGAAGGTGTTTAATATTTGATTCAGATTTATACATTAATAGAAAATTTAAAGATGAAAATTCTAAAAATTATAACGCTTATTGCGCTTTTAGCTTCAATAATTAGCATAATTTGTGGTTATTTTATTGACGTTCCGTATGCTAATAAGTTGATAGGTTTTGGTGTTTTGGGTATTTTTTTTGTGGTTTTTCCGATATTTTCTTACTATCGTTGGAAAGATAAAGACCCTAAAGATTATATGATAAACAAAGACAGTTTAGACAAAATGCGCGAAAATCAGAAGCGCCATAAGTACTAACATTTTGAAATAAAACAATTTATTAACATTAGTAATGTTTTTAACTGTATCTTTGCACTTTAATTTTTATTTATATTTATAATGACTGGAACAGTTAAATTTTTCAATGATTCAAAAGGATTTGGATTCATTACAAACGAAGAAACAGGAAAAGACATCTTTGTACACGTATCAAACTTAAACGGAGTAGAGCTTCGTGAAGGTGATCAAGTAGAGTACACAGAAGAAGAAGGAAGAAAAGGAATGGTAGCCGCTAACGTAGAGGTACTATAAGTATATATCTTACAAGTTTCAACGCTCAATCGAAAGATTGGGCGTTTTTTTTGCTTCAATTTCACTCACTAACAAAAAAAAATTACTCGACTCAGTTCTATTCTGTTTAATAAATGAATTACTTTTTAATTCAAATTTCGTTTTTCAATAAAAAAACGTTTCATTAATTCTGAAGCTTCCTTTTCTAATATTCCGTTTACCACCTTGGTTTTAGGGTGTAATTTTGTGCCCATAACTCTAAATCCGCGTTGCTCATCTGAAGCCCCAAAAACAATTTTTGAAATCTGGCTCCAATACAACGCACCAGCACACATTTGGCAAGGTTCTAAAGTGACGTACAATGTACAATCTTGAAGATATTTTCCACCTAAAAAGTTTGCTGCTGAGGTAATGGCTTGCATTTCGGCATGTGCGGTGACATCATTTAATAATTCGGTAAGGTTATGCGACCGCGCGATGATTTTATCTTTTATAACGACAATAGCACCAACAGGGATTTCACCTTTTTCAAAAGCAACTTCAGCTTCTTGCAAAGCTTTTTTCATAAAGTATGTATCGTCGAATGGGTTTATCATAATGGTAAAAGTAAAAAATCAAAACAAATAATACATTCAGAAATGATATTCAATTATTGTAGCTTTGCTTTATGAGCCACAGCTTTCTTGAAAATATCAATTTCCCAAAAGACCTTAGACAATTATCTTACGATAATTTACCTCAGCTTGCCAATGAGTTACGTCAATTTATCATTGATATTGTAGCAACAAAAGAAGGGCATTTGGGCGCAAGTTTAGGCGTTGTAGAGTTAACTATTGCTTTGCACTATGTGTTTAATACACCTGAAGATTTACTTATCTGGGATGTTGGTCATCAAGCCTACGGGCATAAAATATTAACTGGTCGTAAGTCAGTTTTTGAAACCAATAGACAACTTGGCGGAATTAGCGGTTTTCCAAAAAGAGATGAGAGCGAATTTGATACGTTTGGTGTTGGTCATTCGTCAACATCTATCTCTGCTGCATTAGGAATGGCAATTGCGTCAAAATTAAATGGTGATATACACAAACAACATATTGCAGTTATTGGTGATGCCTCAATTGCAAGCGGAATGGCCTTTGAAGGTTTAAATCATGCTGGCGTCACAGATGCAAACTTACTCGTTATTCTGAATGACAACGCCATTGGCATTGACCCAAGTGTTGGTGCACTAAAGGAATATTTAACCAACGTAAAAAAAGGCACTGAAAAGCAGGATAATATTTTTGAAGCCTTAAATTTTGATTATTCAGGACCAATTGATGGGCATGATTTACCAAAATTAATCAGCGAGTTAGAGCGTTTAAAAACAGTTAAAGGCCCAAAATTTCTTCATGTGATTACCATGAAAGGTAAAGGTTTAAAACAGGCCGAAGAAAACCAAGTCACCTATCACGCACCTGGAAAATTTAATGCTAAAACTGGAGAGTTAATAATTAAATCTAGCCTAAGCCAACCACCTAAATTTCAGGATGTTTTTGGCGAAACTATTGTTGAATTAGCAAAACAGAATAAAAATATTGTTGGTATTACACCAGCAATGCCAACAGGTAGTTCTCTTAAATACATGATGCACGACATTCCGGACCGTGCTTTTGATGTTGGTATTGCCGAGCAACACGCCGTGACAATGGCTGCCGGTATGGCAACCCAAGGCTTAATTCCGTTTTGTAACATTTATTCAACCTTTTTGCAACGTGCTTACGACCAAGTGATTCATGATGTAGCATTACAAAATTTGCCTGTTATTTTTTGCTTAGACCGTGCAGGTTTAGTTGGCGAAGATGGCGCCACACACCACGGTGTTTTTGATTTAGCATATTTACGATGCATACCAAATTTAGTGGTTTTTGCACCTAGAAATGCGATTGAACTCAGGAATATCATGTATACTGTTCAGTTAAAAATCGATTTCCCAATAGCCATTAGATATCCTCGTGGTCGATGTGAAATTATAGACTGGAAAAAGCCTTTTGAAGTCATTGAAATAGGAAAAGGAATTGAGCTAAAAAAAGGAAAAGATTTGGCCATACTTTCTTTGGGGACAACTGCAAATACTGTTGTAAAAGTACTCGATAGTTTTGAAGAATTTGAATCTATAGGGCATTACGATATGCGTTTTGTAAAGCCGATAGACACAAAATTATTACATGAAATTTTTGGGAATTATAAAGCTGTTATCACGATTGAAGATGGTACAGTTGTAGGTGGATTTGGAAGTGCTGTTTTAGAATTTGCCAACCAAAATAACTATAAAAATAAGATTGAAATCTTAGGAATTGCTGATAAATTTACAGAACACGGTTCTGTACAAGAATTAAAAAGCATCAATAAAATTGATGCTGAAAGTTTAAAAGAAAAGGTAAAAAACTTAATCTTCGGCCTCAATATCTAAAGTTGCTAAGTTTTCGGATGTTGTTGCTTCAGTTTTAGAATCTATGATTTCATTTTGTAAAGACGGTTTAACACCGTGCGTCAAGTCATCAATAATTAATAGACACGCTAAAACAGCGAAGAACACTACAAAGGCACTAAGTACATTATTTTTCATAAGTCATGGTAGATTTGGGATTCTAACAAATCAAAAGAACGTATTTAATCGTTAAAAAACAAATATTATCGATGAAATGCGTATATGATTTATTAAATAATTGATTTTAAACAAGTTAAATTATATAGAAATTCCATTAAGCCGATGAAATAATGCCATTGCATTAGAATCAGACAACTTAGAAATAAACAAACAAACTGCCATTACATTGTCATAAAGAGCATCGTTTGAGAGGCTTACCGTTTTTGGCAACGTCTTTAAAACTAATTTGTCATAAGTAGAAATATCACCAGAATAAACATTTATTGCTGCGCCTACATATGTTGAAAGCAATCCATCTAGTACTTTATATCCAGCAATTTCTTTATTAATTACTTCCTCAGACTCATAAACGTTTTTTATACTAATGTCTATTATGTCTTTAATTTGCGCCTTGTAACTACTTATATCTAGTAATCCAGTATCAAATTCACCATTAAGAATAGCTTTTTCATTTTCCATAAAAATAGAAACTGCTTCATTAATTAAAGTACCAATGGCTAATGCTCGCAAATAACTTACACGGTCTTCAGTGGTTTGCAGCGCACTGTATTTGTCAGTATTTATTGTTCCTTTTACGAGCTTAATTAAATACTCTAGTGCATATTCTTCTTCAATTAAACCTAGATTTATACCATCTTCAAAATCTATTATTGTGTAACAAATATCGTCTGCTGCTTCAACTAAAAAAGCTAATGGATGTCTGGCAAATAAATTGTTTTTTGCGTCTCTTAACTTTAAACCAAGTTCTTGAGCAATGGCAACAAAAGAAGCTTCTTCACTTTGAAAAAAACCGTATTTTTTATCAGCAATATGCTTGGTTGGCTTTTTAGGCAATGAAGCTTTTGGGTATTTCATAAATGCGCCTAATGTTGCGTAGCTTAATCTTAATCCGCCTTCGCGTCCTTCTCTACTTTCTGTAAGAATCTTAAATCCGTTAGCATTTCCTTCAAAATCGCATAAATCTTGATATTGCTTTTCGGTTAATACGCTTTTTAGGGTTTTTCCTTCTCCTTTTTTAAAATATGCGCCAATAGCTTTTTCACCTGAATGTCCGAAAGGCGGATTTCCAATATCGTGCGCCAAAGCAGCAGCTGCAACAATAGCTCCAAAATCGTTGGCTTGGTAACCATGAATATTCTGTAAATGCGGGTATTTATTTAACAACAACAATCCTACTTGTCTTCCTAAAGAGCGGCCAACAACACTTACTTCTAAACTGTGAGTGAGACGTGTGTGTACAAAATCAGTTTTGGATAAAGGCACCACTTGAGTTTTGTCTTGAAGACTTCTAAATTCTGAAGAAAAAATAATTCGGTCGTAATCAACTTCAAAACCTAAACGCGTTTCATCTTGTTCTTTTCTTAAACGCTTATTGGTATCTCCTTGACGTTTTAACGATAGTAATTGTTCCCAATTCATAACTAATAATTTGCATCGGCAATATATAGAAATTGGCAAACAAGATTTAAAGCAACCTCAAAAATCTGCTAACAAATTCAATGTTAAGAAATTGTTTCGGTCAATGATTAGCTATTAATATTAAGGTAACCTTATCCTAACCTTTTAATGACTAATCTTTAATTTTTGGTTAACCTATAACTAAGAAGATGGTGGTTTCTTTGCAGCATAAATTTGAATTTCAACTAATGAAACTTAATATTACATTTTTTACCTTACTATTTACCGCATTTGTTTTTGGACAAGACACAGGAACTATTGCTGGCAAAATCCTTGATAAAGAGTTTAACAATGAACCTTTACCATTTGCTAATGTGCTTATAAAAGGAACAACAACTGGTGTGACTTCTGATATTGATGGACTTTATCAATTAGAAAACCTTTCACCAGGTTCTTACACTATTTCTTTTAGTTATGTTGGTTACGAAACTATTGACAAGCAGGTAGAAGTTTTAGCTGGGCAAACCACTACGTTAAATATTACTATGAGCGCAAGTGCTGCTGCCTTAGACGAAGTAGTAATTAAAACAACAGCCAAAAAAGAAACCGAAGCGGCCCTTTTATTAGATCAAAAAAAAGCAACCGAAATAAAGCAAAGTATTGGTGCGCAAGAGCTATCCCGTAAAGGTGTTAGTGATGCTGCTGGTGCTGTTGCAAAAATTTCGGGAGTTTCAAAACAAGAAGGTTCTAGCAATGTTTATGTTCGTGGTTTAGGTGATAGATATTTGAACACAACTATGAATGGTTTGTCTTTACCGTCTAACGATGTAAATAAAAAGAACATTGACCTAAATCTTTTCTCATCAGATATAATTGAAAATGTTTCTATCAGTAAAGCTTATTCGTCAAAGTTTTTTGGAGATTTTTCAGCTGGTAATGTGGATGTGACGTCAAAAGATTATAAAGGCAATGGCTTTTTTGATTTTTATGTTGGCTCTGGCGTAAACTCAAACGCTGCAGACAAATCTTTTGTTAAAAGTGAAGGTACAAGCTACTTTGGCTATTATAATAGATATGATAATAATCCATTCGCAGTAATTTTATCTCATGGTTTTGACCCAACTGATGCCGCTGCGCCAATTGATATAAATTTTGGTGGTTCTTTCGGGAAATCATTTGATTTTGAAAACGGTTCACGTTTAAGTTTCTACGGAACAGGTTCTTTTGAAAATGGTTTTGAATACCGAAGAGGCTCAAATGTAGATTACACAAACGTTGAAAAGAAAGCCTTTGAAGATGCTGAGGAATTTGAATATTCTACAAAAACTACAGCAATGGTTTCTGCCAACTACAAATTAGACAATATTAGTTCGTTTAAGTTTAACTCTTTGTTTATAAATAGCTCTTCAGACCGTGTCGGATATTTTGGTATTGATGGAAATGGTCGTAATCGTGACGCTATTTTAGATACAGACCAAGGTTTTTATCAAATGAACGTTCAGTTTAATCAAAACCTTATTTATGTAAATCAACTTCTAGGACGCCACAGATTTGAAAAATGGGATATTGATTGGGCTTTTGGTTACAACAAAGTAAATGCTCACGAACCAGACCGTAAGCGTATAAGCTTAGAAAACTATCAATTTGCTTTAGATAATGATTCGTCAACGAACCCAAGTTTTTATAGCAATGTGGTTTTTGACAACCAACGTTATTTTCAAGATATAAATGATGAAGAGTTTAATAGTCGATTCAATATAGCCTACGAACCTTCGGAAACTTTTAAATTAAATTTTGGTACAAGTGGAAAATCAAAAGAGCGAAATTTTGAAAACATACGTTACGGATATGATATCACAAACCCTAATACTCCTGTTAGTAATGTAAACGATTTCAATTCTATTTTTACGTTAGACAATTTAACTTTAAATCCAAATACAGGTGGTTTATACGATATACAAGTTATTAATCCTTTCCCAGGATTAAGCAATACCAACCGACCAGGTTTGCCAGAAAACACTTATAATGGTGAGTTAGATATTTTTGCTGGATATGCCAATGCCGAAATTAAATCCAAAGATGATAAATGGTTAATTGTTCCAGGTATTAGAGCAGAACTTATTGATCAAAATATCTCTTATGATGTTATTAACTTAGGCTCTTTAGGAAATAGTTCAGTTGGTGCTGAAGAAACAGTTTTTTTACCAAGCTTAAGTTTAAAGTACGCGCTCAACGACGATATGAACTTCCGTTTTTCTGCAAGTCAAACCATTTCATTACCAGAGTTTAAAGAAGTTGCGCCATTTGTTTACGAAAGTATTTCTCAAAGAATTGGTGGTAACCCAGATTTATTAGGAAGACAAAACGACAACATTCAATATACCAATGTAACTGACGCATCTTACTCCGAGATTTTAAACATAGATTTAAAATATGATTGGTTTGTAACACCAGGCGAAATTATTTCTATTGGTGGTTTCTATAAAAGAATTAATGACCCAGTAAACCAAGTTGTAGCTTTTGATGCTACAGGAACACAACGTTTCTTTAGAACTGGTGAACGCGCCGAAGTATTTGGTGTTGAAGCCGAAATAAGAAAAAACATACTTACAGATAGCGAAGGTGAAACCAAACTTGCCGCTGGTCTTAATGCAACTTATATGTATACGCGCCAGGATTTGTACAGCTCAATTATTGGTACATATAGTGTGAGCTTCAATAAAGACGAAGAAGAGCTACAAGGTGCGTCACCGTTTTTAATAAATGCTGATGTAAGCTACTCGCCAAAAATTGGAAATTTTGAACCGTCAGCAAACTTAGTATTCTCATACTTCGCAGATCGTATTGACGCCTTAGGTTCTGGTCAATTGGGTAATGTCATTGAAAAAGGAATTCCAACTCTGGACTTTATCTTAAAAGGAAAATTAACAGAAAAATTAGAGTTAAGTGTTGGTGTTAAAAACATACTAAATCCTACCATACAATTTATTAGAGAAGGAACTTCTGTTGGTGATGTTTTAGTAACCTCACCAAATGGTAAAGATGTTACAGATTACAAAAGAGGAATTAACTCAGGTTTCTCATTAAAATATAATTTTTAAAACATATTAATAACAAAAATTAAAACCGAAAAAATGAAAAACAATTTATTATCATGTTTAGCAATTTTTGCACTATTGTTAAGCTCATGTACATCAGACGATACGGCAGACATTATTATTAATGACAACAGCGTTACAAACAATAACGGTGGAGGAAATAATAATCCAGCAACTATATTTTTATCTGGTACATTTACTGAAGATTTAAATTTAGATGCAAATAATACTTACAAATTAAACGGTTCACTTATCATGGCAAGTGGTACTACTTTAAGAATTCCTGCAGGAATGACAATCGAAGCACTTGCTGCTGGTTCTAACGTTTATGTAGCTATTTCTGCTGGTGCGCAAATTGAAGCTATCGGTACTGCAAACAATCCTATCGTTTTCACATCAGACGCGGCAAATCCACAAGCTGGTGATTGGGGCGGAATTATTTTACTTGGTAATGCGCCAATTAATTCAGTAACAGGTTCGGCTACTGCAACTTCTGAAATTGCAAGTTTGCCTTATGGTGGTACAAACGCAGGTGACAACTCTGGAACATTAAGATACGTAAGAGTTGAATATTCAGGTGGTTCTGCTGATGGTCAATCAGAAAATAATGGCTTCTCTTTTTACGGTGTAGGTAACGGAACTATTGTAGAATACATCCAAGCTTTTGAAGGTAAAGACGATGGTATTGAGTTTTTTGGTGGTACAGTAAACGCAAGTTTTGTATCTGTTGTAAATTCTCAAGATGATTCTATTGACTGGACTGAAGGTTACTCAGGTACAATTACAAATGCTCACGTGCAACACGGTGCTGAGCACGATAAAGGTATTGAAGCAGATGGTTACAATACGGACATCGGGAACAACTCTAGTCCTTTATTTTGGTCTAACCCAACAGTAACTAATTTAACAATTATTGGTAATGGTTCTAGTACAGGAAATGAAGCAATTCGTTTAAGAGCAGGTACTCAAGGTACATTTACTAATGTTGAAATCGTAGGTTTTGCTGAAGCTTTTGACCTTGACGGTGATGCTGGTGCAATGAGTGATAATCCAACTGGTACTCACGTATTAAATGGAGACTTAACAGCAACTGACTTATTATTTACAGACGTAACGCTTAACGTTAAAAACGATACTGGAGAGACATTTACTGAGTCAGATTTCTTATCTGGTATAGGAAATGGAACTGGTACTGATTTTGCAACTTGGGGCGCAGGTTGGACTGTAGGAAACTAAAACATACAAGACAAGCATTTTGATTTAGTCTCAAATGTGTATAGACGAAAAAGGCATCCAAATTTTGGATGCCTTTTCTATTTTATATAGACTATAACTTATCTATTCGAAGCTACTTCAGTTTTATTTATCCACTCATTGACTCTAGCAATTTTATTGTTAGAGTAATCTACTTCTTTTAATTTATCGCCACTCCAATAAAACCACTTACCCACTTTTTTGCCATTATCATACTTTGCAGAAGTTATTTTATTACCTTCTTGGCAAAAGCTATACCAATCGCCATGTAATTTACCGTCTTTTGTATAAAACCCTGTTTGGCTCACTTCACCGTTATCATGGAAGTAAACAACCTCAATCAGGTCTTTCTCTTTATTTAATGTTAATGTTCTTTCTTTTTGTGCATAGGTAAAACCAACACATAACATCAATAAAATAACAGCTATCTTTTTCATAATAATTTGGGTTTATTAATTTTAACTTTACAAACATAACATTAATTTTACATTTAAACAACATCTCCGTAACATTAAATTAACATTAGGTATGCATATTATTAGTTTTCAAATACTTAAATGTTTTCTTATCTAAAAATAAATATCCTAAATTTTATAAATAATTGTACTTTTGAGAAAAATTTTATAATGCCCTATCGATTAATTTCTGCTTTAACAATTATCTTTTATTTCACGTTTTCTGTCACTTTAATTGGACAAGAAAAAAATGAAAAAGAAGAAAGAATTGATTTTGTCGAGCTTCCTATTTCTATTCAGAATATCAGTAAATCTTTACCTGATAATGCCAAACGCATCAAATATTATTTAGAAGTCGATGGCAGTAAAAAAAGTTTTGAGATTAAGCTGAAATACAAAAGCGTACGCTACAGTATTGAGTTTTCAGAAGAAGGCGAATTGGAAGATATCGAAGTGCTTTCAAAATTTAAAGACATTGAAGATTCAATTAAAACACAAATCACCTCTTATTTTGAGAAAAATTTCGAAAAACATAAAATCATTAAACTTCAACATCAATACATCTTCAACAATACCTCAAGCGCTTCAGAATTTATGAAAATCATTATGTCTGAAAATGATAAAACACTTCCAAATTTTGAACTTATTGTAGAAGTAAAAACTTTAGAAAAAAGAGAACTTAGAGAAATTACATTTAATCCAACTGGGAATTTTATTAGTTCTCGAATTGTAAACCCAAGTGCCTATGACTATGTCTTGTATTAAATCAATCATAGTCATTTTATTGTGCTTCATAGGCTTTCAATTGAGTTCTCAAGAAAATTTTGAAGGTTTAGGCGAAACGGCATTAGCAATAAATCATGATTTTTCTGATAGTTACAAAACAAATGTTTCAGTCCGGTCGCGTTATTACTTTTATCAAGATAAAAACTTTGAGTTTGAAAATAGACAAGTCGATTTTGTTCATTTTTCTACCTTAAAACTTAATTACAATCATAGTATAAGTTTAGGCGTTCAATACAGAATAAGAGAAAGTATAGATGGCGGCAATAATGAGCTAAGGTTTACTCAACAATTTAATTATACAAAGCAAAATAGAGCGTTACGATTTGGACATCGCCTTAGAATAGAGCAACGAATTTTACCAAATTTTACCATTTTAAGATACCGTTATAGATTTGCTTTAGACTTTCCGCTTAATGGCGAAAAATTAGACATTGGCGAAAGTTATTTGGTTTTATCTACGGAAGCTTTACTAAGCCAAAGTGAAGCTATAAAACCTGAAATTGACCATAGAACTACTGCAAATATAGGTTGGGCTATTTCAAAATCTTCAAAAATCCAATTTGGATTAGAATATCGTTTTGAAGCTCTTAACCTCCAAACAGAGCACAAACTTTTTGTACTTAGTTCGTTTATTTTAAAAGTCTAAAAAAAATTAATAATGACTTTATAATAAGCTATTTTTAGGTATTTTGCATTCAACTTTTTATATATAATTCCACATGGAAAACTTATACATTTATATGCTAGCTGCACTCGCTTTTTTAGCAGTTGCAGACTTAGTTGTTGGTGTTAGTAATGATGCTGTAAACTTTTTAAACTCAGCTATTGGCTCCAAAGCCGTTTCTTTTAAAACCATAATGATTGTTGCTAGTATTGGTGTTGCTGTCGGTGCAATGACGTCTAGTGGCATGATGGAAGTTGCCCGAAAAGGAATTTTCAATCCTGGCGAATTTATGTTTAACGAAATCATGGTCATTTTTATGGCGGTGATGCTCACAGACATTCTCCTACTCGATTTTTTCAACACACTTGGCTTACCTACATCTACAACAGTTTCTATTGTTTTTGAGCTCTTGGGCGCTTCAGTTGCTGTGGCTATGATTAAAATATACTCGGATGATAGTGGACAAAATATTATTGATTTAGCCAACTATATTAACAACTCCAAAGCCATAGAAATCATACTCGGCATTCTGCTTTCGGTCGTTGTTGCATTTACAATTGGTGCTATTATTCAATACATATCAAGGATATTACTAACTTTTAAGTTTGAAGAAAAACCAATTTGGTATAGCGCTATTTTTAGTGGTTTTGCAGTAACATCCATCATGTATTTTATTATTGTAAAAGGCCTTAAAAACGCAGCTTTTATGCCTGCATCTGTAAAAGAATTTTTAAGCGCGCATCCAATGACATTTATCGGATTAAGCTTTATTGCTTTTACTATTTTATCTTATTTAGCGGTTAAAATTTTCAATGCAAAAATTTACACAATAATTATTGTCATAGGCACATTTGCATTGGCTGTAGCCTTTGCTGGTAATGATTTAGTCAACTTTATAGGTGTGCCAATAGCTGCTTATAACTCCTATGAAGTTTGGTCTGCAAGTGGTGAATTGGCAACAAACTTTGCCATGGTAGATTTATCTAAACCTGTACAAACGGAACCATATTTATTACTCATAGCAGGTTTAATTATGGTATTAACCTTGTGGTTTTCGAGTAAAGCCAAAGCGGTAGTAAAAACATCAGTTGATTTATCAAGACAAAGCGAAGGTAAAGAGCGTTTTGAACCTAACTTTCTGTCTAGAAAAATAGTAAGATTAACCATTGGATTATCCGAGCATATTGATAATGTTCTTCCAGAATCTTATAAAAAATGGACCAATAATCAGTACATAAAACCTGTATCTCTTGTTAAAGCACAAGATGCACCAGCGTTTGATTTGGTAAGAGCTGCAGTAAACCTCATGGTTGCGAGTGTCTTAATATCAATTGCCACATCCATGAAATTACCGCTTTCTACTACTTACGTTACATTTATGGTGGCTATGGGAACATCATTGGCTGACCGCGCTTGGGGAAGTGAGAGTGCTGTGTATCGTGTTGCTGGTGTACTTAACGTTATAGGCGGTTGGTTTTTTACAGCATTTAGTGCTTTTATGGCTGCAGCAATTATGGCTATTATATTATTTTATGGCGGCGCTTATGCATTGACCGGTTTGCTAATTTTAGCCGTTGTCCTTTTATTAAAAAATTATTTATCGCACAGAAAGAGTTCTCAAGTTATGCGCGAAGAAGATAAGCTTCAAAAAGCAGAAAGCAGCTCTACACAAGGCGTTATTTATGAAAGTGCATCTACAATTGCAAGCGTTGTAAAACGAGGTAACCGCATTTACACATCAGCAATAAACGGGTTATCTACTCAAAATTTAACAGTACTTAAAAAGAATAAAAAGCAAATCAATAAACTTTCTCTCGAAATTGATGAACTGCGCGATAACATCTTCTATTTTATTAAAAATCTCGAAGAGCCAAGTCTAAGCGCTAGTAACTTTTACATCAATATTTTAGGGCATTTACAAGACATTACACAATCACTCGAAAACATTTCAAAAGTAAGTCACAAACATGTAAACAATAATCACAAGAAGCTAAAGTTCAGTCAAATTAAAGAATTGAAAGACTTAGACCAACAACTTGAAGTATTATTTAAATCAACTCAAGATGCTTTTGAGTCGCATTCTTTTGAAGAAATTGAAGCTATTTTAAATAGTAGAACTGAAGTTTTTAATATTGTTAAAGAAAAAATTCAGCGACAAGTAGAGCGTACACGAAGTGAAGAATTAAGTCCAAAAAACACGACTTTATATTTCAATCTTTTACTCGAAACTAAAGATTTACTATCTGCAATTATGGATTTATTAGAAGAATACTTCAATTCTCATGACAGTAAAGTAAAACCGGCTACAGTAACTAAACCAGAAGATAAAAAAGAATAATTATGAAACGTATTGGCTTTATTGTCTTATTGTCTTTAGGTGTTGGTTTTTGCTTTGCACAAAACTTACCAACTGGAGCAGAACTATTAGAAAAAGCCATAAACTATCACGACGCAAATGGCAATTGGCCAAGTTTTAGCGGAAATTTTAAAGTGACCATGACTACGCCTAATCAAAGTCCACGCGTAAGTGATATAAACATTAATTTACCTGCGGAATTTTTTAGCGTTACCGCGCAAAGAGACACCATTACACAGACGTATACAGTTGGTAAAAACAATTGCTCTTTATTTTATAACGAAAAGCAGTTAACCGAAGCTGAAGCCAAAGACAAAAAAATGACCTGCGAGCGTGCCAACATGTACAAAAACTACTATACCTATTTGTACGGTTTACCAATGAAGCTTAAAGACAATGGCACAAATATCGATTCTAAAGTTGAACGCAAAACTTTTAAAGGCAAAGCGTATTTGGTGTTAAAAGCGACTTACGATGCCGAAGTTGGCTCAGACGTCTGGTATTTCTATTTTAACCCAGAAACCTATGCTATGGAAGTGTATCAGTTCTTTAAAACAGATAAAAAAGGCAAGGTAAAATTTGATTCTGGCGAATATATTCTACTCACTAAAGAAGAAACAGTTAATGGCATTAAAATGCCAAAAATACGTGCTTGGTATTACAATAAAGATGACAAGTATTTGGGTACGGATACTTTAGGAAAATAGAAAAATTTCAAAGTAAAATTTGAAATTTGAAAAGATTTATTTAACTATAACTTTACAATTCCGTAACATAGAAATTTATCGTTTTTGTCAATTTTAAAACAAAATTTCATCAAAATTCGCACTTCTAATTTTGACTAATTTTCACTTTCATATTAAAGCCAATTCTTCAAAAAGATTAAACAAAAAATATTAAAATTTTTTCTTTACAATTTGCCCCTAAAACCAAGGGTTTTACAAATATTAAACTAATAAAAAAAACATTAACTTTTTGTTTTTCAGTACCTTAAATAGCTCAATTGATTTTAATTCAAAATAATTCAACAAAAACAAAAAAGAGGATACTACTTGCATTTTTAACTTCAATTTTTAGTCAAAATTTTACAATTTTTTTCATCCATTTCTGTTAAATTTTATATCAAAAAAACAACTTTCATAATTTTTTTTTATAAAAATTGTACTGTTCATAGGCATCTTAAAGCAATGTTAATAAAATGTTGAGAACCCTTTTTAAGGTCATTAAAATTTAATGCCTAAAATTCCAATCTTTACACTTCGATTAACAATCCAAAACTTATAATTATGTCAAAAATTGATTTCATAGTCAAGCGGGACTTCTCTACCAAAAAATTTGAGCTAGAAAAAATTACAAATGCAATTTTAAAAGCAATGACTGCTGTTGAACACGGTGATGCTAACGATGCGCAAAATGTAGCGCTAAGCGTTTATGAAGTACTGACAGCACGTAAGGAAAAGGATGCAGATTACATACCTACAATTGAAGAAATCCAGGATAATGTTGAGACGACTTTAATGGCAACTGGTTTCTTAAAAGCAGCAAAAGCTTATATTCTTTACAGAAACCAACAGGCTGAAAAAAGAAAGTCAGATATTTTTGAAAAACGCGTAAGTTTAAAACCATACGAATATCCGCAATTGTATGAGTATGTTCCTGCAATAAGACATTCATACTGGATACATACAGAGTTTAATTTTACAAGCGACATTCAGGATTTTAAATCGAGATTAAGTGACGTAGAACGTAGCGCTATTAAAAATACGATGTTGGCAATTAGCCAAATTGAAGTTGCTGTAAAAAGTTTCTGGGGCGATTTGTACCACAGAATGCCTAAGCCAGAAATTGGAGCCGTTGGTTCTACTTTTGCAGAAAGTGAAGTGCGTCATGCCGATGCGTATTCACACCTTTTAGAAATTTTAGGTCTTAATAATGAATTTAAAGCACTAAAGAAAAAACCCGTAATTATGAAGCGTGTGCAGTATTTAGAAACTGCGCTTAAAAATTCAAAAAGTCACGACGATAAAGAATATGCTGAAGCAGTTTTACTATTCTCATTATTTATCGAGCACGTATCATTGTTCTCTCAATTTTTAATTATTATGGCCTTCAATAAGCATAAAAATATGCTAAAAGGTATTTCTAATGTGGTTGAAGCAACATCAAAAGAAGAGCAAATTCATGGAGATTTTGGTATCGACTTAATAAAAATATTAAGAAACGAGCATCCAGAATGGTTTACACCAGAATACCACCAAACAATCCAAACCATGTGTTTACAAGCTTTTGAAGCTGAAGATGAATTGGTAGATTGGATTTTTGAAGACGGCGAACTTGACTTTTTACCAAAAGCAGTAGTTTCAGAATTCCTTAAAAATAGATTCAACAAATCTTTAGAAAGTATAGGTATTGATAGTGTTTTTGAAATCAACGAAACATTATTAAACGAAACCGAATGGTTTGATGACGAAATCATTGGTACAAAACACGGCGATTTCTTCGTAAAACGCTCTATCAACTATAGCAAACGTACTCAAAGTATTACTAGCGACGACTTATTTTAAAAATTAACTAATCCAAATACCAAACATACCATGCACGAGAAAACCCTCAACCAAAATATAGACGCAAAATCACAACCAGTCAATGAGCTCAAAGAAGCTAGAAAAGAAGCCTTAAATAAATACAAAACCCTTGGAGAAGGTAATTTTGAATGGCTTAACGAAAACAGCCGTAAGTTTTTGGGTGCAGGTTATTTAATTGAAGGTGTTACTGCAGAACAACGCATTAGAGAAGTTGCTGACCGTGCGGAGCAAATTTTACAAATGCCTGGTTTTTCGGATAAGTTTTACAACTATATGTCTCATGGGTTTTACTCATTAGCGTCACCTGTTTGGTCTAACTTTGGTAAAGAAAGAGGTTTACCAATTAGCTGTTTTGGGTCGCATGTGGATGACGATATGGGTAATATTTTATACACGCAGTCAGAGGTTGGTATGATGTCTAAACTTGGTGGTGGAACATCTGGTTATTTTGGAAAAATTAGACATCGTGGTGCACCAGTAAAAAACAATGGTGAGGCATCTGGTGCCGTGCATATTATGCAGTTATTTGAATCTATGGTAGATGTGGTAAGCCAAGGTTCTGTAAGACGTGGTCGTTTTTCGCCATACTTACCAGTTAGTCATCCAGATATTAAAGAGTTTTTAGAAATTGGTACCGAAGGAAATCCAATTCAAGGCTTAACGCATGGTGTAACTGTTGATAATGCTTGGATGGAAGACATGATTGCTGGCGACCAAGAAAAACGAAGCATCTGGGCAAAAGTATTACAACGACGTGGCGAAATGGGTTATCCTTACATTTTCTTCAATGACAATGCAAACAAAGGCGCAGCAGACGTTTATAAAGATAAAAACCACCCAATTCACGCGAGTAACTTGTGTACGGAAATCATGTTACCATCTAACGATGAATGGTCGTTTGTGTGCGTACTATCAAGTGTAAACTTATTACACTACGACAAGTGGAAAGATACAGACGCCGTTGAGACAATGATTTATTTCTTAGATGCAGTTATTACTGAATTTTTAGAAAAATTAGAAGCATACAGAGATTCTGATAACAGAGAAGACAGACAAACCTTTTTATTTATGGAGCGTGCTTATAATTTCGCAAAAGAAAACAGAGCACTTGGAATGGGCGTTTTAGGATGGCACTCTTTATTGCAATCTAAAATGCATGCTTTTGATAGCCAAGAAGCATTCAACTTAAACAGTGAAATCTTTAGAGTTGTTAAAGAAAAGTCTGTTGCAGCCTCTGAGCAATTAGCGGCTAAATTCGGCGAGCCAAAAGTACTTAAAGGTTACGGCAGACGTAATGCTACTTTAAATGCAATTGCACCAACAACGTCATCTGCATTTATCTTAGGGCAAGTATCTCAAGGTATCGAGCCTATTTGGTCTAATATTTATGTGAAAGATATTGCAAAGCTTAAAACGACGATTAAGAATCCATATTTACAACAATTGTTAGAAGCAAAAGGACAAGATACAACAGAAGTTTGGCGCTCAATTAGGGACCGCGATGGTTCTGTACAGCATTTAGATTTCTTAACTGAAAACGAAAAAGCAGTTTTTAAAACTTATCCTGAAATTGACCAAATGGATATCATTTATCAAGCGGCAAACAGACAAAACCATATTGACCAAGGACAGTCATTAAACATTATTGTACACCCTGATATGCCAGTAAAAGAGATTAACAAAATCCACGTTACTGCATGGAAATTAGGATTAAAATCGTTGTACTACCAACACAGTATGAATGCCGCTCAAAAATTTAAACAAAAGAAAGAGTGCACGAGTTGTGAAGGATAAACAATTGTAAATTCCAAATTATAAAAAAACAGTCGTATTTAATGCGGCTGTTTTTTTTGGGCGTTATTCTGAAAAGACTAAACTTTTAATTATAGAAAGTATTGAAAAATTTAAAAACCGGTGTCAGGTTGAGCGCAGTCAAAAACATTTTTTAGCAAAGCTTATTTACCAAACTTAGCCTGAGCAACAGACTCTAATTCCGCATACCAATCTTCACCAAATTTTCGGATGAGTGCTTCTTTTACAAATTTGTAAATCGGGACTTGAAGTTCTTTGCCTAACGAACACGCATCATCGCAAATTTCCCACTTGTCATAATTAACTGCAGAAAATTCAGAATAGTCTTTTACTCTAATTGGGTACAAATGACACGATACTGGTTTTTTCCAGCTGATTTCGCCTTGGTTATAAGCTTCTTCAATACCACAAAGCGCTGTTTTTTTCTCATCAAAAATCACATAAGCACAATCGGCACCGTTAATTAAAGGTGTTTCTAAATCGCCAAAATCTGTAGTAATGTATTCGCCTTGCGTTTCAATTGCTGCGATGCCTTCATTTCTTAAGAAAGGTTTCACCTTAGGATAAATATCTTTCAAGATTTGCGCTTCATTTTCATCTAAAGGAGCACCAGCATCGCCATCAATACAACATGCGCCTTTGCAAGCAGATAGATTACAAACAAAATCTTTTTCGATTATATCTTCTGAAACTATGGTTTTTCCGAGCTGAAACATGCCGCAAAAGTAACGAAACTTTACTATTATTTAATATTGAAATTCTACAATTTAATCGCACCTTTGCGGCGATTTTTAAAAGGGCTTTTAGCTTTTACTCAAATTTGAATTTAATACATTTAAAAAAAGAAACTAAATCGATAAAATTAAATAATTGACTTATGGATTTTGATTTAAAACAAATTTTTACAGCGTTTATGGTACTGTTTGCTGTAATAGATATCATCGGAAATATTCCAATAATTATAGATTTAAGAAAAAAAGCAGGCCACATTCAGTCTGAAAAAGCCGCAATTATTGCTGGTATTATTATGGTTGTGTTTTTATTTGTTGGTCAGCGCTTACTAAATTTTATTGGAGTTGATGTCAACTCATTTGCAGTTGCAGGTGCATTTATCTTGTTTTTTATCGCGCTAGAAATGATTTTAGGTATTACCCTTTACAAAGAAGATGATGATGGCGATGCTATAACAGCTTCTGTTTTTCCGTTAGCTTTTCCGCTTATAGCTGGTCCAGGAAGTTTAACCACACTTCTCTCTTTACGAGCAGAATTTCTTATAGAAAACATAATTGTTGCTGTAATTATAAATGTTTTAGTAATTTACGTTGTACTAAAAACATCAGCAAAAATTGAGCGTCTAATTGGTCCAAATGGTATTAAAATAATTCGTAAAATTTTTGGTGTTATTTTATTAGCCATCGCTGTAAAATTATTTGCTGCAAATATTAAAGAACTGTTCATTTAATAAACTATGAAAATATTTACCATAATTGCCTCAATCATAGCAATAGCTTTAATAGCTTTTAACGTTACAAAATTGAATTTTGATAATCTTTTACAAGGCGAAAGTGCAATTGCTATAATAACCATTTTAGCTGCGCTATGTGCAATAGTTTTGCTTCAGATATTTAGAATTTCGAAAAAAATTGAAAAATTAGATAAAAAGCACTAATGGATTTTGATGTTTTAATTATTGGTGGTGGTGCTGCAGGTTTATCTTGCGCGCTAGTACTGGGTTCTGCTAAACCAAAAGTCTTTGCAGCAGAGAAGTCTGTGGGTGTTATTACACATCAAAAAACCTCGCACTTACAAAATGCGCTTTTTAATAATGTTTTAGGATTGAAACCTGGAACTTTGGGTAAAGATTTGCTAGGAAATGGGAAGAGACAATTGAACGATTTATATCCTCATGTGCAACAAATTGAAAAGGAAAAAGTAAAATCTATTTCAAAAAACAACACTGGTTTTACAGTTGAAACTAACAAAAATAACTACGAAGCAAAAACCGTTGTTATTGCTGTTGGATATACAAATCTTTTAACCATAAAAGGTTTAGAAAATTACATTGAAACACATCCAAAAGCGGCGATAGAAAAGGACAGAATTTGGTTAAAAAATAATAACCATAAAATTGAAGAAAATCTCTACGTTGCTGGCACATTAGCAGGTTGGCGAAGTCAATATGCCATAGCTTGCGGAAGCGGTGCTCATGTAGCAACAGATATTTTAACGGAATGGAACGACGGAAAGCACACAAAGGTGCACGATAAAGTGTCTTAATTAGTTACTTCTAAAAAACTTTCTTCTTCACTTAGCGTCAATACTTCATCAATCATAATATCATTACGGTTTATGATTTCTTCGTACGCATTATCATCGTAAAGTTGGCGTGCTAAAGTTGCTTTGATAAAAACTTTTATAGTCGTATTAAATGCAACAAAGTTAATATTAGTGCCCTCAACACGGTTGACGTATTTTTGAAAAGCCAAAACAATATCGTCACTTACAGAGAAATTATCTATGAAATCTCGCTTAGAAACACCATCGTAAATTGCTCTATTTTTATCTAATTCTTCAAACACAAAATAGCCAAAATGACCAGCACGTTTTAAATAATTAATTGTTTCGTTTTCTACAGATTTATCAATTGGCACAAAGACATCTGGAATTATTCCGCCACCACCATAAACCACTTTTCCTTTTGGTGTTGTAAACTTTAACGAATCTTCAATTTCTATATTTTCAGAATTTAGTAGCTCACCATTACTCATGCGTTTGTAGTAATCTCTAAAATAAGACTTGTTTTTACCGTTCTCATATGGTTTTTGTATAGAACGACCTGTTGGTGTATAATATCTGGCTACAGTTAACCTTACGGCGCTTCCATCGCCTAGAGCCATTTCACGTTGTACCAAACCTTTTCCGTAAGAGCGTCTTCCAACAATTACGCCTTTATCATTGTCTTGTAATGCACCTGCAACAACTTCGCTTGCAGATGCAGAACTCTCATTGATAAGTACAAAAACTTCACCTTCTTCAAAATCTCCTCGGCTTGTTGCATAAGCATTTTGACGCTTTCCTTTTTTGTTTTTTGTAAAAAGAATCAACTTGTCATCTTCTAAAAATTCGTCTGCAATTTCCTCTGCAATACCCAAAAAACCGCCTGGATTGTCTCTTAAATCAAACACCAATTTTGTTGCACCTTGATCTTGAAGCTTATCTAACGCTGATTTGAATTCTTTGTAACTAGACTCTGCAAAACGATTCATTTTTATATATCCTAAAAAATTATTCAGCATATATGCGGCTTCTACACTTTTAATTGGGATATTTCCACGTTTCACATCGATATCTAAAAACTCTTTAGTAGATGGTCTGTATACCTTCAATCTTACTTTAGTTCCTTTTTTGCCTTTTAGTTTTTTGGCAATGATATCTGTATTAAACTTTTCGCCGTAAATGGTGTCGCCATCCGCCATTAAAATACGATCACCACCTTTTAATCCTGCACGTTTACTTGGTCCACCTTCTGTTGGTCGAATAACAGCTAACGTGTCTTTGTACGGGTAATAATTAATGCCAATGCCAACAAAATCGCCACGCATATTATTTGTGACGCGTTCTAAATCTTTTTTTGGAATGTAAATAGAATGTGGGTCGAGATTATCTAAAATACCATTAACCGTAACATCAACAATACTATCGGTATTGACTTCCTCGACATATTCATAATCAATATAGTCTATTAACCTATTAAGTTTGTCCTTTTTGCTATTGGTTGTAAATAATCTATCTGAAGTGTCTGTAAAATTTAATCTTCCGCCAATAAACACACCAATACCAATGGCTGCGCCTATAATTAATGGAATATAAATTTTAATTTTTTTAGACATGTTATGCTTCTATATGTTGAATTAAATCGATTTGGACACCTGCTTTTTTAAGAAAATCTAAACCTGAATCGTCTTTGTAAGCTTCGGAATAAACCACTCTTACAAAACCAGCTTGATGTATAAGTTTGCTGCATTCTTTACAAGGTGAGAGTGTAATGTACAGTGTTGCACCTTTACAAGACTGCGTGGATGATGCCACTTTTAAAATAGCATTTGCTTCAGCGTGTAAAACATACCATTTTGTGTAACCCTCGTCGTCCTCACAATAATTCTCAAAACCCGTAGGCGTGCCATTGTATCCATCTGAAATAATCATGCGATCTTTAACAATTATGGCTCCAACTTGCTTGCGCTTACAATGCGATAGTTTTCCCCATTCTTTAGCCATACGCAAATAAGCTTTATCGTAACGTAATTGCTTTTTATGTTGTGTCATTAATGCGAAACCGTTTTGTAAATAACGAATATAATTGCTTCGTATTTTATAAGCAATGGCTTGCCGTTAAAGTTTTACCAAACTTAGATTTATTAGAAGATATTGTTTTCTACTAAAATAGGAATAACCAAACCAACAACAACTGAGGATAAAGCTATAATCCAATCTCTCTGGACTATTTTAAATATGGTCTGACACAAAAATCCTAAAAATAAAATAACAAAGACTATAATGAGTTGTGCTAACTCAATCCCAAGGGCAAACTCTAGTAAAGCCAAAGGCTTATTATCAGCATCTCCAAAAACCATAGTAAACTCTCTAGCAAAACCTAAACCATGAATAATACCAAAAGTCAAGGCTGCTACAAAAAGGACATATGCTTTTTGATTTGCCTTTATCTTACCTGCTGTTATTACATTATAAATTGCGGCTATAAGTATAGTAATTGGTATTAAAAATTCTACAGTTGCTCCATTGATTGACACAAAGTTGTATGCTGCTAACACTAATGAAACCGTATGACCAAGCGTAAAAAGAGATACTAAAAGTAAAACACGTTTCCAATCTTTAAATATATACGGAACGGCTAACACCATTAAAAATAATACGTGATCGTAGCCATTGATGTCTAAAACATGATTAAGACCATATTTTACATTGAAGAAAAAATCATTCATTGTTGATTACAATTATTTTTTTAGGATTTTAAAAGTCTGAAGATTAGAGTTTATGTCTTTAACCTTAAGAAAATAACTTCCTTTTGATAAAGAAGAAATATTGAATTTAATTTTTATAGAATCTGTATTTTGAAATAACACCTTTTGACCTAACAAATTATAAACTTCTATTAATTTAATTATTGAATTTCCTTCAACAGTAACGACATCACTAGCTGGATTTGGATATGTTTTTAATTGAATCAATTCAGTATTATTAACATCTAAAACATTATCATTTGTAATAGTTATTACTTGATTTGCTATTACATCTGTTACTACAGTCACAGTGTTGTCAGGCCATTCTACACGTATCTCGTCTATCGTATTGTTATCGCTAAGACCAAAAAAAGCTTCTGCAGGTTCTTGTCCATAAAAACTTGTACCAGCAGTTATGAGGCGCATACCTGTTTTACCATTATCGTAAATAATTTTAACGACAGCTCCTATAGCATAATGATTAGTACCATTCATTCTTGGTTTTACGACTAGATAATTGTTAGGATTAGTCGATTCGCTTATGTCGTTTTCATATAATCTAACTGGCAAATCTGCATTTAAAGTACTTCTAACTTTCATAGATTGTAATAAATCTAAATCTCCATCTCTATCCATGTCAAAAGCTAATAGAGTTGCTGCATATTGAAGGTCGTCAAAATTTGAGGCTTCAGAAATATCTGAGAATAAAAGCCCTTCAACGTTTAACCATAATTTTGATTGGTCTGGCAACCATCCTTCAATGTCATAACCATTTGTGGATGCTATATCTAACCATCCATCGTTATTTGCATCAAAAAATGTAGTTCCCCAATCCCAAGCACTACTATCCACGCCTAAAGATTCTGAAACTTCTTCAAAACCTAGATTATTTGTTTGTGAGAAATTATTTTTTAATAAAATATTATGCCTCATATTGCCGTCTCCAGGATCAATCCTAGATATGTTAGTGGCGTACAAATCAAAATCTCCGTCATTGTCATAATCTCCAATAGTTAATCCCATTTCATTAAAGGCATTATCAGCTCCAACATCATTAGCAATTTCTTCAAATTGATTATTGCCCAAATTTCTCCATAATTCGTTTTCAGTAAAATCTATACTTATATAAAAATCAATAAAACCGTCATTATCAAAATCATTGAATATGGGTTGAAATCTCGATACTGAATTTTGATTAGGAAAACTAGTTGAAGAAATATCTGTAAATCCTTGACCTGCGTTGTTTAAGAACATTGTCATTTCCGCTCCTATTTGATTTCTATCCCAAAACGTAACTAGTATATCTAACCAATTGTCATTATTTATATCTGCAGCAGAAATTCCTCCTACCAAAAAATCTTTTGTAACATTGGCTACATTATATTTTGTACCAAAATCGAGACCAGAGTTTTCAACAATCTCAAAATTTCCAGATGTTAATTGCTTATACAACTTAATATCTGCTCTGTTAACGCAAGATGCATCAATATCTCTGCAGTCTCCAACAATTATTAAATCTAATAACGTATCTCCATTAAAATCCACCCAAAGTGCAGTTCTATTTCTAAAAGTAGAAGTTACACCTAAAGAGGTTGCAACTTCCTGAAATTGGCCGTTTCCAATATTCTCGTATATTCTATTGTTGAGACCAAACTCTGTCCCGACAAAAAAATCTAAATCCCCATCATTATCAAAATCTGCGATGGAAGCTCCGCTACCAAATGTTCCAGACATCGTTTCTACAGCGTCTATACCAGCGCTAGAGGTAACATCGGCAAAAACTTGAGCGTTAGTATCAATAATAAATAAAGAAAAAGCAATTAATAAGTATTTTGAGATAAGCCTCATGTAAAATTTTAAAAAATTAATTAATTGCTACTAAGATAAATATTCTTTAATTATTGAGAAGTTAAAATTTAAGGGTCAAATCAAAGTATTTTGATTTGACCCTTTTGTACTCAAGGTGGGAATCGAACCCACACTTCCGAAGAAATCGGATTTTGAATCCGACGCGTCTACCAATTCCGCCACTTGAGCATTAAAAATTGGATTGCAAAAATAGAAAAAATTAATCAATGTAAACCAATAAAATTGTCTTAGATATTGTTCTTGCTAGCAAAATAATTTTCTAACTTTGAGCATTTCAAACCTATACAACTATTAACAACACAACACATGCCTTACGAAACTACAGAAGCTAAAATTTTTACATGCTCTCAAAGCCGATATCTAGCAGAACAAATAGCAAAAGCCTACGGTGTAAAATTAGGTAATGTTATTACATCTCGGTACAGTGATGGAGAATTTCAGCCATCCTATGAAGAGTCGATACGTGGCACACGTATTTTTATTATAGGATCTACTCATCCTGGTCCAGAAAATCTTATGGAGATGCTGTTAATGATTGATGCTGCGAAACGAGCATCTGCAAGACATATTACTGCTGTACTTCCTTACTTTGGTTGGGCAAGACAAGATAGAAAAGACAAGCCTAGAGTTCCTATAGCTGCAAAATTAGTGGCAAAAATGCTTGAAGCTGCAGGTGCAACAAGAATAATAACTATGGATTTACATGCTGACCAAATTCAAGGTTTCTTTGAAAAACCAGTAGATCATCTTTTTGCTTCAACTATATTTTTACCTTACTTAAAATCATTAAATCTAGACAATTTAACGATAGCGTCTCCAGATATGGGTGGTTCTAAGCGAGCATATGCATACTCAAAAGCTTTATCGAGCGACGTTGTAATTTGCTATAAACAACGGGCTAAAGCTAATGTTATTTCGCATATGGAATTGATTGGAGATGTAACTGGTAAAAATGTTGTATTAGTAGATGATATGGTAGATACAGCAGGCACTTTAACCAAAGCTGCAGACCTTATGATGGAACGCGGCGCATTAAGTGTAAGGGCAATTTGTACACATCCTATTTTATCTGGAAGCGCCTATGAAAAATTAGAAAACTCTAAACTTGAAGAATTGATAGTTACAGATTCGATTCCACTTACACAAGAATCTAAAAAATTGAGAGTACTAAGCTGTGCAGATTTATTTGCCGAAGTAATGCAAAATGTTCACTACAACAAATCTATAAGTTCAAAATTTGTAATGTAGGCACTGAGGTATTTTTTTTAATTGATTCGTTATTTTTAATAATATATTATTACATTTGCAGCCCTCAAAATGAGGAATTTAATAATATTTAATTTAAACTTTTAAAATGAAATCAATTACAATTAATGGATCTCAAAGAGAAAGCGTAGGCAAAAAGTCAACAAAAGCCTTACGTAATGCTGGTCAGGTTCCTTGCGTAGTATACGGAGGAGACAAGCCATTGCATTTCTCAGCACCAGAACTGGCATTCTCAAAACTCGTATACACTCCAGACGCGCATACGGTTGTGATTACTCTAGATAATGGTGAAACTTACAATGCAATTATGCAGGACATTCAGTTTCATCCTGTAACTGACAGAATCTTACACGTAGATTTCTATCAAATTTTTGAAAACAAAGCTATAACAATGGATATTCCTGTTCATACTATAGGTTCTTCAAAAGGTGTTATGAATGGAGGAAACTTAAGAATGCCTTACCGTAAACTTAGAGTTAAGGCAATACCTTCAAAATTACCAGATTTTATTGAAGTAGATATTACACCATTAAAAATTGGAAGTAAACTTTACATCACTGAATTACACAACGACGATTATACATTCTTACACCCAGACAACACTGTTGTTATGCAAGTAAGACGAAGTAGATTAGCTGTAGTAGATGCAGATGATGACGAGGATGACGAGGATGATGCAGCAGATGTACCAGCAACTGAAACTGATGATGTAGCAGCGGTTAAAGAATAACTATTGCAATATCAACCTATAATAATAAGCATTCCATTCTTTGGGATGCTTTTTTTATTTTTGAATAAATTTAAATTCAATGTTTAATTGGTTACGAATATTCTTTAAGAAAGAAGAACAAGATTTTATGAAAAAATTTTTAATCGTTGGTTTAGGAAATATTGGAGAGAAATATGAAGAAACAAGACATAATATTGGCTTTAAAGTATTAGACTCATATGCAAATGATAATGAGCTCTCTTTTAAAACAGATAAACTAGGAGACATTCTTTACCATAAAATAAAAGGAAGAACTTTAGTTTTTTTAAAACCAAACACTTTTATGAATCTTAGTGGCAAGGCTGTTAAATATTGGATGACTAAAGAAAAAATTCCTTTGGAAAATCTTCTTGTAATCACTGATGATTTAAATCTTCCTTTTGGTACTTTAAGATTAAAAACTAAAGGAAGTGATGGCGGACATAATGGATTAAAGGATATACAAGACAAACTACGAACTTCAACTTATTGTAGACTACGATTTGGTATTAGTGCTGAATTTTCAAAAGGGAAGCAAGTAGATTACGTTTTAGGTCATTGGTCCGAAGAGGAAAACAAATTCTTAAAAGAAAGACTCATGCAATGTCATAAGGTTTTAGAGTCATTTGTATTAGCCGGACCAAAACTTACCATGAACGACTATAATGGAAAATAAAAAAGCCTCTCAATTGAGAGGCTTTTTTGTTATAAATTAATAAAAAACTTATTCAGCTTTAGGAAAATTAAAACGAACTAATATTTCATGAGTTCCGTCATTAATAGAGTTTAACTCACTTCTTGAAGAACCTCCATAAGCGTAACCAAAGTCCATCCAATCAGCAAGATTGAACATAATTGTACCAGCCCAAGCAGCGTCAGTACTATACATAACACCAGCTTCGAAACGTTGGTTATATCTAAATGCCGCTGTTAAATCTGCAGAAATTGGATTACCACTTGTGTAACGAATCATAGTAGAAGGTCTAAACTCTACTTTATCTGATAAATCAAAATTATAACCACCAGACAAGTAGAAATGTGCTTTTTCATTTGCGATTGTAACTCTACCATTATCTACATTTACTCTATCACTTAATAATAAACCTGGTACAGAAAGTGATAAAAAGTATTTGTCATTTACTAAATAAGCACCTATACCTAAATTTGGTCTAAAACCAGTATCTATATTAGCGACAGCTGGATCAACTTGATTGTTGTTAAAGTTAAACCTTCCAAAACCGCCTTGGTCAACATTATATGTTCTACCACCAGCTTTTAATCCTAGAAAAACATTTGTTGATTCGTTTAACTGCAATTTATATGAAAAATCTACGTTAAAACTCGTTCTGTTTTCCACAAAGACGTTATCATTAACTATAGATAGTCCAATACCTAAATTTTCAGTCAAAGGCGTTTGAAAAAAGAATGTCTGAGTTTCAGGTGCATCCTCTACGTCTACCCACTGACTCCTAAAATTAGAAGTCAGGCTAGTTGTACCGTCAGCCGCAGCATAAGCTGGGTTGACAGCGTTCATAGTATATCTGTATAAAGCGTAGTTAGGTTCTTGTTGTGCATATAAAGTGCAAAACAACAACAATGCAACTACTTTTAAAGTGTTTTTATAAAATTTCATTGTATTCATTTATTTTAATTTATATGCGATTAATATGTTAAGAATATCCAACCATCTTGCACACGTTCTCCGTTACCAGATTGGTCAATGACATAGTAATAAGAACCAGCTGGCAATTGTCTTCCGTTATTAGTTCCTGCCCAATCGTTTCCATAACTATTTGATGCAAAAACTTCATTACCAGATCTGTTATAAACTTTAACGGTTGTTCCAGGATATAATTGAATACTTTGTACAACCCAGGTGTCATTAATTCCGTCTCCATTTGGAGTAAGAATATCATTTGGAGCTACATCGTCACATAAATCACCAATTCCATCATTATCTACATCTCCTTGATTTGGATTCGCTATAAATTGACAGTTGTCATCTTCGTCAAGAACACCATCATTGTCGTCATCATCGTCACACAAATCACCTAAACCGTCATCATCATTATCTGCTTGATCAGCATTTGCTACAAACTGGCAATTATCATTGACGTCTAATACACCATCATTATCGTCATCGTCATCACATTCGTCACCAATACCATCTTCATCATTATCTGCTTGGTCAGGATTAAATGTAAGTACACAATTATCTACATCGTTTGTTACACCATCTCCGTCATAGTCGTCTGCAAATCTAAATCCGCAAACATTTAATTCTACAGAGTTTATAAATCCGCCATCTCCATTTGCAAAATCAACAGCTACAAATAGCCACGTACCAGCAGATGGTAAATCATTAAAACTAGATAATGGTTGGTCTGGAATAAATGAGCCTGTAAAAGGACCTGCGCCATCAGCTATTGGAGTCGTTGCTTGATCATCAAATACAGTACCTGTAAAGTCATCTGAGCTTCCACCATTTTGTTCTGAAAGAATGACAAAAGGTATGTTTGGATCTGGATGAACTAAAATAAGTCTTAAATCACCAGTCCATGTATGGGCAATATCGACTGTTACATCAATATCCGAGATATTAAAGTTATCTGTTACTTCAATTTCCGAGATATAAACCTGAGGTTCTGTTTGTGTTTCTAAAATTTCAATAGGTAAATCCATTGCTACTCCTAGAGAACAAATTAAATCACATGCTTCTCCAACACCATTATTATCTAAATCTCCTTGATCAGGGTTTGCGGTAAATTCACAATTATCAACTGAATTTAATACACCGTCACCATCAACATCGTCATCACAAACGTCTCCAATATTATCATTATCTAAATCTGCTTGATCAGTATTTGGTGTATCAGGGCAATTATCAACTGGATCTCCAATGCCATCACCATCAGCATCTGGAAGTGGAACACCACATATTTCTATTTCCCAGTTTACAATTGTTCCTATGTCTCCACCAAATCCATCTAAAACTGTTAAAGTCCAAATACCACCAGAAACTTCACCATTTAAAACAGACAAATCTCCGGATGGTATAAATTCACCTGTAAAAGGTGCAGTTCCAGAAGCAATAGGCGTAGTGGCGTCACTATCAAATATAGTTCCCGTAAAGTTATCATCACTTCCACCTACAGCATTTGCTAATTCAACTTCTGTACCAGAAGGAGACGTTAAAATGAGTGTTAAATCTGAAACCCAAGAATGTGTAATATTTACTGTAACATTTACATCTGAAACAGCAATAGCATCGGTTACAGAAATTGTAGAATTTCCTGGAGGTCCATTTTCAGCTCCGAAGAATCCTCCTAAACCGTCAGGAATTGCAACACCGTTTTGGTCGCCTGATGATGCTGTAGAAGCACATTCAATGTTACCAGTTGTAAAATTAGATACACTAAAAGTACCTTCGCCACAATTATTTACAGAACGAACTCTCCAAAAATATTCGGTTTCATTTACTAAAAGAGTTGGCTCATAAGAAGCTCTATCTACTACAACAGATGATTCTACAATACTTGTAAATCCAGCATCAGTAGCTATATCTAATTCATAAGCAGCAGCGTTATCATCTTCACTCCAAATAATTTCAGCTGAAGGATTTATATCAGCTGCACCATTTGTAGGCTGAACAGCGGTTAATGCTACAAAATTATCATCAAACACATTTAATGGTGTTCCAGTAGGCACAACATCGTTTCCGTCTGTTGCTTCAACAACAATTGAATAGGTATCTACGGGTGCTCCATTTAAATTTGAAATAGTTAAAGTAAACGGAGTACCATCAGCAGTAACAGATGTTGGGCTAAATGTTGGAGTTGCTCCAGCAGGTAAACCAGAAGCTGTAAAAGTAACTGGACTAGTAAATGTCGGGTCAACAAGACTGTAAGTCAAGTTTAAAACAGCTGTTTCGTCAGTACAGATATCTGTATCACGGCTGTCAGTATCAAAACTTACTAAAAATGGGAAAGGTGGCTGATTTAAAACTTCTCGTGGTCCACCTGCATCAAATACAGCTCTCATTCTATCAATTTGTCCTTGAGTAAAGAGTCCCATACAACCATCATCACTGTAATCCATGTAATTTTCCACCATGTCAACAGTACCACAAGACATTGATCCAGTAGCGCATCCAAAGTTAGACCCATCGGATTCTGGAGTATCAGCAACAAAATCATCAACACCACATCCGCCGTCGCCCCATATGTGACGAAGGTTTAAATAGTGACCAATTTCGTGAGTCGTTGTTCTACCTAAATCATATGGTGGACTTAAGAAAAAAGTTTCTCCTGCAGCAGCTTCATAATCTGATGAACCAAAATACTCAGGACTCATTACAATTCCATCGTTAGGGTCACCAGCACTAGTAGGGAAAGTCGCATAACCAAGGATTCCTCCTCCAATGTTACCTACCCAGAAATTGAAATAACGTGTTGGATCCCATGCATCAGTTCCTCCAGCAGACGAAAATTTAATATCATCGTTTGTTCCCCATGCGGCAACATTTGTTTCATTTCTCGTAATTCCGTTTGTAGGGTTTCCGTCTGGATCGATTTGAGCCAAATAAAACTCTATTTGCGTGTCGGCAGCTTGTGGCCACTGGTTTGCTTGTATATCAGCAAATTCATCATTAAGAGCTCTAAAATCTTTATAGATAACATCTACTTGAGATTCAATTTGAGCATCACTGATGTTTTCTACAGGATTTGCAGAATTCCAAACTACATGAACAACCACAGGGACATAAATAATATCTCCATTTCTTTGGAAGTTCCCATTCGCAATACTTTGCTGCGTAAAGTTTTCTAGCTGATCTAGCCTGTTTTGTAGTTCAGGATTTTCTTGAATTTGGTCCTGTAAATATTCATGAGAATAACAGTTCCTCTCCTGAGCAACAAGAGAGAATGAAATCAAGAAAAAAGCAACTACTAAAAAGTAAAAATTTTTTTTCATTTGAAGTGAGTTTAATTAATGTATTATTTGCTTTTCATTAGACAACACTAAATTAAGGCCAATAAAAAACAGAATTTTTTATTTCTCATTAAATAAAGAAGCTAAGGAGCTTTATTTAAAGAGCGGTTTATTAAATTAGCATCAAAAATATACTTTTTTTTTACATTTCCTTAACAAAATTTGAATATTTCTCTGAATGTCATTAAATATCGGTCATTTCGCTAAAACTTTAACAATTGGAACTTTTGACGGTGTGCATATTGGCCACCAAAAAATTTTAAAACGCCTAAAAGACATATCCAATCAAAAGCAATTGATACCTAGTGTTTTAACTTTTTTTCCACATCCTAGAATGGTGCTGCAACAAGACAAATCCATTAAACTTTTAAATACAATTTCTGAAAGACGGATATTATTAGAAAAATTTGGTATTGACCTCATTTGCGTAAAGACCTTTACAAAAGAATTTGCAAATCTTTCAGCACATGATTATGTAAAAAATATTATAGTAGATGAGCTTAACGCTAAAGTCGTTGTTATAGGTTACGACCATCATTTTGGTAAAAATCGAAGCGCAAATATCAATGACTTACAAAGGTTTGCTAAAATATTTAATTTTGAAATCGAAGAAATCTCAGCAAAAGATATAGCTGAAGTTACTGTTAGCTCCACTAAAATAAGAACTGCTTTGAATGAAGGTAATATAGCTTTAGCAAATAGTTATTTGGGATATAACTATATATTAACCGGCAAAGTGGTAAGAGGACATAGTATTGGTAAAACTATAGATTTTCCTACAGCAAATCTTTATATTGAAGAAGATTATAAACTCATACCAAAAGATGGAGTTTATGTTGTTAAGGCTAAAATTGATGATAAAGTAATATTTGGAATGATGAATATTGGCTCTAACCCAACCATAAAAAACAAGCCAAGGTCAATAGAAGTACATTTTTTCAATTTCGAAAAAAACATCTACGGTCATCAAATCGTTATAGAGATGCTACACCGATTACGAGACGAACACAAATTTGAAAATATTGAGGCGCTCAAACTTCAACTTAAAAAAGACAAAGTCAAAGCTTTAAATTATGTCGCTAAACTAAATGCATAATTTCCTTTTTAAACATATAGACAACTCTGCTCTAATAGTTTTCAGAATCATTTTTGGGCTGCTTTGTTTTTTAGAATCTGTTGGTGCTATTTTTACGGGATGGATAAAACGAACGTTAATAGAACCAAAATTTACCTTCAACTTTATTGGCTTCGACTTTTTACAACCTCTTCCAGGTAATTGGATGTATACATACTATATTGTTATGGGTATTTTCGGACTCTTAATTATGGTAGGCTACAAATACAGATTTAGCGTATTAGCTTTTGCTTTAATGTGGAGTGCAACGTATTTAATGCAAAAATCATCCTATAACAATCATTATTATTTATTAATGATTTTAACGTTTATCATGGTCATTTTACCAGCCAATAGGTATGCGTCCCTAGATGTAAAATTCAATCCAAATCTCAAAAAAATTTCAATGCCTAATTGGTGTCGTTGGCTCATCATCTTGCAACTATTTATTGTTTACACGTATGCATCTTTGGCAAAATTGTATCCAGATTGGTTAGATGCTTCGGCAGTAAAATTATTAATGCAAGGCAAGTCACATTTTCCGATAATTGGCGATTTCCTTCAAAATGAATATCTGCATTATTTTATCGCTTACGCGGGAATTTTATTCGACGGACTCATAATTCCACTTCTCTTATTCAAACCAACCCGAAAGTTCGCCTTTTTTGGCTCTATATTTTTTCACATATTTAATGCTTGTGTGTTTCATATAGGTATTTTCCCGTTTTTATCGTTAGCATTCTCATTATTCTTTTTTGAACCGAAAACAATCAGAAACATATTCTTAAAACGTAAAGAATTTTATACTCAAGATGAAGTCAAAACACCTAAAAATCATAAAATTCTACTCGGTGTTTTCAGCTTATATTTTATCATTCAAATTGTATTACCATTACGTCACTATTTTATACAAGATGATGTGCTTTGGACGGAAGAAGGTCATCGGCTTTCATGGCGAATGATGCTTCGCGCCAAAAGCGGAAGCATTAATTTTAGAGTCGTTGATAATGAAACTAACACCATTATTCCGATTAACCTTAACGATTATCTCACACCAAAACAACAACGAAGCCTGAGCACAAAACCCGATTTTATTTGGCAATTTTCCCAACGTTTAAAACAACAATTTGAAGCTGAAAATAAATCCGTTTCCATTTTTGTGACAAATTACGTCAGCGTTAATGGCAAACCGAGCAAACGTTTTATTAACCCTGAAGTAGATATGGCAACTGCAGAGTGGAATTACTTTACGCACAACGACTGGATTTTACCTTCAAAATAGGATTGTTTTTATTTTTGTAGCCATAAAAACTTATTACTTTTACGCTTTACAATTACGCACATCATTTGTGCACTAAACTTTTAGACATGTTACAAGTTTCTTACATTAGAGAAAACAGCGAAGACATTATTAAACGTTTAGCTATCAGAAATTTAGATGCTAAACCCATGATTGATGATGTTCTTAATTTCGATGAGCAGCGTCGTCAATTGCAAACGCAATTAGATACGACAAAAGCTGAGATGAATTCCATGTCCAAAGAAATTGGAAATTTATTTAAATCTGGTCAAACTGAAAAAGCAAACTCTTTAAAAGAACAAACGACTGACCTTAAAGAAACTATTAAAACGCTTGAGCAAGACCTCAATGAAAAAGCCGCACTTTTACAGCAGACGCTTTATAAAATTCCTAACGTTCCTAACAGCATTGTACCAGAAGGAAATTCTGATGAAGATAATTTAGAAACTTTCCGAGAAGGTGAAATACCTCAGCTTCACGATGGTGCTTTACCGCATTGGGAGCTAGCCAAAAAATACGATATCATAGATTTTGAGCTTGGAACTAAAATCGCTGGTGCAGGTTTTCCTGTTTATAAAGGAAAAGGTGCGCGCTTACAACGTGCCTTAATTGCCTATTTTTTAGATAAAAATACAGATGCTGGTTATACCGAATATCAGCTACCGCACGTTGTTAACGAAGCATCGGGAATTGGTACAGGACAATTGCCTGACAAAGAAGGTCAGATGTATCATATAACGGCAGACGACTTGTATTTGATACCAACAGCAGAAGTTCCTGGAACCAATATTTTTAGAGATGTAATTCTCAACGAAAGTGATTTGCCAATTAGCATCACAGGTTACACGCCGTGTTTTAGACGTGAAGCAGGAAGTTATGGCGCGCACGTTCGTGGTCTTAACCGTTTGCATCAATTTGATAAGGTTGAGATTATTAGAGTGGAACATCCAACAAAATCTTACGATGCTCTAGACGGAATGGTTTCTCATGTCGAGGATATTTTGAAGGAACTTGAATTACCATACCGAATACTAAGACTTTGCGGTGGCGACTTAACTTTTGCATCGGCATTGACATATGATTTTGAAGTATTTTCTGCAGCTCAAGAGCAATGGTTAGAAGTGTCTTCGGTTTCTAATTTTGAAACGTTTCAGTCTAACCGCTTAAAATTACGTTTTAAAAATAGTGATGGTAAAAACGAATTAGCACACACACTAAACGGAAGTTCTCTAGCTTTACCACGTATTTTAGCTAGTATTTTAGAGAATTATCAAACTGAAAATGGCATAAAAGTCCCTGAAGTATTAAAACCTTACGTTGGGTTTGATATGATTGATTAAATAACTTTCCGTTTAAACAAAAAGAACTAATTAAAAACGCCCTAAATCCTTAAGGCGTTTTTTTATGATTGTATTTACAATATCTCAGGTTTCCATTTGCTATATTTACACTTATGCAGTCAAAAAAATACATTTTATCATTTCTTATTGCTATGTTTTGCGTGGTTTCGGTTTTATCACAAAGTAAAGAGCAAAAGCAAGTTTTAATTGGCGATGAGTATTTTAAAAAAGGTGAATTTGGTAAAGCTCTTTTGGTTTACAAAAAGCTATACGAGGCCAAGCCATACTCTTACAACTATATTTACAAAATGATTGATACTCATCAACAACTAGAACAGTATGATGAGGCTCGTTTAATTTTAGAAAAACGAATCGAAAAAACAAGAATCCCAATCTTTTTAGTAGAAATTGGCTACAACTATCAACTTATGGATAGCGTAGCAAAAGCCCAAGAATTTTACAAAGAAGCCATAAATTCTATAGATTTAAAACCTACAAATGTTTATGGTGTTGGGCAACGTTTTGAAAAACATTCCCTTTTACCACAAGCTGTTGAGAGTTACAAAAAAGCTAAAGAGCTAATGCCAGATAAAGATTTCAGCATCCAATTAGCTCGTATTTATGGAGATTTAGGAGAAGTGAAAAACATGTTTGAAAGTTATTTGGGATACATCGCTTACAAACCTAATACACTTAACAACATAAAACGAAATCTTAGTCAGTTTATATCCGAAAACAAAGATAATGAAGACAATAAATCGCTAAGAGTTTTATTATTAAAACGCATACAGACAAACCCTGAACCGCATTGGTACGAATTATTGAGCTGGTTATACGTGCAAGAAAAACAATATAACAAATCGTTTATTCAAGAAAAGGCACTTTATAAACGTAATCCCGAAAGTTTAGACCGTATAATAGATTTGGCAATTACCGCACGAGATGATAGAGACGTTGATACAGCAAAAAATATTTTTAATTACATTATAGAAACTGCTCAAAATATAGACGTTTTACTTTTAGCGCATCAGTCTATTTTAGAAATGGATACCGAAAATGCTGATAAAAAAACATTGGACAAAATTAATTCTCGGTATTTAGAATTATTTGAAACCTATGGAAAAAAAGAGCTAACGCTTTCGTTGCAATTGGCTTACGGTCAATTCTTAGCTTTTAGTTTCAATCAACCAAAAGAAGCTTCAGACTTTTTAAAAAAATCTTATAAATTAGATATTTCGCCATATCAAGAAGCTTTAGTTAAATTAAAATTGGCAGATATTTTAGTACTTCAAGAAAAATTCAATGAGGCCTTAATTTTTTACACTCAGATTAAAACTAATTTAAAAAATAGCACCATTGCGCAAGAGGCAGCTTTTAAAATTGCAAAAACAAGCTATTACAAGGGTGATTTCGATTGGGCGGAATCGCAACTTAAAGTTCTTAAAGCGTCGACATCGCAACTTATCGCCAATGACGCTCTCGATTTAAAATTACTTATCTCCGATAATAAGTACGATGACACTACACAAACTGCGTTAAAATATTATGCAAAAGCCGATTTATTAGCATTTCAAAATGAAACAGCAGACGCCATAAAGCTTTTAGACAAAGTGCTGACAGAACATAATGGCGAAAGTATTACGGACCAAACTTTATTTACGCAAGCCAAACTATTTGAAAAGCAAAATCAGTTTGAAAAAGCCGCAGCCAATTACAAAAAAATCATAGCAGATTATCGTGAAGATATCTTTATTGATGATGCGTATTACTATTTGGCCGAACTTTACGTCAATCAATTAGCAAAGCCTGAAGAAGCCAAAGAACTTTACGAAAAAATTATTTTTAATCACGAAGACAGTATCTATTTTGTCGAAGCCCGAAAGAAATTTAGAATGCTTCGAGGAGATACTATCAATTAAAGTTTCAAATCTTAAACTCAAAATTTCAAAAGCACTACTTTTGTAGAATTAACAGCAATCGCTATTTTTTAAATTTGAAATTTGGAATTTAGCTTTTATTGGATTTTTTTTAAGTATGATTATTTATAACGTCACCGTAAACATAGACGATTCCGTTCATGACGAATGGTTAATTTGGATAAAAGAACACATACCAAAGGTATTATCAACTGGTAAATTTGACCGTGCAACTTTTTCAAAAGTCATGGTAGAAGAAGATATGGGCGGACAAACCTATTCTATTCAGTACCGTTCATATTCAAGGAAAGCTCTCGATTTATACTATGCAGAAGATGCCGAAGCTCTACGTCAAGAAGGTTTAAAGAAATTCGCTGATAAAATGTTAGCGTTTAGAACTGAACTAGAAATTGTCGATGAGTATGCGGTGAACTTCAAATAAAAAGTAGTGCAATTTTCTACTTATAACTTTTTACTTACAAATTAAAAATGAGCGTAAAAGCAAAAAAACATCTTGGGCAGCATTTTTTAAAAGATGAAAATATTGCCAAAAAAATAGCAGATACGCTTTCTCTAAAAGGTTACGACGATGTGTTAGAAATTGGTCCAGGAATGGGCGTTTTAACCAAGTATTTGTTAGAAAAAGAGACAACAACGCATGTCGTTGAAATAGACACTGAATCAGTTGAATATCTAAAAAATAACTATTTACATTTAGCTAACAGAATTTATGAAAAGGACTTTTTGCGTTACGACCTAAACCTAGTGTTTAAAGGAAAACCTTTCGCGATAATTGGCAATTTTCCGTACAACATTTCGTCTCAAATTGTTTTTAAAACATTAGAGATGCGCGAGCAAATACCAGAATTTTCAGGGATGTTTCAAAAAGAAGTCGCTTTACGTATTTGCTCTAAAGAAGGCAGTAAAGTTTATGGTATCCTTTCTGTATTGACCCAAGCATTTTATGATGCTGAGTATCTATTTACTGTGCCGCCAAGCGTTTTTAACCCACCACCAAAAGTAGATTCTGGCGTGCTATTATTAAAGCGAAAAGAAAATTTCAGTTTACCTTGCGACGAAAAATTATTTTTTAGAGTCGTAAAAACAGGATTTCAGCAACGCAGAAAAACACTAAGAAATAGTTTAAAAATCTTTAATCTTTCAGATAATTTAAAAGCAAATACTATCTTTGGACAACGTCCAGAACAATTAAGCGTAGCGCAATTTATTGAGTTAACAACTTTGATTGAAAATAACGTTAAGTAAAAATTCAAATTAAACTTCTATTGTCACATTGAGCGCAGTCGAAATGTATTAATTTGAACGATTTAAATTTAGATGGAAGAACTTCAAGACAACATACAATTTCAGGTAACTGACGAGCTCTTAGAGCAAGTTGGCCAACACATCGTATCCCAAGATGATAAAGCGCTTAAACTATTGCTTAGCGATTTTCATTATGCTGATGTTGCCGAAATTTTAGACGAGCTAGATTTTGAAGAAGCCATATATATCATTAAGCTTTTAGATAGCGAAACCACATCAGATATCATTACCGAGCTCGATGAAGATGTTCGAGAAAAAATACTTGAAAATCTATCGACAAAAGAAATTGCCGAGGAGATTGAAGAACTCGATACTGATGATGCGGCAGATATTATTGCAGAACTTCCCGAATCGCGTCAAGAGGCTGTAATATCTCAAATTGAAAACGAAGAACACAAGGCAGAAATACAAGAACTTCTTGCCTATGATGAAGATACAGCCGGTGGTCTAATGGCTAAAGAGTTAGTAAAGGTTTATGGTACATGGACTGTTGCAGGATGTTTAAGACGTATTAGAGGACAAGCTAAAGATGTGTCTCGTGTACATTCTATTTACGTAGTGAGTAAAGAAGAAAAACTCATTGGACGCCTGTCACTTAAAGATTTAATAACCGCAAAAAGCGAAGAAAAAATATCAGACATTGCCAAAGACAATGTTGACTTTGTAAATGTTAAAGATAATGCCGAAGACGTTGCAAAAATAATGGCGAAATACGATTTGGAAGCCATACCAGTTGTTGACGATGAGCAAACACTTTTGGGAAGAATTACCATAGACGATATCGTTGATGTGTTAAAAGAAGAAGCCGATAAAGATTACCAACTCGCGGCTGGTATTACGCAAGATGTTGAAGCAGACGATAGCATTTTAGAACTCACGCGCGCACGATTACCGTGGTTATTTTTAGGTTTGGTTGGTGGAATTGGTGCTTACGTAATTATGCATTTTTTTGAAAGTGGCTTAGCAGAAGAGTTTAAAGTCCTCTTTCTATTTGCACCACTAATTGCCGCAATGGCAGGAAATGTTGGTGTACAATCGAGCGCCATTATTGTACAAGGTTTAGCCAATGATGATGTTAAGGGAAGCATCAACAACCGATTAATAAAAGAGATGCTTTTAGCAGCACTTAATGGCGTCGTACTCTCAGTATTTCTATTCGTGTTTGTAGCACTGTTTAAGTCCGATACACTATTTGCACTTGCTATTTCTATATCACTAATTGCCGTGATTATCGTCGCTGGATTAGTTGGCACATTTATTCCGCTTTTTCTGCATAAACGCGGTATTGACCCAGCCATTGCTACTGGTCCGTTTATCACAACAAGCAATGATATTTTTGGAATTATTATTTATTTGATGATTTCTAAAATGATACTTGGTATCTAATTAAAATGTCTTGTAGTGCTGAACTTGTTTCAGTATCTCATAATTTAATAACTTTGTATTATGAAACCCATAAACATCAAAGAAAAGCACAGCAAATTTTCCAAACAATGGCACCCGCACCGTATTGCCACAGTTGATAACATGCAAGTAATTTTAGCTAAGATTAAAGGCGAATTTGTTTGGCATAGTCACGAGAATGAAGACGAATTATTTCAAGTTGTAAAAGGCACGCTATACATGCAATTTCGCGACCGCACTGAAGTTGTAAAAGAAGGGGAAATCATTGTGGTACCAAAAGGCGTAGAACATAATCCTTCAACAAAAAATGACGAAGAAGTGCATTTACTTTTATTTGAAAAATTGGACACCGCACACACAGGAAATGTTGAAGATGAAATGACACAAACGGAATATCCTTGGATATAAAGCCCCCATTATCCTCCAGACATTTAGCTTCGCTGAATCCAGAGAATTTCCGCTAAAGGAAAAATCAATACATCTAAAAAATTATTTATAGAATTCACGTATTTTACGTCACAACAGTTTCTTCCCTTAGGGAAGATTAAGATTGGCCAATTATGAAAATACTCCACATAGACAGCAACCACGACTTACTAATAAATCAACTCAATGATTTAGGCTTTGCCAACCATGAAGATTACACATCTTCTAAAGCTGAAATTGAAGCAAAGATTTCAGATTATGATGGTATTATTATTCGTAGTCGGTTTTCAATAGATAAAGCTTTTTTAGATGCTGCAACCAACTTAAAATTTATCGGTCGAGTCGGCGCTGGTTTAGAGAATATAGATTGTAATTATGCCGAAAGCAAAGGTATTTCGCTTTTTAATGCGCCAGAAGGCAACCGAAACGCTGTTGGTGAACACAGTTTAGCAATGCTACTTTCACTATTCAATAAACTCAACAAAGCGGATGCCGAAGTCCGAAATGGCAAATGGCTACGAGAAGATAATCGTGGTGTTGAATTAGATGGAAAAACAATTGGTTTAATTGGGTATGGAAACATGGGAAAAGCCTTTGCCAAAAAAGTCCGTGGTTTTGATGTAGAGGTGTTTTGTTTCGACATTAAACCAGATGTTGGAGATGCTAATTGTAAACAAGTTTCACTTAAAGACTTACAAGAAAAAGCAGATATATTAAGCCTCCATACGCCGCAAACACCTTCAACGATTAACATGGTAAATTCAGCATTTATTAATGGGTTTAAAAAATCGTTTTGGCTTATTAATACAGCACGTGGTAAAAGCGTGGTGACTTTAGACTTGGTTGAAGGGTTAAAAACGGGTAAAATCCTTGGTGCAGGTTTAGATGTTTTGGAATATGAAAAATCATCATTTGAAAATCTATTTACTTCAGAAAAAATGCCAGAAGCATTTGAATATTTAATTAAAGCTAAAAATGTAATTCTAAGTCCACATGTTGCAGGTTGGACCAAAGAAAGCAAAGAGAAATTAGCGCAAACCATTGTAAATAAAATTAAAGCAAATTTTTGCTAATTTAGAGGAAGACTAAAATCAATCCTCATGCAATACAAAGCAGATTCACCAGAAGACTATATCAGCCAGCTTCCTGACGACAGAAAAGCTGCTGTTACAAAACTGCATAACCTTATTAAAGACAACATGCCAGAAGGTTTAGAAGCTGGTATAAGTTACGGTATGTTAGCTTATTTTGTTCCAAAATCAATTTACCCAGCTGGTTATCACTGTAAGCCATTTCCTCCATTACCCTTTGTCAATCTTGCCTCACAGAAAAACTTTATTGCGCTTTACCATTCAGGGTTGTATGCTAAAAAAGAACTTTACGATTGGTTTGTTGAAGAATATCCAAAGCATGCTAGGTACAAATTAGACATGGGTAAAAGTTGTGTCCGTTTTAAAAAAGTAGATGATATTCCTTATGATTTGATTAAGGAACTATTAGGAAAAATGACGGTTAACGAATGGATTGCCATTTATGAAAATGTTATTAAAAATAATAAATAGAATGTCAATTGTTGAGATTCTTAAATACTGAAATAAATTCAGCACAAGTAAATTAAAAATAAATGAAAAAACGCGTAACAGGCATTGGCGGATTATTCTTTAAATCTAAAGACCCAAAAGCTTCAAAAGATTGGTATAACAAACATCTTGGTTTTAATACCGACGATTACGGTTGCACCTTTTGGTGGAAAGACAAAAAAGGCGAAGATGCATCGACACAATGGAGTCCATTTAAGGATGATACAACCTATTTTGAGCCCTCAAAAAAAGACTTTATGTTTAACTATAGAGTTGAAGATTTAGAATCTCTTATAAAAACTTTAAGAGAAGAAGGTGTAACAATTGTTGGTGATATGCAGACCTATGAGTATGGAAAGTTTGCTTGGATACTTGACAATGAAAACAATAAAATTGAATTATGGGAGCCAATTGATGCTGCCTTTAAATAATTTTGATTTGTTTTTTTGTAATTTTAAGAGCTAACTAAATATTAATTATTAAAACCAACAACTATGTCAGACGACAATAAAAATTTAAATGACGACCTTGATGATATGATAGGTGACGCTAAAGAAAGTGCTAAAAGAGCAGGCGAAAAAATTAGTCAAAAAGCAAGTGAATTTGCCGATGATGCCAAAGAATTTGGTAAAGAAGCTAAAGAAAAAGCTAGTGAATTTGCTAACGATGCTAAAGAAAGTGCAGGCACTTTTGCCTCAGGAGCAAAGGAAGTGATGGACAATAAAAAAGTATTAACGGGTATTATGGCCATACTTTTTGGAGCTTTAGGTGTACACAAATTTATTTTGGGATATAATACAGAAGGTGGAATTATGCTTGGTTTATTTGTTGTAGGTGTAATTTTATCTTGTATTGGTGTTGGTGTTCTTTTGGTTTGGGCACTCGGATTAATCGGATTAATTGAAGGCATTATTTACCTCACAAAATCAGATGCAGAATTTTATAACACATACCAAGTTGGTAAGAAACCTTGGTTCTAAAATTTATAATGAATTTTGAAAAAGAGCTCAAGTTACATACTTGGGCTTTTTTAATTTTTAGAAATACCATAATCTAACGGAAGCGTGTCACCAACACGCATACTTCCCATTTCACCATTAAAAAATAAAGCACGAACGGGTAGAAAATTACCATATTGGTCGACGTAGAATGCTTCTGTCTTTGGTATAATATCAGATTGGTCTTTGCCTTTAAAAAGAACTGTAAGTTTACCAGATAAACTTACTTTTTTATAATTAGGGTCAGTTGTATCTTCAACAAAAATGTGAGCCGCTTCTTTGACGCCAAAACCACGTTTAAAAATTCGGTATTTTTCCTCTTTTAATCGTTTATTATAAACAGCTCTCATAAAATGCTGTATTGAGCCTTCATAAACTTTTTGACGTTGTTTTAAAACACTTTTATCATCAGTATTTATTTCGTCTTTATAAAAAGATGAACCCGAATAAAAAGTTGAATACACGCTAAAATCATTTTTAAACAATTCTATATAATTAAAAATAACTTCAAAATCTACCAGTTCATAGGTTATATGATATTTAAGTACCTTATTTTCTATTTCTAGTGGCGCAATGGCACTAACGGTAAGCTGTCTACTCTTCTTATTATACTTTAATATTAAATCATCTTCGTTAAGAATTTTACACTTTCGAGCATATTTAGACGTCCCTAAAAATTGAGCTCTAAAGATTTTTAATTTTTGCTTTCGGGTTAAGCCGTCATTAGTATTAATTACTACTTCGCCAAGTTGCTCAGCCGATTCAACAAGTTCTATTAAAACTTTTTCTTTGGTTCTATAATCTGAGATGTACTGCTTTTCGTAACCCAAAAACGAAATAATTAAGTCCGATTGTACCGCTTTATTATAGCTGATAGAAAATTCTCCTTTTTCGTTTGTAGTTGTACCTATTGTGGTATTATCAAAATAAACGGAAACAGATTCTAGAGGCACTTTAGTTTTGGCATCAAATACTTGACCTTTTAAAGTTTGAGCGTGCGAAATGAAGGATGAAATAAAAAGTAAAACAAGAGTGGTTTTACTTTTCATTATTGCTCATAAATTTACGTTCTAATTCAGCTTGGAATTCCTCCATCACAGGTCTTACCGTACTTTCTGGCAAGTCTGCAATTTTAATATACATTAAGCCGTCAACTGCATTATTAAACAATGGGTCAACATTAAAAGCAACTAATTTTGCATTTTGTTTTATATACTTTTTTAGTAAAACAGGAAGACGAAGTGCTCCAGGTTCGACCTCATCAATAATTTTATCAAATTTATTTAAATCGGCTTCAGTCGCATCAAAAACAAAATCTTTGTCGGCATCTTTTAACTTTACCTTAAATTCTTTTTTAGGATGAACGTACTGCGCCACATAAGGATCGTAATAATGCGATTTCATAAACTCAATCATTAAACTTTTAGAAAAGTTTGAAAATTGATTACTAATACTTACGCCACCTATTAAATATTTGTGTTCTGGATAGCGCAAAGTTGTGTGTACAATACCTTTCCAAAGTAAGAAGAGCGGCATTGGTTTTTGTTGGTACTCTTTAATGATAAACGCACGTCCCATTTCAATAGATTGGCTCATCATCTTGTAAAGTTCTGGCTCAAAACGAAATAAATCCTGAAGATAAAAACCGTCTATTCCATATTGCTCAAAAATCTTTGAACCTAATCCCATTCTATAAGCACCAGCCACCTTTTGTGCTTCATTATCCCATAAGAACATATGGTGATAATAGGTATCAAAATTATCTAAATCGATAGATTCATTAGTACCTTCTCCAACTTCTCTAAAAGTAATTTCTCTAAGTCTGCCAAGCTCTCTAAGAATATTTGGCATCTCATCAGCGGTTGCTAAAAAAACTTCGTAGTTTTTACTTTCTAATAGTCTACATTCTTTTTCTCGTAAATCTTCTACCTCTTTAATCATTAACTCAGAATTAACTGGAGTAACAATTCGCTTTGCAGCTTTTGGCACTTTTAAAGTGGATTGAATGTTATCTAAAATTTTAGACTTGTCTTCAAAAGCACGAGACAACATATAAGTTTTCTGACGAATAAAATCTGAAAATTCTTTTAAGTTATTATGCTCCTTTTGGTCATTAACAGAAATAGGCTTACCTATTCTAACTTTAATAACACGTCGTTTTTGCGTCAACAATTCCGAAGGTAATTTTGCAGTGCGTAACGTGTCACTTATTTTAGAAAGTCTGTAAAATAATCTGCTATTTTTAGCATGAAAATATATTGGAACAACTGGCACTTCGGCCTTTTGTATCAATTTCATTGCAGCATCTTCCCAAGGTCTGTCAACCACTAGTTTACCATCTCTGTAAGTCGATACTTCACCAGCTGGAAACACGCCAAGCGGATGACCATTACGCAAATGCATAATGGCATTTTTAAAGCCCGAAATACTACTAGCTGCGTCCTTTCTGGTTTCAAAAGGATTAACAGGCATAATGTAAGGTTTTAGTGGTTCAATTCTATGAAGCAAAAAATTTGCGATAATTTTAAAATCTTCGCGCTGCTCAATCATCAATTTTAGCAACAAAATACCGTCAATACCTCCAAGTGGATGGTTTGATACTGTAATGTATGCTCCGTCTTTTGGTAAGCGTTTTAAATCTTCCTCAGGAATTTCGAACTTAATCTGAAAATCATCTAACAACCCATCTAAAAATTCGAGTTTTTCTAGATGTTTATTACGGTTATAAATTTTATTTAAAGACGAAATTTTTAAAACTTTCATCAAAATCCAACCTGCAAAGGTACCCAAAAAGCCATATTTATCGGCGTTTATAGCTTTTGCAACTTCTTTTGCGGTAACAAGTCCGGTGTTAGATGATTTTGACATAAAAACAAATGTAATAAATGTTTAGCTAGTAACGATTTGTACGGTTTGTTGAGTTAATTGTTTTAGTAACACTGTTTTATCTTTTTCTAAAGCTGAAATCGAAGCTTCAGTAAAATGCCTAATAGTGTAAAGACTAACATTTTCATGGCATGTGACTTTAAACTTTGCCTTTAAATGTTGAAGCAATTTTTCGAGATTATTATAAGTATTTTCTAAACAGACTGAAAAACTGATGGCCGAATTTTGAATGACATCTACCTTCATTTTATACAAATGTAAAAGACTAAAAATTTCGCTTATATTTTCTTCAACAATGTATGAAAAGTCTAGAGAAGACAAAGAAATCAATACCTGATTTTTCTTAACGATAAAACAAGGAATTTCTGGTTCAATTGTTTTGCCTTTACTTACACTTGTACCTGCATCTAGCGGATTTAAAAACGATTTAACATACAGAGGAATTTCTTTACGTTGCAGAGGTTGAAGCGTTTTTGGGTGAATTACAGATGCCCCATAAAAGGCCAACTCAATGGCTTCTCTGTATGAGATTTGATGTAGCAGTTGCGCGTTTTCAAAATACCTTGGGTCCGCATTTAAAACTCCTGGAACGTCTTTCCAAATAGTAACGCTTGTGGCATTGAGACAATAGGCAAAAATGGCTGCCGTATAATCACTGCCTTCACGACCTAAAGTGGTTGTAAAATTATTAGCATCGCTTCCTAAAAAACCTTGAGTGATGTTTAAAATATCTTTATTAAACGACTTGGTGATTTGTGCTTGTGTAACATCCCAATCGACATTAGCACGTCGGTAGTAACTATCTGTTTTTATGTAAGAACGCACATCTAACCAATTGTTTTGCAACCCAACATGGTTAAGATAATGACTTATAATTGTGGTAGAAACTAATTCGCCATAACCAATGACCTGGTCATAAACATAGTTGTAATCTGGTGATTTGTTAGTTTTAAAGAAAACATCTAATTCTCTGAATAAGTCCTTTACTTTTTTGAAAACCTCGTGACTTTCATTTTCAAACAAATCGAGAAGAATTTCATTATGAAATTTTAAAACGTCTTGCAATGCACTTTGCAATTCGGGTTTATTATCGAAGTAATTTTTTACTACGATTTCCATGGCATTGGTCGTTTTTCCCATAGCAGAAACTACAACAAGCGTATTACTGTAGCCTACTTTTTGCAACACAGAAACCACGTTTTTTACGCCTTCAGCATCTTTTATAGATGCACCACCAAATTTGAAAATTTTCATCTAAATCTTAGCTAGGTAGTTATCAATCGCCGCTTCATCCATCTGCACCACATCCCAATCTCTCATCACATTAGCACCTTTCTTTTCGTAAAATTTTATCGCTGGTTCGTTCCAATCTAAAACTTCCCAAGAAATACGTTTAACACCTTTTGCTTTTCCGTATTTTACAACTTCATCAAGCAAAACGCTTCCTAAACCTTTTCCTCTAGAGGCTTGACTGACGATTAAATCTTCAAGGTGAATTACTTCGCCTTTCCAAGTAGAATATCTGGTATAGATTAAGGCTAAACCTTCTACTTTATCGTCGACTTCAACCACAAAACAAACAAATTTTGGATTGTCACCAAAACCATCCTTTTCGAGTTGCGCTATTGTAACCTCAACAGCGTCTGGTTCTTTTTCAAAGATGGCCAATTCTTCTATGAGTTCGTAAACTCTAGGCATGTCTTTTTTAGTAGCAAGTCTTGGTTGGTTCATAATCTTAGTAATTACATTTCAAATATAACCTAAATGCACATTTAGTTTTAATTATTTCATTTACGAAAACGTTATAGTTGGGAAAAAAAGCGATATTTGTCCGAAATTAAATCAATTTCCTTTTACACATGTCAAAACGAAACCAGACTTTAGGTGAATTTATTATTGAAAATCAAGCTTATTTTAAATACACTTCTGGAGAACTTTCCCGACTTATAAATTCTATTCGATTAGCCGCAAAAGTGGTGAATCATGAGGTAAATAAAGCAGGTTTGGTAGATATTATTGGTGCTGCTGGCGACACTAATATCCAAGGTGAAGACCAACAAAAATTAGATGTTTATGCCAATGACACCTTTATAAAAACCATGACCAAACGTAATATTGTTTGCGGTATTGCAAGTGAAGAAGAAGACGATTTCATTGCCATTAACAGTCAGGATGAAAACAATCAAAACAAATATGTGGTTTTAATTGACCCTTTGGATGGCTCGTCAAATATTGACGTCAACGTTTCGGTTGGTACTATTTTTTCAATTTATAGACGTGTTACTCCAGTTGGTACACCTGTAACTATCGCTGACTTTTTACAAAAAGGAAACCAACAAGTTGCTGCTGGTTATGTGGTTTATGGCACATCTACAATGCTAGTTTATACTACTGGTCATGGTGTTAATGGTTTTACGTTGAACCCTGCAATTGGTACATTTTATCTATCGCATCCAGATATGCAATTTCCTGAAAATGGACATATTTATTCTGTTAATGAAGGAAATTACATTCATTTTCCTAAAGGTATAAAGGACTATATTAAATATTGCCAGATGGAAGAAGGCGACAGACCTTACACCTCGAGATATATTGGTTCTTTAGTTTCGGATTTTCATAGAAATATGATAAAAGGCGGAATTTACATGTACCCGAAAAGTTCTTTAAATGCAAAAGGAAAATTGCGTTTGCTGTACGAATGTAATCCTATGGCATTTTTAGCAGAACAAGCCAATGGTAAAGCAAGTGACGGTTTTACGCGCATTATGGATATTGAACCTACTGAGCTACACGAACGTGTGCCTTTTATTTGCGGAAGCAGAAACATGGTAGAAAAGGCTGAGGAATTTATGCGAAATGCATAAAAAAAAAGCGAACATTTCTGTTCGCTTTAATGTTATTAAAACATCAGTAACTACTGATTCATTTTTTTCATTTCTTCAATAAAAGCTTCCATATCTACCTTATCGTGTACTAAATTTAGAGCCTTATCAGCAATGTACTGTACATTTTGAGGATTAAAACCTAAACCAACACATAATTTTTGTAATAAAGCTTCTTGATTAGGTCCTTCAATATCATCTATCCAAACCATACGCGCCAAATCGTATAAACGCTCTAAACGCTCGTTGTATGAATTTGGTGCATTGACTGGATGAGATGCATAGTCTTTTAGTATTTCTTTATAATCGTGCTCATTAATATCTAAACGCGTCGCCAAACGGTCTAAAAACGCTTTCTCAGCATCATCAATAACGCCATCACTCATTGCAACTCTTACAATCGCTGCAAAATGGTCTTGGTTACGCTTTTGAAATCCGCTTTCGAATAAATCTGCAAATGACATATCTGTGTGTTTTTAAAGTCGGTGCAAATATAATTCTAATTAGAGATTTTCAACAAAAAAGGCTTCAAAAAAAATTATATTTGCAGTCTTAAAATAAGGACATTGCGTAAAACATTAATTACCCAAACTTATGCACAGGCTTTGCAAACGCAAAATCTGCAAAATGCTATTGTCAAAACTCAAGGAAATACCCTTTTAAAAGGTCTCGTTGGTTCATCACTTTCTATAGTTATTGCCGAAGTTTTTAAAACTGCGGACAAACCTTTCTTAGTTGTTTTTGATGATAAAGAAGAAGCTGCATATTATCTCAACGATTTAGAGCAACTCATCAACAATACAGATGTCTTGTTTTATCCAGGAAGCTATCGCAGACCTTATCAAATAGAGCAAACCAACAATGCTAATGTATTGTTGCGTGCCGAGGTTTTAAACCGAATAAATTCTCGTAAAAAACCCTGTGTCATTGTCACTTATCCTGATGCTTTGTTTGAAAAAGTTGTTACAAAAAAAGAACTTGAAAAAAACACATTAAAAATCTCGGTTGGCGCCGACTTAAGTCCAGACTTTGTCAATGAAGTTTTGTTTGAATACAAGTTTAAGCGTGTTGATTTTGTTACTGAACCAGGTGAGTTTTCGGTGCGTGGTGGCATTATTGATGTATTTTCCTTTTCGCATGATGAACCTTACCGAATTGAATTTTTTGGCGATGAAGTGGATAGCATCAGAACCTTCGATGTTGAAACACAACTTTCAACCGAGCGTATTAAAAAAGTAAGTATCATCCCAAATGTTGCTAATAAATTTATTGAAGAAAAACGCGAAAGTTTTCTAAAATACATTTCACCCAAAACGGTTGTATTTGCTAAAAATGTATCGTTATTGTTTTCTAGAATTGATGATTTTTTCGAGAAAGCAACCGAAGCTTTTAAAGCACTTTCTGAAGACATAAAACATGCCTCACCAAATGAATTGTTTTGTAATTCGCAATTACTAAAACGTCAATTTTTAGAGTTTAAAACAGTTGAATTTGGAGCATCCGTTTTAGAGCGTCAAGAAACCATTGATTTTAAAACAAAACCGCAACCAGCATTTAATAAACAATTCAATTTATTGATTGATGATTTAAATGATAACCATGCTGAAGGAATTACCAATTACATCGCCTGCGTTAGTGAGCAGCAAGCAAAGCGTTTTCATGATATTTTTGATGATGCCGAAAAAGAAGTGCATTATCAAACCGTTGTGCTGTCTTTATATCAAGGTTTTATAGATAAGGAACATAATATTGCGGTTTATACAGACCATCAGATTTTTGACCGCTATCATAAATTTCATCTTAAAAATGGTTATGCCAAAAAGCAAGCCATTACGCTCAAAGAGCTTACCAATCTCGAAATTGGAGATTACGTGACGCACATTGACCACGGAATAGGAAAGTTTGGTGGATTGCAAAAAATAGATGTCGAAGGCAAAAAACAAGAAGCCATTAAATTGGTGTATGGCGAGCGTGATGTTTTGTACCTAAGTATTCATTCGCTTCATAAAATTACCAAATTTAATGGTAAAGATGGTAAGCCGCCAAAGGTTTATAAACTCGGTAGCAAAGCGTGGAAAACGTTAAAGCAAAAGACCAAGTCCAAGGTTAAGGAAATTGCCTTTAACCTTATAAAACTTTATGCTAAACGTAAGCTTAAAAAAGGATTTCAATACGCGCCAGATAGCCACATGCAGCATGAATTGGAAGCCTCTTTTATTTACGAAGACACGCCAGACCAAGTCAGCTCTACGGCCGATATTAAAGCCGATATGGAAAGTGAGCGTCCAATGGACAGACTCATTTGCGGTGACGTTGGTTTTGGAAAAACTGAAGTTGCCATAAGAGCAGCATTTAAAGCCGTTGATAATGGTAAACAAGTTGCTGTCTTGGTACCGACAACCATTTTGGCCTATCAGCATTACCGGACGTTTAAAACCCGTTTGAAAGATTTTCCTGTTACAGTTGATTATGTTAACCGTTTTCGTACCGCAAAAGAAAAACGAGAAACCCTTGAAGGACTTGAAAAAGGTGCAGTTGACATCATCATCGGTACGCATCAACTCGCCAATAAAAACGTAAAATTTAAAGATTTAGGTTTACTCATTGTTGATGAGGAACAGAAATTCGGAGTTGCGGTGAAAGAAAAATTAAAGACTATTAAAGAAAATGTTGATGTACTCACATTAACAGCAACACCTATACCACGAACGCTTCAGTTTAGCTTAATGGCAGCGCGAGATTTGTCGGTGATTACAACACCGCCGCCAAATAGGCATCCTATTGAAAGTCATGTGATTCGATTTAATGAAGAAACGATTAGAGATGCGGTGAGTTACGAGATTCAACGTGGCGGACAAATATTTTTTATTCATAACCGTATTGAAAATATTAAGGAAGTTGCTGGTATGATTCAACGACTCGTTCCTGATGCAAAAATCGGAATTGGTCACGGCCGACTTGACGGAAAAAAACTCGAAGAATTAATGTTGGCTTTTATGAATGGAGAGTTTGATGTTCTCGTTAGTACAACCATCGTAGAGAGTGGTTTGGACGTACCAAATGCCAATACTATTTTTATAAATAATGCCAATAATTTTGGATTAAGTGACTTGCACCAAATGCGTGGTCGTGTTGGGCGAAGCAACAAAAAAGCATTTTGTTATTTTATCACTCCAGGATATGATGCTATGACGCCAGATGCGAGAAAACGCATTACGGCTTTAGAGCAATTTACCGAACTTGGAAGTGGTTTTAATATTGCTATGAAAGATTTAGAAATACGTGGTGCTGGCGATTTATTGGGTGGTGAGCAAAGTGGTTTTATAAATGAAATTGGCTTTGATACCTATCAAAAAATTCTCAATGAAGCCATCGATGAACTTAAAGAATCTGAATTTTCTGACCTATATAAAGACGATAAAAAACCACGTCAGTTTGTAAAAGACGTTACTATTGATACCGATTTTGAATTGTTATTTCCTGATGATTATGTCAATAATATTACCGAGCGTCTTAATTTATATACCAAACTTAACGACATAAAAACAGAAGAAGATTTACAAAAATTTGAATCTGAAATCATTGACCGTTTTGGGGAATTACCAACACAAGTCGAAGATTTATTAGATAGTGTTCGCCTAAAATGGATTGCCACAAAAATGGGCATTGAAAAATTAATTTTGAAGAAAAATCGCCTAATTGGTTACTTTATCCAAGACCAGCAAAGTCCATTTTACCAAACCGATGGTTTTACAAAAGTGCTTCAATTTGTTCAGCAAAACGCTGGAAAATGTACCATGAAAGAAAAACAAACGCGCAACGGTTTGCGATTGCTTTTATCATTTGATAATATTAAATCGACAGCACAAGCGCTTGAAGCTCTTTCGAAAATCTAATGAAACAAAACGCGCACATTCAGCATTTACTGTGGCTTACCATTGCCACAATATTCATTAGTACATCTGGTACACTAGGCAAATATATAGACTTGCCAACGCCAGTTGTAATCTGGTGGCGTTCTGCATTGGCAGCAGTATTTTTGCTGGTATTTTGCTTGTTTAAGGGCATCAGTCTAAAAGTACATACAAAAAAAGACCGATGGACCTTTTTTATTGCCGCAACTTTAATGGGCACGCATTGGATAACCTATTTCTATGCGTTAAAGCTCTCTAATGTTGCTATCGGTATGCTTTCTATATTTACATTTCCTGTGATTATTGCCATTTTAGAACCGTTGTTTTCTAAAGGGAAATTAGACCCAATTCATATTGTGTTAGGTCTAATGGTTTTATTAGGTATCTACATTTTAGCACCAGATTTTAATTTAGAAAGTGGTCAGCTTCAAGGCGTACTTTTTGGTGTGCTTTCTGCTTTATGTTATGCCATTAGGATTTTAATACTCAAAAATCATGTAAAAAACTACCATGGTACAACATTGATGTTTTATCAAGTAGCAATAATCGCCATTTTATTAATTCCATTTTTACTCATGATGGATGGTTCTAACATTAAAACTGAATACCCTTTTGTAATTCTTTTGGCATTACTTACAACAGCTATTGGGCATACTATGTTTGTGACGAGTCTCAAATATTTTAAAGCAAGTACAGCAGGAATTATTGGCAGCTCACAGCCCGTTTTTGGGATTATATTGGCGTATCTGTTTTTGAATGAAATACCGACACTAAATACATTTCTCGGCGGCAGCTTAATTTTAGCTACAGTTATTATTGAAAGTATTCGCTCCAAAAAATCATAATTTGTTTTAAATTGGTGCAATTCTTGTGACCACAGGTTGACATAAAAATTTACTTATGAAAAAAATTCTTTTTACACTATTATTTTTACCGTCTTTATTGATGGCGCAACATAAAATAAACGGAACATTTACGCCTGCAGAAAATTTTACACGTGCATTTTTGTATCACGTCACTCCAGAAGGCGCCAATTATGTGAACATGGCAGAAGTAGATACTCTAGGTAATTTTTCGTTTAGTTTAAAAGAAGATGCCCTTGCGGGGAATTATAAGGTGATATATGCAATCCCTGTTGAAGACAATAATTTTGATTTAGTATATAACGGAAATGAGGATGTGACTTTTACATTCAGTTTAGAAAAAGGTGTTGATTTTACAGAATCTTCAGAAAATAAATTATGGCAATCTTACCTTAACAGTATGGATGTTGTAAACCAAACCATTAGTAATTTTTATGCTAAAGGCGGAAAAGATAAAGCTGCTTTTGGGTCGATTTTTAAAACCTTAAAAGATACCCAAGCACAATACGAAATTCTGGCCGAAGGTAAAATGGTTCAGAAATTTATAAAGGCAAATACACCTTATATTCCGACAGCTTATGAAAATTTAGTCACCTACTCAAATAATCTAAAAAACAACTTTTTTAAGCATGTAGATTTTAGCGACCCATTTTTAAGAAGCTCAAGTATTATTACAGAACGTGTTAACGGTTTTGTTTTTGGTATGGCAAAAGATAATGAAGGCTATAAGAAACATATCGATATTATTTCCGAAGCTATAAAAGATGAAGCTGCCAATATACAGTCGCCATTATTAGAGCAGCTTTGGCAAGAATTTAAACGCCAAGAAAATCACGACATGGCGAATTACATTTCCGATAAATCCCTGTTAGCTTTGGCACAACAAACCGAAAATAAAATTTTAGAGCAGCAGTTATTAAGCTATAAAAACACTTCGCTCGGCGCAATTGCCCCAGATTTTATCATTCAAACTGGACCGACTGTTAAGCTTTCAGAATTAAAAGGCGATAAGTATTACGTGCTTGTATTTTGGAGTAGCGGTTGTGGGCATTGCCTTAACGAGTTACCAAAAGTGAAGCAACTCATGAGCTCTGTTTCTAATACAAAAGTTGTGGCTTATGGTTTAGAAAAAGACACTGAACAATGGTCTAACGAAATTAAAAACTATCCAGATTTTATGCATGGTATTGGACTTGGTAAATGGGAAAACCCAATTGTACAAACTTATGCTATCGCGGCAACGCCAACGTATTTTGTGTTAGATGCCAACAAAAAAATTATTGCTAAGCCTTATGATTTTGAAGGTTTGGAGAAGTTTTTTGGCGGACTGTAAATTTTGATTAGTGTTCAAAAAATAAAACGCCCAATCAACAAGTGCTGACTGAGCGTTTTTGAAACTAAATAACCAACCAAAATTTAGCTTCTTTTTTATTTTTATAATTTACTTCGAGTATTTTCTCTTGGGTTATCTTTTTTAGCTGTTTTTTGCTTACGCTTTTTAGGCGTATCCTTTTGCTCTATCATTCGGCCTTGAGCATTTTCAGTTCTTAAAAACTCTATATAACCACGTCCTCTAAACTCATATATTGTACCAGAATCTGCGTGCAGTAATTCAATGGTTCCATCATCAATAACGTTTAAATCAAAATATTCATTGCTGAAGAAGTCATAATTGAGTGTTAAAGTTTTATCGTACAATGTGCCTGGAACATCACCTACATTATAAACTCCTGTAAAATCCCAGAAAATATTGTTTGGGTTAGAGATATTAGCATCTTGAGAACTTCTAAATTCAGAATCGTTATTAGCAGATAAAAACTGTAAATAGTTCTCGTTATCAAAATCATTTAACGCGCCAAACTCACTTGTATAAGTCTTTTCCCAAGCTTCATATTCTTGTAAGAAATAATGAATATTATCATAGAATACAAAGTCATAATCGAACGTTGAACGCTGATAACCATCTAAAAAGTAAGACGTATCTGTAAACGGATTATATAATTCAATGGTATTACTATCTATCTGAAATACATCAAAAGAATCAAAACCATCTATATCGTGATCAACATCTAATTGCATTCCAATAGTGTTATAATATCCAATAGGTATTCCGTAACCATTTCCTTGACTTCCTATGCCTACCAAATTATTATTTGCCCATAATGTTCCGTTTCTAAAGGATAAGGTAAATGCAATTTGCATAAATGGCACTTCGCCATAACCTTGTGTTGCATTAACGTCTACATACCATAAATCGTATGTGTTCAATAATTGATTTAAGGTAATTGCTGGTGAATTATTATCAACAATAACCACATCATCAACAACACACGATGTGAAAAGTGTTGCACTTAGCACCAATCCTAAAAGTAGTTTTACTGTTTTCATAATCACTTGTTTTAAAGTTTCTATAATTAGAATTTCAAAACGCGTGCCAAACTCCAAAACGCAGTATTCGTCTAGCTTTTAAAGCCATTTAATTTTTGTATTTTTGATATTCAGAAATAAAATCTGTCTATGGACAAAACCACAAAATATGCCGTTTTTGGCTCAGGAAGTTGGGCAACAGCCATTGTAAAAATGCTTTGCGAAAACCTTGATGAAATCGGTTGGTATATGCGCAGTGTCTATACCAAGGAACATATTTTAAAGGAACAACACAATCCAAATTATTTAAGTTCGGTAGAGTTTCATACCGAGCAATTAAATTTAAGTAACGACATTAACGAAATTGCCGATTGGGCAGATGTGCTCATTTTTGTTGTGCCGTCTGCTTTTATTTATTCCGAATTGGAAAAATTGACTGTAGATATTAGTCAAAAGGTAGTGGTTTCAGCTGTAAAAGGAATTATCCCAGAAACTGGGCTATTGGTTGGCGAACACTTTCATGACCATTATAACATCCCTTTTGAGCATATTGGTGTCATTGCAGGACCTTGTCATGCTGAAGAAGTGGCTCTAGAACGTTTATCTTATCTCACCATTTCTTGTGCTGATCCCGTAAAAGCGCAAGCCATTGCTAACGTTTTAGCAAGTGACTACATAAAAACTAAAACTAGCGACGATATTATTGGTACAGAATACGCTGTAATGTTGAAAAATATTTACGCCATAGCCGCTGGAATTGCTCATGGTTTGGGTTATGGTGATAACTTTCAAAGCGTGTTGATGAGTAACGCCATCCGTGAAATGAAACGTTTTATTAAGAAAATGCACAAGATGAAACGCAACATCAATAATTCTGCTTATTTGGGCGATTTACTGGTAACAGGCTACTCCGTATTTTCTAGAAATCGCATGTTTGGAAACATGATTGGTAAAGGCTATACTGTAAAATCTGCACAGATGGAAATGAACATGGTTGCCGAAGGTTATTACGCTACAAAAAGTGCGCATCTACTAAATAAAAAGAACGTCAAAAAAACCCGATTACCAATTATTAATGCGGTTTATGATATCCTCTACGAAAACAAAGACCCTAAAAAAGTTTTTAAGAAATTGACGGATAAGTTAGATTGATGCTTAACTCTTATTTGTATTGATTACTTTACCAAAACCCCTTTTAATTGCATTAAAGGTAATTTCTGAAGTGCTTTTAGATTAATCGTGTTTTTTCTGAAAGTATATGTTTTATCAAACATTTGATTGCCCTCAAAAAAAGTCACTTTAAATACATTATTTAGTTCCAAAACTTTTTCCTGTAAATATTCAATCTTGGCGTAACTTCTTGCTGGCAATTTTGAAATCGTATGACGCATTGGTGGCGTCATTTTACTATCGTTATACCCTTGGGAAACAATAAGCACGGTATCTAAATCTTTGTCTGTATTATTTATGATATAGGCGTTCCAGTCGAGTGTTTTGTACTCTAGATGTTCTTCTTGCAAAACTGCAATATGCACATCTTTAACTTCTGGTATTTGGATGTCTTTTTTCAAAATTACAAGGCACTCTTAAACTGCTCTAAAAAACGCACGTCATTCTCACTCAATAACCGAATATCACTAATTTGGTGCAATAACAAAGCGATACGGTCTATTCCCATACCAAAAGCAAAACCAGAATATTCATTAGAATCAATACCACAATTTTCTAAAACATTAGGGTCAACCATACCGCAACCCATTATTTCTAACCAACCTGTGCCTTTGGTCATTTTGTAATCGGTTTCGGTTTCTAATCCCCAATAGACATCTACCTCGGCACTAGGTTCTGTAAATGGAAAGTACGATGGACGTAAACGAATCTTAGATTTCCCGAACATTTCTGTGGTGAAATACTGCAGCGTTTGCTTTAAATCTGCAAAGCTCACATCTTTATCTATATACAAACCTTCAACTTGGTGAAAGAAACAGTGCGAACGCGCTGAAATAGCCTCATTACGGTATACTCGACCTGGAGAAATGGTACGTATTGGTGGTTTATTTTCTTCCATATAACGCACTTGAACAGAACTTGTATGCGTACGCAACAAAATGTCTGGATTAGTCTGAACAAAAAATGTATCCTGCATATCTCGTGCTGGATGATATTCAGGTAAATTTAGCGCCGTAAAGTTGTGCCAATCATCTTCAATTTCTGGACCTTCACTAACGTTGAAACCAATACGAGAAAATATATCTATAATTTGATTTTTTACAATAGAAATTGGGTGACGTGCGCCCAAGGAAATTGGTTCTCCTGGACGAGACAAATCGCCGTAAAGTCCGTTTTCTTCTTCCTGACCTTCAAGTGTTTCTTTTAGAGCATTTACTTTATCTTCAGCTGTTTTTTTTAGCTGATTTATAGTTTGTCCAAACTCTTTTTTCTGCTCATTTGCCACATTTTTAAACTCAGCAAAATACTCTTTCAAGAGTCCTTTTGAACCTAAATATTTAATACGAAACTGCTCAACCTCTTCTTTAGATTGTGCGGTGAATGCTTCGGCTTCTGCAATGAGTTCTTTTAACTTGTCTATCATAGTTCCTTCTATTGAGACCGCAAATTTAATCAATTTATCGAGATTTGCGTTAGGGATTGAGCCATTGTTGGAGCTCCTCGCAGAGAGCGACTGGCTTAAGCCCGACCGCGCGATAAGCGTGGTAACGCCCAAAAATTAATTTATATAATCTGTTTCTACAAAATAATTAACAATCGCCTCTTTCATTAATATGCTTTGTTCTCCAGCTTTAAGATGTGGTAATTGGGCTGTGACTTTGTAATGTGGCCAACCATCATCGTCTACGAAATCAAATTCGTAAAAACCGTAAGGCTCTAAAAGTTTACAAATGGCAATATGCATAAGATCAAGCTTATGGTCTTTTTTATATTCTCGATGAATTTGTCCTAGCTCTTGAACACCGATGAGATAAATGATGGAATCGAGGTCAAGCGTTTCGCCATCGGCAAATTGAGCAGATAGTTTTTCTACTACTAAATTCCAACGTTCTTTTAACTCTTGGTCTCTTGCCATAATTTATAACTCAAATTTTGCGTTATACAATTGGCAAAGTTAAATTATATTTGTCTAAACCGCTAGTAATATGAGTATCATTGATATTGTTTTGGGCGCTCTAATTCTCTTTGGTGTTATCAGAGGAATTATGAAAGGACTTTTTGTAGAAATTGCATCGCTTGTAGCACTGCTTTTAGGTGTTTATGGCGCAATACATTTCAGCTATTTTGTGTCTGATTTCTTAGAGCCTAGAGTTGAACTTAATGACAAAACAATGAATATCGTGGCTTTTGCTATCACTTTTGTTATAATTGTTTTGGCAATAAGTCTTGCTGGAAAAGCACTAACAAAACTTGCTGATTTTGCGGCTTTAGGAATTTTAAACAAACTTTTGGGAGCAGTTTTTGGCGGTTTAAAAATTGGACTTATACTTAGCGTTATATTAATTGTTTTTAATAAGTTGAATAGCACGTTACCATTTTTAAATGACGAGCAAATTGAAGAAAGTGTGCTTTACAAACCCGTAAAATCTTTAGCGCCAATGATTTTTCCCAATCTAATAAATGTTGAAGATGACAAAGAAGATGAAGAAAAAACTGAAGAGGAATCGGCTGGTATTTAAACAAAAAAAGACCTATAAGGTATTGGAAACCTTGCAGGTCTAGTCTATGAAATTACTTATTTGGTTTACAACATGTTTACTGTACCTGTTTTTAAACTATAAACACCACCAACAATTTTAATTTCTCCGTTATCTTCCATTTCCTTAAGAATTGGACTATTTTCTCTAATACGGTCTATCGTTAATAACACATTGTTTTCTACTGTTTTTGCTACAAATGCGCTGTTTGATGAATTGGCTTCTCCGTCTACCTCAATAGCGGATTTTTTAACCGCTGGTGTAATTTTGCTCAACATTTCTGTAATATTGCCTAATTCTACGCCATCACAAGCCGCTTTTACTGCACCACAACTTTCGTGACCTAAAACTAAAATTAATTTACTACCTGCTACTTTGCATGAATATTCTAAACTTCCTAATATATCTACATTTTCAAAATTTCCTGCGACACGTGCAACAAAAATGTCACCTATAGCTTGATCTAAAACAGTCTCAACTGGCACACGAGAATCTATACAAGATAAAACAACTGCTTTAGGAAATTGGCCTCCAGTAGTTTGGTTAATTAATGCCGAATTGTCTGTAGCTTGAGAATTACCCGATGTAAATCTTTGGTTACCGTCTAATAAATCTTGTAAAACATCATTTGGCGTTAAGCTATCTTGAACTGTTTTTGTTATTGCTGTATTTTTCATTTGTATTGTTTTTTTATGATTAATCAAATTTTTTTTCTAAGAAAAGACTGAAGCATTTAAGTATTTGCTATTTCTTTTTCCTTAGCTTAAAAAATTCTATAAAACTCTCTGGATTTTCTACAATTCCTCTTTCTGAATATAGTTTAATATTTATATTTCGCTCTTTGGCTTTGTGTGCGAAATCTTCTAGAATCTCAATAACATCATGGTCTAAATAGGTTGTTTTTCTTACGTCTAACTCTAGCTGAGTGTCATTCGGAAGCGCATCCAATTCTCTTAAAATAGTTGCTTTGTTAAAAAATGTTACTTCTTCTGCCAGAGTCATTTTTATTTTTCCATCGTCAACGTCTTCACCTTGTTTGTGCAAAAAATGAGAATTTTTGTAACTATGGTATAATGTTACTATTATTCCTATAGCTAAACCGATACCAATTCCCCATAATAAATCTTTAAAAACTATAATTAAAACAGTAGCAATGAAAGGCACAAATTGTTTCCAACCCGAATCCCACATGGCTTTAAAAGTTGAAGGTTTTGCTAATTTATAACCAACTATAAATAAGATAGCTGCTAAAACTGCAAGCGGAATCATATTTAAAACATTTGGTATAATGATTACAGAAATTAACAAGAAGAACCCATGAATTATAGCACTTGCTTTAGTTTTGTTACCAGACTGAATATTAGCCGAACTTCTTACAATTACCTGTGTAATTGGAATACCACCAACTAAACCAGAAAGGATATTACCAGAGCCTTGAGCTAAAAGTTCACGATTGGTTGGTGTTACACGCTTCTCCGGGTCTAATTTATCGGTTGCTTCAACACATAATAAAGTTTCTAAACTAGCAACTAATGCAATGGTAAAGGCTGTAATCCAAACTTCTGGCAACCAAATTACACTAAAATCTGGTGTAGTGAATTGCCCCAAAAAGCTATCTACACTATCAGGAACCGGAACTTTAACTAAATGCGAACCCGCAATTTCCATTGATGTACCTTGCGCTAAAATAAAGAAAACCACACCTGCAACAACTGCCACTAAAGGACCTTGAACAAGCTTAAAAAATTGGTGTTTGTTTACTAATACGCTAGACCAAAGTATCAGTATAGCCATAGCAATTAAGGCAATAACTGTAGATCCAATACCAAGATTAGAAGGAATACTTATAATATCAGAAAACACATTACTGTTTGGTCCAAATAACACAAAATTACCTTCTGGATCTTTATCTATTCCGAAGAAATGTGGGATTTGTTTAAGAATTATAATAATACCGATTCCGGTAAGCATTCCTTTGATAACGGAAGATGGAAAGTAATAGCCAATAATACCGAGTTTAAGAATACTAAATACTATTTGAATAACACCTCCTAAAACTACAGCAACTAAAAAAGCTTCATAGCCCAATGAAGCAATTGCGGCTAAAACGATAGCAGCCAAACCTGCAGCTGGACCACTTACACCAACTTGAGAGCCCGATATAGCTCCTACAACAATACCACCAATAATACCAGCTATAAGTCCAGCAAAAGGTGGAGCATCACTAGCAACTGCAATACCTAAACATAATGGTAGTGCAACAAAAAATACGACTATACTCGCTGGTAAGTCATTCTTTAAATATTTAAACATATAATAAATTTAAGTGTCTTAGTTATGCTAAGACAGATTGAAATAGTTAAGTCTTAAAAGACTCGTAATAAATTTGAAAATAAAATACTACGCGAAGTCGGGCGGCGGTGAAACAAGATTTCTGTAAGGCAACGGATACGTCTTAAAAAAATAAGCATCGGGCTTTATAGAATGTTCCGAAGCCAATTTTTGTTCTATATCTGACTTTAAAAAATCAAAAATTAAGTTAAAGCCTTCTTTTTCTTCTTCTTCATTTTCACCAAAAAAAATAGTAACATCAGCACTATCATCCATCGATACGACCACAGTTGGCGCTGCAACAATTGTAATAAATAAAAGCGCAAAAAATAATGCTAATTTATGCTGATGGTCAGACTTCATATTTACTAAAATATAGCTAAAGATAAGAGATTTAGTTAAAAGAGGATTAAAAAATGTTTAGCAATTTTACATCCTCAGCAATAATCCAACCTTGGGTTTTATCAGCAATTTCAATTTTATACCAATCTTCGTATGTTTCTAAGACTTGCACTTTTGTCCCTTCATGTAGTCTAAAAACTTCTTCGCTTGTTTTATTTGGGTCAGCTTTAATACGGCTTTCTTGAGCAAAAACAACTGCAGGATTATTTTTCGATTCTAAATTATTTTTTTGAAATGCCATAATTATAGAAAATAGTCCAAAAGCTATAGAAAGAATGCTTAATACAAAAGAAACTCTTTTTTGTGATGTAACTTGAGTAAAATGATACAATAAGAACAAAAGAACAAATAAAACCACACCTACGATTGATAACATTGACCAAGTGTCTGCTGAAAATGTATTTATCAAATTTTTAAAAATTCTCGAAAACCCAACTTCAGGGACTTTATCAATAGCATCAACGGTCATATTCTCTGCAAAAACAAGATTGTTTTTAATGTCTTTGTCGTTAGGGCTTAACATCTTTGCTTTTTCAAAATAATAAATACTCGGCGCAATGTTATTAAGTTTATAATGGCTATTGGCTAAGTTAAAATATACAGCTGCCGAATGTTTATTAGATTTTAAAATTGTCTCGTATTTTTCAATAGCTTCGTTATAATTTCCTTGATTATATAGCTTGTTTGCTTCGTTAAAAAGCGCATCATTTTGAGCATTTGAAAAAACACTAGATAAGGCAATTAATAAGATAATTATAACTCTCATATTATCGTATCTGTTTGTCTATTTCGCTAATAGTTTTTACCGATTTTTCATAATCGTTTTGCATTGTTACCTGTGTTATTGGTGTGTAACGCGCAAACTCACAATTTTCTAGGATTGAAATAAACTCATTTATTGTTGATTGATTAACTTGTCTCCCTAATAATAAATTTTCGATTTTTTCTTTATTAAAATCTGATGTTTCAATCTGAAGTTTTGCTTTTAAATAATTATGAAAAGCACGTTCTAAAGCAATATAAAACGCTTCTTTCTGACCTAAATTCTTTTTGGCTTCACTCAAGTATTTTTTTGCTAATCTATCTGCCTTTCTTCGTTTGTTTCCAACAACATCTGCATTTCGTTTTTCTTGATTTCTTCGCACTAAAATAGCAATCGGGATGAGAAGAAAAGGCAACAACAACAATAACCAGAACAAAGTAGATTTAAAAAATGGTTCTTTTAATTTTGGCTCCCAATTCGCATTCGTTTTTATAAAAGCAAAGGTATTTGAGTTGGTAGAAACTGCCTGTTTATTGACATTTGTCGTATTTGTACTTGAAGCGGTTGTTGCTGATGATGGACCATTTACAACATCAACCACAATTTCATTAGATGTAATTGTTCTGTAAGCGCCTGCTATAGGATTAAAATAAGAAAATGAAACTTCAGGAATTGGATATTTTCCTTTAAACTGTGGTACAATGGTGTATTTATCTTCAATAGTTCCTTGCATTCCTCCGAGGTTAGTTCTTACGTTTTCTGAATATTCTGGTTCGTAAACTTCCAAAGAACTTGGTACTGTGAGCTTAGGCAATTCAAATAACTTCATATTGCCTTTACCTGAAACTTTTACTTTTGCCTCTAATGACTCTCCTGCATCTAACGACAACTTGTTCGTCGTAACATCTAATTCAAAAAGACCAACAGCTCCACTAAAATTTGCTGGTTTTCCTTCTTCTGGTAATGGCTTTACGTTTATAGTGCGCTTACCAGCAGTTATGGTTTGTGGTACTTTACGAACAATGCGGTTACCAAAAATATCATATCTACTTGTTGGCACCTCAACTGTTAAATCTAATACGTAAGGCTCTAATTTTAAAGGCCCAGTTTTTTGAGGGTATAATACATACTTCTTTAGGACTACGTATCGGTACTCTTCGCCTTTATATTTTGTATTCTGAGGATTAAATGCTTTAACTTCGATATTCTGATTCCAAAAATCATTAAACTTTGGTGTTTCCTTATCTCGCCAACCATTAACACCTGTATCTAAAGCCACATAAAGTTTATAGACAACAGTGATTGCTTCGTTGAGATATGGATTAGCTTTTGAAACCTCAGCTACTAAATGAATATTTTGCGATGCAATATACGAAGGGTCATTAGGATTTTTGGGTTTATCTATAGCTTTTGTAACTTGTATAGTCACTGGAAAGGTTTTATAAACCTGACCTTCAATTTCTATTTGCGCTTGCTTAATTGTAAAACTTCCTTGTTTTTTTGGCGATAAAAAATAGCTATACGTTTTTGTAAAAGAACGTTTGCCGTTTGCCCAATAATTACTTACAGATGTATTTGGTCCGCCTACAACCGTAAAATCACTAAAACTTGGCGGAACAAAATTGTCACCATCTTTATTCATTTCAAAATCAATACGCAAACGCTCGTTTAGTCCGAGTTTTGTTTTGCTGACTTTAGCCTCAAACTTTACCTGTGTAAAGGCAAAACTCGAAATAAGTAGCAGATTAATTAAGAATATGTTTTTTATTGACTTCATTTAATATTTAAGAAACTAACACTGAATTCTATCAACTAAGTAATACAACTGAAAGCTAATTTTACCAATCTTTTTCAGTTTTTACTCTAGCTCCTTTTTGTTTTTTAGCATTTATTTTTTCTTGAACTTTTTGCTCTTGATTATTCATTGCTTCAAGAATATTTTTTATTTGTTGGGGTGACATTTTACCTGGCTGCGGCTTAGGTTGCTTTTGCTGCTTTTCTTTATCACCTTTTCCATCATCATTCTTATCTTCTTTCTGTTCGCCTTCTTTATCTTTTTCGTCATCTCCTTTTTTCTTATCCTCTTCGCCTTCTTCGTCTTTTTTGTCTTTTTCTTGCTGCTCTTTATCTTTATTTTCTTTCTCCTTGTCTTCGTCTTTTTTGTCGTCTTTATTTTCGTCTTCCTTGTTATCATCACCGCCGCCGTCTTGGTCTTGTTGTTGCTTGGCGCACTCTTTTGCTAAGGCAAAATTATAGCGTGTTTCTTCATCGTTTGGGTTATTGCGTAATGCATTTTTAAAGGCTTCAACAGCTTCTTTACACTTTTTGTTCTGCATCAACACATTACCAATATTATGAAATGCGCGATGTTTTTCTTCTTTAGTCCTAGCATTATTTGCTGCTTCTTGATGACGAAACAGCGCTTCACTATAATTGCCTTTTTGATAATAAGAATTACCCAAATTGTAAGCGCCAACCGCATTGTTTTTTTGTTTTGAAATGGCCTTACGATATTCCATTTCTGCTGCAATAAATTTGTCTTTTTCTAACAACTCATTGGCTTCATAGACTAAATCTTTAGACTCACGTTGTGCCTTTTTTTGCTCTTTATCAAAATCTTGAGTAAAACCAAAAACAGACACTAAAAGTGCTACAATTGTGCTTAATATTTTAATGTTTTTTTTATTCATTATTTCGAATTTAATAAAGCTGTACGCTACTGACGTTAAAATAGTTTTAAAATTCTTTTATGAGATGCTGAAACGAGTTCAGTATGACAAAATAAAATTTTATCAAAACTGCTCATTAAACAAGTTCAACTTCTTTAACCATTCTGTTTTTCGTTCTAAAAAGAAAATATCAATGAATAAAAACAAAATTCCGAAGCCTAAAAACCATTGAAATTGGTCTTTAAAATCTGCTATTTGTTTCGATTCAAATTCCTTTTTATCCATTTTATCTAATAAATCTTTTACCGTATTTACAACTTCAGCCGTATTAGAACCATTGATGTAAACGCCGTTAGCTTCACTAGCGATTTCTTTTAAAGTCTCTTCATTAAGTTTTGTAATTACTGTTTCATTGTTCTTGTCTTTTTTATAGTTAAGAACAACACCGTTTCGTTTAATAGGAATCGGTCCGCCTTTAGAACTACCAACACCAATTGTAAATATCCTGATACCTTGCTCATTGGCTTCTTCTGCAATTTCTGCAACGTCACCTTCATGGTCTTCACCGTCGGAAATGATGACTAAAATACGGTTAGTTTGCTCTTCGTCATCGTAATATGTTTTTGCAAGTTGAATCGCTTCGCGAATGGCTGTTCCTTGCGAGGTCATCATATCCGTATTCATGTTTTGTAAAAACATTTTTGAAGCCGCATAATCAGTTGTAATTGGCAACTGCGGAAATGCTTTTCCCGCGTAAGCGATAATACCAACACGGTCGCTACCTAAATTATTGATAATTTGTGTCACCAACTGCTTTGATTTCTCTATTCGGTTTGGTGCAATATCTTCTGCCAACATACTTTTCGAAACATCAACGGCAAATACAATATCGACGCCTTGACTACGAACGGTTTCTAATTTGGTACCAATTTTTGGATTAACTAATGCTAAGATTAAAAAGAAAAAAGCAGCACATACCATTGCTAATTTTAATATGCTTTTAAACAAGGATTGGTTTGGACTCAATCGCTTAAGCAATCCAGAATCTGCAAATTTTTTCTGCACGGATTTTTTCCAGACTTGCACTAAAATGAATAGCACAATAATTGCTGGAATTATCAGCAAAGCCCAAAACCATATTTTTTCATCGAGTCTAAACAAAGCTTCTAAATATTGTATGTTTTAAAATCCATTCGAGCAAAATCAAAATCAATGCCAATATCACTAATGGTCTGTATTTTTCCTCGTAGTTGTAGTACTTTCGTTCTTCAACTTCAGTGGTTTCTAGTTTATTAATTTCGGCATAAATCTGAGCTAACTTTCGGTTGTTTGTGGCTCTAAAATATTTTCCACCTGTAGCATCTGCAATTTCTTGCAGCAGCTTTTCGTCAATTTCTACTGGCGCTCTTCCGTATTGAAATGTGCCATTTGGACGAATACCAATTGGCGATAATGCCATACCGTTTGTACCTAAACCGATTGTATAGGTTTTGATACCATATTCCACTGCCAATTCACTCGCTGTTTTTGGGTCAATAAATCCGCCATTGTTGACACCATCGGTCAATAAAATAATGACTTTACTTTTCGCCTTACTATCCTTTAATCGGTTAACGGCTGTTGCTAAACCCATACCAATTGCAGTTCCTTGTTGAATAATGGTGTTGTATTTTATGTCTCTTAACGAGCGTAAAACAATATTTTTATCGCTTGTTATTGGTGTTTTTGTAAATGCCTCGCCAGCGTATTCTACCAAACCAATACGGTCATTTGGCCTGCCATTTATAAAATCTGCAGCTACCTTTTTTAAAGCTTCTAATCTGTCTGGTACTAAATCTTTTGCCAACATACTTGCCGAAACGTCAATAGCCATGACAATGTCTATACCTCTTGTGGTTTTGGTTTTGGTCGATACATCAACCGTTCTTGGGCGAGCTAAAGCTGTAATTAATAGTCCTAACGCAATTAGCCTTAAGGCGAATAACACATGCTTAAATTTTGACCAAAATGAGCCCGAAACCTTAAAGCCTTGAACCGATGATATTTTAAGTTCCGCAGATTGGCGTCTAGCTTTAAAAATATACCATGCTAACGCCAATGGTAGCAATAATAGCAACCAGAAAAACTCTTTATTTAAAAACTCGATGTTCTCTAACATTATTTAGTTTCTTCTTCGCGTTTAACGTTTTCGTTTAATTCTACAGAATCTATGATACGCTCAACAATATCGTCAGCGTATTTATCATCTGCTCGCCATACTAAAATTACTTGCTGAATGACTTGCTCCGTCGTAAAACTTAATAACACATATTCGCTTTCTTGATATCGACCTTCTTTTGATGTAGGAAAATCTGCTGTACCAAAGGTTTTGACACCTTGCGCTTCATTTGGCGTTACAAACTCTTCGTTTTTTGTAATAATATTTTGCACACCACTAACTTCCCACGCTTTAATTGCTCCTTCGATGACTTTAGTAATATTCATGGCCTTTTGGACCTCAGCATCTTCTTCTTTTTGCTCGCCAACAATAGTTGTCGAAGTAAATACATAGAAGTCATCTAGCAAACTTCCGTAACCAAAAGTGGTGTTTTTTACTTTACCTTCGGCTTCTTTTGGCAATTCAATAGTTTGACGCTTTAATACTTTTGGTGTTTCGATATAAATTGGTGGAAATCCGTAGGCTGATTTTACCCATTCACCTTCTAGTAATTCCATACTATCGTGGCCGAGAAGTTTGTCTTTTACATAGCCAAAACCATAAGTGGCACCAAAACCAACAAATGTTGCGATTAAAAGAAAAACAGAAATTGCAACTGTGAGCAATATTTTTTTTGTTTTCTGCTTGCGTTCTTTAGCTTCCTTGTATTGTTGGTCTAATAATTTTTCTTCTTCACTTGGCTCAGGCAACGTGAGCTTTACGTTTTCTAATTCTTTATCAATCGTGTTTTTATCCAACTCGGCCAATGCAACGTCTGGTTTAGACTTGGCAAATTTCACTAAATCGGCACGTTTAAAGATAGTTTCGATATTAGAAATGGTTGCTGCATCAAGTTTAATTTGATTGCCGTCGGAAAGCAAACGAAGTCTATCAACAAGCTCATCAGTGGTGCTTTCAAGAGCACGGTCGTATACTTTTTCATCAAGAAACTTTCGGATGATGAAGGTTAATTCAGAATAAAAACCTTTTAAATCTTCTTTAACGAGATATTGCTTTTCATCTAGCTTCGCCATGGCCAACTTGGCACGCTCGTAAGGTGGCAAAAGGGCGATTTCCTCTTCTTCGGTCAAAGGTTTTTTTCGCCATATAAACCAATACAATAAAAATGCGACAAGTACAATTGCAGCCAAAACGATTAATACGTACAACCACCATTTGCTACTGCTTTTTTCAACTTCAATAATTGGTTTGATGTCGTATAAACCTTGTTTTGTGGTATCGACTTGGATGGTGTTCACTTCAATTTTAAGCGAATCTGTAAAAAATGGATTATCGCCAACAATTACCTTTTGACGAGGAATGTAATACGAACCCGAATCGAATTGCGTCAATTTATATTCGCGAAGCAATTGAAATTTAGAGGCTTGTCTCGTCGTATCTATGGTTAAAGCTTCAACCAATTCTAATGGTAAAAACGTTTGTCCTTCAGGAAAAACTACCAAGTTTGTAGAATCTGTTTCGACTTTAATTTTATATGAAATCTGCTCACCAATTCTGATGCTTGTAGTGTCGATTTCGGTTGTGACTTGGGAAAATGAGAAATTAGAAATTAGAAAAAAGAGCATAGACAAGATGCCTGAAGCCAAAAGCTTGAAGCTCGAAGTCCTTTTTAATAATTTATGTAATTCTTTCTTATTCATATATATTTTCTGCGTGCTTTTATCTTCCAACTTCACGCCTAATTATCTTCTTTTAAAATAGCCCAATAACTTTCGCACATAGCTTTCATCAACTCGGCAATCTATAGTGCCTGCACCAGATTTGGCAAATGCATCTTTAAAATAATCCACTTTTCCTTGGTGAAATTTGCTATAGTTTTCTCTCACCTTTTTAGACGCTGTATTTACCAAAATAAGTTCGCCAGTTTCTTCGTCTTGCATTGGCACCATTCCGAGATTTGGAATCACTTCTTCGTGCTTATCATAAATTCTTATTCCTGTGATATCGTGTTTTCTTGCTGTGATTTTCAGGGTTTGTTTATAATCGTCTGCCACAAAATCTGAAAGCATAAACACGATGGCTTTCTTTTTCATCACGTTTGATAAAAACTTTAACGCTTGAGAAATATCGGTCTTTTTACTTTTTGGTTTAAACTCTAACAACTCACGGATAATTCGCAATACATGAGAACGTCCTTTTTTAGGCGGAATAAACAACTCTATTTCATCCGTAAACAAAATAAGTCCTATTTTGTCATTATTCTGTGTGGCCGAGAACGCTAAAGTCGCTGCAATTTCAGTAACAATTTCATCCTTAAACTGGTTTTTGGTACCAAACAATTTACTGCCAGACACGTCTGCCATAAGCATCATTGTAAGCTCACGTTCTTCTTCAAAAACTTTAATATGTGGTTCATAGGTTCGTGCTGTGACATTCCAATCTATATTTCTTACATCATCACCAAATTGGTACTGGCGAACTTCTGAAAACGTCATACCACGGCCTTTGAAGGTCGAATGATATTCGCCACCAAAAATATGATCAGACAACCGACGTGTCTTGATTTCTATTTTTCGTACTTTTTTAAGAAGTTCTTTGGTATCCATGTATTCAGTAAGCAGTTTGCAGTCTCAGTTTTCAGTATTTCAAACTCTAAAAGTATTCAGTTTAGTTGAGCAATCTTCAACTGTGACTGAATACTGTGGACTCTTTACGGTACTTCGATTACGTTTACAATCTTATTGATGATGTCTTCAGAAGTAATGTTTTCAGCTTCAGCTTCATAAGTTATACCAATTCTATGACGTAAAACATCATGTACTACAGCACGGACATCTTCTGGAATTACATAACCGCGACGCTTAATAAATGCATAACATTTAGCTGCTGTTGCTAAATTGATACTTCCACGAGGCGATGCCCCAAAAGATATCAAAGCTTTTAAGTCTCCTAAATTGTAATTTTCTGGGTAACGCGTAGCGAAGATGATGTCGAGAATATATTTTTCAATCTTTTCATCCATGTATACTTCTCGAACCGCTTCTTGTGCTCTTAATATTTGAGCCACAGAAACCACTGGATTAACCTTATCCCATGTACCACGTAAATTGGCACGCATGATGAGTTGCTCTTCGGCTTGTTTTGGGTAATCAATTACGGTTTTTAGCATAAAACGGTCGACTTGCGCTTCAGGAAGAGGATATGTTCCTTCTTGTTCTACCGGATTTTGCGTCGCCATTACTAAAAATGGCTTATCAAGAATAAAGGTTTCGTCACCAATGGTCACCTGCTTTTCTTGCATGGCTTCTAACAATGCCGACTGTACTTTCGCAGGTGCTCTGTTAATCTCATCAGCAAGGACAAAATTGGCAAAAATTGGCCCCTTTTTTATAGAGAAATCATTTTCTTTTATGTTGTATATTAACGTACCAACCACATCAGCTGGTAGTAAATCTGGTGTAAATTGTATACGGCTAAAACTACCATCAACAGCTTTAGATAATGTGTTTATAGCTAAGGTTTTTGCCAAACCAGGAACACCTTCGAGTAAAATATGTCCTTGTCCTAAAAGGCCAATTAACAAACGTTCTACCATGTGCTTTTGCCCAACAATAACCTTATTCATTTCTAAGGTTAAAAGGTCTACAAACGCACTTTCTTTTTCAATTTTTTCGTTAATCGATTTAATGTCAATCGTGTTCGTTTCTTCCATATAATTCAAGAATTTTAACTACAATACTATTGTGTCTATATCAGTTTTGCAAATTGTTAAAATTATTCTTGGTATGGTGTTAACGATTGGTTAAAAATAAAGGGCTGAATGATAATTAGTGTTAATCAAATTTAGCAGACTTTTAATCCATTAAAAATGAATATTTTTACATGGCTATTAATATAAAATTATTACAGTGACTAATTATTCAAAAATCATAAGTGGTACCATGACTTGGGGCGCTTGGGGAAGACAATTTTCAACAAAAGAGATGGAATCCATGATACAGCATTGCTTATCTATTGGTATTTCAACATTTGATCATGCCGATATTTATGGAGCTTATACTACTGAAGCTGATTTTGGGAAAGCACTTGTAGATTCCAGTATTAACAGAGAAGAGATTCAACTGATTTCTAAAATGGGAATTCAACATAAAGTCGAAAATAGAAATAATGTTGTGAAGCATTACGATTACAGTAAAGACTATATTATCTGGTCTGTTGAAGCATCGCTAAAAAATCTTCAAACTGAATATTTAGATTTGCTTTTGTTACATAGACCAAGCCCTTTGATGCAACCTCAAGAAATTGCTGAAGCTATTACAATTCTAAAAAAAGATGGAAAGTTTAGAGATTTTGGTGTATCAAATTTTACACCATCGCAAATGGATTTAATTGGTTTGCGAGCTGATATTGATGTGAATCAAATTGAATTTTCTCTAACAGCACACCAAGCTATGGATAACGGTACATTAGATTACATGTTGGGACAAGGTATTCAGCCAATGGCGTGGTCGCCATTGGGCAATGTTTTTAAAGAAGATACCGAACAAACTAGACGCATCCACAAACAATTAGGCGCTTTATTGGATAAATATAATGCAACTGAAGACCAATTGTTATTGGCTTGGCTAATGAAACATCCTTCGGGCATAATTCCTGTTGTGGGTACAACAAATAAAACACGATTAAAACAGTCTGTTGACGCTTGCAAAATAGACTTAGCACTTGAGGATTGGTTCTTAATTCTCGAAGCAGCTCAAGGTCACGACGTGCCGTAAAAAGAGCCCGTGCTCAATCTTTCCAAAAAGGGAAGGACTTGTTAATTCTTACGAATAAAAAATAACTAAATATGAGTAAAAATGTTACTTCTAAAAATAGGCTAACGGCTTTAATAACAGGTGCAACTAGTGGAATAGGTCGTGCTACAGCACACGAATTTGCTAAACATGGTATCAACTTAGTGTTATGCGGAAGACGACAAGAACGGTTAGATAGCGTACAAAACGCTTTATCTCGTGAAGTTGATGTGCATACACTTAACTTTGATGTCCGCGATAAAGATGCCACTTTTAAAGCTATTGAAAGTATGCCAGAAGCTTTTAAAAACATAGATATTTTAATTAATAACGCAGGAAATGCACACGGACTCGACCCAATAGAAACGGGTAGCACTGATGATTGGGACGCTATGATGGATATTAATGTGAAAGGTTTACTCTATGTGAGCAAAGCCATAATTCCTAATATGACAGAACGAAAATCGGGGCAAATCATAAATATCGGCTCATCTGCTGGTAAAGAAGTGTATCCAAAAGGAAACGTTTATTGCGCTAGTAAACACGCCGTTTTAGCCATTACCGAAGGCATGCGGATTGACCTAAATCCTTACGGTATAAAGGTCTGCGCTATAAATCCTGGTTTGGTTGAAACCGAATTTTCTCAGGTCCGTTTTAAAGGCGGAAAAGCCGCAGATAATGTATATAAAGGCTACAAAGCATTACAACCCGAAGATGTTGCCGAAGTGATTTATTTCGCTGTAAGCAGACCAGCTCATGTAAATATTGCAGATGTGTTGATGTTTTGTACAGCACAAGCGAGTTCAACTATTGTAAAAAAAGATTAATAAGCTACAACCTTGATTAATAAACGCCTTTTAATTAAAAACCTTCTCGCCCATAACGACGAGAACAGTTTTTATGATAAAAAACGAAAAATTAATCTAAGTCAAAAAGAAGGAAAAGCTAAATTTTTAAAGCACGTCTGTGCACTGTCTAATAGCAATCCAAAAAACAACTCTTATATTGTTATTGGTGTTGACGACGAAGATAATAATATCATTGGTGTCGATTTTTTTGATGATAGTAAAATTCAGAATCTCATAAATGCCTATCTCACCAATCCACCGATAGTACAGTATGAAAATATTCCTTTCCCTCATTTACCAGATGACAAAGTCGTTGGTTTAGTTACTATTAGAGCGAGCGATGGTTTGGTTTCACTCCGTAAAAACATTTGGAAATATTATGGAGGTGCAGTCTTTTTTAGAGATGGCAGTATTAGCATGCCCAAAGTTTTTGATATCGAAGTAAAAGACGTCAATTCTAAAATAGTATCGGCCATTGAAAATCATGCGCTCAATAATATAGAATTGACCTTAGATGGTGTTTTCTACTTTATGAAAAAACGAAAAGACTTTAATCCGCAATATAAAGTCTTCAAAGAATATTTTGTGTTATGTTGGGCAGGCCAAAAAAAACAAGTAAAAGATGAAGTATTTTTTAGCCGCGTTGACATAGAGTTAATCAATGAGCAAAAACGTTTATTCTATTCGGCTTTAGATGAAGTTTCAATTTCATACTCAGATGATAAATTTAGTATCGTTGAATATGTAAGACTTGGACTTCAAAATAATTTTAAATATTATAAATTAGAAGAAACAACCATTAATTTTGGTGATAATGCACAATATTCTATTGACACCAAATTACTTTTTGAGCCGCCACAATTCGATAAAAAAACCTTGCATCATATCTATAATGCCAACAATGCACTTTTAGACAAACTTAAAAAAACATTAGCCTTGAACCCCAATGAGGAAGCAGATTTAAAAAATTTGCCAGACACATATCTTATCTGTTATCTCAATGGTTTTGAAGTTGCCTTACATAAACTCGAAGAGCTAAAATTACACTTAAAGTCTTATGACGCTTCAATTTATGAAGCTTATAAATTGACAATGCGTATTTTGAGAAAAGTAAAATACAATTAAATAAAATTTAAGACTTTTTGAGGCGATGTAATAATACCTTTGGTTGATGTGTTTAGCCAGTTTTCTAAAATCGTGGCGTAAATCTGTCTAAAGTCTATCGTAAACTTTAAATCGCCGTTTTCATCTAAATCAGATAAAGACGATAAATCGTTATAAACGCCAGCGTTCTTTAAATTTTTACCAATCACAAAAACATTATTAGCCGAGCCATGATCTGTTCCATTGGCAGAGTTTTGTTTAACACGTCTGCCAAACTCTGAAAACGTAAGAATTAACGTATCCTCATAAGTGCCATTTCTTTTTAAATCTTTGACAAAAGAAGCCAAACCTTCAGCATAAATTTTAAGCAAACGCTGTTGTGTGCTTTTTTGGTTGGCATGCGTATCAAAACCACCTAAAGCATTGTAAAATACTTTGGTATCGAGACCAGAATTTATAAAACGAGCTGTGTTTTTTAATTGTTTTGAAAACGTATTTTGAGGATAGTCTTCTTGAGATAGTTTTGTGGTAGTTTTCTCATAAATGTACTTAGCCGATGATTTAGCGTCTATCATCGTTTTGTACAAGTAGCCCAAGTTATGTTCAGATAAATGTTCGTCTTGGTAGTGATTAAGCACATTTTTAAAATATGGATCTCGCGCCGACCTATGAAGCATTTTGTAATCATTAGTTGCCAAACCATTAAAAGAGTTTCCTTTTAAAGCTAAGCTTAAAGACTCATCTAACTCTATGGCATTATGCGAATGTTTTCCATGTTTGTCTAGATATCTTCCAATCCAGCCACTCTGTAAATATTCGTTACTACTACTTGCTGATTGCCAAATATCCATAGACCTAAAATGCGAACGCACCGGATTTGGATAACCGACATTATTAATAATAGACAACTCACCATTATCAAAAAGATTTTGAAGCGGTTGTAAACTTGAATGCAATGCTAAATTGTCATTAAGTTTTATAACATTATCACTAATGGCAAGTTTTGGTCGAGCATTATAATACAAATCATTACTGTAAGGAATGATAGTATTAAGACCATCATTACCGCCAGAAAGTTGAATAATGACTAAACGCCGATATCCTAAACTTTTTGCATCAATACTCTCGAAAGCTTTTACAAAGTTTGGTACAAAAAACAAACTACTCGCTAATGCCGAATTTCTTATAAAGTCTCTTCTTTTCATAACTAACACATTTGATATTCGGGCAATGACATTAACTGAATGCAATGTGCCTGTTTCGAGCTTTTATCTAAGGATGCAATGTAAGATTTTGTGCCATTATTAATATTACCGTTTAGTAAGATTGAAGCTAAAGATTCGGAATCGATATTTTTAAAATTTTTTTGAAATTCTGCCCAATTTGCCGTGTTTTTAAAAGGCAACTTTTGTTTATTATTTTTAAAAAACTGACGTCGTATTTCATCTTTTTCGTTACCTAAAGCAATCATTCCTCCGTTGAGTAATACCGAAGGCAACTTTAAACGAAGCATAATCGTATTTGCATCTATCCAAGCTTTATGTCCTTTCCAACCAGCTACATTTGGCGGATCTAATAGAGTTTGACCTAATAACTTTTGAAGTCTTAAAACTGCTTTTTTGTTATTAAATTCCACCGGAACTGTTTTTTGAAGACCTACTAAAAAATCAACTGGTGATTTTATTTTGGCACCTAAGTTTGCGTCATCGTAAAACCAACTCTGATTAAACAAATAATGCATTGTATTTTTAATATCGTAATTCTTAAAAAAGACGTCTGTCAACAAATCAACATGACTATCGATAATATTTTCATTAACAAAATAGCGGTATATTTTTTTACAAATAAAATTGGCACATTGCCGTTTTTCTAAAATAATATCAATTATATCATCACCTTTAAAATTTCCCGTTTTGCCAAAAAACGTTTTAAGACCATCATCGTGCTGGTATTTTCTAAATTTAAATGTTCCATCTACAGTACGCGAATATCCTGTAAATGCTCTAGCACTTTCCTTAATATCTGTTTCTGAGTAATGTCCATCGCCAAGCGTAAATAACTCCATAAGTTCTCTGGCAAAATTCTCATTGGGTTGCGCCTTTCGGTTTTGCCCTAAATTGAGATAATTTATCATCGATGCTTCTTTTGAAACGGCTTTTACAAAATCTTTAAAATTTCCTAAAGCGTGCATTCTCAATGTATTGTTAAACTGTTGTGCGTAAATGGTATTTTTATCACCAGATACAAAATGATTTGCCCAAAACAAGGTCATACGCTCTCGTAAAACTTGTTTACTCGTCGCAATTTTAGTAAGCCAAGCGTTATTTAAATCTGGTAATCGTTTTCTTATCTTTTGACGGGTTTCTCTTATCAGCTGCGGATTATTTTTTAGCAACTGATAATCCAAATTTTTAAATTCTGAAAGGTCAATGGTTAAGTCTTCTATCATTTCAGAATTTTGAAACAATTCATCCACAACTTGCGCTGTTGTTTTATTGGCATTACACTCCAAGTCTTTAGGCATTATGCCAAATCCTGCGCGCCAATAGAGATGTTTAAGATGTTCTGCTTCCATGTTGTTAAGACCTAAGTTAGTTAAAAAGGTTTAATTCTCTAAAACAAAAAACCGCTTCAAAATTGAAACGGTTTTTATTAATATCTGTTGTAAAAAATTATTACAAATCAAACTTAATACCTTGCGCAAGCGGCAATTCATCAGAATAGTTAACTGTGTTTGTTTGTCTTCTCATGTAGATTTTCCAAGCATCAGAACCAGATTCGCGTCCGCCACCAGTTTCTTTTTCACCTCCAAATGCACCACCGATTTCTGCGCCAGAAGTTCCAATGTTTACATTGGCAATACCACAATCCGAACCTGCAAATGACAAGAATTTTTCAGCTTCTTTCATCTCATTGGTCATTATTGCAGATGATAAACCTTGAGCTACGCTATTTTGCATTTCAATGGCATTTTCAACATCACCAGAATATTTCATTAAGTATAAAATTGGTGCAAATGTTTCATGCTGAACAATTTCAAAATGATTTTCTGCTTCAATAATTGCTGGTTTTACGTAACATCCGCTTTCGTAACCTTCACCTTCTAAAACACCGCCTTCAACTAATACATTTCCACCTTCAGCTTCTGCTTTTTCAATCGCCGCTAAATACGTATTTACAGCATCTTTATCGATTAATGGTCCTATATGATTGTTTTCATCTAGAGGATTACCAATAGTTAATTGTTTGTACGCGCCAACAATAGCATCGCGTACTTTATCGTAAACGCTTTCATGAATAATTAAGCGACGTGTAGATGTACAACGCTGGCCACAAGTACCAACAGCACCAAAAACAGCACCTGGAACTACCACTTTTAAATCGGCAGTTGGTGTGATGATGATGGCGTTATTTCCACCTAATTCTAACAACGATTTCCCAAAACGTTCAGCAACCGTTGCACCAACAATACGTCCCATACGTGTAGACCCTGTTGCAGAAACTAAAGGAATTCTGGTATCTGTTGTGATGTATTCTCCAACTTTATAATCGCCATTAACTATGCAAGAAATACCTTCTGGCAAGTTGTTTTCTTTTAAAACACCAGCAATAATATTTTGGCAAGCTACTGCACAAACTGGTGCTTTTTCAGAGCCTTTCCAAACGCAAGTATCGCCACAAACCCAAGCCAAGGCTGTGTTCCAAGCCCAAACTGCGACTGGGAAATTAAATGCCGAAATTATACCAACAACGCCTAATGAATGCCACTGCTCACGCATCACGTGACCTGGTCTTTCTGACGGAATGGTTTGTCCGTTTAGCTGACGAGATAATCCAACTGCAAAATCGCAGATGTCTATCATTTCTTGCACTTCGCCATAACCTTCTTGCAAAGATTTTCCCATTTCGTAAGAGACTAATTTCCCAAGAGGTTCTTTTAACTCTCTTAATTTGTTTCCAAACTGACGAACAATTTCGCCACGTTGTGGAGCTGGCATGGCTCTGAAGGTTTTAAAAGCAGATGTTGCTGCGTCCATAACTTTCTCATAATCTTCACGAGTTGTTGTAGAAACTTTTGCGATTAATTGCCCATCTACTGGTGAGTAGCTTTCAATTAAATCACCATTTCCAAAATTATTAGAACCTGTTGAAGTTCCATGATTTATGTCCGAAACACCCAATTGTTGTAGTGCTTCTTTTATTCCGAAATCAGTTGCCACTGTTCCCATAGTATATCGTTTTTTAGTAAAATTAATTTGGGCAAGATAACAATAAATTGTGGCTTAGAATAGTGTTTTTCAGGTTGATAATTAGACGTCAACTTTATGAAGTTTTTAACAATTGTATAAAGTCTAAAAGAAAAATCGACCACGTACATATTTAACAAGAAAAGGCCTTCTTCTTGATTTTCAGGAGTTCTCATAGAGAATGAGAAACCATAATATTTAAATCCACACATTATGTTTTTAAGAATTTTAACAGTGGCTTTCTTCGCACTAAGCGTTGCACAAGCACAAGACATCCAGTACGTAACCGCAGAAAACGGATTAGTAATTAGAGAACAACCAAATCAAGGCGCAACCAAAGTTGGCATCTTGGATTATGGCACGGCAGTAGAAATTATCGAGCACACCAATTTGCACTTAGATGTAAAGGACAGTAACACGAAAGTGTCTGGCAAATGGGTAAAAATCAAAGGACCAGCAGTTGGTGAATATTTTGAAGATGGCTACGTATTCAACGGTTATTTAACCAATGAAAAAATAGAGCAGCCACTTAAAATTTATGGCGAAGCATTCACCATTTACGTTGATAAGTTACACGCTGATGCGGAAATAAAATCGTCAAGCGTAGAAAATGATATCGTCATTCCAGTTTTCAAAATAAATAATAATGAAACTGTTGAAAACAGATACCTCAAAGTGAAGCATCATCAAGGTTATAGAACAATTGAAGTGTTACAACGCCACAGAAATAGCATTGCTGTGAAAACGAAAGATGGCGAAGCTGCCTTTACAGATTTTCAGCATTACACCTCAAGTTGGAAACCTTTAAAATTGGAGTTCTCAAAAGGAAATATCTATAAAACAGCAACATTATCTGCTAAAGATTCTAAGCGTTTTTTAAATTTTGACAAAGCCGAATTATATTCAACTTTAAACCTCGAAGACAGTGCAACTTACAGTATTGCACCGAGCCAAATTGAATTGAAAGTTATCATGACAGATATTGACGGTTACAAAACCGAAAAAATTATAATCTTTGAATTACCTTTAGGCAAAGCGTCGTAAATTATATCACAAATTAATCCACAACATCATGCAAATCAACAAAGTCTTCGCCCTAATAATCATCGCCTTTCTTGCTGTTTCTTGTAAAGACAAAGAAACAGAAACCAACAATATCTTTAAATTTAAAGACTATATCAGTTACACCACTTCAGGTCGTGTTTCGGTAGTCGAACCCATAAAGATATTTTTGGCAAACGAGGTGAGTTCATGGGAAATGGGGCAAGACTTAGATGTTGATTTGGTGAAAATAAAACCTTATGTCGAAGGTAAATTACAAGTGCTCAATAAAACGAATTTACTTTTCACGCCAGACGAACCTTTGGAGCCAGATACAGAATATGATGTTACAGTGAATTTGGGTGAAATTTTTAAGAAAATCCCGAAAGAATTTAAATCCTACACTTTTCAATTTAAAACCATAACGCCTGGTTTTACCGTAACGACTTCAGATTTGCAATCGTACAGTAAAGAATGGCAATATTTGTCGGGTTATTTGCGCTCTGCAGATGTGATTAGTTTAGAAAATGCGAAAAAATTAGTTGAAGCTTCACAAGATAATAACGATTTAAAATTGGTGTGGAATGAAGCTAATAAAAATTCGAAATACTTTGAATTTAAAATCGATAGCATCAAACGTTTTGTAGACGATAGTAAAATTGATATTAGTTGGAATGGAAGTGCCATTGATGCCGAAAATAAAGGTGAAAATTCTGTAACTATTCCAGGCAAAAATAACTTCACTATAATCAATACAGAAGTGTTTCAATCACCAGAACAATACTTGTCACTTAACTTTTCTGACCCATTAAAAAAACAGCAGAATTTTGCGGGTTTGGTGACTATTCAAAATGCGAAGAATCCGAAATATGTCGTTGATGGCAATGTCTTAAAAGTCTATCCAGATTCTAAATTGGTTGGCAATATTCAAATTGATGTGTTTACAGGAATCACAAATACCGATGGTTTTAAGCTGAAAAACAACTTCTCAAAACAACTCACATTCGAGTCTTTAAAACCACAGGTGCGATTAATTAGTAACGGAACTATTCTTCCAAATTCAAAAGAATTAAAATTCAATTTTGAAGCCGTTAATCTAAGTAAGGTTGATGTGCGTATTATTAAAATTTTTGAAGATAATGTGCTTCAGTTTCTTCAAACAAATAATTTAAATAGCAACAATCAGTATGGTATTCGTAACGTAGGACGACGCATTGCTAAGCAAACGATAACCCTAATCGAAGACGAATCTCAAAACACAGGAAAATGGAAGGCTTACAGTATAGATTTATCTAAATATTTTACCTCCGATATGGGTTCTATTTATCGCGTAGAATTAAGTTTTAAGCGTGACTATTCACTTTATGATTGTGACATAAATGCAAGTGAAGTCTCTAGTAACGAAGACGACTATTATGACGATTATTACGCATCTGAAGATTTATCCGAAGAAGACCAAGACCGTTTAGAGGAAGAATATTGGGACAATGTTACGTACCGCTACAAAAATGAAAATTACAGATGGCGAGATAAGGATAATCCGTGTACGGACTCGTATTACAACTATCCAAATCGAACAATTGCACAGAACTTAATTGCTTCAAACTTGGGCGTTGTTGCCAAAAAAGGAAGCAGAAATTCCTACTTTTTTGCCGTGACTGACATTTTAAGTACAAATCCTGAAATTGGAGCTACTGTAAACCTATACAACTACCAGCAACAGCTACTTACAAAAGCAATTACAAACAAAGACGGTATTGCCGAAATTGATACTAAAAAACGCGCTGCATTTGCCATCGTCAATAAAGGTCGAAACACAAGCTATGTAAAACTCACAGACGGTAATTCTTTATCGCTTAGTAAATTTGATGTTTCTGGAAAAAAACTGCAACGCGGACTTAAAGGCCATATCTATGCCGAGCGCGGTGTTTGGCGACCTGGTGATAGTTTATTTCTCACATTTGTACTTAATGACAATGCGAATAAATTACCGCAACGTCATCCTGTAAAACTCGAAATCACTGACCCAGTTGGCAAGTTGGTACATAGACACGTTTCGGTTGATGATGTGAATCATTTTTACAACTTCACCGTACCGACATCAACAGATTATAAAACAGGAAAATACTACGCCAAAGTTTCAGTTGGTGGTGCATCATTCACCAAAACCTTAAAAATTGAAACCGTTAAACCGAATCGTCTAAAAATTAAAATTGATTTTGAAGATGAAATTCTCACCAACAACACAACATTAAAAGGTGATTTGAATGTTGCATGGCTTCACGGCGCACCAGCAAAAAACATTAAAGCTGAAGTGAAAGCAAAATTCACTAACAAATCCACAAGTTTTAAGGGTTATAAAGACTACATTTTCAATGACCCAACACGAAATTTTAGTTCTGAAGAAGTTATTGTTTATGATGGAAAAACAGACGCCAAAGGCGATGCAAAAATTAACAATAAACTTAATATCGGGCAGAATGCACCTGGAATGTTAAACGCTCAATTTTTAGTTAGAGCGTTTGAAAATGGTGGTGGTTTTTCACTTGATTCCTTCACGATGCCTTATGCGCCATACGAAAGTTTTGTCGGTATAAAATCACCTGAAGGCAACAATTATGGTTCCTATTTTACAGATGAAAATCACACGTTTGATGTCGCTACAGTTGATGCAAATGGCAAAGGTGTTCAGAGAAAAAATCTTGAAGTCAAAGTTTATAAAGTCGAATGGCGTTGGTGGTGGAATTCCTCTTACGACAATCTTTCAAGCTACGTTTCGAGCAGTTATCATAGACCAATTAAAGACTTTAAAATTAATACCGATGCCAATGGAAAAGCAAATTTTAAGCTCAATATTCCTGATGGAAATCGCGGTCGTTATTTAATCCGAATTTTAGACCCAGAAAGCGGTCATGCCACAGGACGTACGGCATACTTTTATAAAAACTGGTGGCAATCTGCACCGTCATCAGATAAAGAAGCCGCAAAAATGTTGGTCTTTTCAACAGATAAAGACAACTACAATGTTGGCGAAACGGCGAAACTGACGTTTCCTTCTGGTACTGAAGGTCGTGCGTTGATTAGTTTAGAAAATGGTTCAGAAATCATCGATTACCAATGGGTAAAAACGGCTAAAGGCGAAACTACTATTGACATTCCAATTACTTCAGATATGGCACCAAATGCGTTTATCAATATTTCGTTATTGCAACCGCATGATGTCACGTCTAACGATTTACCTATTAGATTGTACGGTGTCATTCCTCTTTTGGTTGAAAATCCAGAAACCCGATTATATCCAGAAATTTCGATGCCAAATAGCATCAGACCAAAAGAAAATTACGAGATAAAAGTTTCAGAAAAAAACAACAAGTCCATGACCTATACCATTGCGGTTGTGGAAGAAGGTTTATTGGATTTAACACGATTTAAAACACCAAATGTTTGGGATAGTTTTTATGCTCGCGAAGCTTTAGGCGTAAAAACTTGGGATATTTTCGATGATGTCATTGGCGCCTATTCTGGTAGCGTTGACCAAGTGTTTGCTATTGGTGGTGATGGCGAGGCTGCTAAAGGAAAAAACAAAAAAGCCAATCGTTTTAAACCTGTGGTGACCTTTCTCGGCCCATTTATTTTAGATGCGAATGAAACTGCGACACACAAACTAAAAATGCCGAACTATGTTGGTGCTGTTCGTACAATGGTTGTCGCTGGCGATAATGTAGATGAAGCTTATGGTAATGCCGAAAAATCGGTACAAGTGAAACAACCATTAATGGTGTTGGCAACACTTCCGCGAAAGTTAAGTCCAGGCGAAAAAGTGACTTTACCTGTTACTATTTTTGCCATGGAAAAGAAAGTAAAAAACGTAAAATTAGATTTAAAATTGAGTGATGGTATCACTATAAAAGGCAATACATCGCAAACACTTCAATTTGAAAATCCAGATGAAAAAATGGCCTTTTTTGAATTAGATGTCACTAAAGCAAAAGGCATAAATACAATTGAAGTTGTAGCTTCAGGAAATGGCGAAACATCATCTTACAAAGTCGAAATTGATGTTGAAAACCCGAACCCAATTTCTTCAAAAGTGATTGATAAAGAACTTCAGGCTAAAGCAACTCAAGATGTGTCTTTTTCAACTTTCGGTGTTTCAGGAACAAATACAGCAACCGTTGAATTTTCAACGTTACCACCAATGGATTTCAATAAGCGTTTGGCGTATCTTATTCGATATCCGCATGGTTGTGTGGAACAAACGACATCGAGTGTTTTCCCACAATTGTTTTTGGCAGATATTTTCGATTTAACATCACAACGCAAAGAGAAAATTCAAAATAACATCAAAAATGGTATTAATCGTTTATCAAGTTTCCAAAGACCAGATGGTGGATTAAGCTATTGGATTGGAGAAAATTCAGCCAACGATTGGGGAACAACTTATGCGGGTCATTTTATGATTGAGGCAGAAAAGAAGGGTTATGTATTACCATTGACTTTTAAGAGTAATTGGATAGCTTATCAAAAAAGAGCAGCGAGAGATTGGCGTCCAAGCTACCGTTATTACCGTGGCGATTTAGCGCAAGCATACAGATTATACACATTGGCACTTGCTGGAAGTCCAGATTTGGCAAGCATGAACAGACTTAGAGAATTTACCGAATTGTCTAACGATGCTAAATGGCGATTGGCTGCTGCTTATGCATTAGCAGGACAAAAAGAAGCGAGTGAAGCTATTTCAAAATTGGCGAATATCGATTTTCAGCCACCAAAAAGCAACTATTATACTTATGGTTCTTTAGGTAGAAATCGTGCTATGGCATTAGAAACTATGTTAATTACCAATAATCCAAAAGCTGCTGATTTAGCCAAAACTATTGGAAAATCATTGTCTAGTGACACTTGGATGAGCACGCAAACTACGGCATATAGTTTATTAGCTATTGGAAAATTAATCGCAAAAAATGGCGGAAAAGAATTAAATCTGAAATATATCATTAATGGAAAATCTGAAACGATTACCACTAAAAACGGAATAGCACAACGAGACATTCCTGTTGTAGATGGTTTAAACACTATTAAGCTTGAAAACAATGACGATAATTTGGTTTACGTACGTGTCTTAAATTCAGGAAAATTAAAGCTTGGTAAAGAATTACCTGTTCAACGTGGATTTTCAATTTCGACCGTATATAAAGATTTAAAAGGTAACACGCTTGATGTCACTAAACTGCAACAAGGTCAGGATTTTGTGGCAACAGTAAGCATAAGTAATCTTAATAACGAAGTCGTGAAAGATGTGGCACTAACTCAAATTTTTCCTTCTGGTTGGGATATTGTCAATACACGATTTACCGATTTTGGAGACACAACAGTAAGTCAAGCGAGATATACCGATATAAGAGATGACCGAGTTAACTTTTATTTCGATATAGAAAGACGCGGCAAAAGAGGCACTAAAACATTTACTGTTTTACTCAATGCTTCTTATTTAGGAACCTATTATTTACCTGGCGTGCAAGCCGAAGCCATGTATGATAATGATTATTTGGTACGTAATAAAGGACGTTGGGTTACGGTTGAGAAATAGATTATGAAAAACACTAAACCATATTACGCCGTAATTTTTACTTCTACCCAAACCGAAAAGATTGAAGGTTACACGGAAATGGCGGAACAAATGGAAAATCTTGCCAAGCAACAAGAAGGTTATTTAGGTATTGAAAGCGCTAGAAATTCTATTGGTATTACAGTAAGTTACTGGGAAAGTTTAGATGCTATCAAGCAGTGGAAACAAAATTCTGAGCATCTATTTACGCAACAAAAAGGCCGTGAACAATGGTATAATTTGTATAAAGTACGCATTTGCAAAGTAGAACGTGAGTATGAGTTTGAAAAATAATAGCCTTCATATTGAAACTAATACGCTACATAAAACACCATAAAATTAAAAGCGCAATCATCTGTATTGCGCTTATAGCCTACTATTTCTGTTTGCCAAAACAACTATTTAAAGACCCAACAGCAACCGTTATTACAAGCAATTCCAATCAGTTATTAGGTGCTTTAATTGCAGATGACGGACAATGGCGATTCCCAGAAACAGATAGTATTCCAGAAAAATTTAAAACGTGTATTCTTCAGTTTGAGGACGACTATTTTTACAAACATCCTGGGTTCAATCCAATTTCAATCTTTAAAGCGCTGAAGCAAAACATCAGTTCTGGCGAAGTCAAACGTGGTGGAAGTACAATTACACAACAAGTGATTCGCTTATCTCGAAAAGGACGAAAACGCACCTATTTTGAAAAACTGAAAGAACTGGTTTTAGCTACTCGGTTAGAATTCAGACATTCGAAAGACGATATTTTAAATCTATACGTAAGTCACGCGCCATTCGGCGGAAATGTGGTAGGTATTGATGCTGCGGCTTGGCGTTATTTTAATAGGAATGCTTCAGATTTATCTTGGGCAGAAAGTGCAACCTTAGCAGTTTTACCGAATGCGCCAAGTTTAATTTATCCTGGAAAAAACCAAGAGCGTTTGTTTAAAAAACGTAATCGTTTGCTGAAAAAAATTTACGATAATGGCATAATAGACAAATTAACTTATGAATTGTCAATTGCTGAAGGTCTGCCTCATAAACCATATCCGTTACCTCAGATTGCGCCACATTTACTTCAAAAAATTGCAAAAAAAGATAAAGGAAAACGCATTAAAACCACACTGAATATTAGCTTACAAGAACAAGCCAATGGCATTGTAAAACAGCATTATAATCAATTAAAACAGAACGAAATTCATAATATTTCGGTGTTGGTTTTGGATGTAAAAACTCGAAAAGTACTTAGCTACATTGGTAACTCGCCAACAGATAAAGCACATCAAAAAAATGTAGATATCATTGACAAACCGAGAAGTACAGGAAGTATTTTAAAACCATTTTTATACGCGTCCATGCTAGATGCTGGCGATATCTTACCAAATACGTTGGTAGCAGATATTCCTACACAATTTGGAAGCTACCAACCCGAAAATTTCAATAAAGAGTTTGATGGCGCCGTGCCTGCGGATATGGCTTTATCACGCTCGCTGAATGTTCCTGCGGTGCGAATGCTCCAAGATTTTGGTTTGGATAGATTTTATCAATATTTAAAACAATTAAACCTTAAGGATGTGAAGTACAACGCCAATCATTATGGTTTATCGTTAATTCTCGGTGGTGCAGAAAGTAATCTGTGGGATTTGTGCAAAAGTTATGCGGCAATGGCTTCTACATTAAATCATTTCAATGAAAATTCGAGTCAATATTATTCAAATGAATTTTGTGAGCCTAGGTTTTATAATTCTGAAATGAATTTTGGAAAACTTACACAAGAGAAAACCATTTTCGATGCCGCTTCCATCTATCATACGTTTGAAAGTATGAAGCAAGTCAATCGCCCAGAAGAAGATGATAGTTGGGAATATTACGATTCGTCTCAAGAAATCGCTTGGAAAACAGGAACTAGTTTTGGTTTTAGAGATGCTTGGGCCATTGGTACCACAAAAGATTATGTGGTTGGCGTTTGGGTTGGTAATGCCGACGGCGAAGGTCGGCCAGGTTTGGTCGGTGTGCAAACTGCAGCGCCAATTCTATTTGACGTGTTTGATTTACTCCCAAAGAGCGATTGGTTTGACAAGCCTTATGACGAAATGATTGAAGTGCAAATTTGCGATAAAAGTGGTTATCGCGCATCCTCCATTTGCGATGCTGTGTCTTCAAAATTTATTCAAATAAGTGGCCAAAAAACCGAACCTTGTCCGTATCACAAACTGGTACATTTGGATGTTTCAAAGCAATTTCAGGTAAATTCGTCTTGCGAGGATGTTTCAAATATAAAGAGTGAGTCTTGGTTTACGCTTCCGCCGTTACAAGCCTTTTATTACAAAAGCAAAAACCCATTTTATAAAGATTTACCACCATTTAGAACAGATTGCAAGGCTTCAACTTCTGTAACTATGGAGTTTATTTACCCAACGCAACAAAGCACCATTTTTTTACCGAAAGATTTTGATGGAAACACAAATGATTTAATCTTAAAAGTAGCTCACTCAAAACCAGAATTGGAGCTCTTTTGGTATATTGATGAGACTTATGTTGGCAAAACAAAAAATCTTCATGATATGGCGGTTTTACCAAAACCAGGAAAGCATACGATTACGGTTGTAGATGAATTAGGAAATGAATTGAAGCATGAAATAACTATTTCAGAATAATTTATTCTAACATTCAATTATGTACTTTTGTATAACTAACTAATTTTATACTATGGAAACTATTCAATTTATACATTCTGGCTGGGTATATATTGTACTTATCGTTTTAGTCTTAGCAACTTTAAATGCTCTGTACAAACTATTTGCGGACAAAGAATTTGACGCTAAGGACTTCAGAATTTCTCTTTTTGCATTAATAACTATGCACATTCAGCTACTAATAGGTATTGTACTCTGGTTTACAAAAGGTTATTTTGATGAGCTATCTGTTGGCGAAATAATGAAAAATGACGCGATAAGAAAATTAGCAGTAGAACACCCAACAACTATGATAATTGCGGTTGCGTTGGTTACTATTGGCTATTCAAAACACAAGAAAAAATTAGTTTCTAAACCTAAATTTAAAATACTTTCTATCTTTTATACGATAGCTTTAGCCTTGGTTTTATATATGATTCCTTGGAATCTATGGTTTTAAACTTTACAAAAAAGGCTTCAATTAATATTGAAGCCTTTTTTTAGTTTTATAATAAGATGTTTATTCTTCTACTTCTTTAATTACATAGACATATACTGGAAAGTGATCACTGAAACCTCCTGTATATCCTCCATCTGCAAAACTTCTAAACGGATACCCTTCGTATCTTCCTCTAGGGTTTGTTAGATACTGTTTGTTGAAAATTCCAGCTTTGTAAAATCTAAAAGATGAATAATCTTTTTCTAATAATGGCGCTGTTACCATTATTTGGTCAAACAAACTCCAAGCATCACGGTAAGCCGTAGTTCCCAAACCTTTTTTCTTAAACATACTCTCATAAGGATTATAAATTCCTTTAAGCTTTGTACGCTTTTTGCTTGACTGTGCTTTAAGAACGTCTTTAACACTTGCATTTGTTGGGTCATCATTTAAATCGCCCATAATGAAAATTTTTGCATAAGGATCAATCGCTTGTACAGAATCTACCAAACGCTTTGTTACTTTTGCGGCAGCTACACGCTTTGGTCTACTTCTAGCTTCGCCTCCACTTCTGGAAGGCCAGTGATTTACAATGACATGAATATCATCACCATCTAATTTTCCACTTACCAACAATTGGTCTCTGGTATATTTTCTTTTTCTAGTGCGGTCGTCGTAAATTTTTAATTCGTGAGAACTTGTACTAGTTGGTTGAAATAAGTCTTTTTGATAAAGTAAAGCTACATCAATACTACGAGCATCTGGCCCATCAAAATGAATTATTCCGTAATCCAAACCTAACAATAAAGGGTCATTTACGACATCTTCTAAAACCTTTCGGTTTTCAATTTCACAAACACCGATAATTGCTGGAGCATTTTTATTGTATTCGCCACGACCAATTTCAGCAAGTACGCGAGCCATACCCTTAACTTTCTTCTCGTAAACCTCTGCCCTATTTGCAGCTGCCATCTCCATGATAGGACTTGCTTCATCAAATTTTGAAGGGTCATTTAGCGTATCGAATAAGTTTTCTAAATTATAGAAAGCTACGGTGTGAATTTTAAACTTTTTCTCCTTTTGGGCACTAGCCGAAAATGTTAAAGAAAATGTAAGTAAAATAAGTATAAATTTAATCGGTTTCATATTGTATGTTATCTAATTGTAAAGCTTAAAGCAATTTAGATGCCAAAAGTATATAAATTCAATAAAAAACTTACCTTTGTGCGCCTTTAAATAATTGTTAAGGCTTTCATAAAACAAAAATTTTATAATTAGGTATGAAAAAAAGTGTATTACTCTTTCTATTTAGTATAGCTTTTTCATTAATGAGTTTTGCCCAGCAAACCATTGTGAAAGGTAGTGTATTAGATGGAATCACAGGAGAACCTATTCCTGATGTTACTGTAACTATTGAAGGTACAACTTTGAGCAAAACAACTGACGCAAAAGGAGAATTTAGTTTTACTAAAGATGTTCCTTTAGGTGAGCAAATGCTTAAGATTGAAAAAGTAGGTTACGAAACAAAACGTTACCCAATTGTGGTTAACGAAAACAAAACTGTTGATATTTCAGGAATGACTCTTGATTACGATCCAACAGACAAAAAGGATTTGTATACCATTTCTATTTCTGATGACAACCTTAATAGTGAGGATGACGGTCTTACAGATAATGTATCTGGACTTTTACAGGCATCTAGAGATGTGTTTTTAAGTGCTGCCGCTTTTGATTTTAGTGCAACATTCTTTAGACCAAGAGGTTTGGACAATGCCAATGGTAAAGTACTTATTAATGGTATTGAAATGAATAAGCAATTTAGCGGCCGACCACAATGGGGAAACTGGGGCGGACTTAATGATGTACAGCGTAACCAAGAATTTACAATGGGTATGTCTGCAAACGATTACAACTTTGGTGATCTTGCTGGTACAAATAATATTATAATGCGTGCCTCTAAATATCGTAAAGGTGGACGAATATCATACGCCGCTGCAAACAGAAGTTACGAAGGACGTATTATGGGAAGCTACAGTTCTGGCCTTTTAGCTGATGGTTGGTCTTATTCTGTATTATTGTCTAGACGTTTTGGAGAGCAAGGTTATATTGATGGAACACTTTACGATGCTAATTCTTTCTTTGCTTCAATAGAAAAGAAAATAAACGATAAACATTCCCTTAACTTAACGAGTATTTATGCACAAAACAGACGTGGTCGTTCAACAGCAATTACTCAAGAAGTTTTTGATCTTAAAGGAAGACAATACAACCCGTTTTGGGGAGAGTTAAACGGAGAACAGCGTAACTCTAGAATTCGTGAAATAGAAGAGCCAATTATAATGCTTAACCATTTCTGGGATATTTCGGACAAAGTACGTTTAAATACAAATGTAGCTTACCAATTTGGAGAAATAGCAAATACACGTATAGATAATGGAGGTACACGTGCTGTTACCATTAATGGCGAAACCGCTTTTATCGGTGGTGCACGTAATCCAACTCCAGAATACTACCAGAATTTACCAAGTTTCTTTTTACAAGATGAAAACCCAACAGCTTTCGATTATCAACAAGCATACTTAGCAAGAGAAGAGTTTGTTAACGATGGACAATTTGATTGGAATCAACTATATGAAGCTAATGCGACAACAGGGTATTCATTGTATGCTGTACAAGCAGATGTCATTGAAGATAAACAGTGGAGTTTTAATTCAATTCTAGATGCTGATTTAGCAGAAAACATTCGCTTAAATGCATCTTTAAACTACAGAAACTTAAACAGTCAAAACTACGCACGTATTGAAGATTTATTAGGTGGCTCAGGCTATTTGGATGTAGATTTCTTTGCTGAAGAATCTCCAAACGCAGTTGGTGCAACTTTAGAAGAAGTAGCACAAAGTGATTTGCGTAATCCAAACCGAATCGTTGGAGAAGGTGACCGCTATAAGTACAATTACGAAATTAATGCTGATGTGGCAAGTGCATTTGCCCAAGCTCAGTTTAAGTACAATAAAATAGATTTTTATTTAGGCGGAAACGTTTCATCAACAACTTATCAACGTGTAGGTTTTTATGAAAACGGAAACTTCCCAGGAACAGGAAACAACGGGTCTTTTGGTGAGGGTGAAAAATTAGAATTTACCAACTACGGTGCAAAAGCTGGTTTTACATTTAAAGCTTCTGGTAAACACCTTATAGATGTAAATGGTAGCTATTTTACAAAAGCACCAACAATTAGAAACTCATATAGTAATGCTCGCCAAACTAATGCTTCGGTAATTGGTTTAGAAAGTGAAAAAATTCAATCTGTAGATGTAAGTTATATCTACCGTTCACCAAAATTAAAAGCTAGAGTTACTGGTTTTTATTCAGGGTTCGAAGACGGTACAGATATAGGATTTTACTTTACTGAAGACTTAGCTGGTTTAGGTATTGACAATGGTGATGCATTTGTGCAAGAAGTACTAACAGGTATCGAAAGAAGACACGTAGGTGTAGAATTAGGTATTGAAGCTCAAGTAACACCAACCATTAAACTTAAAGGAGCTGCTTCTGTTGGTCAGTACACTTTCCAAAACAATCCTAATTTGTATCTTACAAGTGTAGATTTAGCTGGACCTGTTACTTTTGGAGATGGTACTACAAATCTTAAAGATGTGCATGTTGCTGGCGGACCAGAGCGCGCATTTCAATTAGGTTTTGAATATAGAGATCCTGATTTCTGGAATATTGGAGTAACGACTAATTATTTCTCTAACGCTTATATAGATGTAAGTAATTTAGCAAGATCTGCTAACTTTACTTCAGATTTTGATGGCAACACATTTAATGATTATGACCCGATATTAGCAAAAGAATTATTAAAACAAGAACAGTTTGATGATTATATGTTAGTAAACGTAGTCGGTGGTAAGTCTTGGAAGGTTGATGATTATTTTATCGGTTTCTTTGCAACAATCAATAACATATTTGATCAGGATTACAGAACTGGAGGTTTTGAGCAATCACGATTAGCTAACTTTAGAAGAGTTAGAGACGACCAAGCAAGAGATAATGGTCCTATTTTTGGATCACGTTATTTCTTCGGAAACGGAACGACATATTACTTAAATGTTTACGTAAGATTTTAATTGAAAAAGAAAATATAATACACACAAAAAATGAAAACTTTAAAAATTAACAAATTTATACTTCTACTTATAGGACTTGTAGCTTTTAATAGCTGTGTAGAAGATGACGATTTTAGTATTCCAAATACAGCAGTTTCTGAACCTGAATTTGGCAGCAATGATCAAATAATTCCAATTAGCTCAGTTGCTGGTCAGTTAGCACAAGAGCAAGGTAGTGCAACTGTAGATTTTTCTGATGATGATACCATTTACACTTATCCTGCTGATGGACCAACACAATATGTATCTGGTTACGTTGTTTCATCTGATGAAGGTGGAAACTATTTTGAAGAATTAATTCTTCAAAATGCACCAGAAAATCCAACTATTGGAGTTAGAGTATTGGTAGACGTAAACCCTTTATTTGTACGTTACGAAGTAGGTCGTAAAGTATTTATAAAATTAAATGGTCTTTCTTCGGCAATCTCAAATGGCGTTTTAACTATCGGACCAAAAGATGGTGACCGTTTGGGCAAAATACCTGCGGCAGTTGAAAACGATTTCATCTTAAGAGCAACTGAAGTAGCTACAATCGTACCATTACCTTTAGCTATTTCTGATTTTACAGAAGACAAAACCAACTTAATGATTGAGTTAAACAATGTTCAATTTAACAGAAACCAAGCTTTACCGCCAAACGCATTAAGCTATGCTGCAGAAGGTTCTGATCAGTTTGATGGCGAGCGTCTTTTAGAAAGTTGCGACGATAGTGCTTCTACGATTTTTGCAACAAGTACATTTGCAGATTTCAAAGCATTAACATTACCTTCTGGTAAAGGATCAATGGTTGCGGTTTTACAACGTAACTTTTTTGGCGATGCTTATAATGTTGTTGTAAACTCTCCAGAAGACATCAATTTTGATGACCCAAACCGTTGTGATCCTGTTTTCTTAGATTGTAATGGTCCTGTTTCTTCTGCATTTACTGTTTTTGAAGAAGACTTCCAATCAATTACTAACGAAAGTCAATTAGATGGTATGGGTTGGACAAATGTAAATGTTTCTGGTGGCAGCGAACGTTACGAAAGAAATGCGTTTAGCGGCGATACGTACATGAAAATATCTGCTTTCGGAACTGGGGAAAATCCATTAGAAGCATGGTTAGTAACACCAGCAATTAACCTAGATAGTACAACAGAAGAAAATCTATCTTTTGAAATTTCTGCAAACTTTGAAACAGGTACTGTTTTAAGTGTATTAATTACTGATAGTTTTACCGGTGATGTAACGACTACAGATTGGGCAATCCTTGATGCTAACGTACCAGTTGGTAGTGGCGGATTTGGTCCTTTTGTAGAATCTAACGTAAACATCTCTTGTTTAGACGGTGACGTACATGTAGCATTTAAGTATTTAGGTGCTGCTGGAGGTGCAGAAACAAGATACCACATTGACGATATTGTAGTTACTGGTCAAAACTAAGAACTATATAAATATTTAATATAAAAAAAACCGCATCTGATTAGATGCGGTTTTTTACTTTTACAACTATGTTCGACTCTTTTTATATCAGCTTTCTAAATCGGTTAAAACCAAAGTTTGGCAAAAAGTCAATGACTTGGGCTCTACACTATATTAGTCTTTCAGAAATAGCATTTTATGCACTTTTAGCTTGCTTTTTTGCTGCATTTTCTAATCAACTAAATATTGTAAAGATATCTTCTGAAAAGGCCATTACAATTGCAATTATCTCTATTATTTTTATTTACGGAAAAAACTGGATACGCTACAACGGTAAAAAAAGACTCATTTTAAATGCAAAGTCTAAAAAACAAAAGGTAGAACTTTGGAAATTGATAGCGCTTCCTATTGCATGCGTTGTATTAGCTATAATTTTCTTTCAAGCTGTGTAAATTTATAGCATAAAAAAGCCATCCTATCGGATGGCGTTCTCAAGATTATTTCATTCTAAATTTAAGCTTTTTTAGCCTTACAGCACTCTTTTTTGCAATCTTCAGCGCAAGCCATTTTAGTTTTTTCTTCTTGTGACTTATCTTTACAACATGCCATTTTGCAATCTGCTTTACATGCTTGTTTGTGCTCAGAAGTTTCTTTTTCCGTTGTAAATTGGTCTACAGTTTTTATGTCTTCAACCTTATAAATTTCACTTACTTTAGATACCGTTTCTTTTAAGGACTTTGGTGAAACTTTAGCATCATCATACTCAACCATTGCTAACTCTTTATCAAAGTCTACTACAGCCGATTTTACACCGTCCATTTTTGCCATTTTTTTCTCAATAGTCTTGGCACATCCCATGGCACAAGTCATTCCTTTAATATTAAACTCTACCTTGGCGTAGTTTGCATTTGGGTCTAAAGTTGACTTTGTATCTTCTGCAATTGTTTTAACGGTAATTACTTCTGGTTCTGTATTATTTTTACAAGCAACAGCAAATAATGTAACAAACGCAAAAATTGTAACTCTTTTAAAAATTTTCATAACTCAATCAATTCGGGTTTTGAACAAATCTAGTAAATAGACCAATTCTTGAAAAATAATTAACGAATTTTGTGACAGCATAATCTGCTTTTTATGAAAAACATTAACATAAAGTGGCTTTATTTGGTCATTCTTGCTGTAATTTGGGGTAGCTCATTCATTCTTATTAAAAAATCTCTTTTAGGTTTAACACCTTATCAACTTGGGAGTTTACGTAATGTTTTTAGCGGAATTATTTTGCTTAGTTTCGGGTACAACGGATTAAAAAAAATAAAAAAACAACAATGGAAATGGATTGGTATTTCCGGTTTTTTAGGCTCTTTTTTTCCTGCATTTTTATTTGCAATTGCCGAAACAGAAATTGATAGTGCTATTACATCTGTACTAAATTCGCTCGTACCATTAAATGCAGTATTAATTGGCGCTGCAGTTTTTAAAATATCTTCTACTAAAAGACAAGTTATTGGTGTGATTATAGGTTTTATTGGTACGGCCTTATTGATACTTCGTGGTGCAGAACTTAATCCTAATCAAAATTATTTATTTGCTGGTTTCATAATCGTGGCAACATTGATGTATGCTTGTAATGTAAATATTATAAAACGTCATCTACAAGATGTAAAACCATTGACTATCGCAGCAGGAAATTATGTGTTTATAACAATACCTGCATTAGCTATTTTAATCTTTACAGACTTCTTTTCGGCTGAAACATTTTCTGGTGAATATTTTAATGACTCTATAATATTTATTCTTATTCTTTCGGTTTTTGGAACTGCTTTGGCAAAGATATTATTTAATAAGCTGGTACAGATTTCAACACCTGTATTTGCAACATCTGTTACCTATTTAATGCCTGTTGTAGCACTTATTTGGGGTTTGCTTGATGGGGAAACTTTTACGCTTTTTCAAGGATTAGCCACGTTTATAATTCTTGCTGGTGTTTATATTTCAAATAGTGTAAATCAAAAAAAAACCGAAGCCTAACGACTTCGGTTTATCTTATTCTTAAAAAATTTATTTTTAATTAAAATCTTTAGCTGTTACACCTTCGTTTACTTTAATTTCTGCAACGTCCATAATTATAACTTGAGGACCTGCATTAACTTTCATTTGCTGAGGGAACTTAACACCATTAATTTCTTTATAATTAGACATTTCTGTAACGTTAGTCATTGTTTGCGGACCTTGAGTAACAGTTTCTTCAACTTTAATTAAATAACCCGTATCTGCTGCATAATATCTAGCAGAGACTTTACCATCTTTGTCTACAGTGATTTTATAAGCGCTAACACCATCAACATCTGTTAAACTTTCTAAGGTAATGTCTGTAGCTTCCATATATAATTCTGGAAACAATCCTTTTGAGGATTTACGAGCATTTAAGTCTTCATCAGACATAGGAATTCTTTGACCTTGTTGTTCAGCATAGCCTGAAGAACCATCAAACTTTTGTTTAACAATAGTTCCCATACCTTCAATACTCATTTCCATTGAATATTTATTAGGTTCCATCTGCTTGATAACCGCTTTTGGCTTAAATGGTGCTCCTTGAATAGTTACATCAGCCATGGTCAAAACTGAATTTACACCTCTTAAAGCTTTTTCGCCTCCAATGGCATTTACGTATTTTTTTACAACGTCTGAAGCTGTTAAACCTTCTGGTAATGGTTTAGAAAAAACTGGTTTTTCTGTAGCTTCGGCGTATTTGTCATAATACTTAATAGGAAGTCCTACTTTTTCTAAATTTTCTAAAACTTCTTCGCCTTTACCTACAACTACAACTCTTGTATTATCTGCTTTAAAATACTTGTTAGCTGCACGCTGAACATCTTCAACAGAAACGTTGTTGATGTTTTCTAAATATTTAGCGTAAAAATCTTCAGGAAGATTATTTCTTTTAATATTTAAAGCATAGTTTGCTATAGTTTGTGGACGTTCAAGTGCCATTACAAAATTACCAACATACTTAGCTTTTGCATTCTTCAAAGTAACAGGGTCAACTGGCTCAGTTCTGATGCGTTTAATTTCTTTTAAAAACTCAACTACAGCGCTATCTGTAACGGCATTACGTACTTTTGCACTTGCGTTAAAACGAGATACACCATAACGGCTTGCACCCAAACTTGAATATGCGCCGTAAGTATATCCTTTATCTTCACGTAGATTTTTAAATAAGTAGCCTTCGCCACCACCACCAAGGATGTTGTTTGCCATTAAAGCTGCAAAATAGTCGTCATCACTTTGCTTTAAATCAACATTGTTAGTTACAGAAATGTTAGATTGCGTTGCGTTTGGCATATTTACAAAGTCAATCTCAGTGCTTGATACGTTAGCTGTTAATTCTGGTTCAGGTATAACAGGTAAGTTTTCAACTTTTTCCCATTTTCCGAAGTATTTTTTTAATTGCTTTTTAGCGGTCTTTACATCAATATCACCAACAACAACTATATAAGCGTTATTTGGTGCAAAACGTAAATTATACAAATCTAAAACATCTTGAAACGTTACATTATTTACTGTTTCTTCTGTAGTAAACTCACCGTAAACATGGTCTTTTCCGTAAGCTAATGCACCAACAACACGTCCTGCAGCAGCATCAACGCTTTTTTCGTCTGACTTTAAGCCTTCGATAAGTCTGTCTTTTTCTTTATTGAATTCTTCTTCAGTTAACAAAGGATTTATTGTCGCATCTGCCATTAATTCTACAATTCGGTCTGAGTATTTTACCAAACCGCTAGCAAACCCGCCGCTAGAGCCAAAACTGATGTTTGCTCCTAAAAAGTCAACTTCATCATTAAAATCATCTTTAGAAATAGAGGTTGTTCCGTTACCTAACATAGAAGATAAAATACTGGCTACACCAGCTTTATTTCCTTCTTTGTATGGTTTGTTGTCTATACTTAATTGATAAGAAACACGTGGTAATTTATTGTTCTCTACAACCAATACTGTGATTCCGTTTTTTAGCTGAAACTCGTTTGGCTTCTCTAAGTTTATTGTTGGTTCTGGGCCAGCCTTTGGCATTTGAGAACGGTCTATTTGTGCATTAACGCCAAAAGACATTAAAGCAGCACCGGCAAAAGCAGCTATTTTTAGTTTAATATTTTTCATATTATTTTTCTTCTTTTTTAGGTAAGTACTGGATTTCAACACGCTGGTTAGGGCTTAAATATTTTTTAGCCACATCTCTAATTTCTTCTCTTGTAATAGAGCGGTATAAATCTAATTGTGTATTAATTAGATTTACGTCTCCGTAAAGCATATAGTAAGTTGCTAAAGAACTTGCAATACCGGCTACGCTAGAGTTAGAGTTTACAAATTGATTTTCGAACTGGTTTTGAAGTTTTTGATAATCGCGTTCAGAAATTAATTCTGTTTGCATTTTAGCAATCTCTTCATCCATTTCTGCAAGTAAAGTGTCTAAAGCAACATCACCTTGTGGTAAAGCAAAAAGGGCAAAAATGTTATAATCTACCTGACCTAAGTTAACTGCTTGTACTGTTAAGGCTTGCTTTTGCTCATCAATCATTTTCTTGTAAAGTACAGAACTTTTTCCGCCGCTTAAATAAGTAGAAATCATATCTAATACATACGCATCTCTAGTTGCTTGACCAGGTAAACGGTAAGCTGCTATTATTGCAGGAATTTGAATATTAGGATCGTAAGCCTTTACTTTTTTAGTTTCAGTAATAGGTGTTTCTTTAGGGAAGTTTCTTACTACTTCTGGGCGTGCTTTAACCGCTCCAAAATAGTCTTTGACCATTTTCTTTGTCTCTTCCGTATCGATATCTCCAGCAACAATTAATACCGCGTTGTTTGGGCCGTAATATTTATCAAAGTATGCATTAAATTCCTCTAAAGTTGCAGCATCAAGGTGCTCCATTTTACCGATATTAGAATCCTTATATGGATGTACTTCAAATAAGTTTTCGCCAATAGTTTCTAAAAGTTTTCCGTAAGGTGCATCATATCGTTGACGCTTTTCTTCTTTTACAACTTCGTTTTGTGTATCTACACCTACTTGGTCAATCACTGGGTGAAGCATACGCTCTGACTCTAACCATAATCCTAATTCTAATTTGTTAGAAGGAAAGATTTCGTAATAATACGTGCGGTCTTGAGATGTATTAGCGTTAAAAGTTCCTCCGTTTGCAGGAATAATTTTCATAAACTCTCCTCGCTCAATGTTCTCTGACCCTTCAAATAAAAGATGCTCAAAAAAGTGTGCAAATCCTGTGCGCGCTCTGTCACCATCTTTTCCTCCTACGTCGTACATTACAGATGTAATAACTACTGGAGCAGTATTGTCTTGATGTAAAATAACGTGTAGGCCGTTATCTAAATCAAATTCTTCAAATTCTACCTTTTGTGCTGTGGCCGCATGACCAACAAACAACAAAAGCGCTAGACTTAATAGACTTTTTTTCATGTTTTAGTTTTTGTTTAATAAAAGTTTGCAAGTGTTTGTCTTACCATATAGGTCTTTGTTACACTAATTCTAACAAAAATACAGAAGAATTTAACGTTTTTGTCTAAATAAAATGTGAAATAAATTTCTAGTTAAATTATTATGTCTTCCTATTGTAGCATATTTATCAAATAATTGAGTATTGAAAAAACATCTCAAAAGTTTTAAAACGTTTGTAGATTAGGAATTTAAGCGTATATTTGCATCCGCTTTCTGAGAAGAAGGCTATTTTTGATATATAAACAAATTAATAAAAACGTTACGCTATGTACGCAATTGTAGAGATAGCAGGGCATCAATTCAAAGTTGAAAAAGACCAAAAAGTTTTTGTTAACCGTTTAGCTACAGAAGAAGGTAAGAAAGTAGATTTCGATAACGTTCTTTTAATTGGCGATGGTGACAATATTACTTTAGGCGCCCCAGCTATAGACGGAGCACTAGTAAGTGCTAAAGTCGTTAAGCACCTTAAAGGTGACAAGGTTATTGTTTTCAAAAAGAAAAGACGTAAAGGTTATCGTGTTAAGAATGGTCACCGTCAAGCACTTTCTGAAATCGTAATCGAAGGTATTACAGCTTCTGGAGCTAAGAAAAAAGCAGCTCCAAAAAAGGAAACTAAAAAAGCTGAACCTAAAGCAGATGCTAAGCCAGCAGCAAAAGCTGCGCCGGCTAAAAAAGCAACTGCTAAAGCAGATGATTTAAAGAAGATTGAAGGTATTGGACCAAAGATCGCTTCTACGTTAGTTGAAGCAGGTTTAGCAACTTTTGCTGATGTTGCAAAATCAACACCAGAAGCAATTTCTGAAATTATCGCTGATGTTCGTGGCAACCATGTTACTGATACTTGGCCAGCACAAGCACAATTAGCTGCTGATGGTAAGTGGGACGAGCTTAAAAAATGGCAAGACGAATTAGATGGTGGTAAAGCATAATTGCTTAACTACTTAAGTTTAACAATATAAAACCTTAAGACAATGGCTCATAAAAAAGGAGTTGGTAGTTCTAAAAACGGTAGAGAATCAGAATCGAAACGCTTAGGTGTAAAGATTTTTGGTGGACAAGCTGCTGTGGCAGGAAACATTATCATTAGACAACGTGGTAACACGCATCACCCAGGTGAAAACGTTTACCAAGGAAAAGACCACACTTTACACGCTAAAGTAGATGGTTTAGTAAAATTTACTAAGAAGAAAGACAATAAGTCTTACGTTTCAATTGAGCCTTTTGAAGCTTAATTAGACAATCTTATAAATTACTAAAAACCCCTTTCTAAACTGAAAGGGGTTTTATTTTTTACCAATAGTCATCAATTCTTCCCACTGCGTTGTAAACCTATGACTACGGTGTTCTCTTATTAAAGCCCAGTCTTTTTCGCGGTCTCCGACTGTTGCAAGTTTTACTTTGTTTTTTCCAAATTTGCTATTCAGTTTGTCTAAGGTATTGGTAAGTGTTTTAGATTCACTTTTTTGAGGTTTTTCAAAAAGGCTAAGTTGCGCTTGACCTTCGGGCACTAAATGCATTAAATTAACACCGACTTTTTTATAGCGATACCCTTTTCTGTAAATTTTTCGTAAGCCTTCTAACGCTTTTTGCGTTAACTTTATAGTGCTATTTGTTGGGCAATCTAAGGTAATTACAATTTTGTTTCTATATTGTTTGTCAAACTCGCTATGATAATTTGTAGTTAAAAATATTTCAATTTGGGTTGCTGCACTTTTTTGTTGTCTCAATAAGTCTGCAATTTCGGACACGTAATAACTACAGGCTTCTTCAATTAAACCATAATCGCTTAGCTTATAACCAAAGGATTTTGCAGTACCTATTCCTTTTTTTGCGTTTGGTACGCTTACCAATTCTAAACAAGGTAAATTATTTAGTTCTCTCCACAAACGCTCTCCAATAACCGTCATTTCTTTTCTCACCCAAGCCACTTCCATATTGGCAAAGTCTAATGCTGTTTTTTGACCAGTTGCTTCTACACGAATTGTATGCTTTTTACCAATGCCCCAAATATCTTTAATCTTACATTTTGCAAGTAAATATTTTCGTTTTTCTTCGGAAGAAACAACATATACATTATCGTTTTCAGGGATTTTTTTAGCAAATTTATTTGCCATTTTAGCTAGCGATTTTGTTTTAGCTACGCCAACACCTACAGGAATACCCGTGTTTTTATAAATGGTATCTTTTATTTTATGAGCAATAGCTTGTAACTCTTCTTCTTTGTAGTGCGAAAGGTCAACAAAACTCTCATCAATACTATATTCTTCAACCAAATGAGAGAAAGATTTTAGCGTATCCATTACGCGTCTAGACATATCACTGTAAAGTGTGTAATTAGATGAGAAACAAACCACATTGTTATCTTGTAAAATCTTTTTAATCTTAAAAACTGGTTGAAACATAGGAATATGTGTCAATGCCTTTGCTTCTTTATTTGCAGCAACAATGCAACCGTCATTGTTGCTAAGCACAACAACTGGTTTGTTACGTAAATCGGGTCTAAAAACCTGCTCGCAAGATGCGTAGAAACTATTACAATCGACTAGTGCTATCATTTTACAGAACGTACTTTATAACGTAAGTAATTACACCCCAAAGTTGAAATTCAATATTTAGCGTTTTACTAAATCTTATGATTTTAAAAGCATCATCCTGAATTACAACTATAAGCTGATTGTCTTTTGGAGTTAAGGACTTATCAATGATTAAAACATCTTTTTCGAAGATATTAAATTCTTCATAAGCTTCATCAATAACCCTAACAAAAAATGTAGCCGATTGATTTTCTACAAGAACATCGTTAAGGTCTATTCTCGGCTCTGTATAATGGGTTGCAGGACTAGAAAAACCGGTCTGTGTTGGCCGAGATACACGGTAGCTTTTTTTGGATTTATTGATATGACTTGCCTTAGAATTTTCCACGTTATAAATCTAAAACAAAAAGCAATATGCAAATGTTAATTCTGAATCAAAGCATTAACAATTTTAAAAATGTCGGCTAGATAATTTCCATCTTTTTCAGCAAAAAACTCGCATTCATATTTTGGCAAACGCCTTGTTTGAGTTTGTAGTCAAAAAAAAGCTCGTCGTTTACAATCTGCGCGTCAAAATAATAGTTTTTTACAGGTTCTAATTCGTTTTCAATTTCTGTAAGACTCAAATCGTGTGTGGCAATAATTCCTGTAGCATTTAACTTTACTAATTTTTCTACAAATTTTCTTGAACCAATGGCTTTATCTGTGCTGTTTGTACCTTTTAAGATTTCGTCCAGAATGATGAAATAGTTGTTATCTTTTTCAATAGTATCAACCACAAATTTTAAGCGCGTTAGTTCACTAAAAAAGTAACTGCTGTCATCCGTAAGCGAATCTGTGGTACGCATACTTGTAATTAGTTTTATAGGTTTGTATTTGCTCTCTTTTGCACAAACAGGCAAACCGACGTTAGCCATAACAATATGTAAAGCAACGGTTCTTAAAAACGTGCTTTTACCAGCCATATTGGCGCCTGTTATAATAAAAAATTGTTCTTGTTGTAAATCTAAGTCACTGTCTATACGTTTCTCTACTTTTAACAACGGATGTCCTAAGTCTTTTGCCAAAATCGTATGTTTATGTTCAACAATTTCTGGAAAGGAAAACGCCTGATGATTAAAAGCATAATTACCTAAAGTGTTGAAAGCATCAAAAAACGTAACAACCTCAAACCAATCTTCTACCTTAAAAGCGTAGCTATTTATCCATTGTTCAATTTTGTAAGTTTGGCGGATATCCCAAAGAAAATAACCATTTCCGAATATGGCTGAAATTAAATTATTTCTGTTATCTAAAGCATCAATATATTTAGAGAATTCAGAAAAAATGGTTGATGCTTTTTTCCCTTCATATTGAATTTTTTCTTGTTGCTTTTTTAATAATTCTGAAGAAAAATCAGTGTTTTCAATAGCATTTAATAATTGGGCGTATTGCCTAAATGTATCCTTTGCTTTTGAGGTACGAAGCGAAACATCGTTTATAGGCTTTAGAAAACGACCTGTTAAGCCCAATCCCAAAAGTAACCAATATCCCATGTAAGCAATAGGAATAATTTCGGTAATTGCTAAAGCTAAAACACTAATAGACAGTAGACTAAAAGCAATTGTAGCCACAAACCATTGTTTACTTAAAAACGGCTTATATTCTTTTAAATATTGGACAATGCTAGCTGCAGAATGTTCTATAGAAACGCCTTGGGCTACGGCAGAATAATTTTGCCGCCATTGTGGTTTTTGTGCCAGTTCTTTAATAGCGTTTTGGCGCAATTGGATGTTTGTAATGTCATTAGCCAAAAGATTTGTGACTAGTTTTTGCGTGCCTTCCTTTATGGTTGTTCTATTGATAAATTGAAAAAAAGAGCCGACACCAAACAAATCGATATCGAGACTGTAAAAATGCTTCGGGTTTTGATAGTCTAATCCATCAGCTCTATTATGAAAATCGCCGCTAGCTATATTTAATTCTTCTTGGTTGATTTTTACCAACCGCTTATAGCGTGCACGCTCTAATTTTAAATCGGTATATTTTGAAAGTAAAAACAAAAAAACTGCAGTGCCAATAATGCCAATTGCCAACGCCAATTGCCATTTTGTAAAGAAAAAATAAATTCCAAAACCTGTGACTACAAAAATACCTAGACGCAAAAAACTCATTAAGCTTAGTTTTTGAAACAAAGCTTTTGACCTGTTTTGATGAGTTTCTAATTGCGATTTATAAAATTCTGAAGGATGTTGCATGAGTCAAATTTAGGTTTTGAAATATACTAAAAACAAAGCAAGAGTTCTTGAAACATTTTGATGGAAACATCGAAATATTTGAACTTACTTTATAATAATCTTTAACTCTGAAATTTATAACCCTTTTGCGTCCAAATCTCTAAAGACCGCATGAATAATGGTTACTGAATTTTTGTAGAATTCTGGCGTAATATCTTCAAAATCATCTGTTGGCTTATGGTAAGCGGCATGGTCTTCGTTTCCAAAATATAAAAAAGGAATTTCTGCCCTGTGAAATGGCCCGTGGTCTGAGGCGAATGTCCAATCTTCTTTACCATCTGCACCATCATGACCAACTAATAATTTGGTTTCTGTAGGATTTTTAAATTCTGAAATTAGTGTCTTTAAACCTTCGGTATACCGACTGCCAACAGCATACAATTCATTTTTTGAGCTTCGGCTTATCATATCCATATTAATATTGGCTATGATATTGGTATCCTTCATTTTATCTACAAAATATTTTGCGCCTTGTAAGCCCATTTCTTCCGCATCGAAGGCTGCAAGTATAACTGAATGTTTTGGTGGATTTGCTTTAAGCATCTCAGCAAAAGCAAACAAAGCGGCAACACCAGATGCATCATCATCAGCACCGTTATAAATTTTACCATCTTTAGACATGCCTAAATGATCATAATGTGCTGAAATAACAATGTAGGTTTTAGGATGCTCTGTACCTTCAACCATTGCCAAAACGTTAGTAGCATCAAAGGTTTTTGCTTTTCTTTTAAATTGAAAATTATGTTTGTAGTCAGAGCCAAACGGTTTAATTTCTAAACTTTTAAACTGAGTTACTATATAATCTTGTGCTTTTTTGTTGCCTTCAGTTCCTGTTTTTCTTCCTTCAAATTTATCAGAACTTAAGGTTTTAATGTGTTTCAATAGCACATCACTATCATAACTTGTCGTCGCTACATTTGTCGATTTTTCTGAAGTTACTTTGTCTTTAACTTTGTCTTCTTTTTTGTTTTGCCCGCAAGATTGAACAAAAACGAAAGTAAAACATACGACTAAAATTTGAATGAAGTTTTTCATTAAGTAAGATTATTGATTTTGTTTAAAGACATAAAAAATCCTAAGCATAAACTTAGGATTTTAAAATATAAATAAGATTATTTTTTCGTCAATTAACCTTTAAGACTTGCTGAAAGGTATTCACGATTCATTCTTGCAATGTTTTCTAAAGAAATGCCTTTAGGACATTCAACTTCGCATGCACCGGTATTTGTACAGTTACCAAAGCCTTCTTCGTCCATTTGCTTTACCATATTTAACACGCGGTCTGTTGCTTCTACTTGGCCTTGTGGTAATAATGCAAATTGAGATACTTTAGCACCAACAAATAACATAGCTGAAGAGTTTTTACAACTTGCTACACAAGCTCCACAACCAATACAGGTTGCTGCCATAAATGCATTATCGGCATCTTCTTTTTCAATCGGAATTGTATTTGCATCAATTGTATTACCAGATGTGTTTACAGAAATAAAACCACCTGCATGCTGAATACGGTCAAAAGCGGATCGATCTACAATTAAATCTTTTATAACAGGAAATGCTTTTGCTCTCCAAGGTTCTATAACAATAGTTTCGCCATCTTTAAATGTACGCATATGTAATTGACATGTCGTAATTAAACGGTCTGGACCGTGAGCTTCACCATTTATATATAATGAACAAGACCCACAAATTCCTTCACGGCAATCGTGATCAAAAGATACTGGTTCTTCTCCTTTTTCAATTAATTCGTTATTTAAAACATCTAGCATTTCAAGAAAAGACATATCTGGCGAGATATTACTGATTGGGTAATCAACCATCTTTCCTTTAGCGTTAGCGTTTTTTTGACGCCATATTTTTAACGTTAAATTCATAGCTTTTCTATTTGTAACTTCTTTCTTTTACTTTAATATTTTCGTACACTAATTCTTCTTTATGAAGAACGGCATCTTTAGGTTCGCCTTTATATTCCCATGCAGAAACATATTGGAATTCTTTTTTACGAACAGCTTCTCCTTCTTCTGTTTGGTACTCTTCTCTAAAGTGACCACCAGCAGATTCTTCTCGTTGTAAAGCATCTTTAGCAAATAATTCTCCCAACTCCAAGAAATCAGCAACACGACCAGCTTTAGCTAATTCTTCATTAAATTCTTCGTTAGTTCCTGGTACACGAACGTCTTTCCAAAATTCTGCTCTTAGTTCAGAAATTTCGTTAATAGCAGATTTTAAATCTTCTGCGTTTCTTGCCATACCACATTTATTCCACATAATTTTACCTAATCGTTTGTGGAAATAGTCTACAGAATGTGTTCCGTTATTATTGATTAAATGCTCAATGCGTTGTTTTACTTCAGCTTCAGCTTCTTCAAATTCTTTAGTTTCTGTAGAAATTGGACCTGTACGGATATCGTCTGCTAAATAATCACCAATGGTATATGGCAATACGAAATAACCGTCTGCTAAGCCTTGCATTAATGCTGAAGCTCCTAGTCTGTTGGCACCATGATCAGAGAAATTAGCTTCACCAATGGCGTATAATCCAGGAACGTTGGTCATTAAGTTGTAATCTACCCAAAGTCCACCCATTGTGTAATGAACCGCAGGATAAATCATCATTGGAGTCTCGTATGGATTTTCGTCAACGATTTTTTCGTACATCTGAAACAAGTTTCCATACTTTGTTTTAACTACTTCTTGACCTAATTTTTTTACTAAGGCTGCATCATTGGCATCTAAACCTTTAACATAAGCTTGCTCTTTTCCGTAACGCTCAATTGCCGAAGCAAAATCTAAGTAAACTGCTTCTCCTGTAGCATTAACACCATAGCCAGCATCAGCACGCTCTTTAGCAGCACGAGATGCTACATCACGAGGTACTAAATTACCAAAAGCTGGATAACGACGCTCTAAATAATAATCACGGTCTTCTTCTTTTATTTCGGTAGGCTTTAGCGTTTTGTTTCTAATAGCCTCAACGTCTTTTTTGTGTTTTGGAACCCAAATACGACCATCATTACGTAAAGACTCTGACATCAACGTTAACTTAGATTGATGGTCTCCAGAAACTGGAATACATGTTGGGTGAATTTGAGTATAACAAGGATTTGCAAAGAAGGCTCCACGCTTGTGCGCTTTCCAAGCTGCAGTTACATTACTTCCCATTGCGTTAGTCGATAAGAAGAAAACATTTCCGTAACCACCAGAGCCTAAAACAACTGCGTGAGCTGAATGTCTTTCGATTTCACCAGTAATTAAATTACGCGTAATAATTCCTCGTGCTTTTCCATCGACGATTACAACATCTAGCATTTCGTGACGGTTGTACATTTTTATTTTGCCACGGCCAATTTGTCGGTTCATGGCAGAATATGCGCCTAATAATAATTGCTGACCTGTTTGTCCTGCCGCATAAAATGTACGAGAAACTAGTACACCACCAAAAGAACGGTTATCTAAAAGTCCACCATACTCACGAGCAAAAGGAACACCTTGTGCTACACATTGGTCTATAATATTTGCTGAGACTTCTGCAAGTCTGTATACGTTTGCTTCACGGCTACGGTAATCTCCACCTTTTACGGTATCGTAGAATAATCGGTAAGTAGAATCTCCATCGCCTTGATAGTTTTTTGCAGCGTTAATTCCACCTTGAGCCGCAATAGAGTGCGCGCGTCTTGGAGAATCCTGAAAGCAAAAAGCCTTAACATTGTATCCTAATTCAGCTAAAGTTGCCGCAGCAGAGCCGCCGGCTAAACCTGTTCCAACAACAATAACATCAATGTTACGTTTATTTGCAGGATTGACTAAATTAATTTCGTTTTTATAAGTTGTCCACTTATCTGCTAGTGGACCTTGAGGTATTTTAGAATCTAAAGCCATAATATCTCTTATTTTTAATGACTAAAATGATGAAATAGGGCAATGAAAACAAAGCCTGCTGGTATGCCTATTGCATACAATTTGCTAAATCGTTTTAGTCCTTTTGTATATTTATTATTTGCACCGACTGATTGAAAAGCCGAGTTAAAACCGTGAAGTAAGTGTAAGCTTAATAATATAAAACTTATTACATAAAGTACTACACGCCATATGTCTACAAATTTTTCCTGAAGTTCTTCAAAGTATCTATAACCACTATCTGGATTATTTGGATTTATAAGACCACTCATATCTCCTTCTACATACTTAACCGTAATTTCATGAATCCAGAAATCGTACATGTGTAAGCATAAAAATGCTAAAACAACAGCTCCTGTTAACAACATATTACGGCTCATCCAAGAGGAGTTTGCGTTACCGTTGTTTTTTACGTAACTAATTTGTCTTGCTCTACTATTTTGAATTTCGAGAACAAAACCCATTACAAAATGAAAAATAACACCTGCAATTAAAATAGGTTGCAAAATGTATTGTACTGCCCAGAATGTACCCATGAAATGTGACGCTTCGTTGAAGGCATCAGGACTAAAAACTGAAAGTATATTAATTGCAAAATGTTGTAATAAAAAAACCATTAGGAAGAGTGCCGAAAGTGCCATGGCAAACTTTCTTCCAATCGAAGAATTTAAAATTCCGCTCATTGTCGAATAAATCTTTGTGTTAGTTTAACAAAGATACTGCTCAAAACGCGTATTGCCAACAAGACACTGAGCTAATTCATTATTTAGAATGGTTTTAATTAAAAATCGAAACGCGGATTGACAACCGTGTTATAGATTGATCCAAACGAGTAGTTGAAACCAACACTGACAAAATAATTAAAACCAGATTGTAACTGCTGTTGTTGTAACAATAATTCTTCTACGGTTAAATCGCCACCTGGAATATTTACCTGATTTCTAGTTATAGAATAACTACCACTTACATTAAAGTTAAAACCTTTAAATAATCGCACATTTGTTCCTAAAAAGAAATTTAATGCATTTAAACTAGGGTCTTGTAAAAATTGATTAAATGAAACTTCAGCATTTAAATTTCCCCATTCTTGATTGATTCTTCCACCTAATTGAATACCGTGTTCCCAAAAATATTCTTCAGTTTCATTAAAAACCGTTCTTTCAATATAGTCATTGTAACGAATACCGTTTCGGTACGAAATTGTTAGCTGTTTTTTAGCAGAATCTGCATAATCAAAAAAACTGTATTCTAAGGCTGGTCTTGCCGTCCAAAACAAATCGAAATTACTGAAAGTTGAGGTGCCAATGCTTGTGAAAATACCATAAGACCAGTGGTCGTTAATACTAATGATATCACTAACATTTAAACGTCTATTATTATTGAAAACTACAAAATCATCTTCACTACCATCTTCGTTTATAAAAGTAAATGTTGACCTATTCTCTCCATAACGGGCAAACATGTTAAATTTATTATTTTCCGTAACACGTCTTGCTGATACGCTGAAATTGAGATTACTACTTTTACTTTGTTCTTGGCCGTTAAAAAAGCCGCTAGCTCCAAGTCTAAACAACCAATAATCCCAAGGGTCTTTTTCTTCAACTTTTTCTTCTTCATTTTCGGGAGTTGGTACATTTACTACAACCTCATCAATGGTGCCTCTTGCAATCCAAAAACGCACCAATCCAAGTTTTAAATATTCTAAAACTCTTCTACGCTCATCATCATTGGTCATGTTACCGTCCGTAGAAAAATTAAGTTTGTAGTTAATTTTTTCTAAGTCGTTTTTTCCTATAAAATCCATCTCATAACTTTGACCTCTGGCACCATTACGTTGCGTAACAACAAAAATATGAACATCACCTAAATCTTGGTCTCGTACAAATTGTACATTCCCTAAGTTTTGGCGTAAAAATTCTTGGTCACAACGGTCACAATCAAGAAAGATTTTAACCTCTTCTGTGGATTTTGTTTGAGTGTCTTCTTGCGAAAAAGAGTTTGCAAAAAAACAAAAAAAGGATAGGAGTAATAAACGGTTTAACATGTCTGGTTAGCGATTGATGAATAATTAGGTTCACAAACCTAATAACTTAACAAACGGTAAAAGTTAATTTTTAGTTTGTTTTAACAAAAAACCACTCTTATAATTTTGTTAAAACTTAGTTTGAAACTAAAGGGATTAATCCTCTCAATCCCATATCAACCACTTGTTCACCAGCCGAAGGTTCGTATTTTCCATCAATATTAACTTCAGTCCATTCAAAACTATTATTGATAGAAAATGAAAGCGTCACCACAACATCTTGAGTTTCGTTTCCTGTAATGGTAAAGCCGTTATTAAATTCACCAGTGACTATACATGACCCTTGAGGAATTGGAGAAGAATCAAACAAAGGGTTTGGTACTGTTGTTGCACCTTCGGGTGCTTGACCTTGCACGGTGAAACCTAAAGCTTCAAACGCCCAAAAACCTTGTGGTTTATCATCATTTACTGAGATATTGCTACCGTTTAAATCAAAATTGGTGATGTAATTGTTATAGCCAACAAAGCTTGCTAACGTTCCTGTAACTTCGCCTGCAGCGTCTGTAAGAACGTTAATTTTTCCTTCTTGATAAGACAGAGAAACACGTATCCAATCGTAAGTTCCGGAAGAAATTTGACTCAGAGGAATTGTTACAAACGTATCGTCTTGCCCTGCTAAAATAGCTTGCTGAAAATCTATAGCTAAATTACCGCCAGCCGAAGTTTCCGCTCCAGAATATATTATTTCACCTTCGCCTATTTGTGTAAATCTATCTGGAGCTAACTCTATATAATTGGCGCTCATTTTTTGAATAATTGGCGTTTGTGCTGCATTCCCTGTGGGAATTGTTGCCGGCTGTCCCAAGTTATCTAAGCGTTGTTGATTTGCATCAAAATTTAGTTTTACAATGAGATTTGGTGTACTTGTTGGTGCACTTTCGTTTTCGTCACTACACGAAAATATAGATGCAAATATCACCAAAAAAAGTAGGTATTTCATAATTAAGAGGCTTCGTTTATTTTATAGTGAGATTGGTTTTAGTATCACCAATCATTACAGTATAAACGCCTTTTGGCAAATAATATTTTCCGTTGCTCGCTTCGTTAATATCAATGCTTGTGTTTTCTTTTAATAAAGCTTTTCTCCCTTTTTTGGTTAATTCTAAATTGTAATCTACATAATTAAAGCCTTTATCTGCTTTAACGGTCATTCGATTTAATTCAGCACCGTTTTCTGATAGGATTTTAATTACTTTTTCTTCTTTTGAATTGCTAAAAAACTGAATTGTAGTTTCAGGCTCGTAAGCGTCTAACCATTTACTCCAAGAACTTCCCCAACGGCTAGAATAGCGAATTGGATTGATGTTAAAAAGCGTCACAGCTTCAGAATTCATTTTAGAATTCATCATCTGCAACGGTGCTACGTTTGCCTTGTAAATACTTCGTCCATGCGTACCTAATAGTAGGTCTTTTGCTTCAGGTTGAATAACAATATCATGGACTGCAACATTAGGTACGCCATTAGAAAAGACTTCCCAACTTTCACCTTGATTAAAAGACACATAAGCACCATTATCTGTCCCCAAATACAAGATGTTTTCATTTTCCGAATCTTCACGAATCACATTAACAGGAGACGCTGGAATATTTCCAGAAATGTCTTTCCAACTTTGCCCATAATTATCACTCATATAAACATACACCTTAAAATCATCCCAACGGTAACCGTTAAGCGTTACATAAACACGCTCTTTTTTGTGCTGAGACGCCACAACACGACTTACCCATAAATCTTTTGGTAATCCGGTAGAAATATTAGTCCAACTGCCGCCTGCATCTTTAGTAACGTGTACTAGTCCATCATCACTACCGGTATAAATTACACCAAATTTAAACGGACTTTCACTAATGGTCGCCAACGTACCGTAAGCTACGTTTCCTTTTTTGCCGCCATTAGTTAAATCTGGACTAATCGCTTCCCAATCATTACCCTGATTCATACTGCGCATCAATTTATTGCCACCGAGATATAAAATATCTTGATTGTGTGGTGATAATAATATTGGGGTTTGCCAATTAAAACGATATGGATTCTCACCTAAGGTATGCTTTGGCTGAATGTACGTTCTATCTCCAGTTTCTAAATTTAAACGATAATAATTACCAAACTGAAATCCTGTGTAAACAACATTAGAATTTCTGTTATCTATCTGAACTTGCATGCCATCACCACCCATAATAGATTTCCAAGGATATTGACCTTGCTGATACCAACTTTTATCTTCTCTGGCATTGTTAGCACCTTTCCAAACGCCATTATCTTGTAAACCACCATACACATTATAAGGCTTTTCGTTATCGACATTAATGGCATAAAATTGCCCAACTGAAGGCGAATTATTTTTAATCCAATTTTCGCCATCGTCGTAGGTAATATTAACACCACCGTCATTACCATTTACTAAGTGATTTGGATTCTTAGGATTAATCCAAAGCGCATGATGGTCGGCGTGAACATTCTCAGCACTAATAGATTTGAATGTTTTTCCGCCGTCTTTAGATTTTACAATCGGAACGCCATAAATGTAAATATGATTAGCATCCGCTGGCGATACATGGATGTGACCAAAATAATAGCCATAGCTGAAATAAATGCCGTCTAAATAATCGTCATGTGTTTTCTTCCACGATTTTCCACCATCAGTGCTTTTATACACTTCGGCACCAACCACTGGCGTGTCAAATAACATAGAATTGGCATCTTCGAGATATTTTGCCAAATCAATTGGTTTTACGTTTCCGCTGCGTACCATTTGCTTCACATTCTCTGCACGGTATTTTTCTTGAAAGCCATTCGTCTTTAAAAACGTGTTTAGTTTTTTGTCTTCAAGTGCCAAAAATTCAGCATTAGACATCGACTTAAAATCGTCTTTTGTTAATCCACGACTGTCCGATTTCTTTTTATCGTCTGGTCGTCTAAATTGGCTATCGTGTATGGCATAAACCACATTGTCATTGAATACAGCAACACCAATACGTCCAACACCTTCGCCCGTTGGGAAACCGCTTGAAGCCGTTGAAACTTTAGTCCAAGTTTCGCCAGCATCCGTACTTTTGTAAATGGCAGAGTTGCTTCCGTTACCTGTAAAATTCCATGCTTTACGGTCTTTTGTCCACGAGGTGGCAAACATCACATTGTAATTATTTGGATTTTGTTGTAAGTCTATAATACCGCTCATATTGTCTACAAAAAGCGTTTGTTTCCATGTTTTTCCACCATCGGTAGTTTTGTAAATGCCACGTTCATCATTTTCAGAATATAAATGTCCCGTTGCACCAACAACGACCACATCAGGATTATCAGGATGAATTAATATCGGCGCAAAATGGTGTGCGTCCATCAGACCCAAATTTTCCCAAGACTTACCATTGTCGGTAGATTTTAAAATCCCAATACCTGCATAAGAGCTTCGCGACGCATTATTCTCGCCTGTACCTACATAAATGGTGCGAGTTGGCCAATGCACGGCAATATCACCTACATTTTGAGTGTCTGAGCTATCTAAAATAGGCTCGAAAGTCGTCCCGTTATTCTTTGTATGCCACACACCTCCAGACGCGTAGCCTACGTAAAACTCGGATGGCATGTCTGGATTTACATCGACAGCGACCACACGACCACTCATAATTGTTGGTCCAATATTTTTAAAAGGCACATTTTTTACCAATGAGTTTTCGGTCATTTGGCGTTTTTGCTCTAAGGCCGCTTTTATAGTTTCGGCAGATGTTGCTGGTTGTTGCGCAAATCCTAAAACTGAAGAGATAAAAAGAAAAAATGAGAATACTTTAAAATAGTTCATGGTGGTGGTTTTTTAGTGGCATGAAATTAACCAATCTCTTTTCAGCTTCAAAATTGCTAATAAAAGTTTAACAGAATGTCTGCTTTGCTTTTGCTTATGGCTTCGATTGTTTATTTTTGAAACTATAACGAATTACATACTACCGTTAGTTCAAACAGACAGAAAATCATTACTCATGAAATACGATTTAATCGACCGCCAACTTTTTATAAAAAACCGTAAAAACTTTATGGCTGCAATGCAACCAAACAGTTTAGCCGTTTTTAATTCTAACGACATCTATCCTGTTAGTGCAGATAGCACCTTACCTTTTGCGCAACATCGTGATATTTTTTACCTCAGTGGCGTTGACCAAGAAGAAAGTATTTTGGTCCTTTTCCCAGATTGTCCAAAAGCAAAACATCGCGAAATCTTATTTCTTAAAGAAACAAATGACCATATTGCCGTTTGGGAAGGCGAAAAACTCACCAAAGAAAAAGCCTTTGAAACCTCTGGTGTAAAAACCGTGTATTGGTTACAAGATTTAGAAAAAGTGCTATTCGAATTAATGACCCAAGCCGAAACGGTTTACATTAATACTAATGAGCATTACCGTGCCAATGTAGAAACCGAAACGCGCGAAGACCGTTTTACCAAATGGCTAAAAGACAAATATCCTGCGCATAATGTGGCCAAAAGTAATCCTATTTTACAACGTTTACGTTCTGTAAAAGAACAAATAGAATTAGACTTAATGCAAAAAGCCTGCGATATTACCGAAAAAGGGTTTAGACGTATTCTTAAGTTTACTAAACCTGGTGTTTGGGAATACAATCTGGAAGCCGAGTTTATGCACGAGTTTTTAAACAATCGTTCTAAAGGTTTTGCGTACACACCAATTATAGCTTCAGGAAACAATGCTAACGTATTGCATTACATTGAAAATAACCAACAATGTAAAGCTGGCGATTTAATTCTGCTTGATGTTGGTGCAGAATATGCTAATTATAGTAGTGACATGAGCCGTACTATTCCTGTTTCAGGGAAATTTACAGAGCGACAAAAGCAAGTCTATAATGCTGTGAATCGTGTTAAAGACGAAGCAACAAAATTACTCGTTCCTGGTGCATATTGGGAAGAATACCATATAGAAGTTGGTAAACTCATGACTTCAGAATTATTAGGTTTAGGCTTGTTAGACAAAGCCGATGTACAAAACGAAAATCCTGATTGGCCAGCCTACAAAAAATACTTTATGCATGGCACGAGTCACCATATAGGTTTAGACACACACGATTATGGGTTGCTTCACGAACCTATGCAAGCGAATCAGGTTTTTACAGTAGAACCTGGAATTTACATACCAGACGAAGGTTTTGGTATTCGTTTAGAAGACGATGTGGTAATTCAAGAGTCTGGTGAGCCGTTTAACCTTATGAGAAATATCCCGATTGAGGCTGAAGAGATTGAAGACTTGATGAACTCGTAATTTTTAAAATATGTCTTCAAAATCATGGTCTAAAGCAATAGTTGATATCATTAAGGTTATTCTCGAAGCTTTAGGTGCTTCGACAGGCTCAGCATCCAACAACCGTACATGGCACCAACATGTTGTACCTTATGAAGATGGTTGGGCTGTAAGACGTGAAGGCAACAAACGGATTACCTCTAAACACCGTAAACAATCTACAGCTATTAATAAGGCAAAAACTATTGCAAACCGTAAGAAATCTGATGTGATAATTCATCGTGAAAGTGGTGGAATTCGGAATCGGATTAGTTTTAGAGATTAACACAAAAAGAAATTTATGAAAGCATCAGTCATTCAAAAAGGATTTGTAATTGCAGGCTTAAGTAACATTGTAGGCGTTTTAATTTTGTCTAAAGCATTTACAAATCAGGCGATGCTAACTGCACAACCAGAAGTTATGGGCAAGTTTGGTCTCATTGCTATTATGCTTTGGGGTTTCGCATACATTGCTGTAAGTAAAAGTTACTACAAAGTGCCTTGGCTGTTGCTAGTTTTCGTAATTGAAAAATTAGTTTATGTTATTGTATGGTTGCTTTGGCAAAATAACAACAGTCTTTCTGCGCTTTATGACCAAGACACGTTTGCTGGTATTTTCTATACCATTTATGGGGTTAATGACTTTTTATTTATGTTGTTTTTTGGGTATGTGTTTTGGAAAGCAAAGTCCTAAAATTTAAAATTTCGACTTCGTATTAAAATACCCATTATCGGGTATGGTTTGCTTTTGTCTTGGTGTTTAGTTTTATAATCTAATTAAATCTTTATTAATTATGAAAATAGAATTTGAAGTTGATAGATCTGAAGCAATTGTTCTTTTAGAAGGTCTTAAACATTTAATGGGAATAACAAATAATCCCGCAACCATAAAGACTTTACATAAAATCATTGCTGAAATCCAAAGGGACGGCAAGCTGAATGATATAGTATTTAAAAATCTTGAATACCATACACGTGACTATCGCAATATGAATTTTCCATTTAAGATTGATTCGGATTTAAGGAACGATTTAAAAATGAGCAACCCATTTATTTCTTCCACATATGGTTTAAAACAGAGATGTCAAATCGTGTTGAAACATTTAGTTTTAAAAGGAAAACCTGGGACGATCATCCCAAAAATGTCTTTAACTAAGGTGAAAAAATGTAAAAAAGTATCAGAAGTAGTTAATTTAATCGTAGATAAGTATGAAGCTGCATAATATAATAATAATATGTGTTCTCATTAGTTTTAATCTAAATGCACAAGAAAAAAAGAATCCTAGTTTTGCCCTTAACTTTGGTCAATCTTCTCAAAATACATTTACAAAAGCCAAGCCTGCGCAACTAATTGCTACGTTTCCTGCAAATGATACAATAGCTAACTCATTTTTAATTAACGGATTTGTTGAAGGTGCTTTAAATTGGGAAAGAGACGATAAATTCTCTTATAGTATTGGAATTGCATATGAAGTTCAAAAAAACACACTCATAAGCAATGAGCAAGACGTCAAGCAATTTGGTTTAACTGCATCGCAAATTATCACTAATGATTATGAAGATTCAAAAGGACAGTATATTTTATCACAGAATTTGAAAATATCAGAGAATTTTATTACAGATAAAAAAGCTTTACAAGCACATTTAGGTTTTAAGTACGAAGACTTTAGAAGCAATAGTTTATTTTATGTTGATGCGCCAATACCATTAATTGGAACTAAATCAGCACCAGACCAATTGTTAAGTTTTCGTTGGGACTATGATTTAGGCTTAGGCTACATTGGTGGAGATGAAGAAGTTTTATTTGGAAAAGCTAGTTTTTCAGTAAGCGCATTTCCATTTTATGGATTGCTCAAAAAAGCTTTTAAGCAACCAGAAATTATTTTTGTAACATATAAATTAGATTCTAGAGCTCCATTTATTGGAGATACAGATTTAGATATTAATCCATTGAGGTCTTTATCAACAGGCCTATCCTACGTGATAAATGATACAAACAAATTGTTGCTTGCTTACACTTGGAATAAAGGAGCAAATCCTTTCTCTGGTTTAATTAATCAAGAATATAGCACATTGACTGTTCAATTTAAAATCAACTTGAAAAATTAATACTAAGAGTCATCTTTCTCTGAAAGCCCTTGTTTTACCAAGGGCTTTTTTTATCTTTAATCTTTACTACAAACCAAACAACTTTCATAGAATTTTAAATGGCATTATTTCAAAACTCAGTACTTAACAAATATCTTAAAGGATTACAAGCCGATAAAGTTGCAGAAGCATTCCAAGTATTTACAAGCCATTTCCATAATCCGACCATTCAAGAAAACATCAGGAACTCCAAAGAAGAGCAATACCAAGGCGAATTCTTAATTGATCTTTTTGTGAATGTTTTAGGTTACACTAAAAACCCAACGCCTAACTTTAATCTCACAACGGAATTAAAAAACATAAAAGGCTCTAAAAAGACAGATGGAGCAATTCTAAAAGGCGACAAAGCACTTGCGGTTATTGAGCTAAAAGGCACAAACACCACCGATTTAAGTAAAGTAGAAACACAAGCATTTGGATATAAAAACAACCAACCAGGATGTAATTATGTGATAACCTCTAACTTTGAAAAGTTGCGTTTTTACATAGACAACGCCGTTGATTTTGAGGAATTTAATCTGTTTCAGCTTACAAAAGAGCGTTTCGACATTCTTTGGCTTTGCCTATCGTCTGACTATCTTCTAAAAGACATTCCGAAAAAGATTAAAGACGAATCTTTAACACAAGAGGAAAACGTCACTAAAAAGCTTTACAGAGATTATGCGTCATTTAGAAACGAAATTTTTGATGCCATACAAAATGAAAATCCCGAATACGATAAACTCACGTTATTCAAGAAAACACAAAAGTTACTCGACCGTTTTCTATTTATCTTTTTTGCAGAAGATAGATTGTTATTGCCACCAAATTCTATTCGTTCTATCGTAAGCCAATGGACTGACTTAAGAGATAAATACGATGAGTATTTTCCTTTGTACGACCGATTTAAAAAATATTTCGGTTATATGAACACAGGACACAAAGGCCAACAACACGATATTTTTGCCTACAATGGTGGACTTTTTGCACCAGACGAGATTTTAGATAACATCAAAATTAATGACGATTTACTGCACAAACACACCCTTAATTTAAGTAACTACGATTTTGAAAGTGAAGTAAGCGTAAACATACTCGGTCATATCTTTGAACATTCGTTAAACGACATTGACGAAATTCAAGCTGAGATTCAAGGTGTAGCAACCGAACAAAGTAAAACCAAGCGTAAAAAGGACGGTGTTTTTTACACACCAAAATATATTACCAAATACATTGTAGATAATACAGTTGGTAAACTTTGCGAGGAAAAGAAAACCGAACTTAACATACAAGAAGCCGAATACGAAAAAGAGCGTAAAGGCAGACAAAAATCGACCTTAAAAAAGTTATCTCAAAAATTAGAAGATTATAGAAAATGGTTATTGCAAATTACCATTTGCGACCCAGCTTGTGGTAGTGGTGCTTTTTTAAACCAAGCGTTAGAATTTCTAATTGCGGAGCATCAATACATTGATGAGTTGCAAGCCAAATTGTTTGGAGATGCCATGGTATTGAGTGAAGTGGAAAATGCTATTTTAGAAAACAATTTATTTGGTGTAGATATAAATGAAGAAAGTGTAGAAATTGCTAAACTCTCGCTTTGGTTAAGAACTGCACAAAAAGGCAGAAAACTAACTTCATTGAACGATAATATAAAATGTGGCAACAGTCTAATAGACGACCCAAGTGTTGCAGGAGACAAAGCCTTTAATTGGAAAAACGAATTTCCAGAAGTTTTTGCAAAAGGTGGTTTTGATGTAATCATTGGAAATCCACCATGGGGTGCTGAATTAAATAAATTGGAAAAACAATACTTCAAGAATAGATTCCCCATTATTGATTCATCGACACCTAATTCATACACTTATTTTATGGGTTTATGTTATGAACTTACGAAGGTGCTAGGTTTAGTAATTCCAGATAGCTATTTGTTAAAGGATTTTGAAAGAACCAGAAAAATATTTACCAGCGGAATAAACAACTTAATATGGTATCAAAATTCATCCATGCCTGATGATTTAAAGCCGTTTGCACAAGTAGACCATGATGTTATTTCCTTTACATTTTTTAAAGAAGAGTCATTTACTGAATTAATTTATTCTTTAAACTTCTATATAAACAATCAAATAAATATAGTTTCTTATAAAAGGAACAAAAAAGAAATCATTGAACCCAATTACTTCAATACTTATAATTTACTCTTAGACGACCAGCAAGTACTCTTGAAAAATAAACTTATAAAGCTTGAAACATTTGAAAAAGTAGCCCAAGTTCATGAAGGAATACATACTGGAAATTGCCGAGACAAATTATTTATTGATGCTCAGATAAGAGGAGATGAAAAACCACTTTTTTATGGCGGTAAAAATGGGGATATAATTAACAACTATTATAGTCAAATGGCTGGATGGTATGTTGACTATCGTAAGGAAGTAATTGATAAAGATAAAGGAGAATACGCTTCATTACGTGATGAAAAAATATTCATGTATCCTAAAGTTTATATTACTAGAACGGGTAATCCCTTCAAATGTTTTATTGATAAAAATAACTACGCATCAAATAATTTTTTCTCATTACAAGTAAAAAATTTAGAAGATAATTCAATGGAGTTGTTATCAGTTTTTGTGTGTATCTTAAATTCTAAATTTTCGCAATTCTGTGTTAGAAAATTAATTGCACCTAGAATTGGAAGTTCTTTTGTAGAAACAAAAATTATTCATTTACTTAAATTACCATTACCAGTAAATTATGATAATAATAAAGATGCATTCTTTGATATAGTCAATAAAACGGTTAGAGAGAGAAAGGCACTTACTGAAAAAATTCTATTTCTATTAAATCATCTAAAAGTTAAATTTAGTGATATAAATTTTTCTAAAAAACTTCAAAACTGGCACGAACTCGACTTCGGTATATTCTTATCAGAATTAGAAAAAGCCCGTAAAAAGTCTGCAAAAGAGAACGAAACAGAGTACAGTAAATTATCATTGAGCGAAGAAGCCGAATGGATGCAGTATTTTAATGAACAGAAGCAAAAAGCAGAGGAGTTGAAAACTGAAATAGATAAAACGGATAAAGAAATAGACCAAATGGTTTATGACTTGTACGGCTTAACGGATGAGGAAATTGCTATTGTGGAAGACGCGAAGAAATAGAATATTATGGCAAAATTTATAACAGGTAAAGAGCTCACAGAAGCTATTTGTAATATAATTAGTAATGCAAAAAAAGATTTGCTTATCGTATCTCCTTACATAAAATTAGATGATTATTTTAAAGAGCATCTTTTTAACAAATTACTAGCTAACTCAGACCTGCATATATTTATAGCCTTTGGAAAAAATGAAAACAATCCTTGGAAGAGTATCAAAAAAGAAGATTTTGAATATTTCAAAAACTTCCCAAATGTTTCCATAATCTATATTCCTAATCTACATGCTAAATATTATGCTAACGAAAAACGAGGGATTATTACATCTGTAAATCTCTATGATTACTCTTTTGATAATAATGTTGAATTTGGTGTCATAAGTGAAAATTCTTTTTTAGCTGGTAATGATATCGACTACGAAGCTTGGGAAGAAACAATGGATATTATAAAAAATAATTATGCTGTGTTTGTTAAACGACCTAATTACAAAAAGAAACTTTTAGGTAAAGACTATGTTGGCTCAGAAATAGTCTTAGACTTGACTAAAGAATTAATCAGTGGTAATTTATCACGAAAGGTTTCAGTTTTTGACTTTAAGTCAGAATATTTTGTGAACGTTGAAAATCAAGAAGAAAAATCTTTAACCAGAGAAGAATTCAAAATTCAAAAAAAGACTCAATCAAGTAAATATCAAAAATTTCATTCTGCAACAAACCTTGGTAGACTCAAAAATAAATCATACGATGAGGTTATAAAGTTCATGAAAGATAAAGAGTATATTCTTGATAAGAATACTATTACTCCAAAAGGTTCAAAATTGGGCTTAGCCTATAAAAAGAATAAAAGCGGTACAACTTGGAATGTATATCCAGAGTCATTGTCTGAATTGTTATAAAAAAAAGCGCCTTGCGGAGCTTTTTACTATAGTTTAACCACGTCTACTCAAACCTCAAAGTTCGATACACATAACTTGTACAACCTTTTGTTGCAAAATCGTCATGGGTTTGTATTGGTCCATTTTTACTTGCTACTTGCATTACCATGAGTCCGTTTGGAGATAATTTTTCTTTGCTATGCAATGTGGTGCGAATGAGAAATTCTTCTGGGTTTTCGTTTTCATCAAATTTTTCTGTACCAACAGCTTCAAACGTGTAAACTTTTTTTCCGTTAATGGTTTTTTGTTCCGCAACGATATCTTTTAGTTTATACGAGAATTCAAAAAGTCCTTGAACACTTTCTAACAAATTGCTGAGGCTTTCGTCTATCTTATCTTTTGTAATGCCTGTTAATTTATAGCTTCCAATGTCTATGCGTTCAATTAATTTGTCATTTTCTTTTGAGACAAAACCAACGAAATTGTAGTTCTTTTTGCCTTCTTTTGGAAGATTAATTTCTAGGTTATCCGTATAATCGACTGTAAATTCTACTGGTGGTAATTTATAAGTGTCGTTATAATTTATATCGACGACATGCGTTTTTTTAAAACCGCAATTTTCTGGTACTGGAACTTCTTTTTTGCATGAGAAAAATACCAAAGTAATTAGTAAAAGTTTGAATGTGGTTTTCATGGTTGCATTGTTTTTTACAAACCTCTGAAAATATAGAAAGTGAAAGTATACGATGAATGTCGTAAATAGGTAATATGCAGAAACTTTTTTTAATAATACTATAAATCAAAAAGTTAGGTAATTATCGTAACTTTGATATGTTTCATCTTAATTTTTAATCATATGAGATTTACTTACAGTATTATACTTATAGCGTGTTTTGTATTTACAAGCTTAGGGCAAACTGGTTTTTACGTTAAATACAAAGCAGAATTTAACACAAGCAGTGAAGATGCCGAAATGATGAAAACAATAATGAATGGCTCTTCAATAGAGGTTGCTGCAAATGCTAATAACACCTGGGTAAAAACTAACATGGGATTAATGATGACAATGACAATGGAGCTTGATGTTGAACTTAAGAAAATGACTATGTTTATGACCGGCACAATGGGAAATATGGCCTTTAGTGGAAATACGGATAGCTTAAAAGATGATGAAGAACAAAACAAAACCGAAGTAGAACTTATAGATGAGACTAAAAAAATATTAGGTGTAAACTGTAAAAAAGCAATTACTAAAGATGAGTTTGGCAATGTTTCAACTTACTGGTATACAGAAAATTTTAAGCGCCCTGAAGGAATGAAACAAATGCCGAGTAATGTTCCTGGTCTTTGTTTACAATTTATAACTGAAAGCGAAGAATTTACAATAAGCTACACAGCTGTTGAATTTAACGATAATGCAAAAATGAAAGATTATAAAGTTGTAATCCCAGAAGGCACAGAAATTAAAAGCCTAGAAGAAATGAAAAATATGGGTGTTGGAGGATAATGCTCCTATAAAAAACTTCTAAAAAAAGCGCCTTTCGGCGCTTTTCTCAACTAAAAACTAAACTAAAACAGAATTACCATCAAACACGTAGCGTTGTAATTTTTGTAAGCTTTCGAGCTTATCACTAGTATTTACCAGTAAAGAAATATTATTGTTACTTCCGCCGTAGGCAATCATCCTTACATTTACATCTTGTAATATTTGAAATAATTCTGGCGTGTCTGGATGATAAATAATTTGGTTACCTACTAAACAAATAATACTCATGTAGTCTTCTACCTCAACTTCAGCAAATTTTTGAAGTTCAGATACAATAGCTTTTAAATTCTCGGTGTTGTCGATTGTAAGTGATACAGCAATTTCTGATGTGGTAATCATATCAATAGCTGTTTCGTATGTTTCAAAAATCTCAAAAACTTTCTTTAAAAACCCATGTGCCAAAAGCATCCTTACAGATTTTATTTTTATAGCGGTAATGCCATCTTTAGCGGCAATGGCTTTGATACCTTCGCCATGAATTTGATTGGTTATTAAAGTGCCATGCGCTTCTGGTGCCATGGTGTTTTTTAGTCTCAACGGGATATCTAATTCACGTACAGGCATCACAGTTTGTGGATGCAAAATTTTTGCTCCAAAATAAGCTAACTCTGCAGCCTCGTCATAAGATAAATGCGATAGTGCTTTGGTATCGTTTACATACCTTGGGTCGTTGTTATGGAAACCATCAATATCTGTCCAAATTTGCACTTCATCAGCTCCAATGGCGGAACCAATTATAGTCGCTGTATAATCGCTACCGCCACGCTGCAAGTTGGTTATAGCGCCATCTGCATCCAAGCTAATAAATCCCTGAGTGACATAGATATCTGCCGATGGTTGACTACTTAATAAACGATTAAGATTTTGTTTAATGTAAAAATTATCGGGTTCGTTATTATTATCTATGCGCATAAAGTCTAGCGCTGGTAGTAAGGCAACTTTAAAGCCTTCTTGCTGTAAAAATCGGCTAAACATATACGTTGATAATAATTCGCCATTAGCCAAAATTGTTTTTTGAAGCTGAAGTGAAAATGGTCGGTTTACGGCATCAGCCAAGCCACTAAATATAGAATTTACGTAATCGCTTACATCTCTTCTTAGTGCTTTATCTTGAAGCAAATCGTAAACTGTAGTATTGTATGTTTCGTTTAATTCTGCAATTTGTCTTTTCGCAGACTGAACATCTCTTTTTTCAATATTTTCAGAAATTGAAACCAAAGCATTTGTAGTTCCTGACATTGCTGACAAAACAATAATTTTTTGCTCTTTTGTGTTTATGATATCTTTTACATGATTCATATTTACTACCGAGCCGACAGAAGTACCTCCAAATTTATAAACTAACATGCGTTTTTTTTGGCAAATTTAATTTTGTTTAAAGACACTTTAAGAATATTTATAAAAAATAGTTTAAATTTGCACACAATGTTAAATAAATAACAATTATGAAAACCATAGCATCTTGTGTAGAAGACATTTTAATTAAGCAGCCTTTTTTAGAGGAAGCATTGTTTCGGCAAATAATAAATTTTTCGGCATTGTCAGAAGAATTGCAGGAACCTGTAAGTAAAATGCTGGGCAAACCTGTAAAAACAGGTGCTATTATGATGGCTTTGCGCCGATATGCGCCACCTGTACATTTGCGACAATCACATCAGTTAAAAGCAATTTTAAAGCAATTGGGAGACATTACGGTACGTTCCAATTTAATTGATTACACGTTTCAAAATTCGGACAGCTTAATTGAGAGCCATGCAAAAGTGATAGAAAACTTAGACCCAAAATCGTTCTATGGATTTTCAAGAGGAATATATGAAAGTAACATCGTTGTATCGTCTTCAGAAAAAAGAATTGTTCTTGAAGGTTTTAAAAGCGAAAAACTGATTGATTCACAAGACGAACTCTCCGCCATAAGTATACGATTACCAAAAAACAATCAGCGCATTTCAGGCTTGTATTATCAGATTTTTAAACGTTTTGCTTGGGAAGGTATTTCGCTTTATGAGGTAATTTCCACAACAAATGAATTTACAGTTTTGGTAGAAAGTCATTTGGTAGACCAAGCGTTTTCTGCAATTAAAAATTTGAATACGCAGTAATTAACTTTTAAAAAATTAATCTTCTTTTTTCTGTAACAAATTAACAAAAACAAAAATAATCAAAGCAGGCAAAACCCAACCTAAACTGTTTTCTGCTAGCGGAATTTTTTCTACTAATTTTTCAAGTTTTGTTGGATTAATTATAAACTTCAAAAAATCTGGAATACTAAAAACAAATGTGGTTATCACTACCGATTTAAATACAAGTGATGATGCCCATTTTTTCGGTACAACATTCAGTAAGATTAAAACAATAGTTATTGGATAAATAAACATTAATGCCGGCAAAGCAATGTCTATAATAAATCCAACATTATAACTTCCAACAATAACACCTATGATACAACCTATAATAGCCGTAATTCTGTAAACTATTTGAGAATCTCCTAACAAACCTTTGAAATAATCTGCAGTTCCTGTTATAATTCCGACGGCAGTCGTAAAACACGCCAAAGCCACTAAAACACTTAAAAACGTGCTACCAATACTACCTAAAGTTTGATAACTTAAACCCGAAAGCAACGCCGTTCTATTGATGTCTTCAGGAAAACTACTGCTGTAAAATGCACCAACGCCAATAAGACCAGCATAAATAATAACTAAGCCTGAACCTGCGATAAGTCCAGATTTAATGATGAGTTCTTTTTTGGCTTCAAAAGTTGTATGGCCGCGCAGTTGTAATGAAATAATTAGCACTGCTCCAACCACAACGCCGCCAATAGCATCAAAAGTTTGGTAACCTTCTAAAATTCCATCAATTAATGGTGCCTGTAAAATTCCTGATTTTACACTCGGTACATCTGCCGAAACACCAATACAAATAATAAGTAAAAGAATAATTACAATGAGCGGCGTTAAAAATTTACCTAAAATACTCAAGACTTTTGAACGGTTAAGTGCAAACACCAATACCAAAGCAAAATAAATAGCACTTGTCAGTAACGTTGGCGTATTAAAAAAAGGTTGAATTGCCATCTCATGTGTTACAGAAGCTGTGCGTGGTGCTGGTAAAGCAATAGCGATTATATAAATAAGTATGCAATAAATAACACTGAATACCGGAGATACTTTTTTGCCAAAATCATAAAGTGTGCCTTGTAGTTTGGCATGCGCATAAATTGCCATAATGGGAATGATGACCGCAGTCATTGCAAAACCGATAGCCACAATTAACCATTGATTTGTAGCTTTAAATCCTAAAAGCGGCGGTAAAATAAGATTCCCTGCACCAAAAAACATTGAAAACAGCGCAAAGCCGCTCATCCAAATTTCTTTAGTTCTATTCATTAGTCAACACGTTTAAGTTCTAAGTCTCCAAAATCGAAACTAAAATCTGTGATTGGGGCAATATATTCCATTGTAGCAGATTGTGCTTTACCGTTTTTATCAAAAGTAAATTTTACAAAAACATCAGCGTCAAAACTACGATTATCCCATTTTGAAACAAATGTGGTAGCACTGTAAGGCAGTAATTTTCCTTTTAATTGCGAAGAACGCTTACTGTAAATAGAATAAGATTTACCGTCGTGGCTAATTGTAAAATCACCAAACCAAGCATCTTTGTATGTACCAACAATTTGTTTTGGTTTTGGTAAAGCTGCGTTAGATTTCATCTTATCAACTTGAACATAAACTTTAGCTTTAAGGCTATCGTTATAAGACAAATATTTTCTATTTCTTTCGCCATAATTCTTCAACCAATTTCTGTCATCGTATCCTAAATAACTGTCTTTTATAGTATTGGTAATGGTATTGAATGCAGAGCCATTCATTTGGTTTGTAAGTACTACGATTGCTAAATTTAAATCAGGAATCATAGTAAACTGAGTCACTGTACCTAACAATCCGCCAGTGTGATAAACTTGTTTATAACCACCTTTAACATCGGTTACAAACCAACCCAAACCGTAACCTCTAAAATTACTATCGTAACTATCATTTGCACTTACAGACAAAGGCGTTTGCATTTGCCAAAGCTCATGAAATAAATCTGTATCGAGTAATCTTTTACCGTCAACAGTAACTGCATCGTTCATTAAAAATTGTGCCCATGTAAGCATGTCTCTTACATTGCTCATAATTCCACCGGCAGGATTTGCTAAAGGAGACCAATCGTGAGGAATTTTTACAACCTTACCTTCTGTTCTTGTATGGGCATCAATAATATTATTTCGGTCGGTAACGCGATTATATGACGCTTTGCTATTAACCATACCTACAGGTTTCATAATTTCTGTTTCAATAAATTCTTCCCAAGATTTTCCACTTACACGTTTTAAAACTTCACCGGCTATGATATACATATTATTGTTATACCTAAACTTACTTCTAAAAGATGATTCTGGTTTTAGATATTTCATATTCGCAATAACATCATCTACAGTAAAATCGCTGCCTTCAGGAAAAAACATTAAATCGCCTGCGCCAAGAGATAAACCGCTTCGGTGTGTTACCAAATCTCTAACCGTCATATTTTCGGTTACCCAAGGTTCTGGCATCTGAAATTCTGGAATATGCTTTCGTACTTTGTCATCCCAATTTAACTTTCCTGCATCAACCATCATCGCCAAAGCAAAACAGGTAAAGCCTTTGCTATTAGAGGCTACGCCGACAAGTGTGTTGGCATTCATGTCTTTTTTATTCTCTAAAGAACGTACGCCATGACCTCGAGAATAGATGATTTGATTGTCTTTTAGAATACCAACAGAAATACCAGGAACATCAAAAGTGGTTATAGTTTCTTGTATTAATTTATCAAGTTGTTCTTCTTTAATTTGAGCATTGAGAACTGCAGAAAATGTGATTACAAAAAGTGCAAACCAGCGTCTTAAAATCATAAGGATTGAATTAATTGAGTTACGTAAGATTTCAAATATAGTAAATAGTTATTGATGATATACAAGCTGAAAATCTTGAATAAATCTATCTTTGCAAACATGTTTGTAACACACAAGAATATTCGAATTCATTATTCAGTAACTGGAAATGGTCCAACGTTATTGTTGCTCCATGGTTTTATGGAAACTAGTGTAATGTGGAACGATTACATTGAAAACTTATCACAAACTAGACATGTCATTTGTGTGGATTTGCTAGGCCATGGCAAAACAGAAAATATTGGTTACATACACTGTATGGAAGATATGGCGAAAGCGGTTTATGCTGTTTTAGATGAATTGAATGTTGAAAAAATTGATTGCATTGGACATTCAATGGGCGGTTATGTAGCATTGGCTTTGGCCGAATTGCATCCTGAACTTATTGACGATTTATGCTTACTAAATTCTACTTACGAAGCTGATGATGAAGAACGAAAGATTCTTAGAACACGCGCCGCACAAATGGCAACCACTAATTTTGATACTTTAGTGCGTATGTCTTTTACCAATTTATTTCCTGAAAGTAGCCAAATAAAGTTTAAAAACGATTTTGAAAAAGCTTTAGAAATAGGACTAAAAACATCTAAACAAGGCTTTATTGCTGGTCATAAAGGCATGGCGATTCGCCCAAATCGATTAGACATTCTTAAAAAGATAAAAGGGGAAAAAGTTATTATAATTGGTGATAAAGATTGGATTGTTAACAAAGAAAAAATTATTGCCGATACTAAAAATACAGACATTAAAATTGAAGTATTTTCTGAAGGTCATATGAGTTATATTGAAAATAAATCAGAATTATCTTACTTTTTAAAGCGCTTTAGCGAAAAATAATACTTTTTAGCGAACTTACTGATTTTTTTATTTATGTTAGACACCTCAAATCTAACGCTTTATGAAAAACAGTACGCAACCTACATCGCCGAAAAAGATTATATGTGATATTTTTGGTCACAAATATGAAGTTACAAAAGACGTTACGTTTCATGTCAAAGAATACACTTGCAAATGTTGTAAACGCCAACTGACTACAAACGGAAATGGTAGCTTAACAGAATTAACCCCTAAATTTAAAGAAATCAATGCTACGCTAGCTCGGATATATACCAACAAACTAGAACGCATGAAAGCAAGTCGATTTAATTCGTCTGCTGCTTAAGATTCAGTATCATTAAAATTTTTCCAACCCTTAGCAATAATTGGCACTTTTGCATCACCACGAGTCACTAAATGCATTCCTCTTTCGGCTTCTGTCATATAACCAATAACAGTTAAATTAGGATTGCCCTTTATTTTTGGGAAATCCTCTTGAGAAATCGTCATTAACAACTCATAATCCTCGCCACCGTTTAATGCAATGGTAGTACTATCTATATTAAATTCTTCGCAAGTACTAATAACTTGTGGGTCGAGTGGAATTTTATTTTCATAAATGTCTACACCAACATTGCTATGCTTACAAATGTGAAGGACTTCTGAAGATAGTCCGTCACTAATATCTATCATACTCGTGGGTTTTACCTCGAGTTTTTCAAGCAATTCTACAATATCTTTGCGGGCTTCAGGTTTTAATTGACGCTCTACTATATAAGTATACATTGATAAATCTGGTTGATTTTGAGGATTTACTTTAAAGACTTCTTTTTCGCGCTCCAATATTTGTAATCCCATGTAAGCTCCACCCAAATCTCCTGTAACCACTAACAAATCGTTTGGTTTTGCACCTGAACGTTTTACAACATTATCTTGCTCAACCTCGCCAACAGCAGTAATTGAAATTATTAATCCACTTGTTGAAGATGTGGTATCACCACCGACAACGTCAATGTTATAAATACGTGCAGCAGTTTCAATGCCTGCATATAATTCCTCTAAAGCCTCTAAAGGAAAACGATTAGAAACAGCAATAGAAACCGTGATTTGTGTCGTATTTGCATTCATAGCGCATACATCAGACACGTTAACCATTACTGATTTATAACCTAAATGTTTTAAAGGTACATAGCTTAAATCAAAATGAACACCTTCAACCAACATATCTGTAGTAACTACAATTTGTTTGGTTGTAGGTTTTAAAATAGCAGCATCGTCTCCAATTCCTAAAACAGAAGATTTATGACTTAGTTTAAAATTATCTGTTAAATGCTCAATAAGCTTAAACTCACCGAGTTCGCTCAAAGGTGTTCGTTGTGGATTTTTATCTTCAATCATTTTGCAAAAATATTACGATTTAACAATTTTAAGGTAATTTATTCGTCTAATTTTAGTTTGTATGTAAAGACAATCTTTAATTATTACTTAAATTGCAAAAAAATTACCCAAATGAAACTTACAAGAGCACTACTTTTTTTGTTATTCTGTTCAATCTCCATTACAATACTAAGTTGTAAAGATGAAGATGCACCAACCATAGAGATTGTAGATACAGATGATGATGGCGTTGCAGATGAAGATGATAACTGTCCAAATACGCCAAATCCTAATCAAGAAGATGCTGATAACGATGGAATTGGAGATGCTTGTAACGGTGACTCTGATAATGATGGAGTTTTAGATGTAAATGACAATTGTCCTGATAACGCAAACCCTAATCAAGAAGACGCTGATAATGATGGTATCGGTGATGTTTGTGATACAGATGATGATGGAGATGGTATTGCAGATGCCGATGATAACTGTCCACTAATTCCAAATTCTGCACAAGAAGATAATGACAATGATGGTGTTGGTGATGCTTGTGATGATGACGATGATAATGATGGCGTTGCAGATGTAGATGATAATTGTCCTTTAGTAGCAAACGCAAGCCAAGAAGATGCTGATGGCGATGGAATAGGTGATGTTTGTGACAATTGCGTTAATAATAGTAACCCAAATCAAGAGGATGTAGACAATGACGGAGTTGGTGACGCATGTGACACAAGTCCTTACACCGTTGATACGCCATGTGTAAATGGAATGGCTGGAGAATTTCCATGTAGTGGTATTGATGTTATGGGTATCATTGATGTAAATACACTTGGTGGAAGCACTGCTTCTAATATTGAAGGAAGTGATATTTGGGGTTGGACAGACCCAACAACAAATAAAGAATATGCTTTGATTGGCCTAACCAATACAACGGCTTTTGTTGATGTAACTGACCCTTTTAACCCTATATTTTTAGGTCGATTAAATTCTAGTGCAGGTGTTAATTTTTGGAGAGACGTAAAAGTATATAATAATCATGCCTTTATTGTTGCAGATAACGTCGGGCAACATGGTATGCAAGTTTTCGATTTAACACGTTTAAGAAATGTTACAAATACACCTCAAAACTTTACCGTTGACGCCTTATACTCTGGTGTTGGTAGTTGTCATAACATTGTCATTAACGAAAGTGAAGGTGTTGCTTATTTGGTAGGTTGTACCTCAACTAATGGTGGAGGACCAATATTTGTAGACATAAGTAACCCAACAAACCCTACTTTTTTAGGAGATTATACAGCAGGCGGATATTCTCACGATGCACAAGTAGTCACATATAACGGGCCAGACCCAGATTATCAAGGTAGAGAAATATATGTCGGAAGCAATGGTAATACAGACAAAGTAGTTATCCTAGATGTCACAGATAAAAATAATGTTATTCCTATTAGTGATTTTACATATCCACAAACTGCTTACGCACACCAAGGTTGGTTTACAGAAGACCAAAGATATTTTATTCTTGGTGATGAAATTGACGAACGACAGTTTGGCTTTAATACAAAAACTTTAGTTTTTGATTTTACAGATTTAGATAATCCTGTGCCTTCGGCAAACTATTTTGGTCCAACACCTGCCATTGATCATAACGGATACGTAAAAGGTAACGAGTATTACCTAGCTAATTACAGAGCTGGTTTACGAATTTTAGATATTTCTAATATTTCTTCGACCACAAGTCCAATGACGGAAACCCGTTTTATAGACACATATCCCGCTAATGATGCCTCAGAATTTAATGGCGTTTGGAGTGTTTATCCCTATTTTAATAGTGAAACTTTATTAATTGGAGATATAGAGCGTGGCCTAATTATTGTTAAGAAAAGTCAATAAACTATATCTAAATGTTAGCTCCTAAGTCTTACACATATCTGTTCTTAATTTCACTAATAATTAGTTGTAGTAATGTCGAAGATTTATCAGTAACATTACAAAATGTTTCTGGAGTTACTGAATTTGTTACAACGCTTGGTGGCTCTAAAAACGAGAGCGCACAGTCTGTAATTTCTACTGTCGATGGTGGTTATGCCGTTTTGGGATTTACCCAAAGTAATGATTTAAATATCACAGACAAACAAGACGAATCTTTTGATTATTGGGTGATAAAATTTTCTCCAGAAGACACTATTGAATGGCAAAAAACATATGGCGGTTCTGACGATGACCGTGGCAGAGAAATTATCCAAACACAAGATGGTGGTTATACTTTAATTGGAACAAGCGCAAGTAACGATTTTGATGTAACAGACAATAACGGTTCACAAGATTTTTGGATTGTTAAATTAGATAACCAAGGAAATATATCTTGGGAAAAGTCTTTTGGCTTTCAGGGTGACGACATGGGTGTTTCTGTCATTCAAACAACAGATTTAGGCTATTTAATTACTGGAGTGCTAGACGTTACTTCTTCTAACGGTTTAGGTAATACAGGTAGAAATTCAACACGACACGCTGGTGGTGATTATTGGGTAATAAAACTAAATGCATCAGGTGATTTAGAATGGAGCAGATATTTTGGTGGAAATTTTACTGATACTGCAGAAGGTGCTGTAGAAATGCCAGATGGTGGATTTATCATCGCAGGTGGCTCAGACAGTGAAGATACCGATATTACTGGCAATAAAGGTACTTACGACTTTTGGGTTATACGTATTAATTCTAGTGGTGATTTAGTTTGGGAAAAATCTTTTGGTGGTTCTCAAACAGACGAAGCGCGAGCTATTGCAAAAACAAGCGATGGAAATATTGTTATAACCGGTGATACCAGAAGTAATGATTTAGACGTTTTAGGAAACAACGGTGCAGCCGATTTTTGGTTAATTAAAATAGATATTGACGGAAATCTTCTTTTGCAAAAAACGTTTGGCGGAAGCGGATTTGATGTAGCTCGTGATGTTTCCCCAACACGAAATGGTGGTTTTTTAGTTACAGGAAGTTCTCGAAGCTCAGATGGAGATGTCTCTGAAAACAAAGGTCAAAACGATGCTTGGGCGCTAAAAACAGATAGTAATGGTAACATTCAATGGCAAAAATCTATTGGTGGAAGTAATATCGATTTTGCGTATAGTATTACAGAATTAAATGACCAATCTGTAATTGTGGTCGGAGACACTACAAGTAATGACGGAGATATTACAGAAAATCGTGGATTTACAGATTTGTTGCTGTTTAAAATAAATTAATATGAAAAAGACTTTAGCTCTATTATTAATAATCTTGCTATTTTCTAATTGTGAAGATAACGATGACAATTTAAGTATGGTTGACGTCGCTTTTGAGTTTTCTCATACTTGGGAAAATGATGAAATAAATGCAAATAACTTAACGTCCATTGTTGTTACCAATGAAAATGGCGAAGTTATGAATATTGCACGAATCCGATATTTAATTTCGCGGATAGAACTTACAAACGAAAATGGTACAACCTATAGTTTTAACGGTTATAAATTTACTGATCTTTCTGACGTTTCAACTTATAATTTTACACCAGATAATAACCGTATTCCTTCAGGTAATTACACTTTAAAATTTGTTTGGGGATTTAATGAGGAAGATAATATAGATGGTGAATATTTAGATTTAAATAGTGCATCTTGGAATTGGCCAACAATGCTTGGTGGTGGCTATCATTTTCTTCAATTTGATGGTCAATACAATATTAACACATCACCTTCAAGTTTTAATTTTCATAACGGTACAGCTCGTGTAAGCACAAACCCAAATGTATTTGAGCAAAATTTTGCCGAAATTGAATTTGCTACAACTATTGAGATTTCAAACAATGCTTCAATTGAAGTTGTTATGGACTTTTCAGAATTTTTTAAAACACCACACACTTGGGATTTAAATGTTTTAGACACGCCGTTAATGCCAAACTATAATGCACAAAAAATGATGCAAGCTAATGTACAAAGTGTGTTCAGCATTGGTACAATTACTCAATAAGTATTTTGAAAAAATTAGGAATCATACTCGCCTTTATAAGTCTATTTTCGTCTTGCACAAAAGATGATAACAACGGCTATTCACCTGTGCTTCCAGAATCTCCTATATCTATAGATTTAAATATTCCGCAAATATTCTCAGAAAATATTATTCCACCCGTAATACCTGCGGATAACCCTTTAACAGAAGAAGGTGTTGCTCTAGGTAAACGTTTATTTTTTGACCCAATTTTATCTAGTGATGAAAGTATTTCGTGTGCAAGTTGTCATTCTCCTCAAAACGCATTCACGGATAATACTGCAACAAGCGCTGGCGTTAATGGTACACTAGGAAACAGAAATTCAATGCCGCTTTTTAATTTAGCATGGAATTACAACGAACGTTTTGCTTGGGATGGAAAAGAACTAAGTTTAGAGCGTCAGGCGTTAGAACCAGTTCAAAATCCGATTGAAATGCATAGCAATTGGGACGATGTGGTTACTAAACTAGAAAATCATTCTGAATACCCATCACTGTTTGAAGACGCTTTTAACAGCATAACTATTACCAAAGAACTGGTGGCAAAAGCAATCGCTCAATTTGAACGTACTTTAATCTCAGCCAACTCAAAATTCGACAGATATTCTTTAGGAAACGCAACATTAACACCTCAAGAGTTAAACGGTTTAGACATATTTTTAAGAGAAGATAAAGGTGATTGTTTTCATTGCCACGGCAACCCCAATAATCCACTTTGGACGGATAATGATTTCCATAACAACGGTTTAGATGCGACATTCACAGATTTAGGATTGGGCAGTGTTACTGGTGACCCAAATGATAACGGAAAATTTCGTTCGCCTTCATTACGTAACTTGGCTTACACAGCACCATATATGCACGATGGACGGTTTCAAACTTTAGATGAAGTTATTGATTTTTATTCTGAAGGATTACAAAATTCACCAACCATTGACCCATTAATGAAAAACGTTAATCAAGGTGGTGTTCAACTTTCAGACGAAGAGAAAGCAGATTTGAAAGCGTTTTTATTAACGCTTTCTGACCCTTCATTTTTAAATAATCCTGCGTTTCAAAATTAAGCTACTAGCATTCATTTGTTAAAAATATATGTATTTCATCGAAATAATACGTATTTTAACCCTTAAAGTGAATTGGTTTTATAAATTGGTTATCCCCTAAATCCCCATTAATGAACCCTACTGATTCAGATGATATGACCTGCCTTTTACTGGGTCATAATTATTACAAGTTAGCTGTAGCAAACACAAACAACGAAACTGTTGTTTGCAAATCTTGTGGTAAACATTCAAAGATAAATCCCCAAGGCGATTTTACCACAACAAAGTACGAAGACAAGGCTTTTGTTACTGCACTCCGCAAGCTATTCTTACTCAAAAGAGGCTTAAAACCAAACATAAAATAAGTTTTAGTTTTTTATACTTCTCCGCTTCCTTTCAATATAGCCAAATTCTATAAAATCATATCCTAATATAATGTTAGGTTATATGGTTAAAAGAGACTTATATCGTATCTTTGCACTCTATTTAGAGTAAATCTATATAAATTTATGATTAAAGTTTCAGAAATAGCTAAAAATAAGGTAGTTGAACTAATGACGGATGACGGCTACAACCCAACAAACGATTTTGTTAGAGTTGGTGTAAAAAGTGGCGGTTGCTCTGGTCTTTCCTACGATTTAAAATTCGACAAAACGCAAGTTGAAGGCGATAAGGTTTTTGAAGATAATGGTATAAAAATCATTGTTGACAAAAAAAGCTTTTTATATCTTATAGGTACCACTTTAGAATATTCTGGTGGATTAAACGGAACCGGTTTTGTGTTTAATAACCCAAATGCAAACAGGACTTGCGGTTGTGGCGAAAGCTTTTCGCTTTAAAAAGCTTATCAAAATCTTTTTAATGAAGGATTTTTCAAAATTGAATTAAGAGATATGAGTAAATATACAGAGGACGATTTAAGGGAAGAATTAAAAACCAAAGAATACGAATATGGTTTTTACACAGATATTGAATCTGAAACATTTCCTGTTGGTCTTAACGAAGATATAGTTAGAGCCATTTCTAAAAAGAAAGAAGAGCCAGAATGGATGACCGAATGGCGTCTTGAAGCTTTTAAAGCTTGGAAAGAAATGGAAGAAAAAGATTGGGCAAATGTAAAATATCAAAAGCCCGATTTTCAGGCTATATCTTACTATTCTGCACCAAACAGCAAACCAAAATACGATAGTATTGACGAGGTTGACCCAGAATTATTAGCAACATTTGAAAAATTAGGAATCTCTCTTGACGAGCAAAAAAAATTAGCTGGTGTGGCAATGGATGTTGTGGTCGACTCTGTTTCGGTAGCAACAACTTTTAAAAAGACATTAGCCGAAAAAGGCATCATTTTTATGTCTATTTCTGAAGCTATAAAAGAGCATCCCGAATTAGTCAGAAAATATATTGGTAGTGTTGTACCCCAAAAAGATAATTTCTATGCAGCATTAAATTCTGCGGTGTTTAGTGATGGTAGTTTTTGCTATATTCCTAAAGGCGTTCGTTGCCCTATGGAATTGTCTACTTATTTCCGAATTAACCAAGCTGGTACAGGTCAATTTGAAAGAACACTTGTTATTGCCGACGAAGGCAGTTACGTAAGTTATCTTGAAGGTTGTACTGCACCAAGCCGTGACGAAAACCAATTACATGCAGCAGTTGTAGAGCTTATTGCGCTTGACGATGCAGAAATTAAATACTCTACCGTACAAAACTGGTATCCAGGAAATGCAGAAGGCAAAGGTGGCGTTTACAACTTTGTTACTAAACGAGGACTTTGCGAAAAGAATGCTAAAATTTCTTGGACGCAAGTAGAAACTGGTTCTGCAGTAACATGGAAATATCCTTCTTGTATCTTAAAAGGAGATAATTCTATCGGCGAATTTTACTCTATAGCAGTTACCAATAATTACCAACAAGCCGATACCGGTACAAAAATGGTTCACTTAGGTAAAAACACCAAGTCAACGATAATCTCTAAAGGAATCTCGGCTGGTAAATCTCAAAACTCTTACCGTGGTTTAGTAAAGATTAATTCAGGGGCAGAAAATGCTCGTAATTTTAGTCAATGTGATAGTTTATTAATGGGTAACGAGTGTGGTGCACACACGTTTCCATATATCGAAGCTAAAAACAAAACCGCCATGATTGAGCACGAGGCGACGACGAGTAAAATTGGAGAAGACCAAATTTTTTACTGCAACCAACGTGGTATAGATACCGAAAAAGCCATTGCGCTTATCGTTAACGGATTTAGTAAAGAAGTATTAAATAAACTTCCGATGGAATTTGCTGTAGAAGCTCAAAAACTTTTAGAAATTTCTCTTGAAGGTTCTGTAGGATAAAAACCCAACACAAAATGAAAAAAGTACTAACCATACTCTTAGTGGCTGTTTTGTTTACAGCCTGTAAAGATTTTAAAGAAGGTGTAAAAGACGGCTATGAAGAGGCCAAAAAAGAAACCGAAGCCAAAAAACAAGGCGTAAAATTATACGCTTTAGATGGTGGAACAGTAAAAGTAAATAAACTCGAATTGTTTTCACAAGACACTACTTACACTGGGCAATCTAAAACATTTGCTGATGCTTTCTATCTTATAGAACACCCAAAAGGAAAGTTATTATGGGATGCTGGCTTACCAGACGGATTAGTTGGTCAAGAGCCATTTACAACTCCAGACGGTGCATTTACAGTTTCGCGTAAAGATTCTGTAGTATCTCAATTAAAACAACTTTACCTTTCACCAAATAATATAGATTTTATTGCTTTATCTCACACGCATTTCGACCATTCTGGTTCTGCATCAAAATTTGCAAATTCAATTTGGTTAGTACAAGAAACAGAGTATGATTTTATTACAAGTGAAGAGCAGAAAAAAGGTGATAACTACAAAGCCATTGCAGCTTTAAATAAAGTTGAAAAAATTAATGGAGATTTTGACGTCTTTGGTGATGGTACAGTGATTATTAAATCCATGCCAGGTCATACGCCTGGTCATCAAGTGTTGTTTTTAAAACTTGAAAATGCTGGTAATATCTTACTAACAGGCGATTTATATCATTTTCAAGAAAATAGAGATTCTCGAGGTGTTCCTAGCTTTAATTATGATGTTGACATGACTTTAAAAAGCATGGATGCATTTGAAAAATTTGCTAAAGAAAATGACGCCGAAGTTTACATTCAGCATAGCCAAGACGATTTCAAAAGATTACCAAAATATCCAAATTACCTAGATTAAAATGAAAAAAATAATCACTTTAATCCTTTGCTTCAGTTTTTTGCTTTCTTGTAAAAATGATAAAACTGAAACCATCGAAGCAGAGAATACAGTTTCAAAATCTTACGACCAAAACGATGGTTATGTTACAATAAAAGGCGATTTCATTTATGACAAAAGTCAAAATGCTGCAGTCATTCAATCAGCCAACAATCAAATTTATGGTGTTGTAATTGATGATAATATGAAAGCTTTAAATGAAAAAGTTTTACCCTTTAAAAAAGAAGCTACAGATATGATACCTGTAACAGTTAGAGCAAAACGAATTGCGAAACCAGAAGGCGAAGAAGGTTGGCCGTTTAGGTTAGAAATTAAAGAAACGATTAAGGTCGAGGCGCCTAATCCAGAACAAAACGACGTTATAAAAATAGAAAACTAATTACAATGTTAAAGATAAAAAACTTACACGCTAGTGTTGAGGATAAAGCTATATTAAAAGGAATAAACCTTGAGGTTAATCCAGGAGAAGTACATGCTATTATGGGACCAAATGGCTCCGGTAAAAGTACATTGGCTTCCGTTATTGCTGGTAAAGAAGATTATGAAGTTACTGAAGGTGAAATTCTTTTAGAAAATGAAGATATTGAAGAATTAGGTGCCGAAGAGCGTGCCCACAAAGGTGTGTTTTTGTCGTTTCAATATCCTGTAGAAATTCCTGGTGTTTCAGTGACAAATTTTATGAAAACGGCAATCAACGAAACTCGCAAAGCAAAAGGCTTAGAAGATATGCCTGCTAACGAAATGTTGAAGCTTATCCGTGAAAAGTCTGAACTTTTAGAAATAGACCGTAAATTTTTATCGCGTTCTCTTAACGAAGGTTTTTCTGGAGGTGAGAAAAAACGTAACGAAATTTTTCAAATGGCAATGTTAGAGCCAAAATTAGCCATTCTAGATGAGACAGATTCTGGTTTAGATATCGATGCACTTCGCATCGTTGCCAATGGCGTTAATAAATTAAAATCTAAAGACAACGCGGTAATTGTTATTACACACTACCAGCGATTATTAGACCACATCGTACCAGATTTTGTACATGTTCTCTACAATGGACGTATCGTAAAATCAGGAACTAAAGAGCTAGCTCACGAGTTAGAAGCTAAAGGTTACGATTGGATTAAAGAAGAAGTAGGTGCGTAAGTGCAAGTAATCAGTAATCAGTATTAAGTCAACAGTACTCACTGTTAACTGCATACTGAAAACTGCAAACTGAATACAATGAGTTTAAAAGAAAAATTAGTAACATCATTTATGGCGTTTGAGGACAATGTTGACGTTCACTCGCCTGTACATGATATACGAACAGAAGCCATAAAAACATTTGAAACTGAAGGCTTTCCTAGCAAAAAAGAGGAAGATTGGAAGTATACATCTCTAAATTCTATTTTAAAGCATGATTATAGCGTGTTTCCAAAGCATGAAGAAGCTTTAGAATATAGAGACGTAAAAAAATACTTTATCCATGATATTGATGCTTATAAAATTATCTTTATCGATGGTAAATATTCATCCCATTTATCTCAAACCACACACGATGGAATTGATGTTTGTTTAATGTCTTCGGCATTATCAAAACCAAAATACAGCCCGATAATTGAAAATTATTTTAATAAAATTGCAACAAAAAATGGCTTAACCTCTTTAAATACAGCGTTTTCTGCTGAAGGTGCATATATTCATATTCCAAAAAATAAATTGGTAGAAAAACCAATTCAGATTATACACTTTTCAACAGGAAATGAAGCTGCTTTAATGTTGCAACCTAGAAACTTAGTTGTTGTAGAAGAGAATTCTCATGTTCAGATTATAGAACGTCACCAAAGTTTAACTGACAATCCTGTATTAACTAATAGCGTTACTGAGATTTTTGCAGACAAACGTGCAATTGTAGATTACTATAAAATTCAGAATGACAATCAATCGGCATCACTGATTGATAATACGTTTGTAAACCAAAAAGACGAAAGTATTGCCAAGGTACACACCTTTTCTTTTGGTGGAAAATTAACGCGCAACAACTTAAATTTCTTCCAAAACGGTGAGCGTATTGATTCTATCATGAAAGGCATCACTATCATTGGAGAGAAGCAACATGTAGACCACAATACACTGGTACATCACATAGAACCAAATTGTGAGAGTCATCAAGATTATAAAGGTATTTTTGATGAGAATTCCACAGGTGTTTTTAACGGAAAAGTTATTGTTGAAAAAGAAGCGCAAAAAACAAATGCGTTTCAAGCAAACAACAATATTCTGTTAAGCGACAAAGCAACTATAAATACAAAACCTCAGCTTGAAATATTTGCAGATGATGTAAAATGTTCACATGGTTGTACCATTGGCCAATTAGACGAAAGTGCTTTGTTTTACATGAAACAACGTGGTATTCCTGAAAAAGAAGCACGCGGCTTATTAATGTTTGCATTTAGTAATAACGTATTAGATTCGGTTAAAATTCCAGAAATAAAAAAACGCATCACCAAATTAATTGCTCAAAAATTGGGTGTTAATATTGGGTTTGACCTTTAAAGAAATTTGTAAGAAAATACTATAAAAAGCGATTACTAATTAGTAGTCGCTTTCTTTTTGAACTTAATTCCACTTATAGTACCCTCACTAGATAATTGCATCTCTGACACAGTGTTATTCTTATCTTTTATAAAATGATAAAGTGTTCGCCTACCATTTCCAAATTGATTAAGCTGTACTGGATTTAAACTTATGTTTTTGTTATCGGCATAAGACAACTTTAAATTTCCATTCTCAACAAAAAAATTATAGACAACATCAAGTTCTTCAGAATAAAACTCTCCTGAATAATCAGATAAAACAACAGTATTCTTTTCAATGAATACTGCCTTTCTGAAATAAAAAGGCGTGCCTCCAAATGCAATAATCATATCATGATTTTTATCTGAAAGAAATTCATATTTCACATTCTGGCTTGTAACTCTATGGAATTTGTTCTTATCAAATTGAACTAGAGATGCAGCTACTTTACCAATAGAACCTATGGATTTTAATGTGTCATTTTCTATGAATAATTTCATAGCCATATCGCTATTGATTTCTTTGTATTCACCAGCAAATAAATTCAAATCTTGAGTATTGAAGCCTTTATTTTCTTGAATTTCTTCTTTATTAGCTTTTTTATCTAAAAGAATATCCAAAATCTGATAAGCGATTCTTGGAGAATTTATAGACTGTAAATTAGATAAGACAATAATTCCTATTCGCAATTCCGGAATAGTAATCATTTGTGAACGGCCACCAAATCCAAACCCACCATGACTTAAGATTTGGTGGCCTTTATAATTATCTACTGATAATCCTCTTGCATACTTTGCTTTTTCTCCATTAGTTAAAGTTTCGGTTGTTTGAAGAAATTTTGCTAGATCTTCAAATTTTGACACCTGCCCATTTAGCATTTTCATCCAAATAAGCATATCATTAGTAGATGAGCCCATACTTCCAGCACCATAGCTGAGTTGGTTACTTGATGAAAACACATATTCATTCTTCCGTTTTTGGTAACCAATTGCCTTATTTCTAATAGGGCTACCGCGAGATACCCTAACAAATGTGTGATTCATTTTTAATGGTTTCAGAATATTTTTAACCAAATATTCATTCAGGTTCATACCAGATATACGTTCTATAATTATTGCTAAAAGATTATAGTTAGTATTAGAATACGTTACTTTTTCACCAGGAACATTATTCAAGCCTCTTTGTTTGCAAGCCAACTCATAAACATATTGGTTATCGTAATAAGTGTTGTTGTAGTCAAAACCGGATAGACTCATTAATGCGTGGTAATTTCTTATCCCGCTTGTATGATTTAGAAGGTGACTTATTTTAATAACATCATTATACTTTGGAAGTTCGGGTAAATACATTCTAACATCATCATCTAGGTTGATTTTCCCTTCTTTTTGTAAAGCCCAAATTGCTGAAGCGGTGAACTGTTTAGATACTGAAGCTAAACTAAAAATAGTTGAATCAGAGTTCTTTATACTATAATCAAGATTTGCAATACCAAAGCCTTTGGAGTAATGAACTTTGTTTTGATAAAACACATTTACACTAAAGCCAGGAACGTCTACTTGGTCATACTCTTTTAAAATGCTATCTATTTGATTAGCAAATTGCTCTTGGGCACTTATTCCAAAACAAACAAAAAGACAAAAAAGCTTAATACATACTTTCATCATTGGGATTGTTTATATTTCTGGTAAAAATACATGGGAATCATCCCAAAGTTTAAAAACAAAAAACCAACAAAAACAATAATACCTCTATAGGGCCAAGTTAAAAACTCAAACATAGTGCCAATACCCAGTATAAAGCAGGTTAAGAAACCTACCACAAAAAATGATTTTTTCATATTATACGATTTAAGAAATTTTATGTGTAGAAGATTTATATCTGTCGTAAAAAAACAAGGGTATAACAATCAGAATTAATATTATAAACCCCGAAAACAATAGTATTGAAGCAAAAGGCCAATGCATCCATTTAAACAAAACCCCAGTTGCTATAAATAGAGCTGAAAATGCTCCCGAACCGTTTAGAAAGCGTTTGAGAATTATAGCTTTGGCTGCAAATTTTTGAAGATTAGTCTCTAATTGAAGGTTCTGAAAACTGCTATACCCTCCAAATTTTTGTAAGGCTTCTTGGTAAAGTTTATCAAAATCACCAGAGTTGGCATTCTCAATATAAGTGCAGATATGATCTAGCAAATCTTCTTTCAACTCTTTAGATTTTATACCATACAACTTAAGGTTACGTTCGATATACTCTATATGCTGGTCTGTTAAATTCATTGGGTTATAGATTTAGGATTGAAAATAATTGTCAACGTTTCTATAAAATCATTGATTTCTCGCTTAACTTCAGACACCATTTTCTTGCCTTCATTAGTTATTTTATAATACTTACGCACGCGCTTACCTATAAAAACTTTTTCAGTCTCTAAAACCTTTTTTGCTTCAAGCTTATGAAGTATCGGATATAAGGCTCCTTCAGAAATATCAATCTTTCCAGAAGTGATTTTTTTTACTTCTTGAGTAATCTCATAGCCATACATTTTTCCTTTATTACTTATTAAAGTTAAAATGATAGGCTGCAACGTTCCTTTGGTTAATTCTTTACTATACATATTGCAAATATACATTTTATTTAAATGTATCTAAGTAAAATGTAATAAAATTTAATTCTAGTTCTTAAAGCCCTGTTATAAGTTTTACAATAACCGCAATGCTTTGTACCTTTGTGTATGGAATTGAAAACTATGCTAGACGTACAAAAAATCAGAAAAGATTTCCCGATACTTAATCGTAAGGTTAATGGGAAACCACTTATATATTTCGATAACGCGGCAACATCGCAAACACCACAACAGGTCATTGATGTTATTGTGGATTATTACAGTAATTACAACGCTAACATTCATCGTGGTGTACATGCCTTGAGTCAAGAAGCAACAGATGCTTACGAGCAAGCACGTCACAAAATTCAAAAGCATTTTAATGCCAAACATCCTCACGAAATTATTTATACTTCTGGTACAACAGATAGTATAAATTTAGTAGCCAGCGGATTTTCAACTTTATTAAAAAAAGGTGATGAAGTTATTGTATCGGCATTAGAACACCACAGTAATATTGTGCCTTGGCAAATGTTATGTGAGCGCAGCGGAGCTTCACTTAAAGTATTACCAATGAATAATGACGGTGAATTGGTTATTTCAGAATTAGATACACTTTTAACTGAAAATACCAAGCTAGTTTTTGTTAATCATATTTCAAATGCATTAGGCACTATAAATCCTATTGAAACTATCATAGAAAAAGCACACGCTGTCGGCGCTGCAGTTTTAGTAGATGGTGCACAATCTTGTCCGCATATTAAACCTGATGTACAAGCGCTAGATGTTGATTTTTACGTGTGTTCTGCTCATAAAATTTGCGGACCAACTGGTGTTGGTATGCTTTATGGAAAAGAAGAATGGCTTAAAAAATTACCGCCATATCAAGGTGGTGGCGAAATGATTGCTGAAGTTTCTTTTGAAAAAACGACCTACGCAGATTTACCTCATAAATTTGAAGCAGGAACACCAAATATTTGCGGCGGTATTGCTTTTGGCGCTGCATTAGATTATATGAATGCTATTGGTTTCGACGCTATTGCTGCTTACGAAAACGAGCTTTTAGAATATGCCACCGAAAAATTACTTCAAATTGAAGGCTTAAAAATTTACGGTACAGCGGAAAATAAAACGTCTGTTATTTCTTTTAATATTGGCAATATTCATCCATACGATATCGGAACAATTCTAGACAAAATGGGCATTGCGGTACGTACAGGTCATCATTGTGCACAGCCAATTATGGATTTCTTTAAAATTCCAGGAACTATTAGAGCATCCTTTATGTTCTACAACACCAAAGAAGAGATTGATACTTTTATTTCAGGTTTGAAGAAGGCCGTAATGATGCTTTCTTAAAAAATTTATTTTAATAAATCGTCTTAAAATGAGCACCTTTTTTAGGTGCTTTTTTTATTCAATTATGCAATTCATCGAAAAAAAAGTAAATAATTTTTGTATTCGTTAATTTTTTAACAAAAAAAATTATATTCGTTAAAATTTTTAACTAAAATATCCCAAAATGAAAAAAACAATTTTAAGAATTGCAGTTATTTCTCTTCTATTTGCAGGTTGTAGCGATGATAACAATGTAGAACAAGAACAATCTAAAGTAGATATGAGTGACTTCTATCTATATACAGACGCAACTGAAGACGGTACGGCAAATAGAGTTGCTAATGGTAAGACTTGTGCTTCGATGGAAGTTTTAAATCGCCAACTCAATGAAGACCCAGAGCTATTCGATAAAATGTATAAAGCAGAATTACATTCTCGACGATTTATGGCTAATAATTTGAAACCGAAAGGTGGAAATGGCGGCGGAAACGGCGGCGGTGGAAACGGCGGCGGTGATGGCGGCGGAGGAACTCCAGTTGATGATGGTTTGGGTACGTTAAATATTCCTGTTTATATTTATGTTATATATTCAAACTCTAGTCAAAACATTAGTGATGCACAAATAAACTCTCAAATGGCAGTTTTAAATGCAGACTTTAATGATACTAACTTTAGTGATGTACGTCCTGTATTTCAGGGTCTTGGAGCAGATGTAGATATTAACTTTATGACTCCTGTTGTAGATAGAAGATTCAATTCTACAAGTGCTTGGGGAACTAACAATGCTGTAAAATCTGTTTACCCAGCACAACCTGGGTATTTAACTATGTGGGTCGCTAATATTGGTGGCGGTATTTTAGGTTACGCTCAATTTCCTGGAGGAAATGCATCGACTGATGGTGTAGTAATGTCACCACAATATTTTGGTACAACTGGTACTGCACAAGCTCCATTTGATGGTGGCCGTACAACTACTCACGAAGTTGGTCACTGGATGAACTTACGTCATATTTGGGGAGATGGCAGATGCCGCCAAGATGATTTTGTTGCAGACACACCTGCGTCTAGTAGACCAAACTATGGTTGCAACCTTTCTGCAGCAAACTGTAGATCTACAGATATGGTAGAAAACTATATGGACTACTCTGACGATGATTGTATGGGATTATTTACTGAAGGTCAAAAAACAAGAATGCGTGCAGTTTTTGCGCCTGGAGGACCAAGAGCATCATTGGTGGGTAACTAATAATCTCAAAATAAACACTTAAAATATAAAGAGCATCAAAAGATGCTCTTTTTTTTGGCATCAAAAGTGTAACTTACACTTTTAAAATACCAGAATTATGAAATTTATATTTAGCCTTCTAACAATAGTCATGCTTGCAGATTCTTGCAATGCGCCAAAACAAGCTATGCAAGACTCCGAAAAATCATTAGAACAAAATACAGCTTTGAATAAAACTCCTATAACTACGGATAAGCAAAAGGCGTTTAGCCAAAACGAAGACCTAGTTGTAAGCTACAAAGCTTCTGCAAGAGGATATACAAAATACATTGCGGTCTCGGAAAAAGCTGTAAAATTATCATCAGATTATAGTCTTCAAAAAATGGAAACTTATAATTGTGATAATGCCGATTGGGAAGCTATCAAAACTCTAGTAAAAAATATAAACCCAAAAGAGTTTATGTCTTTAAAAGCTCCTTCTGATAAACACACATTTGACGGTGCAGCTCACACAACTCTAACTGTTATAATTGGAGATGTAGCACACGTAACGCCTACTTTTGATGAAGGAAATCCACCTAAAGAAATTAAAGAACTCGTTAATAAAGTGTTAGCGATTGGAGCAAAAGTTAAAAAACAGTAGTAATTTTGCAACTCAAAAGACTTAATGATGACGATTGAAGAAATACAAAATGAAATTATAGAAGAATTTTCAATGTTTGAAGATTGGGAAGAACGCTATCAATATATGATAGATTTGGGCAAAACCTTACCTTTAATTGAAGACGAATATAAAACCGAAGATAATATCATTAAAGGCTGTCAAAGTAAGGTTTGGGTACATGCCGAAATGGACGATGACAAAGTTGCTTTTACCGCAGATAGCGATGCCATTATAACAAAAGGCATTATAGCTATATTAATCAGAGTGTTTTCTAATCAAAACCCAAAGGCAATTATTGAAGCCAATACAGATTTTATTGATAAAATTGGCCTGAAAGAACATTTATCACCCACTAGAGCTAATGGTTTGGTGAGTATGATAAAACAATTAAAAATGTATGCCATTGCATACCAAACACAATTAAACTAAAATGAGCGATACAACTATAGATACAGCAGCACTTGGCGATAAAATTGTTAGAGTGATTAAAACCATTTACGACCCAGAAATTCCTGTTGACATTTACGAATTGGGACTTATATATGACGTTTTTGTTAATGAAGATTACGATGTTAAAATATTAATGACATTGACATCGCCAAATTGTCCAGTAGCCGAAACACTTCCAATGGAGGTTGAAGAAAAAGTAAAATCAATTAATGAAGTTAAAGATGCCGAAGTTGAAATTACATTTGATCCGCCATGGTCTAACGATTTAATGAGCGAAGAAGCTAAGCTAGAATTAGGAATGTTATAATACTTTAAATATGAATACTACCGGAATTGACGCCATTGCCTTTTATGTTCCTCAACTATATGTCTCCATGGATAATTTGGCTGAAGCCAGAGGAATTCCAGCCGAAAAATTAAAACGTGGCTTGGGTCTTCAAAAAATGGCAGTACCAAATATTGGTGAGGATGCTGCAACATTTGCTGCAAATGCATTGTTAAATTTGATAACGCAGAACAACCTTAACCCTAATGAAATCGGTCGTGTATATTTAGGTACAGAAAGCGCTGTAGATGGCTCAAAACCAACCGCAACTTACGCTGTAGAAATTGTTGAAAAAGAGTTGGCCAACACATTTGGTGAGCGAAGTTTTAAAAATTGTGACATTTTAGATATGACTTTTGCCTGCGTTGGTGCCGTAGATGCATTACACAATTGTTTGGATTGGGTAAAGCAAGATGAAAACAGAAAAGCAGTAGTCATTGCTTCAGACTTATCTAAATATGATATAAACTCTACTGGTGAATACACACAAGGTGCCGGTGCCGTTGCTGTTTTAGTATCTCACAATCCCTCTATTTTAACAATAAATGACATTTGGGGAGTTGCTTCAAAAAGTGAAGGCGACTTTTTTAAACCACGACGTATCTATAAAAAATCAGATTTATTAAAATCAGTTTTAAAAGAGTTGAATGTCGATGCATCAAAGGAAACTATTGATACATTTATAAAATCAACAAATTCTGAGTTTTGGTCTGACAGCAACGAAGTAGTTGAAGTGTTTAAAGAAGAACCTGTGTTTGATGGGCAATTTTCAAACTCCTGCTACGCTGATAGAATTACTGAAGCGTTTGAGCATTTTAATTCTCAAAAAGAAATAGATTTTGTAAATAACTGGCAGCAATTCATTTTTCACTTGCCTTACGCTTTCCATGGAAGACGCATAGTTTTTGATAATTGGCTAAGTTGGATAAAAGACACCGCGGTTTACAATTTATTAGTAGAAGAAGTTGGCAAACCTGAAGACACTGATATAAAAACTTGGAATAAAGCAGCTTACAAATCTAATTTGTATAGCACATTTATTAATGAAAATATTTCTGCTGGCGAATTGGCTTCATCTGAAATTGGAAACATGTACACGGCTTCAATATTCATGTCGCTTTTAAGTTTCTTATCTCACAGTTTTAATACTTCAAAAGAAATTGCTGGTAATACCATTGGATTTGTTGCTTACGGAAGTGGTTCAAAATCCAAAGTGTTCCAAGGAGTAGTTCAACCAAATTGGGTATCAAAAATTAAGGATATTAAATTGTTTGAATACTTAGAAAACAGAACATCAATTACTGTAGAAACTTACGAAAATATACATCGTTCTAAATTACAAACTCCAGTAAACAAAGGCAGTAAAATTGCGCTAAATTTTGTTGAAAAAGAAGATACTAATTATGGCTTAAGACGTTATAAAGTCAACGAATAATGGCTGAAGAAATTATAAATAGAGTTGCACTTAGCAAACTAAAAACATTGGACCTAGAAGATTTTTATCCTCCAGGAAAACGTGTGTCTTTTGATATAAAAGATTGGCTTTGGGAAGGATTGGTACTTCGCGAAAAAGAGTTTCGCACTTTTGTTAAAGCGCATGATTGGTCGCAATATAAAGATGCTTATGTGGCATTATTCTGTTCTGCCGATGCAATAGTACCAGATTGGGCTTACATGCTGATTTCACTTCAACTTCAAGACTATGCAAAACTCTCGGTGATTGGAGATTTAGAACATTTAGAATCTATTTTATATTCAGAAATTATTGCAAACTTAAATCTTTCAGAATATAAAGATGCACCTGTCATCATCAAAGGGTGTACTAACAAACCTGTACCTGCAAATGCTATGGTTTTGCTCTCTCAAAAATTAAAACCAATAGCAAAATCTATTATGTTTGGAGAAGCATGTTCTTCAGTTCCGCTATATAAGAGAAAATAAATTTCCTAATAGTTTATAAATCAGTCAATTAGTTTTTAAGAAAATAGGCATATTTTTCTTACAATTTTTATCTTTGCATCTTAAACATAAATCATTTAACTGATGAAAACCAAATTAATTTTATCCGTATTATTCGTTTTTGCATTAAGCTTTGGCTTTGCCCAAACGAAAGAAGAATTAAAAAAACAAAAAGCTGAAAAGCAAGCAGAAGCTGATAAATATCAAGCAGAAGCAAATGAACTTCAATCACAAATTGATGCATTACCAGGTTGGCGTGTTGGCGCTTTTGGAACTATAGGTGGAAGTTTTTCAAGCTTTAATAATTGGTACGCACAAGGTGTGCCTAACAACTCTTCTGGTACTATTGGCTTTACCGTAAATGCATTTGCTAATAAAATTGAAGACAAATATTTTTGGAGAAACTCACTGAACACAAATCTAAGTTGGGTAAAATTTGATAATGAAGACGACCCAACAGACGATGACAGTTTTCGAGAAGCTACGGACGTATTTAGCGTAAGTTCTTTATACGGACGTAGATTGAGTGAAAAGTGGGCTGTTTCTGGTTTAGTTGAATATAGAACAACAATCCTCAACAATTTTAATAATCCTGGATACTTGGATGCTGGTGTTGGTTTTACATGGACGCCAATGAACAATTTAGTGGTGGTTATACATCCATTAAACTATAACTTTGTTTTTGGAGATAATCCTGTTTTTGAGTCATCGTTAGGTGCTAAAATTGTTGCCGATTATAATGGTACAATATTCAAGGATATACAATTTAGAAGTAACTTATCTGTATTTCAAAGTTACGACACAAGTGACCTGTCTAACTGGACGTGGATAAACTCATTTAGTTATTCAATCTTTAAAAACATAGGTGTTGGCGCTGAATTTGGTTTACGTAGTAATCGCCAAGAGGCTGCAAATTTTCAAGGTACGACTTTGGCCGCTGCAGACAACGATTTACAAACGTACTCTACCATTGGTATAACTTATAAATTCTAAAATAGAAATTTCATAAAAAAAAGAGGTCTAAAATAGACCTCTTTTTTATTCAATATCCTCAACGTCAGGATATAAAAATTCATTGTAAGGAAAACGTGTTACATGAATTTCTCTTACTTCTTTATAAACACGTTTTTTAAAATCGTCTAAATTTTCTCTATTTAAAGCTGAAATAAACAACGCGTTATCTCCAATTTTAGACATCCATGTCTGCTTCCATTCGTCTATAGAATAATTGGCTTTTGTACGTTCTATTATTAAATCTTCTTCATCAAAAGGCGCTGCTTCATAAGCATCAATCTTATTAAAAACCATAATAGTTGGTTTTCCTTTACTATCTATTTCTTCTAAAACTTGATTAACAGATTCTATATGTTCTTCAAAATTAGAGTGCGAAATATCTACAACATGTAGTAACAAATCTGCTTCTCTTACTTCATCTAGAGTGCTTTTAAAAGAATCTACCAATTGGGTTGGTAGCTTTCTTATAAATCCTACTGTATCACTTATTAAAAATGGCAAATTTCCAATTACTACTTTACGTACTGTAGTGTCTAATGTTGCAAAAAGTTTGTTTTCTGCAAAAACTTCGGATTTGCTAATTACATTCATCAAAGTTGATTTGCCAACATTGGTATAACCAACAAGTGCAACTCTTACTAGCTTACCACGGTTACCGCGTTGTACCGCCATTTGTTTATCAATGGTCTTTATTTTTTCTTTTAATAGTGAAATTTTATCACGTACAATTCGTCTATCAGTTTCTATCTCTGTTTCACCAGGACCACGCATACCAATACCACCTTTTTGGCGTTCAAGATGCGTCCACATTCCTTTTAATCGTGGCAATAAATATTGGCATTGCGCTAATTCTACTTGTGTACGCGCATAACTCGTTTGCGCACGTTGGGCAAAAATATCGAGGATAAGATTGGTTCTGTCTAAAATTTTACAATTAAGTATTTTACTGATGTTTCGCTCTTGTGCTGGAGATAATTCGTCATCAAAAATTACAGTACCAATGTCATTTTCTTTTACAAATTCTTGGACATCATTCATTTTACCTGTTCCAATAAAAGTTTTTGGATTAGGCATATCTAATTTTTGAGTAAATCGTTTTACAACTTCACCGCCAGCGGTATAGGTTAAAAACTCTAATTCATCTAAATATTCTTTTGATAAATCTTCGTCTTGTTCTCTTGTAATTACTCCTATGAGTACTACTTTTTCAAGGTTTATATCTTTTTTTTCTAGCATAAATAAATTTCAATGTTTCTGAAATGTTTCAGCAAAACATTACATGCAAATTTAGGCATTTGCGTAATATGGTGATATCTATATTAATTATATCTTTAACCGCATGAGTTACAAACACACGATTGCTTTTTATAATATTGAAAACCTTTTTGACACAAAAGACGACGTCTATACTGATGACGATGATTTTTTACCAAAAGGAAAAAAACGCTGGACATTAAAACGCTACAAGAAAAAAATTAAAAAACTTGGGCGAGTCATATCGCAAATTGGAGACGAAGACTCAAATTTTCCTCCAGCTTTTGTTGGTTTAGCCGAAGTAGAAAACAGACAAGTTGTTGAGGATTTAATAAATGGAAAACATCTAAGAAACTATAATTATAATCTCGTGCATTATGATTCCTCAGACGAACGTGGCATTGATGTGGCATTAATTTATAATCAAGATGTTTTTAATGTAACACATTCTGAAACGTTTTCGGTTTATTTAGAAAAAGAAAATGGTCAGCAAGATTTTACGCGTGATATTTTATTAGTAACAGGAAAATTAAATGATGAGCAAATCCACGTCATTATTAACCATTGGTCGTCACGTCGCGAAGGTGTTGAAGCTACTGAATACAAACGTTTAGCTGCTGCTGATAAAGTAAATCAAATTATTTTAGACCTGAAGGAAACACAGAGTGACCCTAAGATAATTGTTATGGGAGATTTTAATGACACCGCTCAGAATAATAGTCTTTTATCTCTAGAAAATTCATCACAACTATACAACCCGTTTAAACTTATAGATGTAAGTACAAAAGGCAGTCTAACGCATTTTTCAGAATGGTTTGTGTTTGACCAAATACTTTTTTCGAATTCGTTTTTTGATTCTAAATCCACAAAATTGAATTTTATAAAAGCTGATGTGTTTAATTCAAAATTTTTAACACAATATCGTGGTAAATATGTTGGACAACCTTTTAGAACTTACGTAGGTCTCAAATACAAAGGCGGTTATAGTGATCATTTCCCAGTTTACATAATTCTAAAGGAAGACGCTTAAATATCATTTGTTTCATCGGTAAAAAAGAGTATTTGGTCTATTTTTCTTTTAAATTTTATTAAAAGTTTGTTAATAATTTATTTTAGCTAACTTAAAGAAATTCCAACCTTATATGAAACGACTTTTACTTCTGTTTTTTTGTCTTGCTTTATTTAATATTCAATCTAGTTTTGGATTAGACAAAAACACTGACAATCCTCAACCATTTGTAGATTTTACCGTTAATTGTTCTGCCGGCACAGAATCAACAACTTTTTGCTACGGTAATAACGAAACCGAGACCTTTCTTTTTACATCTTCGACAGGAGCTCCTGTAATTATTGAATTTTTAGAAGGTAGCATTGAAAGTGGTTTTGACGATATCACCATTTATGACGGTAACAATAATTCAGGAACTGTTTTATTTAGTGGTGATAATGGTGGTGATTTAGCTGGTATCATCGCACAATCCACTGGAGATTCTCTCTTCATAGAGGTCGATAGTGATGGCAGTGTAAGTTGTCAAAGTAGTACCTCTTTTACACCGTGGACCATTGAATTTCGTTGCGTAACCTGTATACCTGCTACTGCCAACTACGATATTGTAAGTGATTGTGCCAATGGTGAGCAGTTTTTTATTGAAGTTAACCTTTCGGATGTTGGCGATGCAGAATCTATTGAGATTTCTGATAATCAGGGAAGTGATGTCGTTACAACTTCTGTAACTGGCGTTTTTGCTTTCGGCCCTTTTGCAAACGGCACCGAAATAGATATTACAGTTGCCGATGCTGATGACGTTAATTGTATATTAACAAGTGGCACTTTAACACAAGCCTTTTGCCCAGAACAATCTTGTGATATCATAAATGCTGGCCCTGATCAAGTAACTGGCTGCGGTTCTACAGAAGAAATTATGCTTGCAGCAACTTTTATGGAAAGTAGTTTAACCAATGATACTTCGGTATATAATATTTCTTCTTTAAATTGTCCTTTAGCAAATTTAGAAGGTACACCAACAGCTTTAAACATTGATGACCGTTGGTCTTCTGTTATTGATATAGAATTCGATTTTGAGTTTTATGGCATTACCTATAATCAATTAGTGGTTGGTGCCAATGGATTAATATCGTTTGACACTGGATTATCTGGTAATTTTTGCCCTTGGAGCTTTGAGCCAGACGAACTCATACCAACTCCGGATTTGCCAACAAACGCTATACACGGTGTTTATCACGATATTGATCCAAGTGTAAGTGGACAAATTGAATATACAGTCGTTGGTGTGGCTCCAGAGCGTCAATTTAAAGTAAGCTTTGTTCACGTACCGCACTTTAGCTGTAATGAGCTATTGACAACATCTCAAATTATTTTATACGAGTCTTCTAATGTAATAGATGTTGTTGTGGCAGAAAAGCCAACTTGCCAGACATGGAATGACGGTTTAGCTGTAATTGGATTACAAAATTCATCTGGTACAACAGGTGTTACTCCACCAGGCAGAAACACTGGAGATTGGTCTGTGACAGAACAAGAACTTTGGCGATTTGTACCTTCAGGAGATGCAAACTTTGAGTTTGAATGGTTTGATGGTAACGGTACATCCTTAGGAAACAATTCAGATATCACAGTTAACCCTACAGAAACTACAACTTATACGGCTTCCATAACATATACGGATGCTAATAATGTAGAATTTACAATAACTGACGATGTTACAGTATCTGTCTTAGATAATTCTCCAGAAGCTGGTGCTGTAGGTAATCTTGTAAATTGTAGTAACGCCCAAGGCAATGCAGAATTTGATTTGACTCAACAAGATGCCATAATTTTTAATGGTGCAACAGACTTAAACGTTATCTATTTTGAAACCTTTGATGATGCTGATAGCGGAAATAATCCCATACAAAATCCAGCAACTTACACAAACACTTCGAACCCACAAACTGTTTTCTACAGGTTAGAATTTGCAGCGTCTCCAGAATGTTATTCGGTTGGTAATTTTGATTTGGTTGTCGAAGATTTTGATACAAGCTTAGTTAATTTTGAGCAAGGTTGTAATGGTGAATCTTACGAAATTACCATTTCACCAATTAATAATAGTTACGACCCAAATACTGTAACTTACGAATGGTTTGGACCAGTTGGCGCTGATACATCTAACAATACCAATGCAACTTTTATTGCAACAGTTGATGGTGAATATAGCGTGGATATTACGACTGCTGAAGGTTGTGTGTATTCGGTTTCTACGGATGTATTAAATGCAAATTGTGTGTTTCCGCAAGGTATTTCTCCTAATGGTGATGCCTTTAATAACAATTTTGACTTAAGAGCCTTTAATGTTAGAAAGCTAGAAATCTTCAATAGAAACGGGCGTTCCGTTTATATAAAAGAAAATTACACTAATGAGTGGTTTGGCCAATCTTCTGATGGAGAACTTCCTGTTGGCACCTACTTTTACGTCGCTGAATTAGAAAATAACGAAACTCGAAATGGATGGATTTACATTCAACGATAAACTTGATGATGATGCGCAAAAACAAACTAACGACCTTTAAAACAATTTCGATGAGAAAAATCGCTATACTATTTCTATTGGCTTTTGCTTACACAAGTTATGGCCAACAAGACCCACAATACACCCAATACATGTACAACATGAATGTGGTAAATCCGGCTTATGCTGGATCAACCGAAAGTTTATCATTTGGGCTACTCTATAGAAATCAATGGACACAAATTGATGGCGCACCAGAAACAGGAACATTTTTTGGACACTCAGCAATAGGCAACAATATGGGTTTAGGTTTATCTGTTGTTGCTGACCAATTAGGTCCCGTAAAAGAAACAAATGCTTATGTGGATTTTTCATATACTTTAAATCTTGGAGGTGAGCATAAATTAGCACTTGGCGTTAAAGCTGGAGCAACGTTTCATGATATAGGATTAGCCAACATTGCTTTAATAAACCCTAACGATCCGTTCTTTCAAAATATAAATGAAACGACACCAAATATTGGTGCAGGTGCATTTTATTACACCGATAAATATTATTTATCTGTTTCAGTTCCAAATATGTTATCATCAGTGCATTTAAGCCAAAACGGAAACAACATTGGCTCAGAAACACAGCATTATTTTGTTACTGGTGGTTACGTGTTCGATATTTCAAAAAACACAGAATTGAAACCTTCATTTTTAGTAAAATCAGCATTTGATGCACCAACATCATTCGATGTCAACTTAAATGCGCGTTTTTATAAGAAGTTTGAAATTGGCGCATCTTACCGTTTAGATGATTCATTTTCTGGCTTAGTTAACTTTGCTGTTTCGCCATCACTACGCATTGGTTATGCTTACGATGCTGTATCATCAGAGATTAATGCATTTGCACCAGCTTCTCACGAAGTTATGATTTTATTCGACCTCAATTTTTCAAAGCGTGCTTCACGTTCACCAAGATATTTCTAACCAGTTAAGCTAATTATTATGAGAACTCTAAAAACGTTATTTATTATTATAGTCTTGGGTAGTTTCAGCTTAACTGCTCAAAATTCTGACACTAAAAAAGCTGATAAACAATTCAGTAAATTTCAGTTTGTGAAAGCAGCTGAAAGTTATAATGACCTTATTGAAGATGGAAAAGGCAACGAATATATTTACAACCAACTTGCGGAATCATATTTTAACATGTTTAATACCGTTGAAGCAGAAAAATGGTATGCAAAAACTTTAGAAACTTCAGACAAACCAGAAACAATTTATCGATATGCCGAAATGCTTAAGGCTAACGGTAAATATGAAGAATCTAATACCCAAATGAAGCGCTTCGCAAGTATGCGACCATCAGACGATAGAGCAATTGCTTTTAATGAAAATCCAAATTATCTACCTCAACTCTTAGAACAAGGTAAAAAATTTAATGTGCAAAACGCACCTTTCAATTCTGAGCAATCAGACTTTGGTGGTACAGAAAAAAACGGAATTTTATACATTACTTCTGCTCGTAACGAATCTCGTAAAAACTACGGGTGGAATAATGAACCTTTTTTAGATATTTACAGCCTTCAAAAAAGAACCGACGGCAGTTACTCAGATGCTACGCTAATGAGCAAAGACATCAATACCAAGTACCACGAAGGATTAGTATCTTTTTCTCCAAATGGCGAAACAATGTATTTTTCTAGAGAAAGTTTTTTTGAAAAAGACTTTGAAAAAGATTCTATATCAAAAGTAAAGTACAGTCAATTGTATTTATTTAAAGCTACTACACTAAAAGACCAGTGGGATACTATTGAAAGTTTAGCAATTAACAGTGAAAATTATTCAGTTAAAAATCCATCGGTTAATGCAGATGGAAAAACGTTATATTTTGCCTCAGATATGCCTGGCGGTTTTGGGAAATTTGATCTTTACAAAGCACCAATAAATGCCGATGGCACTTTGGGTTCGCCAGAAAATTTGGGTCAAAAAGTTAATACCGAAGGACAGGAAATGTTTCCATTTATTAGCAGTAATAACACGCTTTATTTTTCATCTAACGGCCATTTAGGACTTGGTGGTATGGATGTGTTTTATACTGAAGAAATTGATGGTAAAATGGCGCCCATAAGAAATATTGGAATTCCTGTAAATAGTAATGGTGACGATTTTGCCTTTTCTATAAACGAAGAAACCGAAGAAGGTTACGTTTCCTCTAATCGCGAGGGCGGAAAAGGAAGCGATGATGTTTACTTAATTAAAAAACTTCAACCATTGTGTGATGTTTTAGTCAATGCTTTAGTTTTAGATGACAGCACACGCCAACCTATTGCTGGTGCAACTGTTTCGCTTTTTGATGAACAAGGGAACAAAATAACCTCTAAAACAACAGACGCCGAAGGTAAGGCTAAGTTTATTGTGGAGTGTTCTACTTCTTCAGATTTAGAAGTGACTATGACAGATTACAATAGTAAAAAAGTCAATGTTAAAACAGAACGAAATGAAGAAATGGATGTAACAATATCCTTAGACCCAATTGAGGATATTATTGTAGCAGATAAAATAGAATTAGAGCCGATATACTTTGATTTTGATAAATCAAACATCACAGCACAAGCTGCATTTGAACTCGACAAACTAGTGCAGATTATGAAAAAATATCCGGAAATGGTCATTAACGCATCTTCTCACACAGACAATAGAGGTTCTGATGCATACAATAGACGTCTTTCGCAACGTCGTGCAACATCAACCCAGCAATATGTAATTTCAAAAGGTATTGACGAAAAACGCATACAAGCTATTGGTCGTGGCGAAGACAATCCAAAAATAGAATGTGGAACAAACTGTACTGAAGAAGAACATCAGCTTAATAGACGTTCAGAGTTTTTAATTATTAGTGGCGGACCACAGAGTAATTAAGAATTTAAAAAAACTAACTAAACTATCTTAAAAAACGGGGACTTAAATTATTTAAGTTCTCTTTTTTTTATAGTCACTTGACGGAGTCGAACTTCCAATCTTTAAATGGACGTTTAGACAAATTAGAATTATAATATCTAACATCACCAGTCACTTCGTTACCAAGCCAATCAGGTTTTTCAAAAACTTCAGCTTCAGAGTTTAATTCAACTTCGGCAATGATTAAACCTTCGTTATCACCGAAGAAAACATCGACTTCGTAAAGGTGTTTCCCGATTTTGACTTCGTATCTGGTTTTATCAATGATGCCTTTTTCGCAAAGTTTTAATAACGCTTCAGCTTCATCTAAGTTGATATCTTTTTCCCACTCAAAACGGCTTAAACCGTCGGAAGATGATTTTCCTTTTACGGTTAAAATCCCTTTATCTTTTTTAATTCTAATTCTAACCGTGCGCTCTGGATTACTATTCAAAAAACCTTGTTTGATCTGGTACGAGTAAAAAGCTTCTGTTTTAAAAGCTTCAGATTTTACTAAAAATTTTCGTTCTATTTCTACTGCCATGCGAAGTTTATTAAAAGGCATTTAATGCCTAAATTTACAGCATGTCAAACGATTTACCAATTCGGAAAATAATTCACGTAGATATGGATGCATTTTATGCTTCTGTTGAGCAATTGGATAATCCAGAATTACGAGGTAAACCCATTGCTGTTGGTGGCGGAAGTGCGCGTGGCGTTATTAGCGCAGCCAGTTACGAAGCTCGAAAATTTGGTGTACGAAGTGCCATGTCTGGCCGTTTGGCCGAAAAATTGTGTCCTGACTTAATTTTTGTTCGTACAAACTTTGACCGCTACAAAGAAGTCTCTCAACAAATTCGAAGCATCTTTTTTGAATACACTGATTTGGTTGAACCATTATCTTTGGATGAAGCTTATTTGGATGTCACGGAAAACAAAAAGGGGATGCCTAGCGCATCTTTAATAGCCCAAGAGATACGACAAAAGATTTTTGAAAAAACAGGCTTAAATGCGTCCGCAGGCATATCAATTAACAAGTTTATTGCTAAAGTAGCGAGTGATATTAATAAACCCAACGGACAAAAAACCGTAAACCCAGAAGACGTTTTACAATTTTTAGAAAATCTAGACATCCGAAAGTTCTATGGCGTCGGTAAAGTTACTGCAGAAAAAATGTATCTAAAAGGGATTTTTACTGGTAAAGATTTAAAGTCTAAATCGTTGGAATACCTTTCTGAAAACTTTGGAAAATCTGGCTCCTATTATTACCATGTGGTTCGTGGCATTCATAACAGTGAAGTGAAACCAAATCGCATCCGTAAATCGCTTGCAGCAGAACGAACGTTTAGTGAGAATCTATCTTCAGAAATATTTATGCTTGAAAAATTAGAGCATATTGCCGAGGAAGTCTCTAAACGTTTAGCAAAAAGTAAGGTTTCAGGAAAAACCATTACTTTAAAAATAAAATATAGCGATTTTACGCTTCAAACCAGAAGTAAAACTTTACCCTATTTCGTAAGTGATAAAGCCATCATTTTAGAAACCGCAAAAGACTTACTTTATCAAGATAAACTGAATAACTCTGTAAGACTTTTGGGTATTTCTTTGTCTAATTTAAATACGGAAGACTCCAGAAAGAAAGCCAAGAAAGTTATTGAAAAGCCGATTAGTGTTCAGTTAAAGTTTGATTTTTAAATTGTATACCTAAAAACTACAAGTCTCAATCTCAGTAACTCGTAATGTATTCACCATACCTTTATCTTTAATTGGCATTGCGGCTAAACTAATAAGCATATCACCAACGCCTAAATACCCTTTTTTACAAGCAATAGCGTTTACATCTTCAATAGTTTCATCTGTACTTACAAACTTATCGTAATAAAACGCTGTAACACCCCAAAGTAAACTTAATCGCGTTATCATACGCTTGTTTGAAGTAAATACTAAAATATGAGCTGACGGTCGCCAAGCCGAAATCTGAAAAGCTGTATAACCACTATTAGTAAGCGTAGAAATGGCTTTAGCATCTATTTCGTTTGCCATTTTTGCAGCATGGTAACAAATAGATTTTGTAATATATCTTTTAGTACGGATATGCGGCGGAATTTGTGGTACTTCAATTAGATTAGAATCTTCAACACTACGAATGATATTAGCCATCTGGCGAATTACTTGTACCGGATACTTACCAACAGACGTTTCCCCAGAAAGCATTACCGCATCGGCGCCATCCATTACAGAATTTGCAACATCATTAACCTCTGCTCGAGTTGGCGTTAAACTGCTTATCATTGTTTCCATCATTTGCGTGGCAATAATCACAGGAATACGCGCACGTTTTGCACGATGTACCAATTGTTTTTGTACCAATGGTACTTCTTCAGCAGGAATCTCAACTCCTAAGTCACCACGAGCTACCATTAAACCATCGCAATAGGCAACAATCTTATCAATATTTGCAACAGCTTCAGGCTTTTCAATTTTAGCTATTATTGGAATTTTTTCATCGCTATGCTCACTAATTAATTTTTGAAGTTCCATTAAATCTTCGGCATGACGAACAAACGAAAGAGCTATCCAGTCGACTTTCTGGCCAATAGCAAAAATAGCATCTTCAATATCTTTTTCAGTTAAAGCCGGTTGCGAAATATTTGTGTTTGGAAGGTTTACACCTTTTTTAGACTTCAACGGTCCGCCTTGAATTACCTTGGCTTTTACTTCTGTTTTTTTATCGGTTGAAACAACTTCAAAAATTAATTTACCATCATCTAAAAGAATTCGCTCACCAGGTTTTGCATCTTGCGGAAACTTATCGTAAGTCATGTAAACACGTTCTTTTGTTCCTTCAAAACGTTCTCCAGTAGCAAAAATAATTTCGTCACCTGGATTTACAACAACCTCTTCTTTCATTTTTCCAACACGTAATTTTGGGCCTTGTAGGTCTCCCAAAATTGAGGCATTATAACCATATTCTTTGTTGAGCTCACGTATCATTTTAATACGCTGCTTTACATCTTCATAATCGGCGTGTGAAAAGTTAATTCTAAACACATTTGCGCCTTCATCTAACATTTGTTTTAAAACGGTCTTACTGCTTGTTGCAGGTCCTAACGTTGCAACTATCTTTGTTTTCTTATTATTCATTAATTCTAAAAGATTAAATGTTCTTTTGATTTTATTTTTGACAAGTCAACCTCGTAACTTGTTATAACTTGAGGTATACTTTGTAATTTAGTAATAATTAGTTTTTCGTTAAGTCGTTGTCTATCATTACTTATTTTGATAAAAAAATCTACTTTCTTTAATTCTGGTAACAAATTATAAGTTTTAGTGATTTTTTTGTCGTCTGCAAATAACACTCCGCTACTAGAAAGACTCTCTTCCTCTTTTTTGCAAATGTTTGCAATTAAGTTCCATGTTACGTCATTAGCTTCATTATACCATTCATAAACCGCAAATGATGAAGACGTATAATTGAGGTCTAGGTCTTTATCCTTTCGGGTTAAATTAATACCGAAATATTTATTAACCATATATGCTAAACGGTAATCTTCTAGTCCGCAATGTATGGCAATAAGTGCATAACTATCGTCATAAAAATCATCCATTAAAAGCTTATGCATTGCCATAATACAACAACAATTTATGAGGTAAATATAAGATATTAAAGAGTGATTAGTGTTACCTTTAGATTAAACTTAACCAATAAATCTAACGAAAACGTTTGCGATAACTGTAAGTGTTTTGGGTACTTAAGACGATTTGGTCATTTCTCTCTGAAAAGCAAAAAAGGCGCGTTTTGATGCTTTTTCCTCAGCCTTTTTCTTAGAGGTTGCTCTTCCTTTTGAAATTACTTTTTCATCAATTTTTAATTTCACTGAAAAGTGCTTCAATGCGTCGTTCCCTGTGTCTTCGTAAATTTCGTATTCAAAGGTTTTTTTCTCTTTTTGGCACCACTCTATCAACAGACTTTTGTAACTGATAACTTTACCTTCGAGTTTTTCTATATCTACATGCGGATTTATGACTTTCTTGTAAATAAATTTTTCACAAGATTTATAACCCTTATCTAAGTAAATAGCGCCAACTAAAGCTTCAAAAAGATTACCGTGAATGTTATTTCCAAAATTAGTTGTAGGAATACGGCTTTGAACCAAATCTATAAGTTGAAGGTCTTTGCCGAGCTCATTCAAATGTTGTCTACTAACAACTTTAGAGCGCATTTTGGTTAAGTAGCCTTCATCACCATGCGGAACTTTACTATATAAATAAGAAGCTATCACAGAACCCAGCATGGCATCACCAACAAATTCTAATCGCTCATAATTAATTGGATTACCTTTTTTATCCTTAATATTCATTGAACGATGCGTGAATGCTTTTTTGTAAATCGCATTCTTTTTAGGCTTAAACCCAAGTATGCGTTCAAGTTCTAAAAAAAAATTCCCGTCCTTATCGGAACGGGAATTTTTTAATATGTTATAAATGAAACCCATACGGGATTTAATCTAATTTTTTAAATAATACACAAGCATTATGACCACCAAATCCAAATGTATTACTCATTGCTACTTTAATATCGCGTTTCTGTGCTTTATTAAGTGTTAGGTTTAATTCTGGGTCAATATTCTCGTCCGCAGTCTCATGATTAATTGTTGGAGGAATAATACCATGCTCCATTGCTAAAATCGAAGCAATTGCTTCAACAGCACCAGCAGCACCCAACAAGTGACCGGTCATAGATTTTGTAGAATTAATATTGATATTTTTTGCGTGGCTGCCAAACACTTCAGATATAGCTTTTAACTCTGCAACATCTCCAAGTGGTGTCGATGTTCCATGAGTATTTATGTGATCTACATCTTCAGGTTTTAAGCCTGCATTTTCTAAACAGTTTTTCATTACTGCAATAACACCAATGCCGTCAGGATGTGGTGCAGTCATATGATAGGCATCAGATGACAATCCGCCACCAACAACCTCAGCATAAATTTTTGCGCCACGTGCTTTCGCATGCTCATATTCTTCTAAAACAATAGAGCCTGCACCTTCACCTAGAACAAAACCGTCTCGGTTAGCATCAAAAGGTCTCGATGCAGTTTCGGGACTTTCGTTGCGTGTGCTCATGGCATGCATAGCGTTAAAACCGCCCATACCTGCAATAGTTACTGCTGCTTCACTTCCTCCTGTAATTACAACATCACAATGACCTAAACGTATTGTATTTAAGGCATCAATCATTGAATTTGCTGAAGACGCACAAGCAGAAACTGTTGTGTAATTTGGACCCATAAAACCATACTTAATAGATATGTTTCCAGGTGCAATATCAGCAATCATTTTAGGGATAAAACGCGGATTAAACCTAGGTGTACCATCACCTTTTGCAAAATTTAAAACCTCTTCTTGAAAAGTTTCTAAACCGCCTATTCCTGCGCCCCAAATAACACCAACTCTTAACTTATTAATCGCGTCAAGGTCAAGTTTTGAGTCTGCAATTGCTTCATCCGAAGCTACCATTGCATACTGCGAAAACTTGTCCATTTGACGCGCTAATTTTCTATCAATAAAGTCAGTGACTTCAAAGTTTTTTATTTCACAAGCAAATTGCGTTTTGAACTTTTCAGCATCAAAATGTGTGATAGGCGCAGCTCCACTTTTTCCATTAACAAGACCATTCCAATATTCATCTTTGGTATTGCCAATAGGCGTAAGCGCACCTAAACCGGTAACTACAACTCGCTTTAATTCCATAAAATTGACTTCTTATTTAGCTTCTTCTATATAAGAGATAGCTTGACCAACTGTTGCAATGTTCTCAGCTTGATCGTCTGGTATTTGAATATCGAATTCTTTTTCGAACTCCATGATTAACTCCACTGTATCTAATGAATCTGCTCCTAAATCGTTAGTAAAGCTTGCTTCTGTTACAACTTCGTTTTCATCAACACCTAATTTATCTACGATAATCGCTTTTACTCGTGATGCAATGTCTGACATAATTTTTTAGTTTTTAAGTTTTAATTAGAGGGCAAAAATAAAAAACTTTATTTTAAAATATACATTTACCAATAAAATGTGACTTTTAAAGATAAAAAATAAAATAAGTATTTAAAAATTGAACCTAATTATGAATTATTATTCTTTTTTTTGTTTGAATAAATCTAGACCTAATAACTGTTTATGAAGCGAATTGTAATTTTTGCGTCCGGTTCGGGAAGTAACGCTGAAAATTTGATAAAGTTTTTTCAAAACAGTGATTCTGTGTCGGTTATTCAAGTACTGACTAACAATCCGCGTGCCAAAGTTTTAGAACGTGCTAAACGGCTTGATGTCAGTGCGTTTTCCTTTAACAGAAAAGCTTTTTCTAAAACTGATGATGTGCTTAATTTACTGAAAATCAGTCAACCCGATTTAATTATTTTAGCCGGATTTTTATGGAAGTTTCCTGAACATATTTTAAAACATTTCCCAAATAAAGTCATTAACCTGCATCCCGCTTTACTTCCTAAATTTGGTGGAAAAGGCATGTATGGCATGCATGTGCACGAAGCCGTTGTTGAGGCTACAGAAACAGAAACTGGCATCACAATACATTACGTAAATGAAAATTATGACGAAGGCGCCATTATTTTTCAAGCAAAATGTAGTGTCTTAGCTACAGACAACGCCGAAGATGTGGCAAAAAAGATTCATGAGTTGGAGATGGAGCATTTTCCAGTAATTGTGCAAAAATTATTGAAATCTCAAAATTCAAAAGACTAAATTCCAAATTACAATTAGTGCAAATCCGTGAAATTCGTGTTAAAATAGATGTCCAAGAAAAAGAAAAAATACTACACCGTTTGGAAAGGTCACAACACTGGCGTGTTTGAAACTTGGGATGATTGTAAGGCTCAAATCAAAAACTTTGAAGGTGCGCAGTACAAATCTTTCGCAACGTTTGATGCTGCTAAAAAGGCATTAAAAGGTAGCTATTTCGATTATATTGGGAAGTCTAAAACTTTTACAAGCGAACTCTCTGTTGAACAACTTAAAAAAATTGGGCAGCCTAATTACAATTCTATTTCTGTGGATGCTGCTTCAAGCGGGAATCCAGGTAAAATGGAATACCGCGGCGTAGACACTAAAACCAAAAAACAATTGTTTAGACAAGGTCCGTTTGAAGAAGGCACCAATAATATTGGAGAATTTTTAGCCTTAGTACATGGTTTGGCTTTTTTAAAACAGCACAATAGCGACCGTATTATGTATACAGACTCTCGCACTGCCATGAGTTGGGTGCGTAAAAAAAACTGCAATACCAAATTAACAAGAAACGCAAAAAATAAACCTGTTTTTGATTTGGTAGACCGCGCTGTAAAATGGCTCAAAGAAAATAACTATTCTACAAAAATTGTTAAATGGGAAACTAAAGCTTGGGGCGAAATTCCTGCAGATTTTGGAAGGAAGTGATTATTTGTAATACTGATTGTCTTGTTTTGTAAGGAATATATTTTGCGTAAATTTGCACCTTAATTTAAACGCAACACATGAGCAAACTTGTAATTGTTGGTACTGTAGCTTTTGATGCTATTGAAACACCTTTTGGTAAAACCGACAAAATTCTTGGTGGTGCAGGTACTTTTATTGGTCTTGCAGCTTCAAATTTTAATGTAGATTCCTCTGTAGTTTCTATTGTTGGAGGAGATTTTCCGCAAGAGTACTTAAACCTTTTAACCGAAAGAAATATTGATATTTCTGGTATTGAAATCGTAAAAGATGGTAAAACCTTCTTTTGGAGTGGAAAATATCACAACGATATGAATTCACGTGATACTTTGGTTACAGAGCTTAATGTGTTAGAGCATTTTAATCCTGTTGTGCCAGAAAATTATAAAGACGCCGAAGTCGTTATGTTAGGTAATTTGCATCCGTCTGTGCAAATGGGAGTATTAAATCAAATGAATAAAAAGCCAAAGTTGGTAGTTTTAGATACTATGAATTTTTGGATGGATTGTGCGCTTGAAGAACTACATAATACAATAAAACATGTAGATGTTATTACCATCAATGACGAAGAAGCAAGACAATTGACTGGAGAATACTCGCTTGTGGTTGCTGCCCGTAAAATACATAAAATGGGACCAAAATATGTTGTCATAAAAAAAGGAGAACATGGCGCATTATTGTTTCATGATGATGATATGTTTTACGCACCAGCTTTGCCATTAGAAAATGTATTTGATCCAACAGGTGCAGGCGATACATTTGCTGGTGGTTTTACAGGATTTTTGGCAAAAACCGAAGATTATTCTTTTGAGAATATGAAAAAAGCCGTCATTTATGGCTCAACATTAGCTTCATTTTGTGTCGAAAAATTTGGAACCGAACGCATGGTGAATTTAAAAACTGATGAAGTACAAAAACGCCTCAGACAATTTAAACAGCTAACGCAATTCGAAATAGAATTAAAATAAATAACAACGCGCTATATTTTGGCGCGTTTTTTTTATCCTAAATTATCAGGGTATTTAAGTATTTTTGAATAACAGTATAAACGCACAACACAACAACAATGAGTGACGCTTTAAAACACGAATGTGGTATAGCCCAAATTAGACTTTTAAAACCTCTTGAATATTATAAAGAAAAATACGGAAGTGCATTTTACGGCGTAAACAAAATGTATCTCATGATGGAAAAACAGCACAATCGCGGACAAGATGGTGCTGGTTTTGCAAGTATAAAACTCGATGTAACCCCAGGAGAACGCTACATAAGTCGTGTACGCTCCATCGCTCAACAACCAATACAAGATATTTTTGCACAAATAAATGAGCGTATAAATGAAGAATTAACCCTTCACCCAGAATACCAAGATGACGTAGCTGCGCAGAAAAAAAACATTCCATATATAGGAGAGCTTCTATTGGGCCATGTACGTTACGGAACGTTTGGTAAAAATAGTGTAGAAAGTGTACACCCATTTTTAAGGCAAAATAACTGGATGCACCGAAATCTTATAGTTGCTGGAAATTTTAACATGACCAATGTTAAAGAACTTTTTGAAAACTTGGTAAAAATAGGTCAACATCCTAAAGAGAAAGCTGATACAATCACCATAATGGAAAAAATCGGTCATTTTTTAGATGATGCGGTTTCAAAAATTTATAAAAATTTAAAAAAAGAAGGATATAGCAAAGCTGAATGTTCGCCATTAATTGCCGAAAGACTAAACGTTGCTAAAATCCTTCGAAAAGCAGCAAAAAATTGGGATGGTGGTTATGCTATGGCTGGTTTATTAGGTCATGGCGATAGTTTTGTACTACGTGACCCAGCAGGAATTAGACCAGCATATTATTATAAAGATGATGAAGTTGTAGTTGTAGCGTCTGAACGTCCAGTAATACAAACTGTGTTTAACGTAGATTTTGATGATGTTAAAGAATTAGAACCTGGTCATGCCATTATTACCAAAAAATCGGGTGAAACAGCTATTCACCAAATTTTAAAACCTCTCGAGCGTAAGGCTTGCTCCTTTGAGCGTATTTATTTTTCTCGCGGAAGTGACGCAGAAATTTATAAAGAACGAAAAGAACTTGGTCGTTTATTAATGCCAAAGGTGTTAGATGCGATTGATGGCGATACAAAAAATTCGGTATTCTCTTTTATACCAAATACTGCCGAAACATCTTTCTTTGGAATGATAGACACGGTTGAAGAGCATCTCAACGCCCGAAAAACTCAAGCTATTTTAGATGGTGATGGCAAATTAACTGCAGAACAGGTTACAGATATTTTATCTGAGCGTCCTCGCGTAGAAAAAATAGCCATTAAAGATGTTAAGCTAAGAACATTTATCACAGAAGATAGTAGTAGAGATGATTTAGTAGCACACGTTTACGATGTCACTTACGGAGTTATAAAACCAACTGACAATCTTGTTATAATAGATGATAGTATAGTACGTGGTACAACTTTAAAGAAAAGCATCATTAAAATGATGGACAGACTTCAGCCTAAAAAAATTGTTGTAGTGTCTTCTGCACCGCAAATTCGTTATCCGGATTGTTACGGTATTGACATGGCTAATTTAGAAGGTCTCGTTGCATTTAGAGCAGCTTTAGAATTGCTTAAAGACCAAAACAATTATGGTTTAGTTGAAGAGGTTTATAAAAAATGTAAAGCTCAAACAGAACTTAAAGATAAAGATGTAAAAAACTTTGTAAAAGAAATTTACAATGGTTTTACAGATGAGGAGATTTCGGACAAAATCTCAGAGCTATTAAGCGACGATGATGTAAATGCTGATGTGAAAATTATCTTTCAATCTGTAGAGAATTTACATAAAGCGTGTCCTAAAAATTTAGGTGATTGGTATTTTACTGGAGATTACCCAACAGTCGGTGGAAACAGAGTTGTCAATAGAGCCTTTATCAACTTTTTTGAAGGAAATAAAGAACGCGCCTATTAATTAAATACCCATTAATGGTTAGGACTTAGCTTTTTAGCTATTATAACTGCCGTTAATCCAAAAATTACTAAGCAATTAAATAAACTAACTATATTAGTTTTACCATAACATAAGTAGGTTAAGTTTATGGTAGATTTGGGGCAAAAAAGGACGATGTATTTCGTCCTTTTTTATTTAAAAAAAACGGTAACTTATTTGTTTTCAAAACGATACCTGTATTTTAATACGTTTTGGCGGATTAATAAGTCTTTTATCTAAATTTTAAGATTTTATTGTAGGGTAAAAGCTATATTTGTATTTACCATAACATAAGTAGGTTAAGTTTATGGTAGATTTGGGGCAAAAAGGGTGAACGACTGTTCGCCCTTTTTCATTTTTAATTTCTACGGAAGTGAAAACCTCTTTAAAGGTCAAGTTTATGAAAGTTTACAGCAGATGTAAATCTTGCTTAAGTGATATTGAGTTCTCTTCAAAAGCGAAAACAAGAATTGACTTTGTGATGCTACATGACGAATTTGTATCAATAAAATGCAATAATTGTCAAAACAAAAACAACGTTCATGTCGATGAGCTCAAAGCAGAATTATCAAAAATATCTCAGATAATAGCTAGTTTTATTTTTCTGCTTGGAACGGTATTTTTATTATACTTCGTTGCGCGACTATATTTAAGTCAGGTATCATTTATATACATGGTTTTGTTTAGTTTTTCATTACTCATTCCAATTTTAATTTATAATAGAATTAATTCCGAAGACCAAAAGCGTGTTCGCGCCTTCAATCGATTTAAATACAGACAATAAAAAAATCCCAAATCTTTCGATTTGGGATTTTCAATATTATAAATACCTACAAGGTTTTGAAAACCTTGCAGGATGAGAGTTCAATTTAAACCTTACTTCGCCTCAGCATAGCGTCTTTCGACTTCATTCCAGTTAATCACATTAAAAAATGCATCAATATAATCTGGTCTTCTGTTTTGATAGTTGAGGTAATACGCGTGTTCCCAAACGTCTAATCCTAGGATTGGAGTTCCGCCGCAAGAAACACCAGGCATTAATGGGTTATCTTGGTTTGGTGTTGAGCAAACTTCAACTTTTCCGCCTTTGTGTACGCATAACCAAGCCCAACCAGACCCAAATTGCGTCGCTGCAGCTTTGCTAAATGCGTCCTTAAAAGCATCAACAGACTTAAATTCTGCTTCAATAGCATCTTTTAATTCACCCGACAAACGTCCTTTACCTTCAGGATTCATAACCTCCCAAAATAATGAATGGTTATAAAAACCGCCACCATTATTTCTAACTGCAGTATTATCCATATCGAGGTTAGTCAAAATGTTTTCAATCGTTTTTCCTTCTAAATCTGTGCCTTCAATAGCATTATTTAGTTTTGTTGTATATCCATTGTGGTGCTTAGAATGATGTATCTCCATAGTACGCGCATCGATATGCGGCTCTAAAGCATCATAAGCATATTGTAATTTTGGTAATTCAAAAGCCATAATTATGTTTCTTTTTAAAGGTTAGTAATTCAATTTTAACAAATTTACGATATTGACTACAAGATTTTCCAAATAAAATATTAAGATTAGTTATTTTGGTATAAATTATTTCTTTTGAGTTCAACATTTAATATTTATAGCGCATCTGCCGGCAGTGGTAAAACATACACGCTTGCTAAATCTTACATTAAACTTTTGGTTGTCTCAAAATACTCAGACCAATTTAAAAACATCCTTGCCATTACGTTTACAAACAAAGCTGTTGGCGAAATGAAAACGCGTATTGTTGATATGCTGAAGGTGTTTTCGACTTATTCGGAAGGTGAAACAAAACATCCAATGTTTTTAGACATTTGTAAGGAATTAAATATTTCTGAAGAACATTTACAGGAAAAATCTAAAGTTGTTCTCCAAAAAATTATTCATAATTATGGTGCTTTTGATATTTCTACGATTGATGGTTTTACGCATCGCGTTATTCAAACCTTTGCGTTTGACCTTAAACTCCCTGTAAATTTTGAGGTTGAATTAGACCAAGAATTCCTACTCAATAAAGCGGTTGATAATCTTATTGCCAAAGCAGGAACAGACAAAAAGCTAACCCAAACTTTAGTTGATTTTGCAATAGAAAAAGCCGATGATGATAAAAGTTGGGATATTACATACGACTTTAATAAAATTAGCAAACTCCTTGTTAATGAAAACGATTTACCTTTTGTTGAAAAACTAAAAAGTAAAACTCTTGAAGATTTTAACACGTTAAAAAATCAATTAATTAAACAAATTTCTTCACTTGAAATTGAAATTGTAAAAAAAGCTAAAGAAGCATTAACGCTTATAAATGAAGCTAGTTTACAGTTTGATGATTTTAACAGAAAATCTTTACCTAATCATTTTAAAAATCTTGCAGACAAAAAATTTAATGTTGGGTTTGAATCCCAATGGCAAACGGCTTTGGTTGAAGGCGAAAGATTGTATCCTTCGCGCGTAAGCGATACTGTTGCACAAACTATTGAAGCATTGCAACCAAAATTTATACAGCTTTTTACCGAAACGAAAGAACTTGTTTTCCAGATAAAATTTAAAAAAGCAATTTATAAAAACATTACGCCATTATCGGTGATTAATGCGTTACAGAAAGAACTTCAAACTTTAAAGGATGAAGAAAATAAAATTCTTATTTCAGAATTTAATTCGCTTATCAGTAAAGAAATTAAAGGCCAACCTACGCCATTTATATATGAGCGTTTGGGCGAAAAATTTAGACATTATTTTATCGACGAGTTTCAAGATACATCAGCCATGCAATGGAATAATTTAGTGTCATTAATGGATAATGCGTTGTCTGCCGCAAATGGCTCAGCGATGCTAGTTGGTGATGCTAAACAATCGATTTACCGTTGGCGCGGCGGTGATGCACAACAGTTTATAGATTTAACCAATGGAAGAGTAAACCCATTTCAACTAAAGGCAAACACCACAAATTTAGAAACTAACTATAGAAGTTTTAAAGAAATCATAAACTTCAACAACTCCTTTTTTAAATTCGTTTCAGATTATTTATTTGAAGATGAAAACTACAAATCATTATATAAGGGCGCTACACAAAAGGTCTCTAAAGAAGAAAGTGGCTATGTGAATCTCTCATTTTTAGAATACGATAATGCAGAAGAAGGTACTGAAGTTTACACAGAAAAAACGCTAGAAACCGTAAAATCCTGTATAGAAAACGGCTATAAACTCGGCGATATTTGTGTTTTGGTTCGAAAGAAAAAAGAAGGCATTGCAGTTTCGGACGTGTTGAGTAATCATGGCATTTCCATTATTTCTTCTGAAACGTTGCTGCTCAATAACTCACCTAAAGTGCAGTTGCTTAATTTTGTTTTGGCACTTTTAACTCAGCCAAACGACCAAAAATTAAAGTTGAATGTTTTAAATGCAATTTCAAAATTATTTAAAATTACAGATAAGCATACCTTTTTTAAAGCGCACATCAATTTACCAACAGATGAACTGTTTAAGCAGCTCAACATCTTAGACATTCAGATTAATTATCCAGAATTGTTGCAAATGCCCATTTTTGATACAGTGGAAAGTTTGGTGCGAAGTTTTAAACTTTGTGAGACAAGTTCGGACGCATATGTTCAGTTTTATTTAGATACCGTTTTAGATTATAGTAACAAGCAGAATTCTGACCTTTCAGGTTTCCTCGATTATTTTGAAACCAAGAAAGAAAAACTCAGTATTTCTACACCTAGTAATTTAGATGCGGTTTCTGTAATGACAATACATAAGTCAAAAGGTTTGGAATTTCCTGTTGTTATTTTTCCTTTTGCAGATTTAGATTTTTACAAAGAAATAGAGCCAAAAGAATGGTTTCCGATTGAACAAGAAAACTATAATAGTTTTGATACAGCTCTGATTAATTATAATAAAGACTTTCTAAATTTTGGAGAAATTGGCGAATTTATTTATCAAAAACATCAGTCAGAGCTTGAGTTAGACGGTGTAAATCTGCTTTATGTAACGTTGACAAGAGCCGTTGAGCAACTCTATATTATTACCAAAAAAGATATAAGCGCAAAAGGTGTTATTAACGATAAAACCTATGCTGGACTGTTTATTCAATATTTAATAAATCAGAGTAAATGGAACGAAAGTCAAACAGAATATTCATTTGGTCAACCTTCAAAATTATATATTGAAAAAAAGGAGGAAATGACTGTAGCAAATTTTGAATTTATTTCAACTCCAAAAGAATCTCACAATCTAAAAGTTATTACTAACTCAGGAGTACTTTGGGAAACTGAACAAGAAAAAGCTCTAGAATATGGTAATTTAGTACATTTGGTAATGTCTAAAATTAAAACAGTTGCTGATGTTGATAGCGCTCTAAAATCAGTGATTTCTTCAGGACAAATTTCATCCGAAAATATTGATAGCTTACAACAAATTATAGTATCAATTGTAAGTAACCCAACTCTTTCAAAATATTTTACAGATGAATATGAAATTTTCAACGAAAAAGATATCATTACTAAAGATGGATTTTATCTGCGACCCGACCGATTGGTTATTAAGGGAAATAAAGCCATTATAATAGATTACAAAACAGGTAGCGAAAGCACAACTTATAACGCTCAAATAGAATCTTATGCCAATGTTTTAAAAGCGATGAATTATGAGATTGAAAAAAAACTTATCGTTTACACCAATAATCCGCTAAAAATTTCCGAAGTTAAATAGTAACTTTGCAGAACAACACAAAAAACTTATCATGTACGGAAATATAAAAGAATATTTAGAAAAAGAAATTGAAGACATAAAAGATGCTGGTCTTTTTAAGGAAGAGCGAATTATTACCTCTGCTCAAGGTCCAGAAATTATATTAGATACAGGTCAAAAAGTATTAAATTTCTGTGCAAACAATTATTTAGGATTATCATCTCATCCAGACGTTGTTCAAGCAGCAAAAGACACTATGGATACGCATGGTTTTGGCATGTCTTCGGTACGTTTTATTTGCGGAACTCAAGATATACATAAGGAGTTAGAGCAAAAAATTGCAGATTTTTATGGTACCGAGGACACTATTTTATATGCTGCTGCTTTTGATGCTAATGGTGGTGTTTTTGAACCGTTATTAGGAAAGGAAGATGCAATTATTTCAGACTCTTTAAATCATGCATCTATTATTGACGGCGTACGTTTATGCAAAGCAGCTAGATATCGTTACCAAAATAACGATATGACTGATTTAGAAGCACAACTTATCGAAGCTAATAAAAATGGAGCACGTCATAAAATTATAGTTACAGATGGCGTATTTTCTATGGATGGTTTGGTTGCCCCTTTGGATAAAATTTGTGATTTAGCAGAAAAGTATGATGCTATGGTCATGATTGATGAGTGTCATGCTACAGGTTTTATCGGAGAAACAGGTATTGGTACATTAGAAGAAAAAGGCGTTTTAGGCCGAGTTGATATCATAACCGGAACTTTAGGAAAAGCTATGGGCGGCGCAATGGGTGGTTATACTACAGCAAAAAAAGAAATTATTGAAATTTTGAGACAACGTTCAAGACCTTACTTATTTTCAAACTCATTAGCACCAGCAATTGTTGGTGCGTCAATTAAAGTTTTTGATATGCTCTCTAACGATACTACTTTAAGAGATAAGTTAGAAGAAAATACAAATTATTTCAAGCAAGGAATGAAAAAAGCTGGGTTTGACATCATTGATGGAGATTCTGCGATTGTACCTGTAATGCTTTACGACGCAAAGCTTTCACAGACTATGGCTAATATGTTACTAGAATTAGGAATTTATGTTATAGGCTTTTTCTATCCTGTAGTACCAAAGGAAAAAGCACGTATAAGAGTACAACTTTCAGCGGCTCATACAAAAGATCATTTAGACAAGGCAATAAAAGCATTTACCACTGTAGGAAAGCGTTTAGAAATAATTTAAATATCTCAGAAAGTTAATAAACAAAGGTATTGAGTTAATATTTTTATATATTTGTCTTTGTTAATAGTATTTAACAACTTACATTTGCTAACAATTAACACTTAAAATTAAATTATTTAGAATATGAAAAATCTTAGCAGATTATTATTTGTAGCTGTGCTTTTAGCGAGTTTTAGCACTGTTAATGCTCAGGATGAAAACCAGCCATGGGCTTTCGAAATTGGTACTAACGCAGTTGATTTCTATCCTGTAGGCGAAGCAGCTCCACAAGGTGAGTTTTTCGATGAGTTTGTGAATGCAAACGATCATTACAACTTTATTCCTTTTCTTTCTAGACTTGCAGTTTCTAGATATTTAGATGAAGGATTTACGTTTACTGCCGCTGGTTCTTTAAACAGAATTAAAAAATTTGGTGATTCTACAATACCAGAAGTTGATTATTTTGCATTAGACGGAACTGTTTCTTACAGCTTTATGAATTTAATTGGCTCTAACTCTATCGATCCTTATTTAGGTGTTGGTGGTGGTTATACTTGGGTTGATAACATTGGAGCTGGTACTCTAAATGGTACCTTAGGTTTGAAATATTGGTTATCTGAAAAAGTTGCTTTAAACTTACAGACTTCTTATAAACACTCTTTTGAAAATCAATTATCTAAGCATTTCCAACACTCGTTCGGTGTAGCTTTTAAGTTTGGTGGTGTTGATACTGATGGTGATGGTATTTTTGATAATAATGATGCTTGTCCAGAAGTTGCTGGTTTAGAAGCTTTCAATGGTTGTCCAGACTCTGATAATGATGGTATTCAAGATTCTAAAGATGATTGCCCTAATACTCCTGGTTTAGCTGAATTTAATGGTTGCCCTGATACTGATGGCGATGGAGTTATTGATAGTAAAGATGACTGTCCTACTGTAGCTGGTTTAAAATCATTAAATGGTTGTCCAGATGCAGATGGTGATGGTATTGCTGATGCAAAAGACAACTGTCCTAACGAAGCTGGTCCTGCTGCAAACAACGGTTGCCCTTACCAAGATAAAGATGGTGATGGTGTTTTAGACAAAGATGACAAATGTCCAGATGTTGCTGGTACTGTTGCAAACAATGGTTGCCCAGAAGTAACTAAAGAAGTTCAGGATACTCTAAACGAATACGCTAAAACAATATTATTCGATACTGGTAAATCTTCAATTAAAGCAGAATCAGAGGAAGTATTAGCTGATATCATTAAGATATTAAACAAGTACCCATCTGCTAAATTTACTGTAGAAGGCCATACTGATAGTGTTGGTTCTGAGAAATTAAACCAAAGATTATCAGATGCTAGAGCATTATCTGTAAAAGATTATTTAATATCTAATGGTGTTGATAAATTTAGATTATCTTCTAGAGGTTACGGAGAATCTAAGCCTATCGCTTCTAACAAAACAAGAGAAGGTAGAAAACAAAACAGAAGAGTTGAGATTAACTTAGCTAACTAATTTGTTTTATTACATATAAAGTTTGAAAAAACGCTTCGGATATCCGAAGCGTTTTTTATTTTTAAGCATGCAGACTTTTATAGAAGATGTTTTAAAGTATTTACAGAAAAACAATAACGATTTTTCAAATTCTGTATTTATTTTGCCAAGCAAACGTGCGGGCGTTTTTCTTAAAAGTCAACTTCATAATTACATTTCAGAAACAATTTTTGCACCCGAAATCATAAGTATTGAGGATTTTGTGCAACATCTATCTCAACTTAGACAGATCTCTGGGAATGAATTATTATTCAAATTTTACAATTCTTACAAGAAAATAACTTTACCTCATAAACAAGAACCTTTTGATGCCTTTTCAAAATGGGCTCAAATTATTATTCAAGATTTTAATGAAATAGACAGGTATCTTATAGAACCCAATAAAATATTTGATTATTTAAGTGCTATAAAAGAGCTAGACCATTGGTCTGTAGATAAAGAAAAAACATCAATGGTGACTAACTATTTGAGTTTTTGGAAAAACCTTAAAGCTTATTATAATCAATTATCTAAAGATTTACTCAGCGAAAATATTGCTTATCAAGGCTTGATTTATAGAAAAGCTGCGGAGCGCGTATATGAATACTTAGAAAACAACCATAACCATCATATATTTTTAGGATTCAATGCATTAAATAATTCTGAAGAAAACATAATTCAAGAAATATTAAAATCTAACCAAGGAACTATTTTTTGGGATATCGACCAACATTTTTTGGAAAATAAATTACATAGCGCAGGTTTATTTGCTAGGCAACATAAGAAAAGTTGGATACATTTTGATACCAATCCATTTAATTGGATTCACTCAAATTACGGCAATCAAAAGAATATTAATATTGTAGGTTGTCCTAAATCGGTCAGCCAGAGCAAATATGTTGGAAACTTACTAAAGCAAATTTCAAATAATCAAAAAGGTATTAAAAGTACTGCTGTAGTTCTTGGTGATGAAACACTACTAACGCCTATTTTAAATTCTATACCTAAAGAAATTAATGCTGTCAATGTAACAATGGGTTTACCGCTAAAGTCAATTCCATTATCGAGCTTATTTGAACAGCTGTTTACTATTCATAAACAAAAATCAGAAAACTTTTATTACAAGGACGTAATTGCATTGTTATCTAATCAAATGATTCAGTATATCTTAAAAACAAGTAGAGATATTATTGAAAATATTCAGAAAAATAACATTGTATATGTAACACTCTTAGAATTAAAAAAAATATCTAGCGATAACAATCCTATTTTAGATATACTCTTTGGAGATTGGCACTTAGACACCAAAAAAAATATTAACAACTGTATAGCGCTTATAAGAAGTATAAAAGTTGAGCTTAAAGCGTCTAAATCTGAAAAACGCTTAGAGTTAGAATATCTTTATAGGTTCAATACATTATTTAACGAAATTAGTACGTTAAACTCATCTTATAATTATATAAATGACGTTGCTTCGCTTTTTTCGGTTTATAAAGAGTTACTCTCTAATGAAACTCTTGATTTTCAAGGCGAACCTTTAGAAGGACTGCAAATTATGGGAATGCTAGAGTCTCGCGTTTTAGATTTTGAAACTGTGATTATTACAAATGTAAATGAAGGCATTTTACCTGGTGGAAAAACACATAATTCATTTATCCCTTTTGATGTAAAAATTGAAAACAAACTACCAACTTATAAAGAAAAAGACGCCGTTTACACACATCATTTCTACAGTCTAATTCAACGTGCAAAGAATATATATTTACTTTACAATACTGAAGTCGATGCACTTAAAGGTGGGGAAAAAAGTAGATTTATTACCCAATTAGAAGTTGAAGGCATTCATCAATTAAATCATCAAGTCATTTCAGCAGACATTCCGAATATTAATACCGAATTGACTAGTATTTCCAAGTCGGCCTCAGTAATTGAGACGCTAAAAGATGTAGCAAAAAAAGGGTTTTCGCCTTCGTCATTAACCAATTATATGCGTAATCCAATCGACTTTTATTTTGAACGTATATTAGGCATAAAAAATACCGAAGAAGTCGAAGAAACGATTGCTGCAAATACTTTAGGTACTGTTATACATAATACCTTAGAAGATTTTTATAAACCGTTTGAAGGTAAACTTTTAAAAATTGAAGATGTAAAACATATGAAATCTCTAACCGAAAAAACGGTAACAAAACACTTCAAGGAAATTTATAAAAAAGGGGATATCACAACAGGTAAAAATCTAATAACATATGAAATTGCAAAACGGTACGTAAATAATTTTCTAAATTCTGAAATTGAATTGCTAAACGAAGGAAATCAACTTAAAATATTAGCAATTGAAGTAGATAATAATATAAAACTTAATATTCCTGAATTAAATTTTCCAATTATTCTAAAAGGAAAGGTAGACCGCGTAGATGAGCTTAATGGCGTTACTAGAGTTATAGATTACAAATCTGGTAAGGTTGAACAAAACAAAATTGAAGTTGTAGATTGGGAAGATTTAACTACTGATTACGATAAGTACAGCAAATCGTTTCAAGTTTTGTGTTATGCCTATATGATGCACAAACAAAATATAATAAACTTGCCAATTGAAGCTGGTATTATTTCATTTAAAAACTTAAAAGAAGGTTTCTTAAAATTCGGAAAAAAAGAGTCTTCAAAAAGCCGAAGTAAAAATCAGCTGATTGCTGAAGATACGTTAAATGCTTTCGAAATTCAGCTTAAAAACCTCATTCTTGAAATCTGCAACCCTGATATCGATTTCGTAGAAAAAGAACTCGACTAATGCACATAAACAAGAACATAGTTTTACAACGAGAGAATAACAAACCTATTGTTATTGATACGTTTTGTCCAACAGAAAGCAAGAACCAACCTATTGTTATTTTTTGCCATGGCTATAAAGGCTTTAAAGATTGGGGTGCTTGGGATATCATGGCTAAACGCATAGCTAAAAATGGTTTCTGTTTTATAAAATTCAACTTTTCTCATAATGGTGGTACGGTTGAACAACCTATAGATTTCCCAGATTTAGAAGCTTTTGGGAATAATAATTACTCTAAAGAATTAGATGATTTAGGTGATGTAATTGATTGGGCAATTACACATTTTAAGGAAAATTCATTTGTTGACACTTCGAGAATCCACCTCGTGGGTCATAGTCGCGGCGGCGGAATTGCCATCTTAAAAACTGCTGAGGATAATAGAATTAAAAAACTAGTGACACTAGCTAGCGTATGTGATTTTGGAAATCGTACTGCTACTATCGGTAATTTAGAACAGTGGAAAAAAGATGGTGTTAAATACATTACTAATGGCAGAACAAAACAACAAATGCCACATTTTTATCAGTTTTACGAGGATTACATCCAAAACACAGAACGTTTGGATATTAAAAAAGCTTGCCAAAAAATACATGTACCTCAACTCATTATTCATGGTGATGCAGACACCTCAATTTCTGTTAAAGAAGCTGAAAGCATCAGTGATTGGAATCCAAAAAGTCAACTAAAAATAATTAAAAATGCTAACCATGTTTTTAACGTAAACCATCCATGGATGTCATATAGTTTACCAAAAGAATTTAAAGAAGTAATAGAAACATACATAAACTTTCTTAAATAAAAAAACCAGCCATTAATCATAGCTGGTTGCTTTAATCAAACACTTGGGGGAAAATTATACTTAGCTATTTGATTAAATAGTTTCTCAGTTTTGGCTTAGTTTTTTTGGAAAGTCAATACATCTGTTCCTCCATTTCCACCACTGACGTCTATTAACTCTATTCTAGTATTTGATATTGATACAATATCCCAATCATCATTTAAATCTTCAAAATCATTAGTTTCTGGTACGGGAAAGAAAATATTAAAATCTATATCATCATTACTGCTACTATCGTCACTACTATTACTATCATCTGTTACAGACCATGTTCCTGATACTGTATTAGTTCCGTTGGTAGCGACTAAAGATCCATCAGAATTAAAACTAAAATTGTAGCCGTTAAAATCCGAGGTTTCATCTTGTCCAGAGTCATTAAAATTTGTTATTCTCCATGTTCCTGACTCCGCTGTACTTACGATTTCAGCGATTTCTTGACTGTTATCAAATGGAGCTGGGTCATCGGAAGAACATTGTGTTGACATTAAGGTTAGGCTTAACATAACTATTGCGCTATAATAAAATCCTTTTTTCATAATACTTGTGTTTAGATTAATTTAATTATTTATTTAAATTTTTTGAAGAGTTAACGTGTCTGTACCACCGCCACCGCCGCTTACATCTTGAATTACAACTTGTGTGTCCGATACAGAAATTACATCCCAATCGTCATCGTTAAACTCATTAAACGGAATGTCGGTCCCAAAATTAATAGCCATTTGATTTCCCGAACTAAATATAGACCAGGTACCATTATTTGTATTGCTGCCGTTTGAAGCTGAAACCGTTCCGCCTGAATCAAAATCTAATTGATAACCTGAATAATTAGCCGTTTGGTCATCAGTGTCTTCAGTGTAAGACGCTACAACCCAAAGACCATCTGATAAAATTGCAGATAAATTATCATTTCCGTTTCCGCCACTAAAAGGTGTTCTTTCAAAAGTTAAAAAATCTTCAGAGCCGTCGCCACCGCTAATATCTTTTAGTCTAATTATATCGTTAGTAACTTCGAGCACATCCCAATCATCTGCTAATTCATCAAGCGGAATTGTTGTGCCGAAATTTAAATTTAATCCAAGTACAGTCTCATCTCCAGATGTTGTTGACCATATGCCATTAGTAGAACCGTTTGTGTCTGTTGCTGTGGCTGTATTATCAGAAGCAAAATTGAAAACATAATCCGAAAAGTCTGCGGTTTCGTCTGTGTCGTCAAAGAAATACGTAACATACCAATCTCCAGTGGTTAACGCATTTACCAGTGCTGTATCATCTACCGTTGTTCCTCCAGATGTACAATCACTTTCAAAACGAAGTCTATCGTCTCCCAATCTTAAGTCAACTTTTACTTCTCCAGGTTCTTGTTCTATTTCATGCAAATTCCAATTATCATTAAAATCTGATAAGCCTGTTACGTTAATCATTACAGAAATATTGTTTCCTGTGCCCGTAACGTCCCATGTACCATTAAATGTATTGGTGCCTTGAGTTACTAGAATGGTTCCGTCGTTATTAAATTCAAACGTATATCCCACATAATTGTCTTCTAAATCGTTATCGCTACGTTCTAGTTTATCAACCGTCCATTCTGCGCAATCTGCAAAAACTGTTTCAAGGTCATTGGTCGTGCAATCGTTACAATCGTCATCATCAAAATCGTTATCATCATCCTCGTCACAACTATCATCTGCAGTTTCTATAGCATTTTCTAATTCTTGAATACTATTAACGGTTTGGGTATTTCCGTCAGCAAAGATTACTGTGATTGGGAAATTAATAGTAACCGCTACAAACTCGTCCAAATCATCTATAAAATCATACATTTCGTTATCGTTATTGATAACAATCGTGTCAATTAAATCGTTGTTTGCATTAAAAACTGAAGCTGTAATAGGGTATTGAAAATCAATACATTCTATATCATCATCGTTTTCGTTTTCACCAAGACAATTTCCTCCTAAAGCTTCTAATTCCGAATCCGAATTAACCACTACTGTAGAATAATCTGTAAGAATTACTGTGATAGGATACGAAATAACAACAGAGTCCACGTCGTCATCAAATAAATCAATGATATCTTCTATATCCTCATAACCATCGTCGTCATTTATAACAAGCTCTATCCCGTTTACTGTAACAGTAACTGGTAATTGCACGCTTAAACAACTTGTGCTATCTATGATGTTATCGCTAGAGCCATCGTTGGTTGCTGTTCTGCTCATTAGATTTGCAACCATAGAATTTGCTTCAATGGTTTGTTCGACTGGTGGATCAATCGATAAGTCGTCTTCTGTTCTGCAAGATGTCATTGTAAACACAACACCTAGAACTAATAGTAAGATTGGTTTTAATGTTTTCATAATTAGTGATTTTATATACTGTTCGTTTTTGATTGGCTTTTAAATAGCCTTCTTTATTCTTATAACAACTTAACTATAGATTGTCCCAAGAATTTTTTAAAATTTTTAATTCTAATATTTCTAAATCAGAAATTATAGCTTTCAAATTATATAATCGGTCATTTACCTGGCGATATTTATAGAGGTTTATTGTTGTATACTCTTTTTCTAATATAGCTTCTAGTGTCTTTAACTTTTGGGCGCAAAGCAATAACTCCTTTCTTTTCATTAATGAAATAGATTTAATAAATGTTGTTGTTCTATTTACAGAAAAAGGTTGCATTGAGTATTTCAGTACATTAAAAATTAATAACCAGAATATGGCCGACTATATATTTAAAACAACTAAAACTTAAAGTATCCCAATAAATTTCAGTAAAGATTTTTTTTTATCTTGGTAATCCGTCAATACGATAATTTTTGTCAAAGTCATTACATAAGGATATTTGTGATAAAGTACGCTTCTCTAAGCTTTACAATAAGTATGCGCAATCCTTAAGTAATATTCTCTTTTATAAATATGGCGATTTATTAAACCCATCAGATAAGGTCCAAGAGGCTTTTATTAAGTTATGGGAAAACTGTTCTAAAATAAAACCAGAGACTGCAAAATCTTATTTATATACTACGGCCAATAATATGATGTTAAATGCAGTAAAGCATCAAAAGGTGGTTTTAAAGTACCAAAACGTAAAACCAAAGGACTACACTAACGAGTCTCCTGAATTTGTATTACGAAAAAAAGAATTTTTAAAACGCTTTGAGCGTGCTTTAGCTGGGCTAAAAGAAGATGAACGCGTTGCGTTTTTACTAAATAAAGTAGATGGTAAGACCCAAAAAGAGGTCGCAGAACTTTTAGGAATTACAAAAAAGGTCGCAGAACACAGAATTTACTCTGCTTTAAACAAGCTTAAAAATGAGCTTGAAGAATTAAATTGAAAATAATTTTGGGATAATTGCAACTTGAGTTGTTTTAGTTATATAACAGCAAGTTATGGATAAAGAATACTTAGTAAAAAAGTGGTTAGATAATGACCTTACCAACGAAGAGGCAACAGCTTTCTCTGCGTTGGAAAATGCTGCTTTGTATAAAGAAATTATTGAAGAGTCAAAGCGTTTTAGCGGTAACACTAATGCTAAAGTTGGGTCTTTTGCTGCATTAGACAAAAAGTTAGATTCTAAAAGCGGCAAATCTATTAATTGGGCAAAAGCAGTGTCTGCAATAGCGGCAGTATTCGTTGTTGGTTTTGCTTTATTTACGCTAGTTAATAAAGACAATATCAACACCTTTAATACAGAGTTAGCACAAAATAAAGTCATTGTCTTACCCGATAATTCAACTGTAAGTCTTAATGAATTATCTGAATTAGAATACAATGCATCTAACTGGCAAGAAAATAGGTCACTAGATTTAAAGGGAGAAGCCTTTTTTGATGTAGAAAAAGGAAGTCGATTTGATGTGCACACCGAATTTGGCACTGTAAGCGTACTTGGCACAGAGTTTAATGTCTTTTCTCGAGACAGCGTATTTAAAGTGGCTTGTTACGAAGGTTTGGTGCAGGTAAGCTATAACGATAATAATATTAAACTACCTGCCGGAACAGCGTTTGTGCTGTCTTCTGGAAAAGGTGTTAAATCGGATATTACCATAGCCGAACCGTACTGGCTTAAAAACATGAGTGTGTTCGATAATGCCTCTTTCGATGCTGTCGTTAAAGAACTAGAAAAGCAATATAATATCAAGATTAAATATCCATCTGATTTAAGCTTACGATTTACAGGTGCTTTTGAACATGACAATCTTGAAAATGCCCTAAAATCTATCTCAAAACCTCTTAATTTGACTTATGTAATCGAACCGAATAATAGGGTCATTATAGAGAATGTGGAAAACTAAATATTATATACTAATATGCCTGTCTGTCTTTATTTTATCTAAAGTACAAGGACAAGATTTACAACAGAAAATCCCAATTTCTGTGGTTTTAGACGAAATCTCTAAAATTCACTCCATTAGCTTCAATTACGAGACTAGTCTATTAGAGAATTTAAAAATAAAACCACCTCTAGAAACATTAAGTTTGTCTGCCAAGATAAAGAATCTCGAAAATCAAACCGGTTTTGTTTTCGAGCAAATTAGTCCTATGGTTTATTCCATTTCTAAACCTTTAAAACTTTGTGGTTACATAAAAGATTCAGAATTACAAACACCGCTTACTGGAGCCACAATCAAAAGCAAATATGCATACGCCATTACCGATGAAAATGGCTATTTTGAAATAGCTCTTAAATCTAAAAGCGAACTCTTAACCATAAGACATCTAGGTTTTAAAACCATTGAACGCCAAGCGAAGTTTTTTAATCTAAAGGAATGCTTTACTATATCCATGTTTGTACAGCAAGAGCTTATTGCTCCTGTTCTTGTTGAAACATACATCGTAAAAGGCATCGATAAACGTAAGGATTGGACAACATCAATAGATTATAACAGATTTAGTCTATTGCCTGGGCTAATAGAATCAGATGTTTTGCAAACGGTGCAAGCCTTACCAAGTATTTTAAGCGTAGACGAAACGGTTTCGAATATAAATATTCGTGGTGGTTCTAACGATCAAAATTTAATGCTATGGGACGATATAAAAATGTACCAAACAGGTCATTTTTTTGGTTTAATTTCAAGCTTTAATCCGCTTATGACCCAAACGGCGCATGTTATCAATAATGGCTCGGATGTGTCTTTGACCGACGGCGTTTCTGGCACAATACACATGCAGACAAACCAGCAAATCGACTCGAAATTCAATAGTATTTTTGGTCTTAATTTTTTAAATGCCGAGTTGTTCTCTAATATACCTATCGGCAATAAATCATCACTTCAGATAGCATCTAGAAAATCCTTAGACGAAGTTGTAAGAACACCAACTTACGAGGTGTATTTCGATAGAGTAACACAAGACACTGAGGCCGAAAGCAATGTCCTCAACGTTACAAATTCTAATCAAGAATTTAACTTTTATGATGCTTCACTCAGATGGCTTTATCAACCTACTGACAACGATTTAATTAGACTAAATTTTATATTAATAAATAATAATCTAGGGTTTAACGAAAATGCAACTATCAATGGCGCTGCTCAATCAAGGCGCAGTAACGTTTCACAAAATAGTCTCGCAGTTGGTCTCAATTATCAGAGGCAGTGGAGCAAAAGATTATCTACAACACTTAATATTTACGACACCGAATATAAACTTGAAGCGCTTAATGCAGATGTTTTAAATAATCAATTACAACTACAAGAAAATATCGTTTCAGAATCGAGTATTTTGCTAAATAATACCTATAAGAAAAACCAATGGCAATTTAATCTTGGTTATCAATTTACCGAAACCGAAGTTATAAACCTTAACGATATCGATTTACCACGCTTTGTAAGACGTGACGAAGAAATACTAAGAGAACACAGTGCTTTTGGCCAAGCTTGGTATAAAAATCCAAGTAATGATTTTTCTGTAAGAGGTGGCGTAAGAGCAAATTACTTATCCAAATTTCAAAAATTAATCATCGAACCAAGATTGAGCGTGAGACAATCCTTAGGAGACAACATTGAAATTGAAGCACAAGGCGAATTTAAACATCAAAGCACGTCGCAAATCGTAAATTTTCAAAACGACTTTTTAGGCGTTGAAAAAAGACGTTGGCAACTATCCGATAATGATAGCATTCCTGTCTTACAGAGCAAACAAGTATCTCTTGGAATAACGTATAAAAATAGCGGCTGGTTGTTAGATGCCATTGGCTATTTTAAAAAGGTAGATGGTATAACCACACAGAGCCAAAGCTTTACCACTAAATACGAATTTGCAAAGCAAAAAGGCAATTATGATGCCTTTGGATTGGAATTCTTATGCCGAAAATCATTCGGAAATTTTAATAGTTGGCTTAGCTATTCTTACATCAATAACACCTATACATTTGAAGCGCTTGAGGATAGGGTTTTTCCGAGCAATTTTGATATCACACATTCAATTACTCTAGGTACAACATTCAGCAATAACTCTTGGAACATTTCTGCCGGTTTAAATTATAGAATAGGAAAACCAACATCAGTACCGCTCGATGGTAACGAAATCGTCGATGATGCTATAAATTTTGATATCGCTAATAATGAAAGGCTCCTAGACTATTTAAGAATAGATGCTTCCGCCTTATATAAATTTAAAATAAGTAACGCGTTGAGGTCAGAGGTTGGAGCTTCTGTATGGAATATTTCCGATAGAGAAAACGCCATAAATAATTATTATCGGATTAACAACAATGATGTGGTTGACAAATTTTCGAGATTTTCTCTTGGATTGACAACCAATGCTGTCTTGAGGGTATATTTTTAGATAATTAAAATCGGTAAAAAATTCAATGTTTAACATCCATGGAAAACCAAAAACGTACCTCCAGAATTTAAAAAAATGCTTCACTCTGTCATAGAATTTTTAAAATACTCATAATTAGTTCAATTCAATTGTATTGAGTTAATCATAAATCCTTACCAACAAGCGGTAATCCAACTTGTTGCTTAATTTTATAGTAACCTAATAATCAAATTATTGATTAAACTATTTAGGAATTATAAACATAAAAATTAAATGAAGATGAGCAATTACACAGAAGAAGTAGGAAACAAATTAAACGGTTTATTAGAAAGAACTTACGACGCAGAAAAAGGGTATAAAAAAGCAGCTGAAAATGTAAATCATTCAGCACTAAAAACTTTTTTTAAAGCAAAGGCGCAACAGCGCTATGATTTTGGGCACCAATTAAAGTCTGAAATTAAATCTTTTAACCAAGAAGTTGATAAAGGCGGAAGCTTAAAAGGAGCAGCGCATAGAGCTTGGATGGATACAAAAGCACTGTTTAGCACCGACAATTCGGAAGCTATGTTGGAAGAAGCTATCCGAGGCGAAAAATCAGCCGTAAGCGAATATAATGACGTATTAAACGAAACGACATTGCCAACATCGACAAAGTCGCTATTAAAAAGTCAGAAAAACGTTATTGAAAACGAGCTAAACCGAATTAAAACACTCGAAGATTTAGCATAATTTTCAAAATATATAAATTAAAAAAGAGCATTTAAAAATGCTCTTTTTTTTGCTTTATTGTGGAGAATACCGGATTCGAACCGGTCGCCTCTACGCTGCCAGCGTAGCGCTCTAGCCAAATGAGCTAATTCCCCATATTATTTCTTCGCCAGCGTCTTCCTGCTGCTGACTTTAAGTATTTTTCTCTTTTTCGCGCATCAATTCTTGTTTCAAATTCTTCGATATACTTTACAACCCAAGGAACAAATGCTTTTGTAGATTTCACTTTTTTAGCGTTATGCGAGTTAAGCCTTACCGAAATGTCTTTTGTCATTCCAACATAATACCTATCAAAACTATTGCTATATATTATATATACATAATGCATACCTTATTGTCGCGCTCCCAGCCCGAAAGAACCTTTCGTTCTGGCGGGTAGCCAAATGAGCTAATTCCCCAAATTGTCTAGCGAATATATAAAAATGTTTCTTACACAAAATCAAAAAGCCATATTAAAAAGCTTCTGCAATACCTAAATACAAATAATTAGAGCCTTGACCAAAACCCCAATCGAGTCTAATATTTAAGCGCTCTAATTTATCTACCATAAAGCGTGCGCCAGCGCCATAATTAAAACGCAAGTCTCCCAACTTAAAATCAGATACATCGTTATAAACATCACCAGCACCAACAAAAGCAACTGCGCCCCATCTGGAATTTTTAAATGTTTTACGATATTCTACTTGGCTGGCTAATAAATCACGGTCAACAAACCTACCTTCACGGTAACCTCTCAAAATTTCTGAACTTCCAAATAACGATAATTCATTAAAAGGCACGTCACCACGAGAAAATCGTCCTATGGCTTGAAATGCTAAAATATCATCATTCTTCTCTGATACATCCAAGTAATGCCTTAAGTCGAAACGTGTTAAATCAAAATTTTGAGTACTTCCAAAAGCATCATCATAAACACCATAAGTAAACTCAAAATACCAACCGTTTTGGGCATTTAGTATATTATTTCTGCTATCGTAAAGTACAGCAGCCTCAATACCCATTGAACGAGACCCATCAAAACCTTCTGGCCGTTCTGTATCTAAAATACCGTTGGCTTCAACATTAGTTTCAAAAATTTGATTGTATCTAAAACCTGCTCCAGCAAACAGATATTTAGCAAAAACATTCTTTAAAAAAATAGGCTCAACTAAAACTTGATAATAATCGTATTGCTCTTCGTTTTCTTCATCACTATTTCTGCCTAGACCATAAAATAATCTTGGGTAATTCTGAAATTGAATATTGCCTTCAATAACCCATTTTTCTTGATTGGTAAAAATCTCAAAACCTGAGTAAAAAATAAACTGATTATTAAGCGTATACTGAAAACTAAGCGGCATATTACTAACACGCGTCTCGTCTCCACTACCATTAAATTTAAACAGATATTTAGCACCTGTACCAAATCCAAAATTTGTTTCTGGCGAGTAACTAATTACTGGCGCCAATATAAATTTTGAAAGGTATATCGTTGAGTCTCTCTCTACTGCTTTTTTATTAGGATAGAAAGTGAAAAATTCTTTCATTTTTTCAAAATCCTGAGTACTTGCGTTGTTTGAAAACAAAAAGCAGAAAATAAAGAAAATGAATATGAGTTTAGGTTTAACTGTAATAGCCATAAAATATGTAAGTATCAAGACGTAAATGTACTCTTGAGGCTTTTTAAAAATTAAAATAAATAAAATTTTGATTGACTGTTTTGCGTCACAACTACTTTAAACCCCGAAGAATTAAAACAGGCACTTCAGAAATATAAAAGTCTTTACGCATTACAGTATTTTCTTCCCATAATTTTTGAAAAAAACCGCGCTTACGCCTCACCACACAAAGCAAATCTGGGTTAAGCGCTTTGAAATGCTCTAAAACACCTTGGTAAGTTGTGGCGTTTTTAGACTCAATTTTTTTGTCGATTAAAGTTTTTAATTCATCATCTATCTCAAAATCTGAAGGCGTATGATTTGGTGTTTTAACCAATAGTAAATTCAACTTTGAAGAAAAGTGGTTTTTAATTGCTCGTAAAGGGCGTAAAGCATCTTCACGCTTTAAAATAGCCGATTTAACTGCCATCATAATAGAGTCTATAGGCTTATAAACATAACCTTCTGGCACAACTAATGCCGGAATTTGAGTTTGCTTTACAATCTTTCCAGAGGTTTTACCTAAATACACATCATCATTGACAGAATTTGTGCGAGGCTCTAAAACTATAAGGTTTACATCCAAGGCTTTCGCTGCCAATTCAATAGTGTCAATTAATTTTCCTTTAAAAACCCTAGTAATTACCTCAACACCTTTTTTATCAATGGACGCCACATGTTCGTCTAAAAACGTTTGGCTTTCACGCTCCAAAATATGGTCAATTTTTATCATTGTTCCTGCTTTGGTATAAACGTTATATATTTGAACAACGTAAACCTTTGCACCAAATTCTTTTGCAAAATCAACCGCATACTGCAAATGGCTTTTTGCATTTTTTGACGATCCAACAGGAACTAATATATTTTTCATGATAGTATATTTTAACCACAAAAGTAAACATTATTAATGATTCGAAGCGCTACACTTACCGATATTGATGCATTAATGCAAGTCACCAAAGCTTGCGCCAAATACATGATTAGCAAAGGTATTTTTCAATGGAACGAACATTATCCTAATAGAACAGCTTTTGAAAATGACGTGACTCGAAACGAACTTTTTGTTTTAGAAATCAAAGATGAAATCATCGGTTCAATCGTGCTTTCTAATGTAATGGATGAGGAATATATCCCGATTGAATGGCTCACTAAAAATAAACATAATCTGTACATACATAGACTAGCCATTCACCCAAAATATCAAGGGAAAGGTTACGCTCAGCAATTAATGGATTTTGCTGAAAGTTTTGCAAAAAAAACTCATTATACCTCAATAAGATTAGACACATTTTCACAAAACAAAAGAAACCAAAAGTTTTACGAACTTCGCGGTTATAAACGCTTAGGAAATATTTATTTCCCAAAACAAAGCGAATATCCATTTTACTGTTACGAACTTGTATTGTGAGCAATCCTCTAACATTTAAAAACATAAACCGATTGGCTATTCCTGCTCTAATTGCAGGTGTTTCTGAGCCTATTTTGTCGTTAACTGATGCTGCAATCGTTGGCAATATTAAACTAAACGCCACAGAATCTCTTGCTGCCGTTGGTATTGTATCTACTTTTTTATCGATGTTGATTTGGGTTTTAGGGCAGACCCGAAGTGCCATTTCTTCTATTATTTCGCAATACTTAGGCGCAGATAAGTTAGATGATGTAAAAAATCTGCCAGCCCAAGCTATATTTTTAATTACATCGCTTAGCTTGCTTATTATTTTGGTTACTTTTCCTTTTGCTTCGAAGATTTTTAAGCTCTATAACGCTTCCTATTTAATTTTAGAATACAGTGTTGATTATTATCATATTAGGGTGTTTGGCTTTCCGTTTACCTTATTTACAATTGCTGTTTTTGGTACGTTTCGCGGACTTCAAAACACCTTTTATCCAATGGTTATAGCTATTGTTGGCGCATTGGCAAACATTGGTTTAGACTTCGCATTGGTTTATGGAATCGATGGTTTCATTCCTGCTCTAAACATCAAAGGTGCTGCCTATGCAAGTGTTATAGCGCAAGTTTTAATGGCGCTACTTTCAGGATTTTTTATTTTGAAAAAAACAGAAATCCCATTACTAGTTACCTTTCCTTTTAATAAAGAAATTAAGCGATTTACAATTATGATTCTTAATCTTTTTTTACGAACATTGGCACTTAATGTTACACTTTATTTTGCTACAAGCTATGCTACAAAATACGGGACAAAGTATATCGCAGCTTATACCATTGCCATTAATTTATGGTTTTTGGGTGCATTTTTAATTGATGGTTACGCCAGCGCAGGCAACATTCTCGGCGGTAGGTTACTCGGCGGAAAACAATACAATCATCTCATAAAACTAAGTACTATTCTAATTAAATATGGCATCGGTGTTGGTTTTATAATTGCTATTATTGGCGCAATATTTTACTATCCTATCGGGAATTTATTTAGCAACGACCCAGAAGTTCTTAACACCTTTTATGACGTCTTTTGGATTGTTCTTGCCATGCAACCACTTTGTGCGCTCGCCTTTATTTTTGATGGAGTGTTTAAAGGCTTAGGCCGAATGGCGGACTTGCGGAATTTACTACTACTTTCAACATTTGTGGTGTTTATTCCAACTTTATTAATTTTCGATTATTTTAATTATAAATTAACCGGAATTTTCATCGCGTTTACACTTTGGATTATAGCTCGTGGAATTCCTCTGATTATAAAATTCAGAAAAACATACAGTTCACTTGCACAAAACCCTTAAATTTGGTCGATAAATTGACAGTAAAAAAATTATGGAAGATATCATGGCTTTTTTTAGCGGAAATGGACTATTTCTTTTATTGGGTTTGGTCTTAATCATTGTTTATTTTGTAAATAAAAGAAAGGGACGTAGATAACTTTTACCTAGTTTTTAACCAACCTGTAATGCTTAATCTTGGCGTAGCAACAACTTTTACTTCATGCTCTAGTTCTTGGCTCTCAAAAATAACAACCTTACCAGGAAAAGGATAAATAATCTTTTCTTCGTCTTTTAAATACAAGACCAACTCACCGCCATTTTCTGGTTTCCAGTCTTCACTATTTAAATAACAAACAAAAGACAGACGTCTTCTATCATCGTTCATAAACGTATCTAAATGCCTTTTGTAGTAGGTGTCTTTTGGATAAATAGCATAATGAAATTCCTTTTGATTAATCCCAAGAAAACAGGTTCGGTTGAGATATGTTTTTAAGTCATTAATCTTATTAAAAAACATATTCTCCGCTTCATTAGTAGCATGCTCATCAATCCATAAAATAATATCACCACGAATAGATTTTTTTACAATCTCATTAGTTTTGCTACCAATTGCAGATTTTCTAAATGTATCTTCTTCATACTTTAGAAGTAAGGATTCTCTTAGCGCTAAAACTTCATCTTGCGTAAAAAAATTATCAACAACACTATACTTCTGGCTCCAAATATCTGCTATAATTCTTTCATACAACGGATTTTCAGAAAACGGAATAGCTTCAAATAAGCTACTCACCTTAGGTAATACTAAATTTAATACAACTCATTATTTCCTTTATTTAAAAAAAGTGAGCAAATGTAATCTAAAAAGCAATTCTTTTTACATTTATAATATCTTTGCAACATTATATACAAAGGCATGAGCAATATTCGCATAACAAAACAATTTTCTTTTGAAACTGGCCACGCACTTTACGGTTACGATGGCAAGTGCAAAAATGTTCATGGGCACAGTTACCGCCTAGATGTAACGGTCATCGGTACACCTATTTCGGATAATACGAATGTAAAATTTGGAATGGTAATCGATTTTGGTGACCTAAAACGTATTGTAAAAGCCGAAATTGTGGACGTCTTTGACCACGCTACAGTATTTAACAAAAATACGCCACATGTAGAATTGGCTAAAGAATTACAAGACCGCGGACACAATGTACTTTTGGTAGATTACCAACCAACAAGTGAAATGATGGTAATTGATTTTGCCGAAAAAATAAAGAAACATTTACCTGAAACCATAAAACTACATTCTTTAAAACTTCAAGAAACCGCAACCAGTTTTGCTGAGTGGTTTGCTTCGGATAACGATTAGAGAACGATGTCACCTTGAGCTTTGGTTGAAGAAATACTATTTCTGAAAGCACATTGCAAAGCAATACGAAAGGTCTTTTAAATGAACAATACAATCCAACACATACAAATCCCATTAGGAAAAAAAATCTATTTCGCCTCAGATAATCATTTGGGCGCACCAACGATTGAAGCCTCGCGTCCTCGCGAAAAGAAATTTGTGGCTTGGTTAGATGAAATTAAAGAAGATGCAGCGGCCATTTTTTTACTTGGAGATTTGTTCGATTTTTGGTTTGAATACAGAACTGTTATCCCAAAAGGCTTTACAAGAACTTTAGGGAAATTGGCTGAAATCGCCGATTCAGGAATACCAATACACTATTTTGTAGGTAATCACGATTTATGGATGAACGGTTATTTTGAAGAAGAATTAGGCATACCTGTCTATCATAAACCTCACGAATTTCAACTCGGTAACAAGGATTTTTTCATTGGTCATGGCGATGGTCTTGGTCCAGGAGACAAAGGTTACAAACGCATGAAAAAAGTCTTTAAAGGCCGATTTTTTAATTGGTTGTTTCGTTGGGGACATCCAGATATCGGCATGCGAATAGCACAATATTTCTCAGTAAAAAACAAAATGATTTCTGGCGATGATGATGCCACATTTCTTGGCGAGGATAATGAATGGCTTGCCATCTATAGCCGAAAAAAATTAGAAGATAAACACCGTGATTATTTTGTATTTGGACACAGGCATTTACCGTTAGAAATTCAGCTGAATGAATATTCTAAATACATAAATCTTGGCGATTGGATTCAATATTTTACGTACGGCGAATTTGATGGTGAAAGATTTGAGTTAAAGAAATTTTAATCTTCAATTTCATCAGTTAAATCCAACTCTCTTAACGGCTTATTTTTAATTCCGATTGCTGTAACAGTAATTAATGTTGCAATTCCTCCTAAAACAACGGCTAAAGGCGCACCAAAAATTTTGGCAGCCACACCACTTTCAAAAGCACCAAGCTCATTAGAAGAACCAACAAACATAGAGTTTACAGCGCCAACACGTCCACGCATTTCGTCAGGCGTTTTTAATTGAAGTATCGTTTGACGAATCACCATTGAAACACCATCGAAAATTCCAGCAACAAACAAAGCGCCGACACTTAACCAAAATAATTTTGAGGCGCCAAAAACAATCATAGCGCATCCAAAACCAATAACCGCAATAAGCAATTTTTTGCCAGTGCCCTTTGTTATTGGTATATGAGTTGTAGCTAACATGGTTAAGATGCTTCCTAGTGATAACGCAGCATTTAAAATTCCAAAACCTTCTGAACCTGCGTCTAAAATATCCTTTGCAAATACAGCAAAAATGGCAACTGCACCACCAAATAATACAGCAATCATATCTAAAGTTAATGCGCCAAGAATGACTTTATCATTAAAAACAAAGCGTAAACCTACCGCAAGACTTTCTTTAACCGATTCGCCAATATTTTTATTTAAAATTGGTTTCTTTTTGATGAAAAACACCATTACTAAAGCCAACATTACTAATAAAAAAATAATACCTAATGTATAATGTACGCCAATCCAAGCGATTAAAAATCCACCAAAAAGTGCGCCAGCAACTGATGCGCCTTTCCAAGTACTACTACTCCAAGTTGCAGCGTTAGGATAAATCTTTTTTGGAACCAATAAAGCAATTAAAGAAAATATCGTTGGCCCAAAAAAGGCGCGTAAAATACCGCCAAAAAACACCAATGCGTAAATGGCTAATACAATAGAATTGGTTTGCCAAGCGGCTTCAATGATTTGTGAGGTTAGCCAAAATAATCCAAAACTTATTAATGAAAATAGCGTTATCATTAACGCGAATAAATTTCGTTTTTCTTTTCTATCAACAATATGACCTGCAAATGGTGCCATAAAAAAAGCAGGTATAAACTCACAAGCACCAATAATTCCTAAACTTAATTTATCATTTGTTAAAGAATAGACTTGCCACTCGATAACCACAAATTGCATAGACCAACCTAAAACCAAAGCAAAACGTAACAATAAAAAAATATTGAATTCTTTGATGCGTAACGCAGCATATGGGTCGTTTTTTGCCAAAGTTTAAAGTTTTAAGAGTTTAAATTCTACACGTCGATTTTGTTGTCTTCCGCTATCAGTTTTGTTTTCTGAAATTGGTTTAGAGCTTCCAAATCCAAAGGATGCAATTCGGTTTGTGTTCAACCCTTTCAAAATTAAATAATCTGCTACAGCTTTGGCGCGTTCTTTAGATAATTCGGTATTTCTTGAAGTTAATCCTACGTTGTCGGTGTGACCGTATATTTCAATTTTTAGATTGGAATTGACTTTTAAATAATCGAGTAATTTATTTAGCTCGGCTAACGAAACTGGTAATAAATCCGATTTATCAAATTCGAATAAGACATTTTGAAACGTGTAGGTTTCGTTTGGTTTTATTTTGAATTCTTCATCTTGAACTTTGTCTATTTCAATAGTTTCAAATGTTGAAACTTTATCTTTATTTGAATTTGAAGTCAACGATACCTCATCGATATAATAATACGAAAACAAATATGGACTATTGGATAAAACGCGTTGTTTGTTGGTTTTGGAATTTCGTTTAAAATTTCCAATCGAAAAATAGTTTTCGTAACCATTTGCGGTAAATTCGACAGTATATAATTCCCAAGATGTCTTATTGGAAAAGAAATTTTTATCTGAATCTGAATACATTTGAAAACGTTTCTTAGTCGCAGATGAAGGCTTTATCGCTTTTTCGCATCTATTGGAATGGTAGCATGATATTAATTTTTCTTCTGTAAATAAAACTTCGATATCATTTGTTGAATATGACGCATTATCTGCTAAGCTCAAGTAAAAACTGAACGTGTAAGTTTCTCCTTTTTTAAGAGTTTCCGAAAGTTCTCCTTGAATATATTCTCTATAGTTTTTATCTGTGTAGACATAAATACCAGCATAAGTGTTTCCAGATTTAGGCTCTTGAAAACCATTATAATTGGTTGTACCCATTTTTTTACTGCACGTATCAAAATAATCTGTTGTTCCTTTGTTTGGTGTTGACCAATTTAAGATAGACCTATCAAAACCACTCAAATACACATTGCAACGTTCATCTTTGTGTTCTTCAAAACTCGGATTAAGCACCAAATTTTGAGCATATATATTTTGACAAATACAGAGTAAAAGAAGAATTAAGTGGTTTTTCATATTTAATTATACCTCAAACTAGGTTTCTAAGCTTTAATATCTTTCAATTTTAATTGCAAACTCACATTGCCATTCCAATCGTTTTCATCAATGGTATAAGCTGCCGAAAATAAATTTCCATTCTGGATGAGATGACATTTTTCACCTAAACCAAAACCAATAGCAACGATTTTACCTCGTCCATTTTGTGTTGCCGTGAACCTTAGGTGTTTATCATCTTCACCAACACATTTACCGTAACCCGTATCTTTTAAATTTTGCGTCATAAATACTGGTGTCATATTTCCTGGGCCAAAAGGTGCAAACTGGTGGATAATTCGCATTAATTTTTCATCTATATCGTTGAGATTAATTTCTAAATCTACTTTCAATTCTGGAGTTAGTAATTTTGGATCAATTGATTCTTTAACTACAGCTTCAAACTTAGCTTTAAAAGCTTCATAATTTTCTGGAAGTAACGTTAAACCTGCTGCGTATTTATGACCTCCAAATTGTTCGATGTATTCTGAACAAGCTTCTAGCGCATTATAAACATCAAAACCTTTAACGGAACGTGCCGAAGCCGCTAATTTATCACCGCTTCTTGTAAAAACTAAAGTTGGTCTGTAATAAGTTTCAGTTAAGCGAGAAGCTACAATACCAATAACGCCTTTGTGCCAGTTTTCGTCATAAACCACTGTAGTAAAACGATTTTTTTCGTTATTTTCTTCAATCTGAACTAAAGCTTCTTCGGTAATTTGCTTATCTACTTCTCTCCTGTCTAAATTGTAGTTATTAATATCAACGGCATACTCAGCTGCGAGATTAAAATCGGTTTCCGTAAGTAAAGTAACAGCGTGGTTTCCGTGTTTCATTCGCCCAGCAGCATTAATACGTGGCGCAATAATAAAAACAACATCTGTAATGGTCAATTGGTCTTTTTTTACCTCAGCAATCATAGCTTTCATTCCTGGTCGAGGATTACTGTTGATTACTTGCAAACCGAAGTAGGCTAAAGCTCTATTTTCATCTACAATAGGAACAATATCAGCGCCAATGGCCGTGGCTACTAAATCTAAATATTCTACTAAATCTTCAGGTGATTTTCCGTCTTTCTCGGCTAGTGCAGAAATCAATTTAAAACCAACTCCACAACCACAAAGTTCTTTAAATGGATAGTTACAATCGTTACGTTTAGGGTCTAAAACGGCTACAGCATCTGGAATGTTTTCGCCTGGTCTGTGATGGTCGCAAATAATAAAATCAATGTCTTTTTGCTTAGCGTAAGCCACTTTATCTATGGCTTTTATTCCACAATCGAGTGCAACTATTAAACTAAAACCGTTGTCGTCTGCAAAATCAATGCCTTTGAATGAAACACCATAACCTTCTATGTATCTATCTGGAATATAGGTTGCAACATTTTCGGTTTTTGTTTTTAAATATGAAGAAAGTAAAGCCACTGATGTGGTACCATCAACATCATAATCGCCATAAACTAGAATATTTTCGCCATTAGAAATGGCTGCTTCAATTCGGGCAACAGCTTTATCCATATCTTTCATTAAGAATGGGTCATGCAAATCATCAAAACTTGGTCTAAAAAAAGTTTTGGCGTCTTCAAAGGTTTCAATACCGCGTTGCAATAAAAGTGTAGCTACTGTCTCATCAACATTGAGCGCGTTTTTAAGTGCTTCAATCTTTGAGATTTCTGGTTTTGGTTTAATAGTCCAACGCATATTTATAATGCTCTATCTTTTAGTGGAAATATGAAAATGATTATTAGTTTCAATTTTAGCGAATTGACGAAACATTTCCATAACACCGCAGTATTTTTCTATAGATAATTTCACCGCTTTTTCGCACTTTTTCTTATCTAAGTCTGAGCCATAAAAATGATAATCTACAATTACTTTATGGTAATATTTTGGATGCTCATCCGTAAGTTCGCCAGATACTTCAATCTTAAAATCGTCAATTGGTGACTTCATTTTGTCTAAAATTGAAATAACGTCTAGCGCAGAACAACCAGCCAATGATGAAAGCATCATAGCTTTAGGAGACAATCCAAAACGTTCATCTTGTCCTTCGACATTGGTGTCCATAGTTACATTTTTCCCGCTTGGATTATCTGATACAAAGGTTAATCCGCCTTTCCAGTGTGTGGTAATTTTATCTGCCATTTTAAAATTATATATTAGAAACGCCTAAAGTTAATAAGTTAAACGCGTTTATTTGGGTAATCCTAAAAATATGTTTTGCATTGCATATGACATTAAGTACTTTAGGCACTCAAAAAATTAAGACTTTAAACTATGGCATTAGTAACTCCGTTATCTCCAGAACACGATTTAGAAACCAAAAAATTAGCAGAATTCTTTAACGAAACTCTTGGGTTTTGCCCAAATTCTGTACTAACGATGCAGCGCAGACCCTCAATTTCTAAAGCGTTTATAAATTTGAACAAAGCCGTAATGGCTAATGAAGGACGCGTAACTTCAGCTCTAAAACGTATGATAGCTTGGGTAAGTAGTAACGCTACAGGTTGCCGTTATTGCCAAGCGCATGCTATAAGAGCTGCGGAACGTTATGGTGCCGAGCAAGAGCAATTAGATAATATTTGGGAGTATCGAACACATCCTGCATTTTCTGAAGCAGAACGTGCTGCTTTAGATTTTAGCTTAGCAGCCAGCCAAGTACCAAACGCTGTTGATGCCGAGATTAAAGAACGTCTTTACAAACATTGGGACGAAGGTGAAATCGTAGAAATGCTCGGTGTTATTTCGCTTTTCGGCTACCTAAACCGTTGGAACGATTCTATGGGAACAACCATGGAAGAAGGCGCTATAGAAAGTGGCAACCAATATTTAGGAAAGCATGGTTTTGAGGTTGGGAAACATGATGGGTCTAGATATTAGACATTAAGATTTTTAGACTGTCGCATTGCGACTTTTAGATAGATTAAATTAAATCTTGCCATTTCTGGCAAGATTTTTTTTTTAAAAGTTAAACAGATTAGCTTGTTATACGTTATATAGGTGTCTAGGTAATTAAGCTTAGTTATAAAACAATTAAAATGAAACAAAAATTACCATTTGCGATTTACGAATTTCATTCTGCTAAAAAGTGTTTTGCTTATATAGGCAGTAGGAAACCACGCCTCGGAAAGTTCAAATTATGTGATTTTGTTTAGCTTAAAATATCAAAACCATGGAAACGTATTTTATAATTGGTGCAATATCAAGTGGAGTGATTGGGCTTTGTCAAGTATTAAGTTTGGGAAGATTTTTAAGGCTATGGTTGCATAAAAAACTTCATCCAAATGCTACTCTCAAAGAAATTGAAAGTTTTGAAAAAAACACTAAAACAAAGACCATCATTAATTTAAGTAACAAAAAGTGAATAGACTTCTTTTCTGGTTCAGGAAGTTTTTAAAATATCTTTCACTTTCTCCTGCAACTCCTGCACCACCAACTCCTCAAACCAAGGATTTTTTGCGCGCCAAAACCGATTGGTTGGTGATGGATGCGGAATGGGGAAATACTTAGGCAAGTAGTCTTCAAAATTTGAAACAGTTTCCGTTAAGTTTCGTTTCATTCTATCTTTTAAATAATACTTCTGTGAATATCCACCAATTAACAACGTCAATTTTACATTTTTAAGTTCGCTTAAAACTCTGTCGTGCCACAACGGGGCACATTCTGGTCTTGGTGGTAAATCGCCTGTTGCTGCTTTTCCGGGATAGCAAAACCCAATAGGTAATATGGCAAAATTATCTGGGTTGTAAAACTGAGTATCGTTAACGCCTAGCCACTCTCTTAATTTTCGTCCACTTGGGTCATCCCAAGCTTTCGATTTTTGATGGGCAATTCTTCCTGGTGCTTGACTCAATAAAATGATTTTAGAATGTTCAGAAAAACTTACAATCGGGTTAGCGCCAAGTGGCAGATGATTTCTGCAAACTGTGCAAGATTTTATTTCTGATAGTAAATCTTTCAAACTACAACATTCTAATTTGCTAACATACTTTTAGCATCACTAGCATAACTTGGATAAGTAAAAATCTGACGTTTAAATTCGGCCGCAGTCATTTTATTATTAATAGCCATCGCAAACAAATTAATAGTTTCTGCTGCTTTTGAGCTTAAAATATGAGCACCAACAATTTCGTCTGTACGCTCGTTAACTATGATTTTAAAGGCGTAAGCTGATGCATTTTCTTTTTTTGCATTATACCAATTTGAAACATCATCCTTGTAAACCTTTATTTTTTTGTAACGGCTTATTGCTTCGCTTTCAGAATAACCTACGCTTGCCAACTGTGGATGCGTAAATACTACCGAAGGTACCAAAGGATTTGTAAATTCTTCAGAATTTTCTTTAATCACATTGGAGCCAACAATGTGACCTTGCAAGCCAGAAAGTGGTGTTAATGGCAAAGATTTACTCGATACATCGCCACAAGCATACACGTTCTTATTAGTTGTGCTTTGAAGGTAATTATTTACTAAAACACCGCTATCATCATACGCTACATTCGCTTTGTCTAAATCTAAATTACCTATAGCTGGTACTCTACCAGCAGTATTAAAAATCATACGTGCCTTTATGCGATGCTTTTCTTCATTTTTTTGGAAAACAATGCTGTAATTTTTTGTGTGTTCTTGTATTTTGATAACATCGGTGTTAAAATGAAAGGTAACGCCTCTATTTTTTAATTCCTTCCGTAATTTTTTGGTTAAGTAACTATCAAAAACATTAAGAATTTCATCGCTGCTATCAATCATTGTTACCTTGCAACCAAGACTGTTTAACATACTACTAAACTCCATACCAACATAGCCAGAACCAATAAATACAACTGATTTTGGTATTTTTTTTAGCTGCAAAATATCGTCGCTTGTTTTGAGATATTTTCTGCCTTTTATTTCTAATTTTCTTGGAACCAAACCGGTTGCAATCACAAATTTATCTGCTGAAATCGTTTTACCTTCTACACTAATTTCTGATTCGCTTAAAAATTTTGGTGATTGATGGTATAAATCAATTCCTAATTGTTGTAATTCTTTTTCTGTTGATACAGGAACAGCACTTGTAAATGAAGTTTTGAATTTCTGTACTTTTTTCCAATCTATTGTGGGTAGTTTTTTAACCCCTAAATCTTTAAGTTGTTTAGACTGCTGAAGAATTTCGGAAAATTGAAGCATTATTTTTTTTGGGTCGCAACCGCGCAAAGCACAAGTTCCGCCATACTCACGATTATCTGCAATGGCTACTTTTTTTCCTGTTTTTGCAGCTTTTTCGGCTGCAGTTTGCCCAGCAATACCGCTGCCAATTACAAATACATCGTAGTGTTTGGTTTTCATGATTAAAGATTTTATTCAAAATTAATAGAAACACTTCAACGATGTAATCGCAATGCGTTAATAATTAACCTATTTACGCTTTCCCAGCAACTACAATAACAATTTCGCCTTTTGGTGGCTTGTTGGTATAATGTGCCAAAACTTCTGTTGCTGTTCCTCTAACTGTTTCCTCGTAAAGTTTTGTGAGTTCTCTCGACACCGAAACTTGTCTGTCTTCTCCAAAATACTCGGCAAAATGCCCTAATGTTTTTATGAGTTTATGCGGACTTTCGTAAAAAATCATGGTTCGGGTTTCCTCAGCTAAAAGCAATAATCGGGTTTGACGTCCTTTTTTTACGGGTAAAAAACCTTCGAATACAAATTTATCATTTGGTAATCCGCTATTAACCAATGCTGGGACAAATGCGGTTGCACCTGGGAGACATTCGACTTCAATACCATTTTCTACAGCAGCACGCGTTAGTAAAAAACCTGGGTCCGATATGGCTGGTGTGCCTGCATCACTAATGACAGCTATCGACATGCCTGATTTTAATTTCTCGACCAAATGCTTCACTGTTTTATGTTCGTTATGCATGTGGTGACTTTGCATTTGAGTAGAAATTTCAAAATGCTTTAATAGTTTTCCTGAAGTTCTAGTATCTTCGGCGAGAATCAAATCGACATCATTTAAAACCTCAACGGCTCTAAATGTCATGTCTTTTAAATTTCCTATTGGTGTTGGTACGAGGTATAACTTCATATATCAATTGGCTATAAATCAAATTTACAATCTTTTCTATATCTTAACGCAACCTTACTTAAGAATATACATCTACTAAGCAAAACCAACCTGTGAAAAGATTAATCTGTCTCATCTTATTTTTAGCTTTTAATGCTTTCTTGTTATCGTCGCAGACAACTGATTTATCCGTTATAGCAGAAGCTCAAAACTTATCTGGAAACCCTATTTCTCAGGTTACTATTTATGAAGAGTTTCAATACGTAGTTACAATTGTCAATTCTGGAAATGCAGTTTCAAACAGTGCTGTTTCAATTGATTTTGATGATGATTTAGTTGTTAACTCATTTGTTTCACAAAACAGTGTTGGTGGTACTTCTGATGTTTCAAATTTCAATTTAGATGCTAGTAATGTTTTGACTGGAAGTATTGCGAATATGCCAAATAATTCGAGTGTTGAAATACTTATAAATGTTAATGCACCAACAGAATTGGGTGGTATTGCACTGACGACAATAGTTACTGCTCCAGATAACGTTATTGATAGTAACGCTTCAAATAATTCATCAATAATTTCCATTGATGTTATTGATGTAGTCATTGATTTTACGGTAACGCATAGCCAAATTAATCCTACGGGTGGCGCGCCAATTTCAGCTTGGGGCGATAATGTAACGTATCGGTTTACCATTACAAATAATAGTAGTATTGAATTCCCACTTGAAGGTTTCTCTGGAAATCTGACTTTAAGTTCAGACGTCAATTTCGGAAACCCAAATGTAAGTCTTGTTTCTATTGAATGTTTATCTGCGACTAATGGCACTGAATGTATTGATACATCTAGTGTAGCCTCAAGCACAACTGCAATTACAAGTACGCAATCTGTTTTTTCTTATAACAACCAACATGTTTTTACTTCTGGCGTAAGTCTAACTTTCGAAGTTATTTATAAATACTTAGAACCTAACTGCAGTTCGGAAATTGGTCCAATGAATGTTGATAGTTTTATTACAATAGAATTAAACCATGCCAATATCTCTCAAAACGCATCTAACTCAGTGCCAACTCATTTGATAGAAAGTGAATCGTGCCCAATCGTGGATATCTGCATTATGACAGAGCAAATAAATCCAACGCTCGGTACATCATTAGATTATAACGTTCCTATTACTCTTGAAACTACTGTTTGTAACAATGGGCCAATTGAAACTCCAATGCGATTCTTTCTTCAGAATTTGTCTCTTCCTCCGGTTTGGAGCGTTACATCATTAGAATGTATTTCTACAACTGGTGATATTTCTTGTGATAATTTAACTCTAACTATTGACGGTCAACTTTGGAAAAGTAATGATTTTGTAATGCAACCAAATTCTACGATAAACATAATTAGTACCATTGAATTTATCGAACCCAGTTGTACTATAAATAGTAGCGGCGTTGAAGCAAGAATTAGAAGTGCAACAAATATTTTAGATGTAGATATTGTAGATATTGTTCCAGAAAATAACTTAGATGAAGAAATTTTAATTTTGCCAAGTGCAGAACCTTGCCCATTTGCCGATTTAACCGTGACAAAAACTCAAATTAATCCAGCAAATAATCTAGCACCTTGGGGCGAAGTGACCTATGAAATTTCAGTTTTAAACGATAGTGAATTTAACGCTATTATTGAGCTTAGAGATTTTATGCCAGATAATCAGAATGAATTTGTTGAAGGAATTCTAAGAAGCATTTCATGCGTTAGTACAACAGGAAATGCCAGTTGCTTTGAAATTTTGCACAGCAATATTGATGTACAATTAGATGGCGAACCGGAAGATGGCGAAGAAGACATTTTTTGGGAAATCTTACCCGAAGATAATTGGGAATTGCCTGCAAATAGTTCTGTTAATTTTGAAATTACTGTTGAATGGATTCCTGAATGCAGTGATGATGATATTACAGCTACAAACGGGGTTGAAGTTAAATATGTAAACGCTATAGAAGACACAAATCCTTTAAACAATAGAGCTTTTGCCAATACCCAATTTGCACCTTGTATAGACTTAATTGTTCAGACTTATCCTGAATTTACACAAGTTGGAGTTAACCAATCTTTTGATTGGGTCATAGATATCAGCAACAGTGTAACAAGTTCTGAGGCTGAAGATGTCTTATTTGAAAACACCTTAAATTCTGTTTTTTCTGAATTAGGTACACCAACATGTACTGTGACATCAGGAAACGCTACTTGTATTGCAAACTTTTCGAGTGCTGGAAACACTATTAGTGGAGTTATACCAAATATGAATGCTGGATCAACCGTGCAGATTAGAATACCTGTTTTATCCCCAAGTTTTGGTGGTGCGTTTAATAATATCGCCGAAGCCATTGTTAGCGCTGCAAATAATGAAGAACTAACTCCAGAACTAACCTATCTATTAGTAATGTACAAATAGTTGCACCTGCAGTGACCAAAGCATTTGAGCCAGAAACAATCATCGTCGGAGAAGAAAGCTTGTTGACGTTTACAATTACAAATTTAGCTAGCAATCCCATGCAAACCGATGTCATGTTTCTCGATAATTTACCACTAGGTGTTGTTTTAGCAGGCAGTCCGTTTTGGGAAAATTCAAATGGCAGTACAGGCAATTTTATCGGTGATGTTGGTGATTCTTCTGTAGGTGTTTCAAACTTAACAATAACCGAAGGCACGGCAAATCTCTCTTTTTCTGTTTTGGTGACTTCAGACATTGTTGGAGCATACACCAATACATTTTCTAATTTTTCTGAAATTAATAATGCAGATGCGTCTCAAGCCAGTGCAACCATAACGGTTATTGAGGATATGAGCGATGTAGATATTGAAGTTATAAAAACAGTTTCAGAAACTGAAATTAACATTGGCGAAGAAGTCACTTTTACGATTACGGCAACAAATTTGGGTACCACAACAGCAACTTCAGTTGAAATATTAGAACAACTTCCGCTTGCGTATCAATTTATTTCAGCAACTACAACAGTTGGAGTTTTTGATGAAGACGTTTACACTTGGACAATTGAAAGCTTAGCGCCAAATACAACCGAAACTTTAGAGCTTACAGTAAGAGTTATTTCATCTCAAGACTTAGTGAATGTTGTTATTTTGAATTATGTTGACCAACAAGACAGAAACGAACACAATAATGAAAGTAGTGCTTCAGTAGACATTTCAAATTGCTTGCAAATTGCTGAAGGCATATCACCAAACAATGATGATAAAAATGACGTATTAATAATTCCTTGTATTGAAGATTACCAAAATAATTCCATTAAAATTTTCAACAGATATGGCACTTTAGTTTTTCAACAAAATAATTATGAAAATAACTGGAAAGGTCAAGCCAATATTGGCATATTTACCTCATCAGAAAAACTTCCAATTGGTACATATTATTATATACTTCAGTTAAATAATTCGGACGCGCCACTAAGTGGCTTTGTGTACTTAAATTATTAATCCCTTATATATTTCCCTAAAAAATAAGACGGAAATAAAGCTATCAAAGCATACAACGAAAAGCCAAAAATGCCGTCACCAGCATAATAATGCGCCGCAGTTGCTAAAACCAAATTAAAAAAGAAACCAGCATAAGCCCATTCGGTAAGCCATCGGCTTTTTCGCCATAAAATCATAACAACGCCGAGTACTTTTAAAACGGCTAACGGAATGACAAAGTAAGTTGGATAATTAAGCATGTTAAAAAAACCTTCAACCATTTCTGTATTTCTAAAATACATCTGTGCAGAATAAAGCATAATGCCACAAAGCACAAGAGTTGCTACCCAATAGATAATTTTTTTGGTGAGCATTAATTATTCAAATTTAGCTTCAATAATTTGTGTAAAACGCTCTTCGTATTCTTCTTTGCCTTCCCAGTTATTATAGTCTGGCTTCACTAATTTTTGCACAAAGTCTTGTGCTTCTTGTAATGATGTTGCCGTATTTATTTGAGAAATCACACGATCGTAATCTTCGCTTTTACCTTCAAACAAATGATTGATAAATGCAATTTTATCATTTAGACCAATATTTAGTCCACCAGATTTTAGTCTGTCGTTTAATGATTTTACTTTAATTTCTACTTGATGCTTTTGGGCTGTCTCAACAGGCTCAAATTCTGGCATGTTGGCAAAATCCTTACTTATAGTTTCAAAAGCAATAGTTTTGCTTTGTCCTTTGGTTTCGGTTTTTATAGAATCTTCAACAATAGTTTCGTCTGGCATAAACGCTACCATATCTTTTATTTTGCTCATCACAGGTTCAATGATACGATCATTTTCGCGCTCGTCTAAATCAACATAGACCTTGTTTTCAACTTCAATATTGTCGCTAATTTTATTGTTAAATGCTGTATCTAACATGCCAAAAAATGAAGAATCGTTACCAATGGTTGGTAAATCATCTTCAAAATTTTCTTGTGCAAATTTTAAAACCGTAAGTTTTTCGTAAAGTGCAGCAACTTCCGCATGCATGCGATTAACGTCTTCCTTTCCTGTAAGTTTTAGAATCCTATGCGCTATGCTAATTAATTCTGATTCTAATTTCTTTTTCATCTGTATGTTTTTATTGTTTTTTATGTCAGATAGAACATTTAATTATAATGAATTACAAATTTCATTATTAATTAAAGATTGTTTCATTCTTCTAAATTTTAGCTTTTAATTTTCTCAGGTAAGCCGAAATAACTTTTGATTTTTAATAAATTTGCGCCACCTTTATACAAACGAAAAAAATCATTCGTTTAGTGCTAAAATTACAAAATGTTTCTCGAAAATACGGTAAATCATAAAGAACAATTTGGTTGGATAGAAGTTATCTGCGGTTCTATGTTTTCTGGTAAAACAGAAGAATTAATCCGAAGATTAAAACGTGCGCAATTTGCTAGGCAAAAGGTTGAAATCTTTAAACCTGCCGTTGATGTTCGTTATGATGAAGAAAAAGTAGTATCTCACGATGCTAACGAGATTAGGTCAACTCCAGTTCCTGCTGCAGCCAACATACCAATTTTGGCCGATGGTTGTGATGTGGTTGGTATTGACGAAGCGCAATTTTTTGATGACGAAATTGTAAAAGTTTGTAACGATTTGGCCAATAAAGGTATTCGCGTTATTGTTGCTGGTTTAGATATGGATTTTAAAGGTAACCCTTTTGGACCAATGCCAAACCTTATGGCAACTGCAGAATATGTTACCAAAGTACATGCCGTTTGTACCAAAACAGGAAATTTGGCACAATACAGTTACCGTAAAGCAGCTAGTGAAGATTTGGTTTTACTTGGCGAGGTTGACGAATATGAACCGCTGAGCAGAGCTGCTTATTACAAGTGTATGCTTCGCGAAAAGGTACGCCAAATGAAGGTAAAAGATGCTGAAGAATTAGCGGCAAAAGACCAAAATTCTGATGGCTAAAGCTCAACAAACAGTTTTAGAAATTAACCTGAATGCGTTAACGCATAATTTTGAGTACTTAAAATCGAAACTCAATTCTGAAACCAAATTTTTAGCCGTTGTAAAGGCGTTTGCCTACGGTAGTGATTCGGTTGAAATTGCAAAACATCTCCAAAAATTAAATATTGATTATTTTGCTGTGGCTTACGCACATGAAGGTGTTGCCCTCAGAGATGCTGGTATTATAGCGCCTATTTTAGTGCTGCATCCGCAAGTGGTAAATTTTAAAACTATTATAGAACGTTGTCTTGAACCAAGTTTGTACAGTGCAAGAATTCTTAATGAATTTATTAAAGTAACTGAAGCCGAAAAACAAAAGGAATATCCTGTTCATATAAAATTTAATACGGGTTTAAATCGCTTAGGGTTTTGGCAGAGTGACGTTGACTATATTGTGTCAAAGCTAAAAAACACACAATCAGTAAAAGCAAAATCCTTGTTTTCGCATTTAGCAGCGAGTGAAGATAAAAATGAAAGAGAATTTACTTTAAATCAGATTAAAGATTTTAAATCTATAGCTACAAATTTTGAAAGTCAGACTGATTATAAACCTTGGCTACATTTAAGCAATACGTCTGGCGTAATAAATTATCCTGAAGCGCATTTAGATATGGTGCGCTGCGGCATTGGACTTTATGGTTTTGGAAATTCTGCAGAACAAGACAGCAACCTTAGGCCAATAGCTCAACTAAAATCGATTATTTCTCAAATTCATCATATTGAAAAAGGAGAAACTGTGGGTTACAATCGGGCGTACACATCAAAGGGTTTCGAAAAAACGGCAACAATTCCTATTGGTCATGCGGATGGAATTTCGAGACAATTTGGACAAGAGAAAGGGTTTGTATTTATTAATAATCAAAAAGCACCAATCATTGGCAATGTTTGTATGGATATGATTATGGTAAACGTAACTAATATTGATTGTAACGAAGGTGACGAGGTGATTATTTTCGACGGAAAACACAAAGCCTCAGAATTGGCGGCATCTGCAAAAACCATCTCATACGAAATTTTAACCGCTATATCTCAGCGTGTTAAAAGATATATTATCTATTAAATTTTGAAAGAAAATTCTTCTTCATCTCAAAAGATGTTAATTTTTTAACTAAATTAGAAGCCATTAACTAACTAAAAACTTAATATTATGCTTAAAGAATTTAAAGAGTTTGCGATGAAAGGCAACCTCGTAGACATTGCTGTTGGTTTTGTAATGGGTGCCGCTTTTAACAAAGTTGTATCCTCATTTACTGGCGGAATTGTATCGCCATTAATTGGTCTCGTATTTGATTCGGACTTTAAAGATTTAAGGTATCAACTTAAAGAAGGTACAGTTAATGATGCAGGAGAGACTGTTGGCGAAGTATTTTTAGAATACGGAACGTTTTTGACTAACGTTATTGACTTTATTATCGTAGCTTTTGTAATGTTTATGGTAGTGAAAGGCGTTAACAAAACGAAGAAAAAAGAAGAACCAGCACCAGCCGCGCCTGCAGGACCAACTCAAGAAGAGCTTTTAGCAGACATTAAAGAACTTCTTAAAAACCAAAAATAGATTAACGCTAGCGTCACCGCTACTTTACATATTTTTAACCAAACCCTGATGTAACAGTCAGGGTCTTTTTTGTTATAATTTTAAAAATTACGCTTTGTCATTTCCTAAATCAATTACTTTTGCTTTATTATAAAAAACATGAAAATGAAAGTTGCTATTGTTGGTGCTACCGGACTTGTGGGTAGCGTAATGCTTAAGGTTTTAGAAGAACGAAATTTTCCGATGGACGAGTTGCTTTTAGTAGCTTCAGCACGTTCTATTGGTAAGGAAATCAACTATAAAAACAAGGCCATTAAGGTTATTGGTTTACAAGAGGCTGTGAATCAAAAACCAAACATTGCATTATTTTCAGCTGGTGGAAGTACGTCTTTAGAATGGGCACCAAAATTTGCAGAAGTTGGCACTACTGTGATTGATAATTCTTCTGCTTGGCGAATGGATTTGGACAAAAAATTAGTTGTGCCAGAAATTAATGCCAATCAATTAACAAAAAACGATAAAATTATTGCCAACCCAAATTGCTCAACCATACAAATGGTGATGGCTTTGGCACCACTTCACAAAAAATATAAAATGAAACGTGTGGTTGTTTCGACTTATCAATCCGTTTCAGGAACTGGTGTTAAAGCTGTAGAACAGCTCGAAAATGAAATTGCAGGCATAAAGGGCGAAATGGCATATCCATATCCAATTGCCAAAAACGCAATTCCACACTGTGATGTTTTTGAAGAAACAGGATACACCAAAGAGGAAATGAAGTTAGTCCGCGAGACTCAAAAAATATTAGATGATAATACTATTGCCGTAACTGCAACTGCCGTTCGAATTCCAACAGCTGGTGGTCATAGCGAATCAGTAAATGTTGAGTTTGAAAATGATTTCAACTTAACAGAAGTGCGTGAACTATTAAGTGCGACTGATGGTGTTGTAGTACAAGATAACACGGATGTCAACACCTATCCTATGCCTATGTATGCTAACGGCAAAGACGATGTTTTTGTAGGTCGCATTCGTAGAGATATGTCACAACCCAACTCATTAAATATGTGGATAGTTAGTGATAATCTAAGAAAAGGAGCTGCAACAAATACTGTACAAATCGCCGAATATTTAGTAGCCAATAGTTTGGTCTAAGCTTAATATTCAACATAAAAAAATCTTAAAAAGCACTTTTCTTATTCAGTTGGGTGCTTTTTTGATTAATTTTATTTAAAATCAAACCACTAAACCCATGAAACGAATTCCTTATTTGTTACTTGCAACTATCCTTTTTATGTCTTGTAAAAACGAAAAACAATCTAAAGAAGTTATAAAAGTTCAATATCCTGAAACTGCAAAAGTTGACCACGTAGACACATACTTTGGTGAAGAAGTTAATGATCCATATCGATGGCTTGAAGATGATAGGAGCGCAGAAACAGAAGATTGGGTAAAGCGCCAAAATGCAGTAACTCAAGATTATTTGGCAAACATTCCATACCGAGAAAACCTTAAAAATCGATTATCTAAATTATGGAATTATGAAAAAATAGGTTCTCCTTTTACAGAAGGTGATTACACGTACTTTTATAAAAACGACGGCTTACAAAATCAGTATGTGATTTACCGTTATAAAAACGGCGCAGACCCAAGTTCTGCCGAGGTTTTTTTAGACCCAAACACATTTAAAGAAGATGGTACAATTTCTCTTGGAGGCACAAGTTTTTCGAAAAACGGAAAAATTTTAGCCTATTCTATTTCTGAAGGTGGTAGCGATTGGCGAAAAATTTTAATTATGGACGTGGAGTCTAAAGAAATTGTTGAAGACACACTCGTCGATATTAAATTTAGTGGCATGTCTTGGTACAAAAATGAAGGCTTCTATTATTCAAGTTATGATAAACCAAAAGGAAGTGAATTGTCTGCAAAAACGGACCAACACAAGGTATATTATCATAAATTAGGTACGCCACAGTCTGATGACGAACTTATTTATGGAGGGACACCAGAGCAAAAACATAGATATATTTATGGTGGTGTCACAGAAGATAACCGTTATTTAGTTATCACTCCAAGAGTTTCTACCTCTGGAAACAAGCTTTTGATTAAAGATCTAACTAATCCAAATTCAGATTTTATAACCATTTTAGACCACACCGATACAGATTCAAATATTATAGAAAATGTAGGCTCTAAACTTTATATAATGACAAATATGAATGCGCCTAATGAAAAAATAGTAACGGTTGATGCGTCAAATCCAACACCTGAAAACTGGGTTGATTTTATTCCTGAAACGGAAAACGTACTAAGTCCATCAACTGGTGGTGGTTACTTCTTTGCTACCTATATGGTAGATGCTGTTTCTAAAGTTCTTCAGTACGATTATGATGGTCAATTAGTGAGAGAAGTTAACTTGCCTGGTGTAGGTTCAGCAAGTGGTTTTGGCGCCAAAAAAGAAGAAAAAGAATTGTATTATTCTTTTACAAATTATGTAACACCAGGAAGTATTTATAAATATAATATTGAAAGTGGTGAGTCAGAGTTGTTTCGTAAACCAGACATCGATTTTAATCCAGAAGAATATGAAAGTACTCAGGTATTTTACAAATCTAAAGATGGCACAAAAATACCGATGATTATTACACATAAAAAAGGCTTAGAGCTTAATGGAAAAAATCCAACAATACTTTACGGTTATGGCGGTTTTAATATTAGTTTAAGACCAAGTTTTAGTATTGCTAATGCCGTTTGGATGGAGCAAGGTGGTATTTATGCAGTACCAAATCTTCGTGGCGGTGGAGAATATGGAAAAAAATGGCACGACGCCGGAACAAAAATGCAAAAGCAAAATGTGTTTGACGATTTTATTGCTGCAGCAGAATTTCTAATTGACCAAAAATACACCTCATCAGATTATTTGGCAATACGCGGTGGTTCTAATGGTGGATTATTAGTTGGTGCGACCATGACACAACGTCCAGATTTAATGAAAGTTGCATTGCCTGCTGTTGGTGTTTTAGATATGTTACGTTACCACACGTTTACTGCAGGTGCAGGTTGGGCATACGACTACGGAACTGCCGAAGACAGTAAAGAAATGTTTAATTATCTAAAAGGCTACTCACCTGTTCATAATGTAAAAGATGGAACGTCATATCCTGCAACTATGGTTACAACAGGAGACCATGACGACCGTGTGGTACCTGCGCACAGTTTTAAATTTGCTGCAGAGTTACAAGCAAAGCAAACAGGAGATAACCCAACAATTATAAGAATTGAAACAGATGCAGGACATGGTGCCGGAACACCAGTAAGTAAAACCATAGAACAATACGCAGATATTTATGGTTTTACGCTTTTTAATATGGGTTTTACCAACTTGCCTAATCAAGATTTTAAGGATTAAGTTCTTGACAAAGACTATAATAAACTTGACCTACAAAGTGGTAATAGCTTTGTAGGTCTTATTTTTGCATAATGCTTCAAGTAAAAAATATCAGCTTCGGTTACAATAAAAATCGGGTATTAGAAAACATAACTTTTAATCTTAAAAAAAGTAAAAATCTAGCGATTATTGGCGAAAGTGGCTCAGGGAAAAGTACGCTTTTGAAACTCATTTATGGCGAATATGATTTAGACCAAGGCGACATTTTTTGGAAGGACACCCAAATCCTAGGACCAAAACATAACTTGGTAATCGGTTACGATTTTATGAAGTATGTGTCGCAAGAATTCGATTTGATGCCTTTTATTACGGTCGAAGAAAATATAGGAAAGTATTTATCACGCTTCTATCCCGAAGAGAAACAAAAACGCACGACTGAACTCATTAAAGTTGTAGAACTTCAAGATTTTTCTAAAACAAAGGTTAAAAACCTCAGCGGCGGGCAAAAACAACGTGTGGCTTTAGCGCGCGCCTTAGCAAAACAACCTGAAATTTTATTACTCGATGAGCCGTTTAGCCATATCGATAATTTTAAAAAACAATCACTCCGTAGAAGTGTGTTTTCCTATTTAAAAGAAAATAATATTGCTTGCATCGTTGCCACGCACGATAATAATGATGTTCTTGGTTTCGCAGATGAAATGCTAGTTTTAGACCAAAAAAATATCATTGCCAAGGACACACCACAAAACTTATATAACAACCCGAAATTACCTTTGATTGCCTCGTTTTTTGATGAGTTTAATGAGATTGATGGTAAAATTTATTATGCACATCAGCTTCAAATTGTAGAAAAATCTGACACTTCAACTTCGTGGTCAGTGAGCGAAGCCGAACTGCTCAGCTCAAGTTTGAAAGGTGTAGTAAAGAATTCTTATTTTAATGGTGAATCTTGGTTGATTGAAGTTGAATATATCTCAAAATCTATTTTTATTCAGCATCATTCCGAAATTGAAAAACAGACCAAAATTCAATTTTTGATGAACATATAAGTATTTCCAGTATATTTATTAGTCCAACCTTAAAGATTTTGATTTGAAAAACTTTTTATTTTATTTATTCCTTTCTCTTACAACCTTTAGTTTATCGCAACAATCCAAAATAGACAGTCTAACGGTTGAGTTTCGAAAAGCCAAAATAGACACCACAAAAGCAAAGATTTTAGCAGAAATAGGAATAGCGGCCTATTACACCAATTTTGACCTGGCCACAACCTATAATGATAGTCTTATAGAGTTCTCAAAGGGTAAAACTAAAAAATATGAAGCTTTAGGTTACCGAATGCAAGGCACACTTCAACTCATTAGCGGAGATTTTAATACATCTGAAACGTCTTATAAGAAAAGCTTAGCCATATTTAATGAGATTGATGACAAAGGCTATCAAGGCGCTTTGTTATCTAACCTTGCTACGCTCTATGCCAGACAAAATGAAATTGAAAGGGCAGATAGTCTTTACCTACAGGCAATAGAGATTTTAAAAGACGTAAAAAATGAAAAGCAAACAATTAATTGTTATATAAACTTAGGTATAAATGCGTTGAATGCGAACAAATTAGAATACGCTACAAATTATTTTTTGGAGACGTTGGAGTTAGCAGATGAGCAGAATAATAAAAATTATCAATTGTATTCGTATAACCAACTAGGAACTACGTTTCTGAAGCGAAACATGTATAGAGAAGCAGAGAAAAATTTGGTGGAAGCGGAGAAAATTGGAAAAGAAATCGAAGACTATTCTGGCTTAATGAACACTTACAATTTGTTCGGGGTTTTATATGACGAATATAAGAATCATCAAGACGCTTTAGACAATTTTATGTTGTCTAAGGCATATGCCGAACTTGTTGGTGATAAAGAACAACTGTCTAAAGCTTTAGTAAATGCTGGTCGACAATATAAATTTCTCAATCAATTGGATGAAGCAAAATCAAGTTTTAACAGAGCACTAGAACTATCAAAAACTTTAAACGATTCAAGTCGAATTACATTTATTAATCTAAATAAAGCCAATTTACTCTTAGAACAAAAACTTATAATAAAAGCAGAAGAAAGTATTTTAGAAGCGAATCGCTTCTTGCCAAAAATACCAGATGAAGATTATCACGTCACTTATAAGGAAATAGCTAAGAATTATTCCAATATAGGAATTAATGATAAAGCTTATAGATACTTAAAAATGTATGCAGAGACTTCAGATTCATTATACATTAAAAATGATTTAAAGAAAATAGCGGATATTTCCGCCAAGTACGAACTAGAGAAAAAGGAAAAAGAACTAGCGCAAAATGAAGCGCTCGTGCTAAAAAAGGAATTAGAATTAAAAACTAAACAGCGCTATCTATTAATCTTTGCCATCGCTGCGCTAGTAGCTTTTGCAATTCTTCTTTTGGTTTTATACAATAGAATAAAACGGAAATTTAACGCGCAAAAATTAAAAGATGCTTACCAACAAGGACTTAATAATTATCTCACTAACAAATATAACCTTAAAGAAAAAGAACTTTTGTTATGGTTACAAATTGTCGAAGGACTATCCGAAAAAGAATTAGCGGAGCACTTCTTTAAATCGATAGATACCATTAAAAACTGGCGTAAATCTTTGTACGGAAAATTAAAAAACGAAGAAGAGGTATTTAGGCAGAAAAATGCTATAGACCTCTACCATAAAGAAAATGAGAGCTATACAACCCATAAAGATTAGTTTACCCTTTGGGGTGAAACTTTGTTTGTAAGAAAATTAAGTCGTTTTTAATTTTGGTTTGGTTACAGATTTTAAGTAGTATTGTTTTAATATAAATCATTAATTTACAACCAAATGAAAAAATGTCTACTCGTTTTTGCTTTAAGTTCTTTCTGTTTTTTAGATGCATTTTGTCAAAGTTTAATTGCGGTACAAAACAATAATACACCTCAGTTTTTTTCTGAAGCAAACGAAGCATTTGATGCAGCTGTGGAAGGTGATACATTATATTTTCCTGCTGGTTCATTTTCAATTGAAAGAATCATAAATAAAAGATTGCACATCATTGGAGTTGGACATAACCCTGAAGGAACATCTGCGACGGGTGCAACTATCTTTGCTGATGGTGATGGGAATCGTGGGGTTATAGTTTATGGCAATGGCGGTGGAGGTACACTTACAGGTATAAGCTTTGTTAATGTCAATTGCAATAGTAATGATTGCGCAAGTGTAAGAATAGATTCGGACATAAACGGCTTAATAATTGATAGGGTATATATGCCTAATGATTTACTAACTTATACTGGTACAATATCAAATTTATTAGTGGTAAGGTCTATTTTAAGAAGATTTAGCGTTTTGGATATTAACGGTTTTCAGCCTTTTGGATTAATTAATAATAATATTATCCTGACCAAGTCAAACCGAGCTAAAAATATATCTATAGAATCTAATATTTTTTTTTATTCAAATACTTTTCAGGACGATGTCTTGGGCGCAAATGGTTGCAACATATCAAACAATATATTTCTTGATGACAATCCGCTTTCAGGAACTGTAAATAGCTCAATTAGAAATAATTTTGGAATTAATTTTAATGGATTAAGTGGTAGCAATATCTCTAGCGGTAATATAAATTCATCGACTTACACACCATCAGAAATATTTACTAATTATTTTTCATCTGCTAATTATAGTTATGAATTTGATTTAACTCTCCTAGACGGCACTTCGTTAATAGCAGCAGCAACAGACGGTGGTCAAATTGGTATCTACGGCGGCCGTTTCCCATGGAAAGATGGTTCTATACCATTTAATCCGCATATTATTTCAAAAAATATATCAGGCACTACTGATGAAAACGGAAACTTACAGATAGAAGTCGAAGTACAAGCGCAAGGCAACTAATTATGAGATATATTATTTTTCTAGGTATTGCCCTAATAGGTTTAGTAAGCTATGGGCAAATGGTAACTACTACAGTAGATACTTATTATAGCGGGATAAGAGATATTGAAGTCTATCAAGAGGATAATAAATTAACCTTATATGATAGCGAAAGGCAAATAAGCCAATTTTATACATTTGATGAAAATGCAGTGACCAGATTTCCTATTCGCTCAGTTAATAACAGTTTTGATAATGTATATTTCATTAGTGAAGTAAATATTACCTCAATAAACGAAAATCTTTATTCTAGTGGAATTTTAGGAGAATATGGTGATTATCCCGATGTTTATTTTCAAGTTGAAGATTCTGAAAATAATATTCTGACTTCTTTAGTTTACAATGAATTTGCATTTCCAAGATTTGTTCAATTATCCATACCTGTTCATTTTCCTTTAATAATTAGAGTTTATGATGAAGATAGTTTCACAAGTGATGACTTAATCGCAGAAATTACTATTAATCAACCAACAACTAATTATAATTACAACAGTAACGAAACAATTATTGATTTTACTTTTATAAATAAAAAGAATCCCGCTTTAGATGCTTTTTTTGGTGCTCAAGTAGCTTACGATTATTTCAACGAAAAATTTGATTGGGCTGGACCTGATGGGTTTGGACAGAAAGCATTCAACTCTCATCTATACTTAGGAAGCAATTCCATTCTATTAAATAATGCAAAAGCTGAATCAAGTTCACTTATAGCGTCAAATAATTTTTTACTCTACGGTTTTGGGGATCAATTACAAAAAGATGCTCAGTCTACTTTAGATTTTGTAGGTCACGAGTATTCTCATTTGGTGACAGATTTTAAGGGAGTCTTTAAGAATAATTTTGGAGAGACTGGCGCGCTCAAAGAGGCATTCGGAGATATATTCGCTGTATGTATTAATAATTATGCAAATCCTGACAACGATTTAAATTGGAGAATCGGTGATTTTAATTTGCCAGATACAAATGGAGGGGTAACTCCTCCTCTAAGGTTATTATCTAATCCAACAAGTTTAGAGCAAACCTATGAGTTTGTCATTACAGAAGATGAATCGTATTGCTTTGATTATCGTCAGCCAGACACATATGAATATTCCAATCTAAATTGTGAAGTTTTTAGCACTGGTGACTGTATTTCCTTATCAAATTCGACTAGTTGCTGGGTAGATACAAATTCTCAAAATGATAATGGCGGAATACACACTAACTGCTCAATAATTACATATTGGTTTTATTTGATTGGAAATCGCCAATTTACTAGTGAGGCTTTAAATGGAATTAATCAAAAAGGACGTAGCTACTCTGTCAAGTCTTTTGATTCATTTGCAAAAGCTGAGAGGTTGGTTTATGAAATAATATCAAGTCCTGATTTAAATAATGATTCTGTATTTGAGGATGTAAAAAATGTTTCTATAAGTTTGGCTTCTTTATGGATTGAGACTAATCAATACAATTTTAATCAAGATGACTTAGATTCAATAATTAATGCGTGGTATGCTGTCGGTTTATTAGAAAATCCGAATGAATTTTGTAGCACGGGAATAGTTCTTAATGATTTAGAAGGTTCTATTGAAGACGGCAGTCTAAATCAAAGCTATAATAACAATCAAAATTGTTCTTGGACAATTGCTCCAAGTGGAGCATCGTCAGTATCTATTAATTTTACATCCTTTAATTTAGGTAATGGTGATACAGTGAGGTTATATGATGGTTTAGACAATATGGCATCACCCTTAGGCGTTTTTTCAGGTACATCGATTCCAAATGTGATTGTATCCTCAACTGGTGCTGTTTTTGTAGAGTTTATTACTGATGCCTCTAATGTAGGTGAAGGTTGGAGTCTTGACTATTCAGGTTCTGTTCCAAATGAAAACTGTAATTCACTTACAGAGTTGTTTTTTGCATCTGCAACCTTTGATGATGGAAGTGGTAGTGAAAACTATTTAAACAACAGTAACTGTACTTGGCGTATTGCCCCAGAAGGCGCATCATTTATAAACTTAAATTTTCAATTTATAGATATAGAGGACAATCAAGACATTGTAACAATTTACGACGGTTTAGATGAAAATGCACCGCCAATTGGCACTTATACAGGTGATACAATACCATCAACAATTACAGCAAATTCGGGTACCGCATTTGTAAAGTTTACATCGAATAATGTTACAACCTCTGAGGGTTGGGCTATTAGTTATACTTCAGATGGTATTGCTCCTTGTATTGGTACTACAACGCTAACTGATTCGACTGGCATAGTATCTGACGGTAGTGGTACAGATAATTATGGGAATAATGCCAATTGTTCTTGGTTAATTCAGCCAGATAACGCAACATCGATACGTGTTGTTTTTGACGATATGAAACTTCAAGCTCCAACTTATGATGGAAACGGTACAATTTACAATGATTACTTAGAGATTTATGACGGTACTAACGATGATGGTGAACCAATGGGTTTTTATACCGGTAATCAATTGCTGCCTCTCATTTTGCAATCTAGTAATGGTTCTTTATTTGTGAAATTCGTTACTAACTCATCTATTACAGATTCTGGCTGGCAATTTACATACGAAGCTTCTTACGATGACTTTTGTGCAGGTACAACCATATTAGAAGCAACATCAGGAACTATTACTGACGGAAGCAGCACAGGAAATTATAATTCAAATTCGGACTGCCGATGGTTAATACAGCCAGAAAATGCAACGTCAATAGAGCTTGATATTACATTCTTAGATACAGAACTTGGCAAAGATGGTATAGTCGTTTATGACGGGCCAAACACTTCGTACCCTTTTACATCTTATTCGGGTTCAAATCTTCCTAGTAAAATTTATTCTACAGGCGGAGCTATGTTAATTCGTTTTTTATCTGATGATGTAAATGAATTTCAAGGTTTTGAGGCAAATTATGTTGCTAATATTGCCCCGGAAGGAAATCCAAATAGTATGGTAAAATACCAATATTGGTTCAATGATGATTATTCTAATGCGATAAATGAAAATAACTTCGGTGCTGTAAACTCTCTTAATATCAATGTGCAAGCGAGTACGCTAAATCTCAATGATGGTATAAATACACTTCATATTAGAACAAAAGATAAAATAGGGTTGTGGTCGTCAGTGCTTTCAGAATATATTTACGTACAGAAGCCAACAGGAGGTTTAAATAATGAGATTACGGAATACGAATATTGGTTTAATGATGATTATGGGTCGAGGATTTCTGGTGCTGGAAATAATTCAAACCCATTTGTTTTAGGAATTAATGAGGGTGTCGGTGATTTAGCTATAGGTTTAAATACATTTCATATAAGATTTAAAGATAAAAAAGGACTGTGGTCTTCAATTACTTCAGAATATGTTTATAACAACAAGCCATCTGGCTTAGGTACAAACGTAATTACAGGTTATCGCTATTGGTTTAATGACGATTATGACAATAGAGTTTCTCTCGAGGTTACTCAGAATGAAACGCTAACTTTAATTGAGGATATTGATGTTTCAAATCTTCAGCCAAGTTCTACAAATTTGATTCATTTTCAGTTTAAAGACCTTTATGGAAACTGGAGTTCAGTTGTTACAGAGGAGTTTTTCTTCCAAACGTTGTCAACTAATGGCATTGATTCATCATCTTTTGGAGTGTATCCTAACCCCACCAACGGGAAAATCTTTATTGTATCTCAATACCAAGAAGGAATATTAGAGTTGTACAATGCTTTAGGTAAAAAAATAATGAGTTTAGAAACCGTTCCTAGTGAACTAGACTTAACTAATCTTCAAGACGGTATCTATGTGTTGAAAATTAAGAACGGAAATAATAAACTAGAAAAGAAAATTATAAAATATTAATTTATTCAATACAACCATATATTATGAAAAAAATCTTATTCCTTTTTTTAATCGCCTTTCAGACAGCTGTATTTTCACAAATCAATAATTCCAATGTTTTAACCAATGACCAAGCCATGCTTATTGCCCAAAAAGACGGTTACCAAACACTTAATATTCCAATTTTTGCAAGATATAATGGCATTACTGAAGATCAAACTAATATTTTAGCCAAGCTTAAAAATGCGGTTGTTCTAGAATACACGGTTGTAAATCCTGTTAAAAAAGTCATTGATACTAAACTTACTTACATCGGTAACGACTTGGTTGCCGCACAGACCAGAACACAAGACAACTTTAAAAACTATATTGCTGTAGCTTTAGTTGAAGTAGATAAAGTCATTGAAGTGCGTCAGCACCAAACAAAAAATAACGCACAGACCGTTTATTTTCAATTTAGACTTTTAAATATTTCAAAAGCAGGTAAGGCCCTAGGGTTTAAAGCTGGACAAACCATTACCCATAACGTAGATTACGTAAATACTTCTAATGGTTGGGCAAAAGATATTGAAGATTTAAGCGACCAAAGCATTACCGACTATCGAAAATCTAAATATGGACCCACAGGACTAAGTAATTATAAAAGCAAATTACAAGATATCGAGTTTATTAAAGGAATTAGAACAAGAATCGTTGGTAAATGGAACCGTAATACGGATAAAGAAAAAAGAAGAGAACATTACGTGTTTAACGAAGATGGAACCTATGAAAACTATTTAGCCAAAAAAGACCAAACAAATAAAGGGAAGTTTAAATTTTCTACAAACTATGGCGATGAAATTGTTGTTGCACTTATTCCTAGAGAAGGAAAAAATAAATCTATACGTTTAAAACGAAGTAAATGGGGAATGTACATAAGCGGAAAACCTTATGAAAAAGAAGGTAGCACTAACGAAACAAGTAATACTGACACTGCTATTTCAAGAGACGAATTGGCAGTAAAAAAAAATAAAATTTTAGAGGCGAAAAAACGTCTCTATGGCAGAAAATTAAACGGCTTCTGGAAATCACCGAATGGAAAAGTAACCTTAGATTTTAAAGAAAGCAAAACCCTAACTTTTAAAGAAAAGAAAAATTCTTATGAAAATGCCACTTACGATTTAACTATTTTAGATGGAAAACTTTACATGATAATTTTCGATAAAGATTTAGTCGAAGTTTATAATGAAGAATTAAAAGTTGTAAGAGATGACCAAATGACTTTAAACGGAAAAACTTTTATAAAATTTTAGTACGACCTAAAAAAATAGGGAAACCTCAGCCTAAAAGCTGAGGTTTCCCTATTTATCAAACCGCTTCAACAACGCCGGCAGATAAAAAATATCCGTAATTAAAGCAATAGCAACAGTTGTAGCGCATAACAACCCAAAGTCTCGAACCGATGGCGTGGCACTGCTCGCTATGATTAAAAAGCCTCCAACAAGGGCAATTGTTGTGCTGAATAATGCGCCACCAGTATAATTAATAGCATTATCCATGCGCTCTTTTGCGCTACCTTTTACGGTTTTACTTCGTCTGTATTTATAGACCAAATGAATGGTATCGTCCATAGCAATACCCAACATAATTGGCGTAATCATTGCGGTGGTGACGTCTAATGGAATGTCTAAAACCCACATTAAAATTGCCAAAACCGTCAATGGTAATAAATTTGGAATCAACACTAAAATCGTAGTTCTTAAACGTTTTATAAATACCAATAAGCAAAAGAAAGCCACTATAAACGCTGCAAAAAACGATTTGAATTGTGTTTCTAAAATAAAATTGTTCAATTGCGCGAAAACCACAGCAAAACCATTAATTTTTAAGTTAAATTCCTTAGTATCAAAAGAAGATTCAAATGCCAATTTAATATCGTCTAAAACTTTATTCAACTGGGACGTTCGCCCTTCCATGAGCGTTAAGGTAAATCCAGCTGTTGTTAAGTCTTCAGAAAATAATTTAAAAAAACTATTATCCTTGGCATCAACTTCAGAAAGTGTTGCCTTTATTCTATCTTCTGACACATTGGACTGAAACAAGACTGGCGTTCGCTTTTCTAAAAACTGCTTAATCGTCACTACGGAAACAGGATTAGAAATCAATTCGTTTGCTTCAAGTTTTGTTTGAAAGTCTTCAAGCTGTTTTAAGGCGTCTTTATTCAGAATAACACTTCCGTCAGATGTCGAAATATTTATTTGCAAACGGTTACTTCCGCCAAGTTCTGTTTCAACTTTTCGTAAATCTTGTTTGGCCTTTCCTTCGGCCAAAAGGTCACGAGAATTGGTGTCTATTTTCACCTGAAAAATAGAGTAAAACCCAAATATTAAAACCGCTGTAAACCCTACAATAAGTCCGTTTTTATAATCGGACGTAACTCGGTTTAACCAGTCGATAAAAGCAGATTGATTTAAACGTTTCAAGCTTAAAAGTGGTTTTGCTTTTTCAAAATTGAGATTCATATAACTAAATCCAATAATGGTAATGATATACACCAAAATAAAACTGAACACTAAGCCAATACAGGTAAATACACCCATGTTTTTAAACGCTGGCAATGGCGATAAATACAATGCAAAGTAACCAACAAACGTCGTCAAAGTCGTGTAAAAACATGGCGTAAAACTCTTGCGAATGGCTACAGCCAAAAGTTCGACTTTTGTCATTGCATTATTTGCCAAGCCTTCCTTATGATAGATGTTTATAATATGTACCGCATCACTAACACTATACACCATAAGTATGGTTGGAATGAGCATGGATATCATATTCAGAGCAAATCCAAGCGATGTTATGAGTCCAAAAAGTAAGCTAATTGGTATGGCAACAGACAATAATGAAATGATTAAATAGCGCTTGCTCGGCAATAAAAACAGTAACATCAACGTAATCACCAAAACAGTCAAAACCCCAAATAGGAGACTCTCCTTATAAATACCTTTACTGTAAGCCTCGTTTAAAACTGGTGGACCTGTGAGGTAATAATTTTTGTAGCTTTCTTCAATAATTTGCCGCATTTCTGCAGCAATGGCTTGGCGCTCTTCCTCAACCGTAGATGTTGGCTTTAGTTGAATATAAAAGAACTGACTTTTATAATCTTTAGACACTAACTGCGATGTGATATTTGGCAGTTTGCTGAATAGATTTTTTAAACCTCTATCGCTTCGTTGGTCATTATATAAATCATCAAAATTAATTTTCTGATTGGCGTAAATAGGGTATTTCGCCTTTGCTAAACTGAAAGACGTTTGCACGTATGGTAATGCATCAATACGTTTGTGAAGCGCTTTTAAATCCGAAACCTCTTTTTTCCCAATAGCGTTTTCAACAGGAAACATGGCAATAAAAATCTCATCAGACCCAAATTCTTCCTGAAATTTAATGTACGCTTGGTAGCTTGGGTCATCTTCTAAAAACCAAATGCCAAGCGAGTTGTCAACGCTTAATTTATTTAGCGTATTATAGCCAGAAAATCCCAAAGCAACTGCCAAAAAAGCAATGATTGCAATTCTGAATTTTATAATTTTTGATATGAGGTTTTCTAATTTTTTCATAGTTATTTCTAGAAAGTAAAAGCGCCAAATCTGCCATGATGTGTTAGGCTCACATTCATTCTTTTAGAATCGAACTTTACAGTCGGAATACCGAATTCTGATTTTTGGAATTCTATAGTGTTGGTCGAAATATTGTCGCTCTTACCAATCCTTTCACTTAGTTTATCTCTTAAAACTTGACGCTGACTTTTCAAATTTTCATCTTTAAAAACTAAGACTTCAGATGTTATTTTATGCGGAATTAATCGCGCTTCAGATAGAATGTAATCTGTTGTTTTTTTGGTTGAAAGATAACATGAGAACTCTTTGTAATTCACTTTCCAAATTGAAGCATGTGCGACACATTCAAACTGCTTTGGTGCGTAAAACCGACTTGGATTTTGCTGAACATATAGTTTATAAGCCGCCTCTTTCATGGACCAAAATTGCCAAACAGTAATAGTTTTGTCTTCTGAATTTTTAATAAATTCTTGTTCCTTCTCAGTAAAGAGTTTGTCCAAAAAACGTGGGCGTTGCCAATTAGAGTCTTTCTGGGCTTGTGCGATATCTACAATATCATTGCCAACCATTAGGCGTTGATCTTAGCATTTACAATAGCCATTGCCGATTTTACATCGAGCATTTTTTCCATGTCCTCATTTTCTAATCGGATGTCAAATTCGTCTTCAATATCTAAAATGATATCGACCAAATTGGCCGAATTAATCTTTAAATCTTTTATAAAATCCGTGTCTTCGTCAAGGTTTTTAAAAGCCGCTTCATCTTGAATGTAAGGTGCAATAATGCCTTTGAGTTTGGCAATTAATTCGTCGTTGGTCATAGTCTTGTTTTATCTAGTAAAGATACGAAAAACTGATATGAGATTTTGCATTTTAGACTTCAAACTTCTTGAAGATTACACAAGCATTGACGTCTCCAAATCCAAAACTGGCTTTGGCAATCACATCAAAATTTAAGTCTAATTTTTCAGTCGGAATTTGCTCGCGATTTAAAATATCTTCGATTTCTGGATGCAAATCTTCACAATTGATATTTGGTGCTACAAATTGGTTATTAAGCTGAATGACACTCACCACACATTCAATAGCTCCAGCCGCAGCCAAACAATGGCCAATCATAGATTTTGTGGAGTTTATATACGGAAATTTACTTCCACTTCTATTTAAAGCTTTCGACCAATTTTCAATTTCTAAGCCGTCTTTTGATGTTGCTGTAAGATGCCCGTTGATGACTTCAATATCATTTGAAGAAATTCCAGAATTCTCAATCGCCTTTCTAATACAACGTTGCACGGCTTCAGCATTTGGCGCAGTTAATGTTCCGCCTTGACGTTGTCCGCCTGAGTTGACTTCGCCTCCAAGAACCTCAGCATAAATTTTGGCACCGCGCTCTAAAGCGCTGTCAAGAGATTCTAAAACTAAAGCTCCTGCGCCACTTCCTGGAACAAAACCTGAAGCTGTTGCACTCATTGATCGCGATGCTTTTTCAGGTGAATCGTTATGCTTATAAGTCATAACGCGCATAGCATCAAATCCGCCCCAAACATAAGGTCCGTGGTCACTACAACTGCCAACCAACATGCGTTTTGCTTTTCCGTTTTGGATGCGCTCAAAACCCATTAATACAGCTTCGGTTCCTGTGGTACATGCCGAGGAATTTGTAGTGACTTGGTTACCAAAACCCAACATTCCGCTTAAATACGCACTAACGCCACTTGCCATGGTTTGTAAAACAACAGTGCTTCCGAGACGACGAACATTACCTTCGTCAACACCATAAATCGCTTCTCGGAATTTCTCAACACCCGAAGTTCCTGTGCCGAAAATTAGTCCCGTATCATAGTCCAATTCGCTCTCTGGATTATTGTCAAAACCTGCATCTTTCCATGCGTCGATGCCTGCAATACATCCGTATAAAATACCCGAGCTATTAAAGCCTCGCAACTGTAAATCGGTAAAATATTTCGATTTTAATTCATCTGAAACTGTTGGAATACCGCCTATTTGACATGAAAATTTTAAATCTGCTAATTCTTGATGAAACGAAATCCCTGATTTGCCTTGTTTTAGAGCTTCGATAAAGTCCGAAAGGCCGACACCATTTGGTGCAACGACTCCTAATCCTGTTATAACGACTCTGTTTTTCATGCTTTCAACATTCCTGAAATTAAACCTCTTGCAATTAACTCACCTTTTTCATTTAGCATCTTGACTGTGCATTTCAACTTATTAAACCGAAAAACTTCTTTTTCTGAAATCACCGTCACTTTTTCATTTGGTAAAACAGGCAAATAGAAATCTATTTGGTGAGATGTTAAAGCTATTTGCGGTTGGTTTTCAGAATTTAATTTATCCCTCAATAAATAAATACCCAAACATACCAAACCAATTTGTGCCATGCATTCTGTTAGAATAACACCTGGTGTAATAGGGTTGTTTTTAAAATGGCCTTCGTAGAAAAATTCATCCGTTTTAAAGGTGTAATGTCCTGTTATTCCATCTTCTGAAATTTCATCGATACCATCTACAAACAAAAATGGGTTTTGATAGGGTAAAAGTGATATAATTTCTGATGTTTTCATACTAACTCAAATGTTCTCCACCATCAACAGGAATAACTGTTCCTGTAATCCAAGCGGCTTCATCTTTACTTAATAAATAAACAGCGTTAGCTACATCTTCTGGTAAGGTTAATCGCTTATTTGGATTTCTTATTAAACTGTGCTCTATAATTTTTTCACTTCCGGCAATCATTCGTAATGACGCTGTATCTGTTACACCTGCTTGGATGCAATTGGCTTTTATGCCGAATGGCGCAAACTCTAAAGCAATGTTTCTGGTAATGGCTTCTAAGGTCACTTTTGCTGCCGAAACTGCCGCATAATTTTGCCATGCTTTGCTATTGCCTTCGCTAGTAAAACTTATAATTCTGGTGTCTTCAGCAAATAAATTCGCATCAAAAAGTGCTTTAGTCCAATCGTATAAACTAATGCCCATCGCATTAATGGTCAAAGCAAAATCGTCGTGTTTTAAAACGGGTTTATCTTTTGAAACCATCGGTTTTAAATTGCCTTTTGCAACGCTATGTACAAGGGTTTTAATCTTATGTTGACTTCCAAATTCAGATTTTAAAGCTTCGATTACAGCGGTTCTTTTTTCGGGTTTAAACGCATCTGTGTTGAAGGATTTAAAAGAAACGCCTTGTTGCTTTATCGTTTCAAATTCAGCTTGTATTTCGTCCTCTTGCATACGCGGATTCCGATGAACGATGCAAATGTTCATGCCGTGTTTGGCTAACTTTTTTGCTGTTGCTAAACCTAAGCCTGAGCTTCCGCCAAGGATTAATGCCCATTGGTTTTTATTTTGAAATTCCTTTGTCATTTACTTTTCAATTTATGAGATGCTGAAAGAACACTTCGACTGCGCTCAGTGTGACAGTTCAGCATGACAAAATAAATTTTGTCACCATTCTAATAAAATACGTTGTGCAGAAAAACCAGGCCCAAAACTAAGCATGACGCCTTTATCGCCTTTTGGTAAATCTCTGTCCATAAAACGCTCCAACACATACAAAACGGTAGCACTACTCATGTTGCCGTAAAGTCGTAACACTTCTTTGGTGTCGTCTATATTTTTACCTAACGCACCGAATAATTCTTCAACAGTTTGCACTATTTTTTTTCCACCTGGATGAAATACCAAATGGTCGATGTCTTCAATTTTTAAATTGTTTTTTTCTAAAAATGGATGAATAATCTTCGGGAAATGGTCTGCAATCGTTTGCGGTACTGATTGGTCCAACACCATTTGCAAACCTGTGTTTCTTAATTTAAAACCCATCATATGATTCGCATCATAAAAATGATACATAGCTTCGTCTTTAATTTCTGGTCCTTTTTCATCTTCGTAAGATGATAAAATTACACTGGCACATCCATCACCAAAAATAGCTGCACTGACAATGTTTACCATGGAATAATCCTCTAGCTGAAAAGTGGCTGTTGGCGACTCAACCGCAATCACAGCAGCGCGTTTGTTGGGGTTGGCTTTAAGAAAATTCTTCGCATATATAATTCCCGAAACTCCTGCCGCACAACCCATTTCGGTTACAGGTAAGCGTACGACGTCTTGTTTCATCCTAAGACTATTAATCAAATACGCATCGAGAGACGGAATCATGATCCCAGTACAACTTACGGTGATGATATAGTCGATGTCAGTAGCTTTTAAACTCGCTTTATCTAAGGCTTTTACCAAGCTTTTTTCAGCCAATTTTATGCTTTCTCGGATATAAATGTCGTTTTTTTCTTCGAAAGACGTATTAAGAAATACCTCTTCTGGTCCCATTATGGAATAGCGTTTGTCAACCGCAGCATTTTCAAAAATCTTAAGGACTTTTCGTTTAAAACGCTCGTCTTGCCCATCGAGCCACAGCTCGACAAAAGGCAGAATGTCTTTAGTTTCTCTTGTATTTTCTGGCAACTGTTTTGCCACTGATGTTATGCGTACCGCCATAATTATTTCCTGCATAAGCAGGAATCTTATTAATTATTATTTCTTTTACTTTAAAAAAACACCCCTAAAGTCCCCTCAAGGAGACAATTTCATTTCTGATTAAAAATAAGCCATTGGTAACGGAATGCCCATTTCCAACGGATTTCTGATTTGAGGTTTAATTTTTTTGTTAGGTTTTCTAAGTCTTTTCTTTTGAAGGCTCTTAAAATTGAAGTTAGCCCATCTTCAACTATCATTTGGTTAGAAATTACCAAACTTAACAACTTGAACAAACCGTAAGCCATTTCACTTCTGTGCAAATCGTTAATTACTAACCCTAATCTTGCTTTGCCCGATAATTGCTTCAATAACACTTCTAATTCTTCGGTTTTAAAATGGTGTAAAAACAAGGTTGCTAGAGCGATATCGTAATCTAAGTTTTTAAATTCTTTTGAAAAAATATCATGGTTTTCGAATGTGATTTCGGGATAATCTACCGACAATTCCGAAGCATAATCAATCGCATCTTGATTGGCATCTATACCTATTAATCGTAACTGATAACCGTTTTTTCTTCCAAAGTCGGCAACTAGCCTCAAAATATCTCCATGTCCACAGCCCAAATCAATAATAGTGTATGTTTGGTCTTTGGATTGATGTTTTAACAATTGTGAAACACCATCTAAAGTCACTCGATTGCCTCCTAACCATTTGTTTATTTTTCCTAGCTTGTCTAAAGTGTCGCGCAGTAGGTCGCCTTTCATGGAAAAGTCGTCCATAATTTCAGTTTTATTGCTGCGGTATGTGGTGTTTATAAACAATACTTTCAATTAATTAGTTCTCGACTGCGCTCGAACGGACAGACTTTTTTTTGACTTCGACTCTACTCAGTCATCCATCAATCTTGTTTTTCGTGACTTCGAGAACCTCAGCCACCAGATTTACTTTAAACTTTCATAGGCTTGCCATGTGTCATTTTAATAATTTGCGGTACCAAAAATGGAAACCACCTTAACAGTACCAAAAGCTTTGGCGCTAACCAATTTTGCCGAAATAAATACGCGATTGTATGTCCCGCTTTTAATCTTAAACTAAAGGTTTTTTTCCAGCATTTGGCGTAAGCATTTTCAAAACTTGCTCGACTGTCGAATTTTCCTTCAAGATAATCAATTATTAGCTCAGATGCTATTTGTGCGCTACGAATCGCCATTCCCATGCCATTGCCACATAAGGGATGAATCATTCCGGCGGTATCGCCACACATAATCATATGATTTTCAACCGGATTTTTAGTTTCAAACGAAATCTGACTAATGGTTAAAGGTTTTTCAAACTCTGGTTTTGAATTTTGAAACATTTGTTTTAAAACTTCATTTTTAAACAATACCTCGTCCTGGAACGCCTTAATATCTTTAAACTTCTTAAAAGCTTCAAAATTAGTGATGTAACACAAATTAATATAGTCGTTTTCTACTTTAGATACACCGCAATAACCACCTTTAAAGTTATGAAGTGCTACTTTTTCCTCAGGAAATTCCCCAGATACATGAATTTTCACACCCAAATAAGGCGATTTTTTTTGAATGAATTTTCGTTGAAATTTTACATCGAGATTTGAGCGTTTTCCAAAGGCACCTATGACAATTTTAGACTGAATTATTTGATTTTCTTTTGTTTCAACTTGAAAAATATCGTTATTAAAATCAACATCTTCTACAATATCCTGAAGCACTTCAACACCGTTTTTTAAAGCCAATTGGTACAACTGAAAATCCATTTCGTAACGACTCATCCCAAAACCACCAAGTGGCAACTTGGCTGTTATTTTTTTGTTGTTATGGGTCGTTAATTCAAATTCCGAAATGCGTTTTGCGCCAAATTCAAAAGGATTAAAGCCTAAAAAGTTGAGATATGGTAACACTTCGTTAGACACATATTCACCACACACTTTATGCTTTGGGTAGCTGTTTTTTTCGATAAGTAAAACCTTAAATTTTTTTTTAGAAAGATGAATAGCGCTGGTGAGTCCAGCTAAACCGCCACCAATAATTATAATGTCCTTTGAGGTTTTAGTCATTTCGTTTTTCTATATGAACAACTGAGACTTTAACGGTTTTACTCATCACCAGACTACCGCCGCCAACATTGAAATCTCTACGGTTGATTTCAAAATAAGCAGTTATTTTTCTGGAATCTTTTGTGATTATTGTTTTTACTGGAAAGTTGATTTGCTTGGTCTTATCTTTAATTTTAAGAATCGCTTTTACGTTATAATTACCTTCCGATTTTTTAGAAATCTCCTTACTTTCTAAAAATATTTTAGGGTAATTTTTAGTGTAGAAATAGTCTTCTTCCAAAAGGTGTTCGTCTCGACTTTCTATGCCTGTCTCTATAGAATTTACTGTGATTTCGCCACTAAAATTTTTAAGATTATTGGATGCGTCGAACTTTGTGGTGATTGAGAATTTTTTAAAAAATCCATCAACGTTAATACCTAAGTTTCTAATTTCAAAATCTATGCTTGAGTTTTGCGAAAATCCAATAAAAGAGAACCAAAGGAAAAACGTAATGAACAATCGATTTCTCATAACTAATTTTTAGTGTGAAGTTATGACAATATTCTAAAGGCTCATAAGAGAAAAACGACAAATTAATGTACATAGCAGAAACAGTCCGTTTTTATAACGGCCTTTTTCCTAGATAATCTCTGTAATTGTGAACTGTTGCGTCCTAAACTGAACGCTGTCGCCAACTTGCTTGGAAAGAAGTAGTTGACCTATAGGTGTCGCTGGGGAAATGGCGAAAAACAACTCGTTATTGAGCTTAATTTCGCCAACGCTAACAGCAATAAAATAGTTTGCTGAAGACGTTTTGACTATACTGCCTAAAGCTACTTTAGTGTGTATTTGTTTTGGATTGATTTTATGAAGAAGCTCTTGTTGTTTTTGAAGTTCTGCCAATTGCTGCCCTGCTTTCTCTCGTTCTAATTGCAACATAGCTCTTCCCGTTTCGTGCTTGTCGCCTGCTGTACTTTTTGTTTCGGATTGCAATGCGCTTTGAATGTCTGCAATTTTATTCTTGATGACTTCTAAGCGTGCGCCAAGTTGTGTTTGGCATTGGTTGTAAAGGTTTTGTTTTAGGTTCTCGTTCATCTTTATCTATATGTCTAGTTGAGCGCAGTTGAAACCTTTTTGACATTGGATTAAATAGTTCTCGACTGCGCTCGAACTGACAAAAATTATAATAAATCTGCTAAATCTTTACCAATTATACTTCCAATAGCAACTCCCATTCCACCAAGCCTTACACCGCAAAATACATTATTACTTAGTTGTTTTACGATTGGCTTTTTCTGGGTACCAACGCCCATGATGCCCGACCAATAATGGCCAATCTTTAAATCTTTGTTTGGTAAAATAGTTGTTTTTAGAAGTTCTTCTAGTTTGTTTTTTACCAATTGAGTTTGTCCAAATTCTGAAGTTTCTTCAGTTTTAAAATCGAGGTTTCGACCGCCACCGAAAAGAATGCGATTGTCTATATTTCTGAAATAGTAGTAGCCTTTATCAAGATGAAACGTGCCTTTGATTTCTAAGTTTTCTATTGACTCTGTGATAAGAACTTGAGCTCGTGCAGGCTTCACGTTTTCATCAATTAATTTTGAAGCGAAACCATTTGTAGCTATTAGTAGTTTTTGAGTTGAAAATTCAAAATGATTAGTTTTTATTTTTACTGAATTTGCATCTTCTGAAAACGATAAAACTTCAGTAGAATTAATAATTTTGATATCTTTTTGATGCGCTTTTTGAAGTAGCGCTGCCATCATTTTACCCGTATCTATTTGCCCCTCGAACTGATTAAAACCAAACGTGTCTTGAACATTTTTAAATCCGAATTGATTATCCTTAAAACTAAAAACCTCAGCATTGAAAATAGGTCTTAGTAAATCATTAATCTCATTTTTTCGACTTAAGCATTCCTCATAAAGTGCTTTGTCTTCTTTTGTAAATAATTCGTAGCCGCCAAGCTGTTGGTAATCTATGGCCTTATCTCCGAGTGTTTCTCTTAATAATTTAAGTCCGTCAACACGCTGTTTTACCAAACTAAAAACGTCGCCTTCTGAGTGTGTCTCTAAGTCTGAAATCAACTCGCTTAAACTCCCAAAACAGGCAAAGCCTGCATTTTTAGTACTTGCGCCTTGTGGTAAAATGCCTTTTTCGAGGATTAGAATATTTGCTTTAGGATGTTTTTCTCGTAACTGAAGCGCACAGCTTAGTCCAACAATACCACTACCGATGATAGTGAAATCGACGTTAGTTAACCATGATTTTATTTCCCAGTAGGATAGATTCAAAAATCTTAAATTATTAGATTACTAAGATAGCTTTACTATTCAAAATAGTTTTTTAGCATAAATTCTATAGACGCATACTTTCCTTGAATATCATTAATTTTTTTTAAAGCTTTCTCTGCTTTCCGTTTGTCTCTTGAGTAGATTCCTAGCCCAAAATCGAACGAAAATGCTAGTACATCAAATATTCTAGAATTAGAATTAGTTTCGTCTAGTGATAAATCTGGAATTTGATGAATGTGACCTAAAATAAATTTATCTTCAATATTTTTAAGTAGAAACGATTTTATCTCAGCTGAATAATTAGAAAATTCTTCAATTTCTTGAAGATTAGACTTTCTGTTTATCAAGCGTGCCGCTTGAACTTGAATATCCTTTATTTGCCTGAGTATGTTATTCTGATTAACCAGATTAATCATTCAACTTTAAAACAGCCATAAATGCTTGCTGTGGAATTTCTACATTACCCACTTGGCGCATACGTTTCTTACCTTTTTTCTGCTTTTCTAAAAGTTTACGCTTTCGCGAAATATCACCACCGTAACATTTAGCAGTTACATCTTTACGCAATGCTTTCACTGTTTCGCGAGCAATGATTTTGGCACCAATTGCGGCTTGTATTGGAATATCGAATTGTTGACGTGGAATTAATTCCTTCAACTTTTCGCACATTTTTTTACCAATATTGTGTGCGTTATCTGCGTGAATTAATGCCGAAAGTGCATCGACTGGTTGTGCATTAAGTAATACATCTAGACGTACTAATTTCGAAACTTTCATGCCTATTGGATGATAATCAAAAGAGGCATAACCTTTAGAAACAGTTTTTAATCTGTCATAAAAATCGAATACAATTTCGGCTAGTGGCATTTCAAAAATTAGTTCTACACGTTCGGTCGTCAAGTAAGTCTGATTCATAATCATTCCACGCTTTTCAATACACAAACTCATAACATTACCTACAAAATCTGATTTTGTAATAATAGTAGCTTTTATATAAGGTTCCTCTACGCGATTTACAGTAGTAACTTCTGGTAAATCACTTGGGTTGTTCACAACAAAAGGAACGTCTGGTTCTTTGTTGGTATATGCGTGATAGGACACATTTGGTACAGTTGTAATTACGGTCATATCAAACTCGCGCTCTAAACGCTCTTGGATGATTTCCATATGCAACATACCTAAGAAACCGCAACGGAAACCGAAACCTAAAGCTGCTGAGCTTTCTGGCTGAAATACCAAAGAGGCATCATTAAGTTGTAATTTTTCCATAGAGTTACGAAGCTCTTCGTAATCTTCTGTGTCTACCGGATAAATACCTGCAAAAACCATTGGTTTTACGTCCTCAAACCCTTCGACAATATTTGTGGTTGGGTTTTCAAAGTCAGTAATCGTATCACCAACTTTTACCTCTTTTGCTGTTTTTATTCCTGTTATTAAATAACCTACATCACCTGCTTTTACGCTTTGTTTTGCAACTTGCGTCAATTTTAAAGTACCTACTTCATCCGCGTAATATTCTTTATTGGTTGCGACGAATTTAATTTTTTGTCCTTTTTTAATTTCACCATTAAAGACTCTAAAGTAAGTTTCAATACCTCTAAATGTGTTGTAAACCGAGTCAAAAATTAAAGCTTGTAATGGCGCATTAGGGTCACCTTGTGGTGCGGGAATACGTTCAATAATAGCCTTAAGAATATTATCTACACCAAAGCCTGTTTTTCCACTTGCATGAATGACTTCTTCTGGGTCGCAGCCTAATAAATCTACGATATCATCTGTTACTTCTTCAGGATTTGCACTTGGCAAATCTACTTTGTTTAGTACTGGAATAATTTCTAAATCATTTTCAAGCGCTAAATATAAATTTGAAATGGTTTGTGCTTGTATACTTTGCGCTGCATCAACGATGAGTAATGCGCCTTCGCAAGCGGCGATAGAACGCGAAACTTCGTATGAAAAATCGACGTGACCTGGCGTGTCAATTAAGTTTAATACATATTGTTGACCATCAAGCGTATACTCCATTTGGATGGCGTGCGACTTAATAGTTATACCACGCTCACGCTCCAAATCCATATTGTCTAACAACTGGTTTTGTTGCTCACGAGCTGTCACCGAACCTGTATAATCTAACAACCTATCGGCTAAAGTACTTTTACCGTGGTCTATATGCGCAATGATGCAAAAATTTCTAATGTGCTTCATGTAATTTTTTCTAGTGCAATTTTTCTTTTGCAAATATAGTTGTTTTATAAACGGCTTACCTACCTAAAGTTATAAGAAAATCATCTTATGATTACGGTTTTACCTCAATTTAAAGTCAAAAACAATTTATATCTTGTGCCTTAATACAAACTAAATCAAACAATCAAATTGAAGCCCCTTTTTACTGCGCTGCTTTTGGCGTTTTGTTTTTTCGTTTTTTCTCAAGAAATTTCTTTGAAAGGAACTGTTGTTGACGAAAATAAGCAACCTTTGTCTTATGTGAATGTTTTGGTTTTAAATGCCGAAGACGAATCCTTTATGAAAGGAACCAGTACCGATGATAATGGCGTGTTTGAATTAAGTAATCTAACTGCTGGAGATTATATTTTAAAAGTAAGTTTTATTGGGTTTAAAACAGTCTCTTTGCCAATTTCAATTTCTGCAAACAAAATATTACCAAACATTATTTTGGTTGAAGATGCAGAATCTTTAGACGCCGTAACAGTAACGGCAAAACGCCCAACCATTACTCGTAAACCAGACCGCTTAACTTTTAATATTGAAAATACGGCTTTGACTGAAGGTACAACACTTCAGGTTTTAAAAAGCACGCCAGGCGTTATTGTTTCCGAAGGCAGTATAAATATTAAAAGTACGCCTGCAACGATTTTTATTAATAATCGTCGTATGCAATTAACGTCTGACGAGTTAATTCAGCTTTTAGAAAGCGCACCAGCAAATAGCATAAAGTCTATTGATGTAATCACAAATCCGCCTGCTAGCTATGATGCTGATAGCGGTTCTGTAATTAATATCATAATGAGCAAAAACTTAGTGACTGGATACCGTGGAAGTGTTTCTGCCAATTACACTCAAGGTGTTTTTCCGAGGTATAATGCGTCTACGAGTCATTATTTTAAGAACAATAAAATCAATTTTAACCTCAATTACAGTTACACAGCAAATAAAATTAATAGAGACGAAGATAATGCCATTGATTATTTGGACAATGCTGGAAATATTGACCAAATCTGGAACTCTAGCATCAACCGAAACACAAAATCCGAAACGCATAACCTTAATCTTAATTTTGATTATTTTGTGTCGGACAAAACAACGATAAGCTTAACATCAACGGCGCTTTACACGCCATATTTTAATTATCAGATAAGTAATAATACGGTAATTAATGACGCGAATTCTAGCTTTTTAGATGCTTTTTTAGCAGAAAATTTATCACGTGATGATAAATATAATATTGGTACAGACGCTACTTTAAGAACGGAATTCACTAATGGAAGCAGCCTTTCATTCAACGGTCATTTTACGACGTATAATTATGAAAGAAACCAAAGTGTAAATCAGAATTTTCAAGTGAGTATTACACAAGATTCTGAATTTAGAACACTTGCAGACCAAGACACTAAAATTTACACAGGAAAAGCTGATTATAGTTTGCCAATTAACGACAGTTCTTCTTTTGATGCTGGCGCAAAATTCTCGAATATTAATACTGAAAGTGCTATTAATAAGTTCGATATTAATAACGGTACAGAAACGTTAGACACAGCAAATAGTAATGCTTTTGATTATGACGAAAAAGTATTTGCAGCTTATGCCAATTATAGCAAATCTTGGGAAAAGTGGGATATTGTTTTAGGTATGCGAATAGAACAAACCAATGTTGAAGGCTTTTCAGCCACATTAAACCAAACAAATACGCAAGATTATTTTGAGTGGTTTCCTAATGCAAGCATTTCTCATAATTTCTCAGATAATTTTAGTCTATATGGAAACTATAAGCGAAGCATAACGCGTCCGAATTATACTAATTTAAACCCGTTTACATTTTTTATAAACGAAAACACTACGGTTGAAGGAAATCCTGCTTTACAACCTACATTTCAAGACCATTTCGTAGTTGGAACCAATTTTTTAGAGCATTTTACAGTTGAAGCGTATTACATCAATTACAATGGTGCCATTAGTGAAATACCACGACAAGACAACACAAATAATATCTTAAGCTACACACCAGTAAATTTAGATAAAACAGTAGACTTTGGATTCGATTTTGCTTTTGATGTCAACCCAACAAAAACGTGGAATCTCTATTTTGTAACCTCGTTTTACAACATAACAGAAGAAAATGGCTTTGGTACAGATAGAATAGAACTGGACCAGTGGTCTAACTACAGTGTTTTAGCAAATAATTTTTCATTATTAAAAGATAATAGTTTGAATGTAAGTTTTAATCTCACTTATGTAGGAAAAAATCTTCAAGGTCTTCAGATTGTTGAAGACCGATTGGTTTCAGATTTAAGTATTACCAAGAGTGTTTTTAATAAAAAAGGGGTTATATCACTTTCTGTTGAAGATTTATTTAACGAGCAAGATTACCGTTTTGGAACAAGGTATCTTAACCAATCTAGTAGACAGTTTACCGATGCCGACAATCGTTTTGTAAAACTAGGTTTTCGTTATAAATTTGGTAATACAAAATTAAGTACTAATGAGCGTACTACGGAAGCTGAAGAGCGTGATAGGATTGAGGATTTGGATTAAAAAAGCCCATCCTAAATCCTTCCCAAAGGGAAGGACTTTTTAATCCTGCCACTCGGCAATAAACAAATTAGTATCGCGTCCGCCACCGTTATTTCTGTTACTTGAAAATGCTAAATATTTACCATCATTAGAAAATACCGGGAATGCGTCAAACGTTTCGCCATGTGTGATGCGCTTTAGGTTTTTTCCGTCAGTATCAATCATGTACAAGTTAAAAGGAAACCCGCGTTCTGCTTCAAAATTAGAAGAAAATAACACCTTATCACCACTTGGTAAAAAGAATGGACTCCAATTGGCATTTCCTAAATCTGTAAGTTGACGTAGATTGCTGCCGTCAGCATTGCAGATATACAATTCCATTTCGGTTGGCTCAACTAAACCTTCGGCCAATAACTCCTTATATTCTTTAATTTCCTGCTCAGTTTTAGGACGTGACGAACGGAAAATTAACTGGCTTCCGTCTGGTGAGAAGAATGCGCCACCATCGTAACCCAATTCGTTTGTAATTTGTTTTACATCTGTTCCATCTATATTCATGGTATACAATTCTAAATCGCCACTTCGGGTTGATGTAAATACAATTTTATCTCCCTTTGGAGAAACTGTTGGCTCAGCATCGTAGCCAATTTCGTTAGTTAATTGCTTTACAATATTGCCTTCTAAATCTGCAACAAAAATATCGTAGCTGTCGTAGATTGGCCAGATGTATTTTCCGTTTTTACGTAATGGTGTATCAGGACATTCATCTTGTTTTAAGTGCGTCGACGCATAAATGATATGTTTATTATCTGGTAGAAAATAAGCGCAAGTTGTTCGGCCTTTACCAGTGCTAATCATTGGAGGTACTTTGTCTTTAAACGTTTCATCAGCATTCATTAAAAACATTTGGTCGCAGCCTACATTCCAAGCGGCATTGTTAGATTGAAACACGAGTTGTTTATCATCAAAACTCCAATACGCTTCGGCATTATCACCGCCAAAAGTGACTTGTCTTATAGATTTAAAATGCACTTCTTCCGGATAGATTAACGGGTCATTTCCTGCAACCAATTTTTTCTCTGCTGGCTTTGTTTCCGTTTTATTGACTTCATTTTTACAAGAAAAAATCGAAAAACAAATTAAAAGAATAACACCTAATCGCTTCATAACTATAATTTTTAATGCCTAATTTTGTTATTCCTATGCATTAAGCTTCGGAATTTTGAGACAAAAATAAGATAAACCAATGAAAAAGATTGCCTTATTATTTATAGTATTATTTCTATTTGCCTGCAAAAACGAACCAAAACAAGCTGAAAACAAAATAAAAGACGATGTTACTTTTTTAGCCGATGATAAGCTCGAAGGGCGACAAACTGGCACTCCAGGAGAAAAAGCGGCTTCAGATTATATTTCTGAACGCTTTAAAGATATTGGGCTATTGCCAAAAGGAACTGAGGGTTTTATCCAATCGTTTAGTTTTAAACCAAAAACGGACCCGCACAAAGAAGTTGAATTTACAACCAACGCAGATAGCACAATTACGGGCAGAAACGTCATTGGCTTTATAGATAATAATGCAGAAAACAACATTGTAATTGGCGCACATTACGACCATTTAGGCTTTGGTGGCGAGGGTTCACTTTATCGCGAAAAAGACAAAGCCGTACACAATGGTGCAGATGATAATGCCAGTGGTGTTGCGGTTATGCTGAATTTGGCCGACCGTTTAAAATTGCGAAACGAAACTGCTGAAACAAAAGACAACAATAACTATTTATTTATGGCATTTTCGGGGGAAGAAATGGGCTTATTAGGCTCTAATTACTTCTCTAAAAACCCAACAATTGATACCAAATCCATTAACTACATGATTAATATGGATATGGTTGGGCGAATGAAAGCCGATAGTACATTAGCCGTCTATGGTGTTGGTACGTCTCCGATGTTTAAACAAACTTTAAAAGCAAATAACGAAAAGTTTAAATTGGTAGAAAACGAAAGTGGTGTTGGCCCAAGTGACCACACAAGTTTTTACTTGATTGATATTCCAGTACTACATTTTTTCACGGGTCAGCATGAAGATTACCACAAACCAGGCGATGATTCTGAAAAACTAAATTACGGTGGGATGAATCTCATTTCGGACTACATCTTTACCATCATCACTGATTTAAATGATAACGGAAAACTCGCCTTCCGTAAAACAAAAAACGAAAGCGAAGAAGTACCACGTTTTAAAGTTGGTCTTGGCGTTGTACCAGATTATCTGTTCGACGGAAAAGGTATGCGCATTGATGGCACTCGCGAGGACACACCTGCATCTAATGCTGGACTACAAAAAGGCGATATTGTTATAAAACTTGGTGATGCAGACGTAACAGATATGATGAGTTATATGAAGGCGCTTTCTACTTTTGAAAAAGGTGACGAAACTTCGATTAGTGTGAAGCGAGGCGAAGATATTATTGAGACTACCGTGAAGTTTTGAAAAAGAAGCCTATCCTAAATCCTTCCCAAAGGGAAGGACTTTTACTCATCCGGCTTAACTATGACTAAAAGAGAAATCGTTATCAAAATTCATTTGGTAATATCTGTTATTATCGTTTTTCCCGTAGCTATTAGTTATGGCTTTTTTCCAGATTTGGAATTCGAATTATTTCCAAAAACCATTGATGAGCATAATTTCTACAAGGCTATTATGGGATTGTATATAGCGTTTTCTATTATTTGGATATTGGGAATATTTAAAGCTAATTATCAAAAAACAGCTTTGATAACCAACGTTGTATTTATGCTCGGTTTGGGTTTTGGTAGAATTACAAGTATGCTTGTTGATGGCTTACCAACACAAGGTTACGTTATTGGTACTTTTTTAGAATTGTTTCTAGGGTGCTACGGAATTTGGGTTTTAGTATCCCAACATCAACGTACCGCAAATACCAAGACTAATGAGTAAGTAAAGCCCCGCTAAAATAAAAAGAATCTTAGCTGTCTTTTTATTATTCTTATAAAGAGCAAAACCTATAATAGCTAAAAGAATAGCTGGTCCAAACATTATGGCTAGTATCAAAATGACTAAGCCGTCTAAATTTCCTGGTTCTATTAATAGTTTCATAATAATCTCTTAAAATACAAAAGCTCCGCAAATACCAAATCCAATAATTGAATAAATCAATGCGAAAACCCAGATTTTCTTTCCTAATTTATCATTCTTATTATAAACTATTATTCCTGTAAGCGCCAACAATAAGGGAATTATAATTGAAATAAAGAATAGTAATAACCACGGAAACCGCATAGTTTATAATATTTCGTTTCTAAGTTCTTCTAATCGTGCTTTTTTATCGTCTCGGTAAAATAAATTCATGGTTTCAAACGGGATAATTTTATTGTCCTTATCTACAATATGTACGCATGATTTCTTTATCGCTCGTACATCAAAATTATAAGCATCTATAAACTGCATGATTATTACCCTAAACAAATTATCATAGCCCAAATTTGGTGCATCAATATTTGGTAAGCAACACATTATTGATTTTAAGTTTTCTTCTGCAACTTCAACAGAATTTCCTGTGCTAAACAATTCAATCATTTTTCCATGAAGCTGTTCGTCTTGCTCATAAATAATCGTGTTTTTGCTATTATCTAATAAGTCAGCAGGATTAATATACCGCGTCAATGGAAAAACCTCTCCATCTAATTTAAGAGCGTAACCCATAACCAAAGCATCCGGATTACATGGGACCGGCAACAAGTCGTCTGGATTAAAAATAGGGGTTTGCTCCATTATTTTTCGTCGCACTTCGGTTAAAGTCATTCTGTCCGTTTCAGGATTAAAATTTTCTAACCGACCTGCAATTTGCGTTGGTTGCAAAGTCACGCCACGAACGCATTTTTGCTTTAAGGCGTAATCTATTATTTTTCCTATTTCATGGTCATTTAATCCTTTTTGAAGCGTTACCACCAAAGTGGTTGAAAGATTAAGTTTGTTTAAATTTTTGAGCGCTTGTTTCCGAATATCATTTAAATCTGCACCACGCAATTCTTGTAAAACTGAATTTTCAAACGAATCGAATTGTAAATAAATTTCAAAATCTGGAGCGTAAGTTTTTAGCTTTTCAGCGAAAGCGAAATCCTTGGCGATTTTAATCCCGTTGGTATTTAACATTAAATGCCGAATTGGCAACGATTTTGCATAATCCATAATCTTCCAAAACTGCGGATGTATTGTAGGCTCACCACCAGAAATTTGCACCACATCTGGCTCTTTTTCATTTTTAACAATGGTGTCTAGCATCGTTTTTACCTCTTCCAAAGTTCGATGTCTTCCGTAAGTTGGCGAAGAACCTGCATAACAGGTTGGGCAAGTTAAGTTGCACCTATCCGTAACCTCAACAACCGTTAAGCAGCTATGTTGCTCGTGGTCGGGACATAAGCCACAATCATACGGACAACCATAATGTGTTTTGGTGTTAAAAGTATATGGCGTTTCGCTGGGTTTATTATAATTTCTTATGTTTTTATAATACGCTATATCATCAGCAATAAGCACCTTAGAACTACCATGCTCATTACAAAGTTTCAGCATGTAAACGTTCTCGTTTTCAAAAACAATCTTTGCATCAACACGCCTTAAACATTCGGGGCAAAGACTCAAGGTAAAATCGTAATAGGTATATTTTCTAACGGGCATACTTTAGTTTCTGAAAGATAAATTTGTAATAATACAACAAACAAATTAGACATAATATTTGGATTGTGCTCAGCCCAAGAACATAAAATACATTAGGTTTTAAAAACTCTATAAAAAATCGAAAACCAAAGTAAAACAACATAAAAAGCTTAAAAAGCTCACCGTTTTTTAATGAATAGTTATTCAGAATGTATTTTAAACTGAAAAATAGAATGACTAAAAACACAAGTTCGTAAAGTGATGTAGGATGCCGTTGTAAGCCATCTCCCAAATCCATTCCTGTAAAAAAAGAGGTCTGTTTGCCGTAGGTAAACTCTTTAACTCCCGATAAAAAGCAGCCAATACGTCCAATAAAGATTCCAAGAATAATCGGAAAGACAAACAAATCGCCAGAGAATTGCTTTTCTCCAATAATTTTTTTGGCCAATTCTACACCAAGTAGTCCTCCAAATAAACCACCCATTATGGTTTTTGTGTTTAATAGCTGAATAAGGTTCTGCTCCGTAAATTCTACAAAAGGATTTTCTAAAACGCCCACCAGCCTAGAGCCTATTAAGGCGCCCAACGTTGCACCGAGAATGATTGACAAACGATTATTGGAGTTAATATGGTCAGTCTCCTTTCGTCTTAAAATTATGTAATACCGAAACGCTAAAAAGAACGCTAAATATTCAAGGATTAGATGAATATTTATGGTCGTATTAAAAAGTTCTGGCTCGAATGGTATTTGCAAATTAACGTTGTTGTATAGAATTGATAATTAACATGGCGTCGTTTTTATATTTTTCAAATATGTCTTTTCTAGCCTGATACATAATTGAAGTAACAAACTCGTCGCTGAAATTAAAATATTCTACTCTAGTGGATATTTCATCAGACATAACAAATACTATTTCTGATGTAATTTTGTATTGATACTTAGCATTGTCCTTTATTTCAGTTATTCTAAATGATTTACTTTTTATATGGTGGTCAGGTGTTTCAGCGTATTGTTTGAGATAACTTACGATATCGGTTTTACCAATAAACTTCTTTATTTTACTATTTATAATATACACGAAAGCTGCTCTTTTTTTAATCAACTCCTTTTCTTTCGGAAGCAATTGAAACCCAAATGGATTTTTTTGAATCTTCCAAGCTTTAGGATAATTTAATTTATAAGCTCCAAATTTATAAGTCTTCAAATTTTTATTCTGCGACTCCGCAAAACTGAAACAAAAACAAAAGACAACTATGTATAAAGTCGATTTCATAAGTCTAATTTATTAGTTTCCTTTTCAATTACCTAAAAAACGCTAATTTTGCATCCAAATTCGCCATAACTTTAGTGACGGCGAAACAAATTAATTGCGTTTGGTAAAAATTGGCGACATAGAATTAGGTGAATTTCCTCTGCTTTTAGCTCCGATGGAAGACGTAAGCGACCCACCATTTCGGGCACTCTGCAAAGAGCAAGGCGCCGATGTGGTTTATACCGAATTTGTAAGTAGCGAAGGCTTAATTCGTAATGCTGCAAAAAGCGTTATGAAACTCGACATCTACGAAAAAGAGCGACCGGTTGGCATTCAGATTTTTGGTGCTAATATGGAGAGTATGCTCCAAACCATTGATATTGTTGAGAAATCCAAGCCAGACATTATAGATATTAATTTTGGTTGCCCTGTAAAAAAAGTGGTGAGCAAAGGTGCTGGTGCTGGCATTCTTAAGGATGTTTGCCTAATGGAAAAGCTCACTGCCGAAATGGTAAAACGCACCAATTTGCCAGTAACTGTTAAGACACGTTTAGGTTGGGACCACGACTCTATAAAAATTGTCGAAGTGGCCGAACGCCTCCAAGACGTTGGCATAAAATCTATTGCGATTCACGGACGTACACGCGCGCAAATGTATAAAGGTAATGCCGATTGGAAACCTATTGCCGACGTAAAAAACAATCCTCGAATGCACATCCCAGTATTTGGAAATGGTGATGTAAACACTCCAGAAATGGCTGTGAAAATGCGAGACGAATATGGCTTAGACGGTGCTATGATTGGTCGTGCTACAATTGGCAATCCTTGGTTTTTTAAGCAAGTAAAGCACTTTTTTAAAACAGGAGAGCATCTAGCTCCTATTTCTTTAGCAGAACGTGTTGAAGCTGCGCGTCGTCACCTGCAAATGTCCATAGATTGGAAAGGCGAAAAGCTTGGTGTTTTTGAAACTCGACGCCACTACACCAACTACTTTAAAGGTATCCCTAACTTTAAAGAATACCGCATGAAAATGGTAACTAGCGACGACTCAAAAGATGTGTTTGCTGCTTTTGATGAAGTTCTTGAAAAATTTGGAGATTATCAGTTTTCTTAGATTTTCAATTTAATTTTATGGCAAGCCACGCAAAGCGTGACCGCACTATCCACTCATAGTTTTGTAAAATCGTACTTTGAAATTTCACTAAAGCTAACTGCTACTGTCGCTCTTACACTTATTTAAATTAACTCTTCTGTTTTTTTAGCTTATTAAAAAAGTAATTTACAGCAATTGATATTTTATATCTTGATTCGCCCGCGAGAAGGATTGAAGCATTGTTGGAGCTCCTCGAAGAGAGCGACTGCGGAAAGCCTGGTACGCCAAAAAGCGTACTCGCCCAAATACCCTTAAACTGTTTTTATAAGATTTTTTGTGATGCGTTGCGAGGCAAGTTTTGAAGCGATGATTCCCAAACCAAAAATAGTTATCATAACGATAATAATGTCTCGTAGCTGTAAACTTACTGGATACGGAAAATTTGGCGTGAGCATAAGCCACTCAAAGTATATTTGCGAATAGATGACGGAGAGACCGATGGTAATACCAACAATACCGCTTAAAACAGTCATTAGTGTGCCTTGTAAAAAGAAAATTCGTTTTATCATTTTGGGTTCGGCGCCGAGGTTAAATAAGGTATTAAGGGATTTTTTTCGGTCGAGAATCATCATGATAATTGCGCCAATAACATTGAAAAGCGCAATGATAATGACGAGCGTAAAAATGAGATAGACAGCAAGATTTTCGGTATTGAGCATTTTAAACAGTGCGTCGTTGAGTTGCTCTCTGTTTTTTATGATAAATCGGTTGGGAAACTTGGTTTTAATTTGTTGAGTTACTTGGGCCTCGTTTGCGTTGTCTAAAAGTTTTAGTTCTAGTGCCGAAAATTGGTTTTGCTTATAATTGAGTAATCTACGAGCCAAGTCTATATCTGAAAAAATATACTCGTTGTTAAGTTTTTCGTTAATATTAAACAGACCAATATTGTTTACTATTTCGGAATTAAAATAACTACGTATGCTACTACCTTGACCTTTTCCTGGTTTTGGTACATAAATGGTTAATGGTTTATAATAGTTGAAAATACCGAAGGATAAATTATTTGAAATTCCCCAACCTGATACCACGTCATTGCTGCCTACGTTAAACCATGTGCCTTGTGACACCATGCTGTCTATTTGTGTTACAATTTGATAATTTTCATCAACGCCTTTTAATGTGGCTAGAAGATTTTTGTTTTCTGATTTAATGACAATACGTTCTTCAATTATTTTTGACGTAACATTGATTCCTTCAATAGAATTTAGAGTTTTTAAATCGTTGTCTAAAAACATGAAAGATTTGCCCTCTATGGGCAATAATTTTAAATCTGGGTCTGTGTAGTTGGAGAAATCAAGACTGTATTCTTTTAGTCCTGCGAAAATAGAAAGTACAATTAACAATGCTGCAGATGCTACAATAACGCCTCCAGAAGCAATGTAGCTCATAATATTTATAGCGTTATTACTACTTTTTGAAAAAAGATACCGCTTTGCGATGTAAAAGGATGTGTTCATATTTACAATCTCTCGATAAAATTAGGGATAAAAGATTGTATCTACTAAAATTTAGCAAAGGCTTACGACTTTTTTCTTCGGCCTAATAAATCTTGGTCTTTAATAGGATTTTCTTCGCCTTTAAGAGATTTTTCGATATTGTCAATATATTCTAATGAGTCATCTACAAAAAACTGTAGTGTTGGCATCCGTCGTAATTGGTGACGTGTACGTTGTGCTAACTCGTGGCGAATTAAAGGCGTGTTAGACCTAATACCTTTAAGTAATTCTTCGGCCTCTTTGTTTGGAAAAATACTGAGGTAGACTTTGGCAATAGATAAGTCTACTGTAACATTGACTTTAGATACGGAGATGAGAATGCCTTTTAAACCACCATCGGAAGCGGCACGTTGTAAAACATCAACTAAATCTTGCTGAAGAATTCCTGCTATTTTTTTTTGTCTATTGCTTTCCATTTTGCAAAAGTAGAAGTTATTTAAGTATTATAGTATTTTTACACTACAAAATTAAAGCCATGATTGGAAAAATTGAACATATTGGTATTGCTGTTAAAGATTTAGAGAATTCAAATTCATTATTTGCTTCGCTTTTTGGTGCAGCTCATTATAAAATTGAAGAAGTTGAAAGCGAAAATGTATTGACGTCTTTCTTTAAATGCGGTCCAAATAAAATAGAATTGTTACAAGCCACTTCTGAAGATAGCCCAATTGCCAAGTTTATTGAAAAAAAAGGAGAAGGCATTCACCATATTGCATTTGCTGTTGAGAATATTGAAGCCGAAATAGAAAGATTAACCAAAGAAGGTTTTAGAATGATACACGAAAAACCAAAAAAAGGTGCTGATAATAAACTAATTGCTTTTTTACATCCTAAATCTACAAATGGCGTTTTAGTTGAATTATGTCAAGATATAGCCGATTAAATTGATTTAATTTTCTTGTAGAGTTTTAAAATATATAGTAATATTGCAAACTCTTTTAATTTTAAAAGAGATTGACATTTGTCAATGGTCCTATAGCTCAGTTGGTTAGAGCACCTGACTCATAATCAGGTGGTCCATGGTTCGAGTCCATGTGGGACCACAAAAAACCCCTTTTAACGTTGCGTTTTAAGGGGTTTTTATTTTTTAAAAGCTAAAGTTTTGTCTATTAACAATTTTAGCGTCTAATATGTTGATAGCTTTTGCTTCTTATATTTTAGAGGCCAATTAATAATTATATTTTAGAGGCAAAAGAATAGAACAAATAAAAAAGAAAGAAAAAGACTACAAAAACTTGAGTGAACTTTAAAAAATTGTCATTTTGTCGGATTTTTTTACATTTTATAGATTTTTTTTAAGGTTTAAAATTTTGATAGCACACTTTTTTTTATACATTTGCGTTAGTCTCTTATAATAAATATGAAGATTGCCTCAATTTTTAGTGTTATTTTTAATCTCGCGTTAGTCGTACAAGCGCAGTGTGCTGGTTGCCCTTCGGGTAACCCATGTGCTCCTTGCTGTGCTACAGGTTCTTGTGGTGGGCCGCCGCCGCCGCCAGGTTTCCCTATTGACAATTATATTTACCTTTTATTTTTTGCAGCTATTTTTCTAGGCGCATACGTTATAAATAAAAAGCTAAAGAAAGCTTAAGACCTTAGCTCATTAAGGCGTTTAACGTATTTTCCTATTACATCAAATTCTAGATTCACCTTATCATTCTTTTTTAGGTTTTTAAACATCGTATGCTTGTAAGTGTAAGGAATTATAGCTACAGAAAACTCATTTAGCTTAGAGTTAACTACAGTTAAGCTTACGCCGTTTACCGTAATTGAACCTTTTTCGATAGTTATGTTATTCAAAGCTTCGTCGTATTTAAAGGTATACGACCAGCTACCGTTTTCTTCTTCAAAATTGGTACAAATTGCCGTTTGATCTACATGACCTTGTACAATATGCCCATCTAGTCTATCGCCCAATTTCATGGCACGTTCCAAATTAACAATTTCACCAACTTTTAAATCGCCAATATTTGTTTTATCAAGGGTTTCTTTAATTGCTGTGACAACATATTTATCGTCATCTTTTGAAACTACGGTTAAGCATACACCATTATGTGCAACACTTTGGTCAATTTTTAATTCATTAGTTATTTTACTACTGATTGTAATATGAAGGTTTCCTTTATCGGTAACTAAATTTTTTACAACACCTAAATCTTCAATTATCCCTGTAAACATGGTTCTATTTTAAATGGTTAAATTTGCTTTACAAAGTTACGGACAAAAATGACGTCAGTTTTATAAATTCTTATTAATAAAGTTCTAAATATTGAAAACAAACGAAATTATTAAAGTAGGTATTTCTATTGGAGATTTAAATGGTATTGGACCCGAAATCGTCATCAAAACATTCGAGGATGCAAGGTCTTTAGAACTTTGTACGCCGGTGATTTTTGCGTCATCGCGTATTATGAATTTCTTTCGCAAGCACTTTAAGAGCAAAATTATATTTCATGAGATAAATAGCTTAGACAAACTTGCTCACGGAAAAGTTAATGTTGTAAATGTTTGGAAAGAATCTGTAAACATTCAGTTTGGTCAAGAGGATAAAACAATTGGAGAATACGCCATCAAATCTTTAGAAGCTGCTGTTTCTGCTTTGAAAGAAGGTGATATTGATGTTCTAGTTACTGCTCCAATAAATAAAAGTAATATTCAGTCCGAAAAATTTAATTTTCCTGGTCACACAAATTATTTAGACCAAGAGCTTGAAGGCAACAGCCTCATGTTTATGATTTCAGAACACCTTAGAGTTGGTCTTTTAACCGACCATGTACCTGTAAAGGATGTGCCAAGTCATATAACAGAAAAACTAATTCGTCAAAAACTCGATACCGTTTCAACATCATTAAAACAAGATTTTGCCATCAGCAAACCCAAAATTGCAGTTTTAGCTATAAATCCGCATGCAGGTGACAACGGCGTTATTGGTAATGAAGATGATACTGTTTTAAAACCCGCATTAGAAACTCTCAGAAAAGAAGGGCATTTGGTTTACGGACCATATTCCGCAGATAGCTTTTTTGGATCTAATGGCTATCAAAATTTTGACGCAGTTATTGCCTCTTACCACGACCAAGGCTTAATACCGTTTAAAACTATAACTTTTGGAAACGGCGTTAATTTTACAGCGGGCTTAAATAAGGTGCGTACCTCACCAGATCACGGAACAGCGTACGAAATTGCAGGCAAAGGTACAGCTGACGAAAGTTCATTTAAACGCGCCATGTTTACAGCGATAGAAATTTTTAGAAAACGAAGCGACTACAACCATTACTCAAAGAATCCACTCAAAAGAATGAGCAGAAAGTAGTTTAAAAGAGCTTGAATAATTTACAAATCGTGCGTTGCGTTCTCTTCAATTGTTAATGAAAATTCTATTTCATTAATTTATTGGAACTTAGCAAAACAATTATTAACAATTTTTGTTGAAATCTTAGGCTGCTATATAGAAAAAAGTTTTATATTTGCACGCTCAAAATGAATGTGAGAATGAAAGAATTGAAAGCGTATACAATACCGTTTGTAGGGCTAAAAAAAGGAAAACACCATTTTGATTATCAGATTGATAAAACGTTCTTTTTAGAGTTTGATTACGATGAATTTAATGCAGCTAACGTTAATATAGACTTGTTTTTTGATAAAAAGTCTACATTTTTAGAGTTAGAATTTAAAGCCGAAGGTTTCGTAAACGTTAATTGTGACGTTACAAATGAACCTTTTGATTTAAAAATAAAAGACGCTTTTAAGCTTGTAATTAAATTTGGTGAAGCATATAATGATGACAACGAAGAAATTTTGATTATTCCGCATGGTGAATATCAAATAAATGTTGCTCAATACATATATGAACTTATTGTTTTGGCTTTACCAGCTAAAAAAGTTCATCCGGGTATTGAAGACGGCACGTTACAATCTGATATACTTAAAAAGCTCGAAGAATTAAGTCCTGAAGAAGGCAAAACAGAAGAAAATAACACTGAGGATACAGATCCTCGTTGGGATACATTAAAAAAACTATTAACGGATAAATAACATTTAAAATGGCACATCCAAAACGTAAAATATCTAGAACAAGAAGAGACAAAAGAAGAACTCACTATAAAGCAACAGTTCCTCAAATTGCAACTTGCCCTACAACTGGTGAGCCGCATTTATACCACAGAGCACACTGGCACGAAGGTAAATTGTATTACCGTGGCCAAGTACTTATTGACAATTCTGTAGCAGAAGAAAACGCAGCATAATTACTATGCGTGCATATAATAAAACGCCCATTGTTGGGCGTTTTTTTTGTTTTAGTGCTTCAAATCGCCAAAAAACCATTTTATTTGCATAATTATTTGCCAAAAAATGTTGAAAATGGTTGAAAACAACCTCTTTTTAATCAATTTTCGATATTTTTAATCAATTTAAACGCTTATAATGAGTAAAATCACAGCGGCTATTACTGCAGTAGGGAAATATCTCCCTGATTTTGTTTTATCTAACAAAGTTCTCGAAACTATGGTAGATACAAACGACGAATGGATTACCACACGTACAGGAATCAAAGAGCGTCGTATTCTTAAGGATGAAGGAAAAGGATCTTCATACTTGGCCATAAAAGCAGCCGAAAATCTTATAGAAAAATCTAATTTAGACCCTAAAGAAATAGATTTAGTAATTGTTGCAACAGCGACACCAGACATGAAAGCAGCTTCTACAGCGGCTTACACGGCAACACAAATTGGTGCAACAAATGCATTTTCATATGATTTGGAAGCAGCATGTTCTAGCTTTCTTTTTGGTATGTCAACTGCAGCAGCTTATATAGAATCTGGCCGATATAAAAAAATACTTCTTATTGGCGCAGATAAAAACTCATCTTTTATAAACTATGAAGACCGTGCAACGTGCATCATTTTTGGTGATGGCGCTGGTGCTGTTCTTTTTGAACCAAACCACGAAGGTCTTGGATTGCAAGATGAGTTGTTAAGAAGTAATGGCGAAGGACGAGAATTTTTAAGAGCACAACGTGGTGGTTCTTCATATCCTATAAATGCAGATACTTTTAAAGAAGGATCTCATTACGTTTTTCAAGACGGAAGAACAGTATTTAAAAATGCCGTTTTTAATATGGCGGATGTCGCAGAGCGAATTTTAAAAAGAAACAATCTCACAAATGACGATATACATTGGTTAGCGGCTCATCAAGCCAACAAACGGATTATTGATGCAACTGCCAACCGAATTAATCTTGAAGAAGATAAAGTGATGATGAATATTGAAAAATATGGCAATACCACATCAGCAACTTTACCTCTTTTACTAAACGATTACGAAACACAGCTTAAAAAAGGCGATACGATAATATTTGCTGCTTTTGGCGGCGGATTTACTTGGGGTTCTATTTATTTTAAATGGGCCTATAACTCATAAACCAATTATTAATAACTGAAATATTATGGATTTAAAAGAAATTCAAAACTTAATCAAATTTGTTGCTAAATCTGGTGCAAGCGAAGTTAAGTTAGAAATGGATGACGTTAAAATTACCATTAAAACGGGTTCTGAAGAGACAACAATCGTTCAACAAATGCCAGTTTCTGCTGCGCCAATGATGCAGCAAGCTGCTCCAGTTGCCTCTGCACCTGCACCTGTTGCCGAAACTCCTGCAGCTGCTCCTGCAGTGTCAGAGGATTCTAAATACATTACTATAAAATCACCAATCATTGGAACTTTCTATAGAAAACCTTCTCCAGACAAACCTGTTTTTGTAGAAGTCGGTACAGAAATTAAAGAAGGTGATGTTTTATGTGTTATCGAAGCTATGAAACTTTTTAACGAAATTGAATCTGAAGTATCAGGGAAAATTGTAAAAGTTTTAGTCGATGATTCTTCTCCTGTAGAGTTTGATCAACCTTTATTTTTGGTTGACCCATCATAATAATGTAAATCACAATTTTTAATTTCCAAATTCCAATCCTTTTTTTGGAGTTTAGTTTTTGAATATTGAAAATTTGAAGAATTTATGTTTAAAAAAATATTAGTTGCCAATCGAGGTGAAATTGCGCTACGCGTTATTAGAACCTGCAAAGAAATGGGCATAAAAACTGTTGCCGTATACTCTACAGCAGATGCAGACAGTTTGCCAGTAAAATTTGCTGACGAAGCGGTTTGTATTGGACCAGCTCCAAGTAGCGAATCGTATTTAAAAATGTCTAATGTTATTGCAGCAGCAGAAATAACAAACGCAGACGCAATACATCCTGGATATGGATTTTTATCTGAAAATGCAAAGTTTTCAAAAATCTGTGAAGAACACGGTATAAAATTTATCGGTGCCTCTGAAGATATGATTGCAAAAATGGGAGACAAAGCTACTGCTAAAGCAACCATGAAAGCTGCTGGCGTGCCTTGTGTTCCTGGAAGTGACGGCATCATTTCAGATTTTAAAGAGTGTGAAAAGCTAGCTGTTGAAACTGGATATCCTGTAATGCTTAAAGCAACTGCTGGTGGTGGTGGAAAAGGGATGCGTGCCGTTTGGAAACCTGAAAATCTTAAAGCCGCTTGGGATTCTGCTAGACAAGAATCTAAAGCTGCATTTGGAAATGATGATATGTATATGGAAAAGCTCATTGAAGAGCCTCGCCATATCGAAATACAAATAGTTGGAGATTCTACAGGTCGTGCTTGCCACTTGTCAGAACGTGATTGTTCTGTTCAGCGTCGTCATCAAAAACTAACAGAAGAAGTACCTTCTCCGTTTATGACGAATGACTTGCGCAAACGTATGGGAGAAGCCGCTGTAAAAGCTGCTGAATACATCAAATATGAAGGAGCTGGCACTGTAGAGTTCTTAGTAGATAAACATCGTAATTTCTACTTTATGGAAATGAATACACGTATCCAAGTAGAGCATCCAATTACAGAACAAGTAATCGATTTTGATTTAATTAGAGAGCAAATTAAAGTAGCTGCCGGAATTCCTATTTCTGGAAAAAACTACGAACCAAACTTGCATTCTATTGAGTGTAGAATCAATGCTGAAGACCCATACAACGATTTTAGGCCTTCACCAGGAAAAATAACAGTCTTACATGCTCCGGGTGGACATGGTGTGCGTTTAGACACTCATGTTTATGCAGGTTACAGCATTCCTCCTAATTATGATTCTATGATTGCTAAATTAATTACGACAGCACAATCTAGAGAAGAAGCTATTCATAAGATGAAGCGTGCTTTAGATGAATTTGTTATTGAGGGTATCAAAACCACTATTCCTTTTCATCGTGCATTGATGGACCATCCAGATTATTTAGCGGGTAATTATACTACTAAATTTATGGAAGATTTTGTAATGCCAAAAAAACAAGAAGACTAAATAATAATTAATAAAAAAGCCCTCATTTAAAATGAGGGCTTTTTTTATAGTTCTATATCTATTGGTTTTCCGAGATAGACCAAACGCCAACCTTCTTCAATTTCTGTGACTTCGTCATTAAAAGAGGTTATAATTCTTAAATCTCCTGCAGCATCCTTAATAAATAATGGAATAACGTCCTTATCGTGGTTGGTAAAATCTATCAATGACAAATAATGGTCAACATCCTTCAGCTCTATTTCTTGAATGTTAGGATACTTTTTACTAACACTATTTAGCGTTTCATAATCATCTGTATGCGAAAACAAGCCTTCTTTTGGGTTGTTTTTATCGTCTTTCATTTCTTCTTTTGACACTAATCTAAATGACCCGTTTTCACCAAATTGCGCACCAAATTTATTTATCGCGTAGCGGTTAATGTCCGAACTAGCCGTTAATGCCATCAAATATCCTACATCATTTAATTCTATATTGTCAGATAATGTACTTGTGTATATGTTAGTTGAAATTGCCTCTAAACCCATTTCTTTTGCCTTATCAATATTAGTTTGGTTACTGTCAATTAACACTACACTTCTACCATTATTCTCTAAATAATTACCTAATAGACGTGAAACTTTTGAAGCTCCGACAATTAAAATACCATCTGATTTTGTTAAAAAGACACCAACAACCTTAGCAAATAAACGCGCTGTTGTAGCATTCAATAAAACTGTGCCAAGTACAATCATAAATACCAAAGGCGTAATATACTCTGCCCCAGCTACACCTTCTTTCATAAGCTTGCTTCCGAATAAAGAAGCGATACCGGCAGCAACAATACCACGTGGCCCAACCCAACTTATAAATAATCGTTCTTGAAGTTTTAAACCTGAGTTATGAGTACTCGCAAACACTGCTAATGGTCTTATGATAAGCACAACAATTAAAAATAAAACGGCTGTTTGCCAGTTGTAAAGCAGCATTAAATCATCAATATTGATATTAGCCGCGAGTAGTATGAATAAAATTGAAATCAACAAGACGCTTAATGATTCTTTAAAATAAAGAAGCTCTTTAAGGTTTTCGAGTTTAGAATTACCCAAAACCATTCCCATAACAACAACGGCTAATAGACCCGATTCGTGAGCAAATAATTCTGACTCTACAAACACCAAAAGCACTACTGATAGCGAAACCACATTTAGTAAATAATGTGGAATTAATTTTTTATTTACCGCAAAAGCTAACCCATGTGCAAAAGTAAACCCAAAGGTTGTACCAAATAAAACAATCTTTCCAAACTCTATAAAAGCAGTTTTTGTAAAACCACTATCACCTTCAACACTTATAAATTCAAACACTAATACGGCAACCAAAGCACCAATTGGATCAATTAAAATACCTTCCCATTTAAGTACTGCAGAAATATCTTTTTTCAACGGAATATTTCTTAAAATCGGTGTAATTACCGTTGGACCTGTTACAATGATCAAGCCTGAAAATAAGAAGCTTAATTCCCAACTTAGACCAAATAACAAGTGAGCAGCTAAACCTGCACCAAAAAAGGTAATCACTGCACCAACTGTAATTAATTTTGTAATAACTGGCCCAACATTTTTAACCTCGTTTCGTTTTAGGGTTAATCCACCTTCAAACAGAATAATACTAATGGCTAAAGACACAAAATAGTATAAACTTTCTCCTGGAAAGAGTCCTTTTTCTCCGTTCCAAATAGGTTCAATCCATTTGGTTCCGTCTTCAGATAAATATGTTGCTGCAATCGGACCTACCAAAAGGCCAATTAAAATTAAAGGTAAAATTGCTGGAATTTTGAAGCGCCATGCAACCCATTGCGCTAAAATTCCTAATATGATAATGCCTGCTAATTCTATCATTAGTTGTTTTTTTAAAAAGTAAAGTTAACAAAGAAATGGCAATTGATTGCCTAATCGTTTTTAATTGTAAGACGAAGTACAGAACAAGCCGATTTTTCTGTAAACTTATCTTTACCCGATCCAAATAAGACGTTTATCCAACTGTCTTTTTTTGGTGAGCCTAAAATAAGTAAATCGTAAGATGCTGAAAGGTTTGAAATCGTTTCAATAGAATCGTTAGATTTAATGATTCTCAAATCTGATTCAGCTATTGAGCCAGATATTAATGCGTTTGAAGTTTGCTCTAAATCATTATAATCCGTTTCGGAAATTTCTTCTGAAACAACTCGTAAAAAAGAAAATGAAGCACCATAAAATTGACTAATTCTGTCAGCAACTTCTATAAACTTTTTATCGTTTTTGCCAGGTGTTAATGCTATTAAAACCTTACCAATATAACGAACGCCGTTATCTTTAAATAGAGCAAAATTTGAGTTGATATGCGTCATTAACCAACCTATAGGGTTGTTAATTAAAATTCCTGTTCTGGCACGACCATTCCAACCAAAAACCAACCAATCGCAATGCGTTTGATCACTTAATTCGTATATGGTGTCTGAGATATTATGAGTAACGACAGATTCAAAATCGACATTAATTCTATTTGATTTTGCCAATCTTGAAAAGCGTCTTGCCAATGCTGTTACCTTTGGGTTTTCGTCAACAACTGCCTCTAAAAAGGTTTGGTTAGGCACTTCAATAATATTAGCAACTTGAAGTTTTTCTTTTGTATTAAGCGCTGCACCTATTTCAACCAGCATTTCTGGCGACTTTTCATTTCCTAATAATGGAACAACAACACCTGCATCATCTAAAATTTCTCCATCAAGAAATTTGCTATTTATAACAATATCACCGGTTAATCGGGCTTTTCTTCTATTTTTCTTTTTATATAACAAATATAAAGCCGGTCGGTGCCCGTATTTTCTTAAAACGCCTGTTCTTAGTGCTTTTTTTCCATATTTTAAATAGATTAAAAAACCTATTATAGTAATTATTAAAATGGCTAAAAGCGGTACAAGCCCCAGAAGAATTAATAGAATAATACCACTAACTATACCGAACAACTGAATAAAGGGATAAAATGGTGATTTATAAGGCGGATTGTACCATTGTGTTGCTGTTTCGCGTAAAATGATAACACATGCATTAACCGAAATAAACATCATTACCATAAATGCACTTGCAAGTTTCGCTATTTTTTCAACATCTAAAAATAAAATGACAAGCGCCATTACCAAGCAAGTCATCACGATGGTAACGACTGGCGTTAAATATTTTGAGTGAATTCTACTCATAAACTCTGGCAACAACTTGTCAATTGCCATTGCAAAGGGAAATCTTGAAGCCGCTAAAACACCTGAATTTGCCATTGAAACCAGTGTAATAACACCAACAATAGCAGCTGCATAACCAATATAAGTTCCTCCTAAGATGTTGGATATTGTGTAGATTGGTTTTATATCTGAACCTAAATCTGTCATTGGAATATTACCAACCAAAACAAAAGCCACAGACACATAAATTGCGGACATTATAACCAAAGACAACATCATGGCGCGTGGCAAATTCACGCTCGGATTTTTAATTTCGCCCGCGATAGCGGCAATTTTTGTCACACCAGCATATGAAATGTAAACAAAAGCCACTGTAGATATTAAACCAATATTTCCATCTGTAAAAACAGGTTGTAAATAATCTTTGTTGATATTCGGCAAACCAAAAATTAAAATTGCTGCGAGACTTATCAAGCTAATGGTTACAATAACTATCTGCACTTTTCCTACTTTTTTTATTCCGACGATATTTAAACCTAAAATCACGAGAAGAAAAAAGAGTGCTGCGTATTTTGTAAAGCCTTCATCAATACTTACTAAAACTGTGAGATAAGCACCAAAACCAACTAAGGCAAATGAACTTTTTAGCAACAAAGACAACCATAATCCAATACCTGCAATAGTACCGAAAATTGGTCCAAACGTACGTTCTATGTAAACATACGTTCCGCCAGAAGATGGCATTGCCGTAGCTAGTTCACTTTTAGATAAAGCTGCTGGTAAAATACAGACCGCAGCTAATAAGTAAGCCAACCAAATAGAAGAACCTGTTTTTGCAGCTGCAATACCAGGTAAAACAAAAATACCACTACCTAACATTCCGCCAATGCTAATGGCAATTGCTGAAGTAAGATTAACACTGCGGTTGAGTTTTTTCAAAGAAAAAAATTTTATCCGAAAATAGGGTTTTTTTAAAGACTCAAAAAATCTTAATTAATTCTAAAAGCAATCCCGCAGTTTCTCTGCTTTTTCTTAATTTGCATATCCTATGAAGCTATACCCTATTGAAGCTGGAAATTTTAAGCTAGATGGCGGCGCCATGTTTGGCGTCGTCCCAAAATCACTTTGGCAGCGCACAAATCCTGCAGATGCCAACAACATGATAGATATTGCTGCGCGCTGTTTATTAATTGAAGATGGAAATCGTCTGATTTTAATTGATACTGGTATGGGCGATAAACAAAGCGAAAAATTTTACGGTTACTACCATTTATGGGGAAATGACTCCATTGATAAATCATTAAAACAACACGGTTTTCATCGCGATGATATTACAGATGTATTTATGACGCATTTACATTTTGACCATTGTGGCGGAAGTATTCAATACAATAAAGACCGAACAATTTTAGAGCCCGCTTTTAAAAATGCTTATTTTTGGAGTAATAAAAACCATTGGAAATGGGCAACTGAGCCTAACCGTCGTGAGAAAGCATCTTTTTTAAAAGAGAATATTATACCAATGGAAGAATGCGGACAATTAAAGTTTACTTCACTTCCAGAAGATTCATTTTTGAAGAATTTTGAATTAGGGTTCGATATATTTTTCGCCAATGGACATACCGAAAAACAAATGATTCCGATGATAATTTACGACGGAAAAACGATTTGTTTTATGGCTGATTTACTACCAACTGCTGGCCACTTACCTATTCCGTTTGTGATGGGTTATGATACGCGACCACTATTAACTTTAGACGAAAAAGAAAACTTCTTAAATTTAGCAGCCGATAATAATTATTATTTGTTTTTAGAGCACGATGCACACAACCAAATAATCACGGTAAAACATACCGAAAAAGGCATTAGATTAGACCAAACTTATACTTGTAACGATATATTTTAAACACACCAATATAATTATGAAATACTACGGAAAATTTACAATTGCATACGCATTTTTTGCTTCAATTTTAATGGGTTGCGGTGGCGCGGCTTTGGTTTCAACTCCTGTTGAAAATATTGATACTTCGCCAATAAAAGTATCAGAATTAACTAAGGCAGAGAAAGAAAACTGGGGACATTTAGACCTCGAAAAAGACACCATTCCTGGAATGGGCGTTGACCGAGCTTACGCTGAAATTTTAAAAGGAAAAAAGGGCCAAAAAGTTATTGTTGCGGTTATCGACTCTGGTATTGATATTGACCACGAAGATTTAGACGGCGTAATTTGGACCAATAAAGACGAAATACCAAATAACGGAAAAGACGATGATAACAATGGTTATGTAGATGACATTCACGGATGGAATTTCCTTGGAGATGGTTACAATGAACAATTAGAATATGTAAGATTAATAGCTTCAGGAAACACTAGCGACCCACGTTATAACGAAGCTGTAAAACTTCAAGAAGAAGAATACAATAAATGGTTAGGTAGAAAAACACAATATGACCAAATTTACCAACAACTGGTATCTAATGACGAGATTTTAACCAAACACTTAGGTAAAAGCGACTACACTAAAGAAGATGTAAACAATATCAAGTCTACTGACCAATCAGTTCAAGGTGCGGTACAATTTGCGAAGTTTATCTATTCAAACGGAATAGAATCTATGGCTGCTGCTAAAAAAGAAATATCTGGCGCACTAGAAAGTATAAACGACCAATTGAATTATAACCTCAATAAAGATTTCAACGGTCGTAAAACTGGAGATAATCCAAATGATTTTAACGATATGCCAGGTTATGGAAATGGAAATGTAAAACCAGTAAAAAAATCTGAAAGTCACGGTACACACGTTGCAGGAATTATTGCTGCTGAGCGTAACAATGGAAAAGGCGCAAATGGTGTGGCTAATAATGTAGAAATTATGTCAATAAGAGCCGTACCTAACGGTGACGAGTACGACAAAGATGTTGCAAAAGCGATTCGTTACGCGGTAGATAACGGTGCTAAAGTTATAAATGGAAGTTTTGGAAAATCCTTTTCACCTCAAAGTGAATGGGTAAGAGACGCTATTAAATATGCGGCTTCAAAAGATGTGTTAATTGTTCATGCTGCAGGAAATTCAAGCCAAGATATTGATGTAGAGCCAAATTTTCCTGCGGATAATGTAAACGGCGTTGAAGTGGCGGATAACTATATTTCTGTTGGTGCATTAGCTCCAAAATACGGTAGTAGTATGGTAGCAAGTTTTTCAAACTATGGCGACCAAAATGTAGATGTATTTGCGCCTGGAGCTCAAGTATATTCTACAACTCCAGAAAACGAGTACGATACAAAAGGAGGAACTTCAATGGCTGCACCTGCTGTTGCTGGTGTTGCAGCGTTAATTCGTTCTCAATATCCAAATTTAACTGCTGAACAAGTGAAGAAAGTGATTTTAGATTCAGGTTTAAAATTAAATACTAAAGTGGTTGTTGGTGGAGATTCTGAAAATGTTCAACCATTTGCTAACTTATCTAAAAGCGGACGTATTGTCAACGCTTACAATGCCTTAATAATGGCTTCAAAATTAAAATAAAACATGAAAAAAGTTCTTTCAATATTTGCTTTTGCTGCACTGCTTTCATCATGTGATTCTGCAAAAACAGCTACAGAAAATACAGCCAAACAACCAATGACAACAACTGCTGCTGCAGATTGTTATTGGCAACAACATGTCGATTACAAAATGAACATCGATATGAATACCACAACCTACCAATATAAAGGTGACCAAACGTTGGTGTACACTAATAATTCGCCAGATGTGTTGACGCGTGTGTACTACCATTTGTATTTTAATGCCTTTCAACCTGGTAGCGAAATGGACTTACGCTCTCGTACGATTGCCGACCCAGATAGACGTGTTGGTGATAGAATTAGTAAGTTGAAACCTAACGAAATTGGTTTTATAAAAGTGAATAATCTATCGCAAAACGGTACTGCTCTTAATTATGAAACAGTTGGTACTGTTTTAGAAGTTGAATTAGCAAAACCGATTCAACCTGGCGAAAAAGTAACTTTTCAGATGAATTGGGATGCGCAAGTGCCTGTTCAAATTCGTCGTTCTGGTAGAAATAATGCCGAAGGTGTTGCGTTATCAATGACGCAATGGTACCCAAAATTAGCTGAATATGATGACGAAGGTTGGCACGCCGACCCTTATATTGGGCGAGAGTTTCATGGTGTTTGGGGCGATTTTGATGTCTCTTTAACTATCGATAAAGATTACGTTGTTGGTGGTACAGGTTATCTTCAAGGTGAGCCTGTTATAAAAGGAAGCAAGAAAACATTGCGATACAAAGCGCCACGTGTTCATGATTTTACATGGGCTGCTGACCCAGATTATATTCATGACACTTACAAAGTTCCAAATGGGCCAATGCTTCACTTCTATTACAAAAAAGATTTACCTGCGGAAAACTTAAAAAACTGGAAAGATTTACAACCAGATACAGCAAAGCTGATGAAGTTTTTCTCAGAAAATGTAGGTGAATATCCTTACGACCAATATTCGGTGATTCAAGGTGGCGATGGTGGAATGGAATATGCCATGAGTACTTTAATTACAGGAAAACGCAGCTACGGGAGTTTGTTAGGCGTTACAGCTCACGAATTGGCACATACGTGGTTTCAATTTTTATTGGCAACGAATGAAGCAAAACACGAGTGGATGGACGAAGGTTTTACAAGTTACATTTCGGCATTAGCGATGAATAGCTTGCGCGATGAGCCAAGAGATAATCCAACCTCAGGTTCTTACAGAGGTTACATTGGCTTAGCAAAATCTGGCAAAGAACAGCCGTTAACAACACACGCAGACCGTTACGAATATAATGGTGCTTACGGCGCTGCTGCCTACAGTAAAGGTGCTGTTTTTATTGCTCAATTAGGCTACATTATTGGTGAAGATAATTTGAAGAAAACCATAAAAAAATATTACAATGATTTTGCGTTTAAACACCCAAAACCAATGGATATTGTTAGAACTGCCGAGCGTATCACTGATTTTGAATTGGACTGGTATCTCATTGATTTTGCACAAACAACAAATACTATTGATTATGGCGTAAAATCAATTGATGGCGCAGATGTTACTTTAGAGCGTATTGGATTAATGCCAATGCCTATTGATTTATCAGTGACATATACAGATGGTTCTACCGAAGATTTTTATATTCCGTTGCAAATGATGCGTGGCGAAAAACCAACCTCAGCAACTGTAGCCAAAGATTGGGCTTGGGCATATCCAACATATACACTAAATACTAAAAAGTCTATCGCATCAGTTGAAATTGACCCGTCACAAATGATGGCAGATATTAATAGAGAGAATAACAAGAAGTAAATTCTTTTTCAATACTATAAAAAGGGCATCAATTAGATGCCTTTTTTTATTTTTACGATTATATAAAATTAGTATGACTTTCAGCTACTCCAAAAAAGACAAGCTAAAAAGCAAAAAGGTAATAGATAAGTTATTTACTGAAGGTAAATCAGTGACCGCTTTTCCGTTACGTTTGGTGTATTTACAAACAGAATTTGATGATGGTTCTACCCTTAAAACTGGCGTTTCCGTAAGTAAACGATTGCATAAAACAGCTGTGAGCAGAAATCGCATAAAACGTTTAATGCGAGAAGCCTATCGTTTAAATAAACCTGCGTACTTTAACACTAATGCAACATCTTATGCGTTTATGATTTTGTACATTGGAAAAGAAAAAACAACTTTTAAAGCGCTTGATGTAAAAATGAAACGCTTATTCGAAAAGTTTTTAAATCATACTTCAGAAAATGAAAAGATTTCTAAATAAGAAGATTATCATTCCTGCTGCACTTGTTGTGGTGTTTTTATCAACAACAGCTTTCAATTCTAACTTTTTTGAAATTGCAAAGCAGATAGAGATTTTCACTACTATGTTTAAAGAACTAAACATGAATTATGTAGATGAGACGAATCCTGGTGATTTAATGGATACAGCCATTAAAAGCATGCTTGAAGATTTAGACCCATATACACGATTTTATAATGAACAAGACGTTCAATCGGCAAGAATAAACCAATCAGGTGATTTTACAGGCATTGGCGCAAAAGTGCGTACTATGAAAGATAAATTAGTTATTGTAGAACCTTATAAAGGTTACGCAGCAGATAAAGCAGATCTAAAAGCAGGAGACGAAATAATAAAAATTGATAACGTAGATATAACCAACTTTAAAGACGACGCTGGAAATTTATTACAAGGTACCGCAGGCACAGAAGTAGCTTTAACATACAAGCGTCAAGGTAAAATAAATACAGCTACAGTGACGAGAGAATCTTTAGAGATTGATGCCGTGCCACATTATTCCATGATAAACGATGATACAGGTTATATTGTTTTAAGAAAGTTTACAAATAAAGCGTCATCTCAAACAGAAAAGGCTTTAAATTCTCTTAAAGGATTAGGCGCAAAAAAAATTGTATTAGACTTACGTGGTAATCCTGGAGGATTACTTAATGAAGCTGTAAATATTGTAAACCTTTTTGTACCAAAAGACCAATTGGTTGTTACCACAAAATCAAAGATTAAAAAGTATAACAAAACATATAAAACAAAGCGCGAACCTGTAGATTTAGAAATTCCGATTGTAGTTTTAATTAACGGTCGTTCTGCATCTGCAAGTGAAATTGTTTCTGGTGCATTACAAGATTTGGACCGCGCCGTTATTGTTGGAGCACGAAGTTTTGGTAAAGGTTTGGTACAACGTCCAAAACCACTTACGTATGGTACGCAAATGAAAATTACTATTTCACGTTATTACACACCATCTGGCCGTTGTATACAAGCGTTGGATTATTGGAATAGAGACGAAAACGGAAAAGCCACGCGTACTAAAAAACAAGATTATAAAGCCTTTAAAACTAAAAAAGGACGTTCAGTTTTTGATGGTGGCGGCGTGCAACCAGACATTGAAATTGAAGTTGCAAAACAAACACCAATTACTGAAGCTATTGAAGAAGAAAACTTAATTTTTGACTTTGCTACGGAGTATTTTTACAAGAATAATGTGTCTGATTTAAAAGGTTTTGAATTTTCTAATAATGATTTTGAAGGCTTTAAATCATATCTCGAAAAACAAAATTTTAGTTTTGAAACTGAAACAGAAAAAGCTTTAAATGAAGCGTTGATTGTTGCGCAAGAAGAAAAATTAGATAATGCTATTTCTTCAGAATATAACGATGTTATTTCGGCTTTAAACAGTTATAAAAGCGCTGCCATAAATAAAAACAAAGAAAAACTTTCTGGACTTTTACAAGACGAAATTATTAAACGCTACTTCTACGCTGAAGGTTTATACGATTATTACAAAGCGAATAATACCGAGATAAAAAAGGCATTAGAAATATTAAATAATCCTTCAGAATACAATAAGATTTTAAACTAAAAATCTAATTTTCATATATTTATAAAGTAGAATAGCCAAAATCAACATTTTTTAAATGTAAGTTTTAGTGAATTTACTTTAAATGAAAAACCTTTGTTTTTTAGTTTTATTCTGTTTTCAAATTTCAGTTTCTCAAACTGCTATCAAACATATTGTTTATTTTGAAACTGATAAATATTCCATTCCAGAAACTGAAATGTACCGACTTCTTCTTTTTTTAGAAGACATTGAATCGGTAGATATTTCTAAAATTTCTATCTATGGTTTTTGTGACGATAGAGGTAGCCACTCTTACAACATGAAGCTCTCTCAAAATAGAGCTAATGCTATAAAAGAAGTATTTACAAGTAACGAATTTGATGAATTTCTCATAACCAATACAGATGGTAAAGGTGAGCTATTACTACGTATTGTTCATGAAGATGAGATTAATAAAATAAGAGGTTTAAACCGAAAAGTTGAAGTAACCGTGATGCCTGTATTTCCAGCTCGAAAAAATAATTTTGATTCTTCAAAACTAGAATCTATACTTAATGGCGATTTAAAGGTTGGAGATAAAATTTTATTAGAAAATTTACTTTTTGAACGTGGTTACAGTTATTTAATACCTGAATCTCGTGTAATTTTAAATAATGTTTCAGAAATTTTAAAAAACCGTAAAGATATTTATTTTACCATACAAGGTCATGTCTGTTGTACTAACGGAGAACGTGATGCTATTGATGGTAAAACAAAAAAACGCAACTTATCAGAAGCAAGAGCAAAGTATATTTACGAATATTTAGCTCGAAGAGGTGTAAGTAAACGTCGTATGAAATATGTAGGTATGAAACGTAAATATCCGCTTGGTGGTCCTCAACGTTTAGATAGACGGGTAGAATTATTAGTTACTGAAGTAAAAAATTAAATTTTCTTCATTTTTATATGCGGAATACCATCTTCTAAATATTCCTTATCGAATTCTATAAAACCAAGATTGTTGTAAAAATTCTTTAAATACACTTGTGCTGAAATAACGATGACGTTGGTTTTGAAATGTTTCTTAATAGCTTCTATTGAAGCTTTCATAATATCATAACCGTATTTATGTTGGCGTTGATTTTCTGCTACTATTACTCTACCGATACTCGATTCTTCAAAATAATCGCCTGGTTTAAAAAGCCTTGTGTAAGCGATTAATTTTTTATCTTTATAACCTAAAATGTGTAGTGCCTTTTGGTCTTTACCATCAATGTCTTGATAGACACAGTTCTGCTCTACTACAAAAACCTCACTCCTTAATTGCAAGGCATCATAAAGTTCCTCTTTTGTTAAATCATCGTAAGACTTTATTTTAGTTTGTAACATATTTAATCAATTAGATTAAAACAAAATTACTCAAAATATGGTGTCTAGAAACTACCTGAAAAATTCTCTATATTTATTTTTTCTTTTTTCTTTTCATCCAATTACAATAAAAAAACCTTAGATTATTCATCTAAGGTTTCCTTTACACAGTATAATAAATCCCCCAATATATTATACTTTCTTATAATCTTATATTTTACATAATTATTTAGCATTAAAAAAAAGTAAGATAAATCAACATAAAAATAATATTATCACACTTACTTTTTTTTAAAGATTGACATAATTTTATAAAACAATACTTAAATATATCTTATTTACAATTATCTACATAAAAAAATGTGTGAATGGTAGGTTTGACTTTATGAACGGTAAAAAATTGTAGGTTAAATCTTAATATCTAACAAGACATGGGAATTTTATCAACACGATTTTGATGTCTTCCACCTTCAAAATCAGTATTTAAAAAGGTGTCAATCATTTTAATAGCTTGAGGAATTGCTGTATAACGAGCTGGAATACAAATAATATTTGCATTGTTATGTTGTCGAGTTAATTCTGTAATCTCATTAATCCAACAAATGCCAGCACGTACATTAGGATACTTATTAGCTGTCATTGCAACTCCATTTGCTGAGCCACAAATTAAAATCCCAAAATCTACATTTGCCTCATTAACATCTTTAGCTACTGGATGTACAAAATCTGGATAATCTACGCTATCAAAAGAATCTGTACCATAATTGGTTACAGTAATTCCTTTAGCTTCGAGATGTTTTACAATAGCATTTTTGTAATCTGGACCTGCATGGTCGTTACCAATAGAAATAGTCATAATAGTGTGTTGTGTTTTATGACAGTAAAATTACATTTTTTTGATGTTGGTTAACAGTCTTATTCATTACTTGTTAATAAGTGTTAACAAGTATTTAGAACTAAAATTTTATTTTCTCAATAAAAATTACAACCAAGAATAGAATTTACACTACCAAAAAAGTTAGCCTTTAATTTTAGATGAGTTATCAGACAAAAAAAGGCAACTACTAACATAAAAAAATCATATACTTATTAAGTATAAATTGTTATCTAAGGTTATTAACAACTGTGAATAGAAAATAAATATACGCTGAAAACTAAGCTTTTAAAATGCTTATAACTTGTTAATAGAAAACAGTAAGTAACTTTTACAACTAAACTATAAAAAAGTTATACCGCTATTAACAAGCTATAATAACCATTATTTTATTTTTTAAATTTTAAAAGAAAAATGATGTTATGTATATATGTGTTGATAACTGAAATTTAAAGTCTAATTGATATTAAGTTAATGGTATTAAATTTTAATAACGTAGCTTTGTAGTAACTTAATATAATTACTTCGCCTGATATTAAGTAGATATAGAAAGAATTCCTGACACTTTCAGGAAATGAAATGATGAAATTTTAAATGACAAAAAAAAGAAAAAAGAAATCTTCAAATAACAAGATTTCGAACCTTACCAATACAATACTAAGTATTTTAAAAAAAGAGCGAAACAAATCGTTCAACTACAAACAAATTGCCGCTACACTTGGCGTTAACGATGCTAGTAGCCGTAATCAAATAATAAAAACATTAGCTAAACTTGCTGCTAAACAAGAGATTGAGCAAGTTGATAGAGGAAAATTTAGAGCTCTAGTTACAGCAGAATATCATGTAGGAAAATTTGATGTTTCAAGTCGTGGAAATGGCTATGTAATTTCAGATGATTTTGAAGATGATATTTTTATCGCTTCAAACAACACTAATAAAGCTTTACATGGCGATGAGGTCGAATTTTACGCTTACAAACGCAAACATCGTGGTAAGCAAGAAGGAGAAATTACAAACATCCTTAAACGTGCTAAAACTGAATATGTAGGAACCATTCAAATTCAAGACAAAAAGAATTTTGCATTCGTTGTACCAGATAGCAACAAAATGTACAAAGATATTTTTGTGCCAATTAATAAGATAAATAAAGCTGAAGATGGAGATAAGGTCTTAGTTGAGCTTTCCGACTGGCCAGAAAAAGCAGATTCGCCATACGGAAAAGTAATTAAAGTTCTTGGAAAACCAGGAGAACACAGCACCGAGATTCATGCCATTTTAGCTGAATATGGTTTACCATTAGAATTTCCACACGAAGTCGAAGAATACGCTAATAATATCGATATTTCTATAAAAGACGACGAAATTAAAAAGCGTCGTGATATGCGTAGAGATTTAACCTTTACCATTGACCCAAAAGATGCCAAAGATTTTGATGATGCCTTATCGTTTAAAGTTTTAGAAAACGGTGATTACGAAATCGGGATACACATCGCAGATGTATCGCATTATGTGCAACCAGATACCATATTAGATGACGAAGCTTATGAGCGCGCCACTTCTATTTATTTAGTAGACCGCGTGGTACCAATGTTACCAGAACGTTTATCAAACGGCGCATGTTCATTACGTCCGCATGAAGAAAAATACACCTTTTCAGCAGTGTTTAAAATGAACAATAAAGCCGAAATTAAAGACCAATGGTTTGGTAGAACAGTAACTTATTCTGATGCGCGTTTTGCTTACGAAGAAGCCCAAGCGATTATAGAAAATAATCCTTCTGTCACGCTAAGCGCAGTCGAAGCGTCTAAGTTAGATAACACAATCCCAACCGAAGTCTCTTTGACAGGTGCGGCATACAAAACTGACCCAAAAATCGCTGAAGCTATATTGTTATTAGACCGTTTAGCTAAAAAAATGCGTGCCAAACGTATGCGCGAAGGTGCTATTTCATTTGATAAAGTCGAGGTAAAATTTAATTTAGACGAAGAAGCAAATCCAGTTGGAGTGTTTTTTAAAACTAGCCGTGATGCTAACAAACTTATTGAAGAGTTTATGCTTTTAGCAAACCGAAAAGTTTCAGAATTTGTAGGAAAACAAAAACCTAAAAAAACTTTTGTCTATCGTGTACACGATGAGCCAGACGAATCTAAACTAGCGCAATTACAAACTGTAGTAAGCCGTTTTGGTCACAAACTTAATTTTAAAGATAAAGGCTCAATTGCGTCTTCATTAAACAATTTATTAAGTGATGTTGTTGGTAAAAAGGAACAAAATTTAGTAGATACACTAACTATCAGAACCATGTCAAAGGCTGAGTATACTACAGATAACATAGGCCATTATGGATTATCTTTTGATTATTACAGTCATTTTACATCTCCTATTCGTCGTTATCCAGACGTGATGGCGCATCGTTTGTTGCAACGTTATCTCGATGGTGAAAAATCAGCAAACGAAGAGATTTATGAAGAAAAATGCCGCCACAGCAGCGATATGGAAAATCTAGCTACAAAAGCAGAGCGCGATTCTATTAAATACATGCAAATTCGCTTTATGCAAGATCATCAAGATGAAGAGTTTTTGGGTGTTATTTCTGGTGTGACCGATTGGGGAATTTATGTTGAAATTATTTCCAACAAATGCGAAGGTATGGTCAGTGTCCGCGACATGAAAGACGACCATTACTATTTTGACCAAGACCAATACGCTATGGTTGGTAAAAAGAAAGACAAAACTTACCAACTTGGTGATGAAGTCATTGTTAAAGTAAAAAATACAGATTTAGTTAAAAAACATCTTGATTTTTACATGATAGGAAAACCTAAAAATCAAGAGTAATTTTTTTAATAATCTGTATTCAGTTGTAGTTTAAAGTTTACAGCAATAAAGGAAAAATCGAAAAGTCTTTCCTTTGAGCTATTCATTTTTAAATTCCGAAAAAATTCAAGAAATTCGTTTTTCAAACAAATTCAATATGATATTAACAACAACAAATAGCATTGAAGGTTTTAAAATTGCAGATTACCTCGGTATTGTAACAGGTGTAGCAATAAATGATCAAACTTTAACTTCTGGTTTTAGTCAAACAAAATACTATCAAAAATTACAAAGTAGTGTTGATGTTGTAAAGGAAAAGGCATTTCAAGTACTAACCTCTAATGCTAAAGCTTTAGGTGCAAATGCGGTTGTTGGTATCAAGATTGAAATTGAATTAACTACAACCAACTACCCTATGGTATCTATTACAGGTACAGCTGTTAAAATATTGGTATAGTTTTTAGTTTGAAATTTATTTTGCTTTAAACTGTAACAATAATAAGCCAACTTCATCTTTAATGGTATAACGTTTTAATCAAATTAAATTTATTATGAAATATATTGCCATTACATTCGCATTATTAGTTACCACATTATTAAGTGCTCAGAACTCTATTGAAAAAACCATTGGTGAATTTACAGAAGTCAAAGCCTTTGATTTAATTAACGTGGTGATGGTAAAGTCCGACGAAAACAAAGTGGTTATCGAAGGTCGCAATCGTCGTAATGTTAAAGTGGTTAATAAAAACGGAAAGCTTAAAATACGTATGGAGCTTGAAGAGTCATATGACGGGAATGATACAGTCGTAACTTTATATTACACAACGGTTGAAATTATAGATGCTAATGAAGGTGCAGAGATTGAAGTTAAAGATGATTTAAAGCAATTCGATATTAAATTTAAAGCTCAAGAAGGCGGACAAATTAATGCAAACGTCGATGCCACATATACTGATGTTCGTGCAGTGACTGGCGGCATCATTAACCTCATAGGAACATCAAAAAATCTTGATGTAAGTATTTATACAGGTGGTGAATTTGACGGTAGAGAATTAAAGACAAAATCTACCGAAGTATCTATCAATGCAGCTGGAGAGGCACGCGTAAATGCATCAGATTTTGTAGAAGCTAGAGTTAGAGCTGGTGGCGATGTTTACATTTATGGAAGCCCAAAGGAAATCGACCAAAAAACAGTTCTTGGTGGTCGTGTAAAACGCATGTAATAAGCTTTGTGATTAGCAAGTTGGTGCGGAATCTTACAATTCGTAATTCCCTATAACTTTCTTACATTTGTGTAAACCATCATGTTTACATGCTCGACGATATATTAACAGCAATTCCATTCGGAATTATTTTATCCTTTACCATTGGTCCAGTATTTTTTGTACTGTTAGAAACTAGTGCTACAAAAGGGTTTAAAAGTGCTTTAATTTTTGACTTTGGTGTAATTTTAGCAGACATCGTTTTTATTTTCGTGGCGTTTTTTAGTACTAATAAATTGGTTGAAAAAGTTAAGGATGACCCAAGTTTTCTCATTTTTGGTGGTATGCTTTTAGTGGCTTACGGAGCTATTTCATTTGTAAAAACCGCCAAGTCTTTTAAATCTATTGTGAGAGAATACCATAAAGTAGTTATCAAAAAAGGCTATGGAAAATTATTCGTTAAAGGGTTTTTACTCAATTTTATAAATATTGGAGTATTAATGGGTTGGCTTGGTTTTATTGTTATTGGTACCTCATTAACTTCTTCAGAAAATGGTACACTTATCTTTGTATCCACGATGCTTACCACCTACTTTATTGTGGATTTGCTCAAAATAGCCGCAGCAAAACGTCTACGTACAAAATTGACACCACGCCGTATTTACAAAACCAAAAAGATTGTGGCCTTAGTTATTTTAGGCTTTGGTATTTTACTTTTAGTTCAAGGTTTATTTCCTGATGTTTACGAAAAAGGCAAAGAGCAGATTGAGAAGATAAGTCCTGTAGGAACGGATTAAATTTTAAAAATAAAAAATACTGAACTTTTGTTCAAGGTTTTAACAGTTATCAAGTAGATTCGAATTGCTTAAAACTTAATTTAAATTTTCCTAAAATTTAAAAACAAAAAAATCCTCAACGTTATGTTGAGGATTTTTAGAGGTGTCGAGCGGATTCGAACCGCTGTAGATGGTGTTGCAGACCACTGCCTAGCCACTCGGCCACGACACCCTATTAAGGTGACAGCAAATATAAAAATATTTACTGTTTTACACTATTTAGAGTGGCTTTTTCGCTTTTTGTCCATTTTTATGGTAACCATTTCTACATCACCACCAATTGGCGGGTTTATTTTACTAACAGAAATTGTGGCTTTGGTTACCATGTTGTCTTCCGAAAATATGCGGTCTAAAATGCGTTTTGCTACGGTTTCAAGTAGTTTAGATGGTATTGCCATTTCTTCTCTTACCACTTTATTTAAAAACACATAATCAACGGTATCACTCAACTCATCTGTTTTTGCTGAGGTTTTTAAATTAGCTTTTACTTCTAAATCAACGCGATAATCGCTACCAATTTTAGTTTCCTCTTGCAAACAACCATGATTTGCAAACACACGGATATTTTCAACTTTTATTTTTCCCATAACGCAAAAATAATATAAATACTTGTCAGATTGAGCGCAGTAGAAATCCTTTTAAATGTAGAACAAGAATGCACTTCGACTGCGCTAAGAGTGACAGAATCGTTAAATCCTAATTTGTAAACAAATCAAAAATATTACTTAATGCACTAGTTTTTGCCTTAAAAAATTCAGTGTACGAGCAATTTTTACAAGTAACGGATGTAAACTTTTTGTTTTGTACATCGAATATTTTTGATAAGGTGCCGCCGGTGGCTCTCATTTCGCCAACCTCATATGTAGTATTATGGCATTTTGGACATTCATATCCCATTAAAATTGATTTTATAGTTTATTGTATTGGTAGAATTTAAAGCTGTTTTGTTACATTTTTATGTAATTTTACAGTCAAATTTTTTTTAGTGAGCTATCGCTTATTTTTACAAATAGCTAATGGCTAAAAGCCAAAATTTAGATTATGTCAGAAGAAACAAAATCACTCAATTTTATTGAGCATATTATAGAAGAAGATTTAGCAAACGGTCTGCAAAAAGACAAGTTACGTTTTCGTTTTCCACCAGAGCCAAATGGTTATTTACATATTGGACACACAAAAGCTATTGGTATTAGTTTTGGTTTGGGCGAAAAGTATAATGCGCCTGTAAATTTACGTTTCGACGACACTAATCCAGCTAAGGAAGAACAAGAATACGTAGACGCTATTAAGCGAGATATTGCTTGGTTAGGCTATGATTGGGCAAATGAGTTATACTCGTCAGACTACTTTCAAAAACTGTACGATTGGGCTATTTTAATGATAAAAGATGGTAAAGCTTATGTCGATAGCCAATCTTCTGAAGCAATGGCAGAACAGAAAGGCACACCTACGCAAGTTGGTACCAATTCACCATTTAGAGACAGAACTGTTGAAGAAAATTTGGAACTTTTCCAAGGTATGAAAGACGGTAAATTCAAACAAGGTGAACATGTGCTGCGTGCTAAAATTGATATGGAAGACCCAAACATGTTGATGCGTGATCCTATAATGTATCGTATTTTATTTGCACACCATCACAGAACTGCAGATAAATGGTGCATATACCCAATGTACGATTGGACACATGGCGAAAGCGATTACATTGAGCAGATTTCGCACAGTTTATGTTCGTTAGAATTTAAACCACATCGCAAATTGTACGATTGGTTTAAAGAGCATGTTTACGACTATGCAAAGGAAGAACTTCCAATGTTGCCAAAACAACGTGAGTTTGCACGACTTAATTTAAGTTATACCATAATGAGTAAACGTAAATTATTACGTTTAGTTGAAGAAGGTGTTGTTAGCGGTTGGGACGATCCAAGAATGCCAACTATTTCGGGCTTACGACGCCGAGGTTACACACCCAATTCTATAAGAGTATTTATAGAAAAAGTTGGTGTAGCTAAACGCGAAAATGTTATTGATGTTTCACTTTTAGAATTTTGTGTTCGCGAAGATTTAAACAAAACAGCCAATCGTGTTATGGTAGTTTTAGACCCAGTAAAAGTGGTTATTACCAATTATCCTGAAGGAAAAGAAGAATGGTTAGAAACCGAAAACAACCCTGAAGATGCTTCTGCTGGAAACCGTAAAATTCCTTTTTCTAGAGAAATTTATATCGAAAAAGAAGACTTTAAAGAAGAAGCGAGTAGCAAATTTTTCAGGCTGAGATTAGGTGGCGAAGTTCGTTTGAAAAGCGCTTACATTATTCAAGCAAATGATGTTGTAAAAGATGCAGAAGGAAACGTTACTGAAATCCATTGCACGTATTCTACAGATACTGAAAAGAAAGTCAAAGGCACATTGCATTGGGTTTCTGTAAAACACGCAATTAAAGCAGAAATTAGAGAGTACGACAGATTATTTAATAATGAAGCGCCAGATAGCCATGCCGATAAAGATTTTATGGAATTTGTAAACCCAAATTCGCTTAAAATAAAAACTGGCTATCTAGAGCCGAGTTTAGAAGATGTAAAAATCGGCGAGCAGTTTCAGTTTCAGCGTTTGGGTTATTTTAATGTAGATGATGATTCGACTTCAGAAAAATTAGTATTTAACAAAACTGTTGGTTTAAGAGATAGTTGGGCAAAACAAAAACCAAAGCCTCAACAAAACCAAAACCAAAATAAACCACAGCAGAATCGACCTGCTATTAGTCTTATTCAGCAATTTGGAAAAAAATATACCAATCTGCCAGAAGATAAGCGCGAAAAAGCAAAAGCGGAAATTATTTCATTGTCAGACAAAGTGTCTTACGACGAATTAGAGCCTTTATTTGGCACTGCAGCAAAAAAAGCAGGAACTAGGGCAGTTGTATTAATTGCTTTAAAACAACTACTTAAAAAGGGCTTAAAACCAAACGAAGCAACTAATGATTTTATTGAAAGAGCCAAAACTGATAAAAATGAAGTTTTGGCTGCGGAAGCAAATAGTTTAGATTAATCTAAGCAGTTATTAAGATATCAAATTAACCTCTAAGCGATTGACCTTAGAGGTTTTTTTGTAAATTTAAATACTAACTTAAATCAAGCTTATTATGGAAATGAATTATCTAGCAATTGTAGTTGCTGCTTTAGTGCCTATAGTTTTGGGTTTTCTTTGGTATAACCCAATATTATTTGGAGGTTTTTGGATGCGAGAATCTGGCATGACTGAAGAAAAATTAAGAAGCGGAAACATGGCCGTTATTTTTATTGTGTCATTAATATTCTCTTTCTTTTTGTCAATGTTTTTACAAACTCTTGTGATACACCAAATAGGAGCAGTACAGTTAATTGGTGGCGATCCAACGGCTGAAGGTATTTTACCATCTTTCCAAGCCTTTATGAACGATTACGGCACAAACTTTAGGACTTATAAACATGGGGCTTTGCATGGTTTATTAGCTGGGATTTTTCTTATTCTACCAATTCTTGGAATCAATGGAATGTTTGAGCGCCAATCCTGGAAACACATATTTATTAACGTTGGCTATTGGACGATGACTTTAACGATTATGGGAGCAATTCTTTGTGGTTGGGTTTAACAATTTATTTATAAAATTCTTAGTTTTAAATGTTTATATTATCTTAAAACGATTTTATGGAAAAACAACACAAACAATTATTAACAGAAATCTCTGTATTGACAAGAGAAATTGAAGAAAAATATCCAGAATTACTTAAATATTTAAACGAAACAAGAAGCACACTACCAAAAGAGCCAAATTCCGATTCCGGACTTAGTTTCGAAGACTTGGAAAATTATAAGCAACAATTACAAACTATGATTGCGAAATATAATCCTGATAAGTAAATTTTTTTAGAAGGATAAACGTCATTTTAAAGCAATCATTTAAAGAATTTAAAAAAGACCTATCTCGTTTTAAGCAAAATAGGTCTTTTATGATTTATTTTTTATTCTTTTTTAGATTTACTTTTATCAATTTTCATCCTTCTTTTTAGCATTTTTCATAGCTTCACCAATTTGGTTACTCGCCGCAAAACTTGCCACCATGTCATTTAGCATATTACTACCTGCCTGTGGAGCATTTGGTAGCAAAATAAGATTGCTATTGGTTTCTTCACCAAGAGATTGAAGCGTATCGTAATGCTGCGTTACCACAATTAACGCAGACGCTTCTTGTGAGTTGATACCAACACGATTTAATACTTCAACAGATTCTTCTAATCCACGTGCAATTTCGCGTCGTTGGTCCGCAATACCTTGACCTTGTAAACGCTTACTTTCGGCTTCGGCTTTTGCTTTTTCAACAATAAGAATACGTGCCGCATCACCTTCAAACTGTGCAGCAATTTTTTCACGTTCAGACGCATTTATACGGTTCATGGCCTCTTTAACTTGTGCATCTGGGTCAATATCCGTTACTAAAGTTTTTATAATATCGAAACCGTAATCTAACATCGCATCGTTTAATTCTGCTTTTACGGCTAATGCAATATCATCTTTCTTCACAAAAACGTCATCTAATTTCATTTTTGGTACTTCAGCACGAACCACGTCAAACACATAAGATGTGATTTGGTCGTGAGGATAATCAAGTTTATAAAATGCATCGTAAACTTTATCTTGTATTACTTTATACTGTACGGAAACCTTTAAACGAACAAAGACATCATCTAACGTTTTGGTCTCTATAATGACATCTAATTGCTGAATTTTAAGGCTTAAACGACCGGCAATTCGGTCTATTAATGGAATTTTCATTTTTAACCCAGAATGTGAAATGACCTGAAATTTTCCAAAACGCTCAATAATGGCAGCTGTTTGCTGTTTTACTGTATAAAAAGCCGAAAGGATTACTAATAATCCTATAACTATAACCGGTACTAAATAATAAGGCATAAAATGTGTTTTAATGGTTGATGTAATATGTGTTACTAAAATTAAGTTATATTTTTGATTGCTCTCGTTAATTCATAGCTAAAATTTACCTTTACCCACTTTCTTATTTACTAAATCTACCATATCATGAAAATTAAATTTCTCCTATTTACCATCTTTTTTGCTTTATTTAGCAGTTATAATGCAGATGCACAAAGTTACCGTATCCAAAATGGTATCGGTCTTTATGGAGGTTTAACCAGTTTTGATATTGATACGGACGATTTTGCCACCGAAAGACAAAACGGTTGGCTGGCAGGCATGGCTGCAACGGTAGATTTACCACACCGTTGGTATGATGTGAGTTATAACATACAGCTGTCTGAAAATCAACTAGGTATTGCTGCAATACCTATTGGAGGTTCACAGGCCGAAATGATAGATTATAAATTATTTACAGCCCAAGTAGCTTTAATAGGCCATCTTAAAGTAATAAAAAATTACATCACTATCGATGCGGGTCCACAATTACAATATAACAGTAACTTAGATTTACAGGACGATACCAAAGAAAATTTTCTTGTTGATGGTTACAATACAATTACAGCAAAAGATATTTCTGAAATTTCAAGATTTAATGTCAACGCAACTGTTGGCGCTACTTTTGGTGTAGAACAATTTAAATTAAGGGCGCAATATATTTATGGATTTACAAATATATTAGGCAAATTAAACGACAAAAACCTATCAGAAAACTCAGATTTTAAAGGCAATCAAAGTATGCTTGTTTTTTCGGCTGGATTTTTCTTTTAGTCTTTTTTGTCATTCTGAACTTGTATCAGAATTTAATTATAATGAACGAATAAGCGCTTTAATTCTATTCACTGTTTCATTTTTTCCAATCATAAACATAATATCAAACACATCTGGTCCTTGTAAAGCTCCGACCAGGGCCAAACGCAACGGCATCATGACTTTTCCAAAGCCAATTTCATTATCTTTAATCCAACTCTTAAGGTTATTTTGAAGGTTTTCTACAGTAAAATCATTGGTTTTTAATACTATTTCAGAAACAGTTTGCATAATCTCCGCAGTATCTTCTTTTAATGTTTTTTTAGAGGCTTTTTCGTCATAAGAGGTAGGAGCAGAGAAGAAGAAGTGGCTTAAATCCCAAAAATCGCTTACAAAAGTTGCACGTTCTTTAATTAATCCTACAACTAATGCGATGTAATTGACATCGATTTCGGCTAATTCTGAACGTTCCGCTTTAAAACTTTCAGCTAAATCTAAATCGAGTTGCTGTTGCATGTATTGGTGATTAAACCATTTGGTTTTATCTGGGTCAAAACGCGCACCAGCCTTATTAACTCTAGCTAAATCAAATTCTGAAACTAAATTTTCTAAGCTGAATAGTTCTTGTTCTGTTCCTGGATTCCAACCTAAAAACGCTAAGAAGTTAACCATGGCTTCTCGGAAATACCCATCTTGTTTGTATCCTTTTGAAATGTCTCCAGTTTTTGGGTCTTCCCACTCTAAAGGAAACACCGGAAACCCTAATTTATCGCCATCACGTTTACTTAATTTTCCTTTTCCTGTTGGTTTTAAAATTAATGGCAAGTGTGCAAATTCAGGTGCTTTCCACCCAAAAGCATCATATAACAATTGGTGTAAAGCCAAGCTTGGTAACCACTCTTCACCACGAATAACGTGTGTAATTTCCATTAAATAGTCATCTACAATATTTGCCAAATGATACGTTGGCATGCCGTCACTTTTAAACAAAACTTTGTCGTCTAGCGTGTTTGTATCTATTGAGATATCGCCACGAATAATATCTTTAAGATGAAGCGTTTGATCTTGTGGTGACTTAAAACGAATGACGTAATTTTCACCAGCATCAATCTTGGCTTGAGTTTCCTCCGCTGTTAAAACAAGTGAATTTACTAAGCGTCCTTTTTCACGATTATGCCAATTATAGATAAAGGTTTTTCCTTCGGCTTCGTGGTTTTTTCGCTCTGCGTCCAAAGCTTCGGCAGTGTCAAAAGCATAATAAGCCTTGTCTTTAGCAATTAAAATATCGGCATATTGCTTGTATAAATGTTTACGTTCGCTTTGTCTGTATGGACCAAATTTTTCGTTTTTGTTTGGACCTTCGTCAAACGGAATATTACACCAGTTTAAAGCCTCGATGATATAATCTTCAGCACCTTCAACATAACGGTTTTGGTCAGTATCTTCTATACGCAGCACAAAATCACCACCGTGTTTTTTAGCAAACAAATAGTTGAAAAGTGCAGTTCTTACACCACCAATATGTAAAGGACCAGTTGGACTCGGCGCAAAGCGCACACGAACGTTTTTAGACATAACGAAATAATAAATATTTTGTCATTCTGAACTTGTTTCAGAATCTCGTGCAAAGATAGAATTATAGCTTTAAAGTTTGAAGCTGGAAGCTGGAAGTTTTAAGCGCGATTCAAAACCATATTTTCAGGCACACGTTTATTCATAATTTTAAACCAAAGCGGCGGAAACATGGCAATAACCATAGACGTTGGGTAACCATAAGGCATTTGTGGACTTTCGTCATGGCAATCTAAAATCTGATATTTTTTGGATGACTTGTAATGATGGTCACTATGGCGCGTCAATTCATACAACACAATGCGGCCAATGACGTGGTTAGAGTTCCATGAGTGCATTTCTCTTACACGCTCATAACGTCCAATTTTAGTTTTAAGCCGAAGTAAGCCGTAATGCTCAATGTAGTTTACGGTTTCAAGCAGAATAAAGCCAACTATACCTGCTGCTATCGCAAAAATTAATCCTTTTGAAGAAAATAGAGTAAATACAATTGTCAAATACCCCAATTGAAACACATGATACCAAAACATATCGTTTTTAAAAGATAAAAACGATTGATTGTTATTTTCTAATAATCTTTTCTGAATACGCCAAGCGCTAAAATATTGTCGCACCGTGGACGTTAACCAAAACGAATACACCGTTTGATTATACCTTGCTGTTGCTGGGTCTTCTGGCGTTGCGGCATGTAAATGATGTCCGTAATTATGCTCAATAAAAAAATGCATATAAAAAGAAGGTAGAAGCAAAGCTTTACCAATAAAACGTTCGTTTGTTGTTTGTCTGTGACCCAACTCGTGAGCTACATTAATACCATTAACCCCAAGCACAATACCTACAGAAAAAATTAAACCCACAAACTCATAGGTTGCAAACGTTTTTGCAGAAACCGCGACCAAACTATAAATTACTAATCCGAAAACAATAGGTAAATTAAGGTATAACAACCAATCAAAAACTTTCTTTTTTAGTCGACTATCTACAGTATCTTTATCAAGGTTTTCAGTATCTACCGGGAATATTAATTCCAAAATAGGAATACACACAAATGCAAAAACAGGTGTTGCCCAAACCCAATAATTTTGAAGGTAAATACCTAAAAATGCAAAAACAGGAATGCAAAATGCTGCGAGATACTTTAAGTCTTTCATAGTTAATTAACAGAATGTTATCAAATTTAAGAATTCACAATTTAAAATAAAATTGTAGATTAGTCAGTTATCCAAGGACAAATGAGTAATTTCAAGACTATACTAGCTAAATTACAGCAATTTATAAAGAAATTCTATACCAATGAATTGCTTAAAGGTGTCATATTATTTTTCGCTATTGGCGTGCTTTATTTCATGTTCACGTTGCTTATTGAATATGTATTATGGCTAAACCCAACAGCAAGAACCATTTTGTTTTGGGTATTTATCGCGGTAGAATTGACGTTATTTGTAAAGTTCATCGCCATTCCGTTAGCACATTTATTCAACTTAAGAAAAGGCATTAATTACGAAACCGCCTCAAGACTTATTGGTAATCATTTCGCTGAAGTTGATGATAAATTATTGAATGTTCTTCAGCTTAATCAAAACCATAAACAATCAGACTTGCTTCTAGCAAGCATTGAGCAAAAATCGGCAGAGTTGAAGCCAATCCCTTTTCAAACGGCTATAAATTTTAAGTCGAGTTTAAAGTATTTAAAGTACGCAGCGATTCCTGTTGCTATTTTGTTCTTATCTTTTATTACGGGAAAAATCAATTGGTTTAGCGATAGTTACGAGCGTGTTGTAAATTATCAAACCGCTTACGAACCGCCAGCACCTTTCCAGTTTTTTGTGGTAAACGAAAAGCTTCAAGCTATTGAAAATAAGGATTATATACTAATTGTAAAAACAGTTGGTGAAGTTATTCCTGAGCAAGTTCAGATAGATTATAACGGCGAAACTTACTTTTTACAGCAGAATGTTCCGGGCGAATTTCAGTATGTCTTTACACAACCAAAAGCTAATATTCCGTTTTCTCTGACTGCGAATGGTGTTAACTCCAAAACTTACGAATTAAGTGTTGTCAATATTCCGACGCTGACAGGTTTTGACATGGTTTTAGATTATCCTAGCCATACCAAAAAACGTGATGAGGTTTTAAAAAGTTCTGGCAGTGCTACAATTCCTGAAGGCACAAAAGTCATATGGAAAGTTAATACAAAAACAACTTCTGAAGTTGCGATTTACGGCAATGACACGTTAAGTTTTGAGAACGAGAGCGACGATGTTTTTCAGGCTTCAAAACGTTTGTATAGAAATTACAATTACAGTATAAATACTAGCAATGAGAATTTAAAAAATTACGAAAGTTTAGCCTTTTCCATTAACGTCATTAAAGATGCGTATCCAGAGTTAGATATCAAGGTTCAAAAAGATTCATTAGACCAGCAAAGTCTTTATTTCTATGGCCAAGCCAGTGACGATTATGGCTTACGTAAGCTTAATTTGGTTTATTATCCTTCAGAAAATGAAGCACAAAAACAAATTTTACCAATTAACATTTCAACCTCGAATTTTTCAGAATTCGTTAGTGCATTTCCAGACCAATTAAATGTTGAAGACGGCAAAGCTTACGAGTTGTACTTTGAGGTATTTGATAATGATGCTACTCACAATTATAAAAGCGTAAAAAGTTCGGTGTTTAGCTACAGAAAACGCACTAAAGACGAAGAAGAAACCAAACAACTTAACGAGCAAAACGTAACCATTAAAAGTATCAGCGATACGTTTGATAAACTAAAAGAACAAGATAAAAAGCTTGAGGAATTATCTAAAACTCAAAAGGAAAAAGAAGCCTTAAATTTTAATGATAAAAAGAAGTTCGAAAATTTCTTGAAACGTCAGAAACAACAAGAGCAGCTGATGAAAAACTTCAATAAAAAACTTCAGGAAAATTTAGAAGAATTTCAAAAAGACAAAGAAGAAGAAAAAGGCAAGAAAGACGAGTTTAAAGAAGATTTAAAAGAACGTTTAAAAGAAAACGAAGAGCAACTCAAAAAAGATGAAAAACTACTTGAGGAGCTTGAAAAAATGACTGAGAAGATTAATAAAGAAGAGTTCAGTCAAAAACTTGAAGAACTTGCAAAACAGAATAAGAACAAGAAACGCAGCATGCAGCAATTGTTAGAGTTAACCAAGCGTTTTTATGTTACCAAAAAGCAAGAAAAAGTTCAAAAACAGCTCGAAGATTTAGCAAAGAAACAAAAAGAACTTTCAGACAAAAACGAAAAAGAAAACACTAAAGAGGCGCAAGAAAAACTAAACAAAGAATTTGAGGACGCTTTAAAAGAATTAGAAAAACTAGAGAGTGAAAACCGTAAGCTCAGAAAGCCAATGGATATTGAGCGCGATAAGCCAACGGAAGATAGCATAAAAGAAGACCAAAAAGAGGCTAAAGAAAATTTAAATAGCGAAGAAAAAGACGCAGAAAAGCAGGAAGGTGAGAAGCAAAATGCCGAAAAAATAGAGCAAAAGCCAATGACGCCTCAGCAAATGCAAAAGGCAAAAAACAAGCAAAAAGCAGCTGCCAAGAAAATGAATCGTATGGCAGAAATGATGAAACAATCTATGATGTCTGGCGGCGGAGGAGGCGATAAAATGGAAGAAGATGCCGAAATGTTGCGACAAATTTTAGACAATTTAGTGTTGTTTTCTTTTGACCAAGAAGCGTTGATGGACCGTTTTAATGAGATTGATATTAACCATAATCAGTATGGAAAATTCATTATAAAGCAAAGCACATTAAAAGAACATTTCGAGCATGTAGATGATAGTTTATTCGCTCTGTCTTTGCGCAACCCAAAAATTTCAGAAAAGATAAATTCTCAAATCACCGACGTCTATTTTAACATTGATAAGAGTTTAGATTTGTTAACTGAGAATCGTATTTTTCAAGGCGTATCCTCACAACAATATACCATAACCGCTGCAAACGACTTGGCAAATATGTTAAGTAATATGTTAGATAATATGGAGATGCAAATGAATATGCAACCAGGTTCTGGCGGTAAGGGAGAAATGCAATTGCCTGATATTATTATGAGTCAAGAAGAACTCAACAAGAAGATGGAAGAAGCTATGAAAAAGGCTAATGGCGAAGAAGAAGGAAAAGAGGGTGAGGAAAAAGGAAAGGAAGGCGAAGAAGGAAAAGAAGGTGAAAAGGGTAAAAAAGGAGAGCAAGGAAAAGAAGGCGAATCTGGAAAGCAGTCTGGAGGAAAAGATGGTGAAGGCGAATCTGGAAATAAAGGAAAAGAAGGACAGGGTTCTGAGGGACAAAATGGAAAACCAGGAACTGAAGGTAAAAATGGAAAAGATGGTAAAAGTGAATCTGGCGAAGATGGAAAGAATGATGGTTACGGCGAAGGCGGAAGCGAAGAGTTAAATGGTGAACTTTATAAGATTTACCAGCAACAACAAAAGTTAAGACAAGCGCTTCAAGATAAAATTGGAAAAGAAGGTAGTCAAGGCAATGCGGGCGATTTAATAAAGCAAATGGAAGATGTGGAGTTAGATTTAATCAATAAAGGTTTTACCAATCAGACGCTGCAAAAAATGATGGACGTACAGCATCAGTTATTAAAGTTAGAGAATGCCACATTTACTCATGGCGAAGACGAAAAGCGAGAATCTAAAACAAACAGAAAAGACTACAATACAAATTCCAAAAGTCAAATTCCGACTGCTAAACAATATTTCAATACTACTGAAATTTTGAACAGACAAGCCTTACCTTTGCGCTCGCAATTCAAAAAGAAATTGCAGGACTATTTTAAGACCACAAATGATTAGTTTTAATTACGAAACCGATTTTAAATTACAAGATGAAATTGCAAAACGTCAATGGATTTCAGATTTAATCGAAGAGGAAAATTGTCGTGAAGGCGAAATCAATTATATCTTCTGTTCAGATGATTATCTGCATAAAATAAATATCGATTTTCTAAACCACGATACCTTAACAGATATTATCAGTTTTGATTATTCTGTAGGAAAAAAACTACACGGAGATATCTTCATCTCTGTTGATAGAGTGGAAGAAAACGCCAAAGATTTTGGTGTGTCTTTCGACAATGAAATGTCTCGAGTGATGGCGCATGGTGTTTTGCATTATTGTGGCTATAAGGATAAAACGGATGCTGACCAGAAAGTGATGACATCAAAGGAAGATTACTACCTCAAAAAATTCATTTAATATCCACGTTTTCAGCGTATATTTGCAAATTGAAAAATTGGAATTAGAAAAACGTTCCACGTGGAACAAAAACAGATACACTTATGTTTGCTGATAAATATGATGTTATAGTTGTTGGAGCAGGTCATGCAGGTAGTGAGGCTGCTGCCGCTGCCGCTAATATGGGCAGCAATACACTTCTAATAACCATGAATCTTCAAAATATTGCACAAATGTCATGTAATCCTGCGATGGGCGGAATTGCAAAAGGACAGATAGTTCGAGAGATTGATGCACTCGGCGGATACAGTGGCATTGTGTCTGACACATCTGCGATTCAGTTTAAAATGCTCAATAAGTCAAAAGGACCTGCAATGTGGAGTCCGAGAGTTCAGAGCGACCGTATGAGATTTGCTGAAGATTGGAGAATGCTTTTAGAGAATACACCCAATTTAGATTTTTACCAGGAAATGGTTTCGGGTCTAATCGTTAATAACGGTAAGATAGAAGGTGTAAAAACTTCTTTAGGAATTGAAGTGAAAGCCAGCACCGTAGTTTTAACCAACGGAACTTTTTTAAATGGTTTAATACATATTGGAGAAAAGAATTTTGGAGGTGGAAGAGCAGGTGAAAGAGCTGCAACCGGCATCACAGAACAGTTGGTAAATTTTGGTTTTGAATCTGGTAGAATGAAAACTGGAACACCACCAAGAGTTGATGGTCGCTCTCTAGATTATTCAAAAATGATTGAGCAACCTGGTGACGAACGTCCAGATAAATTTTCTTACTTAGACATTACAAAGCCTTTAGAAAACCAAAGGTCATGTTACATGACGCACACAAGTGAACAGGTACATGATTTACTTCGTGAAGGCTTTGATCGTTCTCCAATGTTTAATGGCAGAATTAAAAGTGTTGGTCCAAGATATTGTCCTTCAATTGAAGACAAAATCAATCGTTTTGCAGATAAAAACAAACATCAATTATTCGTAGAACCTGAAGGCTGGAATACCTGTGAAGTTTACGTTAATGGCTTCTCAACATCGCTGCCAGAAGATGTCCAATTTAAAGCTTTACGTTCTGTTGTGGGTTTTGAAAATGTGAAATTTTTTAGACCAGGTTATGCAATCGAATATGACTATTTTCCACCCACACAATTAAAACACACTTTAGAAACTAAGCTGATTGACGGTTTGTTTTTTGCAGGACAAATTAATGGAACAACAGGTTACGAAGAAGCGGCTTCTCAAGGTTTAATGGCAGGTATAAACGCGAGCTTAAAAGTTCAGGAGAAAGAAGCGTTTACCTTAAGAAGAGATGAAGCTTACATTGGCGTTTTAATCGATGATTTAATTACAAAAGGCACAGAAGAGCCATATAGAATGTTCACCTCGCGTGCTGAATACAGAACACTTTTAAGACAAGATAATGCGGATTTTAGATTAACTCCAAAAGGATACGAACTTGGCTTAGCTTCCCAAAAGCGTTTAGAACGTATGGAAGAAAAGCAAGCAAAATCAGATGCGTTTGTTCAGTTTTTTAAAGATACAAGCGTAAAGCCAGAGGAAATAAATCCAATTCTAGAAGCTAAAGATTCTGCAAAAGTCAAGCAGCAAGACAAGATGTTTAAGTTGTTTGCTAGGCCAAATATTAGCATCGATGATATGCGAAAAGTTAATTCTGTCGAAACTTTTATTTCAGAAAACAAGTTAGATACTGAAGTTTTAGAACAAGCCGAAATCCAAGTGAAATATGCTGGATATATTGAGAAAGAAAAGAACAATGCAGATAAACTTCAACGATTAGAAAACGTAAAGATTCCGCCAAACTTCGACTATTCAATGTTACAATCGATGAGCTTAGAAGCGCGTGGGAAATTGAACGAAATTCAACCAGTTACCGTTTCTCAAGCATCACGAATTAGTGGCGTTTCACCAGCAGATATTTCTGTCTTGTTGGTTTATATGGGGCGATAATTTTGTAATGTTCCACGTGAAACAATAAGATTCAAAGTCTAATATTTAAGGTTTAAAATTGTTTACCCAGATTATTAAAAACTTAATTTAGCAGCATCTAATTCGTAAAACTTAGTGTTCAGTTTCGAGCGACAGTCGAGAGATATTTTAAGGACTTTTTGTAATAATCTACCCTAATTCTAAACTTATCTAAGTCAGCAGAATTTTCTAATAAATGAAAAACCAAACAAAATTCATATCCCTAAAAGACCATTCTGTTTCTGGAGAATCGTTTGATTTAATTTATAGTCAATACGATGATATTCTAGAAACATCACCACAACCATCAGCTAAAGATTTGCCTAAATACTACCAAAGCGAAGATTATATTTCGCACACAGATACAAGGCGAAATCTTTTAGAACAAGTCTATCATATTATCAGAAAAAGTGCTTTAAAAAAGAAATTGTTATTGATAAATTCGTTTGATTCTGACACTTCAAATTCGCTCACCACAAGTACTTCGAATTCGCTCAGTACAAAAGAAAAAAAATTATTAGATGTTGGATGCGGAACAGGTGATTTTTTAAAAACCGCAAAGGACAATAATTGGTCGGTTTTTGGAATAGAGCCAAATCCTGATGCAAGACAAATTGCTAATTTAAAAACAGAGAATTCCGTTTTCGATATTCCAAAATTGTTAGATTTTGAAGAGAGTAGTTTCGATATTATTACTCTTTGGCATGTTTTAGAACATCTACCAAAATTAGAAGAGCACATTCAAATTTTCAATTCCCTTTTAAAACCAGATGGACACTTGGTCATTGCCGTGCCGAATTTTAAAAGTTACGATGCAAACTATTATAAGAAGTTTTGGGCAGCTTATGATGTGCCAAGGCACTTATGGCATTTTTCTCAAACAGGAATGAAACGATTGGTCGAGAGTTTTGGTTTTAAATCTCAAAAAACGTTGCCAATGATTTTTGATGCGTTTTACGTGAGTCTGCTTTCAGAAAAATACAAGCGCGGATTTATGAATCCGTTTATGGCATTTTGGATTGGATTGCGCTCAAATCTTAAAGCAAAGCGTTCTGGCGAGTATTCTTCCTTAATTTACACCTTCAAAAAGAGCTAAAAGCTAATATTAGCCGATTTAAGAGCTTTTTGTGTTAAGTAGCTTGAAATCGTATTAGCAAAGATTAGTGCAATTAGAATTGCGCCTTATTTTAATTCAATTTTAATAGAAAATAAATATTATATCATGTTGCTTTAATAGAATATTGCAATAGTTGTTTTTTCACGTTAATTATCCGTCAACTTTTATACATTTGCCAAAATTTAATTCAAAAATCCAAATACATATGAAATCTATTTTCAAATTATTAATTATAGCTATTTTATTTTCGTCTTGCCAAGAGCAGAAAAAAATCGGATTCGTAAATAATGGTGATGTCCTTAACGAATACCAAATGAAAAAAGATATCGAAGCGACTTACAAAGTACGCAACGAGGTTTTTCAAAGAAGAATGGACAGTATTGACAAAGACTTCCAAGTTGAAGTTAAGGCATTTCAAATGGCACAAGCTAGAATGTCTCAAAAGAAAGCTCAAGAAAAATACAATGAGTTAGGCCAAAGAAATCAAATGCTTACTCAGCAATTTCAGCAAGACCAAGCGGTACTTCAGCAAGGTTTTAATAAAGAAATGGATTCTGTAATTAAGACAATGAATGCATTTGTAAAAGATTACGGTAAGAAAAACGGTTATGCTTTTATTTTAGGTCAAAACGAAGCTGGTAGCGTTATTTATGGTGAAGAGGCAAGCGACTTAACATCAGAAATTACTGAAGCTTTAAACGCAGAGTATAACAAGGACGATGTTGCTGAAAAGAAAAAGTAAACAATAAAACATTAAGTATTTAAAAGTCAGGCGTTTGCTTGACTTTTTTTATGCAGTAAACGCGTTAGTTTAATCGATAAATCGGTAAGGATAATCTTAGAATTTCCGTTTCGCTCAATATGGTAAATAGCATCTTGTAGTTCGTTTGTTATTTCCATAATGTTACTATCATGAACAAAAGGCGCGAATTTTTCGAGCTTAAAACTTTCAGATTTTGGTTCTAAATAGACGAGTTCATTCGCCTTATAATTTAAAAGCATGGCTTGTCTAAAATAGTTAATGCAAAAATGCAGAAATTGCTTTTGCGTTTCACGACCAGTTTTGGCAATATCTTCTGCCCAAGTAATAAGCGCCCTAATTGAAGCCTTATTTCCTTTTGCTTTAAAAGCGGTACGTACCCAAGCAATAAACCATTTTTCAAATTGAATATCTTCGCTATCTTGATAAACTAAATCGCAGGCTTTATTAAAATTTCCATTAGATTGTTGTGCAATTTTGGTAGCAACAGCTTCATCAATATTATATTTTTTTACCAAAGCCTCGGTAATCACAACCTCGGATAATCGCGGAAAATGGAGTATTTGACAACGCGAACGAATGGTGCCAATAATTTGCTCTTCATCTTCAGCAATTAGAATGAAAACTGTTTTTTCTGGTGGTTCTTCAATTAGTTTTAGGAGCTTGTTAGAGGCTTCTGTATTCATTTTTTCAGCCATCCAAATGAGCATCACTTTGTATCCGCCTTCGTAAGCCTTTAAGCTCAAAGATTTTACAATATCTTGCGCTTCATCTACACCAATTCGACCTTGCTTGTTATCAACGCCGAGCAATTTATACCAATCAAATAAATTACCATATGGTTGTTGCGCTAACAGTTGTCGCCATTCTTCTAGAAAATGTTTAGAGACAGGATGCTTTTTTATTTTATCATTTGTAGTAACTGGGAATGCAAAATGCAAATCAGGATGTGATATCGATTTAAATTTTAGATTGCAAGATTCGTTTCCGTTGGTATTTTCAGAATTTGAATTACCACACAAAATGTATTGCGCATATGCAATTGCCATTGGTAAAGTGCCAGAACCTTCTGGACCGACAAACAATTGCGCATGAGGAATACGCCCAGCATCTGCACTTAAAGTTAAGTGAGATTTAATATGATTTTGCCCTAAAATTTCTGAAAAAAGCATAACGCAAATCTATGTAATATTTTACCGAGAATTAAATCTGAAATGATTTATTGAATTAAGATTCTTTTTTGTGTCAGTTAAGAAATTATTAAAGAAGCACCACTTTTTAGACTTTTATAAAAAAACAATTTTGAATATTCTATATTTACATTTCAATTATAAAAAAGACTAATGAAAACCATTAACGATTTTAATTTTAACAATAAAAAAGCATTAATCCGTGTAGATTTTAATGTGCCTCTAGATGACAATTTTAATGTTACAGATGACACAAGAATTCAGTCAGCAAAACCAACGATTATTAAAATTTTAGAAGATGGCGGAAGCTGTATTCTAATGTCTCATTTGGGTCGTCCAAAAGGCGTTCAAGACGAGTTTTCTTTGCGTCATATTGTAAATAAAATCGAAGATATTATTGGTGTTGAAGTCGCTTTTGTAAATAATTGTATTGGCGAAGACGCAGAAAGAGCTGCTGCAAACTTAAAACCGGGTACTATTTTATTATTAGAAAATTTACGTTTTCATTCTGAAGAAACCTCTGGAGATAAAGATTTTGCTGAGAAACTCTCAAAGCTTGGTGACATTTATGTAAATGATGCATTCGGTACGGCGCACCGTGCACACGCATCGACGACAATTGTTGCTGAGTTTTTTCCAGAAAACAAGTGTTTCGGTAATTTGTTAGCCAAGGAAATTGAAAGTATTAAAAAAGTAATGGAAGATGGTGAAAAACCAGTGTTAGCCGTACTTGGCGGTGCAAAAGTTTCATCAAAAATTACCATTATTGAAAACATTTTAGATAAAGTAGACCATTTAATTATCGGTGGCGGAATGACGTATACTTTTATTAAAGCACAAGGCGGAAAAGTAGGTGATTCTATATGCGAAGATGATAAAATGGAATTGGCACTAGATATTTTAAAACAAGCCGAAGCAAAGAATGTGAAAATCCATTTACCAGTTGACGTTCTAGCGGCGAACGATTTTAGCAACGGTGCAGACACACGAGTTGTCGATGTAACAGCAATTCCTGATGGTTGGCAAGGATTAGATTGTGGTCCAAAATCTAAAGCTAATTTTCACGAGGTTGTTATGCAATGCAAAACCATTTTATGGAATGGACCTTTAGGCGTTTTTGAAATGGAGAATTTTGCAAACGGAACGATAGAATTAGGAAATTCTATAGCCGAAGCTACTAAAAACGGAGCATTTTCGCTTGTTGGTGGTGGCGATTCTGTCGCAGCAGTCAAGCAATTTGGTTTTGAACACAAAGTAAGTTACGTAAGTACTGGTGGTGGCGCCATGCTAGAAAGTTTAGAAGGAAAAACATTGCCCGGTATTGCTGCTATTTTAGACTAAAAAATATAATTTTCTGTATTACAACACCAATATGTCTTCATAAACGTTAACAGTATTGAAGATTTTTAAATATGAAAATTCAAATATTCTACATATCAGTTTTGTTTTGTTTTTGCAATACGTCTGTTTTTGCCCAAGATTCAATTCCCGTAGCAGAAAAAAAACGCATTGTTGAGAAAGATTTTGAAACAGGAAAAACCTACGCTGTAGATACTATTATTAATGGAATTACTTACTTTAAAGAGTTTAAAAGAGCAAAAAAGCCAAACATAGTAACTAAAACAATATTAGACGGAAAAGCTGAAGTAGAAACTGAAATCCCAGCAATAAAAGATTCTCTAAACATATCTAATCTTGAAGACAATCCTTTAGCTGCTGAAATTGATGAAAAATGGCGAAAAGAATTATATAGCAATGCACTTTTCGATTCTATATACAAAACAGTTACAGAGTTAGACTACCAACCTGTGGATTATCCAGAATTATCTACAGATACATTAAAAGCACGATTGGCAAGGCTTAACGCCAGATCACCTTTTAATGTAGAGTATAATCCTGCATTAGAAAGTGTTATTAAGTACTATTTAAAAACCCGCCGAAATTCTATGGAAAAACTTATGGGTTTGAGTCATTTTTATTTTCCAATGTTTGAAGAAGCTTTGGATAAAGAAGACATCCCATTAGAGGTAAAATATTTAGCAATTGTAGAATCGGCCTTAAAGCCAAAGGCACGCTCTAGAGTTGGTGCTACAGGACTTTGGCAGTTTATGTTTGGTACAGGAAAAGAGTATGGTCTTAACGTAAGTAGTTATGTAGATGAGCGCAGTGATATTACAAAATCTACCGAAGCTGCTGCAAAATATTTAGCGCGTTTGTATAAGATTTTTGGCGATTGGGATTTGGCTTTGGCAAGTTACAATTCTGGTCCAGGAAACGTTTCAAAAGCCATAAGACGTTCTGGTGGTTACACCAATTATTGGAACATCAGGCAAAATTTACCACGTGAAACCGCAGGCTATTTACCAGCTTTTTTAGCAAACATGTACATTTTTGAATTTGCCGAAGAACATGGGTTTAAACCTGTAAAACCAAAGTTTCAATATATCGAAACTGATACTATTCGCGTGAAGCAAATGATAACTTTAGACCAAGTTTCTGAGGTGACAGGTGTGGCTATTGAGGAGCTTCAGTACCTCAATCCTTCATATAAATTAGATATTATTCCATATATAGAAAACGAAAATTATACAATTAGATTACCTCGTGAAGCTGTTGGTACTTTTGTTAATAATGAAGATAAAATTTATGCTTTCGCAAAAGCAGAGTTCGATAAGCGTGAAAAACCATTACCACAATTTTTTGATAGTGATACCAAAGTAAGATATCGCGTAAAAAGCGGTGATTATTTGGGTAAAATAGCACGAAAATACGGTGTTAGAGTCAGCAATATTAAACGTTGGAATGGACTACGAAGCAATAACTTAAAGATTGGTCAACGTTTAACTATATATCCAAGAAATCCTGGTGCGTCTGCTTCAAAATCTAAAACAACTGTAAAACCAAAAACCGCAATTAGCAAAGCAGGAAAAAAAACATACAAAGTACAATCAGGTGATTCGCTTTGGAGTATTGCACAAAAATTTTCGGGTGTTTCAGTTCAAAATTTAAAAGATTGGAATAATATTAGTAGTAACAAACTCAAAATTGGAATGACTCTTGTTGTATCCAAATAAACCAATTCAAAACTTAAAAAAATGAAAAATATTTTAGCTGTTTTCAGTCTACTTTTACTCTTTAATTGTAATGACAAAAAGGATAATGTAAAGTATTTATCAGCATCTTCGGGTAATATAAATACTATTTCTGTAGTGGTAGATAATCTACTTTGGGAAAACAATGTTGGTGAAGCTGTAAGAGAGGTTTTAGCAGCTCCAGCTAAAGGTTTGCCTACGGAGGAGCCAATGTTTTCGCTGAAGCAAATCCCGACACAAGTTTTTACCGGATTTGTAACTAGAGGACGTACCATTTTAAAAATTGAAAAAACAGATGCATCAGCATCGGGTATCGAAATTAAAGAGGACGTCTATGCTAAACCACAAACGGTGGTGATTGTTAGAGGAAAAACAAATCAAGAGATTATCAATGTTTTTAATGAAAACTCGGCAAAAATTATTGACGCGTTTACAAAAAGAGAAGTTGCAGAAAAGTTGAGACGTATCAACAAATCGCTACTTAAAGATGAAAAAATGGAAGACGCTCTAGGTTTTACTATAGATATTCCTTCGGTATACAAAATTGCAAAAGCCGATGGTGACTTTTTCTGGTTGCGTAAAGCTTTACAACCAAATAAAACGATGGATTTAATGTTTTACAGTTATCCGTTAGATTCTATTAGAAAATCAGATAGCACGGTCGTAGATATTATAAATATGCGAGATAAAATGATTAAAAACATCCCAACAGAAGATGATATGGTGATGCAAACCGAAAAAGCGTATGCGCCGTCAATTTACAATGCAATTGTAGATAACAAACCAGCTTTTGAAACGCGTGGTATTTGGGAAATCGCAGATGATAAAATTCCAATGGGCGGACCTTTTATTAACTACGCTATTGAGGATAAAGTTAACAACAGATATTTAGTCGCAGAAGGTTATGTATATGCGCCATCTTTGGATAAGCGCGAGTATGTTTTTGAGCTAGAATCTATTATAAAGTCAATAAAGATTAAGTAAATCTTTAAATCAACAGAAACAAAAAAGCCAATTCAAATTAACTGAATTGGCTTTTTCAATTTATAAAATTTAGAAAAATTTAATTCTTTTTTTCTTCTTTAATTTCTTTAGAATCGTCTTTACTGGCGTCTTTAAATTCTTTTAAACCGCTACCTAAACCTTTCATTAATTCTGGAATTTTTTTACCACCAAATAAAAGTAAGATTGCAACAACGATTAATATCATCGACGCTGGACCAGGAATAGCTAAAAATATTGAACTAGATATCATAACATTTAATTTAAGTTACAAAGTTAATAATTAAACTTTAATTACAACGTTAATAGCACAACTTTAGGATTTAATAACTTAGCATTTACGGTATTTTATATACTTTTGTTTGACCTATGGCAAAAAAAGCAAAAAAGAAAAAATTTAAAAAAAAACTACTGCACAAATACCGTTTGGTAGTTCTTAATGAAGATACCTTTGAGGAGCGATATGCTATTAAGCTCAATAGACTCAATGTATTTGTTTTAAGTGCTTTTTCTGCCATTATTTTAGTTGGTTTTACAACATTACTTATTGCATATACACCACTTAGAGAGTACATTCCAGGCTATTCCTCCACATCCCTTAAAAAAAAGGCAACTGCTCTTACGTATAAGGTAGATTCTTTGCAACAACAATTATTTTTTAATGAACAGTACTACGCATCTATAAAAAAGGTACTAACAGGAGATGTAGCTGAGTTAGAGTTTAATAAAGATTCTATTCTCGAAGCTGCAAAACTTGAAGATATAGAAACTGTTTATAGAAATAGAGAAGACTCTTTACTAAGAGAAAAAGCAGATAAAGAGGATAAGTACAATCTCTTTGATTCTAAAACAGATAGCGATAGCTTTGTGCTATTCCCACCTGTAAGCGGTGTAATTTCCGAAGGATATAACATAGAAGAAAAACATTTTGCTGTAGATATTGTGGTGCCAGAAACCACACCAGTAAAAGCAACATCAGACGGTACAGTAATTTTTGCAGAATGGACAGTAGCTACTGGTTATGTAATTATTTTAGAGCATACCAACGAGCTTATTAGTATTTATAAACACAATGGTTCGGTAACAAAAGAACAAGGTGATTTGGTAAAAGCAGGTGAAGTTATTGCACTCTCTGGCAATACTGGCGAGTTAACCACTGGTCCGCATTTGCATTTTGAACTTTGGAGTAAAGGTTACCCAATTAACCCAACCAATTTTATCGATTTTAAATAATGCCATCACTCAAAGGAATTTTAGCAAAACCTTTTGCCTATATCATTTCTAAACAAATTGAAAAATGGGCGAAAAACCCTGTTGAAACTCAGCAAAAAGTTTTTCAGAATTTAATTGCCGAAGCTGCTTCAACCGTATTTGGTAAAGACCATAATTTTGTAGGTATCAATAATCATGAAGACTTTATAAAACAAGTTCCAATAAGAGATTACGAAGACTTAAAAACTTATGTAGAATGCGCTGTTTCGGGCGAAGAAGATGTGCTTTGGAAGGGCAAGCCCTTGTATTTTGCTAAAACTTCTGGCACAACTTCAGGTTCAAAATATATTCCTATTACTAAGGAAAGCATGCCAACACATACCGAAGCTGCTCGTAACGCTATTTTATGTTATATTAAAGAAACTGGAAATACAAAATTTGTAGACGGAATGATGATTTTTCTACAAGGTAGCCCAATTCTAAATAAAAAAAATGGCATTCAGTTTGGGCGTTTATCAGGCATTGTAGCACATTATGTCCCAAAATACCTTCAGAAAAACAGATTGCCCAGTTGGGAGACCAATTGTATTGAAGATTGGGAAACCAAAGTAGACGCTATAGTTAATGAGACTCTGGCTGAAAATATGACTGTTATTTCCGGAATTCCGTCTTGGGTACAAATGTATTTTGAAAAAATTATTAATACATCCGGAAAGAAAGTAGGTGATGTATTTAAAAATTTTAGTTTGTTTATTTTCGGAGGCGTTAATTACGAGCCATACCGCGCAAAATTTGAAAATTTAATAGGAAGAAAAGTTGATAGTATAGAATTGTATCCTGCAAGTGAAGGTTTTTTTGCATTTCAAGACAAACAGAATGAAAAAGGGATGTTGCTGCAATTAAATTCAGGTATATTTTATGAATTTATTGAAGCCGACCATTTTTTTGAAGACAATCCGAAGCGCCTTACAATTGGTGATGTAAAAGTTGGTATAAACTACGTAATGATAGTTTCTACAAATGCAGGACTTTGGGCGTATAATGTTGGTGATACGATTCAGTTTACAAGTACTTCGCCTTATCGTGTAATCGTTTCAGGACGTATAAAACATTTTATTTCCGCATTTGGCGAACATGTTATTGGTAAAGAAGTTGAGCAAGCTATTAATGACGCTTTAAAAACTTCGGGAGCATCTATAAACGAATTTACGGTGGCTCCACAAATCAATCCCAAAGAAGGTTTACCATACCACGAATGGTTTATAGAGTTTGGAAATGAACCAGAAAATATACAAGCTTTTGTTGATATCTTAGAGCAGTCGCTACAAACTCAAAATTCTTATTACAAAGATTTGATTTTAGGTAAAGTGCTTCAACCATTAAAAATTTCCGCAGTTAAAACAGATGGATTTAAAGAGTACATGAAATCTGTTGGAAAATTAGGAGGACAAAACAAGATACCACGACTAGCAAACGACCGAAAAATAGCTGATGTTATGTATGAAAAAGGATTGGTTAAATAGTTTATATTTGTCGGTTGAAAATGAGTATGAAAACCAAACATAAACGAACAAGAGCGCAACAAAGCTCAAACGCCATAGAGCGCATGTATATTACTATGCGACACTTATTTAACCGCGGTTTTTATAAACCAATGGGTGTTTCTGGTGAAACGCTTCGCGAAGCTTTACTACTGTTAAGGCCAGAAATTTATGGCTCAATTGCCGAAGAAAATGCTGAGTTAGAAGGATTACTTTATGTAATTGATAGGCTGCCACAAGGTATTGAGGAGTGTACATATATAAATTTAACAAGTGATGAAGGTTATGGAGATTCTCATTTTACAGTAATAATTCCACCAAAAAGACGGAGAAACTGCTACCGTATTGACGAAGAGCAGATGAATATTGAAATTACACGTGGACGCTCTGAAATTTACGATATACTAACGCATCTTACTTTTTTATTTGTAGAGTCTCACAAGATTAGCAAGCGTGTTTTAATAGACGAAAATGGCACAACTATTAGAGATTGGGGAAAATTAGAAACCGCAGTTAAAAAAGGAAAAAAACTGACTCAAAAAGAACGCGAAATAGCCATAACACATACGGCACATATATTGGGTCGCACATTTAATGAGATATCTCAAGTTTACGACCAATTTGCAAGCACCAATAACCCAGAGCGTTTTTTAAATATTGTTTATTGGTTAGGAAAATTAGCTATTGAAGAAACAGTTAATAATAACAAGCGTACAATTACGTTTAGCCCCGTTTTAAGAGAACGTCTAGGGCATCATATTCATGGCGAAGTTTGGGCAGACAATATCAAAGATGTATTAAATAAAAAAGGTTTAATAAATAGACCAATTCATATCATTAGTGCAAATATGCATAGTGTTATGAATTCGATTTTTGCAGATATTGCGGTTAAGTCCCCAAAAACAAAGAAGGATTCCTTTGACGTGTATGAGACTTTAAGCCTACCTGCAAACACTGCATTACGACAAAAAGTTGAAACCTTGGCGTTTAAAAACGGTATGACTTTTATTAAGGATACATCAGGAACTAATATAAACGTTCAAATATTCGATACAGATAAAATAGATTTCTCAAAAACAACTTTTACTTATAATCAAGATAAGGTCGAAGAAAAAGCTGTGATAATAGTCATGGATTATGCTTTTGGCGAGCAAGCTTATGAAACCATGGACGAGTTGCTAAAACCAGTATCTTTTGACGGAAAAAATGTACATTTAGATGTAAAATCTATTTCTATAATGGGTAAAGCTGGTATTTTACAAGGAGGTAAAGGTGACGTTATGGTTCCTTCTGCCCACATTTTTGAAGGTACAGCAGACAATTATCCATTTAAAAATGAGTTATCTACACAAGATTTAGCAGATTGTGGCGTTGCTGTGTACGAAGGTTCAATGATTACTGTTTTAGGTACATCACTGCAGAATAAAGAAATATTAAAGTTTTTTAAAAAATCAACATGGAATGTCATCGGATTAGAAATGGAAGGTGCACATTACCAAAAGGCCATACAAGCCGCTGCAAAAGTCAGAGGTAGTATCAATGAAGATGTAAAAGTACGCTATGCGTATTACGCAAGTGATAATCCATTAGAAACAGGTAGCACATTAGCTTCTGGCGGATTAGGCGCAACAGGCGTAAAACCAACTTATGTTATAACAAAAAAAATATTACAACAAATTTTTAATCAATAGATTATGAGTGAAAACACAAAACCAAATTCACAGAATGACGAAGTAGATTTAGGTCAGTTGTTTAAAATGATTGGACGTGCATTTCAAAAAATTGGCGACCTATTTTCTAAGCTTTTTAGTTTTTTAATGTTTGTAGTTGGAAAGCTGATTGTTTTTTTATTACTTTTTGTAAACATTTTCATAAAGCACATCGTTATTATTGGTTTAATTGGTGTAGTAGGTTTTGTAATTCCTTACCTTTTAGATAAAAAAAGTAAAAAAACCTACACGGCTTCCATGTTGGTTTCGCAAAACTATTCAACAGGTAAAGTTCTATATGCAAATATTGAAAGATATAATGATTTAGCGGCAGATGGAGACTCTATTAGTTTGTCTAGAGAATTGAATGTAGATATTGAGAAAGCTAAAAACTTTACAGAATTTACTATTAAAGGTCTAAGAAATAGAAATCAAATTTTAGAAGAATATACTTTGTATATAAAAGAGATGGATTCTATAGATAAACCAACTTTTAAAGAGTATTTTGAAAATGTAGATTTAAGCTCTTCAGCGCTTCAAAGCATTACGGTAAATTCGATTGCCCCAGAAGTTTACGAAAATTTGTCAAAAACTATTATTAACGCAATTAATAAAAACAACTATTTTGTTAAAGAAAAAGAGGAGACAATCTTAAATCTCAAGAACAATATAAAACTCACTAAAGAGTCAATTGTAAAAACGGATAGTCTACAAAAAAAATATTTCGAGATTTTAAACAAATATTATACAGGTGTTCAAGATCCATCGAACACAAAACAGGGTAGTCTAAATCTTAATTTAACTAATAACAAAGAAAAGATAAATACAAAAGAGTTTGAGCTGTTTCAAATTCAAGAACAAAACAGACAAAAACTTAATGACCTGCAAGCGCAATTAGAAAAAAAACAAGAAATAGTGGAGTTACAAAAAGATTTTGAAAGTCCAACACTTGTTGAAAGTAAGTATAAGGACCTTAAAATTAATCTACCTTTTATTCTAATGCTTATTGCTACATTATTTTTTGTGTTTAAAAAATTAAACCTTAATAGTTATATTAAAGAATACGGTAGTAAAGAAAAATTATTAAAATAGTTTTTGTGATTCAATCATTATTAATAACAGGTGGTTTAGGCTTTATTGGTTCTAATTTTATAGAATATTATTTAGACAAATATCCCAATTATAAAATTGTAAATTTAGATAAGCTCACCTACGCAGGCGAGCTTTCTAATTTAAAGTCTGTTGCAAATCATCCAAACTATTTTTATATCAAAGGAGATATTTGTAATAAAGAATTGGTAGAAAAACTTTTTAAAGACTACAATTTCTCTGGTGTAATTCATTTTGCTGCAGAATCTCACGTAGACAATTCAATTAGTGGTCCAAGCGCATTTATAGACACTAATATATTAGGTACTTTTAATTTATTAGATGTTGCTAGAAATTATTGGATGGAAGCCCCTTTTCATTTCAAGAACGGATGTGAAACTAACAGATTTCATCACATCTCAACCGATGAGGTTTATGGATCTCTTGGAAAAGAAGGTTTATTTACAGAAGAAACAGCTTATGCTCCAAATAGCCCTTATAGCGCGTCAAAGGCATCTTCGGATTTCTTAGTTCGAAGTTATTTTCATACCTACGGGATGAATATTGTTACAACCAATTGCAGTAACAATTACGGACCAAAACAGCACGATGAGAAATTAATACCAACTGTTATTAGAAAAGCGTTACGAGGTGAGCAAATTCCTATTTACGGAGATGGAAAAAACGTCAGAGATTGGCTCTACGTAACAGACCATTGTAAGGGTATTGATTTAGTATTTCACAAGGGTAAATCAGGAGAAACCTATAATATTGGAGGCAAAAACGAAAGAGATAATTTATACATTGCTCATAAAATTTGCAGTATTTTAGATGAGTTACAACCTCAACAAGACCCATATTCAAACTTAATAAGGTTTGTTTCAGACAGACCAGGTCATGATTTTAGATACGCCGTTGATGCTTCAAAAATTGAAAATGAATTAGGCTGGATTGCAGATGAGGATTTTGAATCAGGTATTATAAAAACCGTAAATTGGTACATCAATAAATACGAGCAATAAATGAAGGGAATAATTCTTGCTGGAGGTTCAGGCACACGTTTGCATCCACTAACATTGGCGGTGAGCAAGCAGTTGATGCCTATTTACGATAAGCCCATGATTTATTATCCGTTGTCTACATTAATGTGGTCAGGAATCAAGGATATTTTAATCATTTCTACGCCGCAAGATTTACCACTATTTAAAAAACTGTTAGGCGATGGAAGTCAATTGGGCTGTAGCTTTCAATATGCAGAGCAAGCGTTCCCAAACGGATTGGCAGAGGCATTTATTATTGCAGAGGATTTTATTGGTAAAGATAAAGTTGCTCTAATTTTAGGAGACAATATTTTTTACGGTACAGGTTTGTCAGAATTATTACAGCAAAATAACAATCCTGACGGTGGAATCGTATACGCTTATCATGTACATGACCCAGAGCGTTATGGTGTTGTTGAGTTTGATGATGATTTTAATGCAGTTTCGATAGAAGAAAAACCAAAAGCACCAAAATCTAATTTTGCTGTTCCAGGAATTTATTTTTATGACAATAATGTAGTTCAAATTGCAAAAAAAATAAAACCCAGTACACGTGGTGAACTTGAAATTACAGATGTAAACAAAGCATATCTTAAAGCAGGAAAATTAAAAGTAAGTATTCTTGACAAAGGCACTGCTTGGTTAGATACAGGAACGTTTCAATCGCTTTTACAAGCCTCGCAATTTGTTGAAGTTATAGAAGAGCGTCAAGGCTTAAAAATTGGCGCTATTGAAGAAGCTGCTTACGAAATGGGTTATATTAATGATGAACAACTTCGTGCATTGGCAGAGCCACTTATAAAAAGTGGATATGGGAAACATTTATTAAATCTCATAGATTAGTGTTTATGAAGGTTACGGAGTCTAATCTAAAAGGTTGCTTTATTATTCAACCACATATTTTTAAAGACGAAAGAGGTTCGTTTTTTGAAAGTTTCAATCAAAAAGTATTTGAAGAGCTTATAGGTCAAAAAATAAATTTTGTTCAAGATAATCAGTCGCAATCTTCAAAAGGTGTTTTAAGAGGATTACATTTTCAACACCGTGAATTTGCACAAGCTAAACTTGTAAGAGTTATAAAAGGAAGTGTTCAAGATGTAGTTGTTGATTTACGAGAAAATTCAAGAACTTTTGGACAGCACTTTTCAATTGAATTGTCAGAAAAGAATAATACCCAATTATTTATTCCTAGGGGTTTTGCTCATGGGTTTTTAGCTTTGGAAGACGATACGATTTTTAGTTATAAGTGCGATAATTTTTATAATAACGAAAGCGAATCTGGTATTATTTATGATGACCAAACTTTAAGCATAAGTTGGAATGATTTAGGAACATCTTATAAACTTTCAGAAAAAGATATAATGCTACCAAAATTTGAAGATTTAAAATTATGATTTCTGTTCTCGTCACTGGAAAAGACAGTCAATTAGCACTATGTTTAAAAGATTTGGAGGAGAGTTATCCTTTAATTGATTTCACTTTTAGGAATTCTACAGAATTAGATATTACTTCAAAAACATCAATTGCGCACAATTTTAAATCTAAAAGCTTCGATTACTGTGTTAATTGCGCTGCATATACAGCAGTTGATAAAGCAGAGTCAGAACCAAAAAAAGCAAAATTAGTCAATACTATTGGCGCAAAAAATTTAGCTTTAGCTTGTAAAAAATATAACACAATTCTTATTCATATTTCTACAGACTTTGTTTTTGATGGCAAAAAAAATGAGCCTTATCTAGAGACAGACATTACAAATCCAATTAATACATATGGCAAGACCAAAAGAGATGGTGAAATAGAGATTGTAAATACGATTTCTAATTACATTATAATTAGAACATCTTGGCTGTACTCTCAATATGGAAATAATTTTGTTAAAACAGTTTTAAGATTGTCAGAGGAAAAAAAAGAGATTAATGTTGTAAACAATCAATTTGGAAGCCCAACATATGCAATGGATTTGGCTAACTTTATTTGTGAAATTATAGATTCAAAAAAAGCAACTTTTGGGATATTTCATTTTGCAAACATTGGATGTATAAGCTGGTTTGATTTTGCTAAAAAAATAAAAGAAATTTTAAATTTAAAGCTAAATATTAATCCTGTTTCGTCGATAAATTATCAAACTACTGCCTCTAGGCCAAATTATAGTGTATTATATACTTCAAATACACGAAAAGTTTTTGACACTCGATTGGATTTTTGGACAGACGCTTTGCAAAGAAACTTTGTTATTGTATTTAAAAATAAGTCTTTTAGATAATCGTTAAAATAAACGATATTTGCACCAAATTAAGACTATTAAAAGTATAACGAATCAATAAGAACAATAGAACTGTATCGTTGATTTCCACTATAAACCGTTTTTAAAAAAAGTATGAAAAATAAAATTACTATAATAGGTTTAGGTTACGTAGGTCTCCCATTAGCTGTAGAGTTTGCAAAAAAATACAATGTTGTGGGTTTTGATATCAATCACAGTAGGGTAAGTGAGCTTAATAGTGGTCATGACTATACTCTAGAGGTAAGTGATAGTGACTTAAAGAACGTTTTAAAAAACACTGAGAAAAGTGGATTAAAATTAACAAATAACGTTAATGATATCAAAGATTCAAACATTTTTATTGTTACCGTACCAACTCCAGTTGACCGAAACAATAGACCTATTTTATCACCACTTATTAAAGCCTCGGAAACGGTAGGTAATGTTTTAAAGCCAAATGATATCGTAATCTATGAATCAACTGTTTACCCAGGCGTAACAGAAGATGAATGTGTACCTATTTTAGAAAAATACAGCTCCTTAAAGTTTAATACAGACTTTTTTTGTGGTTATTCTCCAGAAAGAATAAACCCAGGAGATAAAACACATACTGTAGCAAACATAAAAAAAGTGACTTCAGGTTCAACATTGGAGGTCGGCAAGATAGTAGATGAATTATACAAGTCTATAATCACAGCGGGCACTCATTTAGCTCCTACAATAAAAGTTGCAGAAGCTTCAAAAGTCATAGAAAATGCACAAAGAGATGTAAACATTGCTTTTGTTAACGAGCTCGCTATTATTTTTAACAAATTGGGTATTGATACTCACGATGTTTTAGAAGCAGCTGCTACAAAGTGGAATTTTTTACACTTTAAGCCAGGTTTAGTTGGAGGTCATTGTATTGGTGTTGATCCGTTTTATTTAGCACAAAAAGCACAAGAAGTAGGATACCATTCTGAAATTATTTTAGCGGGCAGAAGACTGAACGACAGTATGGGAGATTATATTGCAACCGAAATTTTAAAATTAATGGTAAAAAAGGACATTAAAGTAAAAAAAGCTAAAGTATTAATGCTTGGTATTACATTTAAAGAGAATTGTCCAGATATTAGAAACACCAAGGCTATAGATGTTTACACTTCTTTAAAGCAATATGATATGTCAATAGATGTCTATGATCCGTGGGCAGATTTTAAAGAGGTTAAAGATGAATATGGTATTGAATTGATTTCTCAGATAGAAAATAATTACGATGTTATAATTCACGTCGTAGCCCATAGTGAGTTTTTAAATATAAATTATAAAAAAATAAAATCTCATAATGGCGTGGTATACGACGTCAAAGGAGTACTTTCAAAAAATGTTATTGACGAAAGACTCTAGTTAACTATTAATTAAACATAAAAAATGAAAAGAATATTGATAACAGGGGCAGCTGGATTTTTAGGATCTCATCTTTGTGACAGATTTATAAAAGAAGGTTATAACGTTATTGGTATGGATAATCTTATCACTGGAGATCTTAAAAATATAGAGCATTTGTTTCCTCTTGAAAATTTTAAGTTTTATAACCATGATATTACAAATTTCATACACATACCAGGAGACCTAGATTATATATTACATTTTGCATCTCCCGCAAGTCCTATCGATTATTTAAAAATCCCTATACAAACTCTTAAAGTAGGTGCTAATGGAACTCATAACTGTTTAGGTTTAGCAAAAGCAAAAAACGCAAAAATTCTCATAGCTTCAACTTCTGAGGTTTATGGTGATCCATTGGTACATCCTCAAACAGAAGAGTATTATGGAAACGTAAATTCAGTTGGCCCAAGAGGTGTTTATGATGAAGCAAAACGGTATCAAGAGGCTATAACCATGGCTTACCATACCTTTCATAAAGTTGACATAGGTATTGTAAGAATCTTTAATACTTATGGACCTAGAATGCGTTTAAATGACGGAAGAGTTTTACCAGCTTTTATTGGTCAAGCCTTAAGGGGAGAAGATTTAACTGTATTTGGAGATGGAAGTCAAACAAGATCATTTTGTTACGTAGATGATTTAATTGAAGGCATCTATCGTTTACTGCACTCAAATTACCATGCGCCAGTAAACATCGGTAATCCAGATGAAATTACTATTCTTGATTTTGCAAAAGAAATTATTGAACTTACAGGGACAACTCAAAAAATAGTCTACAAGGATTTGCCCAAAGACGACCCTTTAAAAAGACAGCCAAATATTGAAAAGGCAAAACGTATTTTAGGTTGGGAACCAAAAGTAGATAGAAAAGAAGGACTTCAAATTACATATGAGTATTTTAAGTCTTTACCTATGAATGTTATTAGAGATTTAAACCATAAAGATTTTACAAAGTACATAAACTAGTAATTAAATTTTAAAACAAAGCGTATGGCTTATTATTATAAACTTGTATCGGAAGATAATATTGCCGATATTCAGTATCTAATAAAAGCGGTTTATCAACAAGATAGAGACCTCAAAATTATTAAAAAAAAATACGACACTTCTGCTTTTGGTCATTATACAATAGGTTATATTGCTTACTCCGTAGAAGATAATTTGCCTGCTGCATATTACGGTGTATTTCCTTGTGAGTTTACTTACAACAATAAGGTCTATTTAGCCGCTCAGTCAGGTGATACAATGACACATCCAAATCATAGAAAAAAAGGACTGTTTGTAAACTTAGCTAAGCAAACCTACGATAGGGCTAAGGAATTGGGTATAGAATTTGTGTTTGGTTTTCCTGGAGAAGCTTCATATTACGGTTTTGTGAAAAAATTAGAATGGCAGCATAAAGAAGACATTTGTAAATTTTCTTTTTTAGCGCCTTGCTTACCGTATTCATTAATTCAAAAAATAATTAAACCTCAGAATTACTTGGCGTGGTGTAATTTTATTTTAAAGCCTTTTAAATCTAAAACATATCCATATTCTAACAAAGGAAATGAAAACCCACATTTACTAAGAAATGACGATTATTATAAATACAAGGATAAAAATGGAAATTATAACATTAAATTTTTAGGCTTAAATGTATGGTTTCAGGTAAAAGGATATAACTTTATTGTTGCTGATGTTTTATCAAAGAGTAGTACAAAACCTTCAAAAATAATTTTTAAATTAAGAGTATTAGCATTTTACTTAGGTATCCCAAGAGTGTTATTTCATGTTTCTAATAATAGTGCGCTTAATAAAATTTTAAACCAAAGATTCACAAGCGAAAAAGGCTTAGCGATTGGTTATATAGACTTGTTAAATACAACTTTACCATTAGAGCAGCTTAATTTTACATATTCAGATTTTGACACTTTTTAAGAAAATTATTTTTGCGATATCTTCATTTCTTTACCAAAACCAATACAGTAAAGTAATTTACTACCATGACGTGCACAATTCTAAACCCTTTACTCCAATGTCTACGCCTTTGGAGTTGTTTATTAAGCACATGGATATTTTGAAAAATGAGTATGTTATAGTTAAAGAAATAACCAAAAAAAAAGGTGAAATTCTTATTTGTTTTGATGATGGTTTTAAGGGCATTTATGATTGTAAATCATACTTTATAAAAAATAATATTAAGGTTCATATTTTTTTGATTTCATCTTTTATTGGTAAAGAAAATTATCTAAATAAAGAACAGATTTTAGATCTTAATACTTATTCAAATTTTACGTTTGGTGCACATACTGATAATCATGTTAATTTAGGAACTTTAAATAAAGATGAAATCACATCTGAACTGGTAACCTGTAAAAACAAGTTAGAAGACTTACTTAGTGAAGAAATAACGGATTTGTGTTTTCCAAGAGGAAGTTTTAGCAATAAAGTTATAGCACTATGCAAGGAAGCTGGTTACAATAGTCTTTATTCTTCAATTCCTGGAAATTATTTTTCTGTAATAAAAAAGGATGTTATCTGCAGAAATTTGGTACAGCACGATTCTCCTTCTGCATTTAAACAATCTTTAAATGGAGCACAGAACATTTTAACTAAAAAACGTTTAAAGCAGCATTTTAACTCTTTAAACTAAATTTGACAGTTTGATAAAATTAAAGCTTAAAAAATACTTATTTAGTCATTTTTTTCAATCTGTGTCTTTATCACTTTTTGCAAGAGCGATAGGAATCTTTAATATTTTGATAATTATACCTTTAATTATCAATAACTATACAACAGAGGAGTTTGCTGTCTTTTCAATTCTCACACAATTTATAACCATATACGGCTTTTTAGATTTAGGTATAGGTAGCATACTTATTAATGAGATTATATATTACCGTTCAAAGAAATATATAAAGATTATTAGAACGGTTGTGTTTCAACTCATTAAATTTTTATCAGTTTTAGCGCTCATACTTCTAGGCATATTTTTGCTTATTAACTATTTTTTTGGACTAGAACTTTTATTCAAGGATATTGATGAGGAATTATTGGTTTCCCTTAGTGACAACTTCCCGCTACTTTGTGGTTTGTTTTTTGTTATTCTTCCAACCACACTAATTCAAAAAATTCAATTTGGCTTTTTAGACAATTCTATCTTTCATATATCTGAGATTGTTCAGAAATCGTTACAAATACTATTAATATATTTTCTCGTAAAGTACGATAGTAGTATTGTTGATATAATATTTTATTACTATTTGGCCATTTTAGTAACTAACTTTATAAATATTTTACTTTACTTTTTTATTATAAGAAAAGATGTTTTTAGAAACAAAAAGGTTATAAAAAAACTATACATACCTAGTCTTATAAAAAAATCTATCTTTTATTTTTTAGGGAGTATATTTTTCTTTTTCTCAAGAACAATAGACACTTATCTTATTAGTATCTATGGCTCTTATGACATTTTAAAAGATTATGAAATTATAAAACGCCCTTTTGATATTGGCCTTACTACACTAATGGTAATCACTTCTGTGCTATGGCCAATTTTAGCAGAAGCCCACCACAAAAAAGAATTCAAAAAAATTAAAAAACTATTAAATACTACAATTATTGGTGTTTTTTTGGCTATGATTCTGTTAAGCCTTTTAATGGTAGCAATAGGGGATGAGATTTTACAATTGTGGATTGGAGATGATACCATTTCCTACCAAACTCTTGTTTATGTTTTGGCAGGTTCAGTTTTTTTATTGTACGGTGTTGGAAATGTTTTAATAACCTATCTCAATTCTATAAGTGTCTTTTACGTACAATTGGTAGTATATGTTATATTAGCTTTTATTGGTATACCAATAAAAATTTACACCTTATCTAATTATGGTTTATCTGGTTATCTTGCTGCTTTAATTGTTATTTTAGCCTTAGTTTACGTAATACCAATGTATTTTATTAGCAATAAAAAAATAAACAAAAATTTAGCATGAAAATAGTATTTTATGAAAATTTAGTAAGTCATTTAAGAACTCCATTTCATAAAGCGCTTATAAGTCAAGGTCATGATGTTACCCTGATAGTTGATAAAGAGTTGACCGAAGACCGAAAAAAACTAGGCTGGAAGACTCAAAAAATTGATGGGTTGAATTTGATAGTAAATCCGTCAGATGAGGAGATTAAACAAATTATAGAAAACACTAAAGACGCTTGCCATTTCGTGGCTGGCATAAATATTTACAATATTGGCAAGAAAGCTATAAAGTATCTTATAAATGCAAATGTAAAGTTCTATACAGGTTCAGAACAGTTTAAAAACGAAGGAATAAAGGGCAAACTAAGATTTTTAAAATCTAAGCAAGAGTATTTAAAATACAACAAGCACATTAAAGGCATTCATGCAATTGGAGATGAAGCTTATAATTGGTATAAAAAATTAGGATATAACACAGATAAAATTCACCAATGGATTTATTTTTCTGAAGTGTTTGATATTAAATTGGAAAAAGAAGATACCAAAGTAACTTTTTTGTTTGTAGGAGAACTATCAGACAGAAAAAACATACTTTATCTTATAGAGTGTTTTTTAAAGTTACCCAAAAACAGTGCTAAACTAAAAATTATTGGTAGTGGAGAACATCAAAAGGTAATTGCCGATTATGCTAAAAACAATTTAGACATCGATTATTTAGGTGTAATGCCAACAAAAAAGGTGCGTGCAGAAATGGCCAAATCTACAGTTTTGGTTTTGCCGAGTAATTTTGATGGTTGGGGTGCAGTAGTTAATGAAGCGCTATTGGCAGGTAATTATTGTATTACAAGTAACAAATGCGGTTCTAAATTGTTATTTAAGAACAATAAATTTCTTGGGACTTATTTTATCTTAGAAAAAAATAATTTGTTAGATATTTTAGAACAAACTATTAAAAATGCGTCAGATATCGATGCTTCAAAAATAAAAAATTGGGCTCAACTCAATTTAGATGCTCATAAAATAGCTTCTTATTTTGTAGAAACCATTGAGTACAATGAAGGTCTAAGCCTAAATAAACCCAAAGCACCATGGCTTTAAAATTGAAAATAAAGCGGAGTTTTATTATTACGCTGCTTTATTTATCTTATGTTTTAAATTTCTCGGTTTTAACCGTATGGCCATTAGAGTATGATTTTTCTCTATTGAGAAATTGTTTATTAATTCTACTGTTCCTTATAAGTCTTTACAAATTTAATTTAAGACTAAATTTTGCCATATTAGTATTTGTAATTATTTGCGCGCTAAGTATTGTATTTAATGATATACACCCTGTTTTTAATTCTGGATTAAGGCTTGGTTTTTTTGTTTTAACAATAATTGGTATAGGTTTATTGACAAGAACTAACCAATCTTCAGAAGAGTTTATAAATTTGAGGCATATTTTTAAAATAAATACACTTATTGTAGTTTTAAGCTTTATCGCCTATTTTACGCATATAGGTTCTATAGGAAGAGGAAACTTTAATGGAGTCTTTAATCATAGCAATGCATTAGCTCCAATTGCGGCGCTCGTATGCATAGAAAAAGTGTTGCAATATTTTAAAGATGGCAAAAAAATAAAACATGTTTTAATTGCATTAATAGCAATATTTATTGTTCTACTTTCAGGCGCAAGATCTTCATTGGCAGCTTTGGTTGTATGTCTAATGGTCATTGGCTTCTACATATATAGAATTAAATTTGTATTCTTCGGAACAGGAATTTTAATTATAGGAATAATAGCCTTTTTTACACTAAAGAATTTTAATTCTTATTTAATTCCCGAGGAACATCTGTCAAATAGATACAGATCAAGAACAATTTTTGAAAAGGGACTTGATAATACCAGATTTCTTATTTGGGGAGAACGGATAGATGAGTTTAAGGCTAAACCTTTTTTGGGCAGTGGATTTTCGGCGGTAAACACAAAAGTTATTCCAGAAGAATCAGCGTCATATGATATAGAAACTGGCTCAATTCAGCCTGGTTCGGGGTATTTGGGAGTGCTTTCTATGCTTGGTGTTTTGGGCTTTTCACTATTTCTATACATTGTAATTTATGCTATATCTAACCTTTACGAAAATAGTAAGTACTACAATAATAAAGATTTTCTAATAATTGTATCAATTTTGTTATTTGTACTTATACATTCATTTTTTGAAGGTTATATTATTTCCTCAGGAAGTATTTTGTTTTTAATATTTTGGTTGTCTATTAGTTATATACTTAATAAAAATGCAGCATAAAACATCTATTTTTTACCCAACAAGCGCCTATTATCCTTCGCAGCTAGGTGGACCTTCAAACTCAATTTATTGGATGTGTATGGGTTTAAAAAAAAGTAATTTTGTTGAAACAAGGGTTCTAGCCACAAATGCAGGCATAAATGCCTCATATCAAATTGATTTAGATAAATGGCACACAGATAAAAACCATAAATTTTTATTTACACAATCAAGTGGTTTGCTTCCTATTAAGCTTATTTTTAAGTCCATTAAGACAATCAAAAAAGTAGATATACTTCATTTTAATTCTCTTTTTTATCCTCCGTCTCTATTACTAGCCCTTATTAACGTACTGTTTTATAAAAGAAAAATGGTTGTTTCTGTACGAGGAGAGCTTTACCCTTTTGCTTTAAACACCTTCAGGCCAAGATTAAAAAGGATTTTTATAAAGATTTGGAAGTTAATTTTAAGAAAAATAACAATTCATTGTACTGTAGAAAAAGAAGAGTATTATGTTAAATCTGTATTTGGTGATTCCGTAAAAACTGTTTTGCTACCCAATTATATAGTAAGACCAGAGCCAATAAAAAAAGATGAAAACCAAGAAAAAGAGTACATACTTTTTTTAGGCCGACTTCACAAAATTAAAGGATTAGAAAATCTATTCAAAGCATTGCAAATGTCTGATAATTTTATGAAAAGTGGATTAAAACTTAAGTTAGCTGGAAGAGGAGAATCCGTTTATGAAGCAAAGCTCAAAGCACTATCAAAGGCATTAGGGTTACATCAAAAAATAGAGTTTGTTGGGCAGGTAGAGGGCTATGAGAAAGAAAAGTTAATAGCCAATGCTTATTTTTTGATATTACCAAGCTTTACAGAAAATTTCGGGAATGTTGTTGTAGAATCTTTAATGCATGCTGTACCGGCCATAACATCTACAGGCACGCCTTGGTCTCTTTTAGAAAAAAACAAAGCAGGATTTTGGACAGAAAATAGTGTAGAAGCGCTTACTAAAACTATAGACAAAGCATGCGCATTATCAAAAGAACAATATATTCAATATTCGAAAAATGCGCAAAAATTAGCCTATGCAGAATACGACATAGAAAATAATTATCAGAATTGGGTTAGTTTTTACAAAGAATTGGTTAACTAATGACAAATCTTTTAACTAAAATTAAAGTAGCAAATGTTATGCCCTTTTGGGCTCTTAACTTTTTGTTGCTTACGATTAATTACCCAAATCACTTATTCAATAATCTTGCAATAATCTTCGCTATTTTAACTGTTTTTGTAGTCTCATGGCGCAATTTTAATCTTAAAAGTGCATTTCGCGAAAAAATTAATATTCTATTTTTAATGTTTTTTTTCGCTTATCTACTAGGAATAATTCAAACCGAAAATATATATCATGCATTGAAGGTTATTAAATTTAAGATTCCTTTATTTTTAATTCCTATTCTGTTTTTTCTTTTAAAAAAACATATTAGTTCTACACAAGTAAAAATACTTAAATATAATTTTGTTGCTGTAACCATAGTATTTTCTGTCTACACTTTGATATGTGTAGCCTTAAATTATGGTCCTGTACACGAAGGCTTACTCCTAAACAATGATATGTCTAGATTCAGCCATTCTAATTTGACTATAAAAGTTAATAACCACCCAACGTATCTTTCATTCTCAATTTTAGTTTGTGTTTTGTTTCTTTTAGATTTGAAAAAACGCAAAAAAATTAACGTTTATATTTTCACTATAATATACATGTTTTTTGCGTTATACGTTTTATTACTGCTCAGTAAAATTTCTATAATTATATTTATTTGTTTAACACTTTATGCCGTTCAGAAAAATATAAATTTAAAAAAAGCGTTAGTAATCAATCTAATACTTTTAATAGGTTTGTCTTTTATCTTTTCAAAAACAAATTTAGGTTATAGATTTATTGAAGAATACCAATCTGTCTTAGTTTCAAAAGATTTAAAAGACAAAACTGTACCAATATCAAAAAAAAATTTAAGACTAATATCAGCAGACATATTTTTTAATCAGCAATTAAGTGACATAGTATTTGGTTTGGGTGCAGGAAATGTTCAAGAGTACTTAGATATAAAGTATCGTTATTATTTGCAAACAACAAATAGAACAGGATTTAAAGGTTTAAACTATCATAATCAGTTTTTTCAAACCATAGGCGATACAGGCATCATTGGTTTCTTTATATTAGGTTACATATTTTTGTATTGTTTTAAAGAAGCAAGGTCATCAAATTCTAAAAAGTTTGTTGCTTTTTTAACTATAACTTTATTATACTTTAGTATTGAGTCTTTTTTTGAAACCCAAAGAGGAGTTATGCTTTATGCTTATTTTAATTCCTTTTTCTTTTTCTTAGATAAAGATTAAATATAAATTTGTAAAAATTTTAAAGATGAAATATTTACTAGCTTTAGTTATTTGTATAGCGTTGTTGTCCTGTAATGACAAAAAAGATGCTAATACCAACACAGAGATTATTAAAACACAGCCAGATGCCCCTAAATCAGCAGAAAATTTAATAAACTGGAAAGAAAAATGGACGGTAGGTCAAGGTTCTGCAGACGGTTTTAAATCTTTTGGAAACGAAAATGAAAGTCGAAGAATTAAAGGGTTAGATATAGATTCTAAGGAAGCAATACTTTGGGAGTGTGTTGCAGATACATCGACAAGTTGGGACGGTGGTTTTCTTTCAAAAGTAGAAGAAATAGATTCAACAATGCCATACATGTTTGTAGCTTGGGTTAAAAAGACAAATGGTAACTCTGCAAGAGTATATTATGCGTTTGACTCTGTAAATGAAGTAACTGGAGAACCTGTTAAAAACGCAAACTTTATTGGTGCAGGAAGTAAATTAACCAATTTAGAAAGTTGGTACACTTTGGTGGGTTATATATATCCGAGTGACCACCAAGATAACATAGAAGCCAAAATTTATTCAGGCTTATATTTTAATGGTGAGAAAGTACAAGAAGGAAGAGATTTTAAATGGGAAAAAGGAGCAACCTCATCAAATATTAGAATTGTACAAGTAGAGAGCCAAACAGATGGTGAAAATCTTCTTATTTGGAATCCTCAACTTTATAAGGTTGATGGTACAGAACCAAAACTTTATAACTTGTTATAATTTACAGATGTAAATGTCAAAAACTATCCTAAGTAAATTCGATGAGTTTCTACTTTCTAACTTTATTCTTATAATTCTTGCATCGGAGTTTTTTACTAAAATCTTAATTTTATCTGAAAATTTACCATATAGAGTCAGCACATTCGTCAAATTAGGATTAGGATTATATCTTTTTTTCTATATCTATAAAAAAAATCTTTGGTGGCATAAAATATTAAAGTTTCTTTATTTTTTAACGATAATATTTATTGTAGGACAGTTGTTTTTCTTATTTAAAAATAACACTTCAAAGACAGATTTACTCAACAATCTCTTTACATTTTCTACCTACATTTTTCTACCGTTATTTGTTGTTTGTGTTGAAAATGAAAAAACTCATGAAATAGTATTGAGAAATGTAATTTCAATCAAAGTAGCGGCTTTTATAAACCTGCCGATAATTTTATTTAGCTTAATAGTTCCCTTTGAGATTTTTAGATCTTATCCCTTAACAGACAGGTTTGGCTTTAATGGTTTTTTAGGGTTTTCGTCTTCAGCTAGTTTCTTTTATATTGCTATAATTATTATTTTTTTTGGTACTTATTATATAAATAAGTCTAAAAAAAATTTAATCTTTCTAATACTACATACTTTCATATCAATATTGGTTGGTACAAAGACCATTTGGTTTTTTTTGCTTTTAGTAGCTATTTCATATTTCTGTTTTTTAATAAAAAACCCATTAAAATCTTTTTTTAGATTTTTATTTTTAATAGGTATAATTTTCTTTCTAAGCTTTAGAGAAAAAATCGAATTATTTATAGTTTCGATATTTTCTTTTGCAGAAAGGTATTACAATGAGTACGGTTTTTTAACTGTTATTCTATCTACACGAGATCTTTACTTCAAACAAGTTTACAATTATTATATAAGCAATTTTTCCTTGCCCACATTTTTATTCGGAGGTATTAATGTCATTAAAATAAGAGTAGAGTTTGAATTTATAAATATGTTTGTGTTTTTTGGATTATTTGGTACGCTTGTATATTTATTGATAATTAGATATATTTTCTACAAAACACAGCAAAAACCAATAAAAACTACAATCTTTGTCGCTTTAATTATAACTTGCGCTTTATCTGGTGGCTTTTTTTACAGTGTGTTTAGCGCCTGCCTATTTTATTTAGCCTACAGGTATTTGGATTATATAAAACAAGAATGAAAGAATTAAAAAACAAAAAACTATTAATTACAGGCGGAACAGGATCCTTTGGAAATGCCGTACTCAATAGATTTATAGAAACCGACTATTTTTCAGAAATTAGAGTTTTTTCTAGAGACGAAAAAAAACAAGATGAGCTTAGAAGACGAGTATCTAACCCTAAAGTTAAGTTTTACATTGGTGATGTAAGAGATTATAGATCCGTAGAGACAGCTGTGAGAGGAGTAGATTATATTTTTCATGCGGCCGCTCTTAAACAAGTACCGTCATGTGAGTTTTTTCCTATGGAAGCAGTGAAAACAAATGTTGTTGGTACAGAAAACGTATTAGATGCAGCTATAACGCATAATGTAAAAAACGTTGTTGTTTTAAGTACAGACAAAGCAGTATATCCAATTAATGCTATGGGAATTTCAAAAGCCATGATGGAAAAAGTCTTGGTTGCAAAATCAAGAAATGCCGCAAATACAATTATTTCAGGTACGAGATATGGTAACGTTATGGCATCTCGTGGTTCTGTTATTCCTCTTTTCGTTGAGTTAATGAAACAACAAAAAGATTTAACACTGACAGATCCCAAAATGACACGCTTTATGATGACTTTAGATGATGCTGTAGATTTAGTGTTATTTGCATTTAATAATGCAAAACCAGGAGATATGTTTGTTCAGAAAGCACCAGCGGCAAGTATTGAGACTTTAGCAAAAGCATTAATAGAACTATACAAATCTAAAAGTGAGCTAAAAGTAATTGGTACGCGCCATGGCGAAAAGCTATATGAATCTTTGCTAACTAGAGAAGAGCGCGTTAAAGCTGAAGATCTTGGCGAGTATTATAGGGTGTCTGCAGATAGCAGAGATTTAAACTATGCCAATTATTTTTCAGAAGGAGAAATTGATATGGATAATGTTGAAGATTATCACTCTCATAACACGGAACAATTAGACGTTGAAGGCATGAAAAAATTATTGCTGAAATTAGATTTTATAAAAGAAGACATTAATTCATTGTAGAGATTTGCAAAAGCAACAACCAACATTAATTAAAGGTGGAGTTTTTAAAGACCAAAGAGGTAAATTAGATTTTTTTAATGATTTCGATGCCAAGCAAATTAAACGAATTTATTTTACTACCCATTTTGATACTAAAGTCATTCGGGCATGGCAAGGTCATAAAGTTGAAAGTAGGTGGTTTGTTTGCACCAACGGAAGTTTTCAGATAAAGCTGGTAGAAATAGATAATTGGCAAAACCCTTCAAATAATTTACCTATAAAAGAATTTAAGCTTTCAGCTAATTCAAAACAAATACTTCACATACCAAACGGATTTGTTAATGGGTTTAGAGCATTAGAAGATAACTCTCAATTAATGATAATGGCAAACTATGAATTTGGCGAAATAGAAAATGATGAAGTACGTTTTAATTATAACAAATGGACAACATGGTAGATAGCGTAAAAGTCGGTATTACTGGCCAAGGTGGTTTTATGGGAAGCCATTTATTTAATTTTCTTGGTATTAAAGAAGACATAGCAAGAGTTGAATTTAAAAGAGATTTTTTTCATAATAAAGAACAACTTGAGGAATTTGTAGCTTCTTGTGACGTAATAGTACACTTAGCAGCAATGAATAGGCATACAAACCAAGATGTCATTTACAACACAAATGTAGAACTTATAGATAAGCTTATTGCGGCTTGCTATGCCACAAGAACTACCCCAAAAATTATTTTTTCTTCCTCCACACAAGAAGATAAAGACAATTTATATGGTAAATCGAAAAGAGACGGAAGGCAAAAGTTAGAAGAATGGGCAAAAAAAAGCGGTGCAAAGGTAACTTCAATGTTAATTCCTAATGTATTTGGTCCATTTGGAAAACCTAATTATAATTCTTTTATAGCTACGTTCTGCCACAAAATTGTAAATGGAGAAAAACCGACCGTAATCAATGATGCTCAAGTAAATCTTATATATATTAATCAGCTCTCAGAAAGATTTTATAAAGAAATCCTAAACACTAACTTAAAGAATATTAATTCTTTTGTTGTTGAACATACATGTACAAAGCAAGTCTCAGAGATTTTAGGGTTACTCAATAATTTCAAAAATCAATATCTGGATAATGGTCAAGTTCCAAATGTGCCTCTAAATTCATTTGAGCTAGATTTGTTTAATACGTTTACAAGTTTTATCCCTAAAAATTATTTTCCAAAAAAGTTTACAAAACATACCGATAATCGTGGCGCATTTGTGGAAATAATGCGTTCTGATATCGCAGGGCAATCATCTTACTCAACAACAGTTCCTGGTATTACAAGAGGTAACCACTTTCACACACGTAAAGTAGAACGTTTTGCGGTTATAAGTGGTAAAGCTTCAATAAAACTTAGAAAAATAGATGAAGACCAAGTTTTTGAATATATTTTAGAAGGAGATGAACCAGCTTACGTAGATATGCCAATTTGGTATACTCATAATATTACAAATATTGGAGACAAAGAGTTAATTACTCTTTTTTGGATAAACGAACCCTACAATTCTGAAGACGCTGACACCTATTTTGTAGAAGTATAAAACAAATATAATGAAAAGATTAAAAGTACTTACTGTAGTTGGCACGCGGCCAGAAATTATAAGATTATCATGTACATTAATTGCACTAGACAATAATGAAGCGATTGAACATATATTGGTTCACACGGGACAAAATTACGATTATGAGCTAAATGAAATCTTTTTTGAAGATTTAGGATTAAGAAAACCAGATTATTTTTTAGAAGCTGCAGGAAAAAATGCAAATGAAACTATTGGCAATATCTTAATTAAAATAGACCCTATTCTAGAAAAAATACAGCCAAATGCATTTTTGGTATTAGGAGATACCAACTCATGCCTTTGCGCAATACCAGCGAAAAAGCGTAAAATACCAGTTTTTCATATGGAAGCAGGAAATAGATGCTTCGATCAACGCGTCCCAGAAGAAACAAATCGTAAAATCGTTGATCACGTTTCTGATATTAATTTAACATACAGCGACATTGCCCGAGAGTATCTTCTAAGAGAAGGTTTGTCTCCAGATAGAGTTATAAAAACGGGAAGTCCAATGTATGAAGTTTTAAAAAAGTTCTTATCTCAAATTAAATCTTCGGATGTTTTAGAAAAACTTGGGCTAAAAGAGCAAGAATTTTTTATTGTATCTTCTCATAGAGAAGAAAATATAAGTAACCCAAAAAACTTTAAAGGACTTATAGATTCCTTAAATTTAATCGCCGAAACTTATAACTTTCCCATTATCGTATCTACGCATCCGCGGACACGCAATATGCTAAATAATAAAAATTTAAAAACACATAAGAACATTCAATTTTTAAAACCACTTGGTTTTTTAGATTACAATGCTTTACAAATGCACTCCTGCGCGGTACTATCTGACTCAGGCACTATTTCCGAAGAATCTTCGATTCTAAATTTTCATGCGCTAAATATAAGAGACGCTCATGAGCGTCCAGAAGCTATGGAAGAAGCTTCAGTAATGATGGTAGGGCTAAACCCAGAACGCATAATGCAAGGTTTAGCTGCTCTAAAAGTGCAAAGTAGAAATCCAAACCGTAATTTTAGAGAAGTGGCTGACTATTCAATGCCAAATGTGAGTGAAAAAGTAGTGCGCATTATTTTATCGTATACAGATTATATCAATAGAGTTGTTTGGTCTAAATAATTATGAATGTACTTTTTCTAACATTAGCAACTATTAAAAATATCAATGAGCGAGGTATTTATACAGACTTGTTACGTGAATTTGTAAAAAACGGTTACAACGTCAGTGTAATGACACCTGTCGAAAGAAGATTAAATAAGCCAACAAGCTTGAATGTTGAGGATAGTGTAAAAATTTTAAATGTAAAAACCTTTAATATACAGAAAACTAGTGTCTTAGAAAAAGGAATAGGAACATTAGCAATAGAATATCAATATCTTAAGGCGCTAAAAACATATTTTAAAAATCAAAAATTCGATTTGGTCTTATATTCAACGCCGCCAATCACCTTTTCTAAAGTAATAAAGTATTTAAAGCAGCGAGATAATGCATATTGCTACTTACTACTTAAAGATATTTTTCCCCAGAACGCTGTAGATTTAAAACTCATAAAAAAAGGAGGACTTCTTCACAGAATTTTTCAAAAAAAAGAAAAAAATCTTTATAATCTTTCTGATACGATAGGCTGTATGTCTCCGGCAAACAAAGCTTATATTTTAAAAAACAACTCATATCTTGCTTCAGAAAAAGTTGAGGTAAACCCTAATAGCATAATGCCTGTATCTTTTAATAACACTAAATTAGAAATACCAAACAAAAAAATAAGAGAAAAATACAATATCCCTTTAGATAAAAAAGTATTTATATATGGAGGTAATTTAGGAAAACCTCAAGGTATAGATTTCTTGATAAAAACATTAGAAACAGTTAATAATGAAAATGCCTTCTTTTTAATTGTAGGATCTGGAACGGAGTTCTCAAAAATTTCTAATTGGTTTTTAAAAAACAATCCTAAAAACGCAAAACTTTTATCCTATTTAGAAAAATTAGATTATGATAGGCTTATCAAATCATGTGATGTTGGTTTAATATTTTTACATAAAGATTTTACAATTCCAAATTTCCCTTCTAGATTATTATCTTATCTTGAAATGGGTTTACCAATAATCGCAGCAACAGATGTAAATACTGATATTGGGTATGTGGTAGAATCTAACAATTGTGGTTTTTGGGTCGAAGCAGGAGACTTAGATAAAATGCAAGATACTATATTAAAGTTTACAGATGAAACTGTTGATTTAAAAGCGATGAAAACTGCGGCATCAAAACTTTTAATTAATGAATATCATGTTTCTAAGTCATTTAAATTAATAAACGATAAACTACAAAATGTATAAATCCTTTTTTAAAAGAATACTTGATTTTTTAGCTTCATTTATTGCATTAGTTGTATTGTCTCCATTATTTATAGTTGTAACTTTTTTATTAGCAATAAACAACAAGGGGAAACCTTTTTTTTATCAGAATAGACCAGGAAAAAACGAAAAAATTTTTAAGCTTATAAAGTTTAAAACAATGACTGATAAAACTGATGAGAACGGAATTCCACTTCCCGATTATTTAAGATTAACAAAATTGGGTAAATTTGTAAGAAAAACATCCTTGGACGAGATGCCACAGTTAATTAATGTTATAAAGGGAGATATGAGTTTGATTGGCCCTAGACCTCTTTTACCAGAGTATCTACCTCATTATACAAAAACACAACAAAAACGTCATTTAGTAAAGCCTGGTATCACTGGCTTAGCTCAAGTTAAAGGTAGAAATTTAATGAAATTTAGTGAAAGATTTATTAATGATGTTTTTTATGTTGAGAACCTAACATTTTTTTTAGATTTAAAAATTTTATGGATGACGTTTGAAAGTCTTTTGTTTAAGAAAAGTACAATTGTTAATGGTCAAACGGTAGATGAGGTTGATGATTTAGGTCTCAGTAAAAATTTATCCTCAAATCATTTTAAAAACACCAAAAATGAATATTAAAGGAAATAAAGTAGTTCTAAGAGCGGTAGAAAAAGAAGATATTGAATTACTGCACAAATGGTCTAACTTACCAGAAATAAACTATATGCTTGGAGGTTGGCATTTTCCATCTAGTATGCAGGATCAAGAAAAATGGTACAATTCTTTGAATTTAAGTTCTAACAATCAAAAATTTGCAATACATACAGATGATTTGGGCCTTATTGGAATGGCAAACCTAGTAGACATTAATTGGAAAGACCGAAACGCTTTTCATGGTATGCTTTTAGGAGATAAAAACATGAGAGGTAAAGGTTATGGCGTAGATACTATAATGGCTATAAATAGATATGCTTTTGAAGAATTGGGTCTCATGAGAATGAATGGAAGTATGATTTCATATAATGAAGCATCAATCGGAGTTTATACCAAAAAATGTGGCTGGGAAGTGGAAGGCATTAAAAAAAATCACTATTTCAGAAAGAATAAGTGGTGGGACCAAGTTGTTGTTGGTATTACTCGAGACAATTATTTTGACCTTATTAAGCAAAATAAATATTGGGAAAAAGAGTAAGAGAATTTGGGTCCGATTTTAATCTCTGTACAGATCAAAAATGGTTAGATAGTAATTCGTCCTTTTTTAATTCTGAGGCTTCTCATTTTTTTTTATCTGGTAGAGCTGCCTTATATGCACTGATAGAATTTGGAATAAAAAAACATGGATGGATTAAAGTTTATTTACCAAGTTTTTATTGTCATGAAGTTACAGATTACATCAAAAGTCTTTCTATTGAGATTATAAACTATACTTACAATCCTCTAAACGATATTAAAGTTGAGGTTTTTGATACTGGGCCTTCTGTTATTGTAAAAGTAGATTATTTTGGATTTGGTATTTCACGCAATATTCATATTAATCAAGAAAACACGTTAGTCATCGAAGACTTAACTCACAATCTTTCAGGAATTAAAAATAGCACATCAGATTACGGCTTTGCATCGTTAAGAAAAGAATTACCCATACCAACAGGCGGTTTAATATTTTCAAATAAAAATAAAGAGTTACCAAAAGGGTCTTTGAATACTGTAGCTAACGATATTGCACAAAGAAAACTTACAGCAATGCATCTAAAAACAATGTATTTAGAAAATAAATTTTCAGACAAACCTTTTTTTAGAACCTTGTTTTTAGACGCCGAAGTGGATTTTGAGTCAAGCTTAGCAAATGCAATTAACCCAGAGCTATCAAACGCCATAATAAATGGATTAAATATTTCTAAAATTTTAAAAGTAAAAAAAGATAATTTAAAGTTGATTTTAGACCAATTAGTGGTTGATGAGAATTTTACCATCTTAAATACTTATGCAAACCTTGGTTTTGGTCTCGTACTAAAAGCAAAAACACAAAAACAAAGGAATAACCTCAAAGATTATTTAATAAAAAACTTAATTTTCCCTGCTATTCTTTGGCCTCATCAGTATGAAGAAATAGACGTTGCATTAGAAAATACAATCCTTTTTATACATTCAGATTTTAGATATAATAAAAATCAGATAACTCAAATTTGTCAAAAAATTAATCTCTTTTTTAATAATTAAATGAAGATTTTTAAAGTTATAAAGGAAAACGACGAGCAATGGTCAGAAATTATTAAAAAAAGTACTGGCTTTGATTTTTATCACACTATTTGCTACCATGAATTAGAAAAAGATGGTGAGCCAATTTTGTTGGTAGCAATAAATGGCAATAGTTTTATTGCCTTTCCTTTAATAAAAAGGCAAATTCCAAATTCTCATTTTTATGATTGTACATCTGCTTATGGTTATTTGGGTCCAATTACCAACGTTAGTGTAGAAAATAGAAATTCAGACTTAGAAAAATATTTCAAAAATAATGTGAAAAAGTTCTTTTTAGAGGACAATATAGTAGCGTGTTTTTCAAGATTACACCCTATAATTAATAATCATAAATTACTCACTGATTTTGGAAAGATTTTAGACATAAATAAAACAATATCCATAGATTTAAGCATTTCAGCAGAAGAGCAAAGAAGAGAATATAGAAAGTCTAATAAATATGAAATTAACAAACTAAGGAAAAACGGTTATACTGTCGTTGAAGCTAAAACAGAAGAAGAAATTAATACATTTATTAGTATTTATTTAGAAACTATGAATAAGGTAAATGCAGCTGACAATTATTTTTTTGATAATGAGTATTTTTATAAATTTTTAAATAATAATTGTTTTAATTCTAAATTACTATTAGCCAAAAAGGATAACATCATTACTGCGGGTGCAATATTTACTATAACTAATAATATTATGCAGTATCATCTCGCGGGTACAAGACAAGATTATGCGAGAGAAACCCCAATGAAGCTTATACTCGATGAAGCAAGACTATTAGCTAACGATTTAGACTTAAAACATCTTCACCTTGGTGGTGGAGTTGGTGGCAGTGACGAAGATTCATTATTTAAGTTTAAATCTGGCTTTTCTAAAAACACACATATGTTTAAAGTTTGGCAATACATTGCAAATAAAGAAGTTTATGATAAATTAGTTGATGAAAAAGGGGCAGATAAAGAAAACAAATATTTTCCTTTGTATAGATCTTAAAAATGAAAAGTTTTTTTGATTATTTTTTAGCTATCTTAATTTCCCCACTAGTTTTTCCATTTATTATACTTTTTGCGTTTATCTCCAGCTTAGTCAATGGAGGTTATGGTTTTTTTGTACAAAAAAGGATTGGTAAAGACCAAAAACCCTTTAATATTTACAAGTTAAGAACATATAATCTAAAGACACAAAAGATAAATAATGTGAGCAGAGTTCTCAGAAAATATAAAATAGACGAAATGCCACAAATCTTTAATGTTTTAGCTGGCGAAATGAGTTTTGTTGGCCCAAGACCAGACATTAAGAAATATGCAGATTTGCTGCGAGGCGAAGAAAAAAAGATTTTGCTTTTAAAGCCAGGTATTACAGGCCCAGCAAGTCTAAAATATTTCAATGAAGAAGAATTACTTTCTAAAATTGAAGATAAGCAAACGTACTATGATGAGGTTATTTTTAAAGATAAAATCAAGATTAATCTTGATTATTATTATAACAACAATATGCTTATTGATAGTAAGATATTAATAAAAACAATTTTAAAACTTCTAAGATAATTATGAAATCAAAAATATGGCTTTCATCACCCCATATGGGTGGCACAGAACAAAATTATATTAATGAAGCTTTCGAGACTAATTGGATTGCACCTTTAGGGCCAAACGTATCTGGCTTTGAATTAGATTTAGAAAATTACTTAGGGGGAAATAAAAACGTAGCATGTCTGTCATCTGGCACCGCAGCCATACATTTGGCATTAGTACAACTAGATGTAAAAAGGGGAGATGAAGTCTTATGTCAAACCTTTACTTTTTGTGGCTCAGCAAATCCAATAATTTACCAAGGTGCTACCCCTATTTTTATAGATTCTGAAATGGATACTTGGAATATGTGTCCTAATCATCTAGAGGAAGCTATAAAAGACAGAATCTCTAAAGGGATAAAACCAAAAGCAATTATTATAGTACATCTTTACGGAATGCCAGCAAAAATCAATGAGCTATTATCTGTTGCAAAGAATTACAATATTCCTGTTATTGAGGATGCGGCTGAAGCTTTGGGTTCAACTTATAACTCAAGAAAATGTGGAACTTTTGGGGATTTTTCTATACTTTCTTTTAATGGAAATAAAATAATAACTACATCTGGTGGTGGTGCTTTGGTTTGTAATTCATTAGATGATAAGAAAAATACTATCTTTTATGCTACACAAGCTAGAGATAGCGCACCACACTATCAACATTCTGTTATAGGCTATAATTACAGAATGAGCAACATAAGCGCAGGTATAGGAAGAGGTCAAATGGAAATTTTGGATAAACATGTTGCACTTCGTCAAAAGATGAACACTTTTTACAAAGAGAGTTTTAAAAATCATAAAGGTGTTTCGGTATTTCAAGAATATACAGACAAAATCATATCAAACCATTGGCTTAGCTGCATTACAATTTCAGAAGTAGCAAAATTTACAAAAGAAGAGTTTCAAAAAGCAATGAATGATGCCAATATTGAAACACGACCTCTATGGAAACCTATGCATTTGCAGCCTGTTTTTAAAAACACACCCTATTATGGAAATCACGAGAGTGAATCATTATTTAATAAAGGTCTTTGCCTACCAAGTGGATCAAATTTAACTGATAAGGATAGAGAAAGGATTAATAGTGTTATAGCATGCTTTAACTAACATAAAATTTTAATATTTCGATATTCTCATTATTATTAAGATATTTGCAGTTCAGAAATTTACGTCTCGATGTACAAAAAATTTAGTCAAGCATTAATTTTGGTTCTTGAGTCCAGTAAAAAAAGACTTAATTTCAAAAATATCGGTTATCTCCCAAGATGGGCCATCTTAGGTTTTGATATTATTATCATTTTCATTTCGCTTTTAGCTACAAAGATTACTATTAGTAACATAAGCAATCAGGTTTTTCAACTTAGCTTATCATCTACAGAAATATTATTAGTTTCAGTAAATACAATATTCTTCATACTCTATAGAACTTATGCTGGTTTAATAAGACATTCTACATTTTTAGATGCAGTTCGTTTTTTAGTAGCTACGCTATCTACCGTAATTGTAATATTAGTAGCATATTATGTTTATTATCTTTATAAATCTGAGGAAATAATTTTTATTCCTTTTTTACTCATTTATGCAGTAATATCGTTTTGCGGATTATTCTTATTTAGAGTTGTGGTTAAACAAGTTTTTGAAGTTTATCTAAATGTAAGTCAAAAAGAAAATCAAATAAACGTTTTGGTATATGGAACAGATGAAAATGCCATTTCAATCGCAAGCGCATTAAAGTCCGAAAAACCACATCGATTTAATGTTCTCGGGTTTATAGATAAATCTTTTAAAAATAATAGTAAGCAAATTCTTGGGTTACCAATACACAGTGTGACTAGAAATATTGCAGTAACATTAAAGATACACAAAGCCCAAGCCTTAATACTTGCCGATAAAACAATTACTAAAACAGAAAGTATATCGTTAATAGACAAATGTCTTGATTATAATTTAAAAGTATTTAGAGCTCCTTTGATATCAGATATTGAAGAGAATAAAAATATAACGAGTCAGATTGAAAAAATTCAAATTGAAGATATTTTAGAACGTGCACCAATTAAATTAGATAACAAACTAGTAGCTAAAGAAATATTCAATAAATGCATTCTCGTTACAGGAGGAGCAGGATCTATAGGTAGCGAAATTGTGAGACAAATTGCTGGATACAAACCCAAAGGTTTAATTATTGTAGATCAAGCAGAAACACCCTTACACAATATCCATTTAGAAATTAAAAGCAACTTCCCAAATGTTAACTACAAAGCTGTCGTTTGCGACGTTAGAGATTTAAATAAAATTAAAAATATTTTTTTAGAATATAAGCCAGACATTGTTTATCATGCCGCGGCATATAAACATGTTCCTTTAATGGAGGCACATCCTTCGGAGGCTATTTTTGCAAATGTTTTAGGCACAAAAAATGTTGCCGATTTATCTCAAGATTTTGGTGCAGAAAAATTCGTCATGGTATCTACAGACAAGGCCGTAAATCCTAGTAATGTTATGGGTGCTTCTAAAAGAATAGCAGAGATATACGTACAAGCACTCCAGGAGCAGTCAAACAGAAATTTAAAAAAGAGTACTGGTTTTGTAACCACAAGATTTGGAAATGTTTTAGGAAGTAATGGTTCTGTAGTACCATTGTTTAAAAAGCAAATTGAAGAAGGTGGCCCATTAACCATAACTCACCCAGATATTATAAGATATTTCATGACTATATCTGAAGCATGCCAGCTCGTTATAGAAGCAGGTGCAATGGGTAACGGAGGTGAGGTTTTTATTTTTGATATGGGAGAAGCTGTTAAAATTATAGATTTAGCTAAAAAGATTATAAGATTAGCGGGCTACACACCTTATAAAGATATAGATATAAAAGTAATAGGATTAAGGCCTGGCGAAAAGTTATATGAAGAATTATTAAACGAAAAATCCTCTACATTGCCTACATACAACGAAAAAATTATGATTGCAAAAATGCAAACTTATGACTATAAAACAATCAATAGAGATGTTTTAGAACTTTTGCAATTAGCACTTACACAAAATAAAAATGATATTGTCAAAAAAATGAAAGAAATAGTTCCAGAATTTGTAAGTATGAATTCAGACTATCAAAAATTTGATAATTCAACTGATAAAGCAAGTTAATTTATGAATATAACAGTAGTAGGAACAGGATATGTAGGTCTTGTTACCGGAACATGTCTCGCAGAAACAGGAAATAATGTACTCTGCATTGATATTGACGAAAATAAAATAGAGCTCATGAAAAAAGGACAAGTTCCTATATATGAGCCACATTTGGATGTGATTTTTGAACGCAATATAAAGGCGGACCGTTTAAAGTTTTCAACAAAACTGCAAGATGGACTAAATCATGGAGATATTATTTTTCTTGCTTTGCCTACTCCAGAAGATGAAGACGGTTCTGCTGATTTAAAATATATTTTAGGTGTCGCAGATGAAATAGGTAAACGCATTACTAATTATAAAATTATTATTGATAAAAGTACTGTTCCTGTCGGAACTTCCGAAAAAGTTGCAAAAGCTATAGCAAAACATACAGATGTAGATTTTGATGTTGTATCTAATCCAGAGTTTTTAAGAGAAGGTTTTGCTGTTGATGATTTTCTTAAACCAGAGCGTATAGTTATTGGCTCAGACAGTGAACGGGCAATAGAGCAGATTAAAAAACTTTACAAGCCCTATGTTCGTTCAGGAAATCCTATAATAGTAATGGATAAAAAATCTGCAGAGCTCACAAAATATGCTGCAAATGCTTTTTTAGCAACTAAGATTACGTTTATGAATGAGATTGCTAATTTTTGCGAGCTCGTTGGTGCAGATGTAGATAAAGTTAGAATTGGAATGGGTACAGATTCTAGAATCGGTAAGCGTTTCCTTTTTCCTGGTATTGGATATGGCGGTTCTTGTTTTCCAAAAGATGTAAAAGCATTGCACAAATCAGGCAGAGATTCAAATTATGACTTTAAGATTTTGGATGCTGTAATTGAGGTTAATCAAAAACAAAAGTTATCCTTAATACCTAAAGTTGAAGCTCATTTTGATAATAAACTTGAAAACAAAAATATTGCAATTTGGGGCTTAGCTTTTAAGCCAGAAACTGACGATATACGAGAAGCACCATCATTAGAAATTATTAATGCACTTTTAAAGCAAAACTGTTTAATAAGTGCTTTTGACCCAGAAGCGATGCCTAATGTAAAGCGTAAATTAGGTGACAAAATTTCCTTTGCAAATAGTATGTATGAAGCTGTTAAGGATGCAGACGCATTAATTATATGTACAGAATGGAGTATTTTTAGAAATCCAGATTTTAAAAAACTAAAATCACTAATGTCAAGTTCCGTAATTTTTGATGGAAGAAATTTGTACGATATTGCTGAGATGGAAAAAGAAAACTTTAAATACATTTCTGTAGGTAGATAAAGCAAATCAAATACATAAAGTAAATCATGGAATACATAAGAGGCAGATTTTCTTGGTTTATTAGGCCTGCTCTTATTGTTTTTGATATTTGTATCGTTATTTTTTTTGCTTCTTATTTTATAGATTTTAAAACCTTTGGTCTTCCTTATTGGTCTATCGGGTTTTTAAAAAGTAAAGCCACAGTATTTGCAATATATGCCAGTTTATCTTGGATTATATCTGCGTATTCTATTAAGTTTTACCATGTATATAGATACACGACAGCTCTAAATATATTTGGGCTATTTGTAAGACAAAGTTTTCTTTTTTTTATAATAGTTTTTGCCTTTATTGGCTTTTATCGTAGTATAGAAATCGACAAAATGACAATAATTAAATACTTAGTATTTACGATGTCTGCCGTTGGCTTCTTTAAATTTTTAATGTTTTATAGCCTAAGAGCTTATCGTAAATTTCTAAACGGAAATCATAGGCGTATTATCATTGTTGGGAGTAATGACAATGCCTTAGAACTCAAAAATTTTTTTAAAGAAAAGGAAAAATATGGCTATAACCTGTTGGGTGTTTACAGTAACCAAGACATTTCAAATCTTGCTGGAAGCATTGATGATGCATTAAAATACACTAAAGATAATGAGGGTTTAGATGAGGTTTATTGCGCTATGGACGAGTTGTCCGAGTTAGAATTAAATACGTTTGTAAAACATGCGGAGTTAAATCGGTTTAATATCAAATTTATTCCCGACACTACAAATTTCTTAAATAAGCGCTTAAGAGCCGATTTTTATAATTATCAGCCTGTTTTATCAATACAACAAGTTTCGCTAAATAAACCCTTTAATAGAGTTTTAAAGCGTGCGTTTGATGTTATATTCTCAACACTAGTCATAGTATTTGTTTTGTCTTGGTTAAGTGTCATTTTGTTTATCTTAATTAAGCTAGAATCCAAAGGCCCATTATTTTTTAAACACAAGCGTAATGGTATTAATTACAAAGAATTTAATTGCTACAAATACCGATCACTAAAAATCAATTCCTCTAAGTCCGAAACTTACGTAAAACAGAAAGACGAAAGAGTTACTAAAATTGGTAATTTTTTACGAAAAACAAGTTTAGATGAACTACCACAATTTATCAACGTTTTTAAAGGTGAAATGTCTGTTGTAGGGCCAAGACCTCACATGTTGGCATATACGCAAGCTTACTCCAAAAAAATAGACCCATATAACTTTATTTTTAGGCATAATGTTAAACCAGGAATTACAGGTTTAGCACAAATAAAAGGATTTAGAGGAGAAATAAAGTCAGATGAAGATATCGTAAACCGAGTAAAATTTGATATTTTTTATATTGAAAATTGGTCTATTTTGTTAGATTTAGACATTATTGGCCGTACTATAGTATCTATATTTAAAGGTGATGAAAAAGCCTATTAGATTAAAGAAATCAAACAATTAGTTTGATGTTTAGCATCAAAATTATAAAGTGCTGTTTCTTGGATTTTTTCCCTTAAGTTACTATTCAAATCTTTAATATTAATTTCTGAAATAACGTTGTTTAGCGAATCATAATTTCCAGCTTCGGCAATCCATCCCAAATTATATTTTGTAACCAAAGCTTCGCCTTCTCCACCACCAAAATAGATGATAGGCAAACCTAATCTAGAATATTCAAATATTTTTGAAGGTACAGCACCGTAAATTTTATTTTTCAGTGGAATTATTGTCGCATCATATTTTACCAATTCTTTATGCAGTTCAGTTCGTTCTAAACTTCCGTGAAACAGAATAGGTAAATCAGGATTATGCTGAATAAAACTCTTCAAGTTTTCTTCTTCAGCACCAGATCCGTAAACATGTAATTCAATATTTTTATAATCTAAGCGTTGTGCTAAACCAACAATATTTTGTGCAACACCAAGCAAACCTGCATAAACAATTTTTATTTTTTGCGAATTTCTGTAGCTTTCAATTTCAATTTTTGGAGCTTTAAAATCTGGATAATTTCTGAACAAAAGCGTTTCCTTTTTGGGAACAACCGTTTTTATATGAGCTAAAATTTCTTCACTCTGACCTAAAATTAAATCCGCTTTTTTGTAATTATACTTTTCAATTTTTAGTAATAAATTATAGCCAAACCCTTTTTTTACGGCATTAAGTTCTAAAGCAGATTTTGGCCACAAGTCACTAACATTAAGAATTAATCGGTGTTTTTTTCGACTTAAAAATAATAGCGATGTAAAAGCCACAAACAATGGAGGCGAATTTACAATCACTGTTTTCGGTACCTTATTCATAAAGATAAACCACATCAAACTAAAACTAAACGACAACATGGAAAATAATCGAACCAACTTGTTTTTAGAATTCGACGGATAAATCCAAAGGCGATTAACCTGAATATTTTCAATTGATTCTTGGCGCATAGATTTATACCCATCAAAAATTTTTCCTGTCGGGTAATTGGGTAACGGGCAAACAACACTCACATTAGCATCTTTCGAAAGTCCTTTTGCCATTTGAAAAATACGATTTGATGCCGCACCCATTTCTGGTTGAAAGTAGTTGGAAATTATAAGTACATCTTTCATAATTTAAGAGTTGACATAAGATGTAAATTGTTTAAGTTTTCCACTTTTCTGACGATTTAAAGTTTCAAAACGCTCGAATTCTATGGTTAAACCATCCTCAAGATAGGTTATGGTTTCTGCTACAATCGCTTCTTTTTGTTGTTCTTTTAATGGAACTTCTGCCACATAATTTATTTTAAAAAGATGACGTTCTAATTGCTCAATCACAAATTCTTTTACAGCGCTTCCATCTTCCATAATGCTTTTGGTAACATAGTAAAATGTAAGTCCAGCGGCTTTTTTTCCGCTTGGTAAAATGGCAATATCGTTAGTGCGGCCAACTAATTTTTCTAAAACAGGTTTTTTAATTGTACTCTTTTTAGATAGAACACCGATGTCACCAATATCATAACGAATAAAGGGCATAGCTTTATTGTAAAACGATGTAATTACAATACGTCCTTCTTCGCCATAAGGCAACTTGTTTCCGTTGTCATCTACAATCTCAACAAACAAGGTTTCGCTATTAATTTGCCAATCGTTTTGTTTATTTTCAAAGGCAATTAAATCTAATTCAGATGCGCCGTATTCTTTTACAATTGGCACTCCTAATTGAGTTTCCATCAGTTTTTTATCATCATCAAACAACATTTCAGAAGTTACAATACAGGCTTTTAAAGTTGGGCAAACAGTTTTTAAAACAATGTTTTCTCGCTTTAAATATTTGGCAAATTGTACAATAGAACTCGTGTAGCCATTGATATAATCGAACTTGTTGCTTCTAAATTTCTTAACTGTTTTTGCAAAAGCAGTATCACTTAAATCAAATACCGAAAACCGAAACCGATTTGCTAAAACATCTTTCAATCTTTCGATATAATAGCCTTTTTTATCTAAAGGGATACCATAAAATCGAGCTTGTTTAGAGGTGTTGAAATCAATATTATACCACGAAAAACGGTCGATAATTTGTGCCCAAGTTAAGGCATGACAAAACTTGTCTTTAGCAAAATAAAATGGGTCACCAGATGAACCAGAGGTTTTTCCGATGTGCGTGTTTTTTTTGGTAAAACCATTGGATAGCATATGTTCCAAGGGTTTTTGTAAATCCTTTTTCGTGAGAATTGGTACCGAATTCCAATCATTGATATCAATTTGTTTGCCTATTGATTTATAAAATTGATTTTTGGTAAGATGAAAGTCTAAAATTGCCCTTTTCTTTTGCGCTATCATGGCTTCAAACGCAGCACCTTCCATTTTTTTAATTTCCGACAAATGTTTTTGGGCTTTAGCAATGTCAAAGCCTTTAAGTTTAAGAGTAAGGTCGAATAATTTCAAGTAAAGAAAGGTAAATAAGGTTTCTGTAAAATAATTGTTTTTTAACCGTAAAAGCAATTATTTTTGCGCAAACAACACACAACTCATGAATATTTTAGTACTCGGCTCAGGCGGAAGAGAACACACATTTGCTTGGAAAATTTCTCAAAGTCCACTTTGTAAATCGCTTTTTGTAGCGCCAGGGAATTCTGGAACCTCAAAAATTGCCACCAATTTACCAATTGGCGTTACAGATTTTGAGTCTATAAAAACTGAAGTATTAAAAAACAAAATTGAGCTAGTAATTGTTGGTCCCGAAGACCCATTGGTGCAAGGTATTCACGATTTTTTTCTGAAAGATTCTGAGCTAAAACACGTCAACGTTATTGGTCCACAAAAAGCCGCAGCAGAGCTTGAAGGCAGTAAAGAATTTGCTAAAAAATTTATGATGCGTCATAACATTCCGACTGCAGCTTATGAAAGTTTTACTGCCGCAAACTTAGAAGAAGGTTATGCATTTTTAGAGTCTTTACAAGCACCTTATGTTTTAAAAGCTGACGGATTGGCTGCTGGTAAAGGTGTTTTAATCTTAAATAATCTAGACGAAGCTAAAAACGAGTTAAAAAATATGCTGGTAGATTCTAAATTTGGAAACGCTAGCACCAAAGTAGTTATCGAAGAATTTTTAGACGGTATAGAACTCAGTTGTTTTGTGCTTACCGACGGAAAAAATTACAAAATTTTACCAACAGCAAAAGATTATAAGCGTATTGGAGAAGGCGATACAGGTTTAAATACTGGTGGAATGGGTGCCGTATCTCCTGTGCCTTTTGCAACAGAGGATTTCTTAAATAAAATTGAAACCAGAATTGTAAAACCTACGATTGAAGGTTTACAAAAAGATAATTTGCCTTATGTAGGTTTCGTATTTATTGGATTAATCAAAGTAGGAGATGACCCTAAAGTTATTGAGTACAATGTTCGTATGGGAGACCCAGAAACAGAAGTTGTTTTACCACGTTTAAAAACCGATTTAGTTGAAATTTTCACTGCAATGGGCAATCAAACTTTAAATAAAATTAGTTTAGAATTTGATGAGAGAGCTGCCACAACAATAATGTTGGTTTCTGGTGGATATCCTGAAGCTTACGAAAAAGGAAAAGAAATTTCAGGTATTGAAGCCGTAGAAGATTCGATTCTATTTCATGCTGGTGCGCAAGAAAAAGAAAGTAAAGTGATTACCTCTGGTGGTCGTGTTATGGCAGTGACATCTTTTGGAAATACATATGATGAAGCCATAAAAAAATCTTATCAAAATATAGAAAAACTATATTTTGATAAGATGTATTATAGAAAAGATATTGGGTTCGACTTATAAATAAGAGTGAGCCGAAACGGTTTTGTCTTCCTCGTTATTATCATTGTATTTTTTAAGCTGAAGCATCCAATAAGTAAATGCAACAAAGCCAATAGCCATAAAAATCCATGACATGATGTTGGCTGCAAACCAATTTTCTAACTCTAATTCTCTTAAAGCATCTAACGGCGCAAAAAGTACATTAACAAACAAATCTTGGATAGCGTAAAAAAAATCTTTCATAACTTTAATAAATTTACGTTACAAAAGTAATAAATCTGTCAATGATTACAAGCATTTTTAGTAAATCAAAACCTATAAACTACATTATAGTTTCCATTTTAATAGTTGTGGCGTTTGTATTTAAGGTATATTCAGATTATTACACACCTGATTTTTCATATATCACAAATGGGATTGCTCTAGTTTTAGTGCTCTTTAGTGTGTTTATGACAGACTTTATAATATCAAAAAACGAATTAACCAAACGCAACAGTTATGGTATTTTTTTGTTTGGGTTATCCGTTTTAGCTTTTCCCGAAATTTTCAATAACATTAATTTTCTTATTGCAAACCTTCTAATTCTCTTTGCGTTAAGGCGGTTATTTAGTTTACACACAAAGCGTAGTGTGAATAAAAAGTTTTTTGACGCTGTGTTTTGGATTGCACTTGCTTCTCTTTTTCATACTTGGTCTATCTTATATTTGATAGTTGTTGTTATTGCTTTGGGGCATTACTGGCAAAATGAGGGTAAATATATCGCTATATCTATTTTAGCTATAGTAACTGTGTTTGTTTTATTAGTACTCTATAATATTATTTTTAAAGACCAATTTTTACCTACAAGTAATTTTGATTTTGGCTTTAGCTTCGATTTTTCTAACTATAATTCACCAAGCAAAATTGTAAGATTTACTATTGTTATTGCAATTTTTATTTGGAGTTTGGTGTATTACATCAAAGTTAGTGGCGAGAAAAATAAAAAGTTACAACCTATTATCGGTTTACTAATTCTCTCTGCTTTCATTGCTCTTGTAATTGCTCTATTTGCTACAAATAAAACAGGAAATGAAGCAATTTTTTTTATTATGCCATTTTCTATAATTGTTGCTAATTATATAGAAACTATAAAAGAAATCTGGTTTAGAGAAGCGTTTGTAGGTTTATTAATTGCGCTTCCAATTTTAAACCTAGTGTTGTAGTTTTTCACCAAAGGCTAAATCTCCAGCATCGCCCAAGCCAGGAATTATGTATCCTTTGTTATTAAGTGTATTATCAATATCGGCTATCCAAAGATGGGTATCGGTTTCAAAATGTTGAGAAACAAAATCAACACCTTGCTGTGCGCCAATAACACTTACCAAATGAATGTTTTTAGGCTTTCCAAAGGGTTTTAAAGCTTCAAAAGTAGCCAACATTGACTGGCCAGTTGCCAGCATTGGGTCGGCTAAAACAAGTGTCTTATTTTCGAGACTTGGGCACGCCAGATATTCGACTATAATTTCAAAACTTTCAGGATTATTTTTATGATGTCTGTATGCGGAAATAAATGCATTTTCTGCAGTATCAAAATAGTTCAAAAGTCCATTATGTAACGGTACGCCAGCTCTTAAAATGGAGCACAAAACGACATCTTCTTTTGGTAATTGAGTTTTTAAATTAGCTAAAGGTGTTGTAATGTCTTCAGATTTAAACTCAAAAGATTTACTCATTTCATATCCCAAAATTTCGCCAATACGTTCAATATTTCGTCTAAAACGCATACTGTCTTTTTGGATGGTTTCATCTCTTATTTCAGATAAAAACGTATTTAAAATTGAGGCTGTTTTTGAGATATGATGTATGTGCATTAGACCAATTATATGTTCAAGGGCTAAAGTAAATAATTCAAACTATATTTGCAGAACTAAATCTTTTACAATGTTTTCAGAAAAAGCAAATTCTATATTTCAAGACGTTATTAAAACGTATAAAGTATTAAATACCGTTGACCAACCGTTTACAAATAAGTATGATAAGAATGATGATTTAATCGCTCATTTATTATACAGAAAATGTTGGATTGATACGGTACAATGGGCTTATGAGGACATTATCCGAGACCCAAATATTAATCCAGTTGCTGCTTTAAAATTGAAACGAAAAATTGATGCGTCTAACCAAGACCGAACGGATACTGTTGAATTTATCGACAGTTATTTCTTAGATAAATACAAAGATGTTGCCGTAAAAGCAGATGCAAAAGTAAATTCTGAAAGTCCTGCTTGGGTTATCGATCGCCTTTCAATTTTAGCCCTAAAAATTTATCACATGCATTTAGAAACTGTACGTGATGATGCTAGCGAAAGCCATAAAGCTGCTTGCCAAAAAAAGCTCAATGTTTTATTAGAACAACGTGTAGATTTAAGTGGCGCTCTCGATGATTTATTGACAGACATTGCCAATGGCGATAAGTACATGAAAGTGTACAAGCAAATGAAAATGTACAACGACGACGAGCTCAATCCTGTTTTGCGCGGGCAGAAGTAAAATTTTTTAAATGTTTGTCATGCTGAACTCGTTTCAGCATCTCATTCTGTTTATGAGATAAAAATGTAGTGGCAAAAACTCCAAAGCATATCGTTGTTTTCCGTTTCTCAGCCATGGGCGATGTTGCTATGTCTGTGCCAGCCATACGCGCATTAACTCAGCAATATCCAAATTTAAAAGTCACCGTTGTTACAAGAAAATTTTTTAAGCCATTTTTTAGAGGTTTAAAGAATGTTACTGTTTTTGAAGCCGATTTAAAGGGAAAACATAAAGGCATTCTTGGGCTTTATAAATTATCGAAAGAGTTAAAGATATTAAAGTTTGATGCCGTAGCAGACATTCACAATGTCTTACGAACTAAGATTTTAAAATTTTTTATCGGCGGAAATTTTAAGCAAATAGACAAAGGCCGAAAAGAGAAAAAGGCTCTAGTTTCTGGTGAAATCTTTCAGCAACTAAAAACCACGCATCAACGTTATGCCGATGTGTTTGAAGCATTAGGTTTTCCACTTGATTTATCAAATCCCAATTTTCCTGAACGTGCAAAGCTGAATGAAAAATTACAATTGTTTATTTCAAATAAAGATATACCAACAATTGGTATTGCACCATTTGCAGCGTTTGAAGGTAAGTTGTATCCGCTTGAGCAGATGAAGTTGGTAATAAATCAACTTTCAAAAAAGCATAACATTATCCTTTTTGGTGGTGGAAATTCTGAAATTATTCAGCTGAACCAGATTGAAGCACAAACACCAAACACCAAATCCGTTGCAGGAAAATTAAGCCTAAGTGAAGAGTTAGACCTTATTTCTAATCTTGATGTGATGTTAGCCATGGATTCTGGAAATGCGCATATGGCTGCCATGCTTGGTGTGAAAACATTAACTGTTTGGGGCGTCACGCATCCTTTTGCTGGCTTTGCACCTTTTAATCAACCAAATGATTATGCTTTGGTTGCTGATAGAAATCAATTTCCAAAAATCCCGACATCGATTTACGGCAATAAACAACCCGAAGGTTATGAAAATGCTGCTGGTAGTGTTTCTGTGGAAGCTGTTGTTGAGAAGATAAAATCTATTATCTAACAGCGAAGCGGTCTAAAATCTAACATCTATATTTACACATCATCATAATCCACAACAATCTTAGCCGTTGTTGGATGCGCTTGGCACGTAAGAATCAAACCTTCGGCAACTTCGTTATCGGTTAAAATATTGTTTTGACGCATCGTAGCTTCGCCTTCGGTAACGCGAGCAATACAGCTGCTGCAAATTCCGCCTTGACAAGAATATGGCGCATCGACATCTTGTTTTAAAGCTGCATCAAGAATACTGGTGTCCTGGCTCATTTCAAACTCAAACTCTTCGTCATCAACAATGACTTTAAGTTGCGTTTGTCCGTTACCAATTTCGGTAGAATTTAAAGCTTCGGTTTCTGTTGGCGCTGTAAATAATTCAAAAAAGATGTTCTTTTCTTTGACATTGTTTTCAATTAAAACATCCTTTACGGTATGTATCATGGCTTCTGGTCCGCAAAGGTAAAAACTATCTACAGTAACGCCTTTGTATTTGTTTTTTACAATAAGGTTTACGGTGCTTTTTTCAATACGCCCAAAAAGGGCATCTTGTTCTTGCGCTTGGCTATAAATAAAATGAGCATGAAAACGATTACCGTATTTTGCTTTAAGCGTTAATATGTCTTCTGCAAACATAGCTTCAGCTAATTTTTTATTCCCATAAACTAAGATGAAGTTACTAAAAGGCTCGTCTTCTAAAAGTGTTTTTGCTATACTTAAAATAGGCGTAATCCCGCTTCCAGCAGCAAACGCAGCAATAGTTCTTGTTTTAGCGTTGTTAGCTTCGAAAACAAAACGGCCGTTTGGTTCTGCGACTTCTAAAATGTCACCTACATTTAGTTTTTCATTAGCATAAACGGAGAATGTTCCGTTTTCCACGGCTTTTACAGCAACGGTAACATCACCGCTGTTTACAGATGAACAAATGGAGTAATCTCTACGAACGTCTTCGCCATTAATTTCTGTTTTTAAAGTGATGTACTGACCAGCTTTAAATTTATAAATCCCTTTCAAATCCTCAGGAATGGCAAAAGTTATAGCTACAGATTTGTCAGTAACGCGATTAATAGATTTTATAGAAAGTTTATGAAATTGTGCCATTGCAAATGTTTTTGGCGAAGATACATAATACATCACTTATACTAAGGCTATTCAAAGGATGAAGATTTTAAAATTTTCTTAAAAAACGAATGCCTAAGAAACTTATACATAAGAAAATTATGTATATTTGCGGTATGAGTAATTCAAAATTATACAAAGGCAGTTTAACGACTATTATTCTGAAGTTATTAAACGAAAACAACAGAATGTACGGTTACGAAATTACACAAAAGGTAAAAGCGTTAACCAAAGGCGAACTTAAAATTACCGAAGGCGCATTGTATCCCGCATTGCACAAACTTGAGGCCGAAGGTTTATTAGATGTTGAGGTTGCCAAAGTAGATAACCGTTTACGCAAGTATTACAAATTAACCGAAAACGGAACCAAAGAAACTTTAAACAAATTGGAAGAATTAGCAGAGTATATTAAAACCATGCAAGCATTGGTAAATCCTAAATTGGCTTAAGAATGAAACTCACCAAAGAAGAAATAAAATTCATCGATAATTACCTTATAAAAAACGAGGTAAAGTTTTGGGATGTGCGTTTAGAATTGCTCGACCATATTGTCTCAGCAGTTGAAGATAAAATTGAAAACGAAGGTATTTCATTTAATGAGGCGTTGTTGGATGTGCATTACAGTTTTGGTAATCAACCAAACCGATTCGAGAGACCAAAAGATAAAATTTTCACTAAAGGCTTATATGGAAACACAAAAGGTTTTAAAGAATTTACAAGACAAAAACAAAAAGCTTTAGGTAGTAAACAGCGTAAACTGTATTGGCGCACGTTTCCTTCTTATCTAATAACCTCAAGATGTATTATTGAACTTGTTGCTGTCGTTCTAACAATTTTTACAATATTTCAATTCCACCAAAAAACAGCTTTTATTGTGGCGATGATATTAAGCTTGTTACCAGAGTTTTTAAAGATATTTCCAGGTGTTTTTCGTAAAGCGAGCAAGCATTCCTTACGCGCACAAATGGCATTTAATATTAGCGCTTTATTTATGTCGCTAAACTATTTTTGGCTAGCTGGTTTTAATGAAATATTTGAAGACCAACAACCAAAGCCTTATATCTATGGTATTATTTTTTACCTCGTACTTTTTGTTTTTTTACGACATGGCTATAATGTGTACAAACAAATTATGACAGAAAATAATTACGAATATAAATCAATGATTGCATGACTTTAAGTAAATCTCAAATACAAGATTTATACGCTTTTACGCGTGCGCATTTCGTGGAGCATTACGATTTACAAACAGAACTTGTAGACCATTTGGCAAACGATATTGAGGACATGTGGATGCAAAACCCAAGACTTTCTTTTGAAGAAGCTAGAGAAAAGGCCTTTAAAAAATTCGGGGTATTTGGTTTTATGGAGCCAATTGAACAAAAGGCTAAAGCGATGAACAGAAGGTATCTAAAATACCTATGGACAGAGCTTAAAGAATGGTTTACTTTGCCAAAACTAATGGCAACAGTACTATTATTTTTAATATTTTATTTTTCTTTTTCCTCGAGTATTGCGAGCTATTTTATGTTGGGTTTCTATTTGTTAATTGCAGTCTGGTCTTTTTATAAAAGCATTCAGCTTAATAGACAATTTAGAAGGCGAAAAGAAATTTCTGATAAAAAGTGGATGCTAGAAGAAATGATATTTAAACAAGCAGGGTTTTCAAGATTACTTTTATTATCTCAATTGCCAACTTGGTATAATATCTCAGGAAAATTGTTTTCTAATTTTTACTTTATTATCGGTTTTTCTGTATTTACAACTTTATTTTTTCTTTGGATGTATATAAGTTTAGAGATTATACCTCAAAAAGCCGAAGAACTTCTCAACGAAACCTATCCAGAATTTTCTTTGTAACAAATTGTAGTATCTTGCTACTAACGTTTTATAACTAACCCAACTATGATAAAACATTTTTTAAACTTAGAGTGGAAACAATATTTCCGTTCGGCATATTGGCAAAAAAATATTGCACTCAATATTCTTTTGGTGTTTTTTGCCTTGTATTTTATGGTCATTTTTGTGGCTGGTGGAATAGGACTTTATTTTGGATTAGAAGAATTATATCCAGACCAAGACAAGTTAGAAATTGTAAATAAGTACATTTTTTATTGGTTTTTGGGGGATTTACTTCTGCGATTTTTTATGCAGAAATTACCAGTAATGAGCGTAAAACCCCTATTAACTTTACCTGTTAAGCGAAGCACAGTCGTTAATTTTGTATTAGGAAAATCGGCATTTTCATTTTTTAATTTTTTACCTCTATTTTTTATAATACCATTTGCAATTACCTTATCACTAAATGGTTACGAAGATACAACTGCAATATTATTCTGGATTTTAACGGTAATTCTCATTACGTTTATTTCTAACTTTTTAAACTTTATTATCGAAGCTTATTCGGCCGAATTAACCGTTCCACTTTTACCACTTTTAATAGTTGCTGGCGGTTTATATGGATTAGATTATTTTGGTGTCATTTCTTTTACAGAAATAATCGGAAACAGTGTTACTGCGATAATCAGAAATCCAATATTTGTTGTCGTTCCCGCAGCAGTTTTGGGATTACTCTACACCGTAAACTTTAAGCTACTTAAGCAAAAATTATATTTGGATGCGTCACTTAAGTCTAAAGTAAAAGAAGTCAATGCTTCAGATTTATCGTGGACAAAACGTTTCGGTGATATTGCGCCATTTATGCAACTCGATTTAAAACTCATTTGGCGAAACAAACGCACAAAATCTATGGCGTTTTTAATGGTCATTGGCTTGCTTTACGGATTATTCTTTTATCCTCAGCCTGTTTACAAAGACATGACGTTTATGTTCGCTTTTATTGGAATTTTCTCTACAGGATTTTTCCTCATTAACTTTGGTCAATTTATTCCAGCTTGGGATAGTGGTTATTACAAAATGTTGATGAGCCAGAATATAAAGTACGAACAGTATTTACGTTCTAAATTCATCCTTATGGTGATGAGTGTGGTTATTATGTTTGTGCTAGGTATTCCGTATGTGTATTTTGGCTATAAAATTCTAATCGCGCATGCTGCTGCTGCGGTTTACAATATTGGTGTAAACACGCATGTGATAATGTGGGGCGGAAGTTTTAACCGTAAAAAGATTGATCTCGACAAAAAAGCAGCCTTCAACTATCAAGGCACTGGTGCCGTTCAATGGCTAATTGGTATTCCGCTAATGTTGGTGCCAATGGCAATTTTTGGATTGTTAGACTGGCTTATTGGTTTTGAAGTTGCAGTCGCTGTCCTCGTTGCTGCTGGCGGACTTGGCATTTTACTGCACAAAAAATTAATGAAAGCTATTACCCAAAAATATCTCGATTCTAAATACAAAATGATTGCCGCATTTGGCAAAGACTCTTAATACAACTCAACCATGATACATACTCAAGACTTATCAAAATCATATAACGGCGTTCAAGTTTTAAAAATCGACGAACTCACCATTCCAAAAGGTCAAAGTTTTGGCTTGGTAGGTAACAACGGTGCAGGAAAAACAACATATTTTAGTTTACTTCTAGACTTAATTAATCCAACCACAGGAACCATAAAAAACAAAGATATTGTTGTTTCGCAAAGCGAAGATTGGAAACCGTTTACCTCGGCTTTTATAGACGAAACTTTTTTAATTGGCTATTTAACACCAGAAGAATATTTCTATTTTATTGGCGATTTAAGAGGACAAAACAAGGCCGATGTTGATAAATTGACTGCTAAATTTGAAGACTTTTTTAATGGCGAAATCATTGGGAAGAAAAAATACCTGCGCGACCTTAGTAAAGGTAACCAGAAAAAAGCAGGAATTGTTGCCGCATTAATCGGGAATCCTGAAGTAATTATCTTGGATGAACCTTTTGCCAACCTTGACCCAACAACGCAAATTCGTTTAAAGCAAATTCTGAAGGATTTAGCTGAAAAACAAGGCGTCACCGTTTTGGTATCGAGCCACGATTTAATGCACGTTACAGACGTTTGCGAGCGTATCGTTGTTCTAGAAAAAGGCGAACTTATTAAAGACCTCGAAACAAATCCAGCAACCTTAAAAGAACTCGAAGCTCACTTTGCAAAAAGCGCGGTTTCTGTTTCTGATGAGGAAGAGTAGGTTTTAAATCATAATTTTACTTAAAACCTAGACTCTAAGTCTAGGTTTTTTTATTTCTAGAATTAATCTTCTAGCATTAAGTCATTCGACAGAAAAAACAATCAACAGATTCAATTCAACTACAAATTCAACCCAATATTCAAAAAGATGTTTATTTTTACGACTTAAGATAACAATAACGCATGTTTTTTGTTATGGGTTCATAAAAATTCAATCTTTTGAAAAACTATATAAATGCTTCAGTATTAATTCTTTTAATTGCGGTAGTTTCCCAAAGCTGTTCGCGTAAGAAAGATACTTTTATTAATAGAGCTTGGCATTCTGTTGGTACGGAATACAATATTCTTTATAATGGTGAAATTGCTTTACAACAAGGTTTAGAATCTGTAAACAATGCCTATACCGAAAACTTTTGGGAACTTTTACCAGTAGAGCGTTTTGAAGCCAAAACCGATGAGGTGCGTTTAGGTAACGAAGCCGAAAATAGCGACTTTGAACGTGCCGAAGAAAAGGCAGCAAAAGCGATACAACGACATAGTATGACTATCAATGGAAAAGAAAAAAATCCGCAGATAGACGAAGCCTATTTACTATTAGGAAAATCTAGATATTACGACCAGCGTTTCGTGCCGGCATTAGCGGCTTTTAACAATATTCTCAATAAATATCCAACGAGTGATAAAATAAACCAGGTCAAAGTTTGGAGAGAAAAAACAAATTTACGCCTCGGAAGTCCTGAGTTAGCAATCAAAAACCTAAAACGTCACTTGCGTGTTGAGGAAGTTGAGGGTCAAGATTTAGCAGATATTTCTGCAGTATTGGCAGATGCGTATTTGGCAATCAAAGAGAAAGATTCTGCTTTAAGATATATCGATACGGCTGCAGTTGCCACAAAAATCAATGCCCAAAAAGCGCGTTATAATTTTATTAAAGGGCAACTCTATAATGAGTTTGGAAAAACCGATAGTGCTAACATGGCTTTTGATGAAATTATAGACATGCATCGAAAAATTCCACGAGCATTTTATATTAATGCACATTTGGCAAAGTCAGATAATTTTGATGCTGAAACGGGCAACAAAGTAGAGTTTTTAGAGTATCTCACAGATATGGAAGAAAATCGTGAAAATCGTCCATTTTTAGATAAAATCTATAACAGAATTGCACGTTTTCATCAATCGCAATCTCGTGATAGTTTGGCAGAAGTGTATTACAACAAGTCATTAGCTTCAAACAAAAAATTGAACAACGATAATGTGTTGTCTGCAAAAAATTACCTTATCCTTGGTGATATGTATTTTGACCGTACAGAATATAAAACTGCTGGCGCTTACTACGATAGTACCTTAACCAATATGGTTGAAAAAACAAAACCATATCGGGTAGTTGCTAAAAAACGTAAAAATCTTGACGACGTTATTCTATACGAAGGCATTGCTAGAAGTACAGATAGTATTTTAGGTCTTATAAAAATGCCGAAGGATGAACAGGTTGCTTTTTTTAATAATTATATAAAAGAATTAAAGATAAAAGACTCTTTACAAGCTGAAGTTTTAAAAAACAAAACACAAGGCAAAGCTAGTAATAGTAAATTAGGTGGTTTTGCTGGTCAGTCTCAGCGTCAAGCCAATTTACCAGGTTTACCACAAAGTTCTGGTGATGGCGATTTTTATTTTTACAATCCAACAACGGTTGAATATGGTAAATTAGAATTCTTCAAACTTTGGGGAGAACGCTTACCGACAGACAATTGGCGATTATCGAGCAGCAGAAAAAACCTAGCAACTGAAGCTATTAAGACTAAAGGCGGAAATGAAGTTGTAACACAATTAGAACTATACGAACCAGAATTTTATATATCAAAACTACCAACAACCCAAATAGAAATAGACAGTATTGCTAAAGAACGCAACTTTGCATACTATCAATTAGGTTTAATTTATAAGGAAAACTTTAAAGAATATCAGCTCGCAAAAAGCAAGCTAGAGGATTTGTTAGAGAGTAATCCTGAAGAGCGATTAATCATTCCTGCAAAATACAATTTGGTTAAAATTTACGAGTTATTGGGCTGGCAAGATGAATATGAAATAGCAAAAAACAAGTTAATTGCAGATCACCCAGAATCTAGATATGCGGAGATTTTACGCAATCCAAATTCGCAATTAGCAAAAGATGAAAATGACCCACAGAACGTTTACGAGAAACTTTACAAACAGTTCGAAAACCAAGAATATGTTTCAGTCGTAGCGCAAGCAGAAGAAAACATCAAACGTTTTGAAGGTGATGGTTTTGTGCCAAAATTTGAGATTTTAAAAGCTTCAGCAATTGGTCGTCTTCAAGGTGTCGACGCTTATAAAGACGCTGTAAACTATGTAGCATTAACCTATCCGAATTCAGAAGAAGGAAAGCGTGCCAAGGAAATTTTAGACAATGCGATTCCGCTAATGCAAAACAAAGAATTTTTCCCTGATGATGAAGGTGACTCGTTTCATGTGGTGTATCAGTTCAACAGTTCAGATAAAGAAGGTATAAAAAGCTTTAATGAAGAATTAGGTAAAATGCTTGAAATTCTTCCTTATAAAAACTTAACACTTTCAACAGATGTTTATGATGCAGACACTACCTTTGTTGTGGTTCACGGTTTAAAATATATTACATCGGCTTTAGGTTTTGGACCAACACTTCAAGATTATAAAAAGAAAGGCACTAAAGGCATTACTAAAAAATATATAACTATTTCGTCTGCAAACTATGCTATAGTGCAGCGTCATAAAAATTTAACTGAGTACATTAACCCTGAATAATTCCCTAAAATTATGCGCTCCGACAAAAAAAGAACAAATACCGAAAACACAAGTCAGCAAAACATTATTGCGCATGGTACTAAAATAGTAGGTGATATTGAAAGCAAAGGTGCTTTTAGAATCGACGGTTCTATTGAAGGAAACGTTACTACAGAAGGTAAAGTAGTAATTGGCAAGTCTGGAAGCATTACAGGAACATTAAAAGCCGTTAATGTTGATGTGGAAGGAAAATTCTCCGGAAATCTTATTTTAAAAGGCACATTGTCATTAAAATCTTCAGCGCAGATAGATGGTGATGTACAAGTTAATAAACTAGCTGTTGAACCTGGCGCTACCTTTAATGCCACGTGTACAATGGGCGCAGTTAAAACCTTAGGAAATGAGTCTGGAGCAAAAACCAAAGAAGAGCAAATCGCCTAATAAATATCTTAGATTTACAGGTATAGCTTTTCAAATGGGTGGCACTATTTTACTTGGAAATTATTTTGGAAAATGGCTAGATGAAAAATATGCAACAGATTATTGGGAGCAAGTTGTAACGTTATTTTCCGTATTTGTAGCAATGTACTTAATTATTGCACAGGTGATTAAACTTTCAAAAGACGATGATTAAATCTTTACTCGTTTATATGGTGTCCTTTGCGGCACTTTTTTTTGCAGTTTTACATACACAACATTGGTTTATAGAATCATATAGCTCAAATATTAGATTTAATTATTATGACACCAATTTGTTTTTTGCAGTAGCCTCTGCTCTCATTTGCATTCATCTAAAATTGTTTTCTATTTTAAAAGCACTACAACCGCAATTAGGTTACATTTATTTACCAACTTTATTTATTAAAGGTGCTTTATTTTTTTTTGGATTTAGAGACACTGTTTTTTCGTTAGGTAATCTCAATATTTCGGAGCGTTTGTGCCTATTAATTTCTCTACTTGTTTTCTTAGTTTTAGAAGTGATTTTTGTTATTAAAATTCTGAAAGAAAACAACCCTGAAATTTAGCATTAAAAAAGATATTGTTTTTTTAATAAAAAGCGTACTTTTGCACCGAATTTGAAAAGAGTGATTTTTTAGAAGTTCTAACAATGAAGATATTTCAACAAAATTTTAAATGTTTAGCACTTACGCTTTTAATGACTTTGCCAACACTAATGTTTGCAAATAAAATAGAAGGTGGTGAAGGCGAAGTAGATACAAAACAAGAGATTGAATCTTACATCTTGCATCATATTCAAGATTCTCACGACTTCTCATTGTTTTCTTACACAAATGATGCTGGTGAACGTAAGCATGTTGGTTTTCCGTTACCAGTAATTCTTTGGACTTCTGAAGGTTTAGTAACTTTTATGTCTTCAGAATTTCACCATAACGATGACGGTTCTGTGATTGTTGAAAAGAAAGGTTTAAAGTTTGCAAAAATCCATTCTAAAATCTATGAATTAGAAACAGGAGCAACCGCTGTTAATTTTGACGATGATAAACACGCAACAAACGGACACAAAGTCTTAGATTTTTCAATCACAAAAAGTGCTTTTGGTCTTTTAGTTATTGGTCTATTATTATTATTTTGGTTTTCAAGTTTAGCAAGACAATATAAAAAGAAGCAAATTCCGACTGGTTTTGGTCGAGTGTTAGAACCACTTGTGATCTATGTAAGAGACGAAATTGCAAAACCAAATATTGGCGAAAGACATTATAGAAGATTTACAGGATATCTATTAACGGTATTCTTTTTAATCTGGGTATTAAACTTGGCAGGTTTAACTCCTCTAGGATTTAACGTTACGGGTCAGTTAGCAGTGACAGCATGTTTGGCAATTTTTACATTAGTGATTTACACAGCGAGTGGAAATAAAGATTACTGGATGCACATTTTATGGATGCCAGGAGTTCCAATTTTAATTCGCCCTGTATTAGCTGTTATCGAATTGGCAGGTGCATTATTGATTAAGCCGTTTTCATTATTGGTGCGTTTATTTGCAAACATTTCTGCAGGTCACATCGTTGTGATGAGTTTAATAGCAATTATGTTTACACTTAAAGATACTTTAGGTACTGTTGGCGCAACAGGATTGTCTTTTGTATTGTCATTTTTTATAACATTAATTGAGGTTTTAGTGGCTTTCTTACAAGCGTATATCTTTACAATGCTTTCAGCATTATTTATTGGTATGGCTGTAGCGGACCACGACCATGACCATGAGCATGATGCGCATGGTAACGAAATCCCTGATGCAGAAGACGTCAGAGCAGATTTTATTTAAGTAAGAGTTTTTTTAATTTAACTATAAATATTTTAATTATGTACAATTTAATTGGAGCAGGTTTAATCGTAATCGGAGCAGGAATTGGTCTTGGTCAAATTGGTGGAAAAGCAATGGAAGGTATTGCTCGTCAGCCAGAAGCAACAGGGAAAATTCAAACTGCGATGATTATCATTGCTGCCTTATTAGAAGGTTTAGCATTCGGTGCTTTATTCTTAGGAAAATAAGAACTGAATCAGATTACAAAACATTTTCCTGTAACGGTTGGTTGCAGGAAATGTTTTCAAATTAAAAAAAAGACAAACACTAAATAAGTTTATATAATGGATAAGTTATTAAACGATTTTTCACCTGGGTTATTTGTTGTTTCTACGATTTTATTGTTAGCGTTAATTGCTTTAATGGTAAAGTTTGCATGGAAACCAATTCTTACTTCACTTAACGAAAGAGAAGAAGGTATTCAAGGTGCATTAGACGCTGCTGAAAATGCGAAGAAAGAGATGGAAAATCTTCAAGCAGATAACCAAAAGTTATTACAAGAAGCACGTTTAGAAAGAGAAGCAATGCTTAAAGAAGCGCGTGAGCTTAAAGCAAAGATGATTGCAGATGCTGAGACTGAAGCACAATCTCAAGCTAGTAAAATTATTGAGCAAGCACAAGCGGCAATTGCTAGCGAGAAAAAAGCGGCTATGGCAGAATTAAAAAGTCATGTTGCAGGCCTTTCAATTGATATTGCAGAAAAAGTAGTGCGTAAAGAGTTAGCAAGTAAAGACAGCCAAGAAAAATTGGTTGAAGAAATGTTAACTGAAGCAACACTTAACTAAGAAAAAATTATAACATCTGGTGGCTGAGCTAAGTCGAAGTCACAACACGTTAGGAATATGAACAGAGCAGCCATAAGATACGCAAAAGCAGTTTTAAGCTTAGCACAAGACCAAAAGGCAGAAGAAGCAGTTAACGCAGATATGAAATCTATTGTTAATGCTATTTCTCAAAGTGAGGACTTGCATCAAATGCTTCAAAGTCCTGTTGTAAGGTCTTCAGATAAAAAAGCAGTATTGCTATCTGTTTTTTCAGATGCTAACACTACTACTAATAATCTCATAGATACATTAATTTCTAATAAGAGATTGGCACTTTTAAATGATGTTGCTTCAAGTTATGTAAGCTTATATGACCAATTAAGAGGTAGTCAAGTTGCAAAAGTAACAACAGCTGTGGCTTTAACTTCAGAGCTTAAAATTAAAGTTCTAGCTAAAGTCAAAGAGCTCACAGGAAAAGACGCAGAATTAGAAAATATTATAGATGAAAGCATCATTGGTGGTTTCATATTAAGAGTTGGTGATATTCAGTACAACGCAAGTATTGCAAACAAACTCGATAAATTAAAAAGAGAATTTACATTAAATTAGAATAATTCAGAATTCAGAATTTTGAATTCAAAATTTATAAAAGATGGCAGAAGTAAAACCAGCTGAGATATCAGCAATCTTAAAACAACAACTTTCAGGTTTTGAAGCGGGCGCTTCATTAGATGAAGTAGGAACAGTATTAACTGTAGGTGATGGTATTGTACGTGCTTACGGATTAGCTAACGCTGAGTATGGCGAATTAGTTGAATTCGATGGTGGTGCAGAAGGAATTGTACTTAACCTTGAAGAAGATAACGTTGGTATCGTACTTTTAGGTGCTTCAACAGGCGTTAAAGAAGGTTCAACCGTAAAGCGTACGTCTCGTATTGCCTCAGTAAAAGTAGGTGAAGGAATTGTAGGTCGTGTAGTTGATACTTTGGGTAACCCAATTGATGGTAAAGGACCAATTGCTGGAGATACTTATGAAATGCCATTAGAGCGTAAAGCGCCTGGTGTAATATACAGAGAGCCAGTTACAGAACCAATGCAAACTGGTATTAAAGCGATTGATGCCATGATTCCTGTTGGTCGTGGTCAACGTGAGTTGGTAATTGGTGACCGTCAGACTGGTAAGACTACGGTTTGTATTGATACCATCTTAAATCAAAAAGAATTTTATGATGCAGGTGAGCCTGTATATTGTATATATGTTGCAGTTGGGCAAAAAGCATCAACAGTAGCAAATATTGCTAAGACTTTAGAAGAAAGAGGCGCATTAGCCTACACAACTATTGTTGCAGCAAACGCATCTGACCCAGCAGCAATGCAGGTTTATGCACCAATGACTGGAGCATCTATCGGAGAATATTTCCGTGATACTGGTCGTCCAGCATTAATTATTTACGATGATTTATCAAAGCAAGCCGTTGCATACCGTGAGGTGTCATTATTATTACGTCGTCCTCCAGGACGTGAGGCGTATCCAGGTGACGTTTTCTACCTACACTCAAGATTATTAGAGCGTTCTGCGAAAATCATTAATGATGATGCTATTGCAAAAGAAATGAACGATTTACCAGACTCATTAAAGCCGATGGTAAAAGGTGGTGGTTCTTTAACAGCCTTACCAATTATCGAAACTCAAGCTGGTGATGTATCTGCTTATATTCCAACAAACGTAATTTCTATTACAGACGGACAGATTTTCTTAGACGGAGATTTATTTAACTCTGGTGTACGTCCAGCAATTAACGTAGGTATCTCTGTATCTCGTGTTGGTGGTAATGCACAGATTAAATCAATGAAAAAAGTATCTGGTACTTTAAAATTAGACCAAGCGCAATTCCGTGAATTAGAAGCGTTTGCTAAGTTTGGTTCAGATTTAGATGCATCAACATTAAACGTAATCGAAAAAGGTAAGCGTAATGTTGAAATCTTAAAGCAAGCACAAAACGATCCATTTACAGTTGAAGACCAAGTAGCAATTATTTACGCTGGTTCTAAAAACTTATTAAGAGATGTGCCTGTGAATAAGGTGAAAGAATTCGAAAGAGATTATATCGAATTCCTAAACGCAAAGCACAATGATACTTTAGATACATTAAAAGCTGGCAAATTAACAGATGAGGTTATTGATACTTTAACAAGTGTAGCAAAAGACTTATCTGGAAAATATAGAGCATAAAACAAGTACCAAGTATAAAGCGTAAAGTAATTTTTACTTTGTGCTAAACACTTAATACTAATTGAGATGGCAAACTTAAAAGAAATACGTAACAGAATATCATCAGTGTCTTCAACGATGCAGATTACCAGTGCTATGAAAATGGTATCCGCTGCTAAGTTGAAAAAAGCACAAGATGCTATTACGGCAATGCGTCCATACTCTAATAAATTAACTGAACTTTTACAAAGTTTAAGTGCAACGTTAGATGCAGATTCTGGAAGTAAATTTGCTGAGCAGCGCGAAGTTAAGAATGTTTTAATTGTAGCTATAACTTCCAATAGAGGATTGTGTGGAGCATTTAATTCAAACATTATTAAGCAGACAAATTTTTTAATTAATGATGTTTACGCCGGAAAAAATGTATCAATTTTAGCTATCGGAAAAAAGGCAAATGATGCTTTTGCTAAGCAAGACAAAGTTATTGCAAACAAAAGTGAAGTTTTTGACAATTTAACTTTTGACAACGTTTCAGAAATAGCAGAGATGCTAATGGAAAAATTTACTGAAGGTGAATTTGATAAGATTGATATCGTTTACAACAGCTTCAAAAACGCAGCGACGCAAATTGTTATGACAGAACAATTTTTACCGATTGTTCCTGTAGAAACAGACGAAAATGTAAATTTAGATTACATCTTTGAGCCGTCAAAAGAAGAAATAGTAGAAACATTAATCCCAAAGTCGCTAAAAACCCAACTTTACAAGGGAATTAGAGACTCTTTTGCTTCTGAACATGGCGCGCGTATGACAGCAATGCACAAAGCTACTGATAACGCAACAGAACTTAGAGACCAATTAAAGCTTACTTATAACAAAGCGAGACAAGCTGCTATTACCAATGAAATATTAGAAATTGTTGGTGGAGCAGAAGCATTAAATAATTAAGAAAAGTTTTTTTTAAGAAAATTGTAAACCTCACTTTTAAAGTGAGGTTTTTTTATCCGTTTAATCTTAATTAATAAATGCTAATGATTATTAAGGAATAATTATTTTTTCGTGTAATCAAATGAGATTTTATTCGACTATTTAAGAATATTTTAATGATGTTTTTAATATTTAATAAAATATAAGATATTTGAAAACCAAAATTCGCGAAATGAAAAAGAAACTCTTCCTAGGTTCAATTATTTTGATTGGATTAGCATTAGCTTTTACCATACTTACCAACCAAAAATTTATTAGTTCCAAGGAACTGACAAACGATGACATTGTAAATCTTCATAAGAAACATTTAGAAAACAGTCCGTTTAAAGAAACGCTAAAGCTATCAAAATCAGAGCGTAAAGCTTTGGGAATACCACCAGACAGATATTACGAAGAGGAATACCAATTAACAATGAATCCAATTCTAGGCCGACCAACTCCAGAAAACTTGGAAGTTGTTCGTGAACAAATACAAGCTAGGCTAGCGCAACGTGTTCCTGGTGATGGGATAGAAGCCGATTGGGAATCTCGTGGTCCTGATAATGTTGGTGGCAGAACAAGAGGTTTAATGTTTGACCCAAATGATACTTCTAATAAAACGGTCTTTGCTGGTGGTGTTAGTGGTGGACTTTGGAAAAACACAGACATTACAGATGCAAATACAGTTTGGCAACGTGTAGATTTGCCAGACCATCTTAATGTATCGGTAATTGTTGCTGATCCAAACGACTTTAATATCTTTTATTTAGGTACAGGAGAATCTTACACAAACGGTGATGTCAGTGGTGATGGTGTTTGGCAATCATTAGATCGCGGTAATACATGGAATAGAATTTTAGGAGGTGTAACTGGTCCAGCAGAATTTCAATCTGCATCAGATATTACAGTTTCTGCTCCAGCTAGTATAGCAGCCGATTATAATTCTCGAGAGTCTACTAATTTTGGTTCACAAGCAACCTCTGTAGTATCAGGAGATTTCATTCTTGCAAACGACACTGCTTCTGCGACGCCGTCAGAAGGTTGTGCTAGTTTTGGAGGTGACGCAACTGGAAAAATTGCAATTATTAGACGCGGAAACTGTCCGTTTGTAGATAAAGTAAGAAATGCCCAGAACGCCGGAGCAATTGCTGCAATTGTAGTAAATAATGTTGGAGGCGCACCTATAGATATGGGTGGTACCGATGCCTCTATTACAATCCCAGCAGTAATGATTTCTCAAACTGATGGAAACACTATAATCAACGCCATACAAACAGGTACTGTAACAGGTTCTGTAAACCCAGCTATGGGTGATTTTACAGGCACACTAGTTCCAGGAATTCAGCATATTAATGATATAAAAATTAAAAATAATAATGGTGTGTCAGAAGTTTATGTAGCAGCTGGAGATGCCTTTTATGGCGATGCAAATACTGCTACTTTTTTAGGTGGTACAGAGTTAGGAGTTTTTAAGACTGTAGACCAAGGTGTCACTTGGATAGAAACGAACTTACCGCAAACGCCAAATGGAAATGATTACGAACCTAATGACATTGAAGTAAGCGCTGACGGAAAAATTTGGGTATCTACTATAGACAGTTCTATTTTTGGAAATGGTGGTGGTACGATTTTATCATCATCCGATGGTGAAAATTTTGAAGTAATTTATAATGTTCCCAATACAGACAGAACACAAATCGCGGTATCATCTCAAAATGCGGGTACAATTTATCTACTTGGTGAAATTCCTGGAGGAGTTATTATGCAAGGAACTACAGATGGGTTTCAAAACAATATTTTCGATTTGGAGCTACCAAATGATGCGGACAACGGCATCCCAGCAAACGATTTTACGCGAGGCCAAGCTTTCTACGATTTATTACTTGAAGTAGACCCTACCGATGATCAAACTTTATATGCTGGAGGCATTGATTTATTTAAATCTGAAAATGGTGGAGAATTAGGTAACACAAATTCTTGGAGTCAAATTTCAAAATGGTCAAACAACAATAATTTGGCAAATTTAAATGTGCCTTTAGTTCATGCGGATCAACATGCTATGGCATTTGCGCCAAACGATTCAAATACTATAATTTACGGTAATGATGGCGGTGTATATTACACATCTCTTCTATTATTTGACATTGTACCTAGAAATAATGGTTTTATAACCTCTCAATTTTATACTGTTGGTGTAGCGCCAACAGGTGCATTTTCTGGTGACACAGACCACTTTATCGGCGGTTTGCAAGATAACGGAACACAATTATTTAATAATGTTGGTCCTGGCATTAACAGTTCAGTAAGTGCATTTGGAGGCGATGGTGCCGCAAGTTTTTTTGATCAAGATGGTAATGATCAGTATTACATAACTAATTTTGTTTTTAACAGAATAGTAAGGCTATTTGACCTCCAGACCAATCAAACAGTTGTTTTAAATAGTGAAGATTCAAGTAATGGTTCATTTATTAATCAGCAAGCTTTAGATTCTAATTTAGATATTTTATATTCGAATTACTCTTCTGGTGCAAATAACATAATAAGAAGATATTCTAATATAAGACAGACTTCTGAAGATGTCGTAAAAGACGACTTAAGTGATATTTTCAACTTTACAAGTCGTCCAACAGCAATGGAAGTTTCTCAATATACTACAACTTCTACTACATTATTGGTTGGAACCGTTTTAGGCGATATACTTAAAGTTGAAAATGCAGATACAACACCAGTTTGGACAAATATCGAATTAGATAATAATATAGTTGGAAGTATTTCTGATGTTCAATTTGGAGCAAATGAAAACGAAATTTTTGCTACAGTACACAACTACGGAGTTAATAATGTCTGGTACACGCCAGATGAAGGTTCAACTTGGACGCAAAAGGATGGAGACTTACCAGATTTACCAGTAAAAGCAATACTTCAAAATCCTTTAAATCCAGAAGAAGTAATTATAGGTACAGAACTTGGTATTTGGTTTACAACTAATTTTTCAGACGTCAATCCAAACTGGAACCCTGCTCAAGGAGGAATGCAAACCGTCAAAGTTACCGATATTGATTTAAGAGATGACAACGCAATATATATTTCAACTTATGGAAGAGGCGTTTTTTCAGGTCAATTTCTTGAAGACCCGACAGCAGATAACGACGGTGATGGTGTTTTTAATACCGTAGATAATTGCCCCAATACCCCAAATCCTCTTCAGACGGATTCTGATGGTAATGGAATTGGTGATGCTTGCCAAGACACCGATAATGATAGTATCCTAGATATTAACGACAATTGTCCAACGATAGCAAATCCCAATCAAGAAGATGCTGATGGAGACGGTATTGGCGATGTTTGTCAAGATGATGATAACGACGGAGTCATAAATGAAGATGACAATTGTCCTGATACTCCAAATCCAAATCAAGAAGATTTAAATAATAATGGTATTGGTGATATTTGTGATACTAGTTATGAAAATTCAAATAACATTACTCTTGAAATTATTTCAGAGCGATGTGAAAATCAAAATAATGGTGAAGTAAATGTAAATGTTTTACAAACCTTCGTTAACTATACAGTAACCTTGGTAGGTAATGGCATAAATCTTACTCAGACTATTGCTGGCGTAAATAATAATACTAGATTTTTAGATGTTGCCGTGGGAGCATATACGGTTTGTGTGAATGTAGATGGTCGAGATTATCAACAATGTTTTGAGATTAACATAGATGCAGCTCCAGCACTTGGTGCTGTGTTTAGCGTAGCTAATGAAAATGGTGGAAGCTCAGATACTCAAAGTCTGAGAACCGCTGTAGATATTAATTCCGGTACAGCACCTTTTACAATAAAATTAAATGATGAAGTTGTACTAATTACCTCTGAAACTCAATTTAGTGTTGACACATCTTCTGGAGGTTTATTAGAGATAACATCTGCAATCGCTTGTGAAGGTAAGTTAAGCAGAACAATTGATTCTTCACTGCCATTAGAATTGACTTACGGACCAAATCCGGTAATCAATAACTTGAGAATTAATATTCCTGATGCTCCAGAAAATGGAGTTAATGTTCAGATATTTGATGTTCACGGAAAATTGGTGGCTAATCAAAATTACAATGTTCAAAACAGCGCATTTATTTCAGTGCCGTTTAACTCATTATCTCAAGGTGTTTACTTTGTGAAATTGGATTTAGAAAAAGCAGAAATGATTAAAATCATCAAAAAATAAATTAATATGAGAAATACTATAAAATTTATAACAGCCTTATTTACTGTGCTATTTTTTAGCGCTTGTGGCGGTGGTGGCGATGATGGTCCTCCACCAAATTCGGCACCGACACAAGTCACGCAAGTTACATTTCCAACTGCAGATTTACTTTGTGTAAATAACAACATCAATTTTCAATGGAATGCTTCTTCAGACGCAGATAATGATCCAATATCTTATCGTATTGTTATAGCCTTAGATCGGCCATTAACCAACATTGTTGAGCAACGCACAGTAAATAACAATAGTGTTACTATTACTTTACAACAGGGAGTAGCATACTATTGGAATGTTACCGCAATTGATGATATGGGACAAGCTTCAGAACCTTCACAAACTTTAGCGTTTTTTACATCAGGACCAGGAATTACCAATTATGCACCATTTACGGCGGCTCTAAATGCGCCTGCTGATGAAAGTACAGTCGCAGCAGGACAGTTAACATTAGAATGGACTGGCGGTGACACAGATGCAGGAGATACTTTAACATACGATTTATATTTTGGCCAAACCAATGACCCACCATTAAATCAAGCAGGTTTAACTACGGAAAGTGCAGCTGTTACAACAACAGCAGGAAACACATATTTTTGGAGAGTTGACTCCATAGACAATTCTGGCATAAAAACAATCGGACAAGTTTGGACTTTTAGCACAAACTAAGAAAAGTTTTGTAGTGGCATAACTATTGATTATTGGTTAAAACAAGAAGTTCAATTATGAAATCTATAAAAATCTTTATAAAGCTTTTGTGTTTAGCCTTACTTACTGTTAGTTTTTCTCAATGTGCAAGTACGATGAAGTTAGAAAAAGAAGCACCAACGACCTTCGGCGAAACATATTATCAAAATTGGGTAGCAGGTGTTCAAGGTGGCGGTTCTGGTATAAATGTGTTTATTGAAGTTAATTCAAAAAGCATACAACTAGATAGTATTTATTTTAGAGGAAACATTGCTAAGCTTCAAACGAAACCTTCTAATAAGCAAATGTATATAGGTAGATTTAGTACCGAAGCTAATAAGAGTTTGTATGAAACACTTTCCAAATCAGATGTGAAGTTGCAAGATGAAGATTTTCCATTTAAATTGGACAACAGTGAGTGTGTGGTAAGTTATTCTGAAGATGGAAAACAGAAGTATTTTAAAATTTCTAATCTAAAAGAAAAACCACTCGAAGCTTTGCCAATGTCCGCACCGCCAAATAAAAATTAAGCTTACATTTATATAAATCAAAACCTCACAATATCTGTGAGGTTTTTTTGTTTTAAAAATGGTATTTTTAACCAGATATATTATAGAGATTGAACGGATTTAAAAGCCTTTTTAAACAAACATTCATTTACGGTTTAGCAACAGTTTTACCTCGTATGCTAAGCTTTTTATTAGTGCCACTTTATACAAATCCCGAAGTGATGTCGGTTGAAGAATATGGTCGTGTATCCTTTATTTTTGCCTACTTCGTGTTATTTAATGTGGTTTTAGCTTACGGAATGGAAACCGCATTTTTTCGATTTTTCAATAAAGAAAAACATCCCGAAAAAGTAACAAGTACAGCAAGTATATCTTTAATGGTATCGTCCGTTTTGGTTTTAGGAATAGCTTTTTTATTTCGAGATTTTATAGCCAATGCCATTGAAATAGATTTAAAATACCTAAATCTAGTCTTCATTATATTACTCTTAGATGCTTTAGTAATCATACCATTTGCGTGGTTAAGAGCAACTAAAAAACCTTCTAAATATGCCTTAATTAAGATTCTTAATGTTGTTATTAATTTAGGATTAAACGTCTTTTTGTTATTGTACTTAAAAGGGCTTTCAAACGACTTTGATATTCTAAAAAGTATTTATAAGCCAGATTTTGAAATCAGCTATATTTTCATTTCTAATATTGTTGCAAGTGGAGTTACACTGCTTTTGTTAATTCCGTTTTACACAAAAATTAAATATAGTTTTGACTTAATTCTCTGGAAGCAAATGCTCAAATATGCTACGCCAGTTTTAATAGCGGGAGTTGCATATTCAATTAACGAAACATTTGATAGAATTTTACTTAAAGAATTATTGCCATCAGATATTTCAGAAGTTCAAATAGGAATGTATTCCGCTTGTTATAAAATAGCACTGTTTATGACACTATTTGCAACAGCATTTAGATTAGGAATAGAACCTTATTTTTTTAGTCATTCAAAAACCGCAAATCCTCAAAAAAATTATGCTAAAATATTAGAATTTTTTGTAGCGTTTGGTTCTGTTATTTTACTAGCGGTTGTTGTTTTTTCAGATTTTATAAAACCCATAATCATAAAAAGTGAAGCATATTATGAGGCGATGTGGATTGTCCCATTAATTTTAATTGCAAATTTTTGTTTGGGTATTTATCACAATTTATCAGTTTGGTACAAAGTCACAGACCGTACGAAATTTGGCGGCTATATTTCTGTTTTGGGAGCTATTGTAACACTGGTTATAAATTATCTTTTGATTCCGCATATTGGATTTAAAGCTTCTGCGATTGCTACAGTTTCAGCTTATGGAATTATGATGCTGATATCATTTTATTACGGTCAAAAATATTATCCAATTCCGTATAATTTCAAGAAAATAGCAATTTATTTTGTTTTGTCTGTTGTCTTTTCAACTGTATATTTTTATGGATTTAGAGAGAACTATTTCGTCGGTTTTGGAGCATTAATCGTATTTTTGATTGTTGTATTTCAACTTGAAAAAAAGAATATTTCAGTATTAATCAAAAACTAATTTTTTTCAGTCAAAAAAGAAAGAAGATAGACGTATGACAATAAAAATCATTAACAAATCCAATCACAATTTACCACATTACGAAACCATTGCTTCAGCAGGCATGGATTTAAGAGCAAATATAAACGAGTCAATTGTGTTAAAACCTTTAGAGCGTACTATCGTTAAAACAGGTTTATTCATAGAATTGCCAATTGGTACAGAAGCACAAGTGCGTCCACGAAGCGGTTTAGCTGCCAAAAAAGGAATTACAGTACTTAATGCTCCAGGTACAGTTGATGCCGATTATAGGGGCGAAATCGGCGTTATTTTGGTCAATTTATCTAGCAAAGATTTCACCATAGAAAACGGCGAACGCATTGCTCAACTCGTTATCGCAAAACACGAGCGTGCCGATTGGCAAGAAGTCCAAGAATTGTCTGAAACATCACGTGGCGAAGGCGGATTTGGTAGCACTGGCGTAAAATAATTTAGCAGAAATAATGGTTGATATACGATTCAACAATTCAACAACAAACAACTTGACAATAAAATGAAAATAATAGTCCCAATGGCAGGTCGCGGTTCGCGATTAAGACCACATAGTTTAACCGTTCCAAAACCATTAATTCCTGTTGCAGGTCAGCCAATCGTGCATCGTTTGGTAAAAGATATAGCCAAGGTTTTAAAACAGCCAATCGAAGAAATTGCTTTTGTTCTTGGTGACCCAGCTTTTTTTGGAGATGATGTGGTTTCAAAATTAGAAGCACTTGCTAAAAGTCTTGGAGCAAAAGCATCAATTTACAGACAAGACCAACCTTTAGGAACAGGTCATGCTATTATGAGCGCAGAACCTTCATTATCTGGTCCAGCAGTTATTGCGTATGCAGACACTTTAATTCGGGCTCAATTTGATTTAGACCCAACAGCCGACGCAGTTATTTGGACAAAGCAGGTCAAAAATCCTGAAGCTTATGGTGTTGTAAAACTCAACGAAAACAAGGAAATTATAGAACTTGTAGAAAAGCCTGAAACTTTTGTAAGTGACCAAGCCGTTATCGGTATTTACTATTTTAAAGATGTGGCGGTTTTAAAAGATAAATTGCAAGAAGTTTTAGATGAAAACGTAATGAATGGTGGCGAATACCAAATTAATGACGGTATAAAACGCATGATGGCTGATGGGAAAATTTTTAAAACAGGTACTGTAGACGAGTGGATGGACTGCGGAAACAAAGCTGTAACGCTAGATACTAATACCAGAATGTTAGGGTTTTTAAAAGCAGATGGCGAAGAACAACTCATTCACGATTCTGTAATTTTAGAAAACTCAAAAATTATAGAGCCTTGCTTCATAGGCGAAAATGTCGTTTTAAAAAATAGCATTATTGGGCCAAATGTGTCGATTGGAGAAAATACACTTATTCACGATTCAGTCGTTAAAAATAGCTTAATTCAAACCCAAACTCATATCAAAAGTGCTACATTAGACCAAGCTATGATTGGCAATCACGTTAAGTATAATGGCAAGTTTACTGAGATTAGTATTGGCGATTATACACAAATGGAATAATAATTGAATATAATAAATGGCAGCTATATCCAGTGAAGTCGATATATCACATTTTCAATGTTAAAAAATATCTACATATTAACCATAATCTTCGGAATGCTTTGCGTTCCGCAGATAATTTATGCTCAAGATAATACCAATGACGAGCCTGAAGACGATTTAGGTAACGTAACAGATGCTTATCAAGAAAGTTTTTTTGAAGCATTAAAGCAAAAAGCCATTGAAAATTATGAACGCGCTATTGATGCACTCCAAAAATGTAAAGAAATAGACAGCCAAAAACCAGTGATTTATTTCGAATTAGGTAAGAACTATAACGCACTGAAAAAGTTTGATGCAGCCGAAGAAAATCTAAAAATCGCCATTAAAATGCAACCTGATAATGAGTGGTTTTTAGATGAACTCTACGATGTATATTACCGTCAAGATGATATAGATAATGCCATTAAAACGGTAAAGCAGTTGGTAAAATACCATCCAGACTACAAACAAGATTTAGCGACACTCTACATTAAAAAAGAAAAGTTTACGGAAGCCATTTCGCTTTTAGATGAACTCGATAGAGAATTAGGCACAGACGAAGTTCGTACCGAAATGCGGAATAATATTTACAGTCTTTCTGGTAATGCTGATGTTGAAATAGAGAACTTGAAAAACAGAATTTCAGCAAACCCAAATAACGAAAACAACTATCTGCAACTCATTTACAGATACGGACAAACAGGACAAGCTAAAGAAGCTTACGATACGGCAAAGCAATTACTAAGTGTAAAACCAGATTCTAAATTTGTGCATTTAGCTTTATATAAATTTTATCTCGAAGAAGGTAAAGTAGATGATGCTGTTGCCTCTATGAAATTGGTGCTGAATGCCTCAGAAATTGATGAGCAATCAAAATCTAAAGTGCTTAAAGATTTTGTAGCCTTTGTGAAAAAAAATCCGCAGTATCAAAAAGATTTAATCGAAGCAACCGATGGCGTCGATACGCAAAAAGATACCGAGTCACTTTCAAATTTAGGAACTTATTATCTCAAATCTGGAGATAAAGCAAAAGCACTTCAAAATTATAAAGAAGCACTTAAACAATCGCCTAATGATTTTAAATTATTAAGAGATATTATTTTGCTTCAAATAGATTTAAAACAATTTAATGACGCCTTAAAACAAAGCGAAAATGCTCTCGAATTATATCCAGCGCAACCTATTTTATATTTGTTAAATGGTGTTTCTAACATCAATTTAAACAATCCAAAAAACGCTATTGATAGTTTAGAAATGGGATTAGATTTTTTAGTCGAAAACCCTAAAATGGAGCGCGATTTTTACCTTCAATTAAGTCAAGCTTATGGAGCAACAAATAATAATGTAAAGTCTAAAGCGTTTGCTAAAAAGGCAGAAGCCATAAAAGTGTCCAATTAATTTATGAAGCAATTACTTAATTATAATTTTAAAACATCAGCAGCCGTACTCTTTTTGTTCTTAGTAATGATGTCGTGTGGCTCTGCAAAATCTGTTGTTGCTGAAGGCGAAGCCAATCCAAATTTATCGGCAAAACAAGTTATTAGAGCGCATCAAAAAAATGAAGTTAATTTTAAAACACTTCAGGCTAGAGCTAAAATAGACATTACTCAAAACGATAAAACACAAGGCGCTACATTTACGCTTCGTATACAAAAGGACGAAACTATTTGGTTGAGTGCGCCATTAGGTTTGGCGCGTATGATGATTACACCCAAAAAAGTGCAGTTTTATAACAAAACTGATAACACGTTTTTTGATGGTGATTACAAACTGTTAAGTGATTTTGTCGGGTTTGATTTAGACTTTAATAAAGTACAAAACATCTTAATGGGTCAAGCCATTTACGATTTAAAAGCACAACCACATCAGGTCGATATTCAAGAAAAATCTTATGTCTTATCGCCTAAAAATCAAAACCCATTATTGGAATTGTTTTACTTAATGAATGCTACACATTACAAGTTGAATTCGCTTCAACTAGCGCAAAACTCCCAACAACGTATTTTGCAAGTCGATTATAAATCTTACCAAAATGTAAGTAAAAATATTCTTCCAAAAGAAGTAAATATTATTGCGGTTGAAGGTACAGACCAAGCCTTGATTGATATGGAAATAAAATCTGTGACGCTAAATGAAGAGGTGCGTTTTCCGTTTAAAATTCCTTCAGGTTATACCGAAATTGAATTAAAATAATATGCGTTTAAAATCTATTTTTCTTATTGTTTTGTTGTCGTTATTTTCTGTAACGACCATTACTGCACAGAGCAAAGAACAGAAAGAATTAGAAGCCAAGCGTCAGCAAATTTTAAAAGAGTTAAGCCGTTATAATGCGCTTTACAACAAAGAAAAGAAGAAAGAAACTTCGGTTATAAAACAGGTAGAGGATGTTAATTATAAAATTCGCGTTAAACAGAATTTAATTAAAATCACCAATGAGCAAGCCAATCAGTTGACGCGAGATATCAATAACAATCAAAATCAAATTACAGATTTACGTAATCAATTAACGGCACTTAAAGAAGATTACGCCAAAATGATTGTAAAGTCTTACAAAAGCAAATCTGAGCAAAGTAAGATTATGTTTTTACTATCGTCTGATAATTTTAAGCAAGCCTACAAACGTTTACAATATATCAATCAATACAAAGCTTACCAAAAGAAACAAGCCGAAGAAATTAAAACGAAAACCGAAGTTTTACAAAAGCTTAATCTACAATTAGCCGAACAAAAAGAGCAAAAGAAAAAACTCATTGCCGAAAACCGAAAGGCAAAACGCGAGTTAGAGCAAGAAGTTGCCGAGCAAGAAGCTTTAATGGCATTGATTAGAAAAGATATTAAAAAGCACAGTCTTGCCATTAGAAAAAAGCGTCAAGAAGCAGAACGTATAGATAAAGAAATAAATCGATTAATCCGTGAAGCTATCGCGGCATCTAACAAAAAAGCTGGTAAAACATCGTCAACAGGTAAGTTTGTTTTAACACCAGCAGGAAAAGCTTTAGCGGCTAATTTTGAGTCTAATCGTGGTAAATTGCCTTGGCCAGTTGACCGTGGTGTGATTAAAAGTAAATACGGATTGCAACGCTCAATTACAGATGGTGCTGTAAAGCAAAACTACAAAAGTATCTATATTGCCACTGAAAATAATGCTGAGGTAAAATCGGTTTTTAATGGCGAAGTTTATAAGATTATGGTCATTAAAAATGCGAATCCAGCGGTTATGATAAGCCACGGAAATTACATTACTGTTTACATGAATATGGCATCAATCAATGTAAAACCTGGACAGAAATTAAAAACAGGAGATGTTATAGGTAAAGCTTTTACCAATAAAACAAGTGGCGAAACTTTGTTAGGATTTCGGGTTTACAAAAATGATGCTACGCAAAATCCTGAATATTGGTTGTCTAAGAATTAAATTCTCATCACGACATATCCTTTTCGTGTTTTGCGATAGTGTTTGCCATTCCAAGTATAATACCTATTACCATTAATACGCACAACTTTATAATCACGAGGCAATGTTTTTACCACAGTTACTGTGTTTGGCTGTCTTACAACAACACGTCGTGCACAACTGTTTACGCTTAAAAAGAAAGTAAGTCCTAAAAGGATTAATAAATTTTTCATTGTAATGCATATTTGGGTTTACAATGAGTAAGACTGAAATATAAAAAGAAGGTTTAATTACTCAAACAACGCCTTTAATTCCGTAGCATCATCAGCTTTCATTTTTCCTGCTAAAACTAAACTTAATTGTTTTCGACGCAACGCAGCAGCGTAACGTTCTTTTTCTAATTCCGTTTCTGGGATGAGTTCTGGTACTTTTACTGGTCGTCCAGTTTCGTCAACGGCAACAAAAGTATAAATGGCTTCGTTAGCTTTAATACATTCGCCAGATTCACGGTCTTCTATCCAAACATCGAGATACACTTCCATAGAAGATGTAAATGCACGCGACACTTTAGCTTCAATGGTGACTACACTTCCTAATGGAATAGACCGATTAAAAGCCACATGGTTTACAGAAGCGGTAACTACAATTCGGCGCGAGTGGCGACGAGCAGCAATACTTGCTGAACGGTCCATTCGTGCTAAAAGTTCACCACCAAAAAGATTGTTGAGCGGATTTGTTTCACTTGGTAAAACAAGGTCAGTAACTATGGTTTTAGATTGAAATGCGGTACGTGCTTCCATAAAAAATGAATTCTTTTTGCAAAGGTAAATTCATTTTGAAGAATATGAGTAAGATTTTGTATTTAGTTACCTATCCAAATCCTTAACCAACAACCAAGCGTCTTTATTGTGGTTTTTTCTAATACTATACATAGCGCGTTGAGCTTCGCTTCGGGTTTCGTAACTTGAGTATACGACCTCATAAAGTCCGTAACGGTTAGCCCCAATTTTTCTGGCTTTATAACCTAACGCTTTTAGTTGTTCTACATTTTTGTCTGAATTGGCTTCAACTCTAAAAGCACCAGCAACTACGTGGTAATTTCCTACTTGCTTTTCAACCGAAAGTGTAGCCGTTGGTAACGGATTACTTATAAAAAAAGTAGCTTCTTGTATTTTATTATCAATCTCGGTTTTGGCTTCTTGCTCTGCAATTTCGTTATGCGTGTTTACGTTATCCGAAAAATATTTGCCAGCTCCAAGTCCGCTTAAACCTAAAACAACAACAGCCGCAGCGGCATATTTTATCCAATTGCTAGAGCGCTTTTCTGGCGTTAAAACAATAGGTGCTTTTTCTTCAATAGCTTCAGCTTCTTGTTTATAAACTTCGCGAGCAATGTCTGTAGAATTGAAATGTGATAAACCAAAAGCATCTGTTAAATAGTTAACGTGATATGATGGATTAAAAACAATACTACCTTCAGAATTTAATGATAAATCACCAATATTTTGAAACGAAATCATTTCGCCTTCAACCAAATAAGATTTAATTGATTTAACTTGTTTGGCAATTTTTTCTACAGCAACGGTATATGGAATCTTTTCAATTTCAGATATATAATTGGCCAATAAACCATCATTATTCTGCAATTGTTCGTTAAACGATAACACCTTTTTTGGTGGGTAAAACGTGTGTGTAGATTCGTGTATTTTGGCAGACACGCGGTTGGTTAAAAACGCACCAAAATTAGGCACGGTTACACAATCGTATCTGTAAAGTAAGTCGCTGATGTAAGTTTCTAAATGCATATACACAAATTTAGAAATTTTTAATTGCCGTCATAGGTTGAGGCGCCAAATTTATTAACAGTCTAAAAAAAATGTATTTTTAAGCTTTAAAATTTTTCATGACTGAAGACCAACTCATAAAAACTTTAGCCTTGCAGCATGTTCCGAAAATTGGTGGAACAACAGCAAAAAAGCTCATTGCCCATTGCGGAAGTGCTGAGGCTGTTTTTAAAGAAAAGAAAAGCAACCTTTTAAAAATCGATGGAATTGGTACGCTAACTATTGAAGGGTTACATGACAAAATTCATTTTGAAGAAGCCGAAAAAGAACTGACTTTCATTAAAGCAAATAACATTAAATACAGTTATTTTTTAGGTGAAAAATATCCTGAACGGCTTAAACATTGCATTGATGGTCCATTAATTTTATTTGAAGCTGGAAACATAAACCTTAAAAATAAACATATCATCAGCATTGTTGGCGCTCGAAAAATAACAACAAGAGGCATTACATTTTGCGAAAAGCTAGTTGAGGAATTAGCGCCTTATAATCCAGTTATAGTTTCGGGTTTTGCTTACGGAACAGACATTACAGCGCATAAAGCAGCAATAAAAAACAATCTGCAAACTATAGGTTGTTTGGCGCATGGTTTAAATCAAATTTATCCGAAAGTACATAAAAAGTATATGGCAGATGTCGAAAAGCACGGCGGTTTTTATACCGATTTTTGGAGTACAGATACGTTTGATAGAAAAAACTTCCTAAAACGAAACCGAATCATTGCTGGATTAAGTGAAGCTACAATTGTCATAGAATCTGCCGAAAAAGGCGGTAGTCTAGTCACGGCAGACATCGCCAATTCGTACAATCGTGATGTATTTGCAGTACCTGGACGAGTCACCGATTCTCAAAGTGTAGGCTGTAATAATTTAATAAAAGCCAATCAGGCACATTTATTATCAACACCTTTGGATGTGCCTTATATTTTGGGCTGGGAATTAGAAGATGAAGTCAAACCAGCAGTACAAAAACAGCTTTTTGTTGAGTTAGAACCTGATGAGAAGGTAGTTTACAATTTCCTAAAAGATAATAATAAAGAACTGCTTGATGTTATTGCGCTAAATTGCAATATGCCAACATATAAACTCGCAAGTGTACTATTGAATATGGAATTGAAAGGAGTCGTAAGACCTTTGCCAGGAAAGTTGTTTGAGATTGTTTAGTATCCTACTTTTTCTCTTACTCGACACAATACATCATTAGCAACAGACTTAGCCTTTTCAGCACCAACAGCTAAAGCAGCATCAACTTCGTTAAGGTTATCCATATAATAATTGTAACGCTCACGAGGTTCTGCAAAACGTTCTAAAATCAATTCATATAAAGCTTGTTTAGCATGACCGTAACCATAGTTTCCGTTTTCGTAATTGGCTTTCATTTCCGCAGTATCAGCTTCATTTGCTAATAAACTATACAAAGCAAAACAATTGCAAGTTGACCAATCTTTTGGGTCTTCTAGAGCTGTACTATCGGTTTGGATAGACATGATTTGTTTTCTTAATTTCTTTTCTGGCAAAAAGATATTGATGGTATTGCCTTTGCTTTTGCTCATTTTGGCGCCATCCGTACCAGGAATAAGCATGGTTTCTTTTTGCACATCGGCTTTTGGCAATACAAAGGTTTCTCCTTTAATCTTGGCATGGAATCGAGACGCGACATCGCGTGTCATTTCAATATGTTGTTCTTGGTCTTTTCCAACGGGAATCACTTCAGCATCATACAATAAAATATCTGCTGCCATTAACATTGGATAGGTAAATAAACCCGCATTAACGTCTTCTAAACGGTCGGCTTTATCCTTAAAACTATGCGCCAAGGTTAAACGTTGGTATGGAAAAAAACAGCTTAAATACCAAGACAATTCCGTCACTTGTGGAATATCACTTTGTCTATAAAACACCGTTTTTTCGATATCTAAACCAAAAGCTAACCAAGTTGCTGCCGTAGAGTATGTGTTTTGTCTAAGCGTTTCGGCATCTTTTATCTGAGTTAATGAATGCATATCTGCAATAAACAAAAACGAATCGTTAGCATCGTTTTCTGCCTTTTCTATTGCGGGTATTATCGCACCTAAAATATTTCCTAAATGTGGTGTGCCGGTACTTTGTATGCCTGTGAGTATTCTTGCCATAATCACTTTCCACGCGAGTGGGAATCTTTTAAAATTAATATTTTTAGGTGTTTTTTCAGAATAAATTCAAACTAAAAACACTTTAATTTTACTATTTCACAACAATACTTTAATGAAGCTTCATTGTGTTAGGACAAAGGTAATTTTTTCTGTAAGACTATTTAATTTATTTAGCTAGTTTTGGAGCGATGAAATTATTTAAATATCCATTCTGGATTATATACCGCATTTGGTTTTACGTTTTGGTAGCTATTCCTATTTTGGTGTTGTTGCCATTTTTGTTGTTGTCTATTTCTAGAGAACAATGGTATCCGTATTTTTTTAGACTCGCGCGTTTTTGGGCTAAGTTTATTTTAATTGGTATGGGTTTTAATTACAAAATTAAAAGAGAGCAAACTCCTGATAAAAACTCGAGTTACATGTTTGTAGCCAACCACACATCAATGACGGATATTATGCTTATGCTAGCGGCTGTTAAAAATCCGTTTGTATTTGTAGGAAAAAAGGAGTTGGCTAAAATTCCGTTGTTTGGTTTTTTCTATAAACGCACTTGTATTTTGGTAGATAGAAGTAGCGCCAAAAGTAGGCAAGCTGTTTTTTTAAGAGCGCAACGTCGTTTGAAACAAGGCTTGAGTATTTGTATATTTCCTGAAGGTGGCGTACCAGAAGAATCTATACTTTTAGACAGTTTTAAAGATGGTGCTTTTAGAATGGCAATTAACCAGCAAATACCAATTGTACCGATAACTTTTTACGACAATAAAAAACGGTTTTCATGGACATTTTTTAGTGGTGGACCAGGAAAAATGCGTGTTAAAATCCATCAATTTATTTCTACGGAAGGATTAACTATTGACGATACAAGAAATCTTAACGAAAAGACTAGGCAGTTAATTTTAAAAGATTTAGAGGAAGACCAAGAGCCTACTAAATAAAAAAGCCGCTCAAACCACTGAGCGACTTTTTGTATAGTTATTGACATCATTGCTTACTTGAGTTACAATAACTACGGTCTAACTAAAAAAACCTAAAACTTAAAACTTAAGCCTGTATAAACACCAATAAAAAATGGTCTAAAGTCACCAGATGTGTTATTAAATGTGTTGATTTGATACTTGAACTTTGGTTCAAGATTTATATTTAATTTTTCTGTAATGCTATAATCTACACCAATACCAAAATTAGCACTAAAGCTGGTTTGGTTTATATTATTGGCTTCGCCCAACAATGTGTTTTCGCCATTAATATCAGCAAAAATCTCGTTGTCGTTTAGTAATAACGTACTAAAACCACTACTTACATTTAAGCCAAGTTTTTTATCTACTAATCGGTACTCAACTTCTAATGGAATCTCAATAAAACCAAAACGTTGTTCTAAATCTCCAGTTTCAATGGTACGAATAGCCTCTGGAACAGAATTAGCATCAATATTTGGTCTGCTTAATAACATAAGCGACTGATTATTTAATCCATCTTTTAAATCTATATTTTGCAAACGTCCAGCTGCTGAAGCCACAGAAGAAAAACTATTGTCATTCATTGCAATAACATCATTAGTTGTGTTGCTAAAGTTTACGCGGTTAACACCAGCCGTAATTTTTAACCTGCTATTTACAGCATAACTACCCTTAACTCCATAACTCATGTTAATGTCGCTCGTAGTATTATTATTAGCAAATTGCGCGTCAATAGATGAACCATTTCCTAAAGAATTAAAATAAACCGGCGCAACATTAGGCGCAATGCTCCACCGGAGAATTTTACTTTCTTCTTCTTTTTCATTTATTGTATTAGCGTCGGCAATTGCCTCTTCTATGTCTTGACCTTTTTCTTCTTTTATTATTTCGAAGATTTTAGAATTATCTTCCAAAGATTTTTCAGTAGCATTAATTTCTGAATTTTTTAAAGTCGAATCGTCTGATTTTGCAACAGCATTAGTCGAATTTTTTGTGCCAGATTTTAAAATCTCTTTTATTTCGTTTTTAGACCTTAATTCATTTGAATTTGAATCTGATTTATTATTGTTTATGTTATCGGTTGAAGCAACCGCATTTTTTTCATAATTTAAATACTTAATATTAGAATTTGATTTTGAAGCGTCTTGATTAATTTGTTTCGAATTTTGAGTTAAAGCTTCACGATTTGATTTGTCTGAAATAAGTGATTTGTTTTTTGATGTGTTTGGAGTGTTTGCCTTCTGATTTAAATTTTTGTTTTGCTCAAGATTGGATGTACTCTCAAAGTTAGAATTATGTTCAACAGTACCAGACTCATCTTCCGCAGTATTCGAAACTACCGCAGAGTCGTCATTTGATTTAGGTGTAATGGTAGAATTGTCTTTTTCAACTTTAGTCGAATCGATTTTATTCGTTTCGACAATAATTGGGTCATGATCATTTGTGTCGAACACAAAATTTCCAACAGCAAAAAGTAAAACTAATGCGGCGGCAACACCACCAAGTTGCCACCAAATAGGAATAATGCGGCGTTTCTTCTTCTTTTCTTGGAGTCTAGCTTCAATGTTTTCCCAAACATTGTCATTTGGTGCCACGTCAAAGTCTTTAAACTTCTCCTGAAACAGGCGGTCGATATGTTTTTTATCGCTCATTTTTATAAGGATTGCGAGTTTAAACTCGCTTTATAATCTTCAATTTTTTGTTTTAAAATCATTCTGGCTCTAGCCAAATTAGATTTTGATGTGCCGTTAGATATTTTTAAAAGTTCGGCTATTTCGTTATGCGAATAACCGTCTAAAACGTAAAGGTTAAAAACCAATCTATATCTATCAGGCAACTCTTGTATAATACTCAGTAAAAAATCTAAGTCAATATCTTCATTTTCAATTTCTAAAGTAACGTCTTCAATTGCATCTGCATCATTTAAACTATAAACACTTGCTTGTCGGTAACGTTGTAAAGCTGTATTAATGGTTATTCTTTTTATCCAACCTTCAAACGATCCTTGATTATTATACTGCTCAATTTTGTTAAATATAGTCACAAACGCATCTTGCAGATTATCTTCTGCTTCTGCGTAGTTTTTAGAATACTTAAGACAAAGTGAAAACAGTTTACTTGCATATTGCTTGTATAGTTGACTCTGAGCGTTAGCATCCTTTTTTTTACAATGTTTTATGAGTTTTTCTAAACTCACATTAAGCTTTGTTTTAGTTAAGGAATAATTTCTATTGCGTTACAGGTACTTCAATAATGAGATAATCATCTTCTCCATTTTGAGTTGTTCCTTGAAAAAACTGAAAAATATATGTATCGTTACTTATGACTCTAAAATCAAAACTAACCTCGGCTTGTACACTTGCAACTGAGCAGTCTGGTTCGTTATATACATTATCGACTACAGCAACTGTTCTGGTATTTCCGTTTGACTGAAAAATGAAGTTATTAAACTCATAACAATCGTTTGGTCTCGTGTAATTAACAGTAATTTCATATGTTTCTCCAAATGTAAATTCATCAGGAATATTAACACCTGTTATAAACATTAATTCGCTTTGAAAATTTGGAGGATTGTTTCCTTCTAAATCGCATGATAAAAATGCTAAGGTTACAAATAATAAAAGAAATTTTTTCATTTGGGTTTATTTATAAATTATAACTTGCTATTTGCAAGATGCAAAAGGTTTCAAAAGGTTGCGTCTAAAACAAAAAAAATCCTGAAAATTTCAGGATTTTATAATTTAAGCACTTTTTTAGGCTTCTGTTTCGTTTACTTTAGCTCTAACTTTTTCTTCAAGCTCATCCATTAATTCTGGATTATCTTTAATCAACGCTTTTACGGCGTCTCGGCCTTGACCAAGCTTTGTGTCTTCGTAACTAAACCATGAACCAGCTTTTTTTATGATGTCATGCTCTACTGCAATATCTAAGATTTCACCAACTTTAGAAATTCCTTCGCCATACATAATATCAAACTCTGCCATTTTAAATGGCGGTGCTACTTTGTTTTTTACAACCTTTACACGCGTTTTGTTACCCATCACGGCGCTATTACTATCTTTAATTTGCGTAGAACGTCTGATGTCTAAACGTACAGACGCATAAAATTTTAAAGCATTACCACCAGTTGTAGTTTCAGGATTACCGAACATTACACCAATTTTTTCACGCAATTGGTTGATGAAAATCATGGTGCAGTTGGTTTTACTTATAGAACCTGTTAATTTTCTTAAAGCTTGAGACATCAAACGGGCGTGAAGTCCCATTTTAGAATCTCCCATTTCGCCTTCAATCTCACTTTTAGGTGTTAATGCTGCAACAGAATCTATGACGATAATATCAATAGCTCCTGAGCGCACTAAATTATCAGCAATCTCTAATGCTTGTTCACCATTATCTGGTTGAGATATAATAAGGTTTTCTAAGTCTACGCCTAATTTTTCAGCATAAAAACGATCAAAAGCATGCTCAGCATCAATAAATGCTGCTATGCCACCCGCTTTTTGAGCCTCAGCAATAGCATGTAAAGTTAAAGTGGTTTTACCAGATGATTCCGGTCCATAAATTTCTATAACTCTTCCTCGTGGATAACCGCCAACACCCAAGGCAATATCTAAACCAAGAGAACCAGATGAGATAGCATCTACATCTTCAATTGCTTGGTCGCTCATTTTCATTACAGTTCCTTTTCCGTAAGCCTTGTCTAACTTGTCTAAAGTTAGCTTTAACGCTTTTAATTTTGCATCTTTTTCGCTACTCATTTTTTGTTTTTTTCTCTATTAATCGTGAAGGTAAAAATAACATTTCTTTTAGGAGATTACAATTTACGACGCAACCATTTTATACTTTTTGCATCTACCTATTGAAAAAGGAAAAAATTGCTATGAATTAGCTTAAGGTTTTAGGTAAAATGAAATTTTTAGGAAAAATTATTCTAAGTAAAACTTTAGGTAAGACAACAGTCGTCTTCTTATTCTGCTGTTGTAAAGCCGATGGTGGTTAGCTCGTTTTAATATGATTTAATTTAAAAAATTAATATTAACAACGAGTTAGTCCTCTAAAAAAGCACTTTGGTAAAAACCAAGGTGCTTTTTTCATTTAAAAAATTACCTTTGCAGCTGAAAATAAATTCTTTAACCTTAAAATTAGTATAGCATGCAACTGTACAATAACTTAAGTAATGAAGAAAGAGCTGCACTTATAGCAGAAGCTGGTAAAGAACGCCTTACCATCTCTTTCTACAAATACGCCAAAATCGGTAACCCAGAACTTTTTAGAAACAACCTTTTTATCAAATGGAATGCGCTCGATGTTTTAGGTCGAATTTACGTTGCAACCGAAGGAATAAACGCACAACTGTCTGTGCCAGCAGACCATTTTAAAGCGTTTAAAAAACACCTTGATTCTATTTCGTTTTTAGAAAATGTAAGATTGAATATCGCCATTGAGCACGATAATTTTTCCTTTTTAAAGCTGAAAATTAAAGTCCGAAACAAAATTGTGGCCGATGGTTTAAACGACGATACGTTTGACGTGACAAACAAAGGTGTTCACGTTAATGCCAAAAAATTTAATGAGCTCATTGAAGACCCAAACACCGTTTTGGTAGATATGCGTAACCATTACGAAAGTGAAATAGGTCATTTTAAAAATGCCATTACACCAGATGTTGACACGTTTAGAGAATCTCTAGATTTAATTGAAGAAGATTTACGTGAGCACAAAGAAGACAAAAAATTAGTGATGTATTGCACAGGCGGAATCCGTTGCGAAAAAGCCAGCGCATACTACAAGCACAAAGGTTTTAAAAATGTCTTTCAGCTCGAAGGCGGAATCATCAACTACGTTCGCCAAATTGAAGCCGAAGGTTTAGAAAATAAATTCATTGGTAAGAATTTTGTGTTTGATGAGCGTCGTTCGGAGAGAATCTCAGATGATGTTATTGCCAATTGCCATCAATGTGGCGAGCCAGCAGATTTGCATACCAATTGCGCAAATGAAGCATGTCACTTGCTCTTTATTCAATGCGATAGCTGTAAAAGTAAAATGGACAATTGCTGCTCCACAAACTGCCAAGAAATTATAAAATTACCTTACAAAGAACAAAAAGAATTACGAAAAGGTCAAGGCAATAGCAACGACATCTTTAAAAAAGGGCGTGCAGATCATTTACCTTACAAAAAGGACTTGCGAAATATTTTTGAGACGTTGAAGAAATAGGATTTTAAGCTTAAGAATTTTCTGTTTTTCAATATCGAGCGACATCCCGACGCTTCGGGAGAGATATAATTGAACACCGAATGTTCCAAGAGTTCTCGACTCTCGCTCGAACTTGAATATTGGCTTTTTTAACTACCTTAGTGTAATCACCTAAAATGATAATTAATGAGTAACATTAAATATTTTATAGCTTTTGCTACAACTTTGTTCTTTACAACAATAGTTATAGCACAAATAAAGCCTTTATATAAATATGATATTGTAGATATTGATGATTATAACGGTTTCGCCGAATATAGATTACAACGTAAAAAATACTTTTTGCACTATAATAAAATCTCAAAAGGCAAAGATTCTATTGTATATAACAAAATTTTAATAAGAGAAAATGACACAATACTTAATATCAAAACTGAAGACATAACTTTTTTCTCAATACTCAAAAAAAGATATTTATTTGTGTCATATTATCCTAAAGAACAGAAAGGAGTGTCTATTGGTTTTTCAATAAGACGATTAGGAAAAGTAGATGTCATAGATTTAAAATATCCTACAAGAAGGTGGTATTTTAATTTAGATAAGGATAAAGGTGTTAGTTTAGACGGTATTCATGATTTTAAACCAGATACAGGAGAAATCATATTCAACTATAAATTTTCCATTGACACAAAAAACAAATCGAAGCCAATACCAACTCATAATTATGCCAACAATTATTAAAACAACTTCATGTATCAAGGTTTATTTACAAAGAGATTTTAGCTTCAAATCAACATACATTGTTTAATAGTTCTATAGTCCATAAATAATTTTATCTTTACTTTTCAAAGATTTATGAATCCTTCTTTCGGAAAACTTTAGTCTTCCGAAGACAATATAACCTATATTATGGCTTGCAACAGTTGTTCAACTGGCAAAGACGGCCAACCAAAAGGATGCAAAAACAACGGTACTTGCGGCACAGATAGCTGCAATAAACTCACTGTTTTTGACTGGCTGGCTAACATGTCGCTTCCTAACGGACAAGACCCTTTTTTGGGTGTCGAGGTACGTTTTAAAAACGGAAGAAAACACTACTATAAAAACACAGAAAACTTAACACTTAGTATTGGCGATATCGTAGCGACCCAAGCAAAATCCGGCCACGACATTGGAATGGTAACGCTAACGGGCGAGTTGGTGCGCGTGCAGATGAAGCGCAAAAAAGTAGATATAGACGATAAAGAAAACGTTTTAAAAATTTACCGTAAAGCATCTCAAAAAGATATAGATATTTGGTCTGCTGCCAGAGATAAAGAAGAACCAATGAAGGTAAAGGCAAGGCAATTTGCTATTGACCTTAACCTAAAAATGAAAATTTCTGATATCGAGTTTCAAGGCGATGCAAGTAAGGCAACTTTCTATTATACAGCCGAAGAACGTGTAGATTTTAGAGAGCTTATTAAAGTTTTTGCGCGCGAGTTTAGAACGCGTATAGAAATGAAACAAGTTGGCTTTAGACAAGAAGCCGCAAGACTAGGTGGTATTGGCTCTTGTGGTCGCGAGTTATGCTGTTCTACCTGGCTTACAGATTTTAGATCAGTAAGTACCTCTGCAGCACGTTATCAGCAATTGTCACTGAACCCGTTAAAATTAGCAGGACAATGCGGTAAATTAAAATGCTGCCTTAATTATGAACTAGATTCTTACTTAGATGCTTTAAAAGCATTTCCAAAAAAAGATAAAAAATTACAAACTGAAAAAGGAAATGCCGTTTGCCAAAAAACAGATATTTTTAAAGGTTTAATGTGGTTTGCCTATGAAGGCGAGTGGATGAATTGGCATGTGCTTTCTACAGACCAAGCCAATGAAATTATAGAACTAAATAAGCAAGGAAAAAAAGTTGCTAGTCTCGAAGAATATGCTGCTGAACACGCTATAGATACTAAAACAGAGTTCGAAAACGTTGTTGGTCAAGATAGTTTAACACGTTTTGATAGTCCAAAACGCAATAACAAACGTAAAAATAATAAGAGACGAAGTAATAACAACAAACGCCGTAATAGAAACCCGAAAAATAATGCCAAAAAAGACTAAGATATATTTAACGGCAATGCTGTTTTTTTCGATGTTTTTAGCTTGTGATTCAAAGTCGGTTTTTGATGAGTATCGAAGTCTTCCAAATCAATGGAATAAGGATAGCGTTGTTTCATTTAAAGTTGAAGCGCCAGATACGTTGAATAATTACAATTTGTTTATTAACCTTCGTAACAACAACGACTTTAAGTATAGTAATTTATACCTCATTACAGGTTTAGAGTATCCAAACGGAAAGACATTTATAGACACACTAGAATACAAAATGGCTGCACCAAACGGAGAACTTCTTGGCAGGGGTTTTACAGATTTAAAGGAAAATAAGCTCTGGTACAAAGGACACAAAACACCTTTTAAATTCACCGAAATAGGTACATATACTTTCAAAGTTCAACATGCTATGCGTAAGTTTGGAGAAGTTGATGGCTTAGATAATTTAGAAGGTGTTACTGAAGTTGGTTTTAGAGTAGAAAATAATTAATTATGGCTCAAAAGAAAGCTGTGAAAAAGACTGAAAAAACTCAGGATTTTTCAAAATACATAAGTTGGTTTTGGAAATTATTTGCACTAGGTATTTTTGCATTTATCCTCTTGTTTTTGTCTGCTTCTTGGGGTTTATTAGGAGAAATGCCAGATCATACCGTTTTAGAAAATCCTAGAACAAATTTAGCTTCTGAAGTAATATCTTCTGACGGAAAAACCCTCTCAAAATTTTATTTTGAAGATAATAGAACACCAGTAAGTTATGACGATTTACCAAAGGATTTGGTAGATGCTTTGGTGGCTACCGAAGATATTCGATTTTATGAACATTCAGGTATTGACGCTAGAGGCACATTGCGCGCCATTTTTAAAATGGGAAAAGGTGGTGGAGCAAGTACTATTTCTCAGCAATTAGCAAAACAATTGTTTACAAAACAAGTATCTTCAAATAAGCTTGGTCGCGCTTTTCAAAAAGTAAAAGAATGGGTTATTGCTACACGTTTAGAGCGCCAATACACTAAAGAAGAAATTATAGCTATGTATTTTAACATCTATGATTTTAATAACAATGCTGATGGTATCCGTTCTGCATCACGGATTTATTTTGGTAAAGAACCCAAAGATTTAGAACTTAAAGAGTCTGCAATGTTAGTTGGTATGTTTAAAAATTCATCTTTATACAACCCTCGCGAACATAAAAATCCTATTGGGACAAAAAATAGACGTAACGTGGTTTTAGCGCAAATGGCTAAATACGGATATATTACTGAAAGGGTTAGAGACTCACTTCAAAAAACAGAATTAGATTTAGATTATTCACCAGAATCTCATCGTGAAGGTTTAGCAACATATTTTAGGGCTAATTTAGCTGATTTTATGAAAGATTGGATTAAAAAAAATCCAAAACCAGATGGCGAAAAATATAACCTGTACAATGATGGTCTTAAAATTTATACCACAATAGATTATCGTATGCAGAAGTATGCTGAAGACGCTATTGCACAGCATATGCCAAAACTTCAAGCCGAATTTGATAATCAAAACACGCCAGATAGAAATCCTACGGCTCCCTTTCTTGAGTTAGATGAAAAAGAAATTAAAAGCATAATGGAAGTTGGCATGCGACGAAGCGAGCGTTGGCGACATATGAAATACGACTTAGGTAAAGATGATAAAGAAATTATTGCGTCCTTTAATAAGCCAACACAAATGGAAATATTTGCATGGAAAAATGGCAAGTACACAGAGATAGATACTATAATGAAACCAATGGACTCTATGCGATATTACAAGTCGTTTTTACGTCCTGCTATGATGTCCATGGATCCACAAACAGGCCATGTAAAAGCTTGGGTTGGCGGTATGAACTACAAACATTTTAAATACGATATGGTAAAACAAGGTAAACGACAAGTAGGTTCTACTTTTAAACCTTTTGTTTATGCTACAGCTATTGATCAGTTGCAATTATCTCCTTGTGACTCTCTTCCAAGAACACCAATTACCATAGAGGCAAATAAATTTAATAATCCACAAGCGTGGACGACAAGAAATACAGGAGGAAATTACGAAGGCTATCAAACCCTAAAAGAAGCTTTAGCAAGTTCTACAAACACCATTACAGCACGTTTAATGAATGAAATTGGTCCTCAACCTGTGGTAGAAATGGCTAAAAAATTAGGTGTAGAACAGGAGATTTTACCTGTTCCAGCAATTGCATTAGGTACACCAGATATTAGCGTTTACGAGATGGTTGCTGCATATTCAACTTTTGCTAATAAAGGCGTTTATAACAAACCTGTTTTAGTTACACGTATTGAAGATAAAAACGGTACTGTTTTATATCAATTTCAACCAGAAAGCCGTGATGTGTTAAGTGCTGAAGTTGCTTACACAACAATTAATTTAATGGAAGGTGTTGTACAATCTGGTTCTGGCGCACGCTTGAGAGATAATTGGCGAAAAAACCAACAATTCACCAAAGAAATGCTTACGGGTTATCCTTGGGAACTTACAAATCCTATAGCAGGAAAGACAGGAACTACCCAAAATAATAGTGATGGCTGGTTTATGGGTATGGTACCAAATCTTGTGACTGGTGTTTGGGTCGGTTGCGAAGATAGAGCAGCCCATTTTAATAAAACAAAATACGGTCAAGGTGCATCAACAGCGTTACCAATTTGGGCATTGTACATGAAAGCATGTTATGAAGACGAATCGCTAAATGTTTCAAAATCTGAGTTTGAACGTCCTGCAAATTTATCTATTAACGTAGATTGCTCAAAAGCAACTGCAGATAATGACACGATTGACGATAATTCTGATGATGATATTGATATCGATTTTTAATCCTTATTAGGTTTTAGCATTTTTTTGGTAGTTGATTTTAGATATCTTTTGTAATTTACGAAGACAAATAATCAACAAAATATGATTAACAAAGAAGTGGCAAATGTCCATGTTGCACTTGATGGTGTGGCAGATAATATGACTTTAATGCTTGGTGGTTTTGGGCTAAGCGGTATTCCTGAAAATTCTATAGACGAACTTGTAAAAAGAAATGTAAAAGGGCTCACTTGTATTTCTAACAATGCAGGTGTCGACGATTTTGGTCTCGGATTATTACTTCAAGGCAAACAAATTAAAAAAATGGTGTCTTCTTACGTTGGTGAGAATGACGAATTTGAACGTCAAATGCTAAGCGGCGAGCTCGATGTAGAATTAATTCCGCAAGGTACTTTAGCTGAACGCTGCAGAGCTGCACAAGCAGGTTTTCCTGCAGTTTACACACCAGCAGGTTATGGAACCGAAGTTGCCGAAGGAAAAGAAACACGAGAGTTTGATGGTAAAATGTATGTTTTAGAACATGCTTTTAAAGCCGATTTTTCTTTTGTAAAAGCATGGAAAGGTGATGCGGCTGGAAATCTTATTTTTAAAGGTACAGCTAGAAATTTTAATCCAAATATGTGCGGTGCAGCAAAAATTACTGTCGCTGAGGTCGAAGAATTAGTACCTGTTGGCGAGCTAGATCCAAACCAAATTCATATCCCAGGAATTTTTGTACAACGCATTTTTCAAGGGGAAACTTATGAAAAACGAATTGAACAAAGAACCGTAAGACAAAGAAATTAATTATGGCTTTAGATAAAAACGGAATCGCAAAACGTATTGCAAAAGAAGTAAAAGACGGTTACTATGTTAACTTAGGAATAGGTATACCAACTTTGGTTGCCAATTTTGTAAGAGAAGATATAGAGGTAGAGTTTCAAAGTGAAAACGGTGTTCTCGGAATGGGACCATTTCCTTTTGATGGCGAAGAAGATGCAGATATTATAAATGCGGGTAAGCAAACCATTACTACGCTGCCAGGTGCAAGTTTTTTCGATTCGGCAATGAGTTTTTCTATGATTAGAGGAAAACATGTCGATTTAACCATTCTTGGTGCAATGGAAGTTGCACAAAACGGTGATATTGCCAATTGGAAAATTCCTGGAAAAATGGTAAAAGGAATGGGCGGCGCTATGGATTTAGTGGCAAGTGCCGAAAATATTATCGTTGCCATGATGCATACAAATAGAGCAGGCGCATCAAAATTATTAAAGCAATGTTCGTTACCATTAACTGGTGTTGGTTGTGTAAAAAAAATTGTGACTAATCTTGCAGTTATTGAAGTAACTAAAAAAGGTTTTAAACTTTTAGAACGAGCGCCAGGTGTTTCTGTGGAAGAAATTAAAAATGCAACAGAAGGTCATTTGATTGTTGATGGTGATGTGCCTGAAATGAATATATAATTTTATTACTGATTAAATTTTAAGCCACTTGAGAGTGGCTTTTTTGTATATAAACATTGTGAAATGTTAAAATTTAATGTATTTCAACGATTAATAATGTATTTAATCGTTATTATTGAAATTTTGTTTCATATTAGCAGTCCCAAATCTATGTTACCAAATTTACCATAAACTTAATTTATGATTTGTCCCCAAATCTATCATAAACTTAACTTATGAATACAAAACCAAATCTACCAGAACCTACTTTTGAAGAAAAACCTTCTAAACTAAAAAATACGCTCCGATTGATTTCGGGCGTATTTTATTTAACTAAAAAAGTTTTTTTTCTATAAACCTTTTGGTATAGCGTCAATAAGTTTTTTAGTATATTCTTTTTTTGGATGACTATACACTTGGTCTGCTTCGCCTAATTCTTCAATCTCACCTTTATTCATCACCAACAATTGGTCTGCCATATATTTTACAACGGCCAAGTCGTGCGAAATAAAGATGTAAGTAAATCCAAAATTTTCTTTCAGACTATTTAATAGGTTTAAAACTTGTGCTTGCACGGAAATGTCCAACGCCGAAACCGATTCGTCACAGATAATCAATTTTGGTTCTAAAGCAATTGTTCTTGCAATTCCAATACGTTGACGTTGTCCACCAGAAAATTCATGAGGGTATTTGTAAAAATCAGTTTCAGATAAGCCAACATGTTTCAAAATCTCAATAGCTTTTTCATTTCGCTCTTTGGATGTATTACAAATTCCATGAACCTCCATTGGTTCGGTTATGGCTTTTCCAACGGTTAATCTTGGATTTAAAGATGCAAAAGGATCTTGAAAAATAATTTGAATATCTTTTCGTAAACTACGTAAGGGCTGAGACTTTAAATTCGAAATATCTTCACCTTTATATTTAATGATTCCATCTGTAGCTTTATCTAATTGTAAAATGGCATTTCCTAAAGTTGATTTTCCGCAACCAGATTCTCCTACCAATCCAAGAGTTTCACCTTCATAAACTTTAAAACTGACTTGGTTTACAGCTTTAAATTCTGTTTTTGGTTGAAATAATCCTTGATAAGAGAGGTATGTTTTTTCTAAATCTATGATTTCCAAAAGAGGCGCTTGTGCGTATAATTTATTGTGATGCCTTTTACGTTCTTCTTTTGAAATTACACTAGTATTAATCGTTTCATTTATAAAATCAGAGACTGTTGGTAATTTTTTTAAACGCGTGTCTAACGATGGACGAGAATTTAATAATGCCTTTGTGTATTGATGTTGTGGAGAATTAAAAAGACCCTCGACATTCGCTTGTTCAACAATTTCTCCTTTATACATTACCGCAACTTTATCTACTAGTTCAGATACTAAAGCCAAATCGTGAGATATAAAAAGAATGCTCATTTTGGTTTCTTGTTGCAACGTTTTTAATAACTCCAAAATCTCCTTTTGTACCGTGACGTCTAATGCTGTTGTTGGCTCGTCGGCGATTAATAATTTTGGTTTACACGAAATAGCCATAGCAATCATAACACGCTGCTTTTGTCCGCCAGAAATCTCATGCGGATACGCGTTAAATGCACGTTTTGGGTCGGGCAATTTTACACGTTCAAATAGTGAAAGTACTTCAGCTTTTATTTCAGATTTACTGAGATTGGTATGTCGCTTTAATAATTCTGCGACTTGCCTACCACATTTCATAGACGGATTTAAAGAACTCATCGGCTCTTGAAAAATCATTGCTATTTCGTTTCCTCTTAAATTTTGAAATTCTTTTTCTGAAATTGAGGACAAATCTTTTCCTTCAAATTCAATTGAACCATAAGAAATTTCTGATTTCTTCTTAGGCAATAATCCCATTATAGCTAATGAGGAAACAGATTTACCTGAGCCAGATTCACCCACTATCCCTAGAATTTCATTTTTAGAAATATCAAATGAAATACCATGTATAACTTCTGTCTTCTTCTTGCCAGAAATAAAACTGATGCTGAGATTTTTTACATTAAGAAGTTTGGAATTTGACATACGTAAATTTAGGTAATCTTCTTTAAAATATACCCAAACTTTTAAAAGTTGGATTAATCTGATAAACGACTGATAATAAACAAAGTATAAATCATTAAAATATTTAATGTTTAATAATTTGACATTTTATTTATTAATTTGACAGCGTTTTGTCGAAAACACTGATAATATTATTGTGTGTTAACATAATTTTAATATTTTCACGCGTCTTGTAAATTTATAAGACATAGAACTCAAAATCTTTTTTATACAGATGACTAAAAATTTACGCTTCCTTATTGGTGGAATAACAGTAATGTTGTTGGCCATAGGTACATTTACTTACGTATCTAAAACTCAAGAAATTAATTTAACTTTAGAAGAACAACGTGCTGCACATGCTAAAATTGTAGCAAATTCACCTTTTAAAGAAACTCTAACTTGGGATAAAAAGAAACGTAAACAGGCGGGTTTACCTCCTAATCGCTATTTTGAGCAAATGTGGGAGTTATCTATTAATCCAGCTACAGGAAAATTAGACAACGATGAACTTAATGTAATTAGAGAAAGTCTTAGAGCAGAAAGACAAGCTCAACGAAATCCTGGTGAAGTGGGTAACGCTTGGGAAGAAAGAGGTCCAAATGACATTGGTGGTCGTACACGTGTTATTATGTTTGATCCAAACGACTCAAGCAACAACACAGTATATGCGGGTGGAGTTAGTGGTGGACTTTGGAAAAACACTAATATTACAAACACAAATTCTTTATGGACACGTGTGCAAAATGTTCCTGGGAATTTAGCGGTAACATCAATTACTGTTGACCCAAATAATTCTAACCGTTGGTTTGTTGGAACAGGAGAACAATATACAGCTGGAGATGTTGTAGGAAATGGTGTTTATGTAACCACTGATGGTGGAAATTCTTGGAACGCTTTAAATATTCCTGCTGCAGGTTCTGCAACTTTCGATTTTAGTGCTACTAATTTATTTCTATCAGGATTTTTCTATGTAAACGATGTTTTGGCTTGGAATAATAATGGCAACACAGAATTATTTGTTGGTGTTGGTGCTCAAATTTATGGAGACGCATCAAGTCCAAATAACTATTTAGGATTACAAACGGCAGGATTATATCATTCAACAGATGCCGGCGCAACTTGGAATAGGATAGAGTCTGCAAACATGGAAGCAAATACATCAGGTGCTAATACATATTATGTAATACCAAATGATTTAGAAGTTGGTGCTGACAATAAGCTTTGGATGGGATCAATCTCTAATGCTTTTGGAAGTGGAGGCGGAAGAGTATATAGTTCTTCAAACGGAACAACTTGGACAGAGGCAGGAGCTTCGCCATTAGCAGATTCTAATCGTGTTGAGCTAGAACCATCAGCATCTAACCCAAACAAGTTATATGCTTTAACGCAAGGCGCTGGCGCCGCACCAGTTCATATTTACAGTACAACTAACGGTTTTGGAAGCATTTCTTCTACAAGCCTACCTAATGATGCAGACACAGGTATTCCTGCTAATGATTTTTGTAGAGGTCAAGCTTTTTATGACTTGGTTATAGAGGCTGATCCAAACAATGATAACATTGTTTACGTAGGTGGTATTGATTTGTTTAAAAGTACTAATAGTGGTTCCTCTTGGTCACAATTGTCACATTGGTACGGCGGATTTGGTCAACCTAATAATGTACATGCCGATCAACATTCAATAGCTTTTGGTAACAATTCTTCGTCTCGTATGTTATTTGGTAATGATGGTGGTGTGTATTACTCAGGTAATGCTGGGTCTACAATTACTAAACGCGTCAATGGATACAACGTAACACAATATGTAAAAGCTGGAATTGGTCCTGACGGCCAAGGAAGTTCTAATGTCATATTTACAGCAGGAGCTCAAGATAATGGTTCACAAGGTTTTAGAGGAAGTAATACATCACCAGGTATAAATGGTTCTGAAGAACTAAGTGATGGTGATGGTTTTTACACTTTTGTAGATAAAGACGGTCAGTATTTAATTGCCACTTATGTATTTAATCAAATCTATAGATTTAATTTACCTTGGAATGGACTAGGAAGACGCCAAGGTGGAGCAACAACACTTTCTAGCGATCAATCTTCTGGAGATTTTGTTAACCAAATGGGTTACGATAGTGATGCAAATCGTTTATTGACTAACGCATCTTCAGGTTCTACTTTTAGAATAAAGAGTATAAACGTTGCTTCAAATTCTAGTGGATTTTTATCTAACTCAGCTCTAAATAGTAAACCAACTGCATTTGGTGTTTCTCCTTTTGCAAATAACACATGGCATGTAGGTTTAGCTAACGGTGGACTTTTAAGATTAACAAATGTTACAAATTCAAGCGCAACATTTACCACAATTAGCACACCATTTGTTGGTGCAGTATCTTCTGTAAGATATGGAGAAACAGCCAATGACATTTTTGTTACTATTCATAATTATGGTGTAACAAGTGTTTGGGCAACTTCTAATGGTGGCTCGTCATGGCAAAATAAAGAAGGTGATTTACCAAATATTCCTGTTAGAGATATGCTTCAAAATCCTTTAAACAGAAATGAAGCTATTTTAGCAACACAATTGGGTATTTGGTCAACAAGTAATTTTAATGATGCAAATCCATCATGGTCTCAAGCTTATAATGGTATGAGTGATGTAAGTGTTACATCTCTCGATTATTGGGCAGTCAATGGCGATGATAATAACAATCAAATTATAGCGTCAACTTATGGTCGAGGAGTGTTTACGGGTAAATTTACATCAACAACTGTTGCCGATACAGAAGCACCTTCAGCACCAACTAGCTTAACAGCATCAAACACAACGCAAAGCACAACTGATTTAAGTTGGGCAGCTTCTACAGATAATGTAGGTGTTTCAGGTTATGATGTTTTAAGAGACGGTGCAGTTATTGCTTCAGTTTCTGGGAATACAACTAATTACCAAGCTATAAGTTTGTCGCCAAACACCTCATATGCATTTACTGTGAGAGCAAACGATGCAGCTGGGAATCAATCTGGATTGAGTAACGTAGTAAACGTGACTACTGATGCACCAGACACAACGGCACCATCTGTTCCAACAAGTTTATCAGCTTCAGGTGTTACAGCTACTTCAGCTAATTTATCTTGGACAGCTTCAACAGATAATGTTGGTGTTGCGTCTTATGATGTTTTAAGAGATGGTGTCGTAGTCGGAAACTCAACATCTACAACTTTTGTAGCAACAGGTTTAACGGCTGAAACACAATACAGTTTTTCAGTCGTGGCTAAAGATGCCGCAGGAAATACATCTGGAGCTAGTAATGTGGTTACTATCACAACAGATGCAGTGCCAATTACGTATTGTGCATCTCAAAGTTCTAATGTAAATGACGAATACATTTCTAGAGTTCAGTTAAATACCATTAACAATACATCTGGCGCTCAATTTTATTCAGATTTTACATCGATTTCTACAACATTAACAAAAGGAAGTCAATACACGGTAACAATTACTCCAACTTGGACAGGCACTTTATATAACGAAGGCTATTCCGTTTGGATAGATTATAACCGTGATGGCGATTTTACAGATGCAGGTGAGCAAGTATTTACAGCAGCACCTTCTCAGACAACTCCAGTCACAGGTAATTTTACAGTACCAGCTTCTGCAAGTGAAGTTTCAACACGTATGCGTGTAACTATGAGTTATAATGCAAATGTAGATTCGTGTGCTTCATTCACTTATGGTGAAGTTGAAGATTATACGATTGTAATTGAAGGTCAAGGTCCAGATACAGAAGCACCAGTTGTGACTTTAAACGGCGCTTCAACAATCGATTTAAATGTCGGAGAAGCTTATAACGAATTAGGTGCTACAGCAACAGATAATGTTGATGGAAACTTAACATCAAGCATCGTAACATCTGGTACAGTAAATACAAATGTTGCAGGAACTTACACCGTAACTTACACAGCAACGGATGCTGCTGGAAACTCTGGTTCTGCAACACGTACAGTAAACGTTATTGCAGATACAACTGCTCCAGTGATTACTTTAAATGGTTCAGCAAATATTACTTTAGAGTTGCAACAAACCTATAACGAGCAAGGTGCAACGGCAACTGATAATGTAGATGGAAACCTTACTTCTAGTATCGTAATATCAGGGACTGTAAACACAAACGTTGCAGGAACATATACAGTAACATATTCTGTAAGTGATGCAGCTGGAAATTCAGCAAGTACTTCGCGTACGGTTACTGTAAATCCAGATACAACGGCACCAGTAATTTCATTAAACGGCGCAGCGACAATTAACTTAAATGTTGGCGATACTTATAATGAGTTAGGCGCAACAGCAACAGATAATATCGATGGAAATTTAACTTCGAGTATTGTAACTTCAGGTACAGTAAATACAAATACTGCAGGAACATACACTGTAACATATAGTGTTAGTGATGCTGCTGGAAATTCAGCAAGTATTTCAAGAAGTGTTGTGGTGAGTGCAGATACAATTGCGCCAATAATTACGCTTAATGGTTCAGCGACAGTAAACCTTACAGTTGGAGATGCGTATTCAGATGCAGGCGCAACAGCGTCAGATAATATTGATGGTAACTTAACGGCGAGTATTGTTGTTTCAGGTTCAGTAAACACAAATGTAGCTGGTACATACACATTAACGTATAATGTAAGTGATGCGGCAGGAAATGCAGCAACTCCAGTAAGCAGAACTGTTAATGTAAATGAAGCAGCGAATGGTTGTTCTGGCGGAATTTCAACATTCCCATATGCTGAAGGTTTCGAAGGTGGAATCGGCGCTTGGACACAGTCTAATGCAGATGATATAAATTGGACAGTTGACGCTAACGGAACACCAAGTAATAATACTGGTCCATCGAGTGCAGTTCAAGGCAGTAATTATATTTATGTTGAAGCCTCAGGAAACGGAACAGGTTTCCCTAACAAACGTGCGATTATCACTTCACCATGTTTTGATTTATCAAGTGTAACAGAAGCAAATTTCAGCTTCAAATATCACATGTTTGGTTCAACAGATGGAGGTTCAGTAGATTTAGAAGTCACTAATGATGAAGGTACAACTTGGAGGAGCTTATGGAATCAAACAGGAAACCAAGGCAACCAATGGTTAGCAGTAAACATTGATTTAGCTTCTTACTTAGGAAGTGGAATTCAGTTACGTTTCAACAGAATCACTGGTGGTACATGGCAGTCTGACGTAGCCATTGATGATATTAGCCTAACTGAAGGTGTACCAACAACACCATCTTGTTCTGGTGGCGTAAGTTCTTTCCCATACACACAAGGTTTTGAAGGTTCAATCGGTGATTGGTCGCAAAGCAGTACAGATGATTTAAACTGGACGGTTGATGCCAACGGAACACCATCAAATGGTACAGGACCATCAAGTGCTATTCAGGGCAATAGCTACATTTTTGTAGAAGCTTCAGGAAATGGCACAGGTTATCCAAATAAGCGTGCAATTATAACTTCGCCATGTTACGATTTATCGGCTCAGTCTGGAGCAACATTCACATTTAATTACCATATGAATGGTGCAGCAGATATGGGAAGTATTGCCTTAGAAGCTAGTAATGATAATGGTGCAAGCTGGACGACTTTATGGAGTGAAACTGGCGATAAAGCCAATGCTTGGCTTTCTCAAAGTGTAGATTTATCCGCATATACTGGTAATAGTGTACAATTAAGATTCAACAGAGTTACAGGTAGTACTTGGCAAGCAGATATTGCGTTAGATAATATTAATTTATCGGCTGGACCAACAACAAAAGCTGAAGAAGTTTTGGTTGACCTTAATGATGATATTCAAACTATTGAAAACTCTGTTCGTTTCTATCCGAATCCAGCATCATCAACTGTAAATGTTGGCTTAGGTTTAGATATGCAAAACGGACCAGTAGATATGACTTTACAAATTTTTGATTTAACAGGTAAAATGGTAAATCGAGTGCAATGGTCAGTAAGTGATACAACTTCAGAAAAGCAAATAAATATTTCAAACTTAAATAGTGGTATTTATATGTTGAGTATCGAAGGTTCTAATGGCTTCAGAAAAACACAAAAATTAATGAAGAAGTAATTAAAAATGTAATTAAAAAGAAAAGCTCAGACTAGTAATGGTCTGAGTTTTTTTTATGAAAACTATTCTTCTTGTAAGATAATTCCTCAATACTGTTACGGTAAAACCGTAATGAAATTTTAATTGATGTTTTTGGTCGAAAACAGCGATAAATGTTATTTATTTTAACAGTTTTTTAATAGTTTCAAACACGAATTAACTAATTAATTACTAACTCCTAATTTTTTTACATGAAAAACAAATTTACTCTATTACTATGTTTCCTTTTAGTAGGAAGCCTATTTGCTCAAGAGCGTAATTGTTCTACAATGGAAAATCTTGAATATCGCTTAAGCAAAAATCCAAATCTAGCCAGAAACATGGCGCAAATTGAAACCTTTACTCAAAATAAGGTTGCCGAAATGGAAAACCAACGCATTGATGGTAACATCATTACACTGCCTGTAGTTGTTCATGTCCTTTATAGAAACAGTACAGAAAATATTAGTGTGGCACAAATAGAATCGCAACTAGATGTGCTAAACGAAGATTTTAGACGTACAAACCCAGATGCAGATAATGTTTGGTCTCAAGCAGCAGATACAGAAATTCAGTTTTGTTTGGCTTCTGTTGACCCGAATGGAAATTCAACAACAGGTATTACACGTAAATCTACAACTCGAAGAAATTGGGGGACAAGTGATGACATGAAACGCGCGTCTACCGGAGGTATAGACCCTTGGAATACAAGTGAATATTTAAACATGTGGGTTGTACCACAAATGTTAAACGCTCAAGGAGGAACAATTTTAGGATATGCTCAATTTCCTGGAGGCAGTGCAGCTACCGACGGTGTTGTCATGGGTTATAATTATTTTGGACGTGTTGGAGCAGTTTCTGCACCGTTTGATGGCGGTCGCACAACAACTCATGAGGTTGGTCACTTTTTAAATTTACGTCACATTTGGGGCGATTCTAATTGTGGAAATGACTTTGTAAGTGATACACCAACGCACCAAACTTCTAATGCAGGTTGTCCTGCAGGTCGCGTATCTTGTGGCTCTACAGATATGTATCAGAATTATATGGACTATTCTAACGATGTTTGTATGAATTTATTCACAAATGGACAAAAAGCTAGAATGCGTGCACAATTAGCACCTGGTGGCTTTAGAAGAAGCTTGGCTTTATCAGATAAATGTGGCGGCGGAACAACACAACCATCATGTACAGATGGCGTTCAAAATGGAGATGAAACTGGTGTAGATTGTGGTGGCTCATGTACACCATGCCAAACAGGCAACCAATACTGCGCATCTCAAGGAAACAGCGTAAATGATGAGTATATTTCTCGTGTTCAAGTTGGAAGTATAAATAATACTTCTGGAGCACAATTATATTCAGATTTTACAAGTATTTCTACAAACTTAAATAAGGGTTCTAACTACACAATTACAGTTACACCAACGTGGACAGGAACTGTTTATAACGAAGGTTACGCCGCTTGGATTGATTATAACGATGATGGTGATTTTTCAGATTCTGGAGAACAAATTTTCTCTAGAGCAGCAACCAACGCGTCTTCTGTAAACGGAAGTTTTACAGTACCAGCAGGAACAGCAAATGGTGAAAAGCGTTTGCGAGTATCTATGAAATATAACGGTACACCAACAGCTTGTGAGACATTCCCTTATGGAGAAGTTGAAGATTATACAGTAAATATTACTACCGGAAGTACGCCAATAGGTTGCTCTGGAGCAGTAACGTCTTTCCCGTATTCCGAAGGCTTTGAGTCTGGGTTAGGTGCTTGGACACAATCTACAACAGATGATATTAATTGGACAGTAGATGCCAACGGCACACCTTCAAGTGGAACAGGACCATCAAGTGCAAGCCAAGGTTCTAATTACATTTTTGTCGAAGCTTCTGGCAATGGAACAGGATTTCCAAACAAACGCGCCATTTTAAATTCGCCATGTTTTGATTTAAGCAGTGTTAGTGCAGCTAATTTCAACTTTAAATACCATATGTATGGCGCAAATGATATGGGAAGTATCTCTTTACAGGTAAGCACAAATAATGGAAGCACTTGGTCGACAATTTGGAGTCAAACTGGCAACAAAGGCAACTCTTGGTTAGATGCTAATGTAGATTTAAGTGCTTATGTAGGAGGTGAAATTAAACTAAGGTTTAATCGTTTAACAGGTTCTACATGGCAAGCAGATATCGCAATTGATGCGATTAATCTAAGCCAAGGTTCAGCAGATAAATGTGCTGGTGTACCAGCTTATGTAAGCGGTCAGTCGTATTCTCCAGGTGACCAAGTTGTTTATCAGAACACCTTGTATGAAAGAACGTCAACAGGTTGGATTAACCTAGGAACATGTGGTACACCAAGAGTATCAGAATTGCGTACTGTGGACTATTTAGACCCTAAAATTTCTATATATCCAAACCCAGTTAGTGGTAATACTTTATTTGTAAAATCAAATATCGAAGACCTACCATTTACAGTTCTTAATATGTTAGGTCAGCAAGTAGCTAAAGGTACATCTGCAAATGGTGTAAACGTAAGCAGCTTAAAATCTGGTTTATACATGATTCAGTTTACTGTAAACGACAATGTTGAAACCCTTAAGTTTATCAAAAAGTAATTTGAAACTTTAGAAATAATTAAAGCTCAGACGAGAAATTGTCTGAGTTTTTTTTTGGTAAATATTTGGAGAAAACCAAAAATAGGCTGACCCTATTCAATCTGCTTCGCAGAATTTCATACTTGCCGTTCTATCCTTTTTTGCAGGCTTTTTCTAATATTAGTTTTTATGTAGTAGAGTTTCTAAATACTTTCTATCAATCAACAATTTCTAAGATTTAAATATGCTTTATCTCGTTATCATGTAGCAATTCATCACCACGTAAACGTAAAAATATTTGTGCTACAGCAATAGTATCTTTCTCGCAATAGGTAATAATGCGGTCTATATTTTTTTCTTTGTAATACACGTCGCAAACTTCACTACCATCAATATCATCTTTAGGCGAAGGAATACCCAAAACATTGGTCAATAACTTTAGCGACGTATAAGTTTTATAATCGCCAAATTTCCATAGGTCTAATGTATCGAGATGAGGAACTTCCCAAGGTTTTTTTCCGAACAGATTCAGTTTGTAAGGCAATTCAATATTTTGAATAATCATTCGTCTCGCTATATACGGAAAGTCGAATTCTTTACCGTTATGCGCACAAAGCAGATGTTTTTGTTGACTAAAATGCGAAATCAGTAGGTTTTTAAAATCTTTTAGAATTTTATCTTCATCGCCATAAAAGGAGGTGACTCTAAAGTTGCGGATATCACCTTCCATTTTAAAATAACCAACAGAAACACAGATTATTTTTCCAAATTCTGCCCAAATGCCAGCACGGTCGTAAAATTCTTCGGCCGTAAATTCATCACGTCTCTGGTATTTAGATTTTGCTTCCCAAAGTTGTTGTTTGGTTTTGTCTAAGTCCGAAAAATGTTCAGTTTCTGGAACGGTTTCAATATCTAAAAAAAGAATATTTTCGAGATTGAGTTTGGCAATCATAGCGCATAAGTTATTTGGATTTCAATACTAAAGATAATTGTTTTCCAAATAAAGCCGAAACGCCAGATGCAAGACCACCAATGATTCCAGTAATTAAAATAAGTAAATAAGCGTTTTCACCAATCGTTAATAATACGCCTATTTTTTTTGCTAGAATAAAATCGTTGGCACTACTTAAAGACCAAGAATAAATAATCCAAAACAAGGCAATTGCTAAAAACGGTACAAGAAACACAGCAAAACGTTTAAGAGGTATTCCTAAAGATGAAATAAAGCTCGCTAGCATTACAGACCACCAAGGTAAAAATTGTGATAAAATGATGGCTAAAATTATGGTTATTATGAAGTTGATGCTATTTCGTTTCATGTTATTTAGCTGGCTTTAAAGTTTGTGTAGATTGGATTGAAGTGGAGTCACTTTCAGACTGCAAAAAGTTAATTTCAAAATAGTTTCCTTTTGCCCAATCGTCAATAAAATTATCGTAATATTTACTGCCTGGATTTCCTGATTGTCCTCCTGGATAAATACCAAAACCTTTTGGTTTATCACCCATTTCTACAATCATTCGCCATGAAGGTCCGTGATTTCGAGTCGTGGCGTTTACGGTGTTTCCGTCGCCACCAATAGGAATATTTCTTACAGAAAACGCTGGTAACGCTTGTAGCAAATGCCCAACATAAGTTTTCTTATAATTTGCCCAATCGTAATCGCCATTTTTTTCAGCCCATTTGTTTAATTTTTCAACGGTTTCTTTGAAGGATTGCTGAATTAAATCCTTTGCCGTTTCTTTCTCTGGCGTATCCAAAACATCCATAAATTCATCGTTAGGATGATTTTTCAACATATACATATATTGGTAGGTGAATGGATAAGCAAGATTATTTTCTTCAACATCAAACTCATCCCAGATTAGGTTGTAAAGACTATTATTCCAACTCGAAAATAAACCTGGCGCTTTACTATCAATGTGATTATCAAAATCCCAATTTTTCAAAATGGATAAAGCCTCTTTTTCGGCTTTATTTAATTCTGAAGCATCTAAATTTTCAATTAAATATGGCACAATTTCCTTTGCTTTTAAGTTGAAATTATTGTTTTGTAAATCTTTAAAATCCTCAATATTCAACTTTTCTTTCGACCTTAAAAAATTATTTATAATTCGCGAACGGTAGGTATCATAACCATCATTAAAAACATAAAACGGGTACATAGAATCTGTTGGATGCTGATTAGCAGAACTTACAAAACCACGCTCAGGATTTTTTGTGTTGGCATTATATTCTGAAGGAATAAAACTTTTCCAGTCATGGTCAGGGTTACTACCATCCATTAAAAATTTGCCTTGGCCTTTCCATTTATTTGGGAATTTACCTTGAACCCACATTGCAATATCTCCAGTTTTTGATGCAAAAATGAAATTCTGTGCTGGTGCAACGTGATTTTTTATGGCGTCTCTATAATCGTTATAATTTTTAGCACGGTTCAGTTTGAAGAATAAATCTGTAAAATTATGCCCAATATGTCCAGCCCATTTCATAGCGTACCCTTTAAGCTCGTTATCGGTTTTAAAACTCTGGTCATAACTTACTGGACCGTGATGTGTATAAAATACTGAATCGATAAAGGTTTCCTTGCCTTTAATTTTAATTTCTTCAAGCCTCAATGACGTTTCTTTCCATTGGTTATCGTATTTATATTCAGTGCGACTTTCATCTTTAAAATCGATTTTATACCAATCTTTTACGTCTCGTGTAGCATTAGTCACGCCCCAGGATATATCTTCGTTAAAACCAATAATTACGCCCAAAGCACCTGGTAAAGTGGCGCCATAAACATTATGTTCTGGCGTAGACAATTGCATCACAAACCAAATGGAAGGTAGATTTAAACCTAAATGTGGGTCACTGGCTAAAATAGCATTTCCTGTCGCAGATTTTTTAGGTGCAACCGCCCAATTGTTACTGCCGTTGTTTGGATGTGGTTTGGTCATGATTTCCGTTACCGAAATGGTATCATCTGCCATTTCGCTTTCTGGAATTTCGGTCATTTTTGTATCGATGTAATTCCAATCCGTTTCTTTAGGAATTACTGGATCGATGATGTTATAGAAATCTGGAAATAGTAAATCAAAACGTTTTTTCCCGAATTTCCTAATGGTATTTGTAAACTCCAAATCGTCATCGCCACCACAAAGCATATCTGTCATATACATCAATAAATGCATAGTTTTTTCTACGGTCCAAGCTTCGGGTTCGTAACCTAATAATTTATATTCTACAGGATAATTTTCTGGATTTAAGGTTGAAATATAAGCGTTAACACCATTGCTGTATGCCTCAAGTAATGCTAAAGCTTCTGGGTCTTTTTTTACTTCTTTCAAACTGTTTTCTGCACCAAATAGCATCCCTTTTCTGCGTTGTTGGCGGTCGTAATCTAAAGCACCTTCGCCAATAATTTCAGATAATCGACCAGCTGCAGCATAGGTTTGAAACTCCATTTGCCACAAACGGTGTTTTGCCGTAATGTAACCCTGGGTTTTGTATAAATCTGTATCGTTTTTTGCAAAAATATGCGGAATTAATTGTGCATCATAATGCACGGTCACAACATCTTCTAAACCATTAATGGCAATCTCACCAGTGGTAATTTCATCACCTTCGTTTTGCCAAATGCCTTGGTTGGGTGCGAGGAATTTTCCTAACGCAGGAATCTCTCCAAATTTGTTGTTGAGTCCGTAAAAAACGGCTGCGGTTATGGCTGCGATTATTAGGAGTTTTAGGTATTTCATAAGGAGCTAATTCTAATTATGCTGTAAAATACAAAAAATGCTGTCTCCTCAAGCGTACTCGAGAGGTTTTAGTAATCACAGCTTTAAGGTTTCGACTGAGCTCAACCAAAAAGAAAATCTGTTATTCCTCAAGCATTTTATAACCTTCTTCAATATACAAACTAATATCATCTGTAAAAGTTTTAGCATTGAGATTATCTGGCGATTTTTGATGGCCTAAACGTATGATAATAACATTGTCTTCCGGTTGTACAAAAACGTATTGCCCTAAGTGTCCGCGCATCATAAAAAAGTCTTTTCCTAGATGATTTTTAAGCCACCAACCGTAACCATATTCTGGACTTTCAGGAAAACGTGGTTTTACAGATTTAGCCACAAAAGCCGAATCTAATATCTGTTTGCCATTCCATTTTCCATGGTCTTTGTAGAGTTTTCCAAAACGCGCGAAGTCTTTTGCATTACTGGCTATACAACAATAGGCTTTTACCAAATCGTGGTCGTCACTATCAACTTGCCAAAGGGTTTCGTTTTCGCTGCCAAGTGGTTTCCAAAAGCTTTCTTCAAAATAATCGTATAGTTTTTTGCCTGTGGCTTTTTCAATAATCATAGCGAGCATTTGCGTATCGCCACTTGCGTATTTAAAGGCTTGTCCAGGTTGGTTTACAACTTTAAGACCGTTCATCACTTTGGCCAAATCGTCATCAAAATAAGCACGTGTTGTAATGCTTAATGGTGAATAATAGGCTTCGTCCCAATTGGTGCCAGAAGCCATACTACTTAAATCGCCAACGGTCATTTTCGCTGCTTTACCATCGCAAAATGCAGGAAGAAAATCGCAAACAGGCTGGTCTAGACTTTTTATATGACCTTCCATAATGGCTTTCCCCATTAAGCCAGACACATAACTTTTTGCCATTGAAAAGGAGTTGGATTTTGAATCTTCGTTAAACCCATCGTAATAGTTTTCAAACCAAATACTGTCATTTTTTATGATGACATAAGCAATCGTTCCCCAATCTTTATTGGCTTTTGCTAAACGGTCTGTTTCTTTAGCTGAATTATAATCAATATGATTTGGCCAAGGTTGCGGATTATTACTGGCTTCAATTTCTTGGTTATCGAAGTGTTTGTAATCTTCTAAATAAGCTGTGGTATGACCTTTTAAATAAATTGTTCTTACAGCTTTCAGTAAATAATCTGTATCAGTGATGTAGAGAATAGCTATTAACAATCCAAAGAATATGACTAGGAATTTAAGTAGCTTTTTTAGGAATTTCATATAAAAAATTAATTATAGGTTTGTTTAATTTCAGCAAAACGATTTTTGATTTCGAGCAGTTCAAAAATCAATTTAATTAATAAAAATGGAACAATAGCAACAATAGTTTTATAACTGCCAAATTCTATTGGATTGTTGCCCATTTTTCCGTTAATAATTGCCCATAGAAATACGCCTAAAATTAAAGAAACATGCAGCGTGATGAGTCCTTTAGAAAAGATAGAATGTGCTGGTGCATTAAGTGCCTTTTTGTACGATATAAAATGAAAAACTTCCCGAAGCAAAAAGCTAAACACGCATAGATTAAAAAGCGAATTTTTAAAGAAAATAATACTAAAATTTGTAATAACTGCATCTTCGGTTTTCCAATCAATCATTAAACCAAAAAACACCAAAATAAATATCAAATAAATAAATAACATAAAAAATCTCGAATGGCTGAGTTGTTTATATACTTCAGGATTTTCTATGTTTTTTCTATTGAAATAGAAGTTTATGAGGTCGAAAATGGTTTTTATAAATTCATCTATCCAAAACAAATAAATGAGATAAAACATGGTAATTTTACCATCTTTAAGTGCAATTAAAGTGATGATAGTAAAGGCTACCAAAGAGATAATTTCTGTCCATTTGTAACGTTTCATTTCCATCGTTAAAACAGCATTTGTTGTTTGTTCTGCCTTTCGTGATTAATGAGCCATTGTTTTCTATGTAAACCACCAGCATAGCCAGTTAAACTTCCGTTGCTTCCAATAACACGATGGCATGGAACTATAATCCAAAGTGGATTTTTACCATTGGCGTTAGCCACAGCTCTAATAGCCTTTGGGTCTCCTAATTGTTTTGATATATCTAAATACGAACAGGTTTTTCCAAAAGGAATCTGCTGTAAGTGTCGCCAAACTTTTTTCTGAAAATTAGTGCCTAAAGAATTTAGTTTTAAGTCAAAATGCCGCTGTTCTTCTCTAAAATAGGCTTTGAGTTGCGTTACACAATCTAACAAATCTTTTGGGATAATTTCTGAAAGTTTTTGACAGGTATCACCAATAGAAACTGAAGAAATACCATGAGCATCACCAGAAATCGTGGCATGACCTAATGGCAATTCGATGGTGCAGGTTTTCATTTATTCGTCAGTATTCTCGTCTTCAATAATGCCGAGGCGTTTGGCTCGTGTTTCCCAACTTTTCCTGGCTAACATTTGAAGGTCAGAAACGTTATCACTTTCGTCCATAATTTCAAGACCAAGAAGTGTTTCAATAACGTCTTCCATAGTTACCAAACCACTTACTGAACCGTATTCGTCAACAACTAAAGCCATGTGATTTCTACTTTCGACTAATTGTTCAAACAATTTTGGAATTGGTAATGTTCTATTAACAATAATAATATCCCGTTTTAATTCTGATAATAATTTTCCGCCATTACCAAATGCCATTTCTTTAAAAACGTCGTCTTTAAGAACTAGACCTGAAATGTTATCTGAGTTTTCTGTATATACTGGGATTCTAGAAAATCGAATGTTAGAATTAGCATTGAAAAAATCTTCAACAGTCATGACTTCATTTTCGGTTTTCATCACTGTTCGAGGCGTCATAACATCTTTAGCCTGTACATCTTTAAAGTTAAGTAAGTTTTTAATAACCTTACTTTCACTTTCTTCAAAAACCCCTTCTTCGTGAGCAATTTCTGTCATGGCAACAAAACCTTCACGACTTAAAACACTACCATGCCCTTTGCCACCAATAAGTTTTGTAGTGAGTTGCATAAGCCACAAAATGCCTGTCCATTTCAAAGGAAAAATCAATACATGCAATGCTTTGGTTGTAAAGTTTGCTAAACCTCTCCAATAGGTTGCGCCAATGGTTTTCGGGATAATTTCTGAAGCTACTAAAATTAAAAACGTCATTACCGCAGAAACGATAAAAACACCGTAGCTATCACCATCGCCATAAAGTGTTTCGGCTTGTTTACCAACCAAAATAGCACCAACAGTATGTGCAATGGTGTTTAAGGTTAGTATGGCGATTAGCGGTCTGTCAACATCCTTTTTTAAACTCTCTAAGTCTGAAGCATAGGCTTTGCCTTCATTCTTTTTTAGATTGAGAAATGTAGGTGTAATACTTAAAAGAACAGCCTCGAGAATAGAGCATAAAAATGAAAAGAAAATAGATATAAGCGCGTAAAATATGAGTAAACCCATTAATGGAATTTTGAATTAGTTAGCGCTAATTTACGAAATCAATTTAACAACATCCTTAGCAAAATAAGAAGCGATGATATCAGCGCCAGCACGCTTTATTGACGTCACTTGTTCTAGCATTACGCTATCATGGTCTAGCCAGCCTTTTTCTGAGGCTGCTTTTAGCATTGCGTACTCGCCAGAAACTTGGTAAACAGCAATTGGTACATCAAAACTATTTCTAATATCACGTACAATATCTAAGTAGCATAATCCTGGTTTTACCATAACAATATCAGCACCTTCGTTAATATCCATTTCGGTTTCTCGGATGGCTTCTTCACGATTGGCAAAATCCATTTGGTAGGTTTTTTTATCCTTTGGGATATTTTGAATATCCACAGGCGCAGAATCCAAAGCATCTCTAAATGGCCCATAAAATGAAGATGCATATTTTGCTGAGTAACTCATGATACCAACGTCGATTAAGTTAGATTGGTCCAAAGCTTCACGAATGCCCAAAATACGACCATCCATCATATCGCTTGGTGCCACAAAATCGGCACCAGCTTCGGCATGAGAAATGCTCATTTCGGCTAAAACTTCAACTGTAGCATCGTTAATTATTTTTCCATTTTCAATAATACCGTCATGCCCATAAACCGAAAATGGGTCAAGCGCCACATCGGTCATTACCAACATTTCTGGGCAAACGTCTTTAACGGTTTTTATAGCACGTTGCATTAATCCGTTAGGGTTTAGCGCTTCTGTACCTTTGTTATCTTTTAAAGCGTCTTCAACTTTTACAAAAAGTAATACCGACTTTAAACCTAAGCTCCAAAGTGTTTTTACTTCATCTTTTAGTAAATCTAGACTGTAGCGGTAATAGTTTGGCATTGATGCTATTTCTTCTTTAATGCCATTACCTTCAATAATAAAAAGCGGTACCAAAAAATCGTTTGGTGAGATAATAGTTTCTCTTACCAAACTTCTTATCACTTCATTGGTTCTTAGTCTTCGGTTTCGTCTTATTGGGAACATAGTTTTTTATAAAATAACGGTTGAATATGCTTATTTTTAGTGCTCACAAATTTAATCATTTAAACCCACAATCTATTGATAGATGCGTTCCGTGTTTTAGAGTTTCGGTTTCCATGGCGAAGCTATCAAGATAAACTTCTTCAAAATTTCTACAGTCATATTGCAGATAAGCATTTTCATGTTATTGCGCCGCCAGGTTCAGGAAAAACTATACTTGGTATTGAAATTTTAAGACGATTAGGTAAAAAAACACTGGTGCTCGCTCCGACGATTACTATTAGAAATCAGTGGCTAGATAGACTTCAGACTTTTTTTACGGACGACACGCCTTTTTTAGAGACCTCATTAGATATTAAAACGCCGAATACTATAACATTTTCGACGTATCAGTCTTTACATTCGTTTTATAAATCTTTTGAAAACAAAGATGACTTCTTAGAATTTTTCAAAAAACATAATATCGAAACCATTGTGCTTGATGAAGCACATCATTTAAAAAATGCATGGTGGACTTGCCTGATTGCCTTAAAAAAGAGCTATCCGTTTTTTATTGTGGCGTTAACCGCAACGCCGCCGTATGATAGTAGCCGACTTGAAATCAACAAATACTTTACACTATGTGGCGAAGTTGATGACGAAATTTGTGTGCCCGATTTAATTAGGGAAAATGATTTGAGTCCACATCAAGATTTTGTCTATTTCTCAAAACCTTATGATTCTGAGCTGAATTTTATAAACGATTACAGAAATAATATTGCCGAATTTAAGTCGAATCTTCTGTTGAGTGAGAATTTTATAAACTTGCTGAAAGCCTATCGGCTATATCAAAATCCGCAGGATTATCTCGACGAAATCTATTCGAATACCGCTTTCTTTTCTTCAATTTTAATTGCTCTAAATGAAGTCGGTATTCGAATTAACAAAGAGAAAATGCAAGTTTTAGGAATCGAAACGTTTGATAAAATTCGTTTACCAAAATTAGACCTGCATTGGTTTGAAATACTTTTGCAAAACCTTTTGGTTGAAGAACGTGAGAATTTGATTGAACATGAAGATTTTCTTTCAGATTTAGAAAAGAAATTAAGACGACTACACGGCTTCGAAAAAAATAAAGTCAATCTTACGGGAAACGAAACTTTATACAGGTCTTTAGCGTTTAGCCCAAGTAAATTAGAAAGCATCGTTGAAATTGTAAATGCCGAACGTTTATCGCTCCAAGACGATTTAAGTTGTGTTATTCTTACCGATTATATCAGAAAAGAATTTTTAAACACATCTGCCGAAGATGTTATGTATATTGATAAAATTGGTGTGCTACCAATATTTCATTACATCAGAACAAGTTCTATAAGTAATAAAGATTTGGCAGTGCTTACAGGCAGTTTGGTTATTATACATCATTCTAGAATTCGTGCGGTAAACGGTTTAAAAGGCGAAGAATTTTTCAACTTTTCGCCATTAAAAAGTGATGAAGATTTTGTAAAAGTAAATGTTTCTAATAGTTCAAGCAAAGCTATTGTGAGCATTATGACGCAACTCTTCGAAGAAGGAATTATTAAAGTACTAATCGGTACAAAAGCCTTATTAGGCGAAGGTTGGGATGCGCCTTCAATAAACAGTCTTATTTTGGCATCTTTTGTTGGGTCGTTTGTGTCTTCAAATCAGATGCGCGGTCGCGCGATTAGAATAGATGCAAATAATTCAAAAAAGACGAGTAACATTTGGCATTTAGCTTGTATTGACCCAACGGATATTCACGGCGGAAAAGAAGTCGAGTTATTAAAACGTCGTTTTTCTGCATTTTTAGGAATAACGAATACAACGATTCCTTTTATTAGCGATGGTTACGAGCGTTTAGGAATTCCTGAAACTATAAATTCTGAAGATGTTGATGATTTAAACGCTGAAACTTTAAATTATTCAGCACACAGAACTGAGACTTATCTTCAATGGAAACAATCTATTGGAAGAGGCACGAAATTGACCCGACAAATTCAGCTTGAAGATTATAAAGAACCAGAATTTAAAGCGCAACGCAGCGTCTTTTTCGCTAAAGCAACGCAATTGGTGGTTTTAGAAATATTCCTCATTCTGTTTATATTTTTGGCTCCAGCATTAGCAACAATTTTAGAACTTACGATCAATCAAAAGCTATCGTCTTTTATAAAGTTTATTGGCTTTATAGCTGTTCTTTATTTTGGTTATCGACTATATAAACTCGTTGTTTATTATTTGCGTCATGGGTTTTTACATACAAAAATTAAAAGAATTGGTTTAGCTATTTTACAAACCATGGACGAAATAGGAATATTTATTACAAATAAAAAAAACGTACAAGTCCATTCTGAAAAAACCTACGGTGGCGCAGTAAATTGCACACTTAAAGGCGCAACTAATTACGAATAATCTTTCTTTTTAAAAACCCTTTCTGAAGTTTTAGAAGTCCCTCAATCTCCGAGATATATTTTAGTAAATACCAATCTTTTTAAAAGAGGATTGAATGTTGAAAATTTTTATCCTGTTCCTGATGTGTTCGGAAAAAATAAAAAAGACGCAGAACGCTTTCATAGAAACTGGAATCGTTTTGTAGGCAAAAGCCAGTTGATTTTTACAAGACAACCCGAAGGGAGACGTATTCTGTTGAAAGCAAGACTATTTCATCATAGTAACGAGTTGCAAGACAATCTTAAAGACGTCACTATTTGGAATTAATTAAGCCCAATCAATTGGATTCTGCAACACATTTATCAATCGCTCTTCATCACTACCAGCTTGTGGTTGATGGTCGTAAACCCATTGCACATGTGGTGGCAAACTCATAAGAATACTTTCAATTCTTCCATTGGTTTTAAGTCCGAATAATGTGCCTTTATCGTGGACCAAATTAAATTCCACATAACGACCACGACGGATTTCTTGCCAATTGCGTTGCTCCTGACTGTAATCTAAATCTTTACGTTTTTCTACTATAGGGACATAAGCGTCCAAAAAGCTATCGCCAATTTCTGTTACAAAATTAAACCAATCTTTCATCGACATGTCGTCTGTTGCTTTACAATAATCAAAAAATAAACCGCCAATACCACGAGCTTCGTTGCGGTGTGCATTGTGGAAATACTCATCGCATCTGGCTTTATATTTTGGATAGAATTCTGGATGATGCCTATCACAAGCCGTTTTACAGGTTTGATGAAAGTGTTTGGCATCTTCATCAAATAAATAATACGGCGTTAAATCTTGACCGCCACCAAACCATTGGTCGGCTATTTCTTCGTTTGCATCATACATTTCAAAATAACGCCAATTTGCGTGAACGGTTGGCACCATTGGGTTTTTAGGATGTAAAACCAAACTTAATCCGCAAGCAAAAAAGTTTGCGTCTTTTACACCAAAATGCTGTTGCATAGTTTTAGGTAATTCGCCATGAACCGCAGAAATGTTTACACCACCTTTTTCGAAAACACGACCGTTTTCAATGACGCGCGTTCTTCCGCCACCGCCTTCAGGACGATTCCACAGGTCTTCTTTAAAGCGCGCTAAACCATCAATTTCTTCTAATCTAGACGTGATTTGGTCTTGTAGATTTTGTATGTATTCGTAAAATTTATCTTTCATATTTATACAATTCAAACAACTCCATATTTAGAGCTTTTTCGCCTGGCGGTGCATAAGATTTATTAAGCATTTTTATCCACTTAAAGTTATTTTTTTCAGCAACTTTTATACTTGCCATATTTGTTTTATGTGAAATAATTTGAAGTGTTTCCAACCCCAATTCTTCAAAAGCATATTTTGAAAGCGCTTTAATCGATTGAGAAATCAAACCTTTGCCTTTAAAATTATAGTCGATGCAATAGGCAAACTCGCCTTGTTTTTTGTCCCAATCTAATTCTTTGATGTAAATTAAACCAGCTAGTTTTCTAGTTTCAGACTGTTTTAAAGTGAAAAGAAATTCAGTTTTATTCTGAAAGGCTTTCACCTTGTTATCAACAAATATTTGAGATAAAGTAGGATTGAGATTTTGTTCTAACGTCTTTGGAAAATAGCGTTTAAAACGGTCTGCATTTGCAACGCATAAATCGCAAATTTTCCAAGCATCACCATTATGAATAGGATTAATTTCGAAACCGTTAAACGTTGCTATCATTAAGTGTTTTCTATTATTTCGAATGGTTCAAAACCGATGTGTTCACCTTCATCATCATCAAATAATAAATCGACCGCAATTACAGAAGCTGAAGTTACGCTTAAAGGAAGAACAAGTACAACACCAACAACAGGAATTAAAAGCAATAGCATAAAACCAATACCGTTGCCTATGGCTAAACCTCTGTTTTTTCTAATGAAATCTACACTTTCACGATACGTAAAATGACGCTCCAATGTATAATCCATATTCCCGAAACCTGCATAATAGGCTTGAACCAAAAACAATAATGCAGTTGAAAAAATATTTACAACAGGAATAAATTTTAAAAGTAAAATAGGTAAGGTGTAAAGCAATTCTTTAAAAAGATTTCTAGCTCCTAATCTTAGTCCACGAATGAGTTGTTTTGAAAATGTTGGATTGATTTTATTTTCTGCAGGTTTTCCAGTATAATATTCTTCAATCTTCTCTGAAACTGGACCCATAAAAGGAGATGACAAGGCAATAATAATATGTTTGAACAAGAATACGCCCAAAAAGAAAATCATGATGCCAGCAATAAATGTTGAAATCACAGTAAAAGTCGTGCTTCCAAATTCCCAAGGCCAAACGCCAGCCATCCATTCGCCAAGATTATCTGATAAACCGTAAGCCGAAACAAAGATTAGAATAAATACAACCAAACTAAGTAACATTGGAATAACAAAGTATTTCCAAAGTTTTAGTTTTGAAATTAAACTGTAAGCGCCAGAATAGACTTGTAGTCCGTTGAAGATGTCTCTAATCATAATTTTTCTACTTATTCCTTCAAAAAACAAAAGAAATAGTTAATAATTATATGACGCAAAATTAGGTAAAGTGTTACGCTATTGCGGACTTTTATATTCCTTTACTGCATCAATAAATGCCTTGGCTTTATCTAGACTAATATTTGGTAAAATACCGTGACCTAAATTTACAATGTATTTGTCTTTCCCAAACTCGTTAATCATTTGGGTGACCATTTTTTTGATTTCAGATGGAGGCGAAAATAATCGTGTTGGGTCAAAATTACCTTGAAGCGTAATGTTTCCACCCGTTAAATAACGTGCGTTTCTTGCTGAGCATGTCCAATCTATACCAAGTGCAGATGCACCTGATTTTGCCATGTCTCCAAGTGCAAACCAACAACCTTTTCCGAAAGCGATTACAGGTGTTTCGTCTTTTAAAGCATCGATAATTTGCTGAATGTATTGCCACGAAAATTCTTGATAATCTACTGGAGATAACATGCCGCCCCAAGAATCGAAAACTTGCACGGCATTAACACCGGCTTTTACTTTTTCTTTTAAATAGGCAATCGTCGTATCTGTAATTTTTTGAAGTAATCCATGCGCTGCTATTGGATTTGTAAAACAAAATTCTTTAGCTTTATCAAAATTCTTAGAACCTTGTCCTTGCACACAATAGCAAAGAATAGTCCATGGTGAGCCAGCAAAACCAATTAACGGGATTTCGTCATTTAGTTTTTCTTTTGTGGCTTTTATGGCTTGGTACACATAGTCTAGCTCTATTGTGACATCGGGGACAATTACGTTATCAACATCCTTTTGAGAGCGAATAGGATTCGGTAAATACGGCCCAAAATTAGGTTTCATTTGCACCTCTATATTCATGGCTTGCGGAATCACCAATATATCAGAAAATAAAATGGCTGCATCCATGCCGTAACGACGGATTGGTTGTACCGTAATTTCACTAGCTAATTCTGGTGTTTGGCAACGTGTAAAGAAATCGTACTTTGCTTTAATTTCCATAAATTCAGGCAAGTAACGCCCAGCTTGACGCATCATCCAAACTGGCGGACGTTCAACAGTTTCTCCTTTTAATGCTCTTAAAAATAAATCGTTTTTAATCATTCCTATCCCTAACCCTTTCCAAAGGAAAGGGAATTTATTAGTCCTTTTTAATTAAACTTTAGTATAGTTTTCGACTTTATCCAAAATCAAAAACCTTACTTTTCAAACAAGCTCATTTTCCACATCAGTTTCTTCCTTTCGGGAAGATTAAGATGGGCTTAAATATAATGTTCGTTCACCAACTCAATTACACTTTCCACAGTCGGCACCTTCGCTACGCGCACATCTTCAAAATGTTTGCGAGCAACGGTTGCTGTGGTTTCACCAATGCAAAAGGCGATACCATTTGCTTTATTTTGTTTTAAAAAACTATCAACCGTAGATGGACTGTAAAACATGATTCCATCTAAATTCTGTTCAACTTTTACAGCGTCGTATTTAGTTTGGTAAGCTTCAACTTCGTTGACCTTAATGTGATTTTCAGCTAATATACTTGGTAAATCATCCAAACGTAAATCACTACAGAAATAGGTGACTTCTGTACCATCAATAAAATCGACTAAATGTTCTGCTAATTTTTTCGCATTAGATGCCATGTGCGTGACTTTTCCAATACGTTTTTCTATCATTCGTTTGGTTCTTCGACCAACACAATAGATATTTTTGAATTGTAATTCTGGCGCTGAAAAATTGGTTAATAACGCCTCAACAGCATTTTGACTTGTGATGACCACATTCTTAATTTCGTTTCTAACAACAGTTTTCGGAATTCGGTTAAGACTAATTTTTATAGCATCATTACTCTTAGAATTCACATCATTATGAAACAATAACTTTTGGTCTTCAGTAAGTGTTTTAGTTGAATATATGTTAATGTCTTTTTCGCTGCGTTGCAATTGGTCAATAAGTGTTTTTCCGCCTTTTCCGATGACGTAATCTGCACAAAATTCGGCTAGATTATCGTGTTTTCCGAGCGGCACCACTTTAGCAACTTCAATTTTTTTCGTGCCATCTTTACTTAAGAGAATACCTTTAAAATTAACTTCTTCGTTCTTGTCGATATAGCAAATGGCGCCTATTGGTGCGGTACAACCACCTTCAAGTTTATTTAAAAATTTGCGCTCAATACCGGTGCAAATTTCTGTTTCTCTGTGGTTGATTTCTGCACAAATAGCGCGTGTCTCTTCATCTTCTTCCAATGCAGCAACCATAACGGCACCTTGTGCTGGCGCAGGAATCATCCAATGCAAATTGATAGAGTTTTCAGGTTTTATACCTAAACGTCCCAATCCTGCAGCTGCGAAAATAGCAGCATTCCAATCGTTATTTTCTAACTTCTCTAAACGGCTATTTACATTACCACGTAAATCTGTTACTGTATGTGTTGGATAGCGATTAAGCCATTGCGCACGACGACGCAAACTTCCTGTTGCAATAATTGCATCACGTTGAGACATAAACTCTTCATTCTTCTTAAAAACCAAGCAGTCGTTGATATTTCCGCGTTTTAAAACAGCAGCTTGTACAATACCTTTAGGTAAAACCGTCGGTACATCTTTAAGCGAATGCACAGCAATATCAATATCGCCGTTAAGCATTGCAATATCTAATGTTTTTGTGAAAATTCCAGTGATGCCTAACTCATACAGAGGCTTGTCTAAAACGATATCACCTGTAGATTTCACAGGCACTAGAACGGATTTATGACCGAGTTGTTCTAATTGAGATTGAACAGTTTTTGCTTGCCACATAGCGAGCTGGCTGTCGCGTGTGCCAATGCGAATAATTTTAGACATTTTGGGTGGTTTCTAACTGAAATATTTTTTTGATAAGCTCTAAACTTTCGTCCGAAGTATTTGAATCTTCTCTTAAGTGGTGTGCAAATTGATTAGTAATTTTCTGTATAAGATTGTTGGTAACCAACTCAATTTGCTGCTCGTTAAAGTTATCTAACTTTTTGCGCTGATTGTTAACTTCAAGATTTTTTATGTCCGTTAATTTGTGCTTGATGGCTTGAATAGTTGGAACAAATTTTAAAGTATCTAACCAGGCATTAAAATCTGATGTAATTTCCGCAATAATTTGCTCTGCAGCAGGTATGAATGCTTTACGTTTTTCTAAAGTATCATCGGTGATTTTTACTAAATCATCCATATGAACTAACGTAATATTGTCTAGTTCCTTAACGTCTTCGTTAACGTTTTTAGGAATTGATAAATCTAAAATCAGCAATGGCTTTTCTCTTGAAATAAGAGATTTATAAACCGTTGGATGTTGCGCGCCAGTAGCTACAACTACAATATCCGAATTGTTTATTTCAGACTGTAAATCGGTATAATCTTTTACAACTAAATTAAATTTACCTGCAATAGCTTCAGCCTTATCTTTTGTTCTGTTGATTAAAGTTATATGCGGATTTTTTGTGTGTTTTACTAAATTTTCACAAGTATTACGTCCAATTTTTCCAGTACCAAACAAAAGGATGTTTTTGTCCGAAATTTTTTCAACATTATTCATGATATATTGGACAGAAGCAAAAGAAACCGAAGTTGCTCCAGAAGATAATTCAGTTTCATTTTTAATACGTTTACTTGCTTGAATCACAGCATTCAATAAACGCTCAATGTAAGAATTTAGTAACCCATACTCTTTTGAACGGCGTGCACCAGCTTTAAGCTGACCAATGATTTCAAAATCGCCAAGAATTTGGCTATCCAAACCAGAACCAACACGAAACATGTGCGCAATAGCTTCAGAATTTTTATGAATGTAAGCAACTTGTCTAAACTCCTCAACAGTGCCTTTTGTGTTTTCGCAAAGCAATTCAATAAGTTGACAAGGACTCTCCGCAAAACCGTAAATTTCGGTACGGTTACAAGTAGAAACCAACAACAAACTCTCAATGCCAGCAGTTTTTGCTTGCTCCAAAATAGAAGTTTTGGCGGCATCACTTAAACTAAAATGACCACGAACTTCGGCATCTGCCTTCTTGTAGCTGAGACCAATAGCGTAAAAATGAGTTTGTTTTTTGTTCATGAATCTTATTCAGATTTGGAAAATTTCTTCCAAAAATCCACTTGCAAAAATAAGAGTGAATATTAACTAAAAATAACGCTTAAAGAACTTTAAATATCGTTATGGGTTTTTTAACGTTGTTTTTTAATGAAATAGCCAAAATGTCTTATTTTTGTAGGGATTAAGGGCTTTTTACAGCACTTTGTTTAGAACGAATCTAAATAGTGTAAAAATGAAAATTGAAAATAAAATTGAAAAAAGTATCGCTAAAGGTACTTTTGAAGAAGTCTTTCTCGAAGACGGGTTTTTTATACTTATTTATAAAAATGAAAGTAAAGCAATTGAACTTGCAGAACGCCAGATAGATAGTAGTTATATTCAGTTTCATTTTTGTGCAAAAGGAGAGGCTACTTTTGTGTTTAATCAAGGTAGTTACCGCTTGCCGATTCTCGGAGACACATCGCTTTTACTTTATAATCCACAACGCGATTTACCTATTCACTTGGAAGTGCAACCCAATTGTATGTTGGTGTCTTTAGTTATTTCTTTAGAGAAATTTCACCGATTATTCTCGCAAGATGCCTCTTATGTCACCTTTTTATCCGAAGACAATCGCGATAAAAAATATTACAAAGACGGAAGCATTACACCATCAATGGCGGTGGTAATTAATCAGTTGTTGAGTTTTAATTTAAACAACTCTATAAAACCATTATATTTTAAAGGAAAAGCCTACGAATTATTAAGTTTATTCTTTAATAGAAGTGAAGATGCAGATATTGAGCAATGCCCATTTTTGGTAGACGAATCTAACGTTGCCAAACTAAAACATGCCAAGGATATTATCATCGCCAACATGGCTGAGCCACCAACTTTACAAGAATTATCAGACCAAATAGATTTAAGCTTAAAGAAGCTAAAAGAAGGCTTTAAACAAATATATGGTGATACGGTTTTTGGTTTCCTCTTCGACTACAAAATGGAAGTTGCCCGTAAACTTTTAGAGTCTGGCAATTATAACGTTAACGAGGTTGGACTCAAAGTTGGTTATAGCACAGCAAGCCATTTTATCGCAGCGTTTAAAAAGAAGTTTGGAACAACGCCAAAGAAATATATTATGGAGATGAATGGTTAGATAAATTATATGGCTCAATAATTAAATACAATACTCAACTCAAAAATCCTTTCCCAAAAGCATCGTATCTTTACATTCTGAAAAAGAAAATTAATATATGAAAGGCATATTATTAGTAAATCTCGGTTCGCCAGATACACCAAATCCTAAAGACGTAAAACGCTATTTGGGAGAGTTTTTAATGGATGAGCGCGTCATAGACGTACCACTTTGGGCACGTACACTTTTGGTTAAAGGAATTATTTTAAATACGCGACCAAAAGCTTCGGCAAAAGCTTATAAAAAAATCTGGTGGGATGAAGGTTCGCCATTAATTGTACTGTCCGAACGTTTGCAAGAAAAAGTGCAGAACAAAGTCGATTATCCTGTCGCTTTAGCCATGCGCTACGGAAGTATGACACTTAAAAATGGCTTGCAAGAGTTAGTTGATAAGGGTTGTACTGAGATTAAAACCATTCCGCTATATCCACAGTTTGCCATGGCAACAACGGAAACGATTGATGTGAAAATTGATGAGTTGGTTGCAGAGCATTTCCCACAAGTAAAAATCACAAGAACACCAGCATTTTATAAGCGCGAAGATTACATTAATGCGCTTTCTGCAAGTATAGGTGAAGTTCTTAACGGACTGGATTATGAGCATATCTTATTCAGCTATCACGGTGTTCCAGAACGCCACATTCGTAAAAGTGACGTCACTAACGGTAATTGCAAAATGGATGGTAAATGCTGTTTCAAAAAAGGAAGTCCGCAACACGAATTTTGTTACCGTCACCAATGCGAAATCACTACTATAAACGTTGCTAAAAAATTAGGTTTAAAAAACGGAACGTATTCCACAACCTTTCAATCGCGTTTAGGATTTGACCCATGGTTAAAGCCATACACAGACCGAACGATTGAACGTATGGGAAAAGAAGGCATTAAAAAAATGGCTATTGTAACACCAGCTTTTGTAAGTGATTGTCTTGAAACTTTAGAAGAGATAGCTATGGAAGGCGAAGAAATTTTTCACGAAGTCGGCGGAGAAGAATTTACTGTGATTCCATGCCTCAATGAACGTGATGATTTCGCTCAAGTGTTAACCAATATTATTGAAGAATGGGCGAAGACGCCTGAAAATGCCATGGTTTAATGGCTAAAGTATCTTCACAAGACTTAGTGTATGAACCTATTGGTAAACTCCTGATAAAGCAAGCCGTACCAGCATCTATTGGTATTCTGGTGATGTCCTTAAACATTCTTGTAGATACTATTTTTGTTGGTAATTGGATTGGATCAACAGCAATTGCAGCCATTAACGTTGTGTTGCCAGTATCTTTTTTTATTGCTGCTTTAGGTATGGCCATTGGTGTTGGTGGCTCATCAATAATTTCTAGAGCTTTGGGCGCGAATAATACCGAAAAAGCCTTAAAGGTATTTGGAAATCAAATCACGCTAACCTTTTTATTCACTGTAACCTTTGCGATTTTTGGGTTGTATTTTGTAGATACTTTGATTCCTGCTTTTGGAGGAAAAGGAAACATCTTCGCTCCAGCAAAAATTTATTACGAAATTATACTTTACGGTGTTCCTATTTTAGGATTCGTCATGATGGGAAACAACGTCATCCGTGCTGAAGGAAAACCAAAATTTGCTATGTATGCGATGTTAATTCCTTCTGTCGGAAATTTATTGTTCGATTATATTTTCATTAACATTTTTGACTACGGAATGGCAGGTGCGGCTTGGGCAACAACAGGTTCTTATATCGTATCATTTTTGTTTATTCTCTGGTATTTTTTATCTGAACATTCTGAATTAAAAATAGATCGTTCGCATTTTGGGTTGGACAAACCAATTGTTTCAGAAATTGGTGCTTTAGGTTTTGTAACATTGTCTCGTCAAGCGGTTGTAAGTGTTACCTTTCTTTTAGTCAATAATGCTTTATATGGCTTTGGTGGAGAAACATCGGTTACGGCTTATGCCATTGTTGGTCGTATGAGCATGTTTGCGCTCTTTCCAGTTTTTGGAATAACACAAGGATTTATTCCTATTGCAGGTTATAATTATGGAGCCGAAAAGTTTAACCGTGTAAAAGAGGTCATTTTTACAGCCATAAAATATGCAACTGTTTTGGCTATAATTGTTTTTGCAATACTAATGATTTTTCCTGAAGTCATTACAAAATTGTTTACAACTGATGCAGACGTTTTGGCCATTACACCAACCAATATGCGATGGGCGTTTGCTGCTATTCCTATTTTGGCTCTGCAATTAATAGGTGCAGCCTATTTTCAAGCCATCGGTAAAGCATTGCCAGCACTTATATTAACATTAACACGTCAAGCAATTTTCTTTATTCCGTTAATGTACATTTTGCCACTGTTTTTTGGCGAATTGGGAATTTGGATAGCATTTCCTATTTCAGATTTACTTTCAACTATAGTAACTTATTATTTTTTGCGTCGCGAGATTAGGTTAAAGTTAGATATTGCTTAAAAGCTTATCGATTTAATTCTTATTTTTAAATTTCGAAAACTAACTTACAATTCCATGCGATTATCTATCACTATTGTAGCAGTTCTGCTATCGTTATTCACATTAAATCTTAACGCCCAAAACTTCGACGAATCCCATTATTCAGGATTAGAATACCGTCTTGTCGGACCTTTCCGTGGCGGAAGAAGTGCCGCCGTAACTGGTGTGCCTAACCAACCTAACCTTTATTATTTTGGTGCTACCGGTGGTGGCATTTGGAAGACCATGAATGGTGGTCGCCAATGGGAAAACATTTCTGATGGTTTTTTTGGAGGAAGTATTGGCGCAATAGCAGTTTCAAAAAGCGACCCTAATGTCATCTATGTTGGTGGTGGTGAGAAAACGGTTCGTGGTAATGTGTCCTCAGGCTATGGCATGTGGAAGAGTGTTGATGCAGGTAAAACGTGGATATCTGCCGGTTTACCAAAATCGCGTCATATTCCGCGTATTGCTATTCATCCAACAGACCACAATATCGTTTATGCAGGTGTTATGGGTAATTTGTACAAACCTACCGAGGAGCGTGGTGTTTACAAAAGTACCGATGGTGGAAAAACATGGAAAAAAACTTTATTTGCCAATGCAAATGCTGGTGTTGTCGATTTAATTATCGACCCTACGAATCCAAGACACTTATATGCATCTACATGGCGAATAAATCGCACACCTTACAGTTTAAATTCTGGTGGCGAAGGTTCAGCATTATGGAAAAGTACCGATAGCGGCGAAACTTGGACAGAAATTTCTAAAATGAAAGGTTTTCCTGAAGGCACTTTGGGCATCATTGGTGTAACGGTTTCGCCATTAAATAACCAGCGTGTTTGGGCAATTGTAGAAAATAAAGATAAAGGTGGTTTGTTTCGAAGTGATGATGGTGGCGAAAGCTGGACGCAAGTCAATAGTGAACGTAAACTTAGACAACGCGCATGGTATTATACTCGTGTTTATGCAGATACCAAAGACATTAACACAGTTTATGTGTTGAATGTAAGTTATCATAAAAGTACAGATGGTGGAAAAACATTCGGAAATTATCGCGCACCTCATGGTGACCATCATGATTTATGGATTGCACCAGAAGACCCTAATCGTATGATTATTGGAGATGATGGAGGCGCGCAAGTCACTTACGATGGTGGCGAAACTTGGAGCACCTATTACAATCAGCCAACCTCACAATTTTATCGTGTGACTACGGATAATGCATTTCCTTACCGAATTTACGCAGCACAACAAGACAATTCTACAATTAGAATTCCGCACAGAACAGACGGAAGAGCTATTACTGAAGATGACTGGGAAAGTACAGCAGGTGGCGAATCGGCACATATTGCTGTTGATCCAGAAGACAATGACATTGTTTACGGCGGAAGTTATGACGGTTTCTTAACCCGATTAAACCATAAAACAGGAACAGTTAGAGCTATTAATGTTTGGCCAGACAACCCAATGGGTCATGGTGCTGAAGGTATGAAATACCGTTTTCAGTGGAATTTCCCGATTATATTTTCGAAGCATAATCCAAATAGAATGTACACCTTCTCACAGCATGTACATGTGACTGAAAATGAAGGTCAATCTTGGGACATTATCAGTCCAGATTTAACACGTAATGACCCAGAAAAACTAAAATCTTCAGGTGGACCAATTACGCAAGATAATACGTCGGTAGAATATTATTGTACCATTTTCGCGGCACAAGAATCGCCATTAAAAGAAGGTTTACTTTGGGTTGGAAGTGATGATGGATTGGTGCACGTGTCTAAAGATGGTGGAAAAAACTGGGATAATGTCACGCCAAAAGGAATGCCAGAATGGATGATGATAAATAGTATTGAGCCAAGTGCTTTTGATGAAGGTACCTGCTACATCGCAGGAACAAAATACAAAACAGGTGATTTTACACCATATCTATACAAAACAACTGATTACGGAAAAAACTGGACAAAAATTACAAACGGCATCAATAACGAGCATTTTACAAGAGTGCTTCGCGAAGACCCAAAACAAAAAGGATTGCTATATGCAGGTACAGAAACAGGAATGTATATTTCTTTTAATGATGGTAAAAACTGGAAACCATTTCAGCTGAATTTACCGATAGTACCAATTACAGATTTAACCATAAAAGACAATAATCTTATTGTAGCGACTCAAGGTCGAAGCCTTTGGATGATTGATGATTTAACGCTTATTCATCAGTTGTACAATGCCGATTTGAATAAAAATATATTATTCAAACCAAAAGACACTTACAGAATGCGTGGCGGAAGTCGTAAAGGAAGCAAAACAGCAGGCACCAATCATCCAAATGGTGTTATTACGTATTTCAATTTGAAAAATTTAAAGGACGATGATAAAGTGTCTTTGACGTATTTTGATAAAAAAGGTGATACAATAAAAACTTATTCTAACAAAGACAAGAAGAATAAACTTACGGTAAAAAAAGGTGCAAATCAGTTTGTTTGGGATATGACCTACGATGGAGCAGAACGTTTGCCGGGCATGATTTTATGGTGGGCAAGTTTAGAAGGTCCAAGAGCAACACCAGGTAAGTATAAGGTGAGTTTAAATGTCAATGGTGAAGAATTATCGCAGCCTTTCACAATTCTTGCTGACCCAAGAGCAGAAAGCACTTTAGCAGATATGGAAGCACAATTCAAGTTTATTGAAGATGTAAACGCAACAATGGATGAAGCGCACAAATCCATTAAAAAGATTAGAAATATCAATAAGCAATTAGGCGCTTTCCAAAGCCAATACAAAGGTGATGAGAATGTGAAAGACTTGGTTGAAAAAGCTAAAGTACTTCAAGAAAAACTAGGTGATATTGAAAAAGCATTATACCAAACTAAAAATAGAAGTGGGCAAGACCCGTTAAATTTCCCAATTCGTTTAACCAATAAATTGGGGCATCTTAATTCTTTAGTTCGTATGGGCGATTTTGCACCAACGGCTCAAGATATTGCGGTAAAGAACGAGTTGACAGGCAAAATTGAAACGCAGCTATCCGCTTTTAATACCATTTTGAGCGATGAGGTAAAAGCGTTTAATGCCGCCTTTAATTCGAAACAGTTGAATTATTTATTCGTAGAGGATTAATAAAGATTCAGATGATAAAAGGACTCTATGAAACGCATTTATTTGTTGAAAATCTTGAACGCTCTATTGATTTTTATAAGAATACGCTTGGTTTAATACAATGCCGTTTTAATAATGACAGACGCACTTCCTTTTTCTGGATTGGAGATGACAAGCAGTATATGCTTGGTCTTTGGGAAAAACCAAAAGACCAAATTGATGTTAGACATTTCGCCTTTAAGTGTGAGCCAGATTGGATTTTAAATGAGTCAATCGATTTTTTAAAATCTCGAAATATTGAATACTGGAATTTTTTAAATGACGGAACAAATGGCCCTATGGTTTTTGTTTGGATGCCAGCTATTTCCATATATTTTTGCGACCCTAATGGACATTATCTCGAATTTATTGGTATTCTGCCGGGCAAGCCAAAATCCAATAGTGAAAAGCGAGTGGTCACGTATGAAGAATGGCTTAAAATAAAAGACGAATAACTATTAAATAGCATTTCATTTAATAGAACTTATATAAAATCTGAAATAGGTAAGATTACATATGGAAAACATTTTAGCAGAATATTACAATTACATAAAATCACTACATATCATTTTTGTAGTCACTTGGTTTGCAGGTTTATTCTATATCCCAAGATTGTTTGTTTACCAGATTGAAGCGTTTCATAAACCATCTCCAGAAAAAGAAATCTTAGGAAAGCAATTAAAACTAATGGCAAAACGCTTATGGTTTATTATCACGTGGCCTTCAAGTATTTTAGCAATTTTATTTGGTATTTTGTTGGTTTGGTCAAGACTATTTTACTTAACAGACGCTTGGATGCAAGTGAAACTAGGCTTTGTGTTATTGCTCATTATTTATCAAATACAAACCCACGTGTATTACAAGCAACTTCAAAAAGATATCGTAAAAAAGTCTTCGAGTTTTATGCGTATTTGGAATGAAGGTGCCACCTTCATTTTATTTGCTGTAGTCTTCCTTGTGGTATTAAAAAACGCACTAAATTGGGTGTTTGGAGTTATAGGAATTGTCGTTTTAGGGATTTTGATTATGCTTGGTTTTAAGATTTATAAAAACATTAGAGCAAAAAATCCAGACGCATAGTTGGCGTGATTATTGCTATATTTAACAGAACTTAAAATTCTGCATGGCTTTAAAAAAATTATCTCTTCGCGCGCGCATATTTATTGCTATGATACTTTTAGTATTATTGGCTTCGATATTAATCGCGGTGGTTACCATTCATCAATACAATGAAGAGGCAAGAGAGTATCATGACGACCGTTTAGAGCGCAAAGAAGCTGCAATACGAAGAAGTATAGATTTAGTTATTAATGAAACTTCTTTTCCTGTTATCACAGAAAAACTACCTTTTATTTTTAAAGACGAAATTTTTAATATTGCCAGTGTACATGGTTTACAAATTAACCTTTATGATTTAGAAGGGCAATTGCTAAAATCATCTAAAGCTTCACTTCAAAAAAATACGGTAAACCAATGTTTAAGTGCCGAAGTTCTTAATCAATTATCAGGTACGGCCGAACACCGTCATGTTGTCAAAAATGAAATTAATGGTAAGGTTTTTCAGTCTTCCTATTCATACATTACGGATAAAAAATTTAAGAATATTGCTATTTTAAATATCCCTTATTTAGAAGATGACGATATTTTTAATAGAGAGCTTAACGAGTTTTTAACTCGAATCGGTTACGCCTATTTAATTATGATTTTGGCAGCTATTGTAATGGCCTATTTTGTTTCTAAATACATAACACGTTCTCTAAAAACTATTAGCGATAAAATGAATGCTACGCGTTTAGAAAAACGCAACACAAAAATAGATATAGAGACTTCTAGTGAAGAAATTGAAACACTTGTAAAATCGTATAATAGTATGATAGACGAACTTGAAGCATCTGCAGTGCAGCTGGCAACAAGTGAGCGCGAACAAGCCTGGCGAGAAATGGCAAAGCAAGTTGCCCACGAGATAAAAAACCCGTTGACACCAATGCGATTAAGTGTTCAAAGTTTTCAAAGAAAATTTGACCCCAATGATGAAAATATTCAGCAAAAGGTTTCAGAATATAGCAATACGTTAATACAGCAAATAGACACTATGAGTTCTATTGCATCTGCATTCTCCAACTTCGCAAAAATGCCTGCACAACAGAAAGAAGAATTAGATGTTGTGCACGTGGTAAAGCTAGCGTTAGATATTTTTAATGAAAATTACATTCATTTTCTTCCAGAGGAAAAAGAAATAATTGCCAATTTTGACAGAACCCAACTCATTAGAGTAGTCACTAATTTGGTAAAAAACAGTATCCAGGCCATTCCTGATGACACCGAAAATCCTAAAATTGAAGTTCGGGTATTTACAGACACAAACAATGTAAACATTACTGTACAAGACAATGGTGTTGGTATAAGTGAAGAAAACCAATTAAAGGTGTTCGAACCAAAGTTTACCACAAAAACCAGTGGAATGGGACTTGGGTTGGCTATGGTAAAAAAGATAGTCGAAACTTATAATGGTTCTATTACTTTTACAACTGAATTTGGAAAAGGCACTATCTTTACGGTAACATTTCCTAAGAAATAAAACTAATTTAAATTTGAGCAGCAGTCAAGAAATTTTAAAGTTGAACTTATATTAATTCATTTTTAAGTCTATAAATAACAAACTATGAGCTACCAAAACATACTTTCAGAATCATCAAACGGTATTACAACTATTACCATTAATCGTCCAAAGAAATTAAACGCATTAAATAGAGAAACCATAAAAGAACTGCATGATGCATTTGCTGAAGCAGACCAATCAGCAGATACTAAAGTTATAATTTTAACAGGAAGTGGCGAAAAAGCTTTTGTAGCAGGAGCAGATATAAGTGAATTTGCAAATTTTAGCGTAGCCGAAGGCGGAAAATTAGCTGCAAAAGGGCAAGAGTTATTGTTTGATTTTGTAGAAAATTTAAGTACGCCAGTTATTGCAGCTGTTAATGGGTTTGCTCTTGGTGGTGGACTAGAACTGGCAATGGCTTGTCATTTTAGAGTAGCAAGTACAAACGCAAAAATGGGTTTACCAGAGGTTTCACTGGGCGTAATTCCTGGTTACGGTGGTACGCAACGTTTACCGCAATTGGTCGGTAAAGGTCGCGCTATGGAAATGGTAATGACAGCTGGTATGATTGAATCTAATCAGGCTCTAGAATATGGTTTAGTAAATCATGTTACATCACTTGAAGAGTTAATTCCACTTGCCGAAAAGTTAGCTGGTAAAATAATGAGAAATTCATCAGTTGCAATCGCAGAAGCCATAAGAGCAATTAATGCAAACTATAAAGATGGTGTTGATGGTTATAAAGCCGAAATTGAGGCTTTTGGTAATTGTTTTGGTACCGAAGATTTTAAAGAAGGCACAACTGCATTTTTAGAAAAAAGAAAGGCAGATTTTCCTGGAAAATAGTATTTATATATAAAAGATTGTTGATTCTAAAACTTATTATCGTTTTAGTGTAAAATGTGATTTAAAAACGCGCTTAATTCCATCTAAAGGTTCGGTATATTCAACAGAAAACCAATAATCACTCGTTGGCATATTATTGCCATTGTAGGTACCATCCCAACCTGCTCCAGTTGGACTTAATTGTTTTAATAACTTTCCATAACGGTCAAAAATATAAATCTTGGCATCTGGTTGATTTGCAATACTTTTTATATTCCAAGTATCATGGTTGCCATCGTTATTGGGTGTAAAATATAGAGGATAGTCTATGATACTTTTTGTAACAGAAATTATTTCACAATTATATAAATCTCTAACAAAAATTTCGTGTAAACCTCCAGCAACATTTGTAAAAGTCCCTGAAGCTTGATAAGGTCCATTGTCTAAACTAAATTCATAATCGCCATTACCAATTACCGAAGCTTGTAAAGTGTTATTTCCAGAAAATGCAGCGCTAATAAGCTCTATCGAAATTTCTTCAGGTGGATAAGATGCAGCAACATTTGTCGTAGCAGAAATTGTACAACCAGTTGCGTTATTTGTTGCTATAATAGTATAGTTTCCTTCTTGAACAGGACTAAATGTTGGACCAGTTGCTCCTGAAATTAAAATTTCTGCTGGATTATCTATAGTTTCTTGCTCTGTACCAGAGTACCATTGAAAAGTATACTCTGCAGAATTTAACATGGTATCAATTGGGGGATTTGGTAATACCGTAGTATCACTATCAACTACCATTTCGGTATTAGATAAACAAATAACGTAATTATCTTCTATAGCAATTTCTGGAACAGGGTTCACAATAATCACAAAAGGGATAACAACAAAACACTGTTGATTTAAAGGGTCAATAGGTGTGACTCTTACGTACAAATTTTGGCTTACAGGTATATTGTTTGTAAATGAAAGCGGATTATTTATGGCAGCAGAGGTGTTTTCTGGATTTGCAGATGCTAATGCTTCAAATTCATAGTAAGTAAATATATAGTCGTTAGCGTCAAGGTCATTAGAAGGGTTGTTGTCTAATAAGTTCATTATATCAGGAACTATGCGTGTAATATCAAAATTATCAAAACCGTCATTATCAACTTCACATTCTTCTATAGGGTTTGGTGTAAAGTTGTATTCGTCAAAAATGATGGTATTTAGCGTTAGGGTTTCAATTGAAAAACAACTATTACCTGCCGTAGCTAATACTATTAGATCAGATGTTAATTGTGTATGTATATAATTTTCTGGATTTGGAATTGGAGTGTTATTTTCAAAATCTGTCTGATTTTCATAATAAGTTATTGATATGCTATCATCGTTTCCAGTAATTTCATCTTCTCTTATTGTTAAGTTATATAAGGTATTTATTTCTGTAGAGCAAATATCGATTGAAGTTGGAGAAAAAATTGTTGGATTTTCTAAAACGACCAAATCAAAAGACATGTCTATAGCATTAAAGCATTCTTCAGCATCTGGGACGCCATTATCATTTGTATCAAAAGTAGCTCTCACAAAAATGGTTTGTCCTGCACTTGTAAAAGCAGTTGGTACAGCAATAGGTATATCGTTTTCAGCATTTTCAAGCGATGTATAATATCTTACAATTATAGTTCTAGTCTGTGTGCCTATTACCTCGTTATTTTTTGAGGTTAAATCAAATTCCGCTTCGCCTGTGCTGCTACACAATTCGTAAGGAGCAATTGCATTATTAATTGGAACACTATCAACATTTAAAATAATGTGAGGTCCTAAGCCTTGACAGCCGTTAATATCAGTATTATCTACCCTAACCCAAATTGTCTGAGAATTTGGAGATAATTGATTTCTAAAATTTGTAATATCTGTTATTGAATTTAATTCTTGTAACGCATCATTTTCACTTAAATAATAAGTGGTTTCAAGATTTTGTCCACTTGCAAATAAACTTTCAATTTGAGCTGTTGCGTCACTAAAATCAAAATTACTAATTCCATCTGTGTTTGACCCTAGAATAGTATCATCACAAGATTCATAGATTAGTTGAAAATCTTGAGGAATCTGCGTTGCCTCAACAGCTAAATTTATTTCCGAAATTTTATAACAGTTGTTTTCGTTTTCTATTCTAGCATAAATAACATCATTTAAAGGTGTAACATTTTCATACGAGGTAAAATTTAATATTTCGTCTGTTGCATTTTCTGTTTCTGCGCTATTCAAAGATGTATAGTATGAAAAATTGTAAGTTGAATTATTACTTATTAAAATATTTGCTTCGTTAAGGTTAAAGATTGTTATTCCATCTTGGTCAGTATCACATTGCTCTAAATTTACGGCAAGAATTACTGCTGGCAAATCAAAAACTTCTAACTCAATAGAAATTAGGCCAAAACATGTAACTGATTGTGTACTCTGTCCACGCGCCCAAACAAAACCACTTGCAGATTCGTAGTTACTGCTCGTAGTTATTTGATTTGTTAGATTATTGGCGTCATTTTCTGTAGGGTAAAAAGTAACATCAATATTAGATTGAGAACCAATGATTTGTGGTGTCAGCGCATCTAAATCAAAAAACGACAAACCATTATCATTTGCACATTGACTTATAGTATCAATAGTGTTTATCTGTACATTACCAACGCTGATAGTAATGGGTGCACTTTGCGTACAATCTGCTATAGACTCAATTAATAAACGGTATTGACCACTATTTTCAAGATTGTTTGGGAGCGAAATAGAAATACTATTATCCGTGTTGGTTGTAATTTGGCCAACTGTTGTTCCATTTGTAAAATTTCCAAACTCATCACTTAAAACCGCTGTAAACAAAGTGTCAGGTGCAAATGTTCCGCTTAAGGTAAAGGGAAGGTTGAAATTCGTTCCTGCGCAGGTATCTATAGCTGGGTTTGGTTCAGTAATTTCAATTCCTTTTAATAAATCTGTATAAATGGTAGAAAACACTTGACCATTTTTACTGTAAGTAACAACAATGTCATTAAATGTAGTATTACGACTTATGTTATGGCTATCGCCATCAGATATAACTATTGGGGTTTCAAAATCTTCACCTTGATTAAAACTAACACTCATCACTAAGTTACTATTAAAATCTCTGTAACCATCTATAATTGTACCTTGATTGTCAGAAAACAATGTTCTACCCTGTGCCGTTGTATTAGTACCAAAGGTTATCTGTTCTGCAATACCAGTTGAGGTGTCTATTTTATAACCAATACTACCTTCTCCAGCTACAAAAAGAAAAGTTCCGCAAGGACCATCACTTATAGAATAACTGGAAAAGAACACATCACCATCTCCTGTAAGCGGAATTTGATTAAAAATTTGCCCATCATCAGTGCTATCGTATAATTCTAATGACGGATTGTCTCTAGGTGCAAATACAACACCATTTTGATCTGTAAGTATGTCCGCATACACATAGGTTGGTAAATTTACAGTTGTAAAAGTTCCATTTCCGTTGTTGTTATTTACAAATACATTAGCACCTGATTGGTCAACGATATAAACGTTACTATCAAAAGTTGTCATATGGCAGCTTATTGAAAATACATTAGTTGCACTTACTGCATTTGGTGTTGAAAAAGACACACCACTATCGGTACTAATACTTAAGGTTACAGCACTGTTTTCTATCCAAGCCACAAAAATGTCTCCATTTGAATTGATGGCAATTTCAGGTTCAACAAATGTCGATAAACTACTAATTTGTACACTCGGTAGAAAACTAGCACCTCTATCTTCACTTTTTGACACTCTAATTCCTTCGCTTCCGGCAAAAGCAATATAAATATTACCAATATTGTCAACAGCAATGTTTCGACTAGTATTTGCAGAGCCAATATTATTAGAAGTACCAACGTCACTTACTAAAATATCTGAGAAGAGTACAGTTTGAGAATACGAAAGAAAAAATACTGATAGTATACTTAATGTTGAAAAAAGAAACTTTAAGATATTTAAAGATTGATGCTGCATGGTAATATTATTGAAAGGCAATTTATAATTTTATTGCTTAGTAAGAAAAGTAACAGCATTTTTTATTTAAAAAGCACTAAATATAGGGTTAAAATAATCTTCTGGTTTATTATGATTTATTGGTTATATTTATTTTAGAATTTATACGCATGACATTTAGATTTTTACCCTTATTTATTCTCTTTCTTTTGGTCTCTTGTGAAAAAGAAACCGATGCCAATATTCAAATTTTTCAAGCTTCAGATGTAAATAACGCTAATACAGTTTTGTTAGAGGCAGTAATGGAAGATGCCTTTACACCACCAGTTGCTAGCCGAATATATGCTTACTCACATTTAGCACACTATATTACATTACAAAGCTTAAGAAAAGACAGCTTAGTAGAGATTACCTCAAAAATTAATGGTTTAGCTGATTTAAAATTTCCAAAATCTAAAGACGTAAATCCAGAATTAGCTTCGCTGTTAGCGTTTTCAAACGTTGGAAAAAAACTTATTTATTCCGAACATTTTTTTGATGATTTAACCGACAGTTTAAAAACTAAATCTTTGCGTTTAGGGCTTTCGGAGGCAATTATTAAAAACTCAGAAGACTATGCTTTAAGTATTTCAAATCATATAGGATTATGGATTGATAAAGATAATTACAATCATACAAGAACATTATCTCGTTTTACAAGTACAAAAAAACCCGAAAATTGGCGCGAAACACCTCCAGATTATGCTACAGGATTAGAACCACATTGGGATAAAATTAGAACAATGGCTATAGATAGCGCCAATGTATTTAGATATAAACCTTTACCAGAATATAGTACAGAAAAAAATTCTGAATTTTATAATATGGTAATAGAGGTCTATAATGCTGTAAAAAATAAAACCGAAGCTACAGAGAAAACCGCTTGGTTTTGGGATTGTAATCCAATCATGACAGTTCATAAAGGACATATGGTAACAACCATCCACAAATTTACGCCACCAGGTCATTGGCTTAATATTGTTAATCAAGTATCAACCAAAGAAAAATCAGATTATTTTACTACGACAAAAGCTTATACGCTTACTTCAATGGCTATGTTTGATGCAATTATTGCGGCATGGCATGTTAAATATAAAACGGATTTAGTAAGGCCAGTTACTTATATTCAAGAAAATATTGATACTGATTGGAGTCCTGTTTTGCAAACGCCACCGTTTCCAGAATATACAAGCGGACATAGTGCAACATCGGCTTCTGCAGCAGAGATATTATCTTCAATTTATGGAGATAATTATGCATTTACTGATAACACGCAGTTACGTTTTGGTTTAGAAGATAGAAGTTTTAAATCATTTAGAGAGGCAGCAAACCAAGTAAATTTAAGCCGATTTTATGGTGGTATACATTATAAACAAGGTGTTGAAGAAGGCGCAAGGCAAGGTCGCGAAATCGCCAATTTAATTTTAAAAAAATTACAATAATATTTAGATGAGGTTTATAAAATATTTTAGTGTTATCGCTTTTTATTTCATATGTTTTTCATGCAAAGATGAATCCATAACCCAAACTACAAAATCTCAAAAATCAGTAACAGAAACACCTAAATATGAAGGTCCTCAGTTATTTTCATATCTAGAGCCTTCACAAACAAATATAAATTTTAAAAATATTGTTGAAGAAACGGAGTCTTTCAACTTTATACTATACGCTTACTTGTATAATGGTGGTGGAGTTGCCATTGGAGATATTAATAACGATGGTTTAGAGGATTTGTATTTTACAGGTAATACAATAAGTGATAAACTTTATTTAAATCAGGGTAATTTTAAGTTTAAAGATATTACAGAATCTGCTAAAGTCGGACGTGGAAAAGGGTATAAAACAGGTGTCACTATGGCCGATGTAAATAACGATGGGTTTTTAGATATCTACGTTTGTAAATCTGCAGTAAACAATGATGTTCTCAGAAAAAACAGACTATATATTAACAATGGAGATTTAACATTTACCGAAAAATCTGAAGAATACGGTTTAGACGATTCAGGATATTCCGTACAAGCTTATTTTTTTGATTCTGATGGTGATAATGATTTAGATGTGTATGTTTTAAATCATTCAGATAATATGCTTGAAGCCAATCAAATAAAAGTTTCTAAAAACGACAAAGGAGAATTAGTCGTAGCTCAATTAGATGATTATACAGGTAGAACAGACCGCTTTTACGTTAACGAAAACGGGAAGTATATAGATAAATCCAAATCTGCTGGTGTTTTAGGAGATGCATTTGGACTGAGTGCAGTCATAGGAGATTTTAATAACGATTTTAAGCCAGATATATATGTATGTAATGATTATGCCATGCCAGATAGGTTATTTATAAATCAGGGTAACAATACGTTTAAGGATGAGTTGTACAATTATTTTAGTAACACCTCTTTTTCCTCAATGGGCTCAGATTATGCCGATGTAAATAATGATGGTAATATTGATATTATGACTTTAGATATGTCACCACAAAAAAACGATAGGCGTAAAATGATGATGATGCCACAAAATTATAATAAGTACGAAAAAATGGTAAAGTATGGTTTTGGAGCACAGTTTACAGCAAATGCATTACAAATAAATACAGGAACAAATACGTTTTCTAATATTGCATTTAAAGACAACTTAGCACAAACCGAATGGAGTTGGAGTGTGCTTTTAGCCGATTTTGATAATGATGGACTTAAGGACATACATATTACAAATGGCTACTTAAGAGACGTTACTGATAACGACTATTCGAGATATAAAATGGATGAACTTCAAAAGAAGCTCAATACTAAACAAATTACACTAAAACAATGGATTGAAGAAATACCGAGTGTTGCGGTTCCTTCAGTTTTATATAAAAATGAAGGAGAAAATAGTTTTAAAGATGTTTCTAAAATTTGGAACAGTGGAAAACCTGCTTTTTCTAACGGTTCTGCTTATGCCGATTTAAATAATGACGGTTATCTCGATGTCGTTGTAAGTAATATCAATGACGTACCATTTATCATGAAGAATAATGGCAAGTTACAACTCAACAATAATTTTATTTCAGTAAATTTTAGTCACAATAGTGCTATAAATCCAATAGGTACAATAGCCAAATTAGAGTTGTCTAACGGTACAATTTTAACTGAAAATTATAGTCCAACGCGCGGCTTTTTATCTTCTTCTCAACACAGACTTCATTTTGGAATTCCTAAAGGAGAAACAGCTAAAAATTTAACCATTATTTGGCCAAACCAAAAAATACAGGTTGTTGAAGTTCCAAAATTAAATCAAAAAATTACTATTGATTATAAGCCTACTTCTACTTTCAAGGCTGAAGAAAATGAGTCCTTATATTTTATAGACAACACAAAACTATTGAGCAATAATTTTACTCATAAAGAAAATGATTTTACAGATTTTAAAAGAGAACCATTATTGCATCATAAATTAAGCGAAGAAGGTCCGGCAGTTGCTATTGCAGACGTAAATGGAGATGGATTAGAAGATGTATATCTTGGAGGTGCTAAAGATTACAAGGGTAAATTATTATTACAGACCGAAAGCGGAATTTTTATAGAAAAGGAAATTTTAGCTTTTGAAGTCGACAAAACTCATGAAGATACAGATGCTATTTTCTTTGATGCTAATGGAGATAGTCACTTAGATTTGTACGTTGTTTCTGGCGGAAATGAAAGTAAAGCAAATACACAAAACTATCTAGATCGATTGTACTTTGGCAACGGCAAAGGTGATTTTAGTAGAATTAGAAATGTGTTACCAAATATTTACGAGAGCGGTTCTGTAGTAAAAATTCACGATATAGATGGAGATGGACAAAAAGATATTTTTGTTGGCTCTAGAAGTGTTCCTGGTCAGTATCCTTTAGCTCCAAAAAGTATTTTATTAAAAAATGAAAATGGAAGTTTTAAAGATGTAAGTACGCAATGGGCTCAGGAAGTTTTAGATATTGGAATGATAACTGATGCCGAGTTTGCAGACTTAGATAATGATGGAACAAATGAGTTAATTGTAGCTGGTGAATGGATGCCAGTATCAGTTTTTAAATGGGAAAATAATAAGTATAAAAATGTTACCTCGACATATGGTTTAGAGACCAAAACAGGTTGGTGGAATTCAATCACTATTGCAGATGTAAATAACGATGGTTTTAAAGATATTATTGGAGGAAATCTTGGAATTAATACAATATTTAAGGCTACAGAAAGTCAACCAGTTGAGTTGTACTATAAAGATTTTGATGGTAACGGAAGTATCGACCCTGTAATAACTACATATAACGAAGGCGTTAGTTATCCGCTTCATAATCGAGACAGAATTTTAGACCAAATGCCCTTTTTAAAAAAGCGTTTTACACGATATGCACCATATGCCAATGCAAAAATTACTGATGTTTTTCAACCTAATGAATTAAATAATGCTAAAGTTTTAAAGGCAAATCATTTACGGCACACACTATTTATAAATAATGGAGGAAAAAGTTTTACGTCTCAAGATTTGCCAAACGAAACACAGATTTCCGTACTTAATGACGCTGTTGTTAGAGATCTAAATGGCGACGAACGTTTAGATATTATTACAGGTGGAAATTTCTACGGAACAGATGCTGAATATGGTAGATATGACGCTTCAATAGGAGCAACGTTAATCAATAAGGGTAATGCTAATTTTGAAGCTGTAAAACCAACAAAGAGTGGTTTAAAAATTGAAGGTAATGTTCAGCATATAAAAGAGATTATGATTAAAGGAAAACCTCATCTTTTGATTATAAGAAACAATGCTGAAGCCAGTCTAATAGAAATAAAATAATATTACAATTTGCCATTCCATTCGGCATAAAATTGCTTTAGAAATTTTTCCATGTAACTATGACGTTCAGCAGCTATTTTTTGGCCAGTTTTGGTATTCATTTTATCTTTTAAAAGCAATAGTTTTTCATAAAAATGATTGATGGTTGGTGCCGAAGAATTTTTATATTCCTCTTTAGTCATATTCAAGTTTGGAGCAATTTCAGGATTGTAAAGCGCTCTATTTTTAAAGCCACCATAATTAAAACAACGTGCAATTCCAATGGCACCAATAGCATCTAAACGGTCGGCATCTTGGACAACTTCTAATTCTTTAGATGTAAATTTTTCACCTTCTTCAAATGTATTTTTAAAAGACATGTTTTCTATAATTGCAACAACATGTTCTATGACCTTACTATCTACATTTTGTTCAAACAAAAATTTTCGTGCTATTTTTGGGCCAACAGTTTCGTCGCCATCATGAAATTTTGGGTCTGCAATATCATGAAGTAGAGCAGCGAGTGATACAACTTCTATATCAACATCTTCATGTTTAGCAATATTCAAAGTGTTTTTATACACGCGCTCAATATGAAACCAATCATGACCACCTTCAGCATTTGCTAACTCGCTTTTTACAAATGTAATTGTTGCTTCTATTAATGCATTTATCATTTTATAATTGCGGTTGTGATGGTGGTTTCAAGTTGTTGAATTAAATCGTCATGATTTTTAAAATCATTTAAATCTAAAGGCTCATGTACCTTAAATTTTATGTGTGCACCTATACCCATCGGAAATTTTCCATAACGCAAAGTTTTCCAAGAGTTGTTTATAGTAATTGGAGCAATTAATGCATTTGGCGTATTTTCAAACATGGTTTTTAACCCTTTTGTTTTAAAAGGTTTTGGCGCACCTGTTCGGCTACGCGTGCCCTCAGGAAATATAACAGCGGCCCAATTATGTTTTGCAATACGATGGGCAAAAGTTTTTATTGCGGCAAGAGATTCTACGGGTTTTCTTCTATCAATTAAAACAGAACCACCATGACGTAAATTATAGGATACGCTTGGTATGCCTTTGCCTAATTCTTTTTTGCTAACAAATTTTACATGGTGTTTGCGCATGTACCAAATTATTGGAGGAATATCATAAGTACTTTGATGGTTAGCAACAATAATTAGCGGTCTATCTGTTGGGATGTTATGCGGATTATTAAACGTAAAACGCGTACCTAAAATATTAAGACAGCGCATTAAAAAAAATTGAAGCACGTCCACACTTTTTTTATGTGCTTTATAACCAAACATATTAAAACAAATCCACTGAATTGGGTGAAACACAATTAATGATAACGCAAAAAAGAAAAAGTAGATAATTGTAATTGGATATGCGAGTAGTTTCATCATGCCGTAAAAATATAAAAAGTAGGCAAAAAAAAACTGTCATTTTGAGCGTAGTTAAAAACAATCTTTAAAAGTTTCAATACTACTCAAAATGACAGTAAACGTATTTCAAAAGTCAAAAGCACTTAATCATTTTGCTCCAGACTTCCTGCTTTTCTAACAATGTTCGTTGTAAGCGTCTTTGAGATTTTCTGCAATTAACTCTGCAGGACGACCTTCAATATGGTGACGCTCTAGCATGTGCACCAATTCGCCATCTTTAAATAATGCCATACTTGGCGAGCTTGGCGGAAACGGAACCATATGCGCTCTTGCTTGCTGCGTCGCTTCTCTATCTACACCTGCAAAAACAGTTACTAAATTTGTTGGGCGTTTTGAGTTTTCTAGACTCATACGTGCGCCTGGTCTGGCGTTTGCTGCGGCACAACCACAAACCGAATTTACAACCACAAGTGTCGTACCTTCTTTTTTTATAGCATTATCAACAGCTTCTGTAGTATGTAATTCTTCAAAACCGACGTTGGTTAAATCCTCACGCATTGGTTTTACTAATTCTGGTGGATACATATTTTTTCTTTTTTAGAATCAATTTTAAAATACAAAGATAAGCAAAATACCACCAAATAATATACGATATCAGTAGTCAGTTTGTATGAAACTATAGATTTAGGCTATTCTTTATTGGGCGTTTTCTCCTAAGCTTTAAGCTTTTGTAGCTGAGCTATTTTATCAAAGTTGACAAAGCTTAGGAGAACCAGGCTCTCGCTAGTCGCTCTCTTTGAGGAGCTCCAACAATAGCTCCATCCTTAACGCAGGCAAATTTACTTAAGCTCATCAGTGTAACAAAAGCCTATAAATTTCAACTAACAATAGTATCTTTAACCTTTAAAAAAAATAAGAATACACGAATGAGTTTTGTAAAATGGATAGGTGCAGCAATAGGCTGGTCTTTTGGCGGACCAATAGGCGCAATAATTGGCATAGCACTAGGAAGTATTGTTGATAACGCAACAGATTCGTCTCCACTTTTAGGCGAGCGTCAAGCTGGCAAAAAATGGCGTCGCAACCCGCATCAGCGAACCACATACCAAAGACAACGTACGCAACGACCACAAACGCGTTCTGGAGATTTTGAAGTGAGTCTTTTAATTTTAGCTTCAGTCGTTATAAAAGCGGACGGTAAACAAGACCAGCGTGAGCTCGATTTTGTGCGTCAGCAGTTTACCAATATGTATGGTAAAGAACGTGCAAATATGGCGTTTCGTTTGTTTAAAGGTATAACCAAGCAAAATATTTCTACACGTCAAGTCTGTATGCAAATAAAGCAGATGATGGACCACGCATCACGTTTACAATTGCTTCATTTTTTATTTGGTATTGCAAAAGCAGATGGATTAGTGACTCAAGACGAAATTAAACAGATTTACACCATTGCAGGTTATTTGGGAATTAGTAGTCGTGATTATGAAAGCATAAAAGCCATGTTTTATAATAGCACTAATAATGCTTATAAGATTTTAGAAATTGAAAAAACAGTTTCTGACGATGAGGTAAAGCGTGCCTACCGTAAGATGGCAAAAAAATACCATCCAGACCGTTTAAGTCATTTGGGAGAAGAACACCGTGAAGGCGCCGAAGAAAAGTTTAGGCAAGTGCAAGAAGCTTACGAGCATATACAGAAAGAGCGCGGGTTTAAGTAAACCCGTTATCCTCGGAACAAAAAGAAGTCATCCTTCATATCTTCAATTTGTGCATCTTTATTAGTGATAATATAGTCGATAGCTTTAGACGTAAAGGTTTCACCTTTTTCCGTGAGGGACACGACATCATTTTCAATATGAATCATGTTATTTTTTTGGGCTAGTTCTAATACTTTTGTTGCTCTTACTTTTTGCCAATTGATATGTTCTCGAAGGTGATTCACATGGCGTTCTTCAACTTCATTATGATTTTGAAGGTGCAGTAAAAATGTTATTAAAGACACTTCTGCACGTTGTTGTTTTTCGCGATACATCACGGCAATTATACCTTTGCTTGGTGCAAATAAATAGACCATTAAAAATAACAAGCCTAAAGTTGTGGTTATAGAACCAGCGATGGAAGCATCTAACCAATGCGCAACCCAATAACCCAAAATGGCACTAAATACACCAAAACAAACTGAGAGCATAAGCATTTTCTTTAAATCTGTTGTCAATAAATAGGCAGCTGCGGCAGGCGCAATCATCAAGGCTACAACTAAAATAGCACCTACAGCATCAAACGCGCCAACCGTTGTTACCGATGAAACTGACATTAATCCATAATGAATAATCGCTGGAGAAAAACCTAAAGATGTTGCTAAGCCTTTATCAAACGTGCTGACTTTTAATTCCTTAAAAAACGCAAATAAAAGTATTAAAGTAATGAGTAAGATTACACCGATAATCCATAAAGATTTTGGTCCAACGTCCATGCCATTGATAATCAGTCTGTCGAATGGAGCAAATGCCAATTCGCCCAGCAAAACGGCATCAACATCAAGATGGACATCGTTGGCGTTTTTGGCAATCATAATAACGCCGACACTAAACAACGCAGGAAAAACGAGACCAATCGCCGTATCTTCTTTTACCAACCCTGTTTTCTGAATATATTCTACTAAAACTACAGTTAATATTCCTGAGAGCGCAGCCAAAACAATCAGTAAAGGCGAATTTAAATCGTGCGTTATAAAAAAACCTATTACTATTCCTGGCAAGATGGAATGACTTATAGCATCACTAATCATGGCCATTTTTCGGAGAACTAAAAACGTTCCTGGAATAGCACATGCAATGGCCACTAAGCTTGCAATGAGTTGTATTTCGAGTTGAGCGCTATTCATCGTCGTTTGTTTGCTGGTTATATAAATTTGAAGCTGTATTAAAACCTTTTTCGGTTAAGCTCCACATATTTCCGTGCAATTCTACAAAGTCTTTATCTACTAATTTTTGCAAAGTACTTTTGGTATAACCTCTAAAATTATTCAGTATTTTTATAGCATGTGGATGCGAAATATCTTCATGGGTTTCCGCAATTTGATGCATAAAAGCTAAGGTTTTATTCAATTCTAAATCACGTCTGTTTTTTATAAATCGAATTTGTTTAAATAGTAGCCCACGACTTGGTGAAAAGACAAAAGATATAATAACAAATACGGCGGCAACCAAAACAATAACAGGTCCGGTTGATAGATTATTCTGACTCGCACTAACTGCCGTTCCAAATACACCAGAAAACGCACCAAAAATGGCAGCCAGAAACACCATTTTTGCCAAGCTATTTGTCCATTGTCGAGCTGCAGCAGCAGGTGCTAAAAGCATGGCACTCATCAACACAACACCAACAGTTTGCAATCCTAAAACAATAGCTAAAACAATAAAACTGGTAATTAATATATCGATGGTTTTGGTATTAAAACCAAGTGTTTTTGTGTAATCTGCATCAAATAATAGAATTTTGAATTCTTTCCAGAATAATAATAAAACAATAACACAAAGTCCAGTAACCATGGTCATGAGCCAAACATCACTTTCTACCAAAGTGGCCGCTTGCCCAAATAAATATTTGTCTAATCCTGCTTGATTGGCATTGGGTTGCTTTTGAATGAATGTGAGTAACAACATTCCAAACCCAAAAAACAACGAGAGAATTAACCCTAAAGCAGTATCAGATTTTAAATGTGTTTTTTTGATTATACCACGTATCCAGAATGTGCCAATTAAACCACTTACTAAGGCACCCAACAGTAACGTATTGGTGTCTTTTGCTCCAGTGATTAAAAACGCAATTGCAATTCCCGGTAACGCTGCGTGAGAAATAGCGTCACCTAATAAACTTTGTTTTCTAAGTACGGCAAAGCTACCAAGCATTCCAGTTACAGCACCGAGAATGGCTGTTCCGAGCGTAATTGTTCTCAAAGTGTAGTCGGTGAAAACGAGTTTTATGTATTCTAGTATATCCATTATTCTTGGATACTCACTTTATAATTAATACCGTAGGTTTTGGTTAAATTATCATCATTAAAAATATCCTTAACTGGTCCAGTGGCGATTTTCTTTACGTTTAAAAACGTTACCCAATCGAAATATTCGGGTACGGTCTGTAAATCATGATGAACGACAATTACTGTTTTTCCTGCTTTTCGTAATTCTTTTAGAATGTTTATTATGGCGATTTCCGTTGTGGCATCGACACCTTGAAACGGTTCATCCATAAAATAAATCGATGCATTTTGAACTAAAGCACGTGCTAAAAATATACGCTGTTGTTGTCCACCAGAAAGCTGGCTGATTTGTCGGCCTTTAAAAGATAACATACCTACTTTTTCTAAAGCTTCAAGTGCCGCCTTTTTCTGTTTTTGCCCTGGTCGTCTTATCCAGCCTAAGCTCCCGTAAGTACCCATCATCACAACATCCAGTGCTGTGGTTGGAAAATCCCAATCTACACTTCCTTTTTGAGGCACATAGGCTACAAGTTGACGTTGCTTTTCGTATGGTTTGTCGTAGATACTTACACTACCTGCAATGGGTTTTAAAATACCTAGAATGGATTTAATTAATGTGGACTTTCCTGCGCCATTAGGGCCAACTATAGCCATAAGTACGCCTTCAGGGATTTCTAAATCGATATCCCATAATACAGGTTTGTAGTTATAAGCTACAGTAAGGTCGTCTATTTTTACAGCTATTTTTTGTTCCATTATTTCAATGCATTAACAATCGTATTTACGTTGTATTTAAACATGCCAATGTAAGTGCCTTCTAAAGTTCCAGCATTTCCTAAAGCATCGCTGTAAAGTGTACCTCCAATTTCAACGTCGTGGTCTTTTGCTTTTACAGCTGCCACTAAAGCTTCAATCGTTCGTTTTGGCACAGAACTTTCAATAAAAATAGCTTTGATTTTATTTTCTATTATGAATTCTGCTAACTTTCTTACATCTTTTACACCAGCTTCTGTTGCTGTGGATAAACCCTGTAAGCCAACCACTTCGAAATTGTAATTTTTCCCAAAATAATTGAAGGCATCATGTGCTGTTACCAAGATGCGTTTTTCTTTTGGAAGTGTATTTATAATTGATGAAACTTCAGATTCTAAAGCCGATAATTTGGCTAAATAGTTCTTTTCGTTTTCAATATAATTCACTGCGTTTTTTGGGTCTTTTTCAGACAATGTTTTAGTGACTTGTTTTGCAAATTGCTTAAAGAATTCAATATTAAACCAAACATGTGGATCGTAATTAGAGGCAAAATAATCGGAACCAATTAATTGAGATTTGTCTAGATTTTCGCCTAAGGCTACTTGAGTTTTATTGCTGCGCTCCATCTTTTCGAACACTTCAACAAGCTTTCCTTCGAGATGTAAACCGTTGTAAAAAATGATATTTGCATTAACTAATTTAGTAACATCACCTTCACTGGCTTTATATAAATGCGGGTCAACACCGCTTCCCATTAATCCTTCAACTTCTATAAAATCGCCACCAATATTTTTTACCAAATCGGTAATCATTGTAGTTGTTGTCACAACTTTTAATTTCCCATTGGTTTGGGTATCGTTTTTGCATCCAAAAACGAGAGCTATAGCTAAAATATATATTAATTTTTTCATTGTTTATTGCTTTGGTCTTATGCGGTAACTTAATCCTAATCCTAATAATATATCCTGACCTTCTGTAATACTTGTGCCAACATATACATCAAACTGTAAATCATTGTTTGCTAAATAGGTAAAACCAGCATCCCAATAATGGTTTGCCTTGCTATCTTCGGGGAAGTCGCCGTAAACTTCGGCATACATTCCCCATTTATCTGATAAACTATAGCCGTAAGCTAAAGTGTAGATGGCGGAAGCTTCTGGCGAATCGTCACCCCATTGCGCACCGATGTTATAGCCAAGACTCGATTTTTCGTTTAACGTATGTGATAAGGATAATCTAAAATCAACGCCTGTAGTTTCGGGTCTGTAGTCTGCGCCAGCACTAAAAACAGGAAATACATGTCCGATCAGAGCAATTTCGGGCATAGCGCCATTTTCTTCAGCGATATCTAATTTAAGACCTAATAATAATGGAGAAAGCCCACTTGTAACATTATCTAATTTATTGCCATTTACGGAGGTAATACCTTCAACAAAATCCCAGCCAACTCGAAGCTCAAGATTATCTAAAAGTCCGTAACGTATAAGCATCGTATTGTAAGTGTATGTTTCATTTTTGACATTATTTTGCTCAAAAGATTCGTAAAGTCCACCAGTTTCAAATTGTAGTACGCCTTTACCTACCGTTGATGACGCTTCAGTCGCATCTGGTCTGTCAGTAACTAAAGGATTACTGAATCTGTCTTCTTGTTCTTGGGAAAAAGATTGAATGGTGAATAGAACTATAAGTCCTTGTACTATGTGTTTAGTTAATTTCATTTACGTATATGATTTGAGTAAAATCCTCGTTAAGGACTATGGTGTTAGTATAAATTTTGATTTGTGTCATTTTAGAGCTTTGAAATTGTTTTTTTACTGTAAGTGTATTACCGTATTTAATTCCGTTAAGTGCGCAAAATTCAAAGAATTCTTTGTCTGTACTTATTAATCTAGAAACTTTATATTCTGTATTTTCTTTTGCTAGAGAAAGCGGAATTGAAGTGTCGTTATTGGTGATTTCTCCTTTAGCATTTGGAATTGGATCACCATGTGGGTCAAATTTTGGATGACCTAAGTATTCACTAATTTTTTCAGCAAGAAAATCTGAAGTTTCATGTTCCAACAATTCAGCTTCGCGATGGATTTCGTGCAAAGACATGTCAAACGTTTTATGTAAAAAAGCTTCCCACAAACGGTGCTTTCTTATGACATTCAATGCCATCTTTTCACCATTTTTTGTAAGACGAAGTGCTTTGTATTTTTCGTAATTAAGTAAGCCTTTGCCATCTAATTTTTTTGCCATATCTGTAGCAGCAGCGTTAGATATACCTAATTTTGAAGCAATATTACCAGGTTTAGTATTGGTAATATCTTGTTTTTCGTTATTGTAAATGGCTTTTACAAAGTTTTCTATGGCTACAGACATTTTTAAATACTTTAATTAATATTTAAGCTTACTTAAATATTTTTCAAAATTAACTAAAAAATTAAACTTAGCATAGTCTTTGTATTTATTTGTCACAATTAAACTAATTTGAAGTCTTTAAAAGGATATGAAAAAAATCATACTTATTATTTTCTTGCTTCATGGAATTACAGGAAACAGCCAGCAGCCTGAAAAGATTATAGAATTTCACGAATTATCAATAAATGATAGTTTTGAATTTGATGATTATGAAATTAAATTTGTGGATGTTTTATCTGATAATAGATGCCCTAAAGCTGTTATGTGTATTGTTGCGGGAGAAGCTAAAGTAGCTTTTGAAGTTTATAAATCAGGGAAAATACTAAGTAAACAAATTTTAAGATTTACACCAACGGTTTATTTACCTAATAGTCAAGGAAATATCTATAATTCAGATTTAATAAAAATCACTGGAGTTGAATTGACTCCATACCCAGTTTTAGATAATAGTATTTTAAAAAGTGATTATAGATTGAAGTTGGTTTTTGAGGAAATTTTACAATAGATTTTCCTAAATAATCTTTCCGAATCCAATTCTTTATTTTGGATTGAACCCAAATTTCCTAAAAGGAAAGGAATTCATTTTAATTATTTTTGAAGCGTTTGGAGTTTAATGACATCCACAACTTTCATTTCCACAAGCTTTTGCTATTTTCTTTTTAGGTTTCAAAATAAATTTTCGGACTAAAAACAGCAAAGCAAACCCTAAGGTTATAAAGACTAATATGTTTTGAAGTATGTCGTTCATATTATTTTAGTAGTAAAAATTATATGTTCCTTACTTTAATAATTGATATGCTATTAGTGCCACAATATATGCAAATGCACTCATTACTGTAAGTTGTAATATAGGCCATTTCCAGCTATTGGTTTCTTTTTTTACAATAGCTAATGTACTCATACACTGCATAGCAAAAGCATAAAAAAGTAAAAGCGAAATACCTGAAGCTAAATTAAATAATGGTCCGCCAAGTATTGGATTTACTTCAGCTGCCATACGGTTTTTTATGGTCACTTCCTCGTCACTCCCAACACTATAAATTGTTGCTAATGTACCTACAAATACTTCTCGTGCTGCGAAAGAACTTACGATGGCAATACCAATTTTCCAATCGTAACCTAATGGTCTAATAGCAGGCTCAATTGCGTGGCCAGCAATACCTATAAACGAATGTTCTAATTTATGAGAGGCTATTTTTTGTTCTAATTCGTCCACCGATAAATTTGCTTCAGCATATTGCTCTTTAACAATTTTCTCGGCATTATTAAACTGTTCTCCTGGGCCATAAGATGCCAAAAACCAAAGCACGATAGAAATGGCGAGAATGATTTTCCCGGCACCAAATATGAAAGATTTTGTTTTTTCTAAAACCGTTAATCCCACATTTTTAAGTAATGGTAATTTGTAGTTTGGCATTTCTACAACGAAGAACGATTTCGACTTTATCTTCATAAATTTATTTAGCAAATATGCTGAACCAACTGCTGCTCCAAATCCTAAAAGATATAATAGCATTAAAGTTAAAGCTTGATAGCTTAAACCTAGAAATCGACCTTCGGGAATTACTAATGAAATGATTATTAAATATACTGGTAATCTAGCGGAGCATGTTGTAAAAGGGGTTACAAGAATAGTTATAAGACGTTCTTTCCAACTTTCAATATTTCGGGTTGCCATAATGGCTGGTATGGCACAAGCTGTTCCTGAAATTAAAGGCACAACACTTTTTCCGCTAAGTCCAAAACGCCTCATGATGCGGTCCATTAAAAATACAACACGACTCATATAGCCGCTTTCTTCGAGAACGGAAATAAATAAAAATAGAAATGCAATTTGAGGTATAAAAATGACGATTCCGCCTAATCCTGCAATAATACCTTCGGCTAATAAATTGGTAAATGCACCTTCTGGAAGTGTTGTTTTAACCCATTCACTTAATGAGGCAAACGCACCATCTATGAAGTCCATTGGTACACTAGACCAATCGTAAATGGCTTGAAAAATAACTAATAAAATGGCAAAGAAAATTAAGTAACCGTAAACTTTATGCGTTAAAATTCGGTCTAATTTTATACGCAAATCTTTAGCGGTTGCTAAGTCAATCGTTTTTCCTTTTTCAAGAACATTATTAATAAACTGATAACGTTTTATAGTTTCTTTTTGTTGAAGTTTTTTAAGGTCTACAGTCGATTTTGTTTTAAACGCAGAAGCATCTTTTATGGTGTTTCTATCAATTTTTCCAAAGTTAACATCTTGTGTAATTACGAGCCATAATTTATAAAGAGATTGTTTAGGGAAAGCTCTTCTTAACCCTTCAAAATAATCTGTATCTATAGTACTTGTTTGCAAACATGGCTCGTTTGATATAGTTTTATAGTTTGCTATTAAATCTTTTAAGTTATCGACACCTTGATTTTTACGTGTGCTAACAACGGCAATTTTAGTTTTGAGTTGTTCTTCAAGGTGTTCAATATCTAACGAAATGCCTTTGTAAGCCATTCGGTCTGCCATATTAATGACCAAGATTGTTGGAATTTCGAGGTCTTTAATTTGAGTGTAAATAAGAAGATTTCGCTTTAAGTTTTCAACATCTGTTATTACAACAGCAACATCTGGATAGTCTTTATCGTTTTTATTAAGCAATAGTTCTATAACAACACTTTCATCTAAAGACGAAGCGTTAAGGCTGTATGTACCTGGTAAATCGATGACGTGTGCTTTAACGCCACGAGGTAGTTTGCAGATACCTTCTTTTTTTTCTACGGTAATGCCAGGATAATTTCCAACTTTTTGATTTAAGCCTGTAAGTGCGTTAAAAACTGAAGTTTTGCCAGTATTCGGATTTCCTATTAAAGCTACATTTATTTGTTTACTCATGTGATGTAGTTTCAATTAGGATATGACTTGCTGTTTCTTTTCTTATTGCTAAATGTGTTCCGTTAATATTGAGATACATTGGGTCTGCAAAAGGTGCAAGTTGAAGTAATGTCACAGTATTTCCTGGTAAACAACCCATTTCTAATAGTTTTAACGGAATGTCTTTTGATGAAACATCCTTTATTATAGCGTTTTGTCCGCGTTTAAGTTCAGCTAGAGTCAATAGTTTTTATTTTAATTTTTAAAGTTTCCAATTTCCATTGGAATAATTGTAATCGACAAATTTCTTTGCACTACACTGCCAAAATTTGCACTCCCTTTATTTAGACTAATTTTAAAGAAGCAAAAATAAAAGAAAAATTAGTGTTAGATAAAGACTTTACACAATTTTATGAACCTCCAAAATATTTTAAGGTTTCGATATCTTTAAGAAGTCTTTCGATTTCTTCGGGTTGTGTACCATCGTAATAGCCTCTAATTCGTCTTTTTTTGTCGATAAGCATAAAATTTTCTGTATGAATCATATCATAAATATCGCCATTGCCATCGGTTTTTACTGCTAAGTAGCTTTTTCGGGCTAAGTTGTAGATTTGTTTTTTATCGCCTGTAACTAAATTCCATTTATTATCCAGCACACCTTTTTCTTCGGCGTAAGCCTTTAATACAGGAACACTATCTTTTACAGGAGTTACAGAATGCGAAAGTAACATGACCTCGTTGTCTCTAGCAATTTCTTTTTGTATTTGATACATGTGATCCGTCATTATTGGGCAAATAGTTTGGCATGTCGTAAAAAAGAAATCAGCAACGTAAATTTTATCCTTGTAATCGTCTTGCGTAATGGTTTTTCCGTTTTGGTTGGTTAAACTAAAATCTGCAATAGTATGGTATTTGGCAACATGTCTAATGCTTTCATCTACCATTTCGGCATTCACACTTTCGGGATTCCAAATTGGTAAAGGTTTTTTTTGATTGTAAACATTGTAAATAATCGTGATGATGATTAGGCACAATATTGTAAAGAAAAAAGCAAATTTTCTATACTCTTTAAAAAATGAAATTAACGACATAAGGTCTATACATTTTGGTTTTGCAAAGATACAATTGCCCTATCTCTTTGTAAAGAAAATAGTTGTAAAAAGCGTTAAAATTGGGTTGTTGTTAAAATAATGTTGAATAGAAAGACGATAGTTTTCTATATCTCTTTAAAAGATTACTTTTGTCAATCGAAATTTTGAAAAAAACCACATGGAATTTGTCATAAAAGTATCTCAATTTTTACTCAGTTTATCCTTGCTTATTGTCTTGCACGAGCTTGGACATTTTATACCAGCAAAATTATTTAAAACCAAGGTCGAAAAGTTCTATCTCTTTTTTGATGTAAAATTTTCTCTTTTTAAAAAGAAAATCGGCGAAACCGTTTATGGCATAGGTTGGTTGCCTCTTGGTGGTTACGTAAAAATTGCCGGAATGATTGATGAAAGTATGGATAAGGAGCAAATGGCATTACCACCAAAACCTTGGGAGTTTCGTTCTAAGCCAGCATGGCAACGACTTATTATTATGCTTGGTGGTGTTACAGTGAATTTTATTTTGGCGTATGTAATTTATTTTTTCATCTCATTTGGTTACGGTGATGCTGACGTAAAGGTAGATAGTCTTAAAGATGGCTATTGGATTGAACATCCTATTTTAAATGAAGCAGGATTACAGACTGGTGATAAGGTTTTAAAAATTAATGATAATGCTATTGTCAATGATTCAGATATCGGACAATTTTTAATTGAAGCTGAAACGATTACTATTGATAGAAATGGTGAAATCAAAACTTTTGATTTACCAGAAGATTTTCTTGGACAGTTGTCGTCAAGCGGAAATAAAGATTTGTTTGAATATCGCGTGCCTTTTATGGTAGCCAATATTGCTGATAGTTCTGCAAATAAAACAAAAGAGCTTAAAAAAGGTGATATAATAAAATCAATAAACGGAAAGGAATTAGTTTATTTTGATCAATTAGAAGAAACCCTTAATGGATTAAAAAACACAACAGTTAATACTGAAATTTTAAGAGAAGGAAAGATTTTGAATAAAGAGCTTGTACTTAACGAAGATGGCGCTTTCGGAATTCAGCCTTATAGAGTACATCCAGACTTTGAAAAATTAGGATATTACGAAGTGTTTAGAAGAGAATATACATTTGGTGAAAGCTTTGCGGCTGGCGGAGAGAAATTTAAAAACACTATTACAAATTATTTTAGTCAGTTAAGAGCTATTTTTAGTCCTAAAACAGGAGCTTATAAAGGGCTTGGTGGATTTAAGGCCATTTATGATGTATTTCCTGATGTTTGGAGTTGGTATTCATTTTGGAAATTAACCGCTTTCTTGTCAATTATGTTAGCCATATTAAACTTATTGCCAATACCTGCATTAGATGGTGGACATGTTATGTTTTTATTATACGAAATGATATCTGGACGTGCACCTAGCGAGAAGTTTTTAGAGCGTGCGCAGATGATAGGCTTCTTTATTTTAATAGCTTTAGTATTGTTTGCTAACGGTAATGATATTTTTAAAATGATAACAAATTAAAAAAATGAAGATTTTTTTAATTTTCTTTTGGTAGAGAATAAAAATTTAATTTATATTTGCGCTCGCTAAAAGCGAAAAACACCTTCCTCTTTAGCTCAGTTGGTTAGAGCATCTGACTGTTAATCAGAGGGTCCTTGGTTCGAGCCCAAGAAGAGGAGCAAACAAAGCCATTACGAAAGTAGTGGCTTTTTTGTTTTCTATAAAATCCTTTGTTTGTAGGCTTTCTTCAATTTTATATTTTCTTTGGTTAGATACAATTTTTAAAAATTAGACTAAAAAAATGTATACATAAAGACACCCAAAAATTTTAATTTTTAGTTTCAAGCACCTTTTAATATTGTAAGTTGTTTAAAGAATTATATAATAATTAATCTTTCTATTCATTTTAATTTTGATTAGATACAATAACGGATAATTATGAAAACCCTTATTACAACTATAGTTATTATTTCAACACTAATGCTAAATTCAAATTTTAAAGTTAAAAGAGCGAATGTAAATGAAATTAAAAGTACAAAAGCAACCTTTGATGGTGCAGAAGGGAACTTTTTGTTTTTTACCGATATAAATAATAAACCACTTCAGTTTGATAACATTGACGAATCTGTAAATAAAGTCTATCAATTAAAGAAAAATAAGCATATAGGTGATGTTTTTTTAGTTGAATTTAGAGAAAGTAAGTTACTAGGCTTAAAGCTACCTAAAACATCAAAGCAATAAAATGAAATTTTTTAATCACATACTTATATTTTGTGTCCTAGTTTTTGGATTATTTGGTTCAATAATAACACATCAAGGTTTTTCAAAATTATTTATGGTAATTGCTTTGTTATGTCTATTATTCAGAATCATGCGATTTGTTGCTTTTGAATTTAACAAAGAGAAAGACAATTATAAAAATCTTGAAGAAAAAACTTAAAAACATAATAATCAGATTATATATAATTTAAATCACAAACGCCCGAAAGTAATTTCGGGCGTTTGTGGTTTTTTTTTTTAAATAGATATTATCTTGGGTTAAAGTCTACTCTACACACTTGCTTTTGTAAATTCTCTATCATTTCTTCTGTCATTTTATCAAGGTCAAAATCGTGTTGCCAATTCCACTCTTTTCTGGCAATACTGTCGTCTATAGATGATGGCCAACTGTCTGCTATGGCTTGTCTAAAATCGGGTTTGTATGATATTGTAAATTCTGGAATATGTTTTTTAATACTTTCATATACTTGTTTTGGTGTAAATGAAATTGCCGAAAGATTATAAGCTGAACGAATGTTGATTTTTTTAGCATCCGCTTGCATTAAATCGGTTGTAGCTTTTATAGCGTCATCCATAAACATCATCGGCAACTCTGTATTTTCAGAAAGAAAACATTCATATTCGCCCTCTTTTATAGCTTTATGATAAATTTCAACGGCATAATCTGTTGTGCCACCACCAGGCATTGCTTTATGACTAATAATTCCTGGATACCTTATGCTACGCACATCAACTCCATATTTTTTGTGATAATACTCGCACCAGCGTTCGCCAACTTGCTTAGTAATGCCGTAAACGGTTGTTGGTTCGCAAACCGTATGTTGTGGGGTATTTTGTTTTGGTGTTGTTGGTCCAAAAACGGCAATACTACTTGGCCAAAATATCTTTTTTATGGTGCCTCCCTTTGCAAGATTTAGGACGTGAAATAAAGAATTCATATTTAAATCCCAAGCTTCCATTGGATATTTTTCGCCCGTAGCACTTAATAAAGCCGCCATTAAATAGACTGTATCTATTTGGTGGTTTTTACAGCAATCTTTGATGGCGTTAAAGTTTTTAGCATCAATAATTTCAAAAGGTCCAGCGTTGACTAAATCTAAATTTCTAGTATTTATATCACTGGCTACTACATTTTCTGTGCCGTGTATTTCCCTAAGTTTTGTAGTAAGTTCTGTGCCTATTTGGCCACAAGCACCTATAATTAATATTTTTGAAGACATTGTATCAATTTTATTATCTTCAAAAATACTAAGAATTAAACTTCAGATTTTAATAAAAAATCACAAAAATTGTTTTCTATTGCGAATTTCATATTTCAATCTTTTTAAAATCAATTTTTAAAATAATATTAGCAAGTCATCAGTTTATTTAACTTTACATTGCGTTAAAATTCAATTTTTTTAAAATGAAATTATTAAAACTTAGCATTCTTCTCATGTTGGTAATTAATTGCGATGGTAAAACTAAAACCGAAGAAAAGGCAGTAGATAATAACAAACAAAAGAAAAAAGAAATTACAGCAAAGGCTATTGAGCAATTTAAGTATAACGATTATGTGCTAAGTTCAGATGGAGAAAAAGCTGTAAGAGATTGGTCTTTGTTTCAAGAGCTTTCTACGCAAACTTCATATTTAAAAAGTGCAGACATCACCTTTTTTACAGACAAAAAAGATACGCTCAAAGTTTTTTTAGATAGCTTAAAATCTACAGTTCCCTCTGTAATAAATACCGAACCTGTAAATGCACGTTTGTCAGCTTTAGAAACAAAACTTTTAAAATTAAATAATGACTTGGTTTTAGATAATTATTCTACTGAAAGCAAACTAACGAGTATCAAGGAATACTTAGTTGCCAATTCTAATCTCATTTTTGTAATTAACAAAAAAATTGAGTTCGATAAAAACGATGTCGGCCGTCCAGAAGACGAGTAATCAATTGAATGTGAGATTTTTTGGGATTAAAAGTTTGTTAATTTGTAACAATGGTTGAGCTTTTCAGTCTAAATAATAAGTACTTTTAATCAATCTAATTAAATAACCACAAATCATGAAAAATAATTTTAATCGCCTTTTGGCGATAACGGTATTTGGAGCAGCAACTTTATTTGCATGCAAAGAAGATACCACAAAAGAGATTTCTATGTCTGAAGAGATTCCAGGAATAAATCTCGAAAACATGGATCCTAATGTTAAACCAAACGATGATTTTTACAATTATGTTAATGGTAACTGGATGAAAACGACTACGATTCCTGATGACGAGTCACGTTGGGGCGGATTTGGTGTTTTGCGTAAATCTACACGAAATGATGTTTTAGAAATTTTAAATACATCAAAAGAATTAGGCACCTATAAAGAAGGCTCTGACCAAAAAAAGGCATTATTAATTTTTGAATCTGAATTAGATACTGTTTCAAGAAACGAAGCCGGCATTAAACCTATAGAACCACTTTTAGACAAAATCAACGGCATTTCTAACCTTAGAGAAATGCAAACAGTATATGCGACTACTCTAGGAGTTGGTGCGCCATTTGTAGGTATCGGCGCTAATCCAGATTTAAATAATAGTACCATGAATACCGCTTGGGTTTTTCCTGGTGGCTTAGGCTTACAACGCGATTACTACCTTGATCAAGATGCAAAAACTAAAGAAATTAGAGGTAAATATGTAGATCACATCACACGTATGCTTCAGTTTATTAACTATTCTGAGTCTGATGCTCGTCAAGCTGCTGAACGTATTTTAGAATTAGAAACCAAATTGGCTGAGCCAAGATTAGATAAAGTAGCTAGTAGAGATATCAGAAATTTTAATAATCCAACCGCACTTAACGATTTACAAGCTATGGTGCCATCTATTGACTGGAAAAAACTGATGGACGACATGGGAATTGAGAAAAAAGTAGACACACTTTTAGTGATGCAACCAAAATACATGAAAGCTATGGATGCATTTTTAAAAAACACACCTATTGAAGATATTAAAACCTTAATGACGTGGAATACTTTAGACAATTCTGCAGGATTTTTAACTACAGAAATTGAACGCGCCAATTGGGAGTTTTATGGTAAAACACTAAGCGGAGCTAAAAAGCAAAGAACTGCTGAAGAAAGAGCACTTGGTACAGTAAATGGTAGTGTTGGAGAAGCTATTGGGAAATTATATGTGGATTCAAAATTTCCGCCAGAAGCTAAAGAAAAAGCTGAAAAAATGATTGCAAATGTAATTACAGCCTTTCAAAACAGAATCCAAAAACTAGATTGGATGACAGAAGAAACAAAGCAAAAAGCAGTTGAAAAACTAGATAAATTTACTGTAAAAATTGCATATCCAGATGAATGGGAAGACTACTCTTCAATGCAGGTAAAAGAAGGTAATACTTATGCAGAGAATATGTTGGCTGTTGGCGAATGGTCTCAGAAGAAAAACTTATCTGAAATTAATGAGCCTGTTGACAAGAAAAAATGGGGTATGGCACCACAGACGGTTAATGCATACTTTAATCCTTTAAATAATGAAATTGTTTTTCCTGCAGCAATTTTACAACCACCATTTTATAACTACAAGGCTGATGAAGCAGTAAATTATGGCGGCATCGGCGCTGTGATAGGTCATGAAATTTCGCATGCCTTTGACGATTCCGGAGCAAGATTTGATGGTGATGGTAACGTAAATAATTGGTGGACACCAGAAGATTTAGCTGAGTTCGAAAAAAGAGGAAAAGCATTAGCTGATCAATATTCTGCTATCGAAGTTTTAGACAGTGTCAATGTAAATGGCCCTTTTACTTTAGGTGAAAATATTGGTGATTTAGGTGGAGTTCTTGGTGCTTATGATGGCTTACAATTGTTTTACGAAGAAAATGGACGACCAGAAAAGATTGATGGCTTTACGCCAGAGCAACGTTTCTTTATGTCTTGGGCAACTGTTTGGAGAACATTAATTAGAGAGGATGCTTTACGTACCCAAATTAAAACAGATCCACATTCTCCAGGGAATATTAGAGCTACACAGCCTCTTAAAAATATTGATGCGTTTTATGAAGCTTTTAATATTAAAGAAGGTGATGCCATGTATTTAGCACCAGAAAAACGTGTTAGGATTTGGTAGTGTTCTGTAAATAGATAAAAAAATGCAGCCCAATAGGCTGCATTTTTTTTAGGTGTTGTTAAACTTAATTTTTAGGAGCTGCTTTTTTAGCTTCTAAAGCTTCGCGTGTACGCTTTGCCATATTAAAGTTAGGGTCAATTGTCAACGCTTCGTTTATCAATTTTAAAGAAGCATCTAAATTAGCAGTTTGGTTTTCTTTAAATAAGTTAAGTGCTTTTAAATATAGTAATGCCGCTTTTAAAGGTGTTTCATATGGACGTTGCGTTTCGTAAAAAGCACGTTTCATATCATCAGTTACACTATTAAGGCCATACTCAATTTTAGCCTTCGCAGCAGCATCTTGGTTGTCTTGCATCATTAAATCTGCAATCTCATAAGCTAAAACTGCATTTGGTTGTTTCGCAAATAATCTTTCGTATTGTTCAATAGAACGTTTTATTTCATTCAAATTTTTAAGCGAAATTGCTTTAACTTCAATGTTAATATCGGAATCATCAGGATTTTTTTCAACGCCAACCACGTTTAAAGCTTGTAAATATCTACCTTCGGTTAAATACAAGTATGCCAAAGTGTCTCTACGCTGTTGAGATGGCGCTAAAACTTCTAAATGCGTCATGGCATTAATAATACCTTGAACATCGGCCTGAGCCTTCATTTGATTATAATACGCTTCGTAATGCGCTTTTAAGTCGGCATTGTTTTGAGCAAAACTAAAAACAGAAACAAGTAATAGTAATGCAACGGTAATCTTTTTCATTTTTATAAAATTTTGTGCGCCAAATCTAAGAAAATTAAGTGTAATAGGTCTTAAAAACTTCCTAATTTCCTAAAGGCTAAGTTCGTACTCATAAGTCAAGAGTTGTGCCAAATAAGAACCATCAATTATTTTTCCTTTTGAGGGTATGCTATGATTGAAGGTCGGCAACGGTAAATCATGCGTTTTACAGTAGTCAACATAAAACGTTTCTTTTGATGGATGTTTTGGGAAAGTGGCGTTTAAGGTGATATTCCAATGATGATTTTGTATAATTTTTGAAATAATTTGAACGCAATCTTGTCTATGAATCAAATTTATAGGTGCATCAGGATTTGAAACATTATCTTGGCCAGAAAGAAATTTTCCGGGATGACGCTCATCACCAAATAAGCCTGAAAATCTTAAAATTGTAGTTTTAAAGTTTGAATTATTTTGTAGTAAATTTTCTATTTCTATCAATTGTTTTGCTGAGTTTGAAGTTGCGTTGGGTTTAACCTCAGAAGCAATCAGAGGAAAAGAAACCTCATTCTTAAACACCGATGTAGAACTTACAAAAAGTACATTTTCAATAGAGGATTTTTCAATTTGAAGGATTAATTGTTCAATTTCGGCGACGTGGTTTTTATTAGGATTTTTTCGTAATCCTGGTGGAATATTTATAATTAAAGTATCAGATTTATCTAAAAAATCTGAAATGTTACCTTCAATTTTATTTTCTTCAAGTTGAATTAAAAACGAGTAAATACCTTCATATTCTAATACTTTCAATTTTGATTGCGTCGTGGTGGAACCTTTAACATGATGACCAATTTTAAGCAAATGTTTAGCTAAAGATAGACCTAACCAACCGCAACCAAGAATACTAATTTTATTGTTTTTCAACCTTTAAATAATAAAAATTATACGTCTGCAAATATAAGATTGAAAACCACACATTTTGTTTAACTCATTAATTTTAAGTAACTTTAGTATTCACCAAAAATTTAAAAGTCATGGGTATTAAAAGTTTTCAAGGCGCACGCAAGCAGCAAACTAATGCACAGGGCAATGTGCTTAAAGTAAGAGATTATATGAGTACAAATCTCATAACATTTAGACCAGACGAAAAAATACATTCGGTTGTTGAGGCCATTATAAAAAACAAAATTTCTGGTGGACCAGTCGTTAACGATAAAAATGAATTGGTTGGTATTATATCAGAAGGCGATTGTCTAAAACAACTTAGTGATAGCCGTTATTACAATATGCCTTTAGAAGAAGATTTGGTAGAAAAACGCATGGCAAAGGATGTCGAAACTATTGACGGAAATATGGATATTTTTGATGCGGCAAATAAGTTTTTAAATTCAAAATTAAGACGTTTTCCTATTGTAGAAAACGGAAAACTTATTGGGCAAATTAGCCAAAAAGACATTCTTAAAGCATCTTTAGAACTAAAATCTGAAAACTGGAATAATAAAATTAAAGGTTAATCGTCTCGTTTTACTAAAGCAAAATAATCAGCTTCTAGCGGTAAATAGCCTTGGTCGTAAACGAAATAATAAATTGTGCCAGCTTTTGTGGTGTAAATGCTAGTGAAATAATTAAAATCAAAACCTTTTTCTATGAGTTTTGCTCTAGAGGTTTTGGTTTTTTTGTTTGGATTAAGTTCTTCTAAAATCCGGTAATTTTTACGAAGACGATTATTAGTGTTTCTAATGAGATTTTTAGAATCTTTATTTATGCGATTATTAAAGGCATTTCTGCAACCATCACTACAGAATTTTTTATCCACACGACCAATTATTTTATCTCCACATTCTGGACAAGTTTTACTCATATTATTAGGTTTTTAATGTTATACCAACGCAGTGTGCTGTCATTTGTGTGTTTAAAGTCTTCGATATAATTTAATCCAATTTTTAATAATGCCTTGTGAGACGCTATATTGCCCGTTTCTGTAATCCCGTAAATGGTTTTGAGATTTAGCGTATTAAATCCATAATTCACAGATGCTTTTCCTGCTTCAGTGGCGTAACCTTTATTCCAAAATTCTGGTAGTAAACGGTAACCAACATCGTAGAAATTAGTGTGATTATTAAATGTATAATCGTCAATAAAACGCAAGCCAGACCAACCGATAAATTTGCCACTTCTTTTTTCCAAAGTGGCAAGTCTGCAAATGCCTTGAGTTTTGTATTTGGAAATGCAATTTTCAATATATTTTATAGATTCGGCTTTGTCTTTTACAGGATTATTGCCCAAATACTCATGTACAATTGGGTTAGAGTCTAGCTGGAATAGTGCATCTGCATCATCAAGATTAAATTCTCTTAGAATGAGACGCTCGGTTTCTATATGGATTATTTCTTTCTTAATTTTCTGATGTGTTTTTGTATCTATGCAATATACAAATTATCCAAGTACAAACGACTACAAATATTTACAAACGAATTTAAATACGTAACTACCGACTAAAATTTGCAAGCCGCCATAGATTTGCAGTGTCGAAACATAGGAACTCGATAGTATTAACTGTTTAACATTAAAATTTTAGAACACATGAACACATTAAGAAACAAAGTACAGTTGATTGGTAATCTTGGTAATGATCCAGAAATTATTAATCTTGAGTCTGGCAAAACGCTAGCAAAATTTTCTATCGCCACAAACGAGAGCTACAAAAACGCTCAGGGTGAAAAAATAACCGATACGCAATGGCACAACATTGTAGCTTGGGGGAAAACAGCTCAGATTGTAGAAAAATATGTTGGTAAAGGCAAAGAAGTTGCTATTGAAGGTAAACTCACTTCTCGTAGTTGGGAAGATAAGGATGGTATAAAACGTTATATTACTGAGGTAGTTTGTAGTGAACTTTTAATGTTGGGGAAATAATTGTTTAACTGTTTAAATCAAAAAAGGAGACTTTACAGTCTCCTTTTTTTTTTGCTATTAATCCTGTCTTAAAAAATTGGGGGTTTTCGTTAAGACTTTGCAAAGGTGCATAATATTTGTGATTTGAAAAAAAAGATTTTCTTAAGATTTTGTTTAAATTTTAAACAGAATTATTTGATAATCAGCGTTTAGTATTTAGTACTGAAAAAATAATAGTCAAATAAAAAAGAACTTACTTTATTTTATAGAGTAAGTTCTTAAATATTAATTTCAAAAATTTAAAATAAAACTTAGAAATAGAATAGAAGTTATTTTTTAATAAGCTTTTTTGTAATTTTTAAATCTGAAGTACTGCTTTCAATGGTTAAAAAATATAAAGCATTTTTTAGATTAGCTAAATTAGATAATTCGATTTCTCCGTTATTTAAACTTTCCGTAGTTTCAGAAATGAGTCTACCATTAATATCAACTATTGAAAGTTTAAACTCTTGGTTGTTTAAGGTAAGTGGAATTTTTACGATTATATTGTTATCGAATGGATTTGGACTAACATTTATCGCTTCAGCTAAAATAGCACTTGAAGTACTAAGTGTTCTACCACATAAAGCCCATCCCATTTCTTCCATAAAACCAAGTACTATGTCACCAGGATCATGGTTTGCCTCACCATTGGCTGAAAATGGAGTCATTAGTGCATGAGGCGTATTGTTAAAAGTATTTTCGTCAAGGTGGCTATAGCTAGAACCGCCATTAAAATTTGCTGGAGCATAAGTTTTTGGTTGTTCTCCACCATTTTGATTTATTGCAATCGGACTGTTTATAGTTAAATTATCTGATTCAAATTGAACTTCCAAATCATCATTTGTTGGTGTTGATGGATCAGGATACATTGACTCATCAATAATTAAGGGCGTATCAGGATTTAAAGGGTCACCAAAATTAAATTCAAAACCATCGATATATGTATCCCAAATACTTACGTGAGTTGATGAAGCTGAAATACTGAATCCACTTGCATCTCGTCTAATTGCTACTTCACCATTGTTTAATTGTGTTCCGAAACCAGCAACACCTAATCCGTGTCCTATTTCATGCAGTACTACAGTAACAAAATCAAATTCATCGTTAGGTGGATTAGCATCTGTTCCAAAATACCAATCATTTCTATTACTATTAAAATTACAAACAATATCGAAAGAAGTGCCAGATGGGCCATCTCTATCTTCACCAATTAGTTTTTCGTATAGAGCAGAGGGATACAATATAGGATCGTTAAAAGGACTAGTCGGTCCACCTGGTAAAATATTATAATTCGAAGGTCTTGCCGAGCCTAAATTTGTAGCCGCAGCAGGTGCAAAATTTGCATCGATTCTAATTGGAACTGGAGAGTCGATTAGATTTGCCCAAATATCTACTGCGTACTGGAATGCTATTTGTTCTTGACCAATATTTCCGAAAAAATCGGTTGGAAAACCATTATAAGTTACAATGAAATCTGCGCAGGGCATCATCGAAGAATTATTTTCCATGCGTTGTTGTACTGACTCCCTTATGCCATTTTTAAAATCATTTATATCCTCAACAGCAGGTATTTCACATACAGGTTTATCAATAAAAATAACTTCTTGCGAGTTTACAGATAGCAAACTGCCAAATACAAGAGTTAGAATGATAGCTAAATTGTATTTTATCTTCATAATTTAAATTTTTCATTTTCAGACGCAAAAATAACCAAACACTAACATTTACAATGATTATTTAACAAAAAAAGGAAGCTTTCCATAAAAAGCTTCCTTAAAAATATTTAAAAATTAATCCTATTTAACAGTCAATGTATATTGAGGTGTGGGATTCATTGGGCAAAAATAAATGTATTCGCCTTTTACTAATTTAGTGACGTTTGTCTTTTCTTTTGTATTGTTATTTACAACCTTGGTTACATATGCCGTTTTTATATGATTTTCCGGCTTGCTAGCATCTTTTCCTTTTTGTACTAATACAAACCCTACATCTGAACCAACGTTGTTATTAGAAATTTCAAAAACATAAGAACCTTCAGAAAGTGTTAGTTTTTTCTGAGTAAACTGTCCTTTGGTTTGTTCTAGAGAAACAGTTTTTACTGCCTCTTCTTTTGACATACTTTCTTGTGCATTAGAAGTCATTGTAAATGTTAATGCAATTACTAAAATTGAAATTATTTTTTTCATCTTTTCTTGTTTTTTAATTATTAATTATTGTTATACAGTTTCTAATTCTAAGGGTTGGGCTACAGGAAAATCAACAGGCACTTTTGTAGTGTTATGGATATAGTTAGATATGGTTTTATCGCCAACTAATGATATAGTGTCTATTAAATTTGCTTTCGTGTAGCCAGCATTAAAGAAATTTTCTAAAATATTATCGTTAGTTTTGCCTCTGTTTTCTGTTACATTTTTAGCCAACTTTGCCAAGGCGTCTAGTTTGTTGTTTATACTAGAATATCCTGCTCTGAGTTCTAATATTTGCTCATCATTAAAACCATTTATTTTGCCAATTGCTGTATGAGCTGATAGGCAATAAATACATTCGTTTACTTGGCTTACGGCTAGATTTACAACTTCTTTTTCCTTGGCAGAAAGAGATGTTTTGGCATTTGCAAAATTGAGGTAATTTTCTAAAGCGGTATCACTATTTGCATATGTGGCATACAAATTTGGTACAAAACCTAATGCTTTAGTTAAATTGTCGAAAATGGCTTTATTGTTTTCGCTTACGTTTTCTCTTGTTGGAACATTAAATGTGCTCATAATTTTATTTTTTTAATAATTATTGTTTGTTTTTATACTGAAACGATTTCAGTATTTTTTGTTTATACAAAGGTGCGATTGATGATTGCATTAAAGAATACTTGTTTTTCCTTAAAACATGTCAATTATTCCCTATTTAGATTTATTAGATATAAAGGGTTTTTCTGAGTCGCAATAGTAATCGTGTAAAGATTTATGCTTGCAATGTGTTGCCGCACTTATGGTACTTAATATACGTTTTGGTGAACTTCTAAATATTTCAATTAAATTGAATATCGATTTGTGTGAATTTTTCATCTTTTAGGTTTTTTAAAATTACACTGCAAAGATGAGGTGAAATAGCAAGTGAGTAAATGCAGAATGCGCCTAATAACTTGTCAATATTTCCTAATAAGTTATTTTAGACTGTTTTTTATACTCGGATGGAGAGAGCGAGGTGTGTTTTTTAAAAAGCCGGCTTAGATGTGATGGGTCTTCAAAACCTACCTCATAAGCAATTTCTTTAGCTGTTTTATCTGTGTAGATGAGCAATCTTTTTGCTTCAAGTACAATCCGGTCATGAATAATTTGAAGTGGACTCTGGTTTAATTTCGCAAAATTGTTAGATAAAGTTTTTGGGGATTTAAAGAGTTTTTCTGCATAAAAACCTACGCTATGCGCTTCTCTAAAGTGTTGTTCAACTAAAAAATTATAAGACCTTAATAAATCTACTTTAGAGCTTTTAGGGGTTTCAATTATTCCTTCTTTAGCTTTTAAGAGGCGAGTAGTTTTAATAATAAATCGCGCCATTAACATGCGTAGCATTTCGGCTTGTATATTATCTTCTGTTTCAATTTCATCTATAAATACATCGTGAAGAATATTAAATTTATGCTGTTCTAAATTATTAAGTGTAATCACAGGAATATTGGTGTTTCCAAAAAATAAAATACCAACGCAACTAACTTCATGGTCATGGTCTTTTATGCAATAAAATTCTCTATTAAATTGATAGACAACAACATCTACACTATCAATTACCTGTAAATATTGTATAGGTGTTAAAGCCAAAACACTATTTGGCGTAAGTGTGAAAGGTACACCATCGATAACCAAATTAAGAGTTTGGGATTTGGTCCAAATAAACGTATAGAGTTTTGTTTGCTTTGCTTCCTTAAATTGACTTAAAACAGTTTGGTCTCCAATATGCAAAACAGCATTTGTTGAGAATTCTTTAAAATTGTACACCATAGCTTATAAGTCTGTAATAATTATATAAAATTACAGAAAGCTCGCATTTTTCTTCAAAACCTTTATTACATTTATAAAAAGCGTTAAATATTCAATTTTATGTCGACACAGCCAAAACTTACAAGATTTAAAACTAATGTGCTAAGTAAATATCAAATTTACAATAGTATATTTATGACGCTGCCTTTTGATAATATTACAAAAACAGGTGCCTTATTACCTTTGTTTCATGAGACTTGCCAAAAGGGATTTGCTGCTGGCGAAAACCCAACAACAATTGTCGAAACGTTTTTTAGAAAATATCAAGGTCGCCGCTCTAAAGACAGCCAAATAAAATTACTTTTTAAATTTATACAGTACATAGAGCGACAGGTTGTTTTATTTGATGCTATTGAGGATGCCGCTTTTCCTATTGTAAATAATATGGATGGTATTGGCACACTAAGAAATTTAAAAGAAAATGCAAAATCTGAGAATAAATTAAAGGCCTTACAGCAATATTTAAACGAATTTAAAGTACGTATTGTACTTACTGCACATCCAACACAATTCTATCCAGGATCAGTACTAGGTATTATTACAGATTTAGCAGATGCCATAGCTCATAATAAATTAGAACTTATTAATGACCTTTTAGCACAGCTTGGTAAAACACCATTTTTTAAAAAGCAAAAACCCACGCCATATGATGAAGCTATAAGTCTTATTTGGTATTTAGAACATGTATTTTATAAGTCTTTCGGAAAAATTTACGATTACATTCAACAAAATATTTATGACGAAGTACCAATGACAAACGAAATTATAAATGTTGGTTTTTGGCCTGGTGGAGACCGAGATGGTAATCCATTTGTAACACCAGAAACAACCCTAAAAGTTGCAAAAAAACTCAAACAAGCTGTTTTAAGGTGTTATTATGCAGATGTAAAAAAGCTAAAACGAAAGTTGACATTTAAAGGCGTTGAAGAGCATATTACAGAACTTGAGCAGAAACTGTATGACGCTGTAATAAACCCAAACACTAAAGACACAATTTCAATGCTACAGTTGCTTGATGGGCTAGAGAAAATAAAAAATAGCGTTATATCAGACCATCAATCTCTATATTTTAATGAGGTACAAAGTCTTATAAACAAAGTACGTTTGTTTGGTTATAGATTTGCAACGCTAGACATTAGGCAGGACAGCCGAAAGCATAACGAAGTTTTTACAGATGTTGTTGAAACATCAAAGCGTAATGGAAGCACAATTTTTCCTGAAAATTTTAATGATTTGGATGAAAAAGAACAGGTCGAAATTCTATCAAAAATAAAAGGAACCATAAATCTTGATGATTTTAAAGACGAGTTTACTTACCGAACCTTAAAAACCATGCAAACCATAAAAACCATTCAACTACAAAATGGCGAATTTGGTGCTAACCGTTACATAATAAGCAACAACCAAATGGCACTTAATGTTATGCAGTTATATGCCATGTTAAAGCTCGTTGGTTTCAACAACGAAATGCCTGTAGATATTGCTCCTCTTTTTGAAACAGTTCCAGATTTAGAAAACGCGCATTTAGTTATGGAAGAGTTGTATACCAATGAAGCTTATCGTGCTCATTTACACAAGCGAGGAAACAAACAAGATATAATGCTAGGCTTTAGCGATGGAACAAAAGATGGTGGTTATTTAATGGCAAATTGGGCTATTTTTAAGGCGAAAGAAGAGCTCACTAAAATATCTAGAGCACACAACATTGAAGTTGTGTTTTTTGATGGACGTGGTGGACCACCAGCACGTGGCGGCGGAAAAACACATCAGTTTTACGCTTCACTTGGTCCAACTATCGCCGATAAAGAAATTCAGTTAACCATACAAGGGCAAACAATTAGCTCTAATTTTGGAACTTTAGATTCGTCACAATATAATTTAGAACAACTCATTAGTGCTGGTGTCTCTAATAGATTAAGTGATAAAAATCTCAAGATGTCTGTGGCAGACAAAAGTGTTATGGATGATTTAGCTAAAACAAGCTACCAAGCATATGTAGATTTTAAGAAGCACCCTAAGTTTTTACCTTATTTAGAGCGTATGAGTACATTAAAGTATTACGCTAAAACCAACATTGGAAGTAGACCATCAAAACGTGGCAAATCTTCAGAATTGGTTTTCGAAGATTTACGTGCCATTCCTTTTGTAGGTAGTTGGAGCCAACTTAAACAAAATGTCCCTGGTTTTTTTGGTGTTGGTACAGCATTAAAGGCTTATGAAGATAATGGCAAATTTGAGGATGTTAAAAAACTATATCACAATTCTAAATTTTTTAAAACACTTATAGAAAACAGTATGATGGCCTTATCAAAATCTTTTTTTGATTTAACCAAATACATGGCAGATGACAAAGAATTTGGTGAATTTTGGAAACTGATTTACAAAGAATATGAAACATCAAAACGACTTATATTAAAACTTACAGGCTATGAAGAATTGATGGAAGAAGAACCAGCCGGTAAAGCTTCTATTGATGTTAGAGAATCTATAGTATTACCATTATTAACAATACAACAGTACGCACTAAAAAAGATTCAAGATTTAGAAAAAGATAAAAATCCTAACAAAAAAGAATTAGAAATTTTTGAAAAGATAGTAACGCGCTCGTTGTTTGGTAATATTAATGCGAGTCGCAATTCTGCTTAAAAAAATATGTCTTGTGCCAACCTAAAGGTATTAGCGTGCGCATCTACAATGGTTTTAATGTCTGGCGAATATCCGCCACCCATAGAGCACATTACAGGTATTTTATGAATTTTGCATTGTTCTAAAACAAATTTATCTCTTGCTTTACAACCATTAATTGACATACCGAGTTTTCCTAATTTATCTGAAGCAATAACATCAACACCGCAGAGATAAAATATAAAATCGGGTTGTTGTTCCTCAATGAGTCTTGGAAGCGTTGATTTTAATACCGAAAGGTAAGTGTCATCATCGGTTCCGTTTTTTAAGCCGATATCTAAATCGCTTTCTTCTTTTTTAAACGGATAATTACTTTCACCATGCATTGAAAAAGTAAATACAGTGGAATCATTCTGAAAAATTTCTGCAGTTCCGTTTCCTTGGTGCACATCTAAATCTACAATTAAGATTTTTTTAGCCAAGCCTTTATTTTGGAGATATTTTGCGCCAATAGCTTGGTCATTTAGCATGCAAAATGCTTCGCCACGATTGGTATAAGCATGATGTGTTCCGCCAGCAATATTCATTGCAATACCATTTTCTAAAGAAAATTTTGTAGCCTTAATGGTTCCGTCTGTAATAATACGTTCTCGCTCTACCAAAACTTCACTTAGCGGAAACCCTATTTTTCTTGCAGCGCGTTGGTCTAAAGTTATGTTTAATAAGTCGTAGAAATATTCAGGTTCGTGAACGGCTAATGCATACTTGTCATTTGGGATAGAAGGTTCAAAAAAATTGACTTCTGAACATGTGCCTTCATGCATTAATTGTTGCGGTAAAAGCTCGTACTTTTCCATGGGAAAACGATGACCTGTAGGCAATGGATGCTTGTATATTGGATGAAAGGCTATCTTAAGCAATTAGTTATTCTTTTCTATTTTAATTTCTTGAGAAATAAATTCATTATCATTTACAAAGCCTTCTATAAATAATGTGGTATTGCTAGTGCTATTACTTTTATACTTGAAAGTACTTTCGCCTTGATTGTTGAATTTTAAATTCGGTTGCCAATCTATTGTACCGTATTCTCTAAAAAAATCAGTGTTGTAATATGAGTATTTTGGCGTGTAAAACGTTTTATTCTTACTAAACACTAATGGGACTTTATAATCAACAACGTTATTTGGTTTGTTTATTTGTGAACCTCCTGGTGTTGTGAAAATTTTTATATAACCAGCGCCACCTCTTATTCCTCCACCAATCCCATAAGTTTCGTATTCAATATAATCTACTTGATCCATAGTTATGAACGTGAGGATTCCAAATTCTGAAAATCTTCCTTGGGTAGTTAACAAAGCTGAGTTAAGATAGACTAAAGGTGTTGGATCTGTCCAGCGTATTCTGGGATTAACTATACTTAGTCTACCTGATAAAATATCATAGTAGGTGTCGTACCCTAATCGTTGCAAATAAGTGTCAACACGCATTCCTGTTAATTTTACATTTTCCTCAATAACTCTAAATTTTGCAACTATTGCTTTTTCTCGTAATTTTTCAACTTTAGTTTCTACTGTATTCGCTTTAGCATTAATAACAACCTCTTCCAATTTGTTAGCATTGTATAAATCGAAAGCATTTAAATTTGTTTCGTTTTTTAAATAGGTATCGTCAATTGAGTAAGTTTCTTTAATGGATTTAGTTGGAATGCTAAAATCCGGAAATTGAGAAGGATAAAATTGCAAATAAACGGATGGTTTCTTTTTAAACTCTTTTCTTTTTGTATCTATATATCCAATTCTAAACAAATCGTCATCGGTAGGAAAAGATTGTTTTATAGTAAATTCATCTTCAGATTCCTCTACATCAAATAATTGAGTTTTACTTTCTGCCAGTGGATAAACAATATACGAGCCTCTTTTGTCGTCATTAATATTTGCAACGACATCAATTCCTCGCTCGAACGGGTAGATGTATTCACGTTCGTTTTTATCAAAAATCGTATTCCAGCTATAGCTGCTCCAACCTTGAGTTAACATTAGCAAATCTAGATTGTACTCGGTTTTACGATTCTTATCTTTAAAATAAGAGCCACCGTTCTCTAAAAAGCCATTTATGTAGGGTTGAATATAAATTTGCGAAAGAATTGAATTATGATGATTATAAGATTTTGTACCGGTTGGTAGGATTGATATACTTATATTAGAATTTTTGATATCTATTTTTTCGTTGATTTTAAGATTAAAAAATAAGCTATCTTGTTTTGAAGAAACACTAACATTATCTATTTCTCTTTGGTTTATATCTGTAAGATTAAAGTATAAACGTTCTAATAAAGGTGTGTTATTTTCGTTAAAAATGGTAATAATATTTATTCCTTTAAATAAGTCCGTTTTTTGAAAACTTAAAATGGCTGTTCCATCTTCATTAAAACTAAAAGGTGCTAAAACTATTTTATTCCCGTTATGAAGACCAACATTAAAGCCTTTTCCTTGAAGATTTGAATTAGTGTTTTTATTGGCTTTTAAAAGTACTTTTACAGCATCTTTTGTTTGATTAAGCGTTAAGTTAAAACCATTTTGCTTTATTCCTTTTATTGGAGTTGAAACCGTATCGCCATTTAAATCTAAAACGACATTATAGTTTGTATTAGATTTTGGACTTAATAAAACTTTAGCAAGGCCTACGTCGTTTAACTGAAACTCACTAATTACATTTTCATTTTCATCTAAAATTTTACCAAACGCATTTGCAATTCCATACCCAAATTGGTTTTTTGCTATAATTCCAATGGTGTTTGGGATATCGTAAATTATATGTCCACCTTCACCAAGAATTTGTAAATCAACTTTAATATCCTTTTTGTCAATTGGTTTTATTTCAGACTTATTATCGGCATCAATTACTTTAAATGTCTGCTCAAAATGATTGTGCTCTTCAAAATTTCGCATCCAGTTTGTATAAGCTTTAAATGTAAATATGCCTGTAGATAACGTACTGTCAATGTCAAAGACGTTAGAGGCAATTCCATCAGTAACACGAATAAGTTTCTTTTTTAAAACCTCGCCATCTTCATTTGAGATAGTACAATAGAGATTGGTAGTTTGTTTAGAAGTAGCTTTAGTAAACTTATCAAAAACATAAGAGGTAAAGCCTAATATTTCGCCCTCGATATAAGTAGATTTATTTAAATGCGAATATACAACCTCTCGAGGTGCTTCAGTATAATCCTCATAAGATTCAATAATATCTGTTTGAGCATTTATAACCGAAAGATTAAAAAAAAAGAAAGAAAAAAATAATAAAAAGTGGAGAAAGGAATTGTTTTGCATGGTTGGTTTTTTTATAAAATTCCACAAAAACTATTCCTAAAACTAAGGTTTTAACTAATTTTTATTATTACAATTTCTAAAATCAACTAAAACAAATTCTTTTTTCTTAAGGTTGATATAGGTGTAGTAAGGTGTTTCATCAACAAAAAACAAATCCTCTGCAGTTATCCCTTTATAATCTACCATGTAGTCATCAATACAATCGTTAATCGATGGTTCAAACTCTTTTTTAACATGTTCAAAATTTTCGGTTAAAACAGTTTCAAAAAATGTGGCTTTTGTCGATGAAAAAGAATTGTAATTATAAAAAGTAGGGTTAAATATTGGTACAAAAGTGCCTGTGCCAGTATTAAAAGCCAAATTATTGCCACCAAAACCTATTCCAAAACCCGCAGATTGTACCTGTTTGTAGCCACCAAGAATTATTTCATAAAGGTTGTCATTTTTTAAAATTGAAAGACCTATATCACCTGAACTTATTTTTCTAAGGTATTTTGAGCTAGCCTCTAACTCTCTTCTATTTTGAAACGGCAAATAAGTTTGCCCTTCTTGAACTATTGGACCATTTTTAAAGGTGATAGAGTCTTCTTTGGTAACATAAAATTCTTTTAAAATAGTAGCGTCTAAATCTTTTATTTGAAAGCTCATTTCTTTTCTAGATGATGCTAATTGAAAAATTCTGTCTTCGTAAATAAAAGAATTAAATTTTTTAAAGTCATCGATTTTACCTTTTGGATACAAGAATGAAGACTCCGAAATAAAAAGTGTATTTAAATCTATAGTGTAAACTAAAGTGCCATTTTCTTCGTCTTCAAAGGACAAAACAAGATTGTCTTTAAATTTATAAAGCTTATTTGGAGTTGAAGCTTGTTCTATAGAAATAGGAATCCGATGGTCTATTTTTGTAATGTTCGACTCTCTTATTTGAAGCCAAAAATACCCCCAAAAATCTGGTCTGCTATTGTATAATTTATTGTTTTTAGAGTTTTTGTTGACTTCAAATGTGCTAACTTTTTTAAGATTATTATTTTCGGTTAGCGTTCTAATAATTATAGAAGTTTTATCACTTGTTAAGAGATATAAGTTATTATCATGTACAACAGTATCAATATAAAGTTCTTTATCAATATCAAAATTGAATTCCGTAGTTGTGGTTTTTTTATTTAAAAAATCAACCGTTACAACTATAAATTTAGAAAACCCGCCATTGGCATAAAGCAGATTATAATTAGAGTCTTTAATAGAATAGGCAAGTGGCTCTAAGTACTTTCGTTTTGGCGCATCAAAGGTAAATTTTGAAACAGCTTTAAAGTCCGCGTTAAAAAGATTAGCATGTATTTGATTTCGGTCTAATATTAAAAATGCAAAATCTTTTGTTTTGCTATCAACTAAAGAATAAGTAGCTTTTTTACTTCTCGTATTTTTAGTGTCAATGCCAAAACGCAGCACTTCATCTTGGCTGTTTGCCATTAAAGAAATGCCTAAAGCAAAAAAAAGAAGTAAAGTAGGTAATGTTTTCATTTAACTAATCTTTAACCCGTTACTAACACCATCGCCTGCACTGAGCGGAGTCGAAGTGTCTGGGTTTACAAATACTAAATCGCCATGCTCGTTTTCGGTCATTAAAATCATACCTTGACTTTCAACACCACGAAGTTTTCTTGGCGCAAGATTTACTAAAACTGTCACTTTCTTGCCAATGATGTCTTCAGGTTTAAAACTTTCTGCAATACCAGAAACTATTGTTCTAGTATCTATGCCAGTATCTACTTTTAAAACCAGAAGTTTTTTGGTTTTTGGCATTTTTTCAGCTTCGAGAATCGTACCAACACGAATATCAAGCTTTGTAAAATCATCAAAAGTAATTTCTTCTTTTTGAGGTTCTACTGCTTTATTTGCTGCTTCATTTGCTTTTTTACTGGCTTCGAGTTTGCTTAATTGTTCCTCAATGGTTTTATCTTCAATTTTAGAAAATAACAATTCGCCTTTGCCAATTTTGTGATTTGTTGGAAGTAAGACGTTTTTTTCTGTTACATCTTCCCAAGAATTTTTAACTGCGTCTAAATCTGTATTAAGTATCGTTTTTAATTTGTCTGAAGTAAAAGGTAAAAACGGCTCACTTAAAACGGCTAAAGCAGATGCAATTTGAAGGGCTACAAACATAACTGTTTTTGTACGCGCTTCGTCTGTTTTTATAGTTTTCCACGGTTCTTCATCAGCCAGATATTTGTTTCCTAGACGTGCTAAATTCATTAACTCTTGGCTTGCTTCTCTAAAACGGTAACGTTCTATAGAGCTTGAAATTACTTGTGGATACGCTTTTACGGCCGCTAAAGTTTCTTGATCAACCAAAGCCAAATCGCTTGGTTCTGGCACAATACCCTCGTAATATTTGTTGGTTAAGACAACAACACGATTTATGAAGTTTCCAAAAATAGCGACCAACTCGCTGTTGTTTCTTGCCTGAAAATCTTTCCAAGTAAAGTCGTTATCCTTTGTTTCTGGTGCGTTTGCGGTTAATGCATAACGCAATACATCTTGCTGATTAGGAAAATCATTTAAGTAGTCTGGCAACCAAACAGCCCAATTTTTTGAAGTAGATAATTTCTGACCTTCCAAATTTAAAAACTCATTTGCAGGTACATTTTCTGGTAAAATATATGAACCTTCGGCTTTTAACATCGCTGGGAAAATGATACAATGAAACACTATATTGTCTTTTCCTATAAAATGAACTAAAGTCGTGTCTTCATTTTTCCAGTAATCTTCCCAATTTTTATCTTCTCGCGCAGCCCATTCTTTTGTTGCTGAGATGTAGCCAATTGGCGCATCAAACCAAACATAAAGTACTTTTCCTTCGCCACCTTCAACAGGTACAGGTATTCCCCAATCTAAATCTCTGGTTACAGCACGTGGTCTTAAACCATCATCTATCCAGGATTTTACTTGTCCGTAAACATTTGGTTTCCAGTCTTTTTTATGTCCTTCGAGAATCCAATCTCTTAAAAATTGCTCGTGTTTATTTAGCGGTAAAAACCAATGTTTGGTTTCTTTTAATGTTGGCACATTACCTGTTATTGCCGATTTTGGATTTATTAAGTCTGTAGCATTATGGCTTGTTCCGCAGCTTTCGCACTGGTCGCCATAAGCTTCTTCATAGCCACATTTTGGACAGGTTCCTGTAACAAAACGGTCTGCTAAAAATTGGTCGGCTTCTGCATCGTAAAGTTGTTCTGAAACTTCTTCAACAAATTCGTTTTTATTGTAAAGAGTTTTAAAAAATTCTGATGCGGTTTCATGATGAATTTTTGCTGTTGTACGCGAGTAATTATCAAACGTAATCCCAAAATCTTCAAAAGATTGTTTGATAATAGCATGGTACTTATCAACGATATCTTGTGGAGATACGCCTTCTTTTTTCGCCTTAATCGTAATTGGTACGCCATGCTCATCGCTTCCGCAAATAAAAGCAACATCGTTTCCTTTAAGGCGTAAATATCTGGCATAAATGTCCGCTGGCACGTAAACACCAGCTAAATGCCCAATGTGTATTGGTCCGTTAGTGTAAGGTAATGCTGCGGTTATGGTGTATCTTTTAGACATCGTGTTTCTTTAATTATAGGCTGCAAAAGTACATATTATCGCAGCCATTTTGAAAAAAAATGTACATTTACAAAAAGCACATTTATGAATGTAAAAAAGTCGGTATTCATTATAACTATTATAAGTTTTTTTGTCACGAACCTAAAACTTAGTGCACAAAACTCTACAAAATCTAAAATTGAAATGATTCAGCCACCATATCTTAAAGCCGGCGATACTGTTGCTATTGTTGCACCATCAGGAATTTTAAAAAATCGCGAGCGTGAAATTAACCAAGCTGTTGAGTTATTAAAAAGTTGGGGTTTGCACGCTCTTGTTGGTAAAAACGTATTTAGTAAATATGATCATTTTGCAGGTACAGACGCACAACGTTGTGAGGATTTTCAGAATGCTTTAGATGATCCTAAAGTTAGTGCCATTTGGTGTGCCCGTGGCGGATACGGAACCGTACGAATTCTAGATAAATTGAATTACGAAAAATTTAAAAAACATCCAAAATGGCTCATTGGCTATTCAGATATTACGGCGTTACACAATCAGTTTCACAACGAAGGTTTTCAAACTATTCATGCGTTGATGTGTGTAAGTCTCACCAAGGATTTGAGTGAGATTGAACAATCAATTTCTACTTTTAAATCGGCATTGTTTGGAGCTCCAGAAAATTATGTTTTAAAAGGTTCAGCCTATAATAAACAAGGTGAAATTACAGCACCAATTGTAGGTGGTAATTTAACCTTATTACATACTATGTTAGGTTCTGAAACTAGTATAGATACTTCTGGAAAAATTTTATTTATTGAAGAAATTGGCGAATACAAATACCATATTGACCGCATGTTACAAAGCCTAAAACGTGCTGGTTATTTTGAAAACTGTAAAGGTCTTATAGTTGGAGATATGTCCAGAATGCGAAAAAACACCACATTTTGGGGAAGTTCTGTTGAGCAGTTGGTTTTAGATGCTTTATCCGAATATGATTTTCCTATAGCTTTTAACATGCCAGCTGGTCACGAAAAAGATAATCGCGCATTGATTTTAGGGAAAACAGTGGAGTTAAAGGTTTCTAAAGATAAATCTACAATAACCTTAAAATAGTTTTTTTTGACTTGTGTAAAATATCATTGCGCCAAAAACATATAAAATCACATCTATAATATCTGCTGTATATCGCTCATAGAATTTTGGTAGAAACCATTCAAAATGAAAGATGAAATAGATTGTAATAATACTTATAGTAGTTAGTGATATATAAATATGTTCATTTTTCTTTAAAATTCTTACAATTGCTAAACATGTAGCTAAAACAATAGGCATGCACAAGAAATCATTTAAGTAAGATGAAATAATTGTCGGCAGATTGGCCCCAAAAAAACCAAGACAATAAACTATTAAAGCTATAAATAATAAGGTAACATAAATAGGGTTTTTAATAATTTTCATGCAGCAATAGCTGTAAATAGCCAAGCGATAAAGGTGCCAATGGCAATAAAAACTAGGCCAATAGATTTCAAAACCTTAATTGTTGCTCTAACAATAAAATTATTATGATTTTCATATTTTTCAAAAAAAGAGGGATTTGATTTTTTCTCTAAGCGCTCTTTTTCTTTTTGCTGAAGGTTAGCTTTTTTGTAAGCTATTTCTCTACGTTTTTTGTAAGACAATAGCGCACCACAATTTTTACAATACTCTCTGTCGGTATTAAAAACTCCGCATTCAAAACATTTTATGTGACTTGCCATTGATATAAATTTAGTTTTTTAAATGTAAAGATGCATTTAAAAATCCCTTAACTCATTAGATTAAAATTATAGTTTTTTAAGCAAATTTTTTTATTATTTCTGGAGTTTAAAAAGGATATGATTCCATTTTTCTATTTTAGTATTATGGCACAACATAACGAACTTGGTAAAAAAGGCGAAGAACTCGCCGTTAATTTTCTTCTAAAGAATGGTTACGATATTATAGAGCGGAATTATGTTTTCCAAAAAGCTGAGGTTGATATTATTGCTCAAAAAAAAGATATTTTGGCTGTGGTTGAAGTGAAAACACGTTCAACTTTAGACTTTGGAAATCCTCAAGATTTTGTAAAACCCAAACAGATAAAAAACCTAGTAAAAGCTATTGACGAATATGTTACAGTAAACGAATTAGATGTTGAAGTGCGTTTTGATATAGTGGCAATTGTAAAAGAAGGTAAAGGCTTTAAGATTGAACATTTAGAGGATGCTTTTTATTATTTTTGACAAGAATTATTTAATTTTTGTCATGCTGAACTTGTTTCAGCATCTTATCAAATTTCCGAAATTATCAAAGGACCCTGAATCATGTTCAGGGTGACAAATAAAAACAATGTTTTTATTTGTAGAAATTCATTTCATCTACATATTCCCAAACATGCTCTGGTAAAAGCGGTCTAATATTTTTTCCAGCTTTAATTGAACTTCTTATAAATGTGGAAGAAATTTCCATAATCGGCGCTTTAACGTAATGAATTTTTGGATGGCCATCAAAACGTGTTTCAACGTTGCCTTCGGAAATTCTTGGATATATGTAAATGTGGTGATTTTCTAAAATCAATTCGTAATTTTTCCACTTATGAAAGCCTTTTAAATTGTCTTCGCCCATGATTAAGGCAAACTCATATTCAGGATGTTTTTCTAATAAATAGGTAAGTGTGTCAATAGTATAATTTGGCTGTTTTAACCCAAATTCTATATCACATGGACGTAGCTTATCGTAGTCTTTTGTAGCACGATACACCATCTCAAAACGTTGACGATTATCGAGCAGGCTGCTTTTCTTTTTAAAAGGACTCAAAGGCGTCACTACAAACCAAATCTGGTCCAAATCACTATGCTCTGCGATATGGTTGGCAATGGTTAAATGTCCAATGTGTATTGGATTAAATGTACCGAAGTATAAGCCTATTTTCATCTTAATCTTGCAAAAAATCAGACACTAATTTATAAGCTTCTTCTAGAGCTTCATCTAAATTTTTATTAACCACAATCTTGTCAAATAATGGCGCCGTTGCCAATTCTGCTGGTGCCTTAGATACACGCATACTTATCTTTTCTTCGCTTTCTTCACCACGGTCTTTTAAACGTCTTACGAGCTCGTTTAAGTCTGGTGGTTTTACAAAAATGGCTAGAGTTTGCTCTGGGAATTTTCGTTTTATACGCAAACCGCCAGACACATCAATATCAAAAATAACATGTTTCCCTTTAGCCCATATACGAGCGATTTCGGTTTTTAATGTTCCGTAAAAATTATCTCTGTAGACTTCTTCCCATTCTAAAAACTCATCGTTTTTAATTCGGTTTTTAAACTCCTTTAGAGATAAGTAATAATAATCTTTGCCGTGTATTTCTTTACCACGTTTTTCACGAGACGTTGCAGAAATTGAAAACTCCAAATTAAGTTCCTGCTGTTTTAGTAAATGACGTACTATGGTCGTTTTTCCAGAACCTGACGGCGCTGAAAATACGATGAGCTTTCCTTGTTTTTCTGTTTTTATTTCTGACACGTTACTTTTATTTTATTAATGGAAAACTGCTTTTTTACTATAGTGCATTTAACATTTGCTCCTTAATCTTTTCTAGCTCATCTTTCATTTGTACGACCAATTTTTGCATCGGTGCGTAATTAGATTTTGAGCCAATTGTATTAATTTCGCGACCAATTTCTTGGGAGATAAAAGCTAATTTTTTACCGTTAGAATCTTCCGAGTTTAAAGCACTCATAAAATAATCTAAGTGATTGTCTAAACGCACTTTTTCTTCAGTGATATCAAACTTTTCGATGTAATAAACAAGTTCTTGCTCAAATCGATTTTCGTCAACTTTTTCTTTAATATCGGCAACACCTTTTTCTAGTCTTGCTCTAACGCCATCAATACGTTCTGGGTCCATTTTTATGACCTGATTTAGTAAATCTCTTAAAGTTGCAATTCTATTTTCAAAATCGTTTTTTAGGGTTTGGCCTTCGTCTTTCCGGTAAGTTTTTATATGTTCTAAAGCGGTATCAATTTCAGCTTGTATGGCTTTCCATTCATCCTCATCAATCTCGTCTCGCTCAGTCGTTACAGCATCCGGAAGCCGAATTGCCATTTTCAATAATTCAGTTTCGTTACCATCAACCACATCTTTTAGTTGCTTGATGTATTCTTTTACAACCGTTTTGTTAATTTTAGAACTTGTGTCTTCGCCTGTAATTTCAACATAAACCGAAAAATCTACTTTTCCACGTACCAAATGTTTGGCAATTTGCTTACGAATTCCAAGCTCTTTTGCACGGTACATCGATGGCATACGCACGTTTAAATCAAGATTTTTACTGTTGAGCGATTTTAATTCTATCGTTACTTTTTTTGTTGGTAACTGTAGCACAGATTTACCATAACCAGTCATTGATTGTATCATGTAATACGTAACTTTTAAAGTTGCCCAAAGGTACAAAATAGAACCATTTAATCGCAGAGCGATAGCCGAGAATAAAATGTTTAAGTGAGGAGTTATGATTTCATTTTCATAATAGATAAAATGGGCTTGCCGCAATGGTAGTTGGTTTCTATCTTTGCCGCTTCAATAAATCGAAAGCCATTATGTACAAAAAACAATTTGAAATACGTTGGAGTGACGTCGATGCTAACGGTCATTTAGCCAACTCTGCATACACTAATTTTATGAGTCATGCACGTATGACATTCTTTGCAGAGCAGGGTTTTTCAATGAAAGAAATATTAAAAAACGGCATAGGTCCAGTTGTGTTTTATGAGCACATGTTTTACTTTAAAGAATCGTTTATTGGTACGCCGATTACCGTAACTATAGAAGTTTCTGGCTTAAGTGAAGATGGTATGTTTTTTATGTTTGAACATAATTTTTATAATCATAAAGGCGAAAATTTAGCTCATTGCGAAATGCAAGGCGGTTGGATTGACCTTAAAACAAGAAAACTTTGTGGCTTACCTGAAGAATTAATGAAAATGGCTGAAAAATTTCCGAAATCTGAAAGCTTCAAAATCTTGACCAAAGAAGACACGAGAAAACATGGTGTAAAACCAAAGAACTTAGTCTAAAAGAACGTATTCAATTAAACTCTCTATTTAAACGGCGAATGCTGTTTAAATGTTTTAATCGATACATTTTTTACAAACGGACTTATAATTGCATTAGGAAATGGACGTTTGTGTTTAAAGTAACAAGTTAATGGTTGCGGCTCAGCACCAAGTGTGCTTTTAATTTCGGATGCTGTACGACCCAAATTTATACGCTTAGATTTTGTGGAAAGTCCAAGTCTTACATAGTCATTTAAAATACGTGGGTAGATGGCAAATTCTTTATTCTTTGTATAATCAATGCCAATAAAATGAGCATCAAGATTATCGCCATTTTTCATTGCAGAAAGAAAACCCACTAATTTTTCTTCGAGAAAATAACCAATAACAGTGAATTCAATTTTAAAGCTTTCTTTTAAAAAAGTATAAGTGTTCAGATTTAAAATTTGAGCATTAAAATCTGCATTATCTATAGTGTTTTGGTACAGCTCTTGAAGCTGTGTTTTATAGATTTCAATATCTTTTTTACTAAATTTTTTTGAAATTAAACGTTCACTTTTAGCGTCTGCTTTATTAGCTTTAATGCGGTACTTAGATTTTAGTGCCACTTTATAATCTTCAAAAGATGACCATTCTGGTTTAAGCTTAATAATCATATTTGGCTCAACTTCCATTGGGGTATAACCAAATTTATTAAGATGTTTTGTAATGTAAAGTGATTCGGTTTTAAAGTCTTTTACAAAAAGTCCAGTCAGTTTTTTTAATGATTTTGATAGGCGTTTTATACCTTCAGCAAGCATTTTAAAAGTTTCTATTTTTTCTTCACCTTCTTTTAAAAACGTACCATATTCGCCACTTAAAAAAATATTTCCACAGAAGAGTATTTTTATATCGTTATTGCAAAACAGTCGATTTATTTTTTGTTTTACCCAAGTGTTAATTTCAATGTTTTTAGTTATCGTTTCGACACCAATGGTTACTAATTGCGTATTGGCAAAAGCAATGGCTTCTTCATTTTTTGTAATAAACACATAGTTAAAGCTAATGTCTGTATTAGCCATTTCAAAAGCTTTTAAAAATTCTGGCGAGTAGTAAATATTTGTGCAGCATTTAAGACTATCCCAATACGCTTGTGGTATCTTATCTACGGTATCAAATATTTTGGTTTTAAAGCTCAAATTAGCTTGCGGCTTTTGGTTTTTTGCTCACAAAATATACGCCTAAAAATATTAACGAAATTGCAATGATTTTAATAAGGTCTATAACTCCAGAGCCATTTGCTACTGCAAATAAGCCCGCAATTACGGGTTGTAAATAAATAAAAATACCAACTGTCGATGCCTTAAGACGACTTATAGCTAAGGGATTTAAAAGGTAAGTGCCAAAAGTTGCACCAACAACCACAAAGACCAAAGACCAAGTAATGTACGGCGTAAAACTTTCCCAATTAACAGCCAAGACTTCAGAGTAACCAAATGGTAAAACTAAGATTAAACCAAATAAAAACAACCATTTTATAAAGTCAAACGGATGGTATTTTGCCGTGAGCTTTTTAATTAAAATAACGTAAACACTATAAGAAACTGCATTTAGAAATATCATGGTATTTCCTAAGATAACATCATCAGCAGCACGTGCCGATTTGCCATAAAGGGTCAATACCAAAGCACCTATAAAACCTAAAGCAATACCAATAATTTTAATATTAGAAATGCGCTCTTTGAGTATAAAAACCGATAACACTAAAATAACAATTGGCACAATAGTCATTATGGTTGAAGCGTGTATTGGCGAAGTAAATTCTAGACCCTTTAAAAAGAATAGCATATTTATAAATACTCCGAAAATAGCTGCGTAGAATAACTTTATAAAGTCTTTTTTCTCAATTTTTTTTGAAGGAAGAAAAAGATTTAACAACCAGAACAATAATGCTGCACCACCGACTCTTAATAGCACCAAACCAAAAGGTTTAACGTAGCCTTCATTCATTATGGTTTTTGCAAAAGTGTAATTAAAACCATACAATAATTGAACAATAAAAAGTGCTAAAATAGCAAGGTTTCTACTTTTCATGTATTGCAGATTTTGCAGCGGTAACTACTTTTTTAGAGTTGCCAATAAATATTTGATTATTAAATAAAATTACAGGTCTTTTTAGAAATGTGTAATGCTCTAAAATGTAAGATTTATAATCATCGTCAGATAAAGATTTTTCTTTTAATCCCAATTCTTTATATAATCGAGCACGTTTACTAAACAGACTTTCGTAACTATCTGTTAATGCTCTCATTTCTATAAGTTGTGCTTCTGTTATGGCTTCTGTTTTGATATCTTGGAAGGTGAAGCCCGAAGGTAAATCTAACTCGTTGATAATACGTTTGCAAGTGTCGCAAGTACTTAGGTAGTATATTTTTTTCATAGTATTTACCGAAAAATTTGATATTGCAAAGAAAATTGTTTTCGAACTAAAAAATGTACTTTTATCTAAAAATTAAAGCATGCATTACGGAATAGACATAACAAGAAAGAATAGGGTTTTATTCGAAAAATTTATAAACACGTTATCGCTTGAGCAATTAAATAAAGTACCTGATGGTTTTAATAATAACATCATTTGGAATATTGCACACTGCATCGTAACCCAACAATTATTGGTTTATAAACTCTCAAATCTTGAAGGTGTATTGTCTGACGAAATGATTGCCACATACAGAAAAGGCACCAAAACTGAGCGTGATTTATCTCTAGCTGAAGTTAACGAAATTAAGGGTTTATTGTTTTCGCCATTAGATCAAACGGAAGAAGATTACGTTGCTAAAAAGTTTGAAACGTATAATGAATATACAGTTTCTACAGGAAGCACGTTAACAAACGTTGATGAGGCTTTGGCATTTAATAACTTTCATGAAGGTATTCACTTGGGTTATATTTTGGCGCTTAAAAGAGCGTTGTAATTAGAAGCTTAAGAAATCTTGAGCGGTTTCCATCGGAATCACAAATTCTATATAATCTTGATTATAGGACGCAATTTCGTAAGTGTTGTAAAGCAAAATAACTCCCTCGTCATTAAAACCAATATTTTCTGGCAGTTGAAATGGTTTTCCGAAGAAAAATTCAGAAACATCTGTGCCTTCATTTTTCATGTGGTCCAAAAAAAAGCTTTCGGCTAATTTTTTAAATCCATCCATGTTAGAAATAAATTCGGTTTGTGGTAAAATCTTTCCAGTTTCAGGGTTGAAATTTAAAAACTGAATAGTGCCATTTCCATGTGCGCCACCAGTATCTGAATACGTGCTTAAACCCATGGTTATGATATTTTCAGATTTGTAAATAAGTTCGGTTTCTACGGATAAATACCAAGTTTGTTCACTATCTTCAAAATCATTTTTAAAGTTTAAAAATTGAGTTTCGAAATCTTTTAAAGCTTCATCAATAGTTTCAATTTTAGAATTTTCAGAAATTGGAATATTTTTTAAAATAGCTTTCTTAATTTCTTTGTTTATATTTTTAGCAACATCTGAATTTTCTTTTGCCATATCAAAGGCCACTTCAATTTCGGTTTGGAAATTATCTTCAACGAAAATAGTTTCAAATTCTAGCGGTTTAACTTCTTCTTTACAAGATGAAAGACATACCAACAATAAAAGAGGTACAAAAACTCTTTTTAAAATAAATGGACTTTTGTTAAACATACATTAAAGGTTTGATTGGCTTTACAATGCAACGAATTTAGCTTTAAATTTGTTGTATGCCATAATTAGAATTTAAAATTTTTAAAAAATGAAATTCAACACAAAAACCATCCATGGAGGACAAATAGAAGACTCATCTTTTGGAGCAGTAATGACGCCGATTTACCAAACGTCTACCTACGTACAATCTACACCTGGCGGACATAAAGGGTATCAGTATTCGCGTTCGCAAAATCCAACACGTAGTGCTTTGGAGCGTGCTTTAGCAAGTATAGAAAACGGAAATTATGGTATTGCTTTTGGCTCTGGTATTGCAGCGATTGATGCGGTTTTAAAATTATTAAAACCTGGTGACGAAGTCATTTCTACAAACGATTTATACGGCGGAAGCTATCGATTATTTACCAAGATTTATGAGAAATTTGGTATTAAATTTCATTTTATAAGCATGGAAAATATTTCGAATATTGAAGCGTATATTAATAAAAACTCCAAGCTGATTTGGGTAGAAACGCCAACAAATCCGCTATTAAATATCATAGACATAAAAGCTGCTGCAGACATCGCCAATAAGCACAATGTTCTACTGGCTGTTGATAATACGTTTGCGACGCCTTACTTGCAAAATCCGTTAGATTTAGGTGCGCATATTGTAATGCATTCGGCTACTAAATATTTGGGCGGACATTCAGATTTGGTTATGGGCGCACTTGTGGTTAAAGACGAAAATTTAGCGGATGATTTGTATTTTATTCAGAATGCAAGTGGTGCTATTTCTGGTCCTCAGGATTGTTTTTTAGCGCTTCGAGGTATAAAAACATTGCACGTACGTATGCAACGTCATTGCGAAAATGGAAAAGCTGTCGCGGAGTATCTGGCTAATCATCCTAAAATAGAGAAAGTCTACTGGCCAGGTTTTGAGAATCATCAAAATCATGAGATTGCAAGAGAGCAAATGAAAGATTTCGGTGGTATGGTGTCTTTTGTTACCAAAGGAAATAATTACGAAGAAGCAATTAAAATAGTCGAAAATCTAAAGGTGTTTACTTTGGCAGAGTCTCTCGGTGGTGTTGAGTCTTTGGCTGGTCATCCTGCAAGTATGACACATGCTAGCATCCCGAAAATTGAACGCGAAAAAACAGGTATTGTTGATGCACTTATTCGTTTAAGTGTAGGTATAGAAGACAAGGATGATCTTATTGCCGATTTGCAACAAGCTATTGGATAAGTTAATCTAGGTAGTAAATGTAACCCACATTAAGCCAAACGAGCACATCGTTCATCTTGTTTGAAGGTAATTTGTGGTTTAATCCATCAATCCAATCACTAAAATAGTACTGAAAACGTAAGTCAATCATTAAGTCTGATAGAATTGTAAGTTTGTAACGCGTACCAATACTTGTTACTACGGACCACGTATTTATTGGGTCTGTATTAATTGGGTATTCTCCACCACTAGCGGCAATCCAAGGTGCGTAAATATTATCTGGATTAAAAACATTTTCATCAGAAATAGTACCACTTCGAGCAAAAGTAGTATACTGTTTTGGATTTGCTAAGGTGTAATGTGCACCCAAACTTACAAATGGTGCCCAACCGCCTGTATGGGAAGAAAAAGCTCTAATGCTTAATGGAAAATACTCGAGTTGCATACCAACATCAAAATTTTCTGCTTCACCAGAATGCGCTCGTAAACGTCGCGCATCGATTCCAGTACGACTTGGGTTAACCCATTCTCCAAAATGATTTAGTTGGGTTTTATTGTATGAAATTTCACTTCTTAATTTAAAGTGATCATTAAAATAATTATCCGCAGTATAACAATTACAGTCAGCTCGGTAAGAAAAGTTGATGTAATGAATAAGTCCAATACCGTAACCCGTATTTCCTATATTGTTTTCTTCATTATAACGTTGCCCAAAGTCTGAACGAAATTGAGTAGGACCAGCAATTATGCCTACTTCGTGAGAAAAGCCAAACTGAGCTTGCATAGCGAGAGGCACAAAAAGTACCGTGCAGATGATGAGTAATTGCCTTATTTTTAAGGTCATAGTTTAGCTTGTTAGCAATATATTTATGCGCAAATATAAAAAATATCGACGAAATACAAAATAAAACGGACGAAATGCAATTTTATTGTGCGATTTTCAAAAACCAAACTAAAGAATATTTTTTGAATTTGGATTGATAATATTTAAAAAATTTACTACAATTTTTATAGATAACGTATATTTGTTATACAAAATCTTGAATACATTAATAATATTTCAATATGAAAGAAAAAATTGAAGCATTTTTAGAGGAAGTAAGAACCCGTAACGGTCACGAACCAGAATTCTTACAAGCTGTTGAAGAAGTGGCTGAAACAGTTATCCCTTATATAGCAAAACATGATATTTATAACGGAAAGAATATACTTCTCCGTATGGTTGAGCCAGAGCGCTTAATCTCTTTTAGAGTTTGTTGGGTAGATGACTCTGGAGAATTACAAGTAAACCGTGGTTACAGAATACAAATGAATTCAGCTATTGGGCCATATAAAGGTGGTTTACGTTTTCACCCTTCAGTTAATGCTAGTATTTTAAAGTTTTTAGCTTTTGAGCAAGTATTTAAAAATGCTTTAACAACGTTACCAATGGGTGGCGGAAAAGGAGGTTCTGATTTTGACCCTAAAGGAAAAAGTGATAATGAAATCATGCGTTTTTGTCATTCATTTATGTCAGAATTATTTAGACATATTGGTCACAATACAGACGTTCCTGCTGGAGATATCGGTGTAGGTGCAAGAGAGATTGGATTTATGTTTGGTATGTATAAAAAGTTAAAAAACTCTTTTACAGGCGTACTTACAGGTAAAGGACAATCTTGGGGTGGATCTTTAATACGTCCTGAGGCTACTGGTTATGGTAATGTATATTTTGCACAGAATATGCTAAAAACTAAAGATGACTCTTTTGAAGGTAAAAAAGTGGTTATTTCAGGTTCTGGTAATGTTGCGCAGTATGCAGCAGAAAAAGCAATTGAGCTTGGTGCTACAGTATTGACTTTTTCAGATTCTGGAGGATATATTTTAGATGAAGACGGTATTGATACAGAAAAACTAAAATTTGTGATGGAACTTAAAAATGAAAAGCGTGGTCGTATTAGTGAGTATGTTGATGAGTATCCTAATGCTAAATATTTTGAAGGTGAAAGACCTTGGTCTGTACCTTGCGATATTGCATTACCATGTGCAACGCAAAACGAGCTTAATGGTGAAGAAGCAAAACAACTGATTGATAATGGTTGTATTTGTGTTTCTGAAGGTGCAAACATGCCTTCTACTCCAGAAGCTATTCACGAATTTCAAAATGCAAAGATTTTATTTGCACCAGGAAAAGCTTCTAATGCCGGTGGTGTTGCAACATCTGGTTTAGAAATGAGTCAAAACTCTCTGCGTTTAAGCTGGTCTCGTGAAGAGGTAGATGATAGACTTAAAGATATTATGGAAGATATACACGACTCTTGTGTTGAGTATGGAAAAAACGATGATGGCTCTATAGATTATATTAGAGGTGCAAATATTGCAGGTTTTGTTAAGGTAGCAGACGCTATGTTAGCACAAGGTGTTGTATAGTATTTTTATAAAATAATTATTAAAGCTTCTGCAAAATAACGCAGAAGCTTTTTTTATATATTATAATCAAGAAAATAGCGTTACTAGTAATATATTTGAACAAATTTTAAAGTAATAATGATAAAACGATACCTTCTCGTTTTTTTTATAAGCTCAATAGTTAGCAATGTTTTATATGCTCAACAAGATTTTTCTGCGCTTTGGACAGACTATTTTTCTTTTTTTGATATAAAAGATATTACTAAAAGCGAATTTAAAGTTTTTGCAGCTTCAGAAAATGTTGTTTTTAGTTACGATGTAAATTCTAACGAAGTTGAAAAAATAACTACTATTCAAGGGCTTTCAGGCGAATTAATTTCAACAATTGAATATAGTATAGATAATCAACTGTTGCTTATTGGTTATGAAACTGGCTTAATAGAAATTTACATAGAATCTGATCAAAGCGTACTTTCAGTAGTAGATATTTTAGAAAAAGAGAGTATTGACCCTAGCACCAAAACAATAAACGATTTTTATGAACACGAAGACGTAGTTTATATATCTACAAATTTTGGCATTTCTGTATTTGATTTACAGCGTTTAGAGTTTGGAGATACATATTTTATCGGAGCTAATAACGCACAGATACCTATAGAAAAAACTACCGTATTTAATAATTTTATATATGCAGCATGTAATGGCGGAAACGGTATAAGAAAAGGTCAACTCACCAATCCAAACCTTATAGATTCTAATCAATGGGAAACCATTACAACAGGAAGTTATGTTTCCATAGAGACTATAAATAACCAACTTTATGGTTTGCGTACTGATAGAAACTTAATGCAAATTATAAATGATGCCATAACACCTGTTTTTAATTTTGACATTTTACCATTAGATTCTGATATTGGCGAAAATCAATTATTATATACAAATCAAAATTCAGTATTTATTTTTGATGCTTCAGCAAATTTAACTTCACAGATTAATCAATTTACAGATTTAGAGACCAGATTTAATTCCGCTGTTAATTTTGGAACAGATGTTTACATTGCTACAGAAGATTTTGGAGTTTTAAAAACCAATACAGATGACTTAACAACTGTTTTAGAAATTAGACCTGATGGACCTTTACGGAACAATGGATTTAGGATTCAGGCTTTTAGAAATGGTGTTTGGGTAACTTTTGGAGAGCACGATCAATTTTTAAATCCATTTCCTATAAACAGCAGAGGAGTAAGTGTTCTGCGAGATGAAGATTGGCGGAATATACCCTTTGACAGTCTTTTAGGAATGCGGGAACTTAATCAGATAAGTATAAACCCTAACAATCCAAATCAAGTTTTTATTAGTTCATTTTTTGATGGTATGTTAGAATTTAATAATTATGAAGCTACTAATTTTTTTGATGAAACAAATAGTCCTTTACAATCTTTAGTTAACCCATCTTTACCAGATTTTATAGATGTTAGAACTGGCGCTTCAGAATTTGATGATGGAGGTTTATTATGGAATTTAACCAGCCGTGTAGATTTGGCATTAAAATCCTATAATCCTGATAATGGTCAGTGGCAGACCTTTAGCTTCGAAAATTTTATTGAAGATTCATTAAATGATGAAATTGGTTTTTATGACATTGCTATAGACAATAACACTGGCACAAAATTTATAGGTTCTTTTTTTAATGGATTAATTGCATATAATGAAAATGAAGAATCTCGAATAAAGCAGATTACTAGCGAGGAACAAGGTTTGCCCAATACTTGGGTAAGATCATTGGCTATGGATAATTCTGGTCAGCTTTGGGTTGGTACAGCTTTTGGTTTACGAGTATTGTTTAATACTTCTGGTTTTTATGAAGAAGAACAACCACAACTTGAGCCTATAATTTTTTTAGAAGATGGATTAGCACGAGAGCTTTTAGAAAATCAAGCTATAACAGACATTGAGGTAGATGGCTCTAATAACAAATGGGTTGGCACGCAAGATGCTGGTGTTTTTTACTTTACACCAAATGGGCAAACAACAATCTATCATTTTACAAGAGATAACTCGCCATTACCTTCAAATTCTATAAATGATGTTTCTATTGACGAAACAAATGGTACAGTTTATATATCTACACCAAACGGGTTATTATCATTTAGAGCTGGTGGTTCGTCTCCAGTTGAGGAGTTAAGCGATGCTTATGCTTATCCAAATCCTGTAAGACCAGAATATAATATTTTGGGTTCTAATGATTTAAATGATATAAACAAAGGTGTAAAAATTGTTGGACTTACTGAGAATGTTAACGTAAAAATCACTGATGTCACAGGAAACCTTGTTGCCGAAGCTCAATCTAGAGTTAATAGACGTAATTCTAATCTTAGAACTAATTTTGCCATCGATGGCGGTACAGGTATATGGAATGGTAAAAATCTAGCCAATAACGTAGTGGCTTCAGGTGTGTATCTTATTATAATAAATGATTTAGATACTTTTGAAAGTAAAATTATAAAACTTCTTATTGTAAGATAATAAAAACGCATGCTTAGCAAATCTAGTGTTATAGTCCTGAGTAAACTTAAATACAAGGATTATGATTTAATTGTCAGAACATATAATAAAGAGCGCGGTGCTATCAGTTATCTCATAAAAGGCGGATTAAAATCTACAAAATCAAGCAGAGCAAAATCGGTTTATTTTCAACCTTTAATGCAATTATCAATAGAAGAAAATTATAAACCAAATCAATCCTTACATTATCTTAAAGAGGTTAAAACAAACTATATTTATAGAACCCTTTATACCAATGTTTACAAAAGTTCTATTGTTTTGTTTTTGTCAGAGCTAATGGCAAATGTTCTAAAAGAAGAAGAAAAAAATGAAGATTTATTTAATTTTATAGAAACTGCATTTCAATACTTAGACAGTGAAGATAATTATGCCAATTTTCATCTGTTATTTCTATTAAAGTTGAGTCGTTATTTAGGCTTTCAGCCGGAAACGCCAAAGTTTGAATCGCAATATTTTAACCTTCAGACAGGGTATTTTGAAACCACATCAAAAGGCCGATTTTCAATTTCAGGAAGAAATTTAACACTACTTAAAGCCTTACTGGGCATAAATTTTGATGACTTAGATAATATAAAAATGAATGCTTCTGAAAGACAAGACTTTTTAGGCATAGTATTGTTATATTTTGAATTACATTTGGAGGGTTTTAAAAGACCAAAATCTCTAACAGTTTTAAGCGAAGTTTTTCGTTAAAATTCAACGCACATAGTGAATTTTCTAAAATCCATATTATCATTTTTTTCGATATTTTGTTTTGTAATTCTAAATGCTCAGACCATAACGGTTAGAGACAAAATTACCAAAGAGCGAATACCGGGAGTTGCATTATACAATTTTAAAAAAACCAAAACTGTAGTTACAGACTTTAATGGAGAAGCAGATATTTCAGATTTTTTTCCGACAGAATTAATAATTTTTCAAAGTTATACTTATAAAAAATTTCAGACTTCAAAATCTATTTTGGCAACCAACAATAACGAAGTTTTTTTAGTTTCTGAAAATGAAAATTTGGCGCAAATTGTTATTTCTGCATCAAAATTTAACCAGAGTAGAGAAGAAATTCCTCAGACTATTGTTAGTCTAAGCGCAAAGGATATTGCCTTGGCCAATCCGCAAACTAGTGCGGATATTTTATCAAATTCAGGCAATGTGTTTGTTCAAAAAAGCCAATTAGGTGGTGGAAGTCCATTAATAAGAGGTTTCTCTACAAATAGACTTCTTATTTCGGTTGACGGAGTAAGAATGAACAATGCAATATTTAGAGGAGGAAATCTTCAAAATGTTATCTCAATAGACCCATTTGCTGTTCAAAACACAGAAGTTATTCTTGGTGCAGGCTCTGTTGTATATGGAAGCGATGCTATTGGTGGCGTTATGAGTTTTTATACAAAAAAACCACAGTTATCTTACAAAGATGAGCTTTTTTTTAAAGCAAATGTATTGGCTAGATATTCTTCAGCTAATAATGAAAATACAGGACATATAGACTTTAATTTAGGTTATAAAAAGTGGGGCTTTTTAACAAGTATTAGTTATACCAATTTCGATGACTTACGTATGGGAAGTCATGGTCCTGATGACTATCTTAGAAATCAATTTGTGCAAACCATAAATGGTGTAGATACTTTGGTAGATAATCCAAATCCGTTAATACAATTGCCAACGGGTTATAGCCAAATTAATTTGATGCAAAAAGTGCATTATGAACCAGCAGATAATTTAAAGTTTGATTTGGGCTTACACTATTCTGCAACTTCAGATTATGGGCGTTATGACAGACTTATTAGACCTAGAGGCGATGGATTACGTTCTGCAGAATGGAATTACGGTCCGCAAAAATGGTTTATGGGTAATTTTATAGTTACTAAGACAAGTAGCGATTCAAACTTTTACGATAAAATACATGCTGCAGCCGCTTATCAAAATTTTAAAGAAAGCAGAATAGAAAGAAATTTTGGTTCTGAGATACGTAATACAACTTCTGAAAACGTAGATGCAATTTCTTTTAATATCGATTTTGAAAAGGCGTTAAGCAAAAAATCTATATTATCTTACGGTGCAGAATATTTATACAACATAGTTAGTTCAAGTGGGTTTGAAACTAATATTACAACTAATCAAAATATTAATACTGTTTCTAGATACCCTGATGGGTCCACTTGGCAATCTATTGCAGCGTATACGAGTTATAAATACAAACCCAATTCAAAATTCGTATTTCAATCTGGTTTACGTTATAATCAAATTTTAATCGATGCAGATTTTACGGAAAACAACCAGTTTTTAAATTTACCGTTTGATGCTGCTAAAGTAAACACAGGTTCATTTACTGGAACAGCAGGTATTCGTTTTATTCCAAGTAAAATGATAGAGTGGAACCTAAATACCTCGACAGCATTCAGAGCGCCAAATATTGATGATATTGGTAAAGTTTTTGACTCAGAGCCAGGTTCGGTTGTAGTGCCAAATAATAATCTAAAACCCGAATATGCTTATGGTGTTGAATTAGGATTAAAATTAAATTTTGATGAGTTTGTAAAAATAGACATGGCAACTTATTATACATTTTTGGAAGATGCCTTAATCCGAAGGAATTTTACTTTAAATGGACAAAGTCAAATTAATTACCAGGGCGAATTAAGCAATGTGCAAGCCATACAGAACGCTTCAGAGCAAGATATTTATGGTTTTGAAGTTGGCGTTGAGGTTAATTTTAATGAAAATCTACAACTGATTTCGCAGTACAATGTTATCGGTGGAACTGAAGAAGCTAACGGAATTGAATCCCCTGTAAGACACATTGCACCAAGCTTTGGACGTACACATTTAAAGTACGATACTGGCAAATGGAAGTTTGATGCCTTCGCAATTTACAATAACGAATTATCGTTTAATCAACTGGCACCTTCAGAAATTAGTAAAGCATATTTGTATGCTTTGGATGATAATGGGAATCCATACTCGCCTTCGTGGTACACTTTAAACTTTCGAGCGCAATTTCAACTTAATAAAAATTTAGAGTTTAATGCTAGTCTCGAAAATATAACAGACCAACGTTATAGACCATACTCTTCAGGCATATCTGGTGCTGGCAGAAATTTGATTATTTCAGCTAAATATAGCTTATAAAAAAAGCCCTCTCTAAGTGAGAAGGCTTTTTTTATTTTTTATATGTTACTTTTTAATTGATTTTTTTGAAATTATAACTCCGTTAGAAAGTTCTGCTTTTACCAAATACACTTGTTGACTAAGATTAGATAAATTGTGAATTTCAGAGCTAGAATTACCTTCAAATTGGTAAATTAATCGTCCTTGTAGGTCGTATATATTAAGAGTTTCTATGGAAACAGATTGAGATTTTAATTCAAACTTCACCAAGTTATCTTCTAATTCAATTATCGAAAGTTCATTTTCATTCAACGTATTGTCGTCAATACCTAAAGCTTGATTTCTAAATACAATTTCGAAACGGTCGGTAAAATAACCACCGTCTGAAGAGAATGTATATGGTGTAGTTAAATCATGTATTGTATTTAATAAGTTGTCTTTGATGTAAACTGGATTATTTTCAAGATAGCTACCTTTTTTTTCTATAGCTTCTATAGTGTATGTTTCGTTAGTAGATATAAAAGCGCCAAAAGCAATTTTTATAACCTCGTCTTCATTTAGACTTGTTTTTGCTTTTCCTTGAATAACATAAGAACCTTCACCTTCATTATCTAGAGACACCAAATAACCCGCATTACCAGAATAATTTCTATCTGTATCAATGGTATGGCCATCGTAATTATCGGTAGCTATATCTGCGTAAGCAACACAAATTTGACTATAAATTCCAACATCTGATGACAAGTTTATATACAGCTTTTCTATATCATTTGATGTTCTGTAGAATTCATCATTAACATTATTACCACTCACACGCATGCTGTTAGTAAAAACAACACTTCCACTGGATGCCGAAGGGACAAAAAATGCTTGTCCTGACGGAATTTGTCTAGAAGGTGCTGTGGTAGTACCATTACCAGCCTCACCTAAAGTGTTTACAGTGATATAGTCGTTTTGATTGTAATTAAGAACTTCATTTCCTGGGTTAGCTCCATCTACAGGATTAACCTGAGACCACATGTAAACAACTTCATAAACAGTGTTATTGCCAGGTGCGACAGTCCCATTTTCAGCAAAAAATGCGTCAATATCTATTGCTGAAGGGTATGGATTACCAATTAGATTCCAATGAAGCCCATTTGTTGCATCATTTACAACTGGATAAGTAATATCTCCTGTGTTATATGGACCTTCAAAAATATAACTATAAGAGAATCCTGCGCCAAGAAAACCTGTCTGGTTGTGGCTACCTGCAAAACCTTGACCTGGAGTCATTGGAAAATCACCTTGTTCTCTAGTCCATGCATTTGCATCATCATCCAAGCTATCACCATCGGTATCTAAAAAATTATTGGCATTAAACCAAAATACTCTACTACTATTAAAAAGTGCTCCATCTGTGCTTTCACCTGCAACTGGAGAACTCCAATATGTAACATCATACCAATTTGTTAATGGAGAAGTAGTTTTGTTTACTACGGAACTGGCGTCAGTTCCAAGGGTAAATGAACCAGCTAAAGCCCCATCGCCACGCTGTACTAAACTACCTCTGGTTTCAACTGTAATTTCATTTGAAGCTGAGCCATCATCAGTAGCGGTAATGTCATTCATGACTTCAATATAGTAACCGTTACTGATGGTTAGACTTCCTCCAGAATTAATAACTAAACTACAAGCTGTAAAGCTTGGATTTGTAGCATTAACAGTGTAATCTCCATCTATAATAGCAGCAGTAAAAGCATTAGGTGCTCCAGCACTCCAAGTTGTACCATCCCATGTTGTAGAAGTAGTACAAGAGCAATCACTTACATGCATTCCAAAATCACTAGTATCATTTACTGTAGCAACTGACCACTGAGATGCATCGTAAGCTACCGTAGGGATGACAACATCTTGATTTCTTCTTAAAACTGTATTTTGGGCAAAGTTTGAGGCGTCTCCAATAAATCCTAATACATCAATATTTTCACCAGTAATAGTTTGTAAGGCCATAACATCATTTCCAGTAAAATTCATAGCGTTACCAGAAACAGCCAAATCTCCAGTAATGGCGGCACCAGTTCTATAGATTAAAAATGTAGAATATGAATTTATTGTTCCAGATAAATTGGCAATAGATGGCAAAGTTGCTCCATTCCTATAACTAGCTAACCTATAATTACTTAAGTCTATGTTGCTATTTGTAGGGTTATAGAGCTCGATATATTTATTGTTGCCTGTACCAGTACCCACAGGTTCGTGATATTCACTTATTATTAATTCTGAACAATCTGCAATAGGAGCCATGACTTCTGCATCAGCATTTACATTTACCGTAGTTACACCTGTGGTTGTGATAGTAACGATATCATTATAAGTATTCTCAGTTAAGCCAGAGACTAGCCTTATATAAATAGTAGTTAAACTAACAGTACCTGTTGTTGGTGTAAGATTTAAAGTATTTGTAAAACCGGTACCAGAAGTTGTTGATATTTCAAAATTAGCTGGAGCCGTAATAACGATATCAGTCGTTAAAGCAAAACCCTGCACAGTGAATTGTGCTTCTGTAAGCGAAGCATCTCCTTCAGTATAACCTAATCCAGAAACAGAAGTAGGACTTACATTTAAAGTAGGTGTCACAGGAGCTGTACCTTCAACAAGAATGTTGTCTAGCCTTTGTCGTTCTCCACCTCCATCATTAGTCATTGTGACTCTTAACTCAATGGTGTTTCCAGATAAACCAGCATCAGACACAACTGTAAGCGGAAAATCATTAATCAATGTTCCGTTATTGGTCGCTAATATCCAAGTACCACCATCTATTCTATACTCAGTAACAAATGTGTCTGCGTCTTCTAGGTTATCGTTTGCATCATTTTCAAATACATCAAGTGAAAATTGTACATTCGTAAAACCAGTAATATCAATTACAGGCGACAACCAAGTTGCTTGCGTATCTAAATCTCTTCCTTCTAAATAACCAGTTCTTACTTGGAAATAATCTGCCGTAGCTGTTAAAGAAGCAGAACTAATATCTATATTCCATGATACCCCAGAAAGGTCAACAAAATTGCTTGGACCAATAGCACCTTTTCCATTTTGACCAGTAAAATCTTCAAGGTATATTGTAGTTTGGCCAAAACAAAAAGTCGAAAAGCTTAAAATTGCAATTAGCAGGTATGGTAATTTTTTAAACATAACTAGTAGGTTTGTTACTATAGCAGTAAAAATAAAACTTTTAGGGGCTATATTTGCAATATGAACGTTGTAAAAACCTATTCTGTCGATGAAGCGCAAAAACTACTCGAAAATTACTGTGCTTATCAAGAACGTTGTCATAAAGACGTAAAGGAGAAGTTGGTGAAAATGAGGATGATACCCGAGGCAATTGACACAATTGTAGTGCATTTAATAGAGCAAAATTACCTTAATGAAGAGCGGTTTGCTAAGGCATTTGCACGAGGGAAATTTCGAATAAAAAAGTGGGGAAAAAATAGGATTGTTCGTGAGTTAAAATTTAGACAGATTTCTAAGTACAGTATCGATTCTGCTTTGCTAGAAATTGACTTAGACGACTATCATAAAACTTTGGACGAACTGACTGTAAAACGAATTGCCCAAGTCAAAGAAACTAATCTTTACAAAAAGAAAAAAAAGGTAGCAGATTATCTATTATACCGCGGTTGGGAATCTAATTTGGTTTACGAAAAACTAAACGAATTGCTGAACTAACGTGCTAAGCTTTGTGTGTTCGTAAAATAGCCTGCTCATTTTTCCAATCTATCCATTTTTGACCTTTGATTCTGCGCATTATATTATCGAAACTTCGCATAATAAAAACGTTGTAAATAGCTTTTCCAAGATTTTTAGGATTCCTTGCAATAGCTCGCAAACTCATTGAAAAACCAGGTGTAATGTAACGCATGTAATGCCAATAACCTTCAGGCATATAAAGCACTTCGCCGTGATTAAGATTGCAAACCCAACCTTTTGCATTTTTCAGCGCTGGCCATTTTTCAAAATCTGGATTGGCAAAATCAATATCTTCTCTGGTAATCAATGAATGCGGAATTTTATACAAATGCTTATTTTGCTTTTGGTCGAATAAGATGCATTGCTTTTCACCTTCAAAATGAAAATGAAAAATATTAGCCAAATCTATATCGTAATGCATAAATGTGTAAGAATCTCTTCCGCCAAAAAACAACATTGGTAACCCTTTCATGAGTCGTAATCCAAAATCTGGGAAGCTAAAATCTTTTTGAAGTTGAGGTACTTCTTTTAAAATATTCCAAAGAAAAATACGGTATTTTGTGGGTTCGCGTTTAAGCAAATCTACATAATCACTCATTTTCATCTTGGCGTGTGCCTCATTAAAACCATCTTTGTAATCTACAGGTCTATTGTCATAAAGTGGTACGGTTACATCTCCCGCAACCTCTTTCATGTAGTCTAAACTCCATTTGTTATATGCAGGCCAATCTTCAATAAAACGCTCAATAACCACAGGTTTTTGAGGTTTAAAGTAATTTTTTATAAAATCCTCTTTTGTGATGGTTTTTACCCGAGGAATGTCCTGAAGATTAAGTTTCAATGTATATTAGTTTGAAATTCAAATTTAATAAAACAAAGCTTATTTGAAATAATTATTCTCAAATAAGCGATGAAATGGTTTAACACCACTCCGATTCTCTTTTTGTTGCGTCCAAAATATCTATGTTTAATAACTTTGATATTTCTTTTGCTTTTTTAAAAGCATCTTCAACTGATTTTGTTTCGTAAGCTTTTATTTTGTGATTGCCATTGTAAAATAAATTAACTTTTATTACAGTGTCTGAAACTACTGTACTCGCGGTCGAGACCCAAACTCGAGTTTTTTCTTCTGATTTAAAAACTGAGATATAATCTATTTTTGGTAGGATTTGCCATTTACCAAATGTAAATCCCATCCAGGTTGTTATGTTTCTGAATTTTTTATTCTGAAAATTGAACTCAATTCCTTCAGACTTAAAAAAATAAAGTCCAATTATTAAAAACATAAGACCAATTAACTTCCCAGAAATTAATGAAATAACACCAATAACTAAAGAACCACAAGCGTAAATAAGCTTTAATTTTGAAGGTTTTTCTCTAAGTAGCAAACTGATAATTTCGTTATTGAATTGGTTAAAAAAAGACCTGCAAGATTTCTAAAACCTTGCAGGTCTATAAAAATTAGTCTTCAGACTTATCAATTTTAGCATCTTCTGCCTCAATCTCTTTTTTGTCTTTACCTTTTAAATACTCTGGTAAATCCATTCCTGCCATATTAAACATTTCCTGTAATGGCGGAACCGCTTTATACATGCCCGAAATAAAATTAGAAGTGGACGTTTGTCCGTCTTTTCCGCCACCGTTTTCCCAAACCGTAACTTTGTCTATTTTTATGTTTTTAATGGCTTCGGCTTGTGTTTTTACCAATTCTGGTAATTTGTCCGCGATTAATAACAGTACCGCATCTTTAGAGTTGTTGCCAGCTGCTTTTACAATTTCATCTAGACCAGCTGCCTGCTTGGTTAAAACCTCATACAAACCTTTTGCTTCGGCTTGTGCCTTAAATAATATTGCATCTGCTTCACCTTTTGCGCGTCTTCTAATGCGCTCAGCTTCAGCTTCGGCATCAATTTCAACTTTGCGTTTGTCAATTTCTGCTGGGACAATAACATCGGCCATTTGAGAAGAACGCTCGCGTTCAGCTCTTGCTGTTTCTGCTTCTTGCTCTGCTGCATATGATTCTTGTAACGCTTTTGCTGCTTGTACTTTTTCTGATGCAATAGCCACGCGCTCTGCTTCGGCTTCACGTTGGCGACGCAATGAGTCTGAGTTTGCCACTGCAATTTTTGCCGTGTTCTCACCTTCAACTGCTTGTGCGTTAGCTGCTGCGACTTGAGTTCTTTCATCTTGTACAGCATTTGCTTCACCAATAGAACCATCTCTAGTTTTTTCTGCTACCGACTTACGAGCTGCGTTAATGGCGTGTGCCGCAGCTTCTTTACCAAGTGCTTCGATATAGCCAGACTCGTCAACAATATCTGTAATGTTTACGTTGATGAGTTTAAGACCAACTTTTTTCAATTCCGTTTCAACAGACTGCGAAATGTTAGTTAAAAACTTATCGCGGTCGTTATTAATTTCTTCAATATCCATTGAAGCCACAACCAAACGTAATTGACCGAAAATAATTTCTTGTGCTAAATCTTGAATTTCATTTTGACCTAAACCCAAAAGTCGTTCTGCTGCGTTTTGCATAACGCCTGGCTCTGTGGAGATACCAATAGTAAAACGCGATGGTACATTAACACGAATATTTTGTTTTGAAAGCGCATTTACAAGATTTACCTCAATAGAAATCGGTGTTAAATCTAAGAACTCGTAATCCTGAATTACAGGCATAATAAATGCCGCGCCACCATGTATACATTTGGCTGATTGACCGCCACCAACTTTACCGTAAACCACCAATATTCTATCTGATGGACAACGTTTGTAGCGTTTAATTAATACAATCAAGATAAGGACAACAAATAAAGCAATGAAAATAAGTGCCATTGGTCCACCAATGCCTTCCATGATATTATCTTGAAGGAAAATGTTTAATAATTTCATATAGTTAAGATTTAGTATGGTTAGTAATTAATTTAATTTTTTCTGTTCTGGTAATTCTTGATGCTCAACACTTGAGACCTCAATAGGTTTTCGTGTTTTATCCACTATTAATATTCCGTTTGCGGTAACATCAACAACCTTAATTATTGTACCAGTTTTAAGCTCTGTTAATGCGTCTGTCATTGCTTCTAACTCTCTAGTTGTTCCTTGAACTCTTATGGTAACTTTACCAATATTAGAACGATCTGCTCCAATAGTTAAATACACTTCTCCTATAGCATCAATAGCATTTTTATAGTTTAATGTGCCACTATCTGTGAGTTTACCCATAAAATAGAATAATGCCGCCATAATAGTCATCATCAGTAATCCACAAATAGATGAAATGACAAGCGTTGTTGGTTTTGATAAACCAGCATCAATACAAGCAATACCACTCCAACCAAAAATTGTAAAAAAGCCAACGAGATTCTTAAATGTTATAAACTGAAATCCAATACCCGTATCGCTTTCAATCTCGGTATCTACATCTTCTAAGTCATCTGCATCGCCACCAGCAAAAGCCATAATCATTACCACGGTAAAAATTATTGACCCAAGAAGCGCAATTGACCAATAGAGCTTAGGAAAAAAATCTAAATTTGAAAACCAGTCTAACATAATTACAAGTTTTTGATGCGTTACTAAAAAGCATCCTGAAAGTTACTCTTTGAATGCTAATTACAAAAGTTAATCTGACTAATTTTTATCGGTAAAAAAAGAATGTATTTCATATTAAAAAAAATGACACACGTTTCCTGTTGAAAAGGAAAATTTCTGAAGTTTTTCGATGGTTAGTCAAAACTTTAATAAGCCTTAAGAATTGAGATGGCTTATGTTACTTTCAATATATATGTAGTCTAAGTCTTGATATTGTTACAGTTTTCATTCAAAATTCTATGTATGGCTTAAGTTCGAATGAAAAAAGCCCGAAAGATGATTTATCCTTCGGGCTTTTTTTTGTACAATATCTTTTAGTTAAATGTATATCGTAAGCCAAATAACACATTACTTGGTGGCATTGGTACGAAACCACTTTCAATATAATCAGCATCAAAAATATTACTTGCGGTTACTGTAAATTCAGTTTGTTTTAGCTTAACAATTAATGAAGCGTCCCAAACGTTGTAGGTTTGGCCTGTTGTACGTTCGGCATATTTGTAAACAATATTCTGACGTACGTTTTTAAATACTTGTGTACTTAATCTGGTAATATACTGGTGCCTCAGAGTGTTTAAAGAATAGCGCGATAAATCAGGGTTTTGGTCCATAATATTATCATCTAAATACGAATACCCAAAAGCCAAGGTCTGGTTAAAATCTTTTATTTTAAAATTATAAGCAGCATCAACCTCGACACCTTTTGTGTTGACTTCTCTAATATTTGTAGCGGTAAAAATGCCTGTTGTTGTATTTGGCCTAATGTAATCGATAAGATTTTCGGCATCACGATTAAACACAGCCACAGAAGCACTAAACTTTGAAGAAAAATATTTTAAACCAATCTCTTGAGCAAAGGCTTCTTCAGGCTCCAAATCTGGATTTCCAGATGTTGCAGGATCACTATAAAATAAATCAGTATAAGTTGGAATTCTATACGTATAACCAACATTTCCGTAAGCTCGTAAATTATCTGTAATAGAAAAACCAACATCAATACCAGGGAAAGCATTAAATTTAAAATCTGAAAAATAAGTGGCGGCAACGCCTGGTGTAATGTCTAGTTTTCCATCTAATAAATTAAAACGATGTTCTAAAAAGGCTGTTGCCATAAAACGGTTTCTTTCGCCTAAATTGTTACTTCTTAAAAACACTTTTGCTAAATCTAGTCCAAAACCAGTAGTTCCTAAATCGGACTTATAAGCCGCATTAGCTTCTGTGCCCACTTTGTTAGAAACATGAAAGTTTCTAAAAAAAGCAGGTTCAAAACGTCTCAATAAAAACATATCTTGGTTACGTCTCCAATAGATTCTTGGCGTAATTTTAAATTTTTCGTTTTTAAATGTTGTCGTAAATGCAACTAAACTATTTTGAGTTTCCTCGTATTCATTAAACGAAGGGTTTGTAGTGTAAAAGTTTTCGGCACCAAACTTGCGCTCCAAAAATGTAGCAATCATTTGTATAGGTTGCTTATTTTCATTGAAGGTGCTTTTTATAAAATAGTTAGAGTTGTCATAATCTGAATTGTTTCTATAACCCGCAGAAGTTACACGACCAGCATGAATAATATGTGATGAATTATCTAACGAAACTCCAGCAGTAACGTTTCCGTTTAATTGTCCAAACGAACCAGTTTCAACATTTATAGAAGCACTGTTTTCAAGATTTTTTTTAGTAACAATATTAATAGCACCAGTAAATGCGTTTTGTCCAAAAACACGAGCAGCTGGACCTTTTACAATCTCAATACGCTCTATGACCTCTAAAGGTAAAGCAGCATTCATGGTATGATGTCCTGTTTGTGCATCATCCATTTTTATGCCATCAATAAGTAATAAAGTTTGATCAAATCCACCACCACGAATATATAAATCGGCTTGGCTACCACCAGTTCCGCGACGCCTAATATCTACGCCAGCCACTTGCTGCAAGACATCTGCAACATTTACAGCAGCACTGTTTTTAATATCGGCTTTTGTTATAATATTTATAGTTCTAGAATTTTTTTTGAAAGGCAAATCGATACGTCTTGTAGAGTTTATGATAACTTCTTCTAGAGAATCGGTTTTTACTTCGTTTTGTTCTTGAGCATTAGCTTGAAAAAACGCAATTAAAATTAAAAGCAGAAAATTGTATTTAGTATTCATTTTAAGTCTGTTTATTAATATTGCAAAAGTCGTAACTTTCCGGACGATTAAACTAGTCCAGTTTTAAAATAATGAATAGTCCGGTTAAAGCGCTTATAAAACAATTGATTTCTTTTGATAAAAAGAGCATTCAACCCTTATACATTCAAGCGGCGCAACAAATTATAAATGCCATTCAGCGAGGATATTTAGAAAAAGGTAGTAAGTTGCCTGGCACACGAATTTTAAGCAAAATTTTAGATGTACATCGTAATACAGCTGTTGCTATATATGATGAATTAGCATCTCAAGGTTGGGTTGACATCGTGGCAAACAAAGGTACTTTTGTTTTAATACCAGATGAAAGGACTTTAAAAATTAAAGTTTCTGGACAAAGTGTTAATGATGCATATCATTATCCCAAAGTTTCAGGTTTTCCATTTCAAAGCTCCTTTAATTTAGCATCAACTAGTGATAATAGCGCTTCAAAATATATTATAAATGACGGTAAGCCAGATTTACGATTACATCCAACACATCAATTTTCGAGATGGTATGCTGCAGCAATGAAACGAAAATCACTTATAAATAAATGGAATAAATCAAGTGTAAGTTCGGCATCAGTGTTTAAAACACAACTTTGTAATTATCTAAATGCTACTCGTGGATTTAAAATTTCTTCAAAAAATACCATAAACACTCGAAGCGCAGAAATGAGCTTGTACATTGTTTCACAACTTTTAATTGAGCCAAAAGATGTTGTATTGGTTGGTGAGCTAAGCAATTATGCGTCTAACAAGATTTTTCAGCAAGCCGGAGCAACTCTAAAAACTATACCAATCGATAACGAGGGATTAGATATTGATTACATTAAAACCCATTTTGTGAAGAAAAGTATAAGATGTGTTTACGTTAACCCAAATAGAAATTATCCCACTACAGTAACTCTAAGTGCAAAAAGACGTTTACAGCTGCTCCAATTAGCAAAAGATTATGGCTTTGCAATTATAGAAGATGATTTTGATTACGATTTTCAGTACCATGGTTCTGCAATGCTACCAATAGCTTCTGCCGATGCAAGTGGTATGGTTATTTATTTGGGAAAATTAGGGCAATCTTTATTTCCAAGTTTCCATACCGGATTCATTGTGGCACCAGAAAATTTTATTTTAGAAGCTAAAAACTATCTTCAATTGCTTGATCAGCAGGGCGATTTAATCCAAGAACAAATGCTATCTGAATTGATTTCGGAAGGCGAAATTTACAGGTTAAAAAAGAAAAATAGCATTATTTACAAACGCCGTCGTGATTGTACTTCTCATTTTTTAGAGCAGTATTTTGGAGGAATTATTAAGTGGAAAATGCCTTCTGGCGGCTTAGCAATTTGGCTTCAATTTGAAGAGCCCATTTCTTTAATTAGACTTGCTGAGGAAGCTGAAAAACTAGAGGTATATCTTCCTAAAATTATTTTGTATCAAAATAAATCTACATGTGCCATACGTTTTGGATTTGGACACTTAAACGAGGACGAAATTGAAGTTGTTATAAAAAAGCTAAAGCAAGCTTATAAATTGGTACTTAATCTTTAATAGGGAAAGTTGTATTGCAATTTTCGCACTTATATTGGTAGCGAGTACTGAAAGGTAATGTGCCAAATACAAAACCTATTATAAAAGCAAAGAACGATTTAAAATTGTTAATTGTGCTAAACATCTGCACACGATTTTTACCACAATTAGGACAAATTATTGGGTTTCCGTTATCATCTAACGAATACGCTTTTATAGATTGCAATATTTCCATCGCCGCATCCTTATCTTTTGCCAAAACCTTTAGTTTAACACCACCAATAGCATTACTAACTAATGGGTCGGTATCAATTGTAAAATTATCTCGCAAAAATACTTCGATACCATCAGCCTCAAGACGTCCTTTTACGATTTGAGCTTCTGTGGTGTATTGAAATTTAGCAATAGTAATAAAGGTTTCTTCCATACAGTAAAGATACGTTTCTTGTTGAGATGAAAATAAACTTTATAAATTAAATTATTGTTTTTCAATAATTTTTATATATTTGTTATTGTTAAACAATAATTTTATGAAAAATTTCACAACTCCAATTCTAGTTTTGTTTTTGCTTTTGGTTATAGCCATCGTGGGAAATATTATTTTATCTACGATTGGAATTTTTTATAATTCTGATATTTTTAACACGGGTATATACAGTGGTACTGAAGCTTCCATAAATATTAAACTCATATTTATAGCTAAATCTTTTGCCCTAATAACTTTTATTATTGGTGTTTACGCGCTAATTAATAAATCTAAATATCTAATAAAACGCGATTTTTTTAATTTGAAATTAATCAAGGGGTTTTCAAAATCTGGAAAATTGTTTCTATTTTCTGGTATAGTAGGTTTTATAACGTCTTTAATTGAAATTCTTAATCTTATAATCCTAAATGATTTTAGTAGCCAAGCCTATTTAAATATAGATTCTAAAAGTTTGTATATTATGTTGATGATTATGGGATTATTTTTATTGCTGTTCTCAAAAGTTTTAAGCAAAGGTGGCGAGATTCAGCAAGAAAACGACCTAACCATTTGAGCCATGTCTATAAAAGTAAATTTAGATATCGTACTTTCAGAGCGTAACATGAAAAGCAAAGAACTTGCCGAAATCATAGGCATCACAGAAGCTAATCTTTCTATATTAAAATCTGGTAAAGCTAAAGCCGTGCGATTTTCTACTTTAGAAGCCATTTGTAAGGCTTTAGATTGCCAACCGAGTGATATTTTTGAGTATATTGAAGATTAATTCTTGTATCTTTATATTTTAACCCAAATATTTTGATGACGCATGATAACTCATGATTCTAAAAACCTTACTTTTTTTGTTCCCGACCCAATTGATGGTTTAGGTTCTATATTTATTAATACTGGGATTTCAGCAGGGTTTCCTTCTCCAACTGAAGATTTTACTCAAGAAAAATTATCTTTAGATGAACAGCTTATAAAAAATAAAGAAGCAACTTTTTATGCTAGAGTTAATGGTCAGTCTATGATTGGGGCAGGGCTTGATGATAACGATTTGTTGGTCATTGATAGAAGTTTAGAACCAGAAAATGGTAAAATAGCGGTCTGTTTTTTAGATGGAGAATTTACAGTAAAACGTTTACGTAAGCAGGGTAATGAAGTTTGGCTACAGCCAGAAAACCCTAGTTATCCTATCATAAAAATTACCGAAGAAAACGATTTTGTTATCTGGGGAATTGTCACCAACGTTATTAAAAAAGTATAAAATAAAAATTAATAAAAAACGCGAAGCTTAAGCTTCGCGTTTTTTATTTGTAAATAATCTTTCATAGAATTTAATCTGCAAGAATAATTATTTTATTATCGTTAATTTCTAAAGTTCCAGAGTTGATAGCCAACATGGTTTTGCCATCTTGTTTCGTAAATTTACTCTCAACGTCTTCATCTAAAGAAACAGTTCCACTAATTTTTATTTGACCTTCTTTTAAGATAGATACAATAGGAGCGTGGCTGTTAAGCATTTCAAACTCACCATTAATACCAGGAACCGCAACGCTTGTTACTTCTCCACTAAATAAAGTAGCTTCTGGTGATACAATTTCTAAATACATGTTTTTTAAGTATTCAGTATTCAGTATTTAGTCTTCAGTAGCAAAATACTAACTGATACTATTAACCGACTACTAGTTTTACGCTTCGGCTAACATTTTTTCTCCAGCTTCGATAGCTTCTTCAATAGAACCTTTAAGGTTAAATGCTGCTTCTGGTAAATGGTCTAATTTACCATCCATAATCATGTTAAAACCTTTGATTGTTTCTTTGATATCAACTAATACACCAGGGATACCTGTAAATTGCTCTGCAACGTGGAACGGCTGAGACAAGAAACGCTGTACACGTCTTGCACGGCCTACGGCCATTTTATCTTCTTCAGATAATTCCTCCATACCAAGGATGGCGATAATATCTTGTAATTCTTTATAACGCTGTAATAACTCCTTAACTCTTTGTGCACAGTCGTAGTGCTCATTACCTAAAATATCAGCAGTTAAAATACGAGATGTAGAATCTAATGGGTCTACTGCTGGATAAATACCAAGCTCAGCAATTTTACGTGATAATACTGTAGTTGCATCTAAGTGAGCAAACGTCGTTGCTGGTGCAGGGTCAGTTAAATCATCTGCAGGTACGTATACCGCTTGTACAGATGTAATAGAACCTTTTTTAGTTGAAGTAATACGCTCTTGCATTGCACCCATCTCTGTTGCTAAAGTAGGTTGATAACCTACCGCAGATGGCATACGACCAAGAAGTGCAGATACCTCAGAACCAGCTTGTGTAAAACGGAAGATGTTATCTACGAAGAAAAGTACGTCTTTTCCTTGTCCATCTCCAGCACCGTCACGAAAATATTCTGCTATAGTTAATCCTGAAAGTGCTACACGAGCACGAGCTCCAGGAGGCTCATTCATTTGTCCGAATACGAAAGTTGCTTTAGAACCTTTCATAGCTTCTTTGTCAACTTTTTGAAGGTCCCAACCACCTTCTTCCATAGAATGCATAAAGTCATCACCGTATTTGATAATACCAGACTCTAACATCTCACGAAGTAAATCGTTTCCTTCACGTGTTCTTTCACCAACACCTGCAAATACAGAAAGTCCACCGTGCCCTTTTGCAATATTGTTAATCAACTCCTGAATTAATACTGTTTTACCTACACCAGCACCACCAAATAATCCAATTTTACCACCTTTTGCATAAGGCTCAATAAGGTCTATTACTTTAATACCTGTAAATAAAACTTCTGTAGAAGTTGATAAATCTTCAAACTTTGGAGCACTTCTGTGGATAGGAAGACCAGCATCACCAGCTTTAGGTAAATTACCTAAACCATCGATAGCATCACCAATAACATTAAATAAACGTCCGTAAACATCTCCGCCAACAGGCATTTGAATAGGAGCACCAGTAGCAATAACTTCTGTTCCTCTACTTAAACCATCTGATGAATCCATAGCAATAGTACGTACAGTATCTTCACCAATGTGAGATTGTACCTCGAGTACTAATTTTGAACCATCTGATTTGTTAATTTCTAACGAATCATAAATCTTTGGAAGCTCTGCACCAGCACCGAATTCTACATCGATTACTGGACCTACAATTTGTGCAACTTTACCTGTAACTTTTGACATTACTTATCTATTTTTATTTTGCAATAATTTAAAAATGAAAACAAAGCGAATTAAATTTTAAGAATTAGCTCTGTTTTTCGCGCTGCAAAGATAGCCTTTTATTTAAAAAATAAATACTTTTTTTCTAAGGTTTTTTGCATAAAAAAAGCACGCTTATTTAAAGCGTGCTTTTTATTATTAAATCTGTGATTACTATTGTAGTAAACCAGGAGAATACGCCACATTATATTGTGATACGTCTACAAGATTTCCTGAAGCTTCGAAGTTCGATCCGTATGCTACATCAATAGCTTTTAGCATTTCATTTGCAATTAATGCATAACCTCTAGATGTTGGGTGCACGCCATCTAATGAAAACGCACCACCTGTAACTAAATCTGAAGTTAAAACTTGACCACTAGTTTCTATTCCAGCTGAAGCTAATTGGTCTAATAAAGAATTTGCATCTAATAGTGCATAACCATTTGCACTAGCAACGGATGCAATAACACCATTGTATTGAGCAGTAGCATCTGCAATAGCGCTTTGCTCTTCTGGTGTTAAAACCCATCTGTCTGCTAAAGCTACTGCAACACCATTAACTGACAATGGATTGCCTGGTTGAGCTAATGTTCCGATGAATGAAGCCGCTGGTAAAACTAATAAATCATCTGAAGTTGCTTGTCTAATATTTGGTAACGTTGTAAATGTCCCTGGTCCAGTTGGTAATGTAATTACTGTTAAATCTTCGTCTACAATTACAACGGCATTATCTGATGCAGCGGAGAATGAAATCGTTCGAGCCTCTAATTCGGCAGCAGTAATAATATTATTCGCAGCTGCTGCTTGAAGACCTCCGTTATATTGAGCATATGCTTGATTAACTAAACTAGCCGTTGCGGCATCTAATGGCACTGGATTATGAGGAACAGTTGTAAAGTGTGGTATAGCTGTAACATTAGGAATGTTTGCTAAAATTCCTTGAACACCTGGGACATTTCCAGCCATGGTAGCAACTAATGCTTGGTATGAAGCTTGGAAACCAACTCCAGCAGGACCAGCCATCGGTGTGATTGGGTTAGAGCCATCACCACCAGAAAGTGCAAATCCGAGAACATCGTTGTTTCCTATCCAAAGAGAGAAGAAAGATGGTTGTTGTGCAACAGCATCAGCAATTATACTTGTTCCAGGTGAACTTGCCATTCTTACAAAATAAGGATTAGCTGTTGGTGGATTAGATATAACTCCCGAAAAATTACCATAACCAGGAGCTAGCAAATGAAAGCTTTTAGCACCAGGAACACCTAAATTATTAAATGGTCCAGTAGGGTTATTTAAAATTACATCTGTTGTAGGAACAGCACTAGGAACTAATGATTCTAAAGGAACGGGTCCAGAACCGTTAAAAACTAAACGTGGTCCAAAACCAGGAAGCTGATTTCCACCTGCTAATAGTCCTCCAACATTGTCGTTCATTAAAGGTTGAGTAAACGAACCTCCATTTGCAACTGCCGCAAATTGCTGTGCCATAATTGCTGGTGTTGAATTTTGTTGCGCTACCTTATAAAGTGCACCATCTGCAAATCCAGCAGTTAGTGAGTTACCTAATGAAACATAAGTAGAAAAATCAGCAGAACCTGCTGTGAAAGTCTCTAGCTCTACAGCTTCTTCGTTGTTTTTATTTCTTAAATCTTCTAGAACTTCATTCTCGCATGCCAAAAAACCTAAGGCAAGAAATGATAATGCTATATGTTTAATATTTTTCATAGTTAATTTTATTATAGGTTGTTAATTGTCCAAGATAAATAGTACTGAGAACCGATAAATCCAGTTCCGAAAGCAGTAAAGTATTCATCTTGAAGTAGGTTAGTAGCGCCTAACTTAAATGTAGATTTAAAACTTGGTATTGTATAATTTATTTGAGCATCTAAAACATTAAATGCTGGTACTTCACCATCACCAAATGATGCTTCCCAGAAATAATTGTCAGACCATCTCCAAGCAACATTAAATCCAAAGTTTTCAAATAAATCTGTTTTACCGAAAGTAACTTTTACTTTATGCTCTGGTGTATTAAAGTTTGTTCTAAAATCTGGATTTGCATCTACATCAAAATCTAATTTCGCATAAGTATAGTTAGCACTTAAATCAAAACCATTAAATATTTTCTTAGAAACTTGTATTGCAGCTCCATAAGAATTTATATCAGCATCTGAATTTGTATATGTTTGGTAAGCTTGAAAATCACCGTTTGCAATAGCTGCTAGCGATAATGAGTTATCTCCTACAGTACCATATAATGGAGCAATCACTGTTTCATTTGCTAAGAAATCTTTATAAGCATTGTAGTATGCAGATGCATCGATAATAAAGCCGTCTACTTTACCACGGTAACCAACTTCAAATGAACTTACTTGTTCTGGTTGTGCAAGGTTAGAGTTCGCAATTTCTAAATCAGCAGGATTTGTACTGTCTCCAAAAGCTTGAACCGAACTTGCAAAGTATGAGTTGTTGTAGGCACTAGCACCAGTTTGTGTAATCGTACCAGGGAAACCTAAGTTTTGACCATCTACGCTTACAGCATAGTCTCTTGAAAATCTTTCTGGGTTATCAAAAGCACCACCAATTAAAATGGCACGACCAACATCTAAACCAATATATAAATCTTGTGTTGTTGGATTTCTAAAACCAGTTTGAAAAGATGCTCTGAAATTATGATTTTCATTAACTGTTAATCCGGCAGAAATTCTTGGAGAAAAGAAACCATCAAATAATTCTGACTTGTCATAACGTAGAGAACCTGTAAGTTTTAATTCCATATTCTCGTTTAACTCTAAACCTTTTTGAATTTGAGTATAAAAACCAACTTCTGAATAGTTAATAGGCGCATCAAAATCAGTATATATTGTCCCGAATGAATTTAATCTATATCTTCTGTAAGAAGCACCAACTTGAACTTCTGCAACATCCCAAAGGTGAGAGAAATTATAATTAGCATCTGCATGATATATCTTAGAATTATCTTGAAATTTTGAACCAGTACTTAAATCTGGATTGTTGATACTTTGATTAAATGCATTTTGAAATTCTGGAGTTCCTGGTAAGAAACGGCCAGTATCTGCAGCAGCTCTAGCCGCATCGTGTTTCTGTTGGTCTGTAAGACCTTGTGGGTTACCAGAAAGTTCAATACCTGCATACGTAGCAATATAATCTCCAAACCAATCTGCATCGCTTTTCCATGCACGGTTAATATTTATTCCTGTAAATACCATGTCATAAGAGTCACCTGCTTTATCTTCAGTAACATAACCTCTTACAAAAAAGTTGTCATTTCTAACTTCAATTTTGTGCTGTTGTAAGAAGAAATTTTTGATATTATAACGGTTTGCTCCTTGATATATAGTATTACCAGAACCTACTTTACCAACATATTGAATTTCAAAATCGTTAGCCCATGGACGGAAATATAATCCCCAATCTGCTTTGATGCTTTCTGCATTATAGTTGGTTAAATCAATTTCATTGTAACCTGTTCTACTTACTTCAACATCTGGAATAATTCCTAAATTTGAAGCATCTCTAATGTTAGTTGAAACTTCGTCACCATAAACATTGATTCCGTCGTAATCAGTAGCAGCTCGTGTAAGACCTCTATTAAATCTATCTTCAGTATTTGTTGCAGCCCAATCAGTTCCTTTTAAGTAACCAAAATTAACCTTTGCAGCAAATTTTTCACTGAACTTGTATGCCATTCTTATACCAAAATCAGTATAATCGTTATCTCCAGCAGCTTCTTGTGATGTAATACCTCTTTTTAAGTAAGCACTAATACCTTGGTTATCAAAAGGACTTTTACTTCTCATAAATAAGATACCATTAAATGCATTTGCACCATATAAGGCTGAAGCTGCACCAGGTAAAAGTTCTACACTATTTACATCTGTTTCTACCATACCAAGCAAGTTTCCTAGCGGGAAGTTAAGTGCAGGTGCAGAGTTATCCATTCCATCTACTAACTGCATAAAACGTGTATTTGCAAAACTTGCAAAACCTCTTGTATTAATAGATTTAAATGTTAAACTGTTTGTGTTGATATCTACACCTTTAAGGTTTTCTAGACCAGCATAGAAATCTGAAGATGGTGTATTCTTTATCTCTTTTGTGCCAAAACGCTCTACAGTAACAGGAGATTCAAAAATTCTTTCAGGTGTTCTTGAAGCTGAAATTACAACTTCATCGAGTTCGTTACCTTCTACCAATTGAACATCTACAGTTTGATTGTTAGAAGTCACTTCGATAGTTTGATTTTCAAATCCTGTGTACGAAATAATAAGTTTAAATGGAGGAACTTTGTCGGTTGAAAGTGTGTACTTGCCGTCAAAATCAGTACTTGTTCCTGTAGTTGTCCCTTCAATTATGATATTTGCTCCTGGCAAGGGCTGACCAGTATTATCAGTAACAGTTCCTTTTACTGTAGTTTGAGCAAAAGAAATTACAGAAAAAAGCATTACAAAAAGCTTAAAGGTTGTCTTCATGTTTAAAAATTAGTTAATTTATTAGTGTGCCAATTTAACTAAATATATGAAAACTTGTTAGGAAAATCTTAAAAAAGTATGCACGCATAACAAGTTTTAATAATTGAAAGCGCTTTAAACCAACAAATCCATAAAAAAACATTGTTTTTTTATGGATTTGTTAATCTTAGGTTTTAAAATAGTTACTCTACGGTAACTGATTTTGCCAAGTTTCTTGGCTGGTCAACATTTTTGTTCAAAAGAACAGCAATATGATATGATAAAAGTTGAAGCGGTATGGTTGTTAATAATGGAGATAATGATTCTAAAGTTTCAGGTACCTCTATAATATGATCTGCTAATTTTTTTACATCAACATCACCTTCTGTAACAATAGCAATAATTTTACCTTTCCTAGATTTTATTTCTTGAATATTGCTTACTACTTTTTCATAATGCCCTTTTTTTGTTGCAATGACAAAAACAGGCATTTGTTCATCGATAAGTGCAATTGGTCCGTGCTTCATTTCTGCTGCAGGATATCCTTCAGCATGTATGTATGAAATCTCTTTTAGCTTTAAAGCACCTTCTAATGCTACTGGAAAATTATATCCTCTACCTAAATAAAGACAATTGGTAGCATTCATGTATGTCTTTGCAACTTCTTTTATATGGTCATCTGCTTTTAAAGCTTTTGCAACTTTTTCAGGAATTAACTCTAGTTGCTCTAAATGATAATGAAAATCTGATTTTGAAATTGAACCTTTTTCTTTAGCTAACTTAAGTGCAATTAATGTAAGTACAGTTATTTGAGTTGTAAAAGCTTTGGTTGAGGCTACTCCAATTTCTGGACCCGCATGTGTGTAAGCACCAGCATGAGTTTCTCTTGCTATACTTGACCCTACAACGTTGCAAACTCCAAAAACAAAAGCACCGTGTTGTTTAGCTAATTTTATGGCTGCTAATGTATCTGCGGTTTCACCAGATTGGGAAATGGCTATAACTACATCTTTTTCTGTTATAACAGGATTTCTATATCTGAATTCTGAAGCATATTCAACTTCTACAGGAATTCTTGCAATGTCTTCAAAAATATACTCAGCAACTAAGCCAGCGTGCCATGAGGTTCCGCAGGCTACTATTATTATGCGATTAGCGTTGAGAAATTTTTCTTTGTGATTTTCTACGCCAGACATACGCACAATTCCCTCCTTTGCAAGCAACCGTCCACGGTATGTGTCTGTAATAGCATTAGGTTGCTCGTAAATTTCTTTTAGCATAAAATGTTCGTAGCCACCTTTTTCAATTTGTTCTAAATTAAATTTAAGTTCTTGCATTAAAGGATTTACAAGAGTATCATCTTTAATTTTACGTATTTTAATTTTTTTTCCAAGTCTTACTACAGCCATTTCCTCATCGTCTAAGTAAATAGCATTTTTAGTAAATTCTATAAAGGGAGAAGCATCACTTGCTATAAAAAACTCATCGTCACCAACACCAATTGCTAAAGGGCTTCCTAGTTTGGCAACAACAATTTCATTTGGTTTATTTTTATCAAAAACTGCAATTGCATAAGCTCCTATAACTTCATTAAGTGCTAATTGCACAGCTTTACCGAGCTTTACCTTTTGTTTATTTTTAACCTCTTCAATTAAATTAATTAAAACCTCTGTATCAGTATCAGATTTAAAAGTATAACCTCTTTTGATTAACTCTGTTTTTATGGCTTCATAATTTTCGATTATTCCATTATGAATAATTACTAAGTCTCCAGAGTTTGAATAATGCGGATGAGAATTGACATCATTAGGAATTCCATGTGTTGCCCAGCGTGTATGTCCTATTCCTAAATTTCCAGTCGTTGAAATTTCTCTTTCAAGTCTTTCTTGTAAATCAGCTACTTTTCCTTTAGTTTTTGAGAGTTTAATGTTTTTACCATCATATAAAGCAATACCAGCACTATCATAACCTCTGTATTCTAGTCTCTGTAATCCTTTTAGTATTATAGGGTAAGCTTCTCTGTGGCCTATGTATCCGACGATTCCGCACATAATTTAAAATATTGAGGATTATTGTTATTCTGGTTCTGTATAAAAAATCTCTAAAACTAATTTTTTGTCATCTACTGTGGTGGCATTTCCATAAAGAACTGTACCTCGAGGAGATATAATACTACTGACAGGGACATTCTTAAATTCATCATCATTAGTTTGGACTCCAAATTGACCAAGTGATGCTTCTAAGTTTACATTAAGTGAAACAGCTAATCCTAAATCAACATTTCCAGCATTATTTAGTAACATATTGTTAATATGTGAAGTGATTCTCATCTTATATCTTATTCCCTTATCAGTTGTTTCTTCACGTTCTAAAATACCTAAATGATTTCTAATAGATAATTCAGGCAAAGATTGGTTTTCTGCATCTTGAGAGTAATCAATTAAAGGTAATCCATTAGTTTTGTTGTATAAGTATAATCTATTTGGTTCTTGTGTATTACCATTATCATCAACTTCAATTTCATCTTGATTTACGTAAAAAATTAAATTAGCTTCATTAACTAATCGTTTTGCTGATACAAATTCTCCGTCTTCATCTACATTTACATATTCTTTTCTCCATGTCTCAAAAGCATTATCTGTTGTATTATCATCGTCAGGTTGGTCACCATTAAATAATTTTATTGTTGCTAATGACCCTTCACCACCTTTAAGATATAGGTTTTCATCTCCATTAATATCGTCTCCGTCTTGTTGGGGAAAAGTAGAATTAAAATCATTTTCGAAAAAATTGACTCTTGTAGGGTTAAAGGTTAAAACATAAGTTCCTTTATCTCTTTGATTTTCCACGGTAGGAGAATCAAAAGAGTAATGTAAAGTTATGTTAGCATCTTGAGAATTTAAATTTAATAAAAGCATAGAACCTTCATCTTGTATAGGTTCAGCTTTAAAGTAAAGACCTCTAAAATAATCATTGAAGTTATTTGTATTACTTAAAACGGTTTCTCCTTCTTGAGCTAAAATTTTTGTATTCCAATATTCTATAACATTTATATCAGCAGGTGTATTTCTATTCCATACTTTTCTTATTCTAGGAGATAAACGTTGGGTAACATTAGTTGAGGTTTCTCCTTCTTCTGTTAAAACAATTTCTTCATTTGAAATTTCTAAAGGGTCAATCACAGCAATAGGAACAGCTTCTAGTTGAGAAGCACTAATTAGTTCGTTTTCTGAAGCCGATTTATTAGAAAAAAATATCTGTGAAAAATTGAAATCTAAATTAGGGTCAAAATCTCTTAAAAAATAGGAATTCTCAAAAATACTTAACTTAATTGGTTTTATTGAATTAGAAGTTGATATAACAGAATCTAACTCATATTCAATGCCATCCGCTTCTGAAACTCCTGTTACGGTGCTAAAAAAAGGAATTGTAAAAACTACTGAATCTAATACAGCATTGCTTCCAAAAGTTGGATTAACTAATCCAGAATTAACTTGAGTTACCAAACTAGCAATGGTGCGTCCATAAGTTGGGTCATCGTATAAACCAAGTAAGTTTAAACCCAAACCACTAGTCTGCACAGGTTCTAATACATCAGTATAGCTTATAACGTCATAACGTTCTGATGTAGCATTAAAATTTGTAGCCGTTTCATCATTTATAATATCAGAATTTAGGGTTGTGAAGTCATCATCACAAGCAACAAATCCTAATGCAATAGCAGATAGTATTGCAAAATTTCTTAAAGCAATTTTTTTCAATTTCATAGGTAATTTCAATAATTATATTACACGGTTGGTGTAAAAATCTTGATAAGGTTCTGCAAATTCTTCTGGAGAATGATATCCTAGAACAGGTTTATCGGCATTATCGATGTAACTGTCTAACTCTTCCATTAAGTCTTCAGATCCTTTTATTATAGCATCAGAGTTGTCTATAGCAACTTTCATTAAATTAATGTAGTTTGGCTCACTTAATGGTTTTATTGCCTCAGCATCAAGCCCGTCAAAAGCAACTTTCTTTACCATGTCTTTATCTAACGTTCCTTCAAAGTTTTGATTGTATACTGAAGTCACAATTTTACTTTCTGTAAATAAAGGTTCGGTTTTGTAAAATTCTTTTAAATAAAGAGGTAGTAATGAAGCTAGCCAGCCATTAACATGAATAATATCTGGAGCCCAATTTAATTTCTTCACGGTTTCTATAACACCTTTAGCAAAGAATATAGCACGCTCATCATTATCAGAAAATAATTTTCCGTTTTCGTCTGTTAACGTAGCTTTACGTTTAAAATACTCTTCATTATCAATAAAATAAACCTGAATGCGTTCTTTTGGGATAGAAGCTACTTTGATAATTAAAGGCATATCCATATCATTAATCACTAAATTTATTCCCGAAAGGCGAATAACTTCATGTAATTGATGTCTACGCTCATTAATATTTCCAAATCGTGGCATAAATATTCGTATCTGTCCGCCTTGTTTGTTTACCATTCGTGGTGCTTCAAAGGACATTGAAGATATTTCGGTTTCTGGTAAATAAGGAACTACCTCAGAGGACACATATAATATTCGTTTATCTTTCATAAAAGTGATTGATTTAGAAATTCAAAGTAAAAAACATGCAAAATTACAAAAATTTATGCGATTTGCTAGTAAAATCTTAAGTTTGCACGCGTTAAACTTATGTTACAGCATTTGAAAACATTTCATAAAAAAACCGAATTAATAAAACATTTAGATAGCCTAAGAGCTTCTGATAACACTATCGGCTTTGTTCCAACAATGGGTGCGTTGCACAACGGGCATTTATCACTTGTTGAATTTGGATTAGAAGACGCCGATGTGGTTGTTGTCAGTATTTTTGTAAATCCTACGCAGTTTAACAATGCTGAAGATTTAGAGAAATATCCACGAACATTAGAGAGAGATGCCAAGTTGTTGAAGACTGTTTCGAATACTAAAATCATAATATATGCGCCAAGCGTAGAAGATATTTATGAGGGAAATACAGTGTCAGAGCAATTTACATTTGATGGATTAGAACATGAAATGGAAGGTGCCTTTAGACCAGGACATTTTGATGGTGTAGGAACCATAGTTAAACGATTGTTAGAAATTGTAAGACCAGATTTCGCTTATTTTGGGCAAAAAGATTTTCAGCAATTACAAATTGTAAAAAAGCTAGTAGAACTTAATGCGCTACCAACCAAAATTATAGGATGTCCAATCTTTAGAGCAGATGATGGCTTAGCTATGAGTTCTCGTAACGAAAGGCTAAAACCTGAGTACAGAAAAGCAGCTCCTTTTATATACAAAACACTTAAAGAAGCCAAACAAAAGTTTGGCACAAAAAGTGCTAAAGCAGTAACGGAATGGGTATCAAAGCAATTTAAAAAACAAGCTCTTTTAGAGCTAGAATATTTTTTAATAGCAGATGTTGACACTCTAAAGCCAGTTAAACGAAAATCAACAAAAAAATCATATCGCGCATTCATTGCCGCGTATGCAGATGATATTAGACTTATAGATAATATCGAACTAAATTAATTACTTTTGTAGAATGCAAATTCAAGTTGTAAAATCTAAAATTCACCGCGTAAAAGTTACAGGTGCAGACCTTAATTACATTGGCAGTATTACCATTGACGAAGACTTAATGGACGCGGCAAATATTATTCAAGGCGAAAAAGTGCAAATTGTAAACAACAATAACGGCGCACGCCTCGATACTTATGCTATTCCTGGACCGAGAAACAGTGGCGAAATTACACTCAACGGTGCAGCTGCACGTTTGGTTGCTCCAGGTGATGTTTTAATTTTAATTACTTACGCTTTTATGGATATTGAAGAAGCTAAAACCTTCAAACCATCATTAGTTTTTCCTAACGAGGAGAACAACCTTTTAAAATAGATTTTTTTTGAAAAAAACAGGTGCTATTCTCAAAATTACAATACCATTAATTTTGGGTGTCGTTTTGGTATTGTACTCGTTGTCAAAAATTTCAATTTCAGAAATATTTGAGTATCTTAAAGCATCTGATTACGGTTGGATAATTCTAGGAACTCTACTTGGTACATTAAGCCACATTTCTAGAGCTTACCGTTGGTTGTTTATGGCAGAGCCTTTGGGTTTTAAACCAAAATTTGCTAATAGTTTTATGTCGGTTTATGCGGCGTATCTCATCAACTTTACAATTCCACGAGCAGGCGAAGTGGCGCGAGCTTCAATTTTAACTAATTACGAGAAAATTCCTTTCGAAAAAACATTTGGTACCATTGTGGCAGAACGTATTGCAGATACATTGATGTTGCTTCTAATAATCGCGATAACTTTATTTTTGGAGTTCGAATTTATATTCAATTATTTTTCTGAAAAATTTAATCTTCAGACTTTAGTTTTTGTGACTTTAGCAGGAATTGTTTTAGTTGTGACTTTATTCATATTTATTAAAAAGAGCCAATCGAAATTTGCCTTAAAAGTGAAAAATTTTGTTTTGGGTTTAATTGAAGGTGCGCTGAGTATATTCAAGATGAAGAAAAAGTGGCCATTCATTTTTCATACGATTTTTATTTGGGTGATGTATGTGGCGATGTTTTACGTTACAAGTTTTGCTATACCTCAATTGGGTGAAGTTCCGCTTGCAGCAATTTTAATAGGGTTCATTTTAGCGAGTTTTAGTATTGCTGCCACAAACGGCGGTATAGGTTCGTTTCCAGAAGCAGTCGTTTTAGCATTTGGGATTTTTGCTTTAGCCGAAGACCCAAGTCGTGCCTTTGGTTGGATCATGTGGGCATCGCAAACCTTAATGATAATTTTACTTGGCGGCTTGTCTCTGATTTATCTTCCTATTTACAACAAGACTGCCAAATAATAGAAATATTGTTTACCTTGCCTTAGCAACCAAAACGTAACAACCAATGACTAAGCTAAAGGTCTTTTTATTTTTAATTTCCATTTCATTTTTTGGCTTTTCTCAAGCGAAATACGAATCTATTTCTTCCGAAATTTTAGGTCAAGAACGCGAACTTAAAGTTCTACTTCCAAGAGGTTATGATGCCGATGACAAAAAAGCATATCCCGTAATTTATATTTTAGATGGCGACTATTTATTTGAACCCGTTGCGGGAAACGTAGATTATTACGCCTATTGGGAAGATATGCCAGAAGCTATCGTGGTTGGTATCAATCAAGTTGAAACACGCGCAGACGATTTAATGTATTCTGAACAAAATTCACTACCAATTGAAAGTGGAGCTGAGTTTTTTGAATTCGTTGGTAAAGAATTGATTCCATTTGTAGAAAAAAATTACAAAACCGAACCCTTTAGAGCCATTGTAGGTCATGGCGAAACTGCCAATTTCATCAATTATTTTTTGGTTAGAGAAACACCAGTTTTTAACGCGTATATAGCTGTAAGTCCAGATTTATCAATGGATATTTCAAAATATTTAGGTGAGCGCTTAAAAACAATGGAGCAGAAAATCTTTTATTATTTAGCAGTTTCGGATGCTGATATTAAGCAAATTATGGAAGGTACTGCACAATTAAATAATACACTTAGTGCCGTTAATAACGATAACTTTCTATACACTTATAATAAAATTGAAGGACCTTCGCACTATGCGATGCCAGCGCATGCATTACCAAAGGCAATTGAATCTATTTTCTTCATTTTTCAGCCGATTAGTAAAACCGAATACAAAGAATCTATTTTAAAATTAACGACGTCGCCTGTTGAATACCTAAAACAGAAATACGATGAAATTAAAACCATGTTTGGTATAGAAAAGCAAATTTTAATGAACGATTTTAGAGCTATTGAAGCTGCCATTAAAAAGAAAGCCCAATGGGATTATTTCGAAGATTTATCAAAACTGGCAAAAGACAATTATCCAGATACAGTGTTGCCAAAATATTATTTAGGCTTGTATCAAGAAAATATTGGCGAATCTAAAAAGGCCATGAAAACTTTTCAATCAGCATACAACATGGAAGAAATTGGTGGTATTACACCAGATTTTATGTTAGAAAAAGCCGAAGCCATTAAACGCGATTTTGGATATTAAAATATGGCAAAGGCAAAAGTAAAAACAACTTTTTTCTGTCAGAGTTGTGGCAGTCAATATAGCAAATGGCAAGGACAATGTACTGCTTGTAAACAATGGAATACTATTGTTGAAGAAGTCATTCAAAAACCAGAAAAAAACGATTGGAAATCGCCGTCGATTTCAGCTTCAAAACGTGTCGCGAAACCCTTGAGAATTAAAGAAATTGATGGTTCTGCTGATGCGCGTTTAAATATGTTAGATACTGAATTTAATCGTGTACTTGGTGGCGGAATGGTGCCAGGAAGCTTAACACTTTTAGGTGGCGAACCTGGTATTGGAAAAAGTACCTTATTGCTTCAAATTGCATTAAAGTTACCATACAAAACGCTTTATGTTTCGGGTGAAGAAAGTCAGAAACAAATAAAAATGCGTGCAGAACGTATTCAGCCAAATAGTGAAAATTGTTATATTCTTACAGAAACAAAAACTCAAAATATTTTCAAACAAATTGAAGCTTTAGAGCCAGATATTGTAGTTGTAGATTCTATACAGACTTTGCATAGCGATTATATTGAGTCTTCTGCCGGAAGCATTTCTCAAATTAAAGAATGTACAACTGAACTTATAAAATTCGCTAAGGAAACCACAACGCCAGTTTTGCTGATTGGTCATATTACCAAAGATGGAAACATTGCAGGACCAAAAATTTTAGAACACATGGTAGATACAGTACTTCAGTTTGAAGGTGATCGCAATCATGTTTTTAGAATATTACGCGCCAATAAAAACCGTTTTGGCTCAACAAACGAGTTGGGAATTTATGAAATGCAAGGTTCTGGGTTACGAGAAGTCAGTAATCCTTCAGAAGTTTTAATTTCAGAAAAAGATGGCGAATTATCTGGTAATGCCATCGCTGCAACTTTAGAAGGTATGCGACCTTTGATGATTGAAGTTCAAGCTTTGGTAAGCACTGCAGTTTACGGAACACCACAACGAAGTGCCACAGGTTTTAATGCCAAACGTTTAAATATGTTATTGGCTGTTTTAGAGAAACGTGCAGGTTTTAAGCTAGGCGCAAAAGATGTGTTTTTAAATATTACTGGTGGCATTTCTGTCGATGACCCAGCAATAGATTTGGCGGTTGTTGCGTCAATTTTATCATCTAATGAAGATGAAGCCTTGCAAAGCGATTATTGTTTTGCCGCAGAAGTCGGTTTGTCTGGCGAAGTAAGACCAGTGCAACGCGTAGAACAACGAATTTTAGAAGCTGAAAAATTAGGTTTCTCGACCATATTTGTTTCAAAATACAATAAGATAAGTCTTAAAAATACACAAATTAAAATTCAGCTCATTTCTAAGGTTGAGGATTTGGTAGGTTTCTTAGTTTGATATATTTAGTTTTTAAATTGTATAAATTATCTTACTTTAGGAAAAATTAATTCAAATCAATTATGGGGAAAAAATCAATTTCAATCGAGCAAGCTACGGCTTGGACAAAGACATATCAATCTAACATGCGCTCTGGTTCTGCTAAAGCCTTTTTAATGAGTTGCGATGCTATTGTTGATATATTAAAAGAGATGAAAGTCTTACAAGACGATGGCAAAGGCAATTTTACTTTAAATAATGTTGAAGACTCAAGCATTCGTGGCTATTTAGCAATTAATCCAGACCAAACTGAAGCCAATGGAGAAACTATGGTTTTAGTCGGTACAAAAAAAGATGCCTCTGGTGTAGAACGCGATATGGTTAAAGGCGAAAAAGACGCACCTTTTAAAGAGTCTGATTTAGATGGAAGCGGTTGTTTTGATTTTTCATTGCCTTGTCCTAGACATTGTGATAAAAATAGTCCACTAAATCACGGATAAATCAAATAAATGGATATTCTAAGTGATATTTCAGCATTTGTTCCTTTAATATTAGTTGTACTCTATTTAGTAACTTTTAGAAAAAATAAAGATTATATAGGCTATCAGCAGTTTTGCATTTACTTAATATTTATTTCTTTCATATCAGCTTTTACTGCAGTTTTATATTATTTAAAAGAGAATAATTTAATTTATTCTCATGTTTATTTCATAGGAGAATTTTTGCTGTTATCTCTATTTTTTAAAAGTATTCTTTTACAAGAACAAAGAAAAAAGGCTAATTTTTTAATTATATCAGTTTCTTTTGCGTTATTAATATTGATAATTATTAGTTTCTTAGGATATTTTAATTTAACGGCTTTTCATCCTTTAGAGATTTTGCTATGTGCAATTCCAATATTATTACTTTCAGCTATAAATTTGTATAATTCTTACACAAATAAGCTTCGATTTTTATACATTACGATTGGTGTTATAGTCTATAAAACAATAAGTGTATTGGTATTTATATTGCAAAATTTTTCTAATCCAATCGAAGGATTTAAAAGTTTTGGGAGATTACTGCTAGCTTTAAATTCGGTATTTCTTTTAGTATATTATGGTTTAATATTTTTCGAATGGTTCAAGAATTTCAGGCACAAGAAAGCCAACTCATAGTAGTCCTTATTTTTGCTACTATATTCTTAATAATCGCTTGCCTAGGTGTCATCTTATTCTTCTTCTTTTCCAGAAAAAAAGTAATTGAGAAAGAGCGCGAAAAAGCCAATCTAAAAGTAAAACACCAACAAAAAGTATTACAAACTTCTATTGCAATACAAGAGCTAGAACGTAAGCGTATTGCACAAGACCTTCATGATGATATAAGTTCTAAATTAAATATTGTGAGTTTAACTACAAATATGCTTATTGAAGATGATACAATTGGGCAAAACCAAAAGGAATCTTTAGAACAAATTCTTAAAATTACATCAACCACTTTGGAAAGTTCACGAAAAATTGCACACGATTTATTGCCTCCGATTTTGGAAAAATTTGGACTTAAAGCTGCGCTTGAGGAACTTTTCGAAGATTTTAGTAAAAACACAACTATTGATATTCAGTATAATTTAGAAGAGTTACAGCTAACTCGAAATAATCAACTTCATGTTTTTAGAATTATTCAAGAGCTTGTAAACAATTCGTTAAAACATGGTAAGGCAAATGAAATAGTGGTTTTTATGGAAGATAAAGCAGATGGTTTTAAACTAAGATTTCAAGACAATGGCATTGGCTTTGACACAAATAAGGTAAATGAAAAACTAGGCATTGGACTTCAGAACATTAATAGTCGTGTTAAAATTTTAAAAGGTACATTAGCTATTGAAAGCAAAATTGGTAGTGGAAGTAATTTTTTAATTCGATGTCCTTATGAAGCCTAAAATAGAAATTGCCATAGCAGACGACGAGTTGCTATTTAGACAAGGCATCAAAAATATGCTGGAAGCTGATACAGAAATTACGGTGCTTTTTGATGCAGAAAACGGTCAAGATTTAGTTCAAAAATTACGGAGTTCAAAAATTAGACCTTCTATAGTAATAACAGATTTAAAAATGCCAGAACTAAATGGTGTTGAGGTTACCAAAATTATAAGAAAAGAGTTTCCGCGCATTAAAATTATTGCGTTAACAAGTTATTTTAGTAAACCTTTTATTTTAAATATGGTTTCCATTGGTGCTGTTGCATATTTAGCAAAAAACAGCACACCAAGTTTAATGATAAAAACAATAAAAGAAGTCCATAAAAACGGATTTTATTATACAGACGAAGTACAAAGATATATAGAAAACTCTAACCTAAACACTCAAAGTGCAAAGACAAAATCTCATCTCGATAACGAGTACTTTACAGAACGTGAGCTAGAAGTTTTAAAACTTATTTGTATGCAATTAACGGCCAATGAAATTGCCGAGAAACTATTTATAAGCAATAGAACCGTAGAAACGCATCGCAAAAATTTATTTGTTAAAACGGAAACAAAAAATATTGCTGGTTTGGTAGTTTATGCGCTTAAAAATAAGCTGGTAGAATTAGATGTAGAGTTATAAAAAAATCCAACAAATTTAATTTGCTGTATTATCTTTTTAGATTTAATAAAATAGTCTAATGTATTATAGAACCGTCAGTTTTAAACATCACATCTTTGTTTTTACCTTTCTTTTTAAACTCCACATCATAGAATAAGCCTTTGCTATGATGCATTACTTTTTCGACTTCGGTAATGTCTTCGTCATCAAATTTTTCTTTAATTACTTTTTTAATGGCTTTCGGTAACTCGTCTTTATCAATACTTATTTCGGTTTCAATCCATTTCCCAGTTTTTAAAAAATCTGCACGCATTTTCTCTCCATTTTTTTTAAAATGAAACTCGTAATTGCCATGGTCATCAATTTCCCAATTATCAGGCTTTTCATCAGGATACTTGGCTTTAAAAGAGGTTTTGACAGCATCTGGGATTTGAGCATAACTTTTTAGGTTGCAACTCACAGTAAATATAAAGAGACATATAATGTTTAAATGCATTAATCTTTTCATGTTAATTTATTTGTTGATTTACAGTAAAAATAGACCAAATTCATATTTTAATATTGCTTTATCAGTTCAAAATCTTGCTCAAAGCATATCGCTATTGAAATTAGCGCATATTCATTCAATTTTTTTTACTTTTGCCCTCTTAAAATGAAGTAATTACAATGAGCCAAAAGTTCCCTGAATACAAAGGACTTAACTTACCAAATGTTGCTGATGAAATTAGCAACTATTGGGAAGCCAACGATATTTTTAATAAATCGGTAACCACACGCGAAGGAAAACCACCTTACGTTTTTTTTGAAGGTCCACCTTCCGCTAATGGTTTACCTGGTGTACACCACGTTTTAGCACGTGCGATCAAAGACATTTTCCCACGTTACAAAACCATGAAAGGTTTTCAGGTTAAGCGAAAAGCAGGTTGGGACACACACGGTTTACCAATTGAACTTGGCGTTGAAAAAGAATTGGGTATCACCAAAGAAGATATTGGCAAAAAAATTACGGTAGAAGAATACAACGCCGCGTGTAAAAAAGCAGTAATGCGTTACACAGATATTTGGAACGACCTTACTCAAAAAATGGGTTACTGGGTTAATATGGATGACCCATATGTAACTTACAAATCTAAATATATGGAATCTGTTTGGTGGCTCTTAAAACAGATTTACGATAAAGATTTATTATACAAAGGCTATACCATTCAGCCTTATTCGCCAAAAGCAGGAACTGGTTTAAGTTCGCATGAGCTCAATCAACCAGGAACGTATCAAGATGTAACAGATACTACGGTTGTAGCGCAATTTAAAGCTAATGCAGATAGTTTGCCAGACTTTTTACAAAACGAAGGCGACATCTACTTTTTGGCATGGACAACAACACCTTGGACATTACCGAGTAACACAGCATTAACGGTTGGACCAAAGATTGATTATGTTTTAGTTGAAACTTATAATCAATATACATTTAAACCTATGAATGTGGTTTTAGCGAAGAGTTTAGTAAACAAACAATTTGCTGGAAAATTCAATTTGGTTGAAGAGAAATCTGAACTTTTAGCCTACAATTCAGGTGATAAAAAGATTCCATACTTCGTTGTAAAAGAATTCAAAGGTTCCGATTTAGTAGGAATAACTTACGAGCAGCTTTTAGATTTTAACTTAGAATTCGAAAATAAACAAAACGCCTTTAGAGTTATCTCTGGAGATTTTGTAACGACCGAAGACGGAACAGGAATTGTTCACACCGCGCCAACATTTGGAGCAGATGATGCTTTGGTAGCAAAGCAAGCAACTCCAGAAATTCCCCCATTTTTAGTAAAAGATGAGAATGATAATTTGGTGCCATTGGTGGATTTGCAAGGTAAATTCCGAAAAGAATTAGGCGAGTTTGGTGGTAAGTATGTCAAAAACGAATATTATCCTGAAGGTGAAGCACCAGAAAAATCTATTGATGTAGAATTAGCCATCAAACTAAAAACCGAAAACAAAGCCTTTAAGGTTGAAAAATACAAGCACAGTTACCCAAATTGCTGGCGTACAGATAAGCCAATTTTATACTATCCTTTAGATTCTTGGTTCATAAAAGTGACCGATGTAAAAGGTCGCATGCACGAGTTAAACATGGGCATTAACTGGAAACCAGAATCTACAGGAACAGGTCGTTTTGGTAACTGGTTAGCAAATGCAAACGATTGGAATTTATCACGTTCGCGTTTTTGGGGAATTCCGTTACCAATTTGGCGTACCGAAGACGGAAAAGAGCAGATTTGCATCGGCTCTATGAAAGAGCTTAAAGCTGAGATTGAAAAGTCAATCAACGCTGGATTAATGACCGAAGATATTTTTGCCGATTTTGAAGTTGGCAACATGTCTGAGGAGAATTACGAAAAGATAGATTTACATAAAAACATTGTTGATAAGATAACATTAGTTTCAGAATCTGGGCAACCAATGAAACGTGAAAGCGATTTGATAGATGTGTGGTTCGATTCTGGTTCTATGCCTTACGCACAATGGCATTATCCGTTTGAAAATAAAGAACTTATTGACGAGAATAAATCGTTTCCGGCAGATTTTATCGCCGAAGGTGTAGACCAAACACGTGGTTGGTTTTATACGCTTCATGCCATTGCTACTATGGTTTTCGATTCCGTAGCTTATAAAAATGTAGTGTCAAACGGACTAGTTTTAGACAAAAACGGACAGAAAATGTCTAAACGCCTTGGTAACGCCACTGATCCATTCGAAACACTATCAACTTACGGCGCAGATGCCACACGTTGGTACATGATAAGCAACGCAAATCCTTGGGATAATCTTAAGTTTGATGTTGATGGCATAGAAGAGGTAAAGCGTAAATTCTTTGGAACGTTGTATAACACCTATTCATTTTTCAGTTTGTATACAAATCTAGATGGTTTCGATTATTCTGAAGCGGATATTCCTTTAAACGAACGACCAGAAATAGACCGTTGGATACTTTCAGAATTAAATACTTTGATTCAAAAAGTAGATACATTTTATGCGGAATATGAACCTACGAAAGCAGCACGAGCGATTTCAAACTTCACACAAGAATACTTAAGTAACTGGTACGTGCGTTTAAGCAGAAGACGTTTTTGGAAAGGCGATTACCAATCCGATAAAATTTCGGCATACCAAACGCTTTATACCTGTATGGTAACCTTAGCAAAATTAGGGGCGCCAATTGCGCCATTCTTTATGGACCGCTTATATTTAGACTTAAATGCAGTCACCAAAAAAGAAAATTTTGAAAGCGTGCATTTAGCAGAATTTCCAGTTGCCGATACTAGTGCAATTGATGGCGTTTTAGAGCGAAAAATGAAAAATGCCCAGACCATTTCATCTCTCGTTTTATCATTACGAGCAAAAGAGAAAATTAAAGTACGTCAGCCATTACAGAAAATCATGATTCCTGTAACGAGTAAGCAACAAAAAGAAGAAATTGAAGCGGTTGCAGACTTAATAAAACACGAGGTTAATATTAAAGAAATTGAGCTGCTAGAAGATGCTTCGGATATCTTAGTAAAGCAGATTAAACCAAACTTTAAAACTCTAGGTCCACGTTTTGGAAAAGATATGAAGTTGATTGCCAGCGCAGTAAATAGCTTTAAAGCAGAAGATATTAACAAAATGGAGCAAAATGGTACTTACGAGCTTGACATTAATGGAAAAAATATTACTTTAGAGCTTAGTGATGTTGAGATAACGTCGCAAGATATTGAAGGATGGCTTGTGGCAAACGAAGGCGCATTAACAGTGGCTTTAGATGTAACTATTAATGAAGATTTGCGTAGCGAAGGTATTGCTAGAGAGCTGGTAAATCGCATTCAAAATTTACGAAAAGACTCTGGTTTTGAAGTGACTGACAGAATTGACGTACAATTGCAAAACGATGCAAATATTACCGAAGCAGTTAGCGCAAATGAGGCTTATATTAAATCTGAAACATTAACCGAAGATTTAAAAATTGTAGAACAATTAAATAACGGTATAGAAATTGCATTTGATGAAATAAATACCAAGTTGTTTATTCAAAAACATTAAAATTATGGCAACAGAGACAACAAACAGATATTCAGATAAAGACTTAGAAGAATTTAGAGTACTTATTCAGGATAAAATTAAAAAAGCTGAGCACGATTTAGAATTAATTAAATCTGCATATATGAATGACCATAATAATGGTACGGACGATACTTCGCCAACATTTAAAGCTTTTGAAGAAGGTAGCGAAACGATGAGTAAAGAGGCAAATTCGGCTTTAGCTATCCGTCAAGAAAAGTTTATCCGCGATTTAAAAAATGCTATCATTCGCATTGAGAATAAATCTTACGGCGTTTGTAGAGTCACAGGTAAATTGATTAATAAAGAGCGTCTAAAATTAGTGCCGCATGCGACGTTAAGCATCGAAGCTAAAAACATGCAGAAATAATATATTATTTTGAAACTTAATACAACAACAAAGCCTTGGAATATTATTTTCAAGGCTTTCTTATATTTTTTAATTGCTGCTTTTTCTTTTTCGGTTAATGCTCAAAATATAGCGAAGAATATATTTTCGGCAAACGGAATTTCAGGAGTGTATATTAATGGCGAACAGATTTTTGATATTTCAGTAGAAACATCTTCCAGAAACAATATTGAAATAGCTTCAATTTCTGATGGCGAATACGGTAATGAATTTTCGGTAATTTCAGAAGTAAAAGGCAATCAACTTATCATAGCATTAAAACGCACCGTACTTTATGATACGCCAGATGATAAAAGAAATGCGCACAAAGTTATTTCGGCCTCATTAGAAATTAAAATGCCACAAAATTTGAATCTTTCTATAAAAAGTGATGTTGGGTCTGTTGATGCTAAAGGAAATTTTAACGACCTAAAAATGGATTTGGCCCAAGGTAATTGTAAGGTTTTAGGAATTTCTAAATCTGCTGAAATAAAAACAGCTAATGGCAATATTAGGGTTGTTACCAAAAATGCGATAATAGAAACAGATTCTAAAAGCGGTTTGGTAGATATCCCCAACAATATGTTTGGATTTAATGTTTGGAAACTTACTACAGTAAGTGGAAATATAACAGTGAAAAAAGCCGAATAACAAATATAATTTAATGTCTTACAAAAACTCCATACTAATTATTATAGCGATTTTGCTTATTGACCAAATAAGTAAAATCTATGTAAAAACGCATTTTCAACTATATGAAGATGTCGCGGTTTTTAGTTGGTTTGAAATTGTTTTTGTAGAAAATAAAGGCATGGCTTGGGGAACAACTTTGAGTGATTTTCACGCTTCAATTTCTGACGAGATAGCTAAGTTGATTCTAACCCTTTTTAGAATAGTCGCTGTATCAGTCATTGGTTATTGGTTGTATACGACCATAAAAAAGCAAAAACCAAAAACACTGATTTTAGCAATTTCTTTAATCTTTGCTGGTGCTTTGGGTAATATTTTAGACTCTGTGTTTTATGGCGTTCTATTCTCAGATAGTTATAACCAAGTCGCTATGTTTTTACCAGAAGCTGGTGGGTATGCTGGTGTATTTTATGGCAATGTAGTTGACATGTTGCACTTTCCAATTTATAAAGGATTTTTACCAGATTGGTTACCCATTATTGGTGGCAAACAATTCTCCTTTTTTGATCCTGTTTTTAATATTGCCGATGTGGCTATTAGTACAGGTATTGGCGTATTGATTGTGTTTAATAAGAAGGCTTTTAAAAATTAAGCTGTTTTCGTAAAAACCGCTTCTAACTCCGAAATCTTAACAGGTTTTACCAAATAACTTTCGACCGATGAGAGAGAATTTGCTTTTTCAATATCAACCTTATTTATTGATGAGCTCACCACGTAAAGTGTAATTGGCGTGTTAAACTTATTTTTAATTTTTGTAAAGCGCTCGATAAATTCCCAACCATCCATTATTGGCATGTTAATATCTAATAAGATAATTTCTGGAATGTCTAGCTCATTGCTAAAGTTTTGAAGTAAAGTTTCAAAATAATCGATTCCACTTTTTCCGTTTTCAAAAATAAGAAGGTTTTCGGCTAGCTTTTTTGCGTCAATAATTTTACTAATGATATTTACATAAATACTATCATCATCAATAATACAGGCTAGTTTTATTTTAGAGTTTATCATTAACTAAAATGTGATTAAAAAAGTGGTCCCTTCGTTTACTTTACTTTCAACTTCAATAGTACCATTTAGAGATTCTATCTGATTTTTGGTTATAAATAATCCTATACCCGTAGCGTCTTTGTTGTAATGAAACGTTTTGTACATCCCAAAAATCTTGTCGCCAAATTTGTCTAAATCAATGCCTTTACCGTTATCTTTAATTTTTAAGCATATCCTAGATTCATCATCAGGAGAATAATAGGTTTTGATTTCTATTTTAGGGATGCGTATTTCATCTCTATATTTTATGGCATTAGAAAGGAGATTAAGAAAAATACTATCCATATAAGCTGGTATGTATTTTACGGATTCTACAGCACTAAAATCTGTTATTATAGACGCTTTATTAGAAGCAATCATTTGACTTATAGAAACACAAGCTCTGTTGAGCGTCTCGTCAAATCTGACTATTTCTCTAGGTTCCTTAACTGATGAATGTACAGTTACGACTTCATTTAAATGATTAATCGTAGAGTTAAGACTATCACTGACCTCCGTTAAGTTATCTAAAAGTTCTAATTTTTCGTTGATATCGTTTACTTCATTTATCATTTGAAGTATTAAGGAAAGATTACTGGTATGCGAGCGCAAATTATGTGATACTATGTGGGCAAAATTAAATAATCTTGAGTTTTGAGATTTTACAACTCTTGCTGCGCGTTCAATTTTTATTTCATTTTGTTTACGATCATCTATATCTTGAAATACACCTCGCAAGCCTATGATGTTTTTCCCTTTATCAAACACGGGTTTTCCCTTGGCTCTTGCCCAAATTTTTCGATTTTTAGCAGTATTAACTAAAATTTCGATATCAAAGGGTTTACCAAATTTACTACACTCATAAAATGTTTGTAAAACCAAACTTTTATGTTTTAAATTGATAACCTTATCAATTTTTTTTACTGAGGGAATAAAATCATCAGGATATTCCAAAATGCGTCTTGTTATATTATCCCAATAGCTTTTTTTGTTTTCAAAATCTACATACCAGCTACCTGTAGAAGTCATATCGGCAGTTTCTAAATAATAAAAATTACTACCTCTAACTTTTTCATGAGTGTTTATTTTAGATTTAAAAAAGTAGATGTTATTAGAGTTTTCTTTTCCATAAATTAAATCTAAAGCATCATCAGTGGTACAGACGTAATCTAATTGCTCTTTGTTTTTATTAATTAATAAGATGTTTTGTTTAAATGCAATGTTATATCTTACTAAATTGTAAAAATTATCTCTAAAGGTCTGTTTAAAATCTGGATGAATGATGTTATCAAGAAAAAAATCTAATCCTATTGAAAGTTCATCTACACAGTATCCAAGATTTGTAATAAAGGCACTTGACCAGTAACTTTTGTTTTGAGTCAATTCCCAATAACAAAGTTTGTTATTAGTAATAACCTGTTTGTTTAAGGCATTTATTTTTAATTGCATTTTAGGCAGTTTGGAGGAATGCTAAAGTATTAAAAATTCTATCAAACGCAAAAAAATACGATTAAACGTAAAATATCAACTCTAATCTTTTGATAAACAATATAAAAAGACAGCAGTAGAACTATTAAAGCTTGAATAAAAAAACAAAAAAATTAAATTATTTAAGAAATAAAAGCGCTAAAACTGATAAATTTTAGACGGTGTGATGCAGAAATCTAATTTAATATCATTTTCAGTAGAAGTAAATTTTTCTGGTTCAGCTTCAAAAAAAGATAAGCCAATTTTTAGAGTTTCGGGTTTACATTTAGACAAAAATCTATCATAAAATCCTTTACCGTATCCGATTCTATTACCAGTTATATCAAATCCCAAAAGTGGAATAAATACGACATCCAACTGTTCAGGACTTATGGGAATACCATCAATCGGTTCTGGGATATTGTAGGCGTTGATTTTTAATTTGGTGTTGTCTGTAAGCAGAAAATGAGACATAGAGTAATCGCTGAAATTACTTTTTGAAATTACGATGTGCTTGTCTTTTCCTGAAAGAATGTTTAATATATAATCTGTATTGACTTCTTTTTGAGTTTCAATAGAAAGAAATACATGATAAAAGGAATATTGCCAAATATTGAGTTTTAAAAGCTTGTTTGCAATGGCCAAACTCTTTTCTTCAATATCTTCTAAAGTTAACTTTTGCCTAAGTTTCTTATACTTATTTCGCAATTCAGATTTTGTCATTCGCCTTCAAGCTTTGTTGAAATATGAAAAATAGCATCACCTTGATAGACCAAAGGCGATTCGTTAATGTTAAAAACATAACCTGCATTTGGCGCCTTTACAAAATGATTAAAACTACCGTAAGGATCAGTTATATTTCCTATAACAGCTCCTTTTTCGACATATGTATTTATATTGATTACACTTTTAAACATACCCGAATAGCTTGCGCGCAACCATTTACTTTCTAAAATTTTTACAGCTTCTTTTTTAGGACTACTTACTTTAAATGGCGAACGCAACATTTTAAGATGATGCAAAACGCGTTTGGCACCATTAACTCCAGTATTTGTAATGGCGTTATGCATATTGAAGGATTTTCCGCCTTCGAACAAAAGCATTGGTATACCTAATTTATAAACTGAACTTCTAAATGAACTTTTTATATTTTTAGAATAATAAATAAATGGTGCACCAAAAACTTCTGCAAGTTCGTCTAACACGACTTCATTTTTTACAATTCTCACTTGCGCGGCATTAAAACGGTCTGCGCCACCAGTATGAAAATCTAAAATTAAATCGGCATGTGGTACGACTTTAGTCATAAGTTCGTGGGCAACTCTACTAGCCAGCGAGCCGTTTTTGCTTCCAGGAAATACACGATTTAGGTCACGACCATCAGGAAACAAACGGTCCATGTGTATAAAGCCAAATACATTAATTACGGGCACACAAATAATAGTGCCACGTTTGGGTTTATTAATGCCTTTTGCAATGATTTGGCGTACGATTTCTACACCATTAATTTCATCGCCATGAATACCTGCCGTAATTAATACAGTTGGTCCTGGTTTTTTTGAGCGTTCTATTATTACAGGAACATCAATAGTGTTCTGTGTATGCAGTTTAGCCACATTAAAACTTACTTTGGCGCTTTGTCCCAAGCCAACACGTTCTCCTAATATTTCTAAAACATTTGTTTCGCTCATATCAATTTCCCACGAAAGTGGTACTATTTTTAGTAAATTTTACTTTCTATTTTTTTCAATAAATGTAATAATTGCTCTAGCTATATTTTTTCCGGTGGCACCTTCAATTCCTTCGAGGCCAGGTGTAGAATTAACTTCTAAAAGTAAAGGACCTCGGCCAGACTGTAACATGTCTACACCACAAACAGGGAGTTTTAAAACTTTTGCTGCATTCATGGCTAGCTTTAACTCATCCGTGTTTAATTTAATAATTTCTGCAGAACCGCCACGATGTAAATTAGATCGGAATTCACCTTCTTTTCCTTGACGTTTCATAGCGCCAACAACTTGGCCGTCTACAACGAGCGCTCTAATATCTGCGCCTTTAGCTTCTTTTATAAATTCTTGAACAATTACTCGCGCTTGTAAACCATTAAAAGCTTCTAAAACAGATTCGGCCGCATTTTTTGATTCAGCTAAAACAACACCTAAGCCTTGAGTGCCTTCTAAAAGTTTAATAATACAAGGTGTACCACCAACGTACTTTATAACTTCTTCAACATCTCTTGAGTAGTTGGTAAAAACGGTTTTTGGCATGCCAATTCCCGCTTTACTTAAACGCTGCAAACTCTTTAATTTATCTCTAGAATGTAATATAGAATCTGACTTGGCGATGGTAAAAACGCCCATTTCTTCAAACTGTCTTACAACAGCACAACCATAAAATGTAATTGAAGCACCAACTCTAGGAATTACAGCATCAACATAATCTAAGTAACGGTTTTTATAAAAAATAGTTGGTTTTTCTTTTTCAATGATGATGTCGCATTTTAGCGGGTCAATAATTTCGACTAGATGACCTCTAGCTTCAGCCTCTTCAATCAGTCTTCGTGTGGAATATAACTGCGCGTTGCGCGATAGTATTACTATGTTCATTTTGTTTTTAAATTATAAGATTGATCAATGAGGTCTACATCAACAATAAATTTTTGTTTTAAAAATTGTCGTCCTATTAGTACAGGAAACTTCATATCTGCTCTAGTGCTTAAAGTTAAATTAATCCTATAGGTTTTTCCAAAGAATATAACTTTTGTTTTTATTTTGTATCTGTTTTCCTTAAAGCCATTACTGCTTTTTACATCTGTATACGAGTACTCTGTAAACACAATATTTGCACTATTAAAATTTAAATGCCCAATACTTTCAAATGTGCAAACGAGTGTGCCATCTTTTTCTATAATTTTAGAACAATGTATGGCAGATGTGTATGCACCAGTGTCCATTTTTACATCTACGTCAAAGAGATTTAGCTCAGGAAAATCAACTTTATCGGTACGACCGAGTATTTTTTTTGTCATTTTTTTCTTAAAAATAGCGAGCGTCGAAATTAAGAATAAAACCTATTGCGACCATAACAAACAAATAGGAATTATTACCTTTGATTATATGGCTAACAACGCACTCGATATTCAGCTTAAAACCTTACCACATCAGCCTGGTGTCTACCAGTATTTTGATGCAGATGATAAACTTATTTATGTTGGTAAAGCTAAAGATATTAAAAAACGTGTAAGTTCTTACTTTACAAAACATCATGAAAGCGGCAAAACGCGTGTGTTAGTGCGTAAAATTGCTAGTGTAAAACATATCGTGGTTGAGACAGAAAGTGATGCGCTTTTGCTTGAAAATAACCTAATAAAAAAATATAAACCCAAGTACAATGTTTTATTAAAAGACGATAAATCTTACCCTTGGATTTGTGTAAAGAATGAACGCTTTCCAAGAATATTTCCAACACGTCGAGTTATTAAAGATGGATCAGAATATTTTGGACCATACACAAGTATGAAAACCGTAAAAACGCTTTTAGGTTTAATTAAAGGGTTGTACCAATTACGTACTTGCAACTATCATCTAAGCGAAGAAAAAATTGAAGTGGGCAAATTTAAAGTCTGTTTAGAATATCACTTGGGTAACTGTAAAGGTGCTTGTGAAGGTTTAGAAACCGAAGAAGAATATCATAGTAATATCGCCGCTATTCGCGAAATTTTAAAAGGAAATTTTAAGGACTCGCTTCAGCAATTTAGAAAGCAAATGAAAACTTTTGCAGAAAATATGCAGTTTGAAGATGCTCAAAAAGTAAAAGAAAAACTTGATATTTTAGAAAACTACCAATCAAAATCCACGGTTGTAAATCCAAAAATTAGCAATGTAGACGTATTTTCAATAGTAAGTGATGAAGGTTATGCTTACATCAATTTTTTACAATTGTCATATGGTTCAATTATACGTTCGCACACTCTAGAAATTAAGAAAAAACTTGAAGAAACTGATAAAGAATTGTTAGAGCTAGCCATCACTGAAATAAGACAACGTTTTAACTCAAACAGTAAAGAAATTTATGTGCCTTTTAAAGTAGATTTAGGAGACAATGTTAAAGTAACTGTGCCAAAATTGGGTGATAAAAAAAGTATCTTGGATTTATCTCTAAGAAATGCGAAGTATTTTAGAATGGATAAAATGAAGCAAATTAAAATTGTAGATCCAGATAGACATACCAATCGTATCATGGCACAAATGAAAGCCGATTTACGTTTGTCCGAAGAGCCAAGGCATATCGAGTGTTTTGATAATTCTAATATCCAAGGAACAAATCCTGTTGCGGCGTGTGTTGTTTTTAAAGACGGAAAACCAAGTAAAAAGGATTACAGACATTTTAATATAAAAACTGTTGAAGGTCCAGATGATTTTGCTTCAATGGAAGAAGTTGTTTTTAGACGCTACAAACGCTTACTTGAAGAAGACCAACCGCTTCCACAACTTATTATCATAGATGGAGGAAAAGGCCAATTATCTTCAGCATTAAAAAGTTTAGATGTTTTAGGGCTTCGAGGAAAAATTGCGATTATCGGTATTGCAAAACGTTTGGAAGAATTATTTTATCCAGATGACCCAATTCCTTTATATTTAGATAAAAAAAGCGAAACATTAAAAATCATACAACAATTACGAAATGAAGCACACCGTTTTGGGATTGAGCATCACAGAAATCGAAGAAGTAAAGGAGCTTTAAAAACAGAGCTCGAAAATATTCCTGGAGTAGGAGAGCAAACAATTATTGATTTAATGAAACGTTTTAAATCTGTAAAACGAATTGCAAATGCTAAACTAGACGAGTTAGAAGATGTTGTAGGTGTTTCTAGAGCCAATAAAGTATATAATCATTATCATAAAGAATAGGTTGAAGATTTTAAAAACACATATCAGAGTAATTTTGCTAACCTTTTGTTGTGTTTGCTCGTTATCGTTTTACGCACAAGACGAGCCACGCAAAAAAGTAGGGCTAGTGCTAAGTGGTGGTGGCGCAAAAGGTTTTGCGCATATAGGCACGCTCAAAGTTATTGATAGTTTAGGAATAAAAATCGACCATATTGCAGGTACAAGTATGGGTGCAATTATTGGTTCGCTATATGCTTCTGGTTATTCTGGCAAACAATTAGATTCTTTATTTAGAACAATAGATTTTGATGTGTTGATAAATGATAAATTTCCAAGAAATTCAAAATCACTTATAGAACGAAACAATTCAGAACGTTATGCAATTAGCTTACCTTTTGATGGATTTAAAATAAAATTACCATCTGGTATTTCTCGTGGTCAAAACGTTTACGGCTTACTTTATAAATTATTATTAGCCTCAAAAGATGTTAAGGATTTTAATAAATTACCTATTCCATTTTTTTGTGTCGCTACAAATATTGAAACAGGTGCACCTGTTTATTTTGAGCAAGGAAATTTAGCCGAATCTGTTACAGCAAGCGGTGCTTTTCCATCACTCTTTCAGCCTGTAGAAATTGATGGTAATATATATATCGACGGTGGAGTTACAAACAATTATCCTATTGAAGAACTTAAAGAGCGAGGTATAGATATAGTCATTGGTGTCGATGTACAAGATGGCTTGAAGGACAGAGAGCAACTTACTTCGGCTCCAGAAATTTTACTTCAAATTAATAATTATCGGACGATAAATGATATGCGTCGCAAAAAAAAGCTAACCGATATTTACATAAAACCAGATATTACTAATTTTTCAGTGATTTCTTTTGACGAAGCGAGAGATATCGTTAAAGTTGGTGTGCAAGCAGCCAATAAACAACTAGATGCATTAGTGGCGCTTAGGGCAACACAAAGCACTTCTTCCAATCCAATTAGTTTAAAAATCCCAGATAGTATTAAAGTTGGTTATGTTTCGGTTAGCGGAAACGATAGATATACAAGATCATACGTTTTAGGAAAATTAAAAATTAGAGGTAGCGAAAAAGTGAGCTATGACAAATTAGATAAAGGAATTAAAAGTCTAGTAGCTACAAATAATTTTGATGCAATTAGGTATGATTTCATTTCAAAAGAAAACGACTCTGTCGATATAAAAATAAGGGTAAAAGAAGCGCAGACTAGTACGTTTTTAAAATTAGGTTTGCATTACGATGAGTTGTACCGTACAGCAGTTTTAGCCAATCTTACCAAAAAAAGACTTTTTTTTAAAAATGATTTTGCGTCTTTAGATATCATACTTGGTGACAATATTCGCTATAACTTTGATTACTTTATTGACAAGGGATTTTATCTTAGTGTAGGTTTAAAGTCTCGATTTAACCAATTTGATAGGTCTGTAAATGCCAACCTCTTATTTGCGCCAGACAATCCAATATTAGCTAATATTAATAAAGTAGAAGTTGAGCAACAAGACCAAACCAATCAAATTTATTTGCAAACACTTTTAGCCAAAGAATACGAAATTAAAGCAGGTATTGAGCACAAAAATTTAAAAATAACCACCGAAAATTTAAGTAATGGACTCAACCAAGAAGAGGCATTTACTTTCGACGATTCTAATTACTTCAGCCTTTTTGGAAATTTAAAAATTGACACGTATGACAATAAACACTTTCCAAATAATGGATTTGTGTTTAATGGTGATGCCCATTGGTATATTGGAGCAAACGGGTTAAATTCTGACTTTGATGGCTTTTCTATTTTAAAAGCAGATATGGGTTATGCGTTTAGCTTATCAGATAAATTATCTTTTAAAATTGAAGCTTCTGGTGGTTTTCAGCTAGGTGACCGTTCTACTAATTTCTTAGATTTTGCTTTCGGAGGTTATGGAGAAAATTTTATTAATAACATCAATTCCTTTTACGGATATGATTATTTAAGTATTGTAGGCAACAGTTTTGTAAAAGGAGACTTTACAATAGATTATGAGATTTTCGAAAAAAACCATATTCTTTTAGCAGGAAACTACGCCAATATCGGCAACAACATTTTTGATGATACTACATGGATATCAACCCCAGACTATACAGGTTATGCACTTGGCTATTCGCTCGAAACTTTTTTAGGACCAATAGAGGCAAAATATACTTTTTCGCCAGAAACCAAAGAGAGTCATTGGTTTTTTAATGTTGGGTTTTGGTTTTGAAAATTCATTTTTTTAATGACTTGTAATGCTAGACTTTTTTTAGTATCACATAAATTTTATGTTCTATTTAAATTGTTTTAGAAATTTTAGAGTCTCAAAAGTTTTTCGATATTTGTAACAATATGAAAGCATTCTTCGCAGATTTGAAACTTCACCTTCATTTCCTTATTAAAAGGAATCCAGAATGACAATCTAGATTGTCATGCTAAACCTGTACACTGAGCGTAGTCAAAGTGTTAATTCAGCATCTAAGTGACTAGCATCTATTTTTAAATTTACTTTTTCGTAATTTTAAGCATAATTGTTTTAAGCTTATTCAGCTTAAAAATTAAACACCAAAAAAAATGCCTTTTTATCATAAACTCGGAAAAATTCCTCCAAAGCGTCATACGCAATTCAAAAAACCAGACGGTTCGTTTTACTACGAGCAATTGTTTGGAACTATTGGTTTCGACGGTATGTCTACCAACAGCTACCACGAGCAACGACCAACACAAGTAAAATCTATAGGTGAGCCTTACAGTGTGGCACCAAAAATTGCAAAGGCGAATAACATACAATCTTACCGTTTGCATGGTTTTAAAGTAAAACCAGAAAACGACTATTTACAAAGCCGAAAGATTGTGCTTTCAAATTCTGACTGCAACATCATTTTAGCAGCGCCAAAGCATTCAACCAAAAACTATTTCTATAAAAACACCGATGCGGATGAATTGATTTTCGTACACAAAGGCAAAGGAAAATTAAGAACACATTTGGGTAATCTCGATTTTAAATACGGCGATTATTTACTTGTGCCTAGAGGTATTATTTACAAACTAGATTTCGATACTGAAGATAACAGATTATTTATCGTAGAATCCTATCGCCCAATTTACACGCCAAAACGTTACCGCAATTGGTTTGGGCAATTGCTAGAACATTCGCCATTTTGCGAGCGTGATATTCGTAGACCTTACGAGTTAGAAACCAATAACGAGTCTGGCGAGTTTACTATAAAAATTAAAAAACAAGACGAAATATTCGATATGGTTTACGCTTCGCATCCTTTTGATGTTGTGGGTTACGACGGTTATAATTATCCGTATGCGTTTTCTATTCATGATTTTGAGCCAATAACAGGTCGTGTACACCAGCCGCCACCAGTACATCAGACTTTTGAGACTGATGCTTTTGTGGTTTGTAGTTTTGTACCACGTTTGTACGACTATCATCCGCTCGCCGTACCAGCACCTTACAATCATAGCAATATAGATAGTGATGAGGTGTTGTATTATGTAGATGGCGATTTTATGAGCCGAAACGATATAGATGCTGGGCATATTTCGTTACATCCTGCTGGTATTCCTCACGGTCCGCATCCAGGTGCAATGGAGCGAAGTATTGGTAAAGTAAAGACAGATGAATTAGCTGTGATGGTTGATACATTTAAACCATTAAAGGTCACGGAAGAAGCGCTTAAAATTGCTGATGACGATTATTATAAATCTTGGTTAAGCCCATCTTAATCTTCCCAAAGGGAAAAAACTGAAGCGATGAATGTATTATATTTAGCAGCTTAAAATAATATTAACAAAACTCATTATAGCCAACCGTTAGAGTTCTTCCCCAATTGGGGAAGTTAGATGGGGCTTTTTAAAATGTATAAAAGTAAATTACCAGCAGAACCAACTGCATTAGTTTTAGGAATTATAGGTTTAGTCATCGGAATTGCGAGCTGTTGTTGTTACGGTATAACGGCTATAGTTCCTTTAGGATTAAGTATCGCCGGTTTAGTTATGGCGAATAAAAGTTTAAATGCTTACAAAGAAAATCCTGAAGCATACGAACGCGCAAGTTACACTAATGTGAGTACAGCAAAAGTGATTAATTTAATTGCTGTAATTATCAATTCGCTTATATTTTTATTCGCAATTCTAATACTAATTTTATACGGTTCGTTATTTTCAACAGCGATGTTAGAAAGTATGCGAAATGGCGAATTTAATAGCAACGATGATTACAACTACGAAGAGTACGATGATTACGAATGGGAAAACGATTCCACCAAAATAGAAGTTGAAGAATATAGTATTGAAAAAGAAATTGATTCTATTAATATAGATTCGATTATAAACGAATAAATTATGGCAAAAGAAATAAAATCGGTCAATTACGGATTAGAGAAAATTTTTGAAGGCGCACAAGATTTTTTACCGCTTTTAGGAACAGATTACGTAGAGTTTTATGTCGGTAATGCAAAGCAAGCAGCACACTTTTATAAAACAGCTTTTGGGTTTCAATCATATGCCTATCGTGGACTTGAAACTGGAGCAAAAGACTCAGTGAGTTATGTTTTGACTCAAGATAAAATTAAGCTCATGTTAACGACGCCGCTAAATAGTAAGTCAAAAATTAACGACCATATCGTTAAGCATGGCGATGGCGTAAAAATTGTGGCGCTTTGGGTAGAAGATGCCAGAAGCGCTTATGAAGAAACCACTTCAAGAGGTGCAAAATCTTATATGGAGCCAACAGTTGAAAAAGACGAACATGGTGAGGTTGTTCGTTCAGGAATATACACTTACGGCGAAACGGTACATATGTTTGTAGAACGAAAAAACTATAATGGTGCATTTTTACCAGGTTTTATAAAATGGGGATCCGATTACAATCCACCATCAGCAGGTTTAAAATACATTGACCATATGGTTGGAAATGTAGGTTGGAACCAGATGGATGTTTGGGTAAAATGGTACGAGGATGTTATGGGCTTTGAGAACTTCCTATCGTTCGATGATAAACAAATCCATACGGAATATTCAGCATTAATGAGTAAGGTTATGTCTAATGGCAATGGACGAATTAAATTCCCAATTAACGAACCAGCCAAAGGAAAAAAACGCTCTCAGATTGAAGAGTATTTAGATTTTTATGAAGGTGCAGGCGTTCAGCATATTGCTGTAGCTACAGATGACATTATTAAAACCGTTTCACAATTACGGAAAAACGGCGTCGAATTTTTATCAACGCCACCAGAAGAATATTACAGAGCTGTTCCTGGCAGATTAGAAGAATTTAGCCACGAACTGAGAGAAGATATCGAAAAATTAAAATCATTAGGTATAATGATTGATGCCGATGAAGAAGGTTACTTGCTTCAGATTTTTACAAAACCAGTAGAAGATAGGCCTACTTTATTTTTCGAAATCATTCAACGTATGGGTGCAAAAGGTTTTGGAGCCGGAAATTTTAAGGCCTTGTTTGAGTCTATTGAAAGAGAACAGGCAAAGCGAGGTACTCTATAATAAAGTCGAAATTTATCATACAATATAAGTTAATTGACTATTTTTGGTTTGAATTAATTAAAAATCAAAAAGTTATGATAAAAAAATTACTTTTCTTAAACCTATGCTTGGCATTCTTCTTTTTAAATTCAACTAAAATTTTTTCACAAACAACCCTTAACCAAGGCGAAGTAATGATAATTGGATATTATGGAGACGGTGCAACAGGAGGAACAAACTGTAATGAAGCTTTTGCATTTGTTAGCTATGTAGATTTACTACCCGGAACAGAAATAAGATTTAGTGAAGAGGATTTTGACCAATGGCAAACACCCACAGAAGGAGATTTAATTTGGACTAACGATACGGGAAGTACAATTTCTTCCTTAACAGGAATTAATGTTATTACACATGCTGAAACTGCTACGACTTGTGGTAGTGCTAGTGCCAGTATGGGAAGCATTTCATTTAATGGGCCAGGTAGTTGGGCATTGGGGACGAGTAACGAAGAAATTTTTATCTATCAAAGCTCAAATTCTTTAACATTGGGCACTATGATTTCGGCATTTTTTACAGATGACAGTACATTACCAGGTCGTATTCCTCCAGCTCCATTTTCACCTTCAAATATAATTGATTTAGAATCATTAGATGAGGATGCAGATGTAGCTGTTTATTCAGGGCCAACCACTTTTAGCTCGCTTAGTGATTTTGTTGCTCAACTAACAAACGTAACTAATAATTGGATGACCGAAGATGGCTCAGGAGATAATGGAATGAATGGCACTGGTGTAGAATATCCAGGAAGTCTACCAAGTGGATTTCCATTGAGCGTTAATGATTTTGAATTGGTTGAAGCTTTAAAAATTTATCCTAATCCATCTAATTCTGGGAGTTTTACAATATCAAACTCAAGATTTAACATTTTAGATATTAAAGTTTTTGATATTAATGGTCGCATACTACAAAATCTAAGTTATGATAGTTCAAATCAAAATATAACATTAGATTTAAGTTTACCATCGGGTATTTACATGGTACAAATCAGTTCTACTAACAACAAAACAATAACTAAAAAAGTAATTATAAAATAAACATTTGCGATTTTTTTTTAAAGCCAAAATAAACTAGTATTATCTAGATTATTTTGGCTTTATTTTTTTAACGAGAACTTAATACTATAAAAATAAGATGCTTTTTGATTTTTAATATTTTTGGAATAGTAATTGTAAATGTTCAAATATTACTAATTAAGTGTAGATATAAATTTTACATTTGCATTACAAATAGATTATGAAAAACGTCTTACTTCTTATACTAACTATAGCTACACTACAAGTCGCTAAGGCACAGAAACAATCGGCATTCCAAGATGGTGAGTGGTTCAAGTTTCGTATGAGTTATTCTGGTTGGTTTAAAGCTGGTGAAGCCACATTAAATATCAAACAAAAATCACTAGACGGCAAACAAGTTTATCATGTTGTCGGAAAAGGAAAAACAACAGGACTTATTAATGCATTTTTTAAAGTCCGCGACCGTTATGAAACTTATTTTGATACTCAAACAGGTTTACCATATAAATTTATCAGAAAAATTGACGAAGGCGGCCATACCAAAGACATAGAAATTGATTTTGACCATATTAAAAACAAAGCACTAGTCAATAACAAGAAGTACAAAAGTAAAGAAACATTTGATATTCACGAGAATGTACAAGACATGGTTTCGGCCTTTTATTACCTTCGTAATAATTACGATACAGATAAAATTAAAGAAGGAGATGTGGTAAAGTTGAGTATGTTTTTTGATAAAGAAAACTACCCATTTCGCCTAAAATATTTAGGTCGTGAAACCATAAAAGTAACAGTTAACGGAAGCCGAATTAAAGTAAAAACACTAAAGTTTAGACCTTACGTAATGGCAGGTCGTGTGTTTAAAGAAGAAGAAAGTTTAACTCTTTGGGTAAGTGCAGACGACAACAAAATTCCACTAAAGATAAAAGCAGATTTAGCTGTTGGTTCGCTTCGTGCAGATTTATATCAATATAAAGGATTGAAGCATCAATTTGAAGTGGAATTTGATAATTAAAAAACTATGGCCGACCAACCAGACTATTCACATATCATAAAAGCGCTTCAACAGAAGTACGACTCTATTGGTCAAGATACAGATGACCACTTAATGGGTTTGCTTTATAGTAAGCCCATTACCTATTGGGATTATATCCAAACCGATGCTTTACTAAATTTACAAATACAACGCACAACTTTGCCAGATGAAATGGTGTTTATTGCCTACCATCAAATCAACGAACTCATTTTTAAAATGATTCTTTGGGAAATTTCTCAAGTCGCGGAAAAAGAAAGTTTAGATGTTACTTTTTTCGAGAATAAAATTATGCGTATTTCAAGATATTTCGATATGCTCACAACCTCTTTCAATATTATGCGAGAAGGTATGGAAGTGGAGCAATATATGAAATTTAGATACACTTTGACGCCAGCAAGTGGTTTTCAAAGCGCACAGTACAGGTTAATAGAATTTGCTTCAACAGAACTCATCAATCTTATAGATTACAGATTCCGAAAAAAAATAGATCGCAAAACACCGTTTACACACGCTTTTGAACATTTGTATTGGCAAGCAGCTGGGAAAGACCATAGTACAGGTGAAAAATCTACACTATTAATAAATTTTGAAAAGCGTTACAAAGATGAGTTTTTAAGATTTATGGAAACTTATAACACCAAAAATTTATGGTCGCGCTTTAAAGAATTACCTAAAAAAGACCAGCAAGATGAAGACTTAGTCAAAGCCATGCGTCATTACGATTATACGGTAAACGTTACTTGGGTTATGGCACATTATAATGCCGCAAAGCATTATATAGATAGTGGTATCGGAGATGGAGAAGCTACTGGCGGAAGCGACTGGAAAAAATACATGCATCCAAAATATCAGAAACGCATATTCTTTCCTGAATTATGGAGCGAAGAAGAAATTAAAAATTGGGGAACTAATATTTAAACTGAAACACGATTAATGAACTTGAAAAAATTAGTTTGGTTTGTAGCAATTGCAACCACATTTTTAAATTGTAAAACTGAAGAGCCTAAAGATTTACCGGAAGAATTAGTATTGGTTGAAGAAATTGAACCAACCTACGAGTTTGGGTTTAATCTCGATAATTTCATTGTAAAACGAGATACTATAAAACGTGGAGATAGCTTTGGTGAAATTTTAGAACGCAATAACATTGGCTATCCAAAGATTTTTCAAATTGCCGAAAAGGCTAAAGATACTTTTGATATTCGTAAGCTTCAAGTGGGTAAGCCTTACACGTTACTCTGTGCTAAAGACAGCTTAGAAACACCTAAAAGTTTTATATATCAGCCAAATAAGGAAGAATACGTTGTTATAGATTTTCAGGATTCTATACAAACGTATATGGGAAGAAAGCCTATAAAATATGTCGAAAGAGAAGCATCTGGTGTTATAACGCCAGGCACAGGAATTTCTGTAGTGCTCGATAAAAAAGGATTAAGTCAGCGTTTGGCGAGTAAAATGGCAAATCAAATTTATGCTTGGACTATCGATTTTAATCGTTTACAACCAGGCGACAGATTTAAAGTTATCTATACAGACAAATATATAGATGATAGTATTTATGCTGGAGTAGACCGTGTAAAAGCAGCCTATTTTCAGCATAACAAAGAAGACTTTTACGCCTTTGAGTTTGAGTCAGATTCCGTAAGAGGTATTGTAGATTATTTTAATGAGGATGCTAAAAACTTAAGACGTGCTTTTTTAAAATCGCCCTTAAAGTTTGGACGAATTTCTTCAAAATACAATCTTAAAAGACGTATTGCCCATTACGGTTACCGAGTAAAAGCGCATAAAGGAACTGATTTTGCAGCCCAAAATGGCACACCAATTTTAGCAACTGCTAGTGGTACCGTAACTAAATCGTCTTATACGAGAGGAAATGGTAAATATGTAAAATTAAGACACAATTCTACTTACGAAACTCAATATTTACACATGTCTCGTCGTAAAGTAAAAGTTGGCGAATATGTAAAACAAGGTGAAGTGATAGGCTACGTTGGTAATACAGGTAGTTCTGCAGGTAACCATGTATGTTACCGCTTTTGGAAAAATGGAAAGCAAGTAGATCCTTTTAAAGAAAAATTGCCTGAAGCAAAGCCTATTTCAGATAGTTTAAAAGCAAAGTTTTTAAATCACATTGCGCCGATAAAACAGCAATTAGATAATATCATTTTAATAGAAGATTCTCTAAAACCTGAAACTGAAGAGACTATTTCAGAGATTCAGTAGGCTAATTTTTTCATTCAAAATTAATAGGAACGCTGCTTCTATATAGAGAGCAGTATAAATGCATATTTAGGCAGATTAAAAATAAAATTATGGCATTACAATCAACCAATCCAACAACCACAAAAGCCTGGTCTAATATACAAGCACATTTTTCAGAAATTAAAGATGTTCATTTAAAAGAATTATTCAAAACCAACCCAAAACGTGCCGAAGAACTGACCGTGATTTGGGATGATTTTTACGTCGATTTTTCAAAAAATAGAATTACTGATAAAACACTAGAATTGCTTTTTGAATTGGCTAACGAGCTGAATCTCAAAGATGCTATTTCAAAATATTTTGAAGGGGATATTATCAACAAATCAGAAGGCAGAGCAGTGCTCCATACGGCGTTAAGAGAAACCAAAGATGCTCAGGTTTTTGTAAATGGCGAAAATGTTATTCCGGGGGTTTTTCAAGTGAAAGAAAAAATTAAAAACTTCACGGATGCGGTTGTTAGTGGTAGTCACAAGGGTTTTTCAGGACATCAAATTACAGATATTGTAAATATTGGTATTGGCGGTTCGGATTTAGGACCAGCCATGGTCGTTGATTCGCTACAGTTTTATAAAAATCATCTTAATACGCATTTTGTAAGTAATGTAGATGGTGACCACTACCAAGAAATAGTTAAAAACTTAAATCCAGAAACAACGCTGTTCGTTATTGTTTCAAAAACATTTACAACGCAAGAAACACTTTCTAATGCCAAATCGATAAGAGAATGGTTTTTACAATCGCAGCCAAAAGAAGCGGTAGCTAATCATTTTGTAGCAGTTTCAACGAATGTGGAGAGCGTTAAAAATTTTGGTATAGCTGAATCTAATATTTTTCCGATGAAGGATTGGGTTGGCGGTCGTTTTTCGCTATGGAGTGCAGTTGGTTTATCTATAAGCTTGGCTATAGGTTATGATAATTTTGAAAGTCTATTAACAGGTGCGCATAAAATGGATGTCCATTTTAAAACTTCTGATTTTGAGAAGAATATTCCGGTAATTTCAGCCTTGTTGACGATATGGTATAATAACTTTTTTGAAGCTGAAAGCGAAGCAGTAATTCCTTACACGCAATACCTTAATCAATTTGCAACCTATTTGCAACAAGGTATTATGGAGAGTAATGGAAAAAGTGTTGATAGAAACGGTAATGAAGTGAACTATCAAACAGGAACATTAATTTGGGGTGAACCGGGAACAAATTCACAACATGCCTTTTTTCAATTAATTCATCAGGGTACAAAATTAATTCCGACAGATTTTATAGGTTTTGTAAAATCACTTCATGGCAATAAAGACCATCATGACAAGTTAATGTCTAATTATTTTGCACAGACAGAAGCATTAATGAATGGTAAAACCGAAGCTGAGGTTTTAGAAGAATTAGCAGATGCTACTAATGACCAAAAACAAATGCTTTTACCTTTTAAAAAGTTTGAAGGAAATAAGCCAACAACATCTATTTTAATTCAGCAATTAACACCGGAAAGTTTAGGTAAATTAATTGCTATGTATGAGCACAAAATCTTTGTTCAAGGTATTATCTGGAATATTTTTAGCTACGACCAATTTGGAGTTGAGCTAGGTAAAAAACTAGCAAAAAATATTTTGGAGGATTTACATTCTACCGAAATAAAAAACCAGCACGATTCCTCTACACAAAATTTAATAAATTTTTATAAAAACCATAATTAAGGTTAATTCTCACCTAGAATAATTTATTTTTTTGGCATTTTTTTCATTGAATTCATAGATTTTATAACTGTTAAATTTCTTAACATTTAGGTAATATTGACTATAGGGTTTAATCGTACTTTCGCGGCGTAAAAACAATTTCAATTTTAAACTCAAATGAAAAAAATTTCACAATTTGTATTAGCTTTTGCTGTGATGTTAGTTACTTCGGTAGCTTTTTCGCAAAGCACAATTACGGGTAAAGTTTTAGGTTCAGACTTTAATGGACCTTTACCTGGAGTTAACATCCTTGAAAAGGGTACAACAAATGGTACTTCGACAGATTTTGACGGTAATTTTTCAATTACTACAAAAAAAGCTTCAGGAGAATTAGTAATTTCTTACGTAGGTTATGTATCTCAAACAATCGCGTTTGACGGGAGTAAAGACTTAGGCACTATTGCACTTACAGTAAGTGACGTTGGACTTGATGAGGTAATGATTATTGCTTCTGTAGCTGTTGATAGAAAAACGCCAGTAGCGGTGTCAACTGTAAAAGCAGACCAGATTGAATTAAAGTTAGGAACTCAAGAATTTCCTGAAATTTTAAAGTCTACACCAGGTGTTTACGCTACAAAACAAGGTGGTGGATACGGTGACGGACGTATAAACTTACGTGGTTTTAACTCTGAAAACGTTGCGGTAATGATAAACGGTGTTCCTGTAAACGATATGGAAAATGGTCGTGTATTTTGGAGTAACTGGGCAGGTTTAGGTGATGTAACTAGTTCTATGCAAGTACAAAGAGGTTTAGGAGCAGCTAAAGTTGCAGTACCTTCTGTTGGTGGAACAATAAATATTATTTCTAAAACAACTGACGTTGAAGCTGGTGGTAACTTTTATACTACCTTAGGTAACGATGGTTACAAAAAGTTTGGTGTAACGTATTCTACAGGTTTAATGGATAATGGGTATGCAGCAACAATTTCCGCTGCTAAGACCGAAGGTGATGGTTACGTAGATGGTACTCAATTTGATGCAGTTTCATATTTTATAAATATTTCTAAGCAAATTAACGATAATCATAAATTAGCTTTAACAGCTTTTGGCGCTAAGCAACAACATGGTCAAAGACAAAACAGACATTCTATTGAGACTTTTAGAAATGCACCAAGCGGAATTAGATTTAACTCTGATTGGGGTTACAGAAATGGTCAAGTAACGTTTCAAGAAGACAATTTTTACCACAAGCCTCAAATTTCTTTAAATCACTATTGGACAATTAATGACAAATCTAAATTATCTACAGCAGCTTATGTATCGTTTGGTTCTGGTGGTGGCGGTGGATTCCGTGGAGTTAACAAATTCGGTTTTGATTCATCGACAGGTATTGGAGAATACAGAGATGGTTTATACGGACCAATTGACTTTGATAGAATTGCTCAAGAAAACGAAGACTTAGGAGTAAACGGTTCTGAAACAATTTTAAGAGCATCTCGAAATGACCATAAGTGGTACGGAGTTTTATCGACTTACCAAACAGATTTAACAGACGAGATTGTGCTTTTAGGTGGTTTAGATTTTAGATACTATAGAGGTATCCACTTCCAAGAAGTTACAGATTTATTAGGAGGACGTTATTTCCTTGATGATACAGATGTAAATAACCCTAATAGACAGACGCAAGTTGGTGATAAAGTTAATTACAATAATGACGGTATTGTTAATTGGTTAGGTGGATTTGCTCAAGCAGAATATTCCAAAGACAAATTAGCAGCGTTCGTTTCTTTAGCAGCGTCTAATACTGGTTATAAACGTGTAGATTACTTTAATTATTTAGATTCTGACCCATTACAAACAACTGGCACATCAAACTTTTTCGCTTACGGTGCAAAAGGTGGTGCTAACTATAACTTAGACGAAAATCATAATGTGTTTGCTAACTTGGGTTATTTTGAAAAAGCGCCTTTCTTTAGAGCGGTTTACCCTGAGTTTGATAATGAAAATATTAATGATGATGCTGAAAACCAAAAAATCACAAGTTTTGAGTTAGGCTACGGCTACAGAAGTGAAAAAATAAGTGCTAACGTAAACGTGTATTACACAAAATGGGATGATAGAACTGAATTTGCATCTTTCCAAACTCAAAATAATGAATTAGCCTTCGTAAACATCTTAGGTGTAAACGCTATCCACCAAGGTATTGAGATTGATTTTGTTTACAGACCTTGGGATAATTTAAAATTAACAGGTATGGCCTCTATCGGAGATTGGAGATGGGCAAACAATGTTGAAGATGTAGAGATTAGAGACGAAGATCAAAACCTTATTGATACTGTAGATATTATTATCGAAGACCTTAAAGTTGGTGATGCTGCTCAAACTACATTTGCATTAGGCGCAAATTATGATGTAGGTCCTAAAACTACGCTTACTGTAGATTATAATTACTTTGCAGATTTATATGCAGATTTTGACCCTAGTGATAGAGGTTCTGCAGGTCCTCAAGCATGGGAAGTTCCTGCTTATGGTATTTTTGATACCGCTGTAAGACACGGTTTTAAATTTGGTAACTTTGATGCAACTTTAACAGCTAGAATGAACAATATATTTAATACTGAATATATCGCAGATGCTCAAGATGGTGATGGTACAGCACAAGGCGCAAGAGTTTACTACGGTTTCGGACGTACATTTAGTGTAGGTGCTAAAATTAACTTCTAAAAAAAATTGAAAATGAAAAAAATAGTTTATTTATTCGCTTTAGTGGCTATAGCTTTAACAAGCTGTAATCCATTGGAAGACATCAACGCAGAAGTTGATGCATTGCCAGACGCTCCAAATGTTGGTGTATTTGAGTATACATTAACAACAGAAGATTATGAAACTTTAGAAGTAGATGGGGCTTTTGCATCTGTAGATGAAGCAAAATTATTAGTACCTAGTTTATTGGATGATTTGTATCCACTATATGGTCAGGGCTCTTCGGTATTGGTTAATTTTAACCTGTTTTTTAGTGGTATTGAAGGTGTTTCTGATTATACAGATGCTAATACTTATCAACTTTCAAATTCAGATTATAATGTAACACCAAATCAAGGATTTGGTTTTTATCCAAATGAAACTCCAGAGGACTTTATTCCTACTATTTTAGATAATCAAATAGCTAGCCCTGAATCAGGTGATATTGTTTTAGCTACTTTTGTACAATACACAGAAGAGCCAGTTGTTGGTTTAGCAGACGTTGTTTCATTTGACTTTACAACTACTTTTGATGGTTGGACTGTTAGCGATATTTCCGGAGCTCAAGATGCTTGGACAGAAAGAACAGGTTATGTACAAGCTAGTGGTTTCGTTGGTGGTGGTGTTGGTGCTCAACCAAACGTAGAGTGGTTAATTTCTCCAGAAATTGATTTAACTTCTGAAACTGATTTATCTATTGAAATATTACAAGAAATCGACTTTATAAATGCAGGTTCTCAAGACTTAATTGATGTTTTAGTATCTACTGACTATACATCTGGTAATGCACCTTCAACTGCAACATGGACAGCTATTTCTTTTGATAAGTTAGCTTTTGGAAGTCAAACTTCAACTGGAGATTTAGATTTTTCAGCTTACGATGGAGAAGAAATTCATATCGCATTTAAGTATGAATCTACTTTATCTGAATCTTCAAGATGGAGAGTTGCAAGTTTATCTATAAAGACTCTAGGAGTAACTGGAGATTCTGAAAATTTAGGTGAGTATTATACTTATGATGGTTCTGAATGGGAACTCAACGAGGATGTTTACTATTTAAGTTCTGCGGATTATGACTCAATGGGTGAAGAATCTGGACAACCAGGTCGTTTCGATAATTTTAGTGATAACGTATTACCAGAAAATTACGTACCACAATTTTTAGAAATCACTTATCCATTTGCTCAAGAAGGCGATGAATTATTTGTAATCTACAAATATTTCTCTGGTGGAGTTTCTTTACGAGGAGATTTCTATACGTTTACAAATGGAGAATGGTTACCATTTCAGGCATCATTACAGTTTGGTTTTGATGAAGGTATGTGGGTTCCAGATAATACAATAAGATACGAGCTTGTCACAGCAGATTACGAATTAGTTGTTACTGAATTAACAGGTGTTGCTGGTTTTGAAGCTGCTGTTTCTAACCTTGATAGCTTTGGGAATTTTAGTAGAAGTGGAGGATCATCTAACTGGTCTGACGAAATGATGCTAAGAGCTATGAATATTATTTTAGACGCTCGTGACCCTAATGCAGAAGAAGGTCAAAAATACGTTATGTTAGCTCAAACTTGGCAACCAGGTAATGAAATTGAAGAGTTTGCAGTAATTAAAACTGATGGTGTTTGGGTTTACCAAGATTAACTAATCATTAGTATTTATAAAATGAAAAAGCCCATCAGTTCTGATGGGCTTTTTTTATTTAGTTTTCTGTCTTCAATCTTTCAACCTCTAACTTAAAGCTTCACTCTTTCCACTCTAAAGTTTCCATAATGCGTTTTATATCATTACTTAAATAAATAGCTGCTGGGTAAATAGAATCGTAATTTGGTTTTGCGTAGAAGTATAGAGAACCATTTAAAAAATGATTAGTACTATCTGTTGCATAAAATTGAGATTGTGATGCTGCATTACCACCAACTTCGTAATAAGTGCCGTAAACGCTTTTTTCTGCGTTTTCAAATAAGTTAGTTTCTATTTCGTCTGCTTTCTGAGTATGCTTTTGAGTTAAATTTTGGGCATCTCTTAAAAGTTCCTTTAAATTGTCTGAGGTAACTTTATTATAAGTTAGATATATTGTTCCTTTTAATTTAGGATACTCAATATCTACACTATAAGAATTTCCGTTCTCGGTATTTTTTATTTTTGTAATTGGGTTTGCTAATTCGTTTTTTTCAAATGAAAATGGCACAGGCGGATTTACGCGTTTGTAAGTAGCTGTTGGGTACTTTAATCTTAGATATGCTTTTGGCTTTGGTAATGTGTCATTGTCACAACCCAATAAAAATAAAGCGCATAAAGGAATAAGAAGTTTTCTCATTTATAATTTTGCTATTATTCAGTAATAGTCAATTTAATTTGTTTAATGCGTTTTTTCTCTAAACTCTCTATTGTAAAAACGTAATTTTCAAAATTTATTTTACTAGCTATTCTTGGAAAACCACCAGATATTTCTAGGACAAAACCGGCTAATGTTTCTGCTTCTCCCTTTTTAGCTTCAAAAACGCTTACGTCTTCAAGCTTTAAAATTTTATAAATGTCTTTTAAAGGCGTTTTACCATCAAACCTGTAATTGTTATCATCAATTTTTGTGAAATTAAGGTCTTCATCGTCATATTCGTCACTAATATCTCCAACAATTTCTTCAATAATATCTTCTAATGATACAACTCCAGAGGTGCCTCCATATTCATCTACGACAACAGCTAAATGTACTTTTTTGGTCTGAAACTCTTGCATTAAATCGTCAAGTTTTTTGTTTTCGGGTACAAAAAAAGGTTCTCGCAAAATGGTGGTCCAATCAAAAGTTTTATTGTTGAGATGCTCGAGTAAATCTTTTACATACAAAATACCCACAACCGTATCAATATTTTCTTTGTAAACAGGAATTCTAGAGTAGCCATTATTAATAATTTCAGGGATAATGTCTTCAAAATTGGCATCGATATTTACCCCAAAAATGTCCATACGAGGTCGCATCACTTGCTTTGTGTCAGTATTACCAAAAGACACGATACTCTGCAGAATTTGCTGCTCTTCTTTGGTTGTGTCTTGATGGTCTGTTAGCTCTAAAGCTTGTGACAATTGGTCTACGCTTATATTAGATTTTTCTTTGCCGAGTTTGTTTTGTATTTGTATGGTAATAAAACGTAAAGGCATGCTCACAGGCGAAAAAACCACGTCTAAAAACTTGAGTGGTTTGGCAAGAGCTAATGAAAATTTCAACCTATTTCTGCTTGCATAAATCTTTGGAATAATCTCACCAAAAAGAAGGATTAAAAAAGTAGCACTCACCACTTCTAATAAAAATCGTATTAAAGCACTATTTACTCCAGAAAATAAAAATTCACCGATGTAAGCAAACAAAATAACAATAGCAATATTTATAAAATTGTTGGCTACTAGTATTGTGGCTAGTAAACGTTTTGGTCGTTCTAAGAGAGATGTTATTAATTCTATATTTTTCGCCTGTGCTTCATCTGACCCATCAATATCTGATTTTGATAAAGAAAATAAAGCAACTTCAGCACCAGATATAAGCGCAGAGCAAAACAATAAAAGTAACAATATAAGGACGCTAACCAAAAATGAAGCGTCAAAAGAAATAATTAAAAATTTTAAGCTACTGGGATCAGGGTCCAAAATTAATAAGATTTAAGTTAATTAAAATGGTAAATCATCATTATCGTCTACTGGTGCATTTGCAGAGGTTTGTTGCGCAGACGCAGTATTCTGCGATGTATTTTGTGGTTGTGGGGCAGAATTTTGTTGATCAGCTTTAGGAGTTAAAAAGGTAAATTCATTACACTGAATTTCTGTTGAATAGCGTTCCATACCTTTATCATCTGTCCATTTACGGGTTTTAATCTTGCCCTCAACATAAATCTTGTCACCTTTGCTAAGGTATTTTTCGCAGATTTCTGCAGCTTTATTTCTCACAACAATATTATGCCACTCGGTATTTGTAATTCGCTCATTGGTTTGTTTGCTTACATAGCTTTCACTTGTTGCAATAGGGAAACGACCTACGCAATTTTTATCGTCAAAATAGTGCATTTTTACTTCGTCTCCGAGGTTTCCGATGAGTATAACTTTATTTAGAGTTCCTGACATAATATTTTATTTTATAGTGTACAAAATTACACTTTTATAACTGTATTTAAAGATAATAAAAATTAGAATAGGTCTAATTCTTAAATTTGAATTTTGAAATAAACTCACCAATCAAAGCAGGCACAGGAAATTCCTTTAACTCGGAATAAGATACAGCGTTTTCCAGTTCGCCTTCAAGTTGAATTATCCAAAATTTGGTGTGTAGATGCTGATGAGATAGTTTATGAATAATATCCGCTTCATTATATAAATTGAAATCGAACGTTTTACCATTTAATATTTCTGAAGATTTTGAAAAAGTTTCAAATTCATCGATAGACAAACTTTTTTCAGATTCTATTAAAGGAAACTGATAGAGATTTTGCCAAATGCCTTTTTTAGTGCGTTTTTCGACTAAAGTCTTATGGTTTGCATCTAAAAATACGAGATAATTGAAAAAGCGATTTCTCACTTTAGTTTTTTTTAATTTTACTGGCAAATTTTCAATTTTATTAGTTTGAAATGCCACGCATTTTTCTTGCAAAGGACAAATAATACAATACGGGTTTTTGGGTTTGCACTGCTGTGCACCAAATTCCATAATAGCTTGGTTAAATTTAGCTGGTTGTTTTTTATCAATTAACTCAGTAGCTAAAGCTTTAAACCCCTTAATACCTTGAGTAGAATTTATAGGTGTGTCAATTCCAAAATAGCGTGATAATACCCTATACACATTACCATCTACAACAGCTGTAACTTCACTAAAAGCAAATGATGCAATGGCACTTGCTGTGTAATCTCCAACACCCTTAAGTTTAACAATGTCTTTGTAAGTATTTGGAAAGTTACCGTTTAATTCTTCAGCTATATATTTAGCTGTAAAATGAAGATTTCGTGCTCGTGAGTAGTAACCCAAACCTTGCCATAACTTTAGGACCTTTTGCTCATCACTATCGGCTAAATCAAAAACTGTCGGAAATACTTCCACAAATTTTAGGTAATAAGGCAGGCCTTGTTTTACTTGTGTTTGTTGTAAAATAATTTCTGATAACCAAATGTGGTATGGATTTTGAGTTTTACGCCACGGTAAATCTCTTTTGTGAGCTGAGTACCAATTAATTATGATTTTTGAAAAATTCATTCGTGTTTTTAAATCAATACAACAAACATAAAACTATATAGGCTTAAATTTTAATGAATTACGCTTGAAATATTGAATTTAAATTCTATATATTTGCAACCCCTTATAAACAATAGTAACATAACAATTAAATAAAATGACAAAAGCAGATTTAGTAGCTAAAATTTCTGATAAATTAGGAATCGAAAAAGGTGATGTACAAGCTACAGTTGAATCTTTCATGGACGAAGTAAAAACTTCATTAGAGAGTGGAGATAACGTATATTTAAGAGGTTTCGGAAGCTTTATTATTAAAACTAGAGCAGAAAAAACAGGACGTAATATCTCTAAGAATACAACAATTAAAATACCAGCTCACAACATACCAGCGTTTAAGCCAGCTAAAGTTTTCTTAGAAGGTGTTAAGACTAAAGTTGAAGTGAACTAAGACATACTAAAAAGAAATTATTAATTAAAAACCGAATTATTTATGCCAAGTGGTAAGAAAAGAAAAAGACACAAGGTAGCGACGCATAAGCGTAAAAAACGTAGACGCGCTAATCGTCACAAGAAAAAATAAATCGATGAAAAGTAGTTGAAAAGGCTACTTTTTTCGGTTTTAAAAAACGTTCTTTGATATAGAATATAATGCATATTTAATAGAGTATGCTTTATGTTTGTTGGAATCCCGTTTGTAAAATTACGGGACATCCTGTGTCAAATTATTAAGTACAATCCATTTGTCTCAATTTAGAGATGGATATAAATTAACTATTATGAACAAAGAATTAATCGTGAGAACGAGTTCAGATGTTGTTGATTTTGCCTTATTAAAAGATGGAAAACTTATTGAATTGCACAAAGATGATGAGGATAACAACTTTGCTGTTGGTGATATATTTATTGCCAAAATACGCAAAGTTATTCCGGGCTTAAACGCCGCATTTGTTAACGTAGGTTATGAAAAAGATGCATTTTTGCATTATCATGATTTGGGACCACAATTGCCATCGCTTTTAAAATTCATTAAACGTGTAAGCACAGGGAAATTAAAAGATTACTCTTTAAAAAACTTTCCTTTTGAAAAAGATTTAGACAAGCATGGCAAAATCGCCGAGGCTATAAAGTCTAACCAATCATTATTAGTACAAGTTGTAAAAGAGCCTATTTCTACCAAAGGACCACGCATTAGTTCAGAGTTATCTATTGCAGGTCGTTATATTGTTTTAGTGCCTTTTTCTAATCGTATTTCTGTTTCTCAAAAAATAGAATCGCAAGAAGAAAAAGACCGTCTAAAACGATTGGTAAAAAGTATTACACCTAAAGGTTTCGGCGTAATTATACGCACCGTAGCCGAAGGTAAAAAAGTGGCAGAAATAGACAGTGATTTGCAAAGTTTGCTGAACCGATGGACAGCAATGTGCAAAAAACTCTACAAAGCACATCATCCTACTAAAGTGCTAGGAGAAATGAACAAAGCCTCTTCAATTTTAAGAGACATTTTTAACGATTCATTCTCAGGCATTCATGTAGATGACGAAGCCTTGTATGAGCAAGTAAAAGATTATGTGCACCAGATTGCACCAAAAAAGGAATCTATTGTTAAGCTCTACAAAAACGGAATGCCAATTTTTGAAAAATTTGGTATTGAGCGTCAAATAAAAACAACATTTGGTCGCACCGTAAGTATGGCAAAAGGCGCATATTTGGTTATAGAACACACCGAAGCCTTACATGTAGTAGATGTAAACAGTGGAAACCGCTCTAACAAAGAGAAAAACCAAGAAGACACCGCATTAGAGGTGAATCTTATTTCGGCTACCGAAATTGCCCGTCAGTTACGCTTGCGTGATATGGGCGGCATTATCGTGGTAGATTTCATTGATATGGGTAAAGCCGAAAACCGAAAAAAACTCTACAATCATCTTCGTGACGAAATGAAAGATGATAAAGCAAAGCACAAAATATTACCGCCGAGTAAGTTTGGTTTAGTGCAAATAACCAGACAACGCGTTAGGCCAGAACGTAATATTAAAACAAAAGAGGTAAATCCAGATAGTGTTGGTGGCGACGAAATCGAAGCGCCAATTAAGGTGGTTGAGCGTATTAATCAAGACCTAAAACGTATTTACCGTAAAGACTATAAACAAGTGTCATTGCATGCACACCCATTTATAGCGGCCTTTTTAACCAAAGGGTTTCCATCACCACGTTCAAAATGGTTTTTTGAACACAAAAAATGGGTAAAAGTTTTACCTAGAGATGCTTACACTTATCTTGAATATCATTTTTTCGATAAAAATGGTAACAAAATCAAATAATATCTATTAGTAAAAAAGCCCTTTAATTTAATTTGAAGGGCTTTTTTTGGTTTATTTAAATTAAGCATCTGACTTTTTGCTCGGACTGCAAGTCAGCGCTATCTGGGCTTTAAATGCTAGAATATTTATCAAAATTTGACTTCATATGCTTTAAGTCGTATTGAATTGTCTGTTTCCGATCCTTCATCCACAAAATAAACGTTTTTGGCACGTTTAATTATTTTATAAAAAAGATTAAAATCTACAGACATAAAATCGTCATAAGTAATTATATTTTTCATATCTATTACTCTTAAAGTTTTAACCTCATTTTCTTTGCTGTCGTGCATCGCCGTAATTTTACAACATCCGAGACCATATTTTGCTCGATGTTTTTTCTCCAATTTTCCTGTATCATTAATAAACATAGTGTATTCTTCTTCGTTTTTACGACCAAAGTGAAAAAACTTCTGAGAACCATCATTGATTTTCCTCTCTGATATATACACTTCCTTTTTATTAGAATTAAAAACTAAATATATATCATAATTTTTTGCGTTTTGGGATGCACAAAAATTGAATAAAATTAAAAATGGAATAAGCCTTAAATTTCTCATAAGCAATTTTTTTTCCCTTGTAATTTAACAAGCGTTATTAGTTCATTAAAAGCTGGATATGTGATGCTTCCGTTTGTGCCTACTTGTGATGATAATCCTTCGCCAACTGCCCAGCCAATAAATTCATCTGTATGTTCAAGACCTTGCCAAGACATGTACTCAGCCGTTTTGCTTCTCCATGCAGTACCAAATTGATTTTGAAGAGATGTTTTAAAGGCTTCGCTTTCGCCGTGCCAATTGTGATTATTGAACAAAAAGTCTTGTAGCGCCTGTCGATATGTAGTTAAGATAAAAGTTGAAGTATTAAATAGAGAATGAACCCATTCTTCATCTGCCGCTACACTGTTACTATTAAACGCGCATAATAGTGCAACCCATCTTTCTTGGGCTGTTAAAGTATTTAGATTTACGTTAGCTGGAATGTCTGGACATAAAATATTAAGTTCTGGATTTCCATTTTCTTCGTAGGTTATAATTCCCATATCATCTAAAGTATCATACATAAATGCGTGTATTATCTCATGACACAATGTAACCATTTTTGCTAAGTTAGATGCATTATTTATATCATCACTATAGGTTATAGTGTAATAATCAAATATCCAGTCTGTATTATTAGCACTATTTCCGTGAGTGATTCCCCATTGTTCACCTATGTCCGCAACCTTCAATGTTAATACATCATTATCATTTTTAAAATTGGCTATCATTAAATTATAAAGGCTTTCTTCATCTCCTTCTAACAATTCATCATGCATACATTCAATTTCTGTATTTTTAAAACTTGAATCTTCGTAAATCCTATCTTCGTAGTCAACATTACCACCATCTGCAATTACTTCTTGTGCTAATTGATGAAAATCTAATTCTGCAATAATTTCTTCATTACTAAGGTTACTATTTACTATGGTGTTAAAGTAATCTAGATGTTCTGGATTTAGCGAGTCTTCTCCTGTAATTAAAGGTTGTCCAGACAAAAACATATATTGTAAATAATCTATAGACCAATCTATAAATTGGTAGCCATCAGTGTCACTATTATTGGATAAGTAAGAGTTAAAGGCGGTTTCCATGTGTGGGTAATTATTAAGAAAATTAGTATCATGAAAATCTAACAAATCAGCCATATCAGTTCTTACAATACTTCGTAGTGGAGGATTAATTTGTGTTACAGGACCTTCAGCTAGTATATCTTGACTGTTGTTATTATCTGGATTATAAGGACTATATTCTGCGCCGCCCCAATCTATTGGAGTTCCACCACCATTATTACTAGTACCACCAGAGTCATTTCCTGAACTACCCGCTACTCCGCCAGAGTCACTGCATGCACCAATTTCACTTATAGTAAAAATTACTTCTCCTTGAGGATGTCCACAAGGTGCAGCTTCGTGGTCTTCATCTGTATGGCAAGAGCAAGGTATAGTAAAAGTATAAGTGGTTGTAAATTCTGTACATCTAAACATACCTAGCTGAACTAAATCAAAACCCTCTAAACGTTCAAAAATTGGTTGATTGGTGTAAGTTAATGGTATTTCGCCATCGTTTATGGCGATTAGTTCTTGTTCTGTTAAATTATAAGTGACTAGCATTGGTAAATACTCATCCATATTATTATGCTTGGCAAGTAAAAGATTTTTTATAGAAGTTATAGAATCAGTAGCAGATATGGTATTAAGTGCAAAGGTATAACTGTGGCTATAATTTGTTTCAATATATTTTACACTTGTCGTATCAACGATAAACGTATTTTCAAAATCGGTAGCGCTGCGTTCCTGCGAATAATTTGTAGATTCTCGAATAAGTGGTGATTTTTGATAGACATTATTAAGTGTTTCGCTTATAACGTTATAATTTTTGGTTTTAGATAGCGTAGAAATTTCTAGTCTTACCTCTTGTATTGTTTTTAGTTGCTCAATTTCTGTTATAGTTTCTTCTTCACAACTCAAATTAAAAACTAAAGTAATAGCTAATAAAATTTTAAATAATAATTTGGTGCTTTGGTGCTTTAAATGTCATTCTGTATTATTGTTTAGATTAGTAAACCTCTAATCTAGTTTTTTAAATTCTTCTGGATATCCGTAAAATTACGTAGAATAAAAAACAATAATTAATTGATAGTTAACAGTTTATAAATTATAAAATAAAATTAAGATTAAAAATTCTGCGTGTTAGGTGAAAGAATGTTTTTTACATGAATTTTAAATTTATAAAAAAAATCCTTTCATCAACAGACAAAAGGATTTCAAACTATTTAAAACTAAATTGTGTGCTTAGCACAGTCTTTCTCTTTTTATTTTGTCTTTAAGGCTTTTTCTGTACGCTTTAATACTAATAATGTCATTACTCTTTTTGTAATTTACTTTTAAGTGCTTAGCGTTACGAGATGTGCTTGCCTTGCGTGGCGCAACATCTTCTACCTTAATGATAGAAACCAATTCTGTATTAGCAGGTGCAGACGTTTCGGCCTGTGCAAACCCTACAATTGGTAAGGTTAAAAATGCTAATATTAGAATTACCTGTTTCATTTTGTTTTATTGTCTTATTTTTAACAACACCACAAATTAACAACACAATTAAGGTTAGTACAGAATGTTTTAGACCAAACCAGGGTACTTTTAGATAAACGGAGTACGTTTACAGAAATCATCGACGAAATACACAATTTCGCCATGTAGCCCTTTAAAATCAATACCGATTAAATGACAGATTTTACCGATAACCCATATTATAGTTTATTTGCTAAGCAGAAAGCGCATCAGTATGCTGTTTCTAATTCTACTTATAATCAGCGCATAACAAAATTAAATGCATTTCAACGAGCTATTGAAATCACTTTTAGAGACGAAATCATTATTGCGCTTCAAAAAGATTTAAATAAACCGAAGGTGGAAACCGAAATGTCAGAGATTTATCAGGTTATCGGTGATATAAAACACGCAAAAAAGTACCTTCATAAATGGATGCGGAATCAAAAGGTAAAAACACCTTTGGCATTATTGGGTTCGTCGTCATATATTAAATTTGAAGCAAAAGGCGTATGTCTAATTATTTCGCCATGGAATTTTCCTTTCAATTTAACTTTTGGGCCATTAGTATCTGCCATTGCAGCTGGCAATACGGTTATTATAAAACCGTCGGAAATGACACCAAATTCTTCCGCTTTAATGAAGAAAATAGTAGAAACTGTTTTTAATGAAGAAGAAGTAGCTCTAGTTGAAGGCGAAGTACAAACTTCTACAGATTTATTAAAACTACCATTTAACCACATATTCTTTACAGGTTCACCTGCTGTTGGAAAAATAGTGATGAAGGCTGCTGCAGAACATTTGAGTTCTGTAACGTTAGAACTTGGCGGAAAATCACCTACTATTATAGATGAAACGGCAAATTTGAAAGTTGCTGCCAAACGCATCATGTGGGGAAAATTTATGAATGCTGGCCAAATCTGTATTTCGCCAGACTATGCTTTAGTTCAAGAAAATATTAAAGATGAATTTGTAGATGCTTGTAAAACTGTTTTAAAAGACTTTTACGGCAGCAATCCTAAAACATCTAGCTCTTTTGCTCGTATCGTTACGTCAAAGCATTACAAACGTTTAAATGGATATTTAAAAGATGCCGAAGAAAACAATGCAAATTTTCTAGTTGGAAACGAGACGGACGAAACTTCAAAATATATTTCTCCAACTTTGGTATCTGATTTAAAAGATGATGCCAAACTTTTAGAAGAAGAAATATTTGGACCAATCTATCCAATCTTAACCTATACAACAATTGATGATGCCATCGCTTATGTCAACAAAAAGGAACGTCCGTTAGCATTATATATTTATAGTAATAGCAAAGCGAATACCAAAAGAATACTTAACAGCACAAAGGCTGGTGGAACTTGTATCAACAACAATATCATCCATTATGCAAATCATTATTTACCTTTCGGTGGAATAAATAACAGTGGCATCGGTAAGTCCAACGGTTATTATGGTTTTAAAGCTTTTAGTAACGAACGTGCAGTGGTTAAGCAAAACTTTTTTGGAATAGCAGAATTACTTTTTCCGCCATACACAGATTATAAAGAAAAATTAGCGCGAATTACAGTGAAGTGGTTTTAGATTTTATTAAAATAATCCACCTCTACACGTTCATTTTTATCGTCTTGATATTTCATCATTGCAAAACCTTTATGAATACAATAAGCACCAGTTTCGCCAGCTTTATTCATAGCAATATATGCAATCTGAAAATCCTTATAATCGTCACCTTTGGATGTAATGCGTTTTATAGCTTCTTCACAAGCTTCTTGTGGTGTTTTGCCTTGTCGCATTAATTCAACAATTAAAAAACTACCAACGGTTTTAACAACTTCTTCGCCAAGACCAGTAGCAACAGCGCCGCCAACTTCATTATCTATAAATAAGCCAGAGCCTATGATTGGAGAATCTCCAACGCGTCCTTTCATTTTATAAGCTAAACCCGATGTGCTACAAGCGCCAGCAATATCACCATTTTTGTCCATGCAAAGCATACCAATGGTATCGTGATTTTCGATATTGATTATAGGTTTATATTCTGAAGTTTTTTTCCAATTATCAAGTGCTTTTTTAGAGCTTTCAGTAAGCAGATTTTCTTTTTTAAACCCTTGGCTGTAACCAAATTCTTCAGCCCCTTTTCCGGCTAAAATAACGTGCGGTGTATCTGTCATCACTTTTTTAGCAAGCGCTGCGACGTTGGTTATGTTTTCTACACAAAGTACGGCGCCACAGTCGCCATTACTGTCCATAACACAAGCGTCTAAAGTAACATTACCTTTTCGGTCTGGCGTACCGCCTTTTCCAACGGTTGTGTTTCTTATGTCTTCTTCTTCAACAGCAACGCCCGCAATTGCAGCATCTAGTGCGTTGAGTCCGTTTTTAAGAGATTCGCCTGCTTTTGCGTTGGCATTAACAAAGCCCCAAGTGCAAATAGAGATTGGAAAATTTTTATTTTTCAAAGTTGTAACATTATCATTAAGTGGTTTTTTATTTTCTTCATTTGAATGAGTATTGCAAGCGTTTAAAGCTGAACTGGCAGCAATTCCTATACCGGTTAATGATGCATTTTTTATAAATTTCCTTCTATTCATCGTCGGCTTCTTTTTTATTTTTAACTTCAATTTGGATTTTGTCTTCAATTAGTATTTCACACCTTGTTTATCGAGTACAGATTTTGTTCTAAAAGCATAAAACAGTAAGTATCCAAAGCAAGCTACGGCAATCCAATAAGATGATTGTATGCTAAATATGTCAGCTATTTTTCCTTGTAATGGCGGAATAATTGCACCTCCTAAAATCATCATTATTAAAAATGCTGAACCTTGAGATGTATATTTTCCTAAACCAGCAATACTCAGTGTAAAAATACATGGCCACATGATTGAGCAGAATAAACCACCAGAAAGAAAAGCAAATAATGCTAAATTTCCTGTGGTGAATAGTCCAATGAGCATTCCGAGTATTCCAAATAAGCTAAAGATTTTAAGTGTTGCCACTGGTTTATCTTTGGCCATAAAAAATCCAAAAATCTGTACCGCAATACATATAGCGAAAAAGAGCATTTCGTTTGTTGTAAAATTCAATTCGCCATTAGAGACAAGCGAACTCGCCGAGTTTGCCAAAATAATTACACCAAAAGCAACATATGGCACTAAAATTAAAAGTACTTTCTTTAAACCTTTACTTGGACTAAAAACGGTAATGGCTCCAACCCAACGGCCAATCATAAGTCCACCCCAATACATAGAGATATATTTTCCGATTTCGCTATCGTTTAAAACTGGTAATCCTAGTGGATTAAGATTATTAGCCGAATCTCCGACGGTTTTTAGTAATTCACCCAAATTTGATTGAATAGTAACTTCTACACCAACATAAGTAAAAATGGCCAACATGCCCAAAACCAGTTGTGGATATTTCATGGCGCCCCAACCAATTGGATTTTTCGCAGCGCTTGAATTAGCAATAAATACTGAAGCTATAACAGCAATTAATGCAAGAAATAATAAGGCTAATCTTGTATTTTCAACACTTTCAGTAGCTACTTCATCGCCGGCATAGGTACTAAATATATAACCAAAACATGCCATAATTATTAGGGTTAAAATAATGAGTAAGTTCTTAGCTTTATTAGCTGCTTCAAAATCAGTTTCAGATTTTAAAGCTGGTAATTTTTTTGAAAAATGAAATAAAGCAGCAGCGACTAAAAATAATGCACCAACACCTAAATACAGCAGTTGAACTGTGGTTAGAGTAATTTTATTTTCTTTAATCATTCGCACCAATTCTTCCGGACTAACGGCTGCAGCACCAAAAAGCACTAAAGCCACGACTATTGGTCCAATGGTTGTACCAAATGAATTGATTCCGCCAGCCAAATTTAAACGATGCGAACCTGTTTCTGGTGGGCCGAGTGCAATTGCAAAAGGATTAGCGCCAGTTTGTTGCAATGAGAAACCAAGACCCACAATAAACAAGGCGATTAAGACAAAATAAAATACTGCTGTTTGACCTTGCTCTGCGCCTGCAGTTGCTGGATACATAATAAAAGCACCAATTGCCGAAAGTAACAAGCCATAGACAATAACTTTTTTGTAGCCCCATGAATTGACAATGTCTTTTTTAATACCACTCGAAATAATAAATAACAAAAGTGCCCCGATGTAATAGGCGCCATAAAATGCAAAATCTACCAATTGCGACTGAAACTGGTCGATATTAAAATAGGTTTTACAAAATGGAATAAATACACCATTTGATGCTGCGATAAAGCCCCAAAAAAAGAAAACAGTCACTAGCGTTGTTAATGCCGATTTGTTGGTTTGTTGATTACTCATGTTTTTTTTATTAGTTAGTTGGTTAGTTTGATTTTTTGTTATGCTGAACTTGTTTCAGCATCTCATTTAGTTTTTTGAAATTATTCAAATTTTCTTCAACAGTAATTACTTTAAGCTTTTTATTTTCAAGATGAATTTCAGCGTACGATTTATCTTTAAATCTTCCACCTGTAGAACTTCCAATAAACAAATCAAAAATTATACTTAAGGTTGAAATTAACCAATTGGTTTTTGCCCTTTCAAATCTTATATACTTTACATCTGTGTATTTGAATGAACCATTATTCTCATTATTCGTTTTGTCAATAATTTGAAATTCATTTTTAAAAAACATCAGTGTTGCATAGTCTTTATTCATATTAAAAACTGTCTACTTAACCGAAATCTCATCCACAAATATCCAGCTTTTCCCATTCATAGGATAGCCTATGTGCCACTCCGGTAAATTACCTAATTTTTTAGCAATAACTTTGACGTATCTATAATTAGATTTCGGGATTTTCATCTCTACAGTTTCAATAGCGATATTGTAATTCTTAGGTTTTGTTTCTAAGGTTTTCTTTCCAATTGAATTAAATGTTTTTCCGTCTTTGGAAACTAAGTATTCCACTTCGGTTGGATGAAAAATCCACGCGCCTTGGTCTCGTAAATAGTTTGAAGTGATTAAGTTTATTGGTTTCACAGAGCCCAAATCGACAACCGCCACCAAATCTTGGTCATGATAACCTTGCCAACTTCCTGTTCTGTAATTTTTAGTGCTTCTGATACCATCGATTAAAGCGTCATTCCCACCTGCGGAATATTGATTAGCATACTTAGATTCTAATTTGATACTTAAATTCGGGTCAATCTTAAAGAAAGGGGTTTCTAAAACAGGACTTTTTAATTCGCCTTTTTCAGAATATAATTTCACTTTCGTATCTGTTTTAATTTTGAAAGGTTTTGAATATTCTTGAAATGCCCCATCGTCTAATGCATAAAAGATTTTCGCATCTTTTTCAGAAGTATTTAAAACCACTTCGGTTTCACCTCTAAAGGTAATATCACCTTTTTCAATATATGGCGAAGGCAAAATAATGTGCTCAGCAATTTCGGTTTTTGGTTCGGTACCTTCGGCTGTTCCCCAAACGGTTGGAGAAGAAGTCATATTGAATTCCAACGTGCCACCTTTAACAACATCTGAATGTTTGATGAATGTTTTGTCTAAAGCTTTACCATTTAGACTCACACTTTCAATGTAAATATTGGTATCACTTAAATTATTTGCGATAATGTTGAATTGTTTTCCTCCCGAATTATCTCGGGATTCAAGATTAATTGTGGCTTTGTCAAACAGTGGCGTGCCAATGACGTAATAGTTACTTCCTGGTGTTACCGAATAAAATCCCATAGAACTCAAAACATACCAAGCACTCATTTGCCCACAATCTTCGTTACCCGAAATACCATCTGGGTCGTTTTTGTAAAGCTCGGTTAAAATTTGATGAACTTTCTCCTGCGTTTTGTGTGGTTTGTTAACAAAATTATAGAGATACGCCATATGATGACTTGGCTCATTTCCATGAGCGTACTGCCCGATTAAGCCTGTAATATCAGATTGGTCACGACCTGTAAACTCTGTTTGTGCAGAAAATAAGTCGTCTAGTTTTGCTTCAAGTTGTTCTTTTCCACCTAATAAGTTTATAAATCCAGAGACATCTTGCGGTACATAAAAACTGTATTGCCATGAGTTGGCTTCGGTGTAATTAAAATTTACCTCGTAAGGGTCAAAAGGCGCAAACCACGTGTTTCTAAAACGTCCTCTCATAAATTTGGTTTCTTGGTCAAAAACGTTTTTGTAATACTGCGCGCGTTGAATGTAGGTTTTATAATCTTCGGTCTTTCCCATGTCTTTTGCCATTTGCGCAATCGTCCAATCGTCATAAGCATATTCTAAGGTTTTGGATACCGATTCGCTTTCTTCATCAACAGGAATAAATCCGTATGTCTTATAAGCCTCCAGTCCAAATTTATCTCTAGTTGCTGAATGTTTCATCGCTTCAAAAGCCTTTTCCGTATCATAACCTCGAATACCTTTTAAATAAGCGTCTGCAATAACTGGTACGGCATGATAACCAATCATACAATCGGTATAATTACCAGCTAAATCCCACATGGGCATAATACCACCTTCGTCATATTTTGCCAAAAATGTATTGATAAAATGGTTGGTGCGGTCTTGCTCAATAATGGTATAGAGTGGATGTGCCGCGCGATACGTATCCCAAAGTGAAAACACTGTGTAGTAATCGAAATCAGCTTCATGAATTTCTAAATCCATCCCACGATAACGCCCATCGACATCTTGATAGCGGTTTGGTGCTAGCATGGTGTGGTAAAGTGCTGAATAGAAATTTACTTTGTTCTCTAAATCTTGGTCATTTATTCTATCAACTCCGCTCAAAACATCATTAGTTGAAGCATTAGATTCAACTACAATTTTTGCGAGTTGAGATTCCCAATAGTCTTGTCCAATTTTCTTGACGGTTTCAAAATCTTTATTGCCAATTTCGGCTTCTAAATTTTTCTTGGCACCTTCAATATCAACAGCCGAAATACCGACTTTAATAAAAACTGGTTCATTATTTGGATTGTTAAACTTAATAACCGCTTTTTTACTGCTGAATTTATAGTTTTTTGAAATGGGATTACCCTCATTATCATTATATACAATGCTTTCCATAGGGTGCGAAAACGTCGTGTAATAAAACAAGCGTTGGTCTTTTGCCCAAGCTTCGGAATGCCGAAAACCTTGAATAGTTTTATCATCAATTTTCTGAATTTTATAGTCTAATAATTTATCGCGATGCGCCAAGTCAAGAACCATATATTGATTTTCGGCAGATGGAAATTCGTATTTATGAATGCCACTTCGGTTAGAAACTGTAAGCTCTACATCAATTTCTGTAGAATCTAAATGTACTTTGTAATAGCCAGGTTCAGCAAATTCGTTGTCATGCGAAAAATGGGCAAGATAGCCAGGTTTACCATCAGCACCGTTATTGAATTCTACTTTATTTGTTGGCATCAAAAGCACATCGCCATAATCGCTAATACCTGTTCCGCTGAGATGCGTATGCGAAAATCCGTAAATATATTCGTCTGTATAATGGTAACCAGAGCAGCCATCCCAGCCTTCTAATCGTGTGTCAGGACTTAATTGCATCATACCATAAGGCAGAGTTGCACCTGGATAAGTATGACCGTGTCCACCAGTACCTATGAAGGTATTAACATAGCTGATGAGCGATTGGTCTTTTTCTGCAGGAGTAACGGATGTTTTGTTATTGCATCCAAATAAGAAAAAAGCTCCAAGGAAAGCGGAAATAAATTTAAGATTCATTAAAAGATTACTAATTTTAACGGACCTAAGATAATAAAATGAATTTCAAGAAAAACTACATCCTTTTATTTTTGTTTACAGCTTGTTTGAGTTGTCAGAAAAATGAAGTAAAGGCCATTCAGGCTCAGATAATTCCTGCTCCAAGTAATTTAAAACTTTTAAAAGGTCAATTTTTATTGAGTTCAGAAACGCATGTCATTTATGATGAAGAATTAGAACCAGTTGTAGCATATTGGAAATCCTTAATGACGTCTGTTTTTGGTTCGAATACTGGTAAATCAAATACCATAAGATTTGCATTTGATGATGCTATTCAAAATCCCGAAGCTTATATGTTGGATGTTAGACCAGAAGAAATTACTATAAATGCAAGTTCTTCAAAAGGGGCATTTTATGCGGTTCAAACCTTAATTCAATTATTGCCGCCAGAATTAGCTAATGGCAGCTTAAACACAGATGGTATTTACATTCAAAATCTTGAAATTGAAGACGAGCCTCGATTTAGTTATAGAGGTATGCATTTGGATGTTGCCCGCCACATGTATCCTATAGATTTTATTAAAAAGCATATAGATATGTTGGCAATGCTTAAGATGAATACCTTTCATTGGCATCTTACAGAAGACCAAGGATGGCGGATAGAAATTAAGAAGTATCCTAAACTACAAGAGATTGCAGCCTACAGAGACGAAACACTAATAGGCCATTATAGTGACCAGCCGCATCAATTTGATGGAAAAAAATATGGTGGTTATTATACGCAAGACGAAGTAAAAGAAGTTGTAGCTTATGCCCAAGAACGATTTGTTACAGTTATTCCAGAAATTGAAATGCCTGGGCATAGCCAAGCCGCTATAGCTGCATATCCACAATTAGGCTGTACTGGAGAACAAGTAGAAGTCGCAACAAAATGGGGCGTTTTTGAAGATATTTATTGTACAAAAGATGAAACCTTTGATTTTCTTGAAGACGTTTTAGACGAAGTTTTAGAGTTATTTCCAAGTAAATACATTCATATTGGAGGTGATGAAGCCCCAAAAACGCGTTGGAAAACTTGTGATAATTGTCAAGTACGAATTAAATCTGAAGGCTTAAAAGATGAGCACGAACTTCAGAATTATTTTATCACGAGAATGGAGAAATACCTTAACTCAAAAGGACGACAAATTATTGGCTGGGACGAGATTTTAGAAGGTGGTTTAGCACCAAACGCCACAGTAATGTCATGGCGTGGAACCGAAGGTGCTGTTGAAGCCGCAAAGTCTGGTCATAACGTGATTATGACACCAACATCTCATTGTTATCTAGACTATTACCAATCAGATACTGATGACGAGCCGTTAGCCATTGGCGGTTATTTGCCTCTAGAAAAGGTGTATAGCTTTAATCCAATTCCGGAGGAGTTAAATGAAGAAGAAGCCCAGTACGTTTTAGGTTCTCAAGGCAATATTTGGACAGAATATATGCCAACAGAAGAACAAGTAGAGTATATGGCTTATCCTAGAATTTTAGCAATTGCTGAGGTCAATTGGACAAAATCTGAAAATAAAAATTATGAAAACTTTGTTACTCGAGTTGAAAATTTTCATGGGCGATTAGATGTTTTGAATATTAATTATGCAAATCATTTGTATGAAATTGAAGGTGGAATGACTTCTGAAAATGGCCGATCATTTTACGAATTAACCACACTCACAAAAGGTAAAGACATACGCTATACTTTGGATGGAACAGAACCCACTTTAAATTCTGAAGTTTACACATCTCAAATTCCAATTACAGAAAGTGTAAAAATTAAAGCTGCTGTTTTTAATTCAGAGAAACAATTAGGTAAAACATTTTCTCAAACTATTAATTACCACAAAGCTGTAGGCGCAAAAATTACCATTGATAAAGAGCCACACAAAAGCTATCCTGGTAGTGGCGTAGAAGGTTTAATAAACGGAATTAGCGGAAGTGATACGCGCTATGGAGATAAAGAATGGTTAGGCTTTTGGGGCGAGGATATTGAGATTACTATTGACTTAGGTAAAGAAAAAAAGATAAAATCTGTCGAAACTAGATTCTACAACGCGAATGGTCAATGGATTTATATTCCAAATGGAGTTCAAATAGGTTTTCTAAATTCTAAAAATGAAATTGTTTTCCCTTTTGTTGAACAATTATTTGAACCAATAACACGAAATACTTGGGGTATAAATTTTGATTACGATGAATGGTTCGTTACCAGATATATTGTTTTTAAAATCAGAAACTACGGAGTAATCCCAGAAGGCAAACAAGGCGCTGGTAATAAAGCATGGACGTTTATTGATGAAATTATAGTCAATTAATATGAAACTTGAAGTCTGTGCCAACTCATACCAATCTGCAAAAAACGCACAAGATGCAGGGGCACATCGTGTAGAACTTTGTCAAGAATTGTCCATTGGCGGAATCACACCATCTTATGGATTAATAAAGCAAGTGATAGAAAATTTAAAGATTAAGACTTTTGTCTTAATTCGACCGCGAAGTGGAAATTTTGTGTATTCTGAAGAGGAATTTCAGATTATGAAAAATGACATTCAATTGTGTAAAGATTTGGGTTGTTACGGCATTGTTTCTGGAGTTTTAAATTCTGATGGAACGATAGATGTAAAAAGAACAAAAGAATTGGTGGAATTATCTAAACCATTACCATTTACTTTCCATCGTGCGTTTGATGAGGTAAAAAATCCAATTGAAACTTTAGAGCAATTAATCGATTTAGGCGTTGAACGTGTATTAACATCAGGTCAGAAAAAAGCAGCACAAGAAGGTTTAGATTTACTTAGACAATTAAATGAAATTGCCGATGGTAGAATAACCATTTTAGCTGGTGGCGGAATTTATGCTAGCAACGCTTCAAAATTTAAAGCTATTGGATTACAAGAGATTCACGCATCGTCATCAGTAAGAATAAATCAAGCCAATTCTATGTTTGCAATGCCGCAAACCGTTTCAGATATTACCAACATAAAAGCCATTTTAGATGCGATATAGTTGTCTCATTTTTGCGCTACTCATTTTTGGCTGCCAACCGAAACACGACGTGCCAGTAAGTATAGAGTTAAATAAAAACTGGAAGTTCAAAAAAGCAACCGATACGCTTTGGCAATCGGCTACGGTGCCTGGTAATGTATTTTCAGATTTATTAGAAAACAAACAAATTGAAGACCCGTTTATTGGCGACAACGAAAAAGATGTGCAATGGGTTTCTGAAACCGATTGGGAATATAAAACCACATTTTTGGTAAGCAAGGAAACACTTCAAAAGAAACATATAGGATTAAATTTTGAAGGTTTAGATACGTACGCTTCTGTATTTCTGAACGATAGTTTAATCCTAAAAACCAATAATGCTTTCCGAAATTTTGAGGTCGATGTAAAACCTTTTTTGAAGCCGGAAAACGAATTACGAATTCTGTTTGAAGCTACTTCAAAATACGAAGAAAGAGAAAAAGAAAAATTAGGATACGAGTTGCCCGAAGGTGAACGCATTTTCGCCAGAAAAGCTCAGTTTCAGTATGGTTGGGATTGGGGTCCAAAATTAAATACAAGTGGGATTTGGCGACCAATAAAGTTAGTGGCTTGGACTGATTTTAAGATTACAGACGTTTACATTAGAACCAATAAAATTACAGACTCAGTTTCGGATTTAACCTTGCAATTAAATCAGACAAATTACTTTAATGAGAATCTTAATTATGAAATTTTAGTAAATGACAGTCTTATTAAAAAGGCAGCGCTTCCAGAATATCAGCCTTATGACATTTCTTTCAAAATCAAAAATCCAAAACTTTGGTGGCCACATAATCTTGGCGAGCCTTATTTGTATAACATTAAAGTTATGGTAAAAGATGGCAATGAAATATTAGATAGCGTTTCTACCAAATATGGTATAAGAGATATAAAACTGGTGACTGAAAAAGACAGCATTGGAGAGAGTTTTTACTTTAAAGTTAATGGCGAGCCAGTTTACACAAAAGGTGCTAATTACATTCCGCAACATAGTTTTCAAAATCAAGTAACCGATGCACATTATGAGAAATTGTTAGATGATGTCGTTGATGCCAATATGAATATGCTCAGAGTTTGGGGCGGCGGCATTTACGAGAACGATATCTTTTACGATTTATGTGACGAAAAAGGCATCTTGGTTTGGCAAGATTTTATGTTTGCTTGTGCCATGTATCCAGGCGATGATGCTTTTCTAGAGGATGTAAAACAAGAAGCTATTGATAACGTCAAGAGATTACGCAATCATGCATCGATTGCATTATGGTGTGGCAATAACGAAAATTCTGAAGGTTGGCATCGTTGGGGTTGGCAAGCGGGTAGAAGTGATGAAGAAAAAGAAGAAATTTGGAATAATTATCTAAAGGTATTTGATTCTATTTTACCAGAAACCGTTTCAAAATATACAAATACCGATTACTGGGAAAGCTCACCCAAATATGGTCGTGGAAATCCAAAATACAAAGCTGAAGGTGATGCTCACGATTGGTGGATTTGGCATGATGCCTATCCGTTTGAGTATCTTGAGGAAAACGTACCGCGTTTTATGAGCGAATTCGGTTTTCAGTCATTTCCGAGTTATGAAACAATTAAATACATCAACCAAAATGATAGTATAGAAATTTCTTCAGAAGGCTTCAAAAATCATCAGAAACATATTAGAGGTTTTCAATTGATAGATGAATATATGAAGAGAAATTTCCCAGTCCCTGTTAATGACGAGGATTATGTATATATGAGTCAATTATTACAAGCTTACGGAATGGAAATAGGTTTTGAAGCTCAACGTCGTTCTCAACCTTACAATATGGGTACTTTGTATTGGCAACTTAACGATTGTTGGCCATCCGTTTCTTGGTCAAGTATTGATTATTTTGGAAATTGGAAAGCACTACATTACAAAACAAAAAAAGCTTTCGCGGATGTTTTAATAAGTTCTAGAGAACAGAATGAAACGTTAAAAACTTGGATTATTAATGATAAATTAGATGTTAAATCTGGTATACTGAAATCTAAAATTATGACTTTTAATGGCAATGTTCTATGGGAATTTTCTAAACAAGTCGAAGTATTAAAAAACACAAGTACACTAGTTCAAGAAGTAGATTTAAAAACTATCGATTTTAAAAAAAGCAAAGTAGTTTTAGTTTCAGAATTCAATGGTAAAACTTCTTATCATTACTTTATAAACCCTAAGAATTTAAATTTAGAACTTTCAAAATTAAAGGTTGAAATTGCAAAAGCCGAAGATGGTTTCAACATAACTTTATCATCTTCAATTTTAGAAAAAGACGTCTTTTTATATACGAACGAAAAAGGTCATTTCTCAGATAATTTTTTCGATATTTTACCAAATGAGAGAATAATAATTCACTTTAAAACAGATGCTAAAAAACTAGAAAATCTTCAATATAAAACCTTTAACACTTTTGTAAGAAAGCCATAAACACTTATGCGTAAATTTGCTTTTGCAAATAAAAGTTAATGACAATACTAGTTATATTTATAATTCTCTGCATTTTAATGATAGTTTATGGCTATCAGGCAATAAAAACTATAACCAAACAAAATTGGGCACTTTACCTATATTTTGGGATAGTAATATTAATAGTCGGTAATTTGTTTTATCAATTATTTTCCTCACCAGTTGAAGGTCGAGTACTCACACCAATAAAAAGTTATGCTTTTGGTTTTGTTTTAGCACTTTTTGCTTTCAATTTAATTATCACTTTTATTCTTTTTAGTGAAGATATTTTTAGGTTTTTTGCAGGTTTGTACCATAAGTTTGGTACTTCAAAAGATAGTTTTCATATCCCTTCGAGACGAAAGTTTATAAGCCAAGTTGCTTTAGGTTTGGCAGCAATTCCTTTTGCAAGTTTGCTTTATGGGATGTACCAAGGCAAATATAATTTTAGAGTATTAAAATATACTTTGAATTTTGATGATTTGCCAGATGCTTTTGATGGGTATAAAATTACGCAGATTAGCGATATACATTCTGGGAGTTTTGATAATAAAGAAAAGATTGAATATGCAGTGGATTTAATCAACGAACAGCAATCAGATGTTTTATTATTTACAGGCGACATGGTAAATAATAAAGCATCAGAAATGATACCCTGGAAAGATACTTTTGGACGACTAAAAGCCAAAGATGGTAAATATTCTGTACTTGGTAATCATGATTATGGCGATTATGTAGATTGGCCTAGTAAGGATGCAAAACACCAAAATTTGGAGGATTTAAAAACCATACAAAAAGAAATGGGTTTTAATTTACTGCTAAATGAAAGCCGTTACTTAGAAAAAGACGGACAACGGATTGCTATTATTGGTGTTGAAAATTGGGGTAAAGGTGGTTTTAAAAAAGCGGGTGATTTAGAAAAAGCTTCGGCAAATATTCAGCCAAATGATTTTAAAATTTTAATGAGTCACGACCCAAGTCACTGGGAAGCACAAGTAGTGCCAGACAAAAATCATTACCATTTAACGCTGAGTGGTCATACACACGGCATGCAGTTTGGTATTGAAATTCCGGGTTGGATTAAGTGGAGTCCAGTAAAATGGCGTTACAAACAATGGGCAGGCATTTATAACCAACTTGGACAATATATAAATGTGAATCGAGGTTTTGGTTATTTGGGCTATCCTGGGCGCGTAGGTATTTGGCCAGAAATTACTATGATAGAATTAAAAAAAGGAAAATCTACCGCTATTAGCTAGAATTAAAGGTGTTAGCCTTTTTTAACAAAAAAATGCTTAAATTTGAAATACGTGACTAAAACCACAAACGTATGTCAAAATTTGGTGCGCTTATAGATGTAGATAAACCAGTACTTCTCGATTTCTATACCGAGTCTAATGAACAGTCTATTGCAATGCATCCTGTACTTAGAGATGTAGCTGCAGCACTTGGGGACAAAGCCAAAGTCATAAAAATAGATGTCGATAAAAACTTAGAACTTGCCGAAGCACTTCGTGTTAAAGGTTTACCAACATTAATCATTTACAAAAATGGAGAAATGAAATGGCGCCACAGTGGTGAGCAAGATGCCAATACGCTGATTGGGATTATTGAGGAGTATGTCTAATGTTTCTGCTTGGACAGAAATATTAAAATTTCAAAAAACAATCCCGACGCTTCGGGACTAAATTCTAAAAGCCGATCAATTTCAAAAATTGTCTTATAGGTATTTTTTTGGCTTGTTATAAACTTTCAAACCCAAATCCTTTTCCAACATAATTCTTCAAAACCTTTGGTAAAACTGCCTTCAAATTTCGTGATGCTTTTACACTATCATGAAACACAATAATACTTCCGTTTTTAGTGAATTTTAAAACATTTTGAAGGCATTTTTCTTCAGAAACTGAGTTGTCCCAATCAAAAGACAAAACATCCCACATCACTATTTTATAGCCTAATTCTTGAAGTTTTTTTGCTTGTTTGTTTTTTAGTTTTCCGTAAGGCGGACGAAACAATTTTGAATAAGAAGACTTTGTCACACTGAGGGCAGTCGAAGTGTTTAGTTTAGATAAAAATTCTTCACACTTCAGAACATTCTCAATATAATTTTGGGTATTGCATTCCCAACCTTTGAAATGATTCTGGGTATGGTTTCCTACTGAATGTCCTTCAGTAATAATTCGCTTAAAAATTTTAGGATGTTTTTCAATATTGGCGCCAATGCAAAAGAATGTTGCTTTAGCATTGTATTGCTTTAAGAGGTCTAAAACCCAAGGTGTAATTTCTGGCGTAGGTCCATCATCAAACGTAAGAAACAATTCTTGTTTTTCGGTATCAATATTCCAAACAAATTCTGGAAATAAAGATTTTACAAATCCTGGTGTTTTTGCAGGAACGAGTTTCATTTAGTTAATGGTGTCGTCATCAGCCGGAACAACTTTATTAATAGTATCGTTTGCTGATTGTCCATCTCTAAAAAGTTCATTGATGTCTGCTTCTGGTTCTTCAGTCAAATCATCATCGCCCATTAATGGCCCAAACAAGCTTAAATATTCATTAAATCTTCGGGTTTCTTGTAATGCAAAATCTTTATCGCCATAAGCTACTAAAGCATCTACAAGCGAACGGTATTTTTGAATATCGGTAAATATTTCATCAATAATTTCTTCTTGTGTATCAATATCTTGACTACTGTAGAAAACTAAGTTTTCCTGATATTTGGCAGCTACTTCAAGATATAATTTTTTGGCTTTTTCAGGTTTTCCAACTTCAAAATAGGTTGAAATATAAGGCTCTAATAGTGTATAGAATCCAAAGTCGTCAACAGGCATTTTTTCCATAGCAATGTCTGCTAATTCTTCTGCACGTTTGTAATCTTTTTGTTCTAACAAAGCCTCAATACCTCTGGCAATATTACCTCGATAAGTAATACCATTTTTACGCGTTTCGACATCGTAGTAGATGTCTTCACCGCTTCCGCCCCAATCCCAAGACGTTACCATATCGTACATTAAATCTGGGTCTACGCGTCCCATATCAAAGGGATTTGCCTTATCAACCTTTGTTTTAATTGGTACTAATTTGTAGCATAAACCATCTAGCTGAAGATAGTCTTTCATCCAGATGTAATCTTCATCTGCAAAAGCGCCACCACTGAAATAAATTGGGCGTTCCCAGTTGTTATTTGCTATAATATCAAGCATTAATAAACGATTTTTATAAACGGCGCTTCCAGAAATTTTAATATATAAATTGTCTTCTATTTTATCTGCATCTTTTGGTTTTACAATACCATTTTTAAGAACTGCTTCTTTATTAACAGGAATTTTGATATTTCTTGTCGGATAATAGTTTGAGTTTAAGAAATAAGACGGATAGTCTCTTGGGTCTTCGCCTTGAGATTTAATTAAATGACGCAACTTACTTTTCGGATCATCACTACCAATAAAACTCATAAAGTCTTTAATATTTAATGTGTCCTTGGCAATTTTGTCACTTATTTCTCTGTAAAAGGTGTAATCACGCGTTCCATCTCGATATTGTTTATGTTCTAGTTGCGATGGAATTGGGTCGCTTGAATAAGCCTTTCGCTTCATTTGGTCAATGTACCATGCTGTTTGAAAAAGACTTGTATTCACTACGCGGACATCAGTACGCACACCTTCAATCTCTTGTAAATACCAAAGCGGGAATGAGTCATTGTCACCAATTGTAAATAATATGGCATTTGGTGCACAAGATTCTAAATATTTTCGGGCCATAGCGTTGGCGGTGTATTTGCCCGAGCGATCATGGTCATCCCAGTTGTTTGCTGCTAAAACACCAGGCACAGCAATTAAACATGCCAAAATTATTGCTGCAATTGGAACAATACCTTTTTTCGCTTTTTTACTCAGCAAATCGTAAAGTGCGTAAACACCAAAACCAATCCAAATCGCAAATACATAGAATGAACCTACAACCGAATAATCTCTTTCTCGTGGCTCAAAAGGTCTTACGTTTGTATAAAATTGAATAGCTAAACCTGTTAAAAGGAAAAAAACCAGCATTACCCAAAATCGTTTTCTGTCAACATTTAGTAAGAAGAAAAAGCCGATTAATCCAAGTATTAGCGGTAAGAAATAATAGGTATTTCTACCTTTATTATTTTCTACATCACTTGGAAGATTATCTTGGTTTAGTCCAATATGAATATCATCTATGAAGCCTATTCCAGAAATCCAATTGCCATTAAAATCGTCATATTTTCCTTGAATATCATTTTGTCGGCCAGTAAAATTCCACATAAAATAGCGCCAATACATGTAGCCAAATTGGTATTGAAACATATATACAACGTTGTCTAAAAATGATGGTTTCTCTACATCAAACCATGATTGAGCATTTTCTTTTAAGAAATTATGGTAATCTTCGTAATCCACGCGACCTTGAGCTACAGCCATTTTAAAGTCGCTTACCATTTTATTAATTTGCTGTAGTTGTCGGCTAGCTTGCTCACTAGCAATGTCTTCTGGGTAACCAGCGCTCATATAACTTCTTTGAATGTCTGAACCTAATGAAGGTTTAACTTTAAAATCAATTAAACCCGTAAACATCATGTAGTTTTCGGCATGTTCCGTACTCCACATTCTAGGCATAATAGCGGCATGCTCAGAGTTGTAATTTTGTTTGGCTTTTTCCCAATCGTTAATAATTTCGTATTTCCCAGTTTCTTCGTTTCTTTCATAATTCTTTTTATCATCTACAAAAGGCTCGTCTTCATCTTGGCCAGAGTACAATTCTGTAAACTGTGGTCCATAAAACAAATGGGTTTCAGGATATTGCTCTAAGTTGTAATATGCTAAAAGTTCGCGTGCATCCGACGGGTCATTTTCATTAATAATGACATGAGCATTTGCTCTTATTGGTAGCATCATCCAAGATGAAAATCCTATAAAAATAAAGAGCAAGCAAAGTGTTAATGTATTGGCGTGTATATATCCTTTATTACGAGTATACTTTAAACCGAAATAAAAAGCAGCAATAATCATTATGCCTGCTATAATTGTACCAGAGTGAAAAGGTAAACCTAAGCCATTAACAATATTAACTTCCATCCATCCAAAAAAGCGTAGTGCGTTTGGCAACAACAGTTTGAATATGAATAAAAGGATAGCTGCAGAAATAACATTAGCTAAAATGAAATTTTGAACAGTAACTGTTTTATAATTTTTAAAGAAATAAATGAGTCCTATTGCAGGAATCGTTAGTAATCCCATAAAATGAACTCCAAAAGAAAGTCCAATAACAAACGCTATTAAAATAAGCCAGCGATTGCCTCTTGGTGTATGCATCTCTGCTTCCCAGCGTAATGCTAGATAAAACATTATGGCCATGATTAGTGTTGCCATGGCATATACTTCAGTTTCTACCGCATTAAACCAAAAAGAATCTGTAAAAGTAAAAGCTAAACTACCAACAAGTGCGCTACCTAAAATTGCTAATCCTTTGCTTGTTGTATCTTTTTTAGCATCATATTTTACCATTTTACGTAACAAAATGGTGACAGTCCAAAACATAAATAATATGGTAAAAGCACTAGAAACAGCACTCATCATATTTAAAAGTGCTCCAATTTGAGATGGTTCTAAAGCAAACCACGAAAAAAATGCACCAAGCATTTGAAATAAGGGTGCTCCAGGAGGATGACCAACTTGTAGTTTGGATGAGGTTAAAATATATTCGCCTGCGTCCCAGTAGCTTACTGTTGGTTCTATAGTTAGGGCATATGTAACTGCGGCAATTGCAAATACAAACCATCCTATAATGGTATTCCACTTTTTAAAGTTAAAATTGGTCATAAAAATCAACACTTTTAATGCAGGCGAATTTAGTAATAATTACAACATAGCCTTCTATTTTTAAGCAAACGTTAAGTATTTTAAAATATTTTGAAAGTTTTTTTTGTTCAAATAAAAGTTTGTGTTAAATTTGCACCCTCAATTGAGAGAGTGGCCCATGGTGTAACTGGCAACACGTCTGGTTTTGGTCCAGAAGAGTCTAGGTTCGAGCCCTAGTGGGCCAACAAGATTTAAAAATCCTTATTCATTAATTGAGTAAGGATTTTTACTTTTTAAGTGGTTTTTAATTACAAAGTAGAGCTTTAGCTCTCAAATATATGTTGTTACAGAGTAGATACGTCTTGCAAAACTCAATAAATATCGTATATTTGCACCACTGAAAAAGGAATGAAGAATATGAGGGGACGAAAAGTCCCCTCTTTTTATACTAATATGTTAAAGCAAAAGGCAGAAGAATTACTACAAACAGCACTTAATGAGCGTGTAGATTTATTTTTAATAAATATGACGGTTGGTAGTGATAACGCTATAAAAGTTGTAATTGATGGCGATAATGGTGTTTTAGTAGAAGATTGCATGTTTATAAGTCGTGCTATTGAACACAACTTAGACAGAGAGGAAGAAGATTTTTCTTTAGAAGTACTCTCGGCAGGTGCAACATCACCACTTACAATGCCTCGTCAGTATAAAAAAAATATTGGGCGTACATTAGAAGTAATTACTAATGAGGGTCAAAAAACAGAAGGTAAACTGGAAGATGCAACCGAAGATTCTATTTTATTAAAATGGAAAGCTCGCGAGCCAAAGCCAGTAGGAAAAGGTAAAGTAACCGTAACCAAAGAGGCTACGATTGCTTTAGAAGATATTAAAGAAGCAAAAGTTATAATAAAATTTTAAGTCCTGTTAATATGGAAAATTTAGCGTTAATTGAATCATTTTCAGATTTTAAAGATGATAAATTAATAGATAGAGTTACGCTAATGGCGATTCTAGAAGATGTACTGCGTAGTGCATTGAAAAAGAAGTATGGCGATGATGATAACTTCGATATTATTATAAACCCTGATAAAGGAGATTTAGAAATTTGGAGAAATAGAATTGTCGTTGCCGATGGCGAAGTAGAAGATCCAAATCAAGAAATTGAATTATCTGAAGCTCAAAAAATTGAACCAGATTTTGAAGTTGGAGAAGATGTTGCAGAAGAAGTAAAACTTCATCAGCTAGGGAGACGTTCTATTTTAGCCTTAAAACAAAATTTGATTTCAAAAATTCACGAGCACGACAATACAAACATCTATAAGCAATTTAAAGAGCTTGAAGGTGAAATCTATTCTGCTGAAGTTCACCACATTCGTCATAGAGCAATAATCTTATTAGACGATGAAGGAAACGAAATTATTTTACCAAAAGACAAGCAAATACCTTCAGATTTTTTCCGTAAAGGAGAGAATGTTAGAGGTGTTATAGAAAGTGTAGAGCTTAAAGGAAGCAAACCGGCAATTATAATGTCAAGAACGTCACCTTTATTCTTAGAAAAGTTATTTGAACAAGAAATTCCTGAAGTTTTTGACGGTTTAATTACAGTTAGAAGTGTCGTTCGTATTCCAGGTGAAAAAGCAAAAGTAGCGGTAGATTCTTACGATGATAGAGTTGACCCAGTTGGTGCTTGCGTTGGTGTAAAAGGTTCAAGAATTCATGGTATTGTTCGTGAACTTGGTAATGAAAATATTGATGTAATTAATTACACTAATAATATTCAATTATTTATAACACGTGCATTAAGTCCCGCAAGAGTTACATCGTTGAAGTTAGACGAAGAAAACATGCGTGCAGAAGTATTGTTAAAACCAGAAGAAGTATCTAAGGCTATTGGTCGTGGAGGTCATAACATTAGATTAGCTGGTAAATTAACAGGCTACGAAATAGACGTATTCCGAGAAGGTGCTGAGGAAGATGTAGAATTACGAGAATTCTCAGATGAAATCGACGAATGGATCATTCAAGAGTTTAGCAAAGCAGGTTTAGATACTGCAAAAAGCATCTTGGAGCAAGATATTAATGATCTTGTAAAACGTACAGATTTAGAAGAAGAAACAATTTCAGAAGTTATTCGAATTTTAAAAGAAGAATTCGAAGACTAACCACCAATTTTTGGAAATTAATTGGTAAACTATATATTTAGGATTATATAAAAGCATTTATGGCTCAAATTAGAATTAATAAAGTACTTAGGGAATTAAATATTTCTTTAGATCGTGCTGTGGATTTCTTAGATTCCAAAGGCATTGAGATAGAGAAAAGCCCTAATACTAAAATCTCTCAAGAGGTTTATGATACGTTGGCTGATGAATTTCAGACCGATGCATCAAAACGTCAAAAATCTCAAGAAGTTAGTGAAGCTAAGTTAAAAGAGAAAGAAGCTCTGAGGGTAAAACGCGAGCAGGAGCTCGAGGAAAAAGCAAAACAAGACGCAGAAAAAGAAACTGTACTTAAAGCCAAGGCAGAGCTTTCTGGCCCAAAACAAGTTGGTAAAATCGACTTAGAAACTGGTAAGCCAAAAGTAGAAGAGCCAAAAGTAGAAGCTCCAAAAGAGGAAACTCCAAAAAAAGAAACTTCAACAAAAAAGAAGACTAAGGAGGTTACTGCTGAAAAGAAAACTGCTTCTAAGAAAAAAGCAGACGCTAAAACCGAAAAGCTAAAAGTTGAAGCGCCTAAAAAAGAAACAGCTAAAAAACCGACTGAAGAAAATAATACTGAAACTGCATCTGAGCCAGCAGAGGAAGTATTAGAAACGAAGTACAAAAAGCTAAGCGGTCCTAATATTACTGGTGAAAAAATTGATTTATCCCAGTTTAAAAAACCGAAGAAGAAAAAAGACGAAAAGTCTAAAACTAGTGATAGTTCTAATAAGCGAAAAAGACGTCGTATAAGTAAGCCAGGAGAAACACCTCGCCAAAATAACGACAATAGAAGAGGAAACTTTAAAGGGCGTGGAAACCGACCAAAAGTCGTTAAAGAAGAGCCAAGTGAAGAAGATGTTAAAAAGCAAGTAAGAGAAACTCTTGAAAAACTTCAAGGTAAATCTAGTAAAGGTAAAGGCGCAAAATACAGAAGAGATAAAAGAGATCAACGTAGAGAGCAAACAGAAATTGATGCTCAAATAGAAGAGGCAGAAAGCAAAGTACTTAAAGTAACAGAATTTGTTACAGTAAGTGAGGTTGCAACTATGATGGATGTTGGTGTAACCCAGGTTATTTCCGCATGTATGTCACTAGGAATGATGGTTACAATGAATCAGCGTTTAGACGCAGAAACATTATCTATCGTCGCAGATGAATTTGGATTCTCAGTAGAATTTGTGACTGCTGATATCGAGGAATCGATTGAAGAAGTAGAAGATAAACCAGAAGATTTAGTAGAACGCGCACCTATCGTTACAGTAATGGGTCACGTTGATCACGGTAAAACATCTCTTTTAGATTATATCCGCAAAGAAAACGTAATCGCAGGTGAGTCTGGTGGAATCACGCAACATATTGGTGCTTACGGAGTTCAGTTAGATAACGGACAAAAAATAGCATTTTTAGATACTCCGGGTCACGAAGCCTTTACGGCGATGCGTGCTCGTGGTGCTCAAGTAACAGATATTGCAATTATTGTTGCAGCTGCAGATGATGATATTATGCCACAAACTAAAGAGGCAATTTCTCACGCTCAAGCTGCTGGCGTTCCGATAGTTTTTGCTATTAATAAAATTGATAAGCCAGATGCTAATCCAGAAAAAGTAAAAGAAGGTTTAGCTCAAATGAACTTATTAGTTGAAGATTGGGGCGGAAAAATTCAGTCTCATGATATTTCAGCAAAATTTGGTACCGGAGTAAAAGAATTATTAGAAAAAGTATTGTTAGAAGCGGAGTTATTAGAACTTAAAGCAAATCCAAATAAAGCAGCTCAAGGTACCGTAGTTGAAGCATTCTTAGATAAAGGACGTGGATATGTTTCTACAATTTTAGTCCAAGCAGGTACATTAAGAGTTGGTGACTATGTCTTAGCAGGTAAGCATTCTGGAAAGGTTAAAGCTATGCAAGATGAGCGCGGAAAAGATATTGAAGCTGCTGGTCCATCAACACCAGTATCTATTTTAGGATTAGATGGCGCACCACAAGCAGGTGATAAGTTTAATGTATTTGAAGATGAACGCGAAGCAAAACAAATTGCAACTAAGCGTACGCAATTACAACGTGAGCAATCTGTAAGAACACAACGCCATATTACACTTGATGAAATTGGAAGACGTATCGCGCTCGGAGATTTCCAAGAGTTGAATATAATTCTTAAAGGTGATGTGGATGGTTCTGTAGAGGCATTAACAGATTCATTCCAAAAGCTTTCTACAGAAGAAATTCAAGTAAATATTATTCATAAAGGTGTTGGAGCAATCACAGAAAGTGATGTGTTGTTAGCAACAGCGTCTGATGCAATTATTGTAGGATTTAACGTAAGACCAGTCGGTAATGCACGAATGATTGCAGATAAAGAGGAAATCGATATCCGCACTTATTCTATTATCTATTCAGCAATTAATGATCTTAAAGACGCTATGGAAGGTATGTTATCTCCAGAAGTGAAAGAAGAAGTTGTTGGTACTGCTGAAATTAGAGAAATTTTCAAAGTTTCTAAAATTGGAAACATTGCGGGTTGTATGGTTATGAGCGGTAAAATTTTACGAAACGAAGGCATCCGAATCATTAGAGATGGTGTAGTAGTACACACAGGAAGTTTAGAAGCTTTAAGACGTTTTAAAGACGACGTTAAAGAAGTAGCTAAAGGTTATGACTGTGGTATGCAAATTAAAGGATATAATGACATTGCAATAGGTGATATTGTTGAATCATTCCAAGAAGTAGAAGTAAAAAAGAAGCTAAAATAGAGCTTCAATAAATAAATTATGAAAAGCGTTCCTTGTAAAAGGAGCGCTTTTTGTTTAAATTTAAAAAATACTAATAATAAAAAATTCAAATCTATTGATTATGAAAAAAATTACATTTTTATTTTTAACAGTACTTTTATGTTCTTTAAGTACATCTAATGCTCAAGATGCCTATTTAGGAGATATTAAGCTTACAGCTGTAAATTTTGAACAGCAAGGTTGGATGAACTGCGACGGGCGCTTACTACCAATTGCTCAGTATCAGGCATTATATGCATTGTTAGGAACTACTTATGGTGGTGATGGGCAAACAACATTTGCTTTACCTGACCTTCGTGGGAGAGTACCTGTAGGTGTAGGTACAGGCGCAGGCTTGCCTCTTGTTAACTTGGGAGAAACTGGAGGAACAAATTCAAATACACTTTCAGTAGCTCAGTTGCCAGCCCATAGTCATTCTGTAACAGCTGTGGCAGAAGATGGTACATCGTCTTCTCCTGCAAATAATTATCCGGCTCAAACAAAAACTCTTGACCCAGAATATTCTACTGGTGGTACTGCAACCACAATGAATTCGAACATGATTGGGAATACAGGTAATGGTCAGCCTATAGAAAATAGACAGCCATATCTTGGTTTAAGATACGTGATTTGCATACAAGGTATTTTTCCTTCTCCAAACTAGTAAGCTATGAAACACAGTAATTATTTTATAATAGTTTTGTCGTTGGTTATATCTAGTTCATTATGTTTTTCACAACAAATTACATTGAATGGATGTAACTCACTAATTGATAGTGGAGATTATTTATTTGAACAAGATAATTTTGCTAACGACAGGAATAGTTTTGTAACAGTTTCTGACCCTATGTTGGGTTCTCGCGACTGTAGTGGCGTAGGATTTTGTAAATTAAAAATTGAGTGGAACGCAGCAAATATGCGTTGGGAAATTTTAGCCGATGACGGAAATGATAATTTTACTAACACTTACTTGTTGTATTACAATAGTGAGGCATCGCTCCCTAATCCTCCAAGTTTATCTCTTGGTACATGGATTGAAGCATCAGCAACGACACAATCGTTATGTGGTCAAATAGTTAGTTTAGAAGGTGCTGTTCAGAATTCTGTATTGGGTATTGATGAATTTAGTCTGGATGGTAGATTATCGGTGTTTCCAAATCCTGTAAGTCAAATCTTGTATTTAGAAGGTCTTAATCTAAATACAGATTATTCCTTGACACTATACGATTTAACAGGGAAACAAATGGTTTACTTTAAAAACAAACAATCTTTGGATGTTTCAGAATTTAGACCTGGTGTATATTTTTTAAAAGTTAATACAGCTTCAACAGAAATAAGCAAGAAAATTTTAATACAATAAAAAATGCGGGATTTACAAATCCCGCATTTTTTTTACAACTTTAATTCCTTAATCTTTTTTTGGCTTAAAAATAAAAGCATTCATGTAGTTTTTTTTAATTCTTAGTAGCGCACGGTCAGCTTCCAAACGATTTCTAAAATTACCAACCCAAATTTTATAGTTCGGTGTGTTAAAAACCATCTCAATTGGCCATTCGCCGAAGGAAGACATGAATTTAGATTTTGCATTTTCAGCACCAGATGCACTATCTCCGCTGTAAATCTGAATTTTATAAGTTTCTACTGTTTTTATATCTTTTTTGTACTCTAATAACTGGTCAATCGCTTTAGGTTGCTCTATATTTACTGTGCCTTCTTGAGCGCTTAGATTAAAGCTTGCGGTTGCAAAAATTATGAGGCCAAGTGTTTTTAATTGTAATGTCTTCATTATTAAATCTATTTATATTGCAAAGTTATGTTTTCTTAACGTATCTAGGCTGTTTATTCTTATTTAGAATGTTTATAAATTATATATTAAGGGTTCTGTAACATTTCTAAAATCGACTTTATAACTTATTTTTGCAAGAGTTTTTAAAACTGTGATTTTTCATACAAAACCATGAAAAAATCATACCAAAATTAGAAGATAATTCAATTACAAATATGAAACACGTTATCTACCGTAATCTAACCTCAAGCATTCTTCGTTTAGGTTTTATATTATTACTTACGTTTTCAACTACCATTTTGGCCCAAGAGGGTGACCCAGTTAATGGAAAAAGTTTATTTAATTCTCAATGTGCGGCATGTCACAAATTAGATAAAAAAATGACTGGACCTGCGCTTCGTAATGTTGAAGCGAGACTTTATGAGGAAGAAGGTTTAGATCGCGAGTGGTTAAATAAGTGGATTAGAAATAGTTCTGCTTTAATTAAGTCTGGAGATACTTATGCCAATAAAATTTGGAATGAGTACAACCAAACGGCAATGAACGCGTTTCCGCAATTAACGGATCAAAACATTTCTGATATTTTAGCTTATACAGCTCAACCAAAACCTGAGCCTGTTGTGCCACCTATATCAGGTCCAGGAGAACAAGTAGGGCAAACAGGTGGTGGCTCAAACACATTAATTCTTGCAGCATTAGCATTATTGTTTGCATTATTAGCAGCAGCACTATTTTTAGTTAATAGAACTTTAAATCGTTTTGCTGACGAAAAAGGAATTGATAAAGAAGAGAAGCCAAAAAGCACACCAATCTGGAAAGCTTTTGTGCAAAATCAATTCTTGGTTTTAGTAACTTCAATTATTTTCTTGTTAGCTAGTGGTTATTTTGTATATGGTTACTTAATGCAAGTTGGTGTTGACCAAGGCTACGAGCCAGTACAGCCAATACACTATTCGCACAGAATACATGCTGGTACAAGCAAGATTGATTGTAAATACTGTCACTCTTCAGCAAGAGTGAGTAAGCATTCAGGTATTCCTTCTTTAAACGTTTGTATGAATTGCCATAAAAACATTGCTGAGGTTTCTGAAGCTACATATGCTGAAGGGCAAGAATACGGCGTAGATTATAATAAAGAAATTAAAAAATTATACAAAGCTGTTGGTTGGGATGAAGCTGAGCAGAAGTATACAGGAGAAACCGAACCAGTAAAATGGATTCGTATCCACAACTTGCCAGACTTTGCATACTTCAATCACTCGCAGCACGTTTCTGTTGCAGGTTTAGAGTGCCAAACTTGTCACGGTCCAGTTGAAGAAATGGAAATTATGTACCAATATTCGCCATTAACAATGGGTTGGTGTATCAATTGCCACAGAGAAACAAATGTAAAAGTTCAAGATAACGAATACTATACGAAAATTCATGAACAACTCTCAAAGAAATATGGTGTTGAGCAGTTAACTGCAGCGCAAATGGGAGGTTTAGAATGTGGTAAGTGTCATTATTAAATTAAGAATTACGATTAACGATTGATGATTATTCGCTTTGTGAAAAATTTAAAATCGTAAATCAAAAATCATAAATCAAGAATATGTCATCAAACAAGAAATACTGGAAAAGTGTTGAAGAGCTAAACGAAAATAGCTCTATTGTTGAGGCGCTGCAACAAAATGAATTTGTAGAACCAATACCTACAGATGAGTTTTTAGGAGATAAAGAAACTTTAGGTTCTTCATCTACTTCGCGTCGTGATTTCTTAAAATATGTTGGTTTTAGTACAGCAGCAGCTTCATTAGCAGCCTGTGAAGGACCAGTAATAAAATCTATACCTTATGTAGTGCAGCCAAAGGAAATTGTTCCTGGTGTTGCAAACTACTACGCAACAACGATTGCAGATGGTTATGATTTTGCTAGTGTTTTAGTGAAAACTAGAGAAGGTCGCCCAATTAAAATTGAGAACAACACTCTAGCAAAAGCCAATGGCCATGCTAATGCAAGAGTAAATGCTTCAATCTTAGGATTGTATGACAACTTGCGCGTGCAAGGACCAATGAAAGCAGGAGAAGCTATTTCTTGGGACACATTTGGAAAAGAAACTAAGGCTATTTTTGAAAATTCAGCGGGGAAAGAAATAGTGTTCTTAACACAAACTTTTGCTAGTCCATCAACCTCTAAATTAGTTGGTGAGTTTTCTGAAAAATATGGCAATGTTCGTCACGTATCTTATGATGCTGTTTCAGAATCTGCAGCATTAGACGCGTTTCAAGCTAAGTATGGTGAAAGAGCTTTAGCAAATTACGATTTCTCTAAAGCAATGACTGTCGTTTCGGTAGGTGCTGATTTTTTAGGTGATTGGCAAGGTGGAGGATTTGATAGTGGTTATTCAAAAATGCGAATTCCAAAAAATGGAAAAATGTCGCGTCACATTCAGTTTGAATCTAACATGTCATTAACTGGTGCAAATGCAGACAAGCGTGTGCCAATGAAACCAAGTGAGCAACGTTTAGCATTAGCTAAATTGTACAGTTATGTAACTGGTAACTCTGTCAGCGGAAATCTTCCAGAAGCTTTAGATAAAGCTGTTAGAGCTGCAGCTTCAGAATTGAAGAAAGCTGGTAGTAACGGTGTCGTTGTAACAGGTATTCAAGATGTAAACGCACAAACGGTTGTTTTAGAATTAAATGAGGCTTTATCAAGTAAAGCATTTGATACAAAAACAAGAGTAAAAATAAGACAAGGTAACGACAAAGCTGTTATGCAGTTAGTTGCTGATATGAAAGCTGGTAAAGTAGGTGCTTTAGTAATGGTTGGTGTTAATCCAATGTATACATTACCAAATGCTGCTGATTTTGCAGAAGGATTAAAGAAGACAAAGTCGATTTCTTTTTCGATGAAGCAAGACGAAACTTCTTCTAATTGTGATTATATCGCTGCAGTACCTCATTCTTTAGAATCTTGGGGTGACCTTGAAATTAAAACAGGTCATTTTGCATTAATGCAACCAACGATTCGCCCTTTATTTGATACAAAACAATTTCAGGAAGCTTTATTAATGTGGACTGATAATACGACATCATATAGCGATTATATAAAAACAACATGGAAAGAGAACGTTTTAAACGGCGCGTCTTATAACCAAGCACTTCATGATGGCGTATTTGTATCTTCAACTATTTCTAACACAGATGAGATTTTAGATACTGATACAGAAGAAGTAGAGACACCAAGCGGAAATGCTGCAAGAGCATTAGCAGCTTCAGCTAAGTCTGGAGCTATGGAATTATCTCTATATACAAAAACAGGTTTAGGTGACGGTAAACAAGCCAACAACCCTTGGTTACAAGAATTTCCTGATCCAATTACAAGAACATCATGGGATAACTATTTAACGATTTCTAAGGCTGATGCAGAGGCAAAAGGCTTAATTAATAAAAATGTTGCTAATGGTGGGCTTAACGGAAGCATTGTAAACGTAACGGTTAATGGTGTTACTGTAAAAAATGTTCCTGTATTAATTCAACCAGGTCAGGCAAAAGGTTCTGTTGGTTTATCATTTGGATATGGTAGAACTGCAGGATTAAAAGAGGAAATGCAAACAGGTGTTAACGCCTATCCTTTATATCAAAACTTTAATAACGTACAAGAAGTTTCTATTTCTAAAGTTGCTGGCGAGCATGAATTTGCTTGTGTACAGTTGCACAATACATTAATGGGTCGTGGTGATATTATTAAAGAAACGACTTTAGAAGTATTCAATACTAAGGATAAGAAATATTGGAATGCTATTCCTGAAGTATCATTAAATCATGTTGAAACTCCTGTAACTTCACCAGAAGTTGATTTATGGGATAGTTTTGACCGTTCAATCGGCCATCATTTCAATCTATCAATAGATTTAAATGCTTGTACGGGTTGTGGCGCGTGTGTTATTGCATGTCATGCAGAAAATAACGTACCTGTTGTTGGTAAGACTGAAATGCGTCGTAGCCGTGATATGCACTGGTTACGTATCGATAGATATTATTCTTCCGAAGATACATTTAGCGATGATTTAGAGAAAAAAGAAAATATCTCTGGACTTGGAAGTTCATTAAGTGAATTTGGTGAGATGGAAGACCCTAACGAGAACCCTCAAGTGGTATTCCAACCAATGATGTGTCAGCACTGTAATCATGCACCTTGTGAAACAGTATGTCCTGTTGCAGCTTCTGCTCACGGACGTCAAGGTCAAAACCACATGACTTATAACCGTTGTGTTGGTACACGTTACTGTGCAAATAACTGTCCATACAAAGTACGTCGTTTCAACTGGTTCTTATACAACCAAAACGATGAGTTCGATTATTTCATGAATGATGATTTAGGTCGTATGGTTCTGAATCCTGATGTAACTGTTCGTTCTCGTGGTGTTATGGAAAAATGTTCTATGTGTATTCAGAAAACACAAAAAACAATTCTTGATGCAAAACGTGATGGACGTGTTATCAAAGATGGCGAATTCCAAACAGCTTGTTCTGCAGCTTGTGGAAATAGTGCAATGGTATTTGGAGATATTAACGACAAGGACAGTAAGATTGCTGAATTAAAAGAAGATGATCGTATGTATAATGTTTTAGAGTACGTTGGTACAAAGCCAAATGTATTTTATCATACGAAAGTTAGAAATACAAAAGCGTAAATTAATTAAAGAAATCAATATATAATTATGGCGTCTCATTACGAAGCACCTATTAGAAGACCTTTAGTAACAGGAGAGAAATCCTATCACGACGTTACTGTCGAGGTTGCTAGACCTGTCGAAGGTAAAGCCAATAAATCATGGTGGATTGTTTTTTCAATTGCTTTGGTTGCTTTCCTTTGGGGAATAGGTTGTATTATTTATACGGTATCTACAGGTATCGGTGTTTGGGGTCTTAATAAGACTGTAAACTGGGCTTGGGATATTACAAACTTTGTTTGGTGGGTTGGTATCGGTCACGCAGGAACGTTAATCTCTGCGGTACTTTTATTATTCCGTCAAAAATGGCGTATGGCAATCAACCGTTCTGCGGAAGCCATGACTATTTTCTCTGTTGTGCAAGCAGGCTTGTTTCCAATCATCCACATGGGTCGTCCATGGTTGGCTTATTGGGTATTACCAATTCCTAACCAGTTTGGTTCGTTATGGGTAAACTTTAACTCGCCATTACTTTGGGATGTATTCGCAATTTCTACATATTTATCAGTATCATTAGTATTCTGGTGGACAGGTTTATTACCAGATTTTGCAATGCTTAGAGATAGAGCTATTAAGCCATTCCAAAAGAAAATTTATTCATTATTAAGTTTTGGTTGGTCTGGTCGCGCTAAAGATTGGCAACGTTTCGAAGAAGTATCTTTAGTACTAGCAGGTTTAGCAACTCCATTAGTACTTTCGGTACACACGATTGTATCTTTTGATTTCGCAACATCGGTTATTCCAGGTTGGCACACCACGATTTTTCCACCTTACTTCGTTGCAGGTGCAATTTTCTCTGGTTTTGCCATGGTAAACACACTTCTTATTATAATGCGCAAAGTATGTAGCTTAGAAGATTATATTACAGTACAACACATCGAATTAATGAACATCGTAATCATGATTACAGGTTCTATTGTTGGTGTGGCATATATAACTGAGTTATTTATCGCTTGGTATTCTGGTGTAGAATATGAGCAATATGCATTCTTAAACAGAGCAACTGGTCCTTACTGGTGGGCATATTGGGCAATGATGTCGTGTAACGTATTCTCTCCGCAGTTTATGTGGTTTAAAAAATTACGTACAAGTATTATGTTCTCATTTGCTATTTCAATTGTTGTAAATATAGGAATGTGGTTTGAGCGTTTCGTAATTATCGTTACATCATTACACAGAGATTATTTGCCATCATCTTGGTCAATGTTCTCTCCAACGTTTGTTGATATCGGAATTTTCATCGGAACCATTGGATTCTTCTTCGTGTTATTCTTATTATACTCGCGTACATTCCCTGTAATAGCACAAGCTGAAGTAAAGACGATTTTGAAATCATCTGGTGAACGTTACAAACGTATAAGAGAAAGTGGTGAGAGTTTAGTTGGTACAGGAGCTGATGAAAGAACTTCGGTTTATAAATTGCCAGAAGAAACAACAGCAATCAAGTCAACCCAAGGTGATGTTGAGAAACTAGGAAATTTACTTGAAGGCGTAGGAAGATTTGATGCAGAAACTCAAACCGCAGATGATTTACAAGTCATCAACGGTATTGGTCCAAAAATGGAAGAAACTTTAAACAATATTGGAATTTATACTTACGCTCAAGTAAGTAAAATGACAAAAAGAGAATATGACTTGTTAGACGAAATCACAGGTTCTTTCCCAGGAAGAGCAGAACGAGATGATTGGTCAGGGCAAGCTAAAAACTTATTAAACAACTAATAGATATGGAAGCAGCTTCAAAAGTAGTACATGCTATCTATAACGATGATGATGTTTTAATGTCAGCCGTAAAAAAGGTAAAGGCAGAAAAAATTCATATCGAAGAAATATATTGTCCATTCCCAGTTCATGGTCTAGACAAACTAATGGGGTTAGCACCAACACGTTTAGCAATTACTGCATTTTTGTACGGATGCGTTGGTATAACAGTGGCTACCGTTATGATGAATTATATAATGATTGAAGATTGGCCACAAGATATTGGTGGTAAACCAAGTTTCAGTTATTTAGAGAATATGCCAGCATTTGTACCTATTATGTTTGAGCTTACGGTATTTTTTGCAGCTCACTTAATGGTTATTACATTTTATTTAAGAAGTAGAATGTGGCCATTTAAAAAAGCAGAAAATCCAGACCCTAGAACAACAGACGATATGTTTTTAATGGAAATAGCCGTCCATGATAACGAATCTGATTTAACAGATTTATTAAAAGAAACAGGTGCTGTAGAAATTAATATTGTACACAAAGACGAAGACGCACATTAATATGAAATCGACTTTAAAAATAACAGTAGTGTTAATTATGCTTATAAGCATAGTGTCTTGTAATAAAAAAACAAGACGAAACTATCAATATATGCCAAATATGTATGAGTCTGTAGGTTATGAAGCTTACCAAGAGTCTGATGCATTTGCAAATGGTGTTGAAGCACAATTACCAGTAGAAGGAACACTTCCAAGAGGTTATTCTTTATACGAAATAGAAGATACAAACGAAGGTTATGAAGAAGCAAAAGCAACTCTAAAAAACCCATTAGATTCTACTCAAGTAGATTACGAAAAGGGTGGACCTTTGTATGGTATTTATTGCGCAATTTGTCACGGTAATAAAGGCGCTGGTCAAGGCCATTTAGTTAAAACCGAGAAAATTTTAGGTGTACCAAGTTATGCGGACGAAGGCAGAGCTATTACTGAAGGAAGCATCTACCACGTTATTTATTACGGTAAAAACAGTATGGGTTCTTATGCTAATTTTATGAGTGAAGAAGAACGTTGGCAAGTAGTGGCTTATGTTGAAAAACTGAAGGCCGACTTAGAAAAAAAATAAAGATTTAGATAAAGATTATATAAATGGAATATAAAATTTCAAATCGATTAAAGATAGGTTCAATCATCCTTATTGTTATTGGTGGATTACTTTGGGGTCTTGGTTACATGAATTCTCATGCTGTTACCGAAGATAACATTTCTGAATACCTAGCAGCAGAACATGGTGACCATGGAGATGCTCACGCAGCAGAAGGTCACGGAGACACGCACTTGGTTGAAACCAATCACGGAAGCAATTCTCATGGTGATGACAACGCAGAAGAAGGTCACATGACTCACGAAGAGCATGCATTGCATCAAATCCATAATAGACCTTATGCAGCATTATATGTCGCCGCATTCTTTTTCTTTATGATATCATTAGGAGTTTTAGCCTTCTACGGAATACAATATGCTGCACAAGCTGGTTGGTCTCCGGTTCTTTTTAGAGTTATGGAAGCCATAACGTATTACGTATTGCCTGGTGGCTTACTAGTTTTAGCAGTCGCAGCTTTTGGTGGGTCTCATATTTTCATATGGATGGACGCGGATGTGGTTGCTCATGATGAAATAATTCAAGCAAAAGAAAGCTGGTTAAATAGACCTTGGTTTTTTGCAAGAGGAATTATCTTTTTAGCAGGTTGGTCATTATACCGTTATTTCTCTCGTAAGTTTTCATTGGCTCAAGATTCAGCCGATATCAATGATAATAGAAACTTTAAAAAGAATTTTAGAATATCAGCAGCATTCTTAGTATTTTATATTTATACAGAATCAATGATGTCTTGGGATTGGATAATGTCTGTTGATCCACACTGGTTCTCTACATTATTTGGTTGGTATGTTTTTGCGAGCATGCTTGTAAGCGGAATTACTGTAATTGCATTAATTACTATTTATTTAAAATCGAAAGGATTATTAGAATTTGTTAACGATAGCCATTTACATGATTTAGCAAAATTCATGTTTGGTATAAGTATTTTCTGGACTTATTTATGGTTTTCTCAATTTATGCTTATCTGGTATTCTAATATACCAGAAGAAGTAGTGTATTTTGTTGCACGTATTGAGGATTATACGCTACCTTTCTTCGGAATGGTTGCAATGAATTTCTTATTCCCGTTATTACTTTTAATGAATAGCGATTATAAACGTATTCCATGGTTTATTGTAATGGCAGGGATTGTAATTCTTTGTGGACATTATTTAGATGTTTTCAATATGATAATGCCAGCTACAGTTAGCGAGAGATGGTTTATTGGAGCACCTGAAATTGGAGCTGTATGTTTCTTTGGAGGATTATTCTTATTACTTGTATTCCATGCATTAAGTAAAACTCCATTATTAGCAAAAGGAAACCCATTTATAAAAGAAAGCGAACACTTTCATTATTAATTAAAAATTTAGAACTGAAACGATAATGACGACATTATTAATACTTATAATAGTACTGTTTGTAGCCATAGCTATATGGCAAATGGTGAAGATTTTTGATTTGTCACAAGCAGGAAAATCGGAATCCGATAATCAAGTAGCAACTGATAAAGACAATAAATTTAACGGTTATATGATGATAGGTTTTCTTATCTTTATATACGTAATAACCATTTTAAGTTTTGCTTATTTAGGTGATTTACCGTTGACTTCTAACTCCGCTTCAGAGCATGGACCAGGAATTGATAATCTTATGATTATTTCAATGATTGTGATTTTCTTTGTGCAGACAGTTACACAGTTTTTATTGCACTATTTCGCTTTTAAATACAGAGGTGAAAAAGGAAGAAAAGCACTTTTCTATGCGGATAATAATAAGTTGGAAGCTATTTGGACAATAATCCCAGTTATTGTATTAGCAGGATTAATTATATACGGTTTATTCACTTGGAATGATATTATGAATATCGACGAGAGCGAAGATCCAATGGTAATAGAGCTTTATGCACAACAGTTTAACTGGAAAGCCCGTTATGGAGGTGAAGACAACGTACTTGGTAAAGCAAATGTTAGATTAATAGATTTAGATAAAGCTAACATTTTAGGAGTTGATGAAGATGACCCTAATGCTCAAGATGATGTTATTGTAACAGAATTACATTTGCCAGTAGGTCAACCAGTACTATTTAAAATGCGTTCTCAGGATGTTTTACATTCTGCATACATGCCACACTTTAGAGCACAAATGAACTGCGTACCTGGTATGGTAACTCAATTTGGTTTTACACCAACGGTTACAACTGAAGACATGAGAGCTAATCCAGATATTCAGGATAAAGTGGCAAACATTAATGCTTTACGTTTAGAACGTAAACAAGAAATTGAAGAAGCTGGTCAAGATTTAAATTATGAATTTGATTATCTTCTATTATGTAATAAAATTTGCGGTAAATCTCACTATAATATGCAAATGAAAATTATAGTAGAAACCCAAGAAGAATTTGATGCTTGGATGGCTGAACAAAAAAAGTTCAAAGAGTCATTGAATTAGTAGTTAAAAAATTGTTTTAAGAAAAAGAAAAAAGATTATGTCAGCAACAGCAGAAACACACGTTCACGACGACCACGACGTACATCACCACAAAGAAACATTTGTGACTAAATATATATTTAGTCAAGATCACAAAATGATTGCAAAGCAGTATTTAATTACTGGTGTAATTATTATGGGTATCATAGGAATAATGATGTCTATGATGATTCGTATGCAAATTGCTTGGCCAGAACAGCCAAATGTCCTTTTTGAAGCATTGCTAGGAAAATGGGCACCAGGCGGAGTTATGGATGCAGATATTTATTTAGCATTGGTAACAATTCACGGTACAATAATGGTATTCTTTGTCCTTACGGCAGGATTAAGCGGTACGTTTAGTAACTTATTAATTCCATTACAAATTGGTGCAAGAGATATGGCATCAGGATTCCTTAATATGGTGTCTTATTGGTTATTTTTCTTGTCTTGCGTAATAATGATTTTATCATTTTTTGTAGAAGCAGGACCAGCTGCTGCAGGTTGGACAATTTATCCTCCTCTTTCTGCTTTACCAATGGCACAAGGTGGTTCTGGAGCAGGTATGACCCTTTGGTTAGTATCAATGGCAATATTCATTGCTTCTTCATTACTTGGTTCACTTAATTATGTTGTTACTGTTTTAAATTTACGTACTAAAGGGATGTCAATGACGAGATTACCTTTAACGATTTGGGCATTTTTTGTAACAGCTGTAATTGGTATAATTTCGTTTCCAGTTCTTTTATCTGCAGCATTATTGCTTATAATGGATAGAAGTTTTGGTACTTCATTCTTTCTATCAGATATTTTTATCCAAGGAGAAGTTTTACACTATCAAGGAGGTTCTCCTGTTTTATTTGAACACCTATTTTGGTTCCTAGGTCACCCTGAAGTTTATATTGTATTATTACCAGCTTTAGGAATTACATCAGAAATTATTGCAACAAATTCACGTAAGCCAATTTTCGGTTATCGTGCAATGGTAGCTTCAATTCTAGCAATCGCATTTTTATCTACGATTGTTTGGGGTCACCATATGTTTATTTCTGGTATGAATCCATTTTTAGGTTCTGTATTTACATTTACGACGTTATTAATTGCAATACCATCTGCTGTAAAAGCATTTAACTATATAACCACTTTATGGAAGGGAAATCTTCAAATGAATCCAGCTATGCTTTTTTCTATAGGTTTGGTTTCAACATTTATTACAGGAGGTTTAACAGGTATAATTTTAGGTGATAGTGCGTTAGATATTAACGTACATGATACTTATTTCGTTGTAGCTCACTTTCACTTGGTAATGGGTATCTCAGCATTATATGGAGTATTTGCTGGAGTTTATCATTGGTTCCCAAAAATGTTTGGTCGTATGATGAACAAAAATCTAGGTTATTTACATTTCTGGATTACTGCAGTTTGTGCATATGGCGTATTTTTCCCAATGCATTTTATCGGTATGGCTGGTTTACCACGTCGCTACTATACAAATTCAAACTTCCCATTATTTGATGATACCACTAACACGCAATCTGTTATTACAATATTTGCTTTAATTGCAGGTGTTGCACAATTGGTTTTCTTATATAACTTTATAAGAAGTATTTTTTATGGCAAAAAAGCAGAACAAAACCCATGGAAATCTAACACATTAGAATGGACAACACCAGTTGAGCACATACATGGAAACTGGCCTGGAGCAATTCCTCATGTTTACAGATGGCCTTACGATTATAGTAAGCCAGGTCATGATGTGGATTTCGTACCTCAAAATGTACCAATGAAAGATGGCGAAGAGGAACTTCATCATTAAATATTCTATTTAAGAAATTACTATAATATCAAAAAGCCTTTCTAATTTAGAAAGGCTTTTTATTTATATTTGCTCTGAGCTGAATTAGTTTGTACTCTTATATTTTTATGAGGAGTATCTTACAAATCGAAGCCCAATTTATCATGAACGAAAACTTAGACCCTACAAACGATAATTTTTCTCCTGAAGAACTTGACGTTGAGAAAAAATTAAGACCATTATCTTTTGAAGATTTTACGGGTCAAGATCAAGTGCTTGAGAATTTAAAAATCTTTACACAAGCAGCAAAATTACGTGATGAAGCCTTAGACCATACATTGTTTCACGGTCCACCAGGTTTGGGCAAAACTACGTTAGCCCATATCTTAGCTAACGAGCTTAGTGTAGGTATAAAAGTAACTTCAGGACCAGTATTAGACAAACCCGGTGATTTAGCCGGTTTATTAACAAATTTAGACGAGCGTGATGTCCTTTTTATCGATGAAATTCACCGATTAAGTCCTATAGTGGAAGAATATTTGTACTCTGCAATGGAAGATTACAAAATCGATATTATGATTGAGTCTGGCCCAAATGCTAGAACGGTTCAAATCAATTTAGCACCTTTTACATTAGTTGGCGCAACTACTCGCTCAGGCTTATTAACTGCACCAATGCGCGCACGTTTTGGGATTAGTAGTAGATTACAATATTACAATACAGAATTACTGACGACTATTGTTCAACGAAGTGCTGCAATACTAAATATGCCAATATCTATGGAAGCAGCTATTGAAATTGCAGGTAGAAGTAGAGGGACACCACGTATCGCAAATGCATTATTGCGCCGAGTTAGAGATTTTGCTCAAATAAAAGGAAATGGAAATATAGACATTCAAATTTCAAAATTTGCATTAGAAGCTTTAAACGTTGACGCGCATGGTCTTGATGAAATGGACAATAAAATCCTTACCACAATCATTGAAAAATTTAAAGGAGGACCTGTGGGAATTACTACGCTTGCTACTGCGGTAAGCGAGAGTGCAGAAACGATTGAAGAAGTGTACGAACCATTTCTAATTCAGCAAGGTTTTATAATGCGTACGCCAAGAGGACGAGAGGTTACTGAGCAAGCTTATAAACATTTAGGAAAGATAAAAGGACCTACGCAAGGCGGATTATTTTGATTGATAACAAAGCCAAATACACAGAATTTATTAAGACCGAAGCCAAACGCCTCGGTTTTTTGTCTTGTGGAATTAGTAAGGCACAATTTCTTGAAGAAGAAGCGCCAAGACTTGAAGCCTGGTTGAATAAGAATATGCATGGCGAAATGCGTTATATGGAAAACCATTTCGATAAACGTTTAGACCCAACATTATTGGTAGAAGATTCTAAAAGTGTGGTTTCACTATTATTGAACTATTATCCTGAAGAAACCCAGACAGAAAACACTTTTAAGCTTTCCAAGTATGCTTACGGAACCGACTATCACTTTGTCATTAAAGACAAATTGAAAGAGTTGCTTAGTTCAATTCAAGAACAAATAGGTGAAGTTCACGGTCGAGCGTTCGTAGACTCAGCTCCAGTTTTGGATAAAGCTTGGGCAGCAAAATCTGGACTAGGTTGGATTGGTAAACATAGTAACCTGTTAAGTCAAAAAACGGGTTCTTTTTATTTTATAGCAGAGCTAATTATCGATTTAGAATTAGATTACGATACACCAACAACAGACCATTGCGGTACTTGTACAGCTTGTATTGACGCTTGCCCAACAGAAGCGATTACCGAACCATATATTGTAGATGGTAGTAAATGTATTTCATATTTTACAATTGAACTAAAAGATAATATTCCTTCAGAATTTAAAGGAAAATTTGACGATTGGATGTTTGGTTGTGACGTTTGTCAAGATGTTTGTCCTTGGAATCGTTTCAGTAAACCACATAGTGAACCGTTGTTTAATCCGCATCCAGAGTTGTTATCAATGACCAAGAAGGATTGGGAAGAAATAACCGAAGACACCTTTAGAAAAATATTCAAAAAATCGGCAGTAAAACGAACAAAGTTTTCAGGGTTGCAACAAAATATTAAGTTTTTAAAAGATTAATTTTTTTTGGTTGACTCTCTTTTAATTAACCCTGTTTCTAGCTCTACAGTTTTATACTCAATTGGTAAGTTTTGCTTTTTACTTTTCATTTCTTTATATAATAATTTAAAAGCCTCTTTACCCATTTGATATCCAGGTTGATCAATGGTACTTAAGGTTGGTGATATAACAGAAGACATAAACCAATTACTAAATCCTACAATAGCAATATCTTCTGGAATTCTGACACCATTTTTTTGAAACTCTGTCATTGCACCAATCGCAACTAAGTCGGTATTAATAAAAATACCATCAACATTAGTATGGTCTTTTAATAATTGATTTGCACTTTGTTTTCCTTCTTCAAAGCTCTTAACACTACAATCACAGATATATACTAAAGATGGATCGTATGTAATATTATGGTCTATTAATGCTTGCTTGTAACCTAAAAATCGATCTATCGAATTTTGTGGCAATAAAGGACCTCTAAAATGAGCAATTCGTTTACAACCAATATCAATTAAATGTTTTGTTGCCGTATATGCAGCTTTTCTATCGTTGATTATAACTTTAGAACAGTTAACAATTTTTGCAATCTTATCAAACATAACTAAAGGAACTTCTTGAGCTATCAAATCATTTAGATGCTTATAATCTCCAGTAGCATTTGCTAATGAAATTAAAACACCGTCAACTCTTTTACTTAAAAGTAATTCGATTTGTTGTTTTTCTAAATCATAAGACTCATTAGATTGTAAGATAATAACGAGATATCCTTTTTTTTCAGCTTGAGCGATAATACCTTTAATAACATTAGAAAAAAAGTGATGTACCACTTCTGGAATGATTAGTCCAATTGTTTTGGATTCTTTTGTTCTTAGCGTGACGGCAAACGAATTTGGCTTATAGTTTAGGGTTTCGGCAAGCTGTTTAACTAATTTTTTAGTCTTTTTACTTACATCTGGATAATCCTTTAAGGCCTTTGATACTGTTGTAACAGATATACCAAGTTGTTCTGCGATTTGTTTTAAAGTTACGGGCTTCATCGATAAAAATAATTACAAATATAATAAACGAAAACGTTTTCGATAAAACGAAAACGTTTTCGTTGCTAAAAATATACATTTGTATGCAGATAAATATGAATTTAGTAATTATTAAACCAATATTTTATTAATTAAATAACCAAAGAAAATGAAATCAATAAAAAGTAAATGGGCTTTATTTATGCTTTTTGCCATGGTTGTAACCATGGTTTCTGCACAAAGTAGTATCTCTGGTGTCGTAAAAGATACTGAAGGTATAACACTTTTAGGTGTCAATGTTATACTTGAAGGTACTTCAAAAGGAGCAGTGTCAGACCTTGATGGTAAGTACACTATTGATAATGTCGAAAATGGTGATTACGTCTTAGTGGGGTCATATTTAGGGTTTAAAAAATTTACAAAGGCTGTTACAATAAGTGGTAGTGATATAATTGTTGATATCATTATGTCTGAAGATTCAGAATCTTTAGATCAAGTTATTATAACTGGGGTAACAAATCCAAAATCTAGAATAGAGTCTAGTGTGTCTGTTACCACTTTAAGACCAAGTACAATTTCACAGTCTGCACCAAGAACAACTGCAGAAATATTTAGAACAATTCCAGGTATTCGTTCTGAGTCTTCTGGAGGAGAAGGAAATTCTAATATCGCTGTAAGAGGTGTGCCAGTTTCTTCTGGTGGATCAAAATACGTTCAATTACAAGAAGATGGGTTACCGGTCTTATTGTTTGGTGATATGGCATTTGCTACAGCAGATATATTTACAAGATTCGATAATAATATAAGTCGTATAGAAGCAATTAGAGGTGGTTCAGCATCTACACTATCTTCTAATTCTCCAGGTGCTATTATTAATTTAATTAGTAAAACAGGAAAGGTAGAAGGAGGTTCTTTAGGTACAACTTTTGGTATGGATTATAATTCTTTTAGAACAGATTTTGATTATGGTGCTCCAATAGGTGAAGATTTGTATTTTCATATGGGCGGTTTTTATAGAGTTGGTGAAGGAATGAGAGATGCAGGCTACACTGCAAATAATGGTGGGCAACTAAAATTAAACCTTACAAAAGAGTTTGACAACGGATACGTAAGATTATATGCAAAATATTTAAACGATAGAGCAATAGCATATTTGCCAAACCCAATCCAAGTTACAGGTACTAACTCTAATCCAAATTACGAGAACATCCCAAATTTTGATGCTAATAATCAAACATTACATACACCTTATTTGACTCAAAATGTTGGTCTAGGTGAAAGTGGACAATTAAGACGCTCTGATGTTGCTGACGGAATGAATCCTATCTCTACATCGGTTGGTGTTGAGGCTTCGTTCGATTTAGGAAATGATTTTAAAGTTATTAATAAAGGAAGATTTTCATCTAACAGAGGTGGATTTAATTCTCCTTTTCCAGCTAGTGTTTTAACAGCAAATGATTTTTTAGCGCCTAGCGGTTTTGGCGGAAGTAATGGTTATGCCTCTTTACAATATGCAAATGGCGACGGTACAGTTGATGGTAATACAATCATTACGCCAGTTGTTTTATTTGACACGCAATTAAACAATTTTAATAATTTTATGAACGATATCCGTTTGACAAAAAAATTAGATAATGTAAATCTTACTTTAGGCTACTTTAAAGGTGTTCAAAACTTATCTATGTCTTGGTTGTGGAATTCTTATTTGTTAGAAGCAGCTGGAGATAATGCAAGATTAATAGATGGTTTTGATAGTTCAGGTAGTCCACTAACTGAAAATGGTCTTGTAGGTTACGGTGCTACTTTTTTTGGTGATTGCTGCCAAAGAAGTTATGATACAAAATATAATACATCGGCACCATATTTAGCAGTAAGTTTAGAGGCTTCAGAAAAACTTAATATAGATGCAAGTATCAGATTTGATAAAGGAAGAGTAGATGGCAGTTTTGCAGGACCTACAACAACGGCTTTTGATGTAAATAATGATGGTAACATTTCGGTACCAGAGCAAACCACTCAGGCGATAGATTTAGCTAATCCAACTGCAGTTAATTACGATTACGACTATGTTTCATATTCTTTAGGTGCTAACTATCTTTTAAAAGACGGAGAAGCAGTTTTTGCTAGATACAGTAGAGGTGCAGCAGCAAAAGCAGACCGAATTCTTTTTACGGGCTTGGACTACACAAATAGCGATAGAATTAATGCTTTAGATTTTATCAATCAAGCAGAGATTGGTTATAAAAGAGGTTTTGAAAATGGGTCTTTGTATGCTACTTTCTTCTATGCAAAAACAACTGAAGAGGGTGGATTTGAAGCAACAACAAACTCTATCATAGAAAACGATTACAAATCCTTAGGTATTGAAGTTGAAGGTTCATATAGAGTAAATGACTTTAATTTTAGAGGAGGTTTTACATATACAGATGCAGAAATAGACTCTGGAGCTAATGAAGGTAACACGCCAAGAAGACAACCAGATTTCATTTATAGTTTTCTGCCGTCTTATAACTTTGGCTCGGCAAAGCAAAATAACATAGGGCTAAGTTTTATAGGGCAAACAAAAGCGTATGCTCAAGATTCTAATGAGTTAATAATGCCTGGCTTCGTTATAGTAAATGGTTTCGTTAATGTAGGTATTACCGAAAAACTAGCTGTTAATTTATCAGCAAATAATATTTTCGATACTTTAGGAATTACTGAATCAGAAGAAGGTAGTATAGTAGAAGGTCAAACTAATTATTTAAGAGTAAGACCCGTACCAGGAAGATCAATCTCACTTGGTTTAAATTATAGTTTCTAAAAACTATTTGAGCAGTTAAATAATTTTTTAAGTTGATTGATAAAAGAGTCAGTGTTAATAAAGTTTCATTGGCTCTTTTTTATAGAAGATATATTACTTTAAGACCAAAAATACAACTGAATGATTACCAAAAAAGTTAAATTAAGTTTCTGGCAAATTCTAAATATGAATGTTGGATTTTTCGGAATTCAATACAGCTTTGGTTTGCAGCAGAGCGCAGTTACTCCAATTTATGATTTTCTTGGGGCTAGTCCAGATCAAATACCTATACTTCATCTTGCAGGACCTGTAACAGGTTTATTAGTACAACCTGTCATCGGAGCAATTAGTGATAAAACATGGAGTCCTAAATTTGGAAGGCGAAAGCCATTTTTTTTGATTGGAGCAATACTTTGTAGTTTAACTTTACTGGCTTTTCCATTTAGTAGTTCTTTATGGATGGCTGCGGGTTTGTTATGGGTTTTAGATGCTGGTAATAATACAGCGATGGAGCCTTACCGTGCTCTTATTGCCGACAAGTTAGATGACGAACAACAGCCTTTAGGTTTTCAGATGCAAAGTTTTTTTACAGGCCTAGGACAAGTTTTGGCTAATTTATCATTATTTATTTTTCCGTTAATATTTATTGGAATGACTGGGTCTTTACCAACTTGGGTTTATGCGTCATTTTTTCTAGGAGCTTTTTGTTCTATTGCTTCAATTTTATGGAGTATAAGTAAAACCAAAGAAATTCCACCAACAGAGGAAGAGCTAGCCAAATTAAAAAGTGAAAAACGTAGTGTTTTAGGGCCTTTATTAGAAATTATTTCGGCTATAAAAGATATGCCAAAAGTTATGTGGCAGTTAGCACTAGTCTATTTATTTCAATGGTATGCCTTGTTTTGTTATTGGCAAAACTCTTCTAAAAGCGTTGCGCTTTCGGTATGGAATGCTACACCAGAAAACACAAAAGCGTACAGCGAAGCTGTTGGCTGGACAGGACTTGTTAACGGCTGGTATAATGTCGTAACCTTTTTAGTAGCTTTTGCTTTGGTCGGATTCGCAAAAAAATATAGTCCAAAAAAAGTACATGCATTTTGTTTAATAATTGCAGCAATAGGTTTCCTAGCCTTTCCGCAAATAGAGAATAAAAACTTGTTGTTTTTTGCAATAACAGGCTTTGGTATTGGTTGGGCAAGTATGATGGGAATACCTTATTTAATAGTAGTATCAGAAATACCTAAAGAAAGATACGGTGTTTACATGGGTATAATTAATATGATGATAGTTATACCAATGATTTTGCAAACAGTCTCATTTGGTTTTATACTTAAAAAATTTTTAAATAACGACCCTCGTTTGGCTATTACGTTTGCAGGAATATTATTGGTAATTGCCGCTGTATTAACATTATTTATTAAAAGCAAAAAAGCTCCTGAGAATGTCGTAACTATGCCAATAGGAGGTCATTAAATCTTTAATAGTATTTAGTTCATGAAAAAAATAGACATTCTTTGTGTTGGAGAAGTCCTAATAGATTTTATTGGACATCAAACAGATGTTTTAATAAACAATACAAGAGATTATCATAGGTATTTGGGAGGCTCACCAACTAATGTAGCGATGAATTCTGCAAGACTAGGTCTTAATGCAACTATGGTAGCAACAGTAGGTGACGATGGTTTTGGAGAATATATATTCGAAAGATTAAATGAGGTTGGCGTAAATAGAGAACCAATAAAAAAACTAAAGAATAAGCCAACTTCTGTCATTTTTGTCTCTCGGTCGGATAAAACACCCGAGTTTGTGGCCTACCGAGAAGCAGACTATCATATTTCTGAAAATCAAATATCTTCTAATTTACTTTCTCAGACATATATCTTTCATACCACGTGTTTTGCACTTAGTAAAAATCCCTCACGAACCACAATTTTAAAAAAGGCACACGAGGCTTTTGATTCAGGTTGTAAGCTTAGTATCGATATTAATTATGCTGATGAAATTTGGGATAATAAAGAAGATGCACTAAAGGTTATAAAAGCTTATTGTAAATTTAATCCTTTAATTAAAATAAGTGAGGATGATATGCTTAGGTTGTTTAATAAGCAACTCCCACATAATGAAATCTTCGATTTTTTTCATTCTGAAGGCGTAGAAACAATCTGCTTAACTTTGGGTAGCAAAGGTGTAAAACTTTCTCAGAAGGGTAAAGGTATTATTCAACTGCCAGCTGTAAAAGTAGATAACGTAATGGATGCTACAGGAGCAGGAGATGCATTTTGGTCTGGATTTTTGTTTGCTTACGTAAAGAAAAGACCAGTGGAAGAATGCCTAGAAGTTGCACTTCAGCTAGCGGCTTTAAAACTTCAAAATGTTGGAAGGCTTCCTGATAATATTAATATTTTATCTAATCTTTTATAGAATTTTACCTCATGAACAAAAATGAGAACGCAGCTTTACTTAGCGGTGTAATGCTAAATGCATATCCAGATAGTATTGGTAAAAATTTGAGCGATACAATACGTATGCTAAAAATGCCTGAGCTTAAAGATGCATTTTCGTTGTTTTACCTATTACCTACCTTTTTTAACAGTGATTTAGATAGAGGATTTTCAATAATAGATTACAACATCAACAAGGATTTAGTATCAAAGGAAGACTTAGAGATATTAGACCGTTTAAATATTATGTTAAAGTTTGATATTGTTTTAAATCACTTTTCTGTAGCTTCACCACAATTTAAAGACTTGCTTAAACATGGTGAAAAGTCAAAATACAAAGACTTTTTTATCAATTGGAATAGCTTTTGGGAAGGTCACGGAACAATAAATGACGAAGGTGTAATTATACCCAAAGAAGAATTTCTCAGTAAACTCTTTATGAGAAAATCAGGTTTACCTATTCTAAAAGTTCCATTCTCAAATGGAAAAATGCAACCTTATTGGAACACCTTTTATCAGAAAATTACATACAATAAAATTTCAGTCAAAGATTTACAGCATATAAAAGAATTAAAACAGAGTGATATTTCTACTATCGTAACCAAAGTGAACGATGCTATAGAAAATAATGAAGCTATAAATACTCTAGATTTTAAAATTGAGAAGACCATTAAGGATAAGGTAATTGCAGCAGTAAGTCAAAAATGCACATTCTTAGGTCAAATGGATGTTAATGCAAAATCTGAATTAGTTTGGGCATTTTATGAAGAGACTTTGGCAAAATTAAAGCGTTTTGGATGTAAAATATTACGATTAGATGCCTTTGCTTATTTGCATAAAGAAGTCGGACAAACCAATTTTTTTAATACGCCAGGAACTTGGGACTATCTTGAAAGGATTAATCAAATAGCAGTAAAAAATAATCTAATTTTATTACCTGAAATTCATGCAGAATACGGTCTTAATCTTCATGATGAAGTCGCGAGCAAAGGTTATACCATTTACGATTTCTTTCTGCCAGGACTGATGATTCATACCTTAGAAAAAAAGACAAATAATGCCTTGTATAAGTGGTTGACTGATATTCAGCAAAAAGGGTATAAAACTGTTAATATGTTGGGTTGTCATGATGGCATACCAGTTTTAGATTTAAAAGGAAAACAGATTAATGGAACTTACAATAATGGCTTGTTGCCAGATGAGGATATAGAGCATATTATGGAAACTATTATAGCTCGTGGTGGCCGAGTCAAGAATCTTTATGATGCTGACGGAAACAAAATCTCCTACTATCAAGTCAATGCTACATTTTATAGTGCGCTTGGTGAGGACGATGCAAAAATGTTACTCGCAAGAGCTATCCAAATGTTTATGCCAGGAATACCCCAAGTTTGGTATTTAGATTTGTTTGTAGGCACAAACGATTATGAGGCAGTCGAAAAAGCAGGTGAAGGTGGTCATAAAGAAATTAATAGAACTACACTTTCTCTAAAGGAAATAGAAGAACGACTTAAGCTAGATGTTGTAAAGAAACAATTAGAGATTATTAGATTAAGAAATACATCAAAAGCATTTTTAGGTGATTTTAAAATTGATGCAACAACTAACGACCTAATACATTTGTCGTGGAGTAATAATAGTCATTTTGTTAAGTTAGAAGCCAATCTTAACGACTATAAATTCAAAATTTATAGCTCAGATAGTGATAGTACTAATATCCTTCATTTTTAAGCGTATTTAGTACAAATCAATTTTTTGACAGGTTTTCATTGCCTATCTTTGTCGCTTAATTTAGTCAATAAATTATATGAGTAAGCAAAGTAAAAGAAGAGAAGCCTTAGTGTATCACGCTAAACCAACACCTGGCAAAATTAAAGTTGTACCTACTAAAAAATATGCATCTCAACGAGATTTGTCGTTAGCATATTCACCTGGTGTAGCAGAGCCTTGTTTAGAAATTGCAAAAGATGTAGACAACGTTTATAAATACACTGCAAAAGGAAATTTAGTAGCTGTAATTTCAAATGGAACAGCTGTTTTGGGCTTAGGAAATATTGGTCCAGAAGCCTCAAAGCCTGTTATGGAAGGTAAAGGTTTACTCTTCAAAATTTTTGCAGATATAGATGTTTTTGATATTGAAGTAGATACAGAAAATGTAGAAGAATTTATTCAAACTGTAAAAAACATTGCGCCAACATTTGGAGGCATCAATCTCGAAGATATCAAAGCACCTGAAGCTTTTGAAATCGAAAGACGTCTTAAAGAAGAGCTTGATATTCCTGTAATGCATGACGACCAGCATGGTACGGCAATTATTTCTTCTGCAGCTTTACTTAATGCTTTAGAACTCGCTGAAAAAGATATCAAAACAGCTAAAATTATAGTGAGTGGCGCTGGTTCGGCAGCGATGGCTTGTGTTAATTTATATGTTTTGTTAGGTGCAAACCCTAATAATATTACATTATTTGATAAAGATGGTGTGCTACATAAAGACCGTACAGACTTATTACCAAGTCAGATAAAATATGCCACAGATAAAAAATATAGTAATCTTGCAGAAGCTTTAGTAGATGCAGATGTATTTTTAGGCTTATCTGTAGGAAACATAGTAACGCCTGAGATGCTTTTATCAATGGCTAAAGACCCTATTGTATTCGCTATGGCGAATCCAAATCCCGAGATTGAATACGATGTTGCAATCGCGACACGAAAAGATATAATTATGGCAACTGGTCGTAGTGACCATCCAAATCAGGTAAACAACGTACTTGGGTTTCCATTTATTTTTAGAGGTGCTTTAGATGTAAGAGCTACTGGAATCAACGAAGAAATGAAATTGGCCGCAGTAAAAGCTTTATGTCGTTTAGCAAAAGAACCTGTGCCAGAGCAAGTAAATATTGCATATAACGAAACATATTTAACTTTTGGGCGAGATTATATTATTCCAAAACCTTTTGATCCACGATTAATTGCAGAGATTCCTCCAGCTGTTGCAAAAGCAGCTATGGAAAGCGGTATTGCCAGACAACCTATAGACGATTGGGAAAAATATAAAGACAGTCTGCTTGAGCGTTTAGGCTCTGATAACAAACATGTGCGTTTATTACTTAACCGTGCTCGTACAAATCCAAAACGTGTTGTTTTTGCTGAAGCAGATCAACTAGACGTGCTTAAGGCTGCTCAAATTTGTTACGAAGAAGGTGTAGCTATTCCTATTCTTTTAGGAAGAAAAGACACTATTTTAGAACTCATGACAGAAATTGAGTTCGAAGCAGATTGCGAGATTATAGATCCAAAATCTGATGAAGAATTTGAAAGAAAAGAAAAGTATGCAGATGCCTACTGGAAACGCCATGAGCGTAAAGGCATGACGCGCTACTCTGCAGGAAAAAAACTTAGAGAGCGTAACTATTTTGCAGCCATGATGGTTAACGAAGGTGATGCAGATGCTCTAATCTCTGGGCATTCGCGCAGTTACCCTTCAGTAGTAAAACCAATGTTAGAAGTTATAGGCATGAGCAAAGGTGTCTCTCGTATCGCAGCTACAAATGTTATGATGACGCAACGCGGGCCTATTTTTTTAAGCGACACCGCTATTAATATTAATCCTTCTGCAGAAGATTTGGCAAATATTACTCAGATGACTGTTGCTGCTGCTAAGTTATTTGGAATTAAACCTGTTGTAGCCATGACTTCTTATTCAAATTTTGGCTCTGCGGATAATCCAAGTACCAGAAAAGTTAGAGAAGCGGTTGCTTATCTTCACGAGCATGTGCCAGATATGATTGTTGATGGCGAAGTACAAGCGGATTTTGCTTTAAATGCAGAGATGTTACAAGATATTTTTCCGTTTTCAAAATTAGCAGGCCATCGTGTAAATACGCTAATTTTTCCGAATTTAGAATCGGCTAACATTACCTACAAATTGTTGAAGGAATTGAACAAAGCTGAATCAATCGGCCCAATTATGATGGGTTTACGAAGACCAGCACATATTATTCAATTAGATGCAAGTGTAGACGAGATTGTTAATATGACAGCAATTGCAGTAATTGATGCTCAAGAACGCGAAAAGCGTAAACAGAAAAAAGGATAGGTTTTCATTGGTTTTTTAGGCTTTAATGTCTCAATAATTTTATTACATTTGAGGCATTAACTTTATTTTAACTACATGATTACACATATAGAAGGAAAGCTTGTTGAAAAGAATCCAACAGATGTAGTTATAGACTGTAATGGTATGGGTTATTTTGTAAATATCTCGTTTCATACCTTCGGTCAAATTCCAGATAAAGAACACATCAAATTATATACCTATCTTCAGGTAAAAGAAGATTCCCATACATTATACGGTTTTACATCAAAAACAGAGCGCGAAATTTTTAAACTTCTTATTTCTGTAAGTGGTGTAGGTGCAATGACTGCTCGTACAATGTTATCTTCTATAAGTCCAGACCAAGTTAAGGATGCTATAGCTTCTGGCGATGTATCTACAATTCAATCTGTAAAAGGTATAGGTGCAAAAACAGCACAACGCGTCATCTTAGACTTAAAGGATAAAGTGTTAAAGGTTTACGGAATTGATGAAGTTTCCATAACCCAAAACAATACTAATAAAAGTGAAGCGTTATCTGCTTTAGAGGTTTTAGGATTTAACAAAAAACAGTCCGAAAAAGTGATTGAAAAATTACTTAATCAACAACCAGATGCCACTGTAGAAACTTTAATTAAAGACGCCTTAAAAAACTTATAATTCTTTTGAATACAACTAACGCTATTAATTCAATCGCTATAAATAAATTAAAGTACAGCCTGGTTTTTCTAGGTTTTTTGTGTTTTAGCTTAGGATTTTCACAAACCAATCCAACAGAGCAAGATTCTACCAAAACAACATTTACTTTTGGCGATTTAAAATTACCTCCAATCGGTGGTATTGAGTCAAAATACACTTACGACCCAATTTTAGACAGATATATTTATAACGAAAAATTTGGAAGTTTTAACGTTAATTATCCATTAATCTTAACTCCAAAGCAGTTTCAGGCTTTGGTGCAGCGCGAACGATTGAACGCCTATTATAAAGAAAAAATTGATGCTACTTCTGGTCAAAAAGAAGGAACTGAAGAAGCGCAAAAGAATTTACTACCCGATTTTTATGTCAATTCTGATTTTTTTGAAACTATTTTTGGCGGAAATACAATTTCTGTTATTCCTCAAGGTTCGGTAGATGTAGATTTGGGTATTTTATTTTCGCAGCAAGACAATCCAACATTTACACCCAGAAACCGTAGTAATTTTACTTTTGATTTTGACCAAAGAATTAGTATGAGTTTGTCGGGTACCGTCGGTACGAGACTTCAAGTAAATGCACAATACGATACAGAACGAACGTTCGATTTTCAAAATTTGGTAAAATTAGAATACACTCCGACGGAAGATGATATTATTCAAAAAATTGAAGTAGGTAACGTAAATATGCCATTAAATAGTTCTTTAATTTCTGGAGCGCAGAGTTTATTTGGTGTAAAAACGCAATTGCAGTTTGGTAAAACCACAGTAACAGCTGTGTTTTCAGAGCAGCAGTCGGAGTCGCGCTCGGTACAAGCCCAAGGTGGCGGGACTTTAGAAGAGTTCGAGTTTTTTGCAAGAGATTATGACGAAAATCGCCATTACTTTTTAGCGCAATATTTCGAAGCGGATTATAACCGAGCCATGCTTACGTATCCGTACATTAATAATAATATTCAAATTACGAGGATTGAGGTTTGGGTAACTAACAGAAATAATCAGACACAAAATGTTCGTAACGTTGTGGCGCTTCAAGATTTAGGAGAGTCTGACCGAATAGGTTTAACACCACAGCCGGCAGGTTTTGTAAATGTACCACAAGGTAGTTTTCCAGATAATGGAAATAACGATTTTGACCCAACAAATATCGGTGGTGCTGGTTCTTTATTAAATGATGCTGTAAGAAATATTTCAAACGTCGAAGCAGGTATTAATGTTCCTGTTAATGAAGGGTTCGACTATGGTACTTTAGAAAGTGCACGCCAATTACAACAAGGTCAGGATTATCAGCTTAACACACAATTAGGTTACATTTCATTGAACCAACGTTTGTTAAATGACGAGGTTTTGGCAGTAGCATTTCAGTACACAGTTGGCGGACAAGTTTATCAAGTTGGTGAATTTGCTAATGATGGCGTTAATGCCACAGATGTTACGGTAAATCCAGGAAACGGAAATCAAATTGTGAACAATCAAGCATTAGTACTTAAAATGCTTAAAAGTGCCATTACAGCCGTAGACCAACCTGTTTGGGATTTAATGATGAAAAACATTTATGATACTGGTGCTTTTCAATTATCTCAAGAAGATTTTAGGTTGAATATTTTTTATACAGAAGCCTCGCCATTAAATTATATTACACCAGCAGTAGTTAATGGTGTTGAAGTACCATTTGCACAGCAATATGATAATAATACGTCAGGAAACCCTAATGATGATAGTGATATTCAAGATACGCCATTAATACGGCTATTTCATTTAGACCGACTTAACTTTAATGGCGACCCGCAAGAAGGTGGTGATGGCTTCTTCGATTTTATTAATGGGCAAACTGTTTTGGTTCAAAACGGAAAAATAATCTTTACCAAAACACAACCTTTTGGAGAGTATCTCTTTAATGTTTTAGATGACCCAACAACAACGGCAGAAGATTATGATGTACCAACATCATACAACCCAAACCAAGAAAAGTACGTTTACGATTTATTATATAAGAGCACTAAAACTCAGGCTTTAAACGACGCTGATAAAAATAAGTTTCAAATCAAAGGGCGTTTTAAAAGCAGTAGCGGAAGTGGCGGAATTCCAATACCGTTCAATGCCGCAAGAGGTTCAGTAAGAGTTACTGCTAATGGTAGAATTTTAGTTGAAGGTGTTGATTACGTTGTTAACTACGCCGCAGGTCGTGTTGAAATTTTAGACGAATCTTTAAAAGCATCTAATACGCCCATTAATGTAGATGTAGAAAATAATGCGCTATTTGGACAGCAAACCAGACGTTTTACAGGTATTAATGTAGAACATCAGTTCAATGAAAATTTTCTTTTGGGAGGAACACTTTTAAATTTAAACGAGCGACCGATTACCCAAAAGGCAAACTTTGATTCAGAGCCAATTAACAATACCATTTTTGGAATTAATGGAAACTTTGCAACCGAAGTTCCGTTCTTTACACGCTTAGTAAATAAACTACCTAATATTGATACAGATGCACCTTCTAATTTTTCCATTCGAGGAGAGTTTGCGTATTTAGCACCAGGTGCACCAAAGGGTACAGATTTTAATGGAGAAGCAACTGCTTATATTGATGATTTTGAAGGTACGCAAGGCAATATAGATTTGTTATCGCCATTTGCATGGAACTTATCAAGTCGTCCATTAAACCTTGGGCGCACATATTCGCAAGGAAATGAAGATGATTTAGGAATTCAAAATGGATTTGACAGAGCTTTGTTAAACTGGTACACGATTGATCCAATATTTTACGGTACACAACGACCTTCTGGTATTACAGATGAAGATATTTCAAATCTTTACACGCGTCGTGTTTTTATCAATGAAATTTTTCCAGAAGTCGATTTAGTACAAGGTCAACAAGCCATTATAAACACATTAGATTTAACTTACTATCCTACAAATCGTGGTCCTTATAATTTTGATCCAGATGCAGCTAACGGACAAGCGCTTGACCCAGACGATAGTTGGGCAGGAATAACACGCCAAATCACATCAACAGATTTTGAACAAGCTAACGTAGAGTATATTGAGTTTTGGGTACAAGACCCATTTTTAGATAACCCAACAAGTCAGGGAGGAACGTTAACCATTAACCTAGGTAACATTTCTGAAGACGTCCTTAAAGATGGGAAAAAACAATTCGAAAATGGTTTGCCAGAAGATGGAAATATAGATTTTCTTCAAAATATCAATCTACAAACGCCTTATGCTGTTCCGCAAACACAATCTTTAATTTATACCTTCGGAACAACAGGTGAACAACGAACAAATCAAGATGTAGGATATGATGGTTATGACGATGTAGAAGAGCAAGATGTTGTACAGTTTTTAAGAGACCAAACTGGTAATCAATCTCTAGATTACGGACCTGACCCGTCTTTAGATAATTACCTTTATTTTTTAAATACCGACGGTAATATTTTTGAGCGCTATAGACAGTATAATGGATTTGAAGGTAACACACCTGATGAATTTTCTCAAACCAATCGTGGTAATACAACACAGCCAGATGTAGAAGATATAAATCGTGATAACACCATGAACACGATTAACAGTTATTTTGAATATGAAGTTGAGGTTACACCAGCAAGTTTAAATCCTAATAACGAGCAGATAAACGATATAAAGCGAGTGCCAGTAACGCTTCCAAATGGCACAACAAGAGATGTGACTTGGTATCAATTTAGATTACCAATTGCAGAACCAACAAGAGCTGTTGGCGGAATATCTGATATTCGTTCTGTACGTTTTGCACGACTATACTTAACAGATTTCGAAGAAACGACGACGATGCGCTTTGCCACTTTAGATTTAGTACGAAGTGATTGGAGACGTTTCACTCAAGATTTAGATAATAATACGGCAAATAACAGTCCGGATGCTGAGTTTAATGTCGCAATTATTGGTATTCAAGAAAATGATGGCAATTACGTAATTCCACCAGGCGTTCGTCGTGAAGAATTAAACAATAACAATAACGTTGTAAGACAAAACGAACAATCTTTAGTTTTAGAAGCTTGTAATTTAGTAGATACAGATTCTCGAGGCGTATTTAAAAATATTAGCCTTGATATGCGTCAGTATAATAAATTGCGTATGTTTTTGCATGCTGAAGCACAAGAAAATCAGGGCTTAGAAGATGGAGAGTTGGTTGCGTTTATAAGATTAGGAAATGATTTTACTGATAACTTTTATCAGGTTGAAATCCCGTTAATTAATTCCGATTTAATTGCAGAAGGTGCAACATCACTAGAGCGTAGAATTTGGCCAGAAGAAAATGAGATTAATATTGAATTGTCCGTATTTCAAGAGATAAAATCTAGAGGTATTTCTGCACAAACTTTAGCAAACGAAAATCCAACATATTATGATGTTGTTGATGGTGTTTTATCAGATAATCCAGCTCAAGAATTTCCTACTGGCGGAATTCAAAATCAACGTGTAGCCATAAAAGGTAATCCAAATTTTGGAAACATAAGAGTATTGATGGTTGGTGTAAAACATTCTGGACTAAATCGTACGCCAGCTTGTGGTGAAGTTTGGTTTAATGAGTTGCGTATGTCTGACCTTGATAACGAAGGCGGTTGGGCAGCAGTAATGTCTATGGACACTAACTTTGCAGATTTTGCATCAGTAAGTGCATCAGCCAACAGAAGTACTATAGGTTTTGGTGGTTTAGAGCAAAGTCCTAACGAAAGAAGCAGAGAAGATGTTATTGGTTTTGATGTAACTACTAATGTAAGATTGGGTCAGTTGTTACCTAAAAAATGGGGTATTAACCTACCACTTAATTATATTCATAGTGAAGAATTGATTACACCTCAATTTGACCAATTTTATAATGATTTAACTTTAGAATCTCGAGTAGAAGCTGCACAAACGGCAGAAGAAGCCGAAGAAATTGAACGCCAGTCCGAAACATATACCAAACGACGAAGTATTAATCTTATAGGCGTAAAAAAGAACAGAACTGGTGATAAGAAAAAAAGAGTTTACGATGTTGAAAACTTCACGTTTAATTATTCAAATAACAAAGTAGAGAGTCGAGATTTTGAAATAGAACGCTCGCTTCAACAAAATATTCGTGCTGGTGTTAATTACACCTATGCTTTTGAGCCAAAAAAGATAGAACCATTTAAGAAAAATGATTCTTTATTTACTGGAAGGTATTGGAAAATACTTAAAGATTTCAATTTTAATTTGTTACCAACAAATTTCTCTGTAAACGCAGATATCATCAGAGATTTTAACAGTCAAAAATTTAGAGAAGTAGCACTGGCTGGGAATAATATAGGTATTGAGGAAGTGTTTAGACGTAATTATTCTTTTAATTTCCAGTATGCTGTAAACTATAATTTAACTGATAATCTGAGTCTAAATTTTACAGCGAGTAACAACAATATTGTCCGAAACTATTTTATAGACGATAGGCTAAATGGAAGACAAGACCCAGAATTAGATGTTTGGGATGATTTCTTTAATGTTGGTGACCCTAATGTACAGAATCAGCAACTTTTGGTTAACTATGAGTTACCATTTAATAAAATTCCAATTTTAAGTTTCCTTCAATCAACTTATACCTATAATTCAGATTTTCAATGGCAAAAAGGCTCTGATTTTAATTTAAATTTTGAAGCCACTGACCAACAAGGAAATGTAACAGGTGTTTTTAATTTGGGTAATGCTATTCAAAACAGAAATACGCACACCTTAAATACTACTCTTAATATAGAGTCTTTGTATAAGGAGTTAGGTATTAAAAAACCAAATAGTTCTAGACGAAACACAAGTAGGAGAACATCAGGTAATCGAAATAATAGTACTGCACAGACACCACCAAAAAAGAAAAGTGTCGGTAAAAAAATCGGTAATGCATTATTAGATGTTGTAACCATGGTAAAACGTGTAGGAATAAATTACGAGCAAAATGGTGGAACTTACTTGCCAGGTTACACAAATACACCTGGTTTTATAGGCACATTAAGACCAACTTTAGGGTTTACATTTGGTAGCCAAGCAGATATTAGACAACGTGTAGCACAAAATGGTTGGCTAACTTTGTTCCCTGAATTTAATCAGCAATTTACACGTACTGAAGAAAAGCGATTAGATTTTACAGCTGCTTTAGAACCATTAAACGATTTAAAAATTGATTTAATTGGTTCGCGTTTGTATCAAGAAAATTTTGCTGAGAACTTTAGAGTAGAAAACTCTAGATATGTGAGTTTAACTCCAAACACTTTTGGCAACTATAATATTTCTACTTCTTTAATTGGTACTGCATTTAGTAAGAGCGATGCTGACCAATCCGAAGCCTTTGATGCTTTTAGAGATAACAGAATTATTGTAGCACGACGATTGGCAACTAACGCAGGTATTGATGTAAATAACCCTGCAAATTTAGATGCAGACGGATTCCCTATTGGTTATGGTAGAAACAGTCAAAAAGTACTACTACCTTCATTTTTATCCGCGTATCATGGCTCAGACCCAGACAAAGTAAGTCTTGGCGCTTTTAGAGATATTCCAATACCAAATTGGCAATTAAAATATACAGGCTTAATGAAGTTACCTTGGTTTAAAAAGACGTTTAAACGTTTCTCTTTACAACACGGTTACCGTTCTACATACAGTATTAATCAGTTTAGAACCAATTTAGATTTCGACCCTAATTTCCCAAATGAAGTTGATCAAGGTGGAAATATTAAAAGCGAAACTTTATTTAGTAGTATAAATTTAGAGGAATCTTTTAGTCCTTTAATTCGTATTGAAGCTACAATGAAAAATTCCTTACAAGTCACTGCAGAGGTTCGTACAAGTAGGTTATTATTGCTAAGTTTTGATAATAATTTAATGACCGAAGAGCAAAGCAAAGAGTATACACTTGGCTTAGGTTACCGAATTAAAAATGTGAGGTTGTTTAAAAAATTAGGCGGCAACACTGGCGGAAGAAATGCAGCTAGCGACCTCAATTTGTCTCTAGATGCTAACGTAAGAGATAACTTAACGATTATTAGATATCTAGATTTAGAAAACAATCAAATTACAGCGGGTCAGACAATTTTTGGAGCAAAGTTAAATGCAGAATATGCCGTTAATAGAAACCTAACAGGGATTTTCTTCTTTGATTATTCATTTTCAGATTTTGCAATTTCAACATCCTTTCCACAAACATCGATTCGTTCTGGGTTTACTTTACGATATAATTTCGGAAATTAATTTTGAAAATCAGTTATTAAAAAATTACATTTGTTAAGCAAATAACTAATTAATGCACTTATGAATATTCCTGCAGAATTAAAATATACAAAAGACCATGAATGGGTAAAGATTGAAGGAGATACTGCAACTGTCGGTATTACTGATTTTGCTCAAGGAGAACTTGGAGATATCGTTTACGTTGAGATCGAGACTGTAGACGAAACATTAGATATCGAAGAGGTTTTTGGTACAGTTGAAGCCGTAAAAACAGTTTCTGACTTGTTTTTACCATTAAGTGGCGAAATTGTAGAATTCAATGAGGCATTAGAAGACGAGCCAGAAACTGTAAATAGTGATCCTTATGGCGCTGGTTGGATGATAAAAGTTAAGTTCTCTGACGCAAGTCAAATCGATGACTTAATGTCTGCTGATGATTACAAAGCCTTAATTGGTGCTTAAAAACAAGAAACTTCTTTTTTTTACGGCATTAATTTATACCTGTATACTATTGTATTTTAGTTTAGCCAATGCGAGTGGTATAATGCCAGAAACAGGTATAAAATTCCAGGATAAGTTTTTCCATTTTGGAGCATACGCAGGCCTATCAGCTTTATGGGGTTTATTTTCTGTTTTACAGAAAAAAACAAAGGCGTTATCTTATAGTTTTTTAGCAACACTTATTTTGGGTATTGTGTTGGAGTTAATTCAAGAGAAAGTCAATCCCTTACGTACTTACGACATCTTAGATTTACTGTCTAACTGTTTAGGAGTCATAATTGGTACAATAATTGTGCTAATATATTTCAATAATCGAACGTTAAAAAATTAATATCCTTTGTTTTTTTTAGGATTATTTAATTAAATTAGCGTCTTACAACAATAATTATTATGGAACAAAAGAAGAATCCAAAATCAGACGTAGGTCGTAACAGCTCTCTTTTCTTTGCTGTTGGTCTTGTTTTAATGTTATTAGTTACCAATTTAGCTATTAACTATAAGAGTTATGACAAAAGTGATATTGCTTTAGATGGTCTTAACTTAGACGATGAATTAGAGGAAGAAGTTCCAATTACTGAGCAAATAGTAACGCCACCGCCACCACCGCCACCGCCACCAGTTGCACCGGTAGAAATTGAGGTTGTGGAAGATGAAGAAGAAGTTGAAGAAACTGTAATCGAATCTACAGAAGTTGAGCAAGACACTAAAATTGTTGAGGTTGAAGAAGTAGAGGTAGAGGAAGTTGAAGAAGATATTGAAGTTCCTTTTGCAGTTATTGAAAATGTACCAGTATTTCCAGGTTGTGAAAACGAAAAAGGAAATAATGCTAAGAAAAAGTGTATGTCAGAAAAGGTTGCAAAATTTGTAAATAAAAAGTTTAATACTGACTTAGCAAGTGATTTAGGTTTATCAGGTAGACAACGTATCAGTGTATTCTTTAAAATTGATAAATCTGGTAGAATTGTAAATGTAGGTGCAAGAGCACCACATCCAGGACTTGAAAAAGAAGCTAAGCGTGTTATTGGTTTGTTGCCGCAAATGAAACCAGGTAAACAAAGAGGTAAAGCTGTAACAGTTCCTTACTCGTTGCCAATATTATTTCAGGTACAAGACTAAAAACTCCTCATTTTATAATATTTAAAATCCCGTTCAATTAATTGAACGGGATTTTTTTATAAGAACCAATCTAAGTTTTTTCACACAAAGTGAAAATTATAAACCTATAATTTAGTTCTTGGTATGCTTATTGTGACTTTATCATAATATTAACATTTTAATTATCATATATTATGAAAAAACAAAATCACAACAACAATAACGCTGGTCAGAGCGCTATTGAAGTAAGAAAATCTCAAAAGCACGAGGTTAATTTACAAAAAAACTCAACACTGTATTTTCAAGTTGGATTAATCCTTTGTTTGCTAGGAACTTTTTTTCTTTTTGAAATGCAATTTGTTGAAACAAAATTAGAAGTAGCTTATGTTCCACCGTCTAAAGATATAATTGAAGTGGCAATTAATGATGTAGTAGTAGAAAAAAAGGTTATTGAAGAGATAAAACCCAAAGCACCTGTTGTAGAATTGAAAGATGTCTATAAAGTTGATGATACTACTAATGATCCAGACCCAAAAACTTTGATTACGGAACCTAAAACTGTTTACACAGATAAGCCAGTAAAAAAAGTTGAGGATATACCAGAGATTGAAAAAATTCCAGAAACTATTCATATTACTAATGTGCAATTTGCGCCAATTTTTCCAGGTTGTGAAAAGTATGAGTTGAATTCAGAACGCAGTAAATGCCTTAACGAAAAATTAGGCAAGCTTGTGCAGCGAAAGTTTGACACAGACATTGCTGGTGAATATGGTTTATCTGGTATTCAACGTATCAATGTAGAATTTAAAGTTGATACCGAAGGAAACATAACTGATATCAAAACTCGGTCACCACATCCACAATTAGACAAAGAAGCTTTACGGATTGCAAACAAAATTCCTAAAATGCAACCCGGTAAAATGGGTACCAAACCTGTAAATGTCATTTATAATTTACCAATTACCTTTAAAGTGCAAGATTAATTTTGTATAAATATTTTTATCAATCAATAAACCAACAGTAAAAACCGTTATTACATAATAGCGGTTTTTTTGTTTTTTGAAGGCCGTAAAAAAACAGTATCTTTCGCTAGTAAATCTTGCTTTTAATCTATGCGACATCTTATTGCAACAGTATTGCTACTAATTACTTTTCAGTCTATTTCGCAAACCGAAATTAATTACCAAAAACCTCCAGTTTTTTCTGAATGTGAAAGCAAGTCATTTAATGAAATTCAAGACTGTTTTAGTTATCAATTGCACAGTTTTATATATAAGAATTTTGAAATTCCTCAAATAGTTAATACCGAAAACTATAAAGGAGATATTAAGTTGTTGTTTGAAGTGGATAAGGAAGGCAAATTTAAAATCATATTTGTCGATGCTGCTTTTGAAGAACTAAAGCTTGAAGCCGCGCGTGTATTTTCAAAATTACCGAAAATTACGCCTGCAAAGTACGATGGCAAACCAACCTACATTCAATACTCAACTAAAATAAATATCCCTTTATTGAGTCCTTCAGAAATAAAACCTACTGAAGATTTATCAGTTTCAAAACAAATCAAGAAAAAAGAAAAAGATTCAAATCTTAATGCCGTTTTGTCTAATGAATTAGATAGCATTGATGCCTCTTTAAAACCTTACGATAAAAGCGAATATAGTAGCCAACTTAATATTCCGTTTACGCATACCTATTATGCACGTTTTGATGCCAATATGAATGCCATTGGTACAAATGCACATACAGCAGCAAAGCCTTTTATTTATAATGATGTTGCAAAATATTATGATTTTAAAGCTGAAAAGGATGAACTTGCTAAAGATGCGCAAACTTGGGTTGGTCGAAAATTATGGAACGAGCATTTGGTACAAGTGCAAAGTAAAAATTACTGGTTTACCATTGACCCAATTTTAGATTTGCAAGTAGGTAATGATGCTGAAGGTGGTTCAACTTTTAATAACACTCGAGGTGTTTTTATACAAGCAGGTTTAGGTAAACGTTTAAATTTTACAACATCTTTTTACGAAAGCCAAGGTCGTTTTGCACAATACTTTAATGAGTATGCTGAAAGTTTAAAGGCTTTTGGTCCAGACCCAGCAATAATTCCAGGTCGTGGTATTGGAAAACGTTTTAAGGACGATGCTTACGATTATCCTGTGGCTGAAGCCTATTTGTCATACACACCAGCAGATTTTCTTAATATTCAGTTTGGACATGGTAAAAATTTTATTGGTGATGGTTACCGGTCGTTATTTCAAAGTGATGTAGCCAGTCCAGCACCGTTTTTAAAAACCAATCTTAATTTTTGGAAAATTAAATATACAAGCACTTGGATGGCGCTAAAAGACGTAAGACCAGAAGTTGTTGAAGATGGCGCATTTTTAACCAAATATATGGCAAATCATTATCTAAGTTGGAATGTATCAAAACGTCTAAATCTTGGTTTTTTTGAATCTGTGATTTGGACAAATTCTAATAACCGTGGTTTTGACATCAATTATCTCAATCCATTAATCTTTTTAAGAGCCATTGAATTTAGCACAGGACAAGATGCAGGTAATGCTTTAATTGGTCTATCTGGAAAATACAAATGGAACAATAAAGTGAATTTATATGGGCAATTTATTATTGATGAATTCTCATTATCGGACGTAAGAGAAGGGAACAAAAGTTGGAAAAATAAGTTTGGCTTTCAGCTTGGCGCAAAATATTATAATGCTTTTAATGTTGATGGTTTACTATTACAAGCCGAATACAATCAAGTGCGGCCATACACCTATTCGCACAATACAATCGTCCTCAATTACGCGCACAACAACCAATCAATGGCGCATTTATGGGGAAATAATTTCCGAGAATTGGTACTCATTGGGCGTTACAATTACAAGCGTTGGTTTGCAGATGCAAAACTAACGATCGGCGAACGTGGTTTCGATTTTAGAGATGGTACAGATAATTTTTACTATGGCGGCGATATTTTTGGAAACGAAAATGACAGACCAGCAGACACAGGAATAGAGATTGGTCAAGGAAACAACACCTCTGTTTTTCAAGGCGAATTGATGGCTGGTTACATCATCAATCCAGTGAGTAATTTAAAAGTGTTTGCAAACATTAACTATCGCAACTTTGACCCAACAGTACAAACCGCAATTACAAGCAGAACAAACACCACTTGGTTTAATTTTGGCGTCCGCACGGATTTATTTAATTGGTATAATGATTTTTAAATCAATAATCTAAATAGAACTGACGAGTCATTTCGAAAATAGGAAAAATCACCCTAGAGGTAAATGCTGTTTCTGGAAAGATGATGCGATATACCACCTCGTCTCGACATGACTAAAATTTCAAATAAATAGACTTATTCGCCCTTCAAACTCTTATAAAAAGTAGTTCTAATACGTTCGCTATTAATAAATCCGCTACCGTAACCTAAATCATCATACTGTTTTGTTAAAGATGAATCTGCTTTTACTTCATCTTCCGTTTTACCTTCAGCAATAGCTTTAGAAATATTGGTTTTTATGGTTTCTAGCATTTTTAAAAACGATTGGTATTCTTCTTTATTAGAAACGGTGCCGTGACCAGGAATAATTTTTGTGTTTTCGTCAATAACCATGAGCCCGCGTTTTGCAGCTTCAATATAACCGTTAACACTTCCACCAGAATTTAAATCGATGTATGGATAACGACCTTTAAAGTATGTGTCTCCCGTGTGTAGTACATTACTTTCTGTAAAATAAAGTAGTGCATCACCATCAGTATGTGCATTGGCAACGTGAAAAACAGCAATCGGTTCGCCATTAATAGTGATATTTAGTTTGTCATTAAACGTGATAACTGGTAAGGCTTCTTTTGGATTGTTGCTGCCGTCGCGTCGTGGATTCTGTAAACGCACTTTTACATTGTCGTGTGCAATAATTGTTGCGCCTGCTTTTGCCATATTTTCGTTTCCGCCAGTATGGTCACCATGCCAATGTGTGTTTACTAAAAATTGAAGTGGTTTGTCGCTAAGTTTTTTTATTTCAGCTAAAATTTTGTTAGAAAGTGGCGCAAATTGGTCATCAATTACAAAAACGCCATCATCACCAACTGAAATGCCAATATTTCCACCAGCTCCAAAAAGGACGTAAACGTTGTCTGAAAGCTTTTCAGATTTAATTTCAACGTTATCAAATCTTGATTGTGTAAATCCGAGCGATATTGATAAAAGCAAGAGGCAATTCAGTAAATTTTTCATGATAGTTTTATGTTTTAAACGGTATATGTCGTTCAAATTTAGGCATTCTTACGTAAAACGATTTCAAATAAAGAATAACTGTGGTTTTACGTTGTTCAAAACCTTTTTTCAAGTTATCTTTGCAGTCGCAAATAATCTAGTATTGAGCACTATAAAATCAACAGTTTCTATCGCTTCTATTTGGACCGATTTTAAGGAGATTACCAAAATGGGTTTATCCGTTGTTGTGGTGTTTTCTGCAATTGCTGGTTATTTTTTAGGTGCAGAAACCTTCAGTTTTACAACTTTTTTATTGCTTTGTTTTGGTGGTTATTTTATGGTAGGTGCTTCAAACGCTTACAATCAAATTATAGAAAAAGATTTGGATGCTTTAATGGAGCGTACCAAAAACAGGCCAATCCCTGCAGGTCGTATGTCTGTTAATACGGCTTTTGTGATTGCAGTTTTATTTACATTGGCAGGTGTTGCTACGCTTTATATTATTAATCCCAAAACGGCAATGTATGGTGCTATTTCGATATTTTTATATGCTTGTGTGTACACACCTTTAAAAACAAAAACCCCGATTGCAGTTTTTGTTGGAGCCATTCCTGGTGCTATACCTTTTATGTTGGGTTGGGTTGCTGCTCGTGGCGCTTTTGGTATTGAAGCAGGAACCTTATTTGCTATACAATTTTTATGGCAGTTTCCACATTTCTGGGCCATTGGTTGGTTTTTGCATCAAGATTATCAAAAAGGTGGATTTTTTATGTTGCCAACAGGCAAGCCAGATAAAGCCACAGCGGTACAAATAATATTATATTCGGTTTGGACCGTAATTGCTTCAGTGATTCCTGCTTTTGGAATTACGGGCGATTTGAAATTAACCATAATCGGAGCTATTGTCATTTTTTTACTCGGATTGGTTATGGTGTATTATGCGCTACGACTTTTTAAATTAAGAACAAATAAAGCGGCAAAACAATTGATGTTATATAGTGTAACTTACATTACGTTATTACAGATTGTTTATGTTGCTGATAAATTTTTAAGCTAATATGGATTTAACAGAAGGTACTTTTGAAGAGAAAAGAGCACGCTCCAAAAAAATGATGCTTTGGTTTGGTATTGGCTCTTTAATCATGACGTTTGCTGGTTTAACCAGCGCATTTATTGTAAGTAGAACAAGAGAAGATTGGTTAGTCGATTTTGAATTGCCACAGGCATTTTTCATCTCATTGATTGTAATTATTATGAGTAGTTTTACTATGATAATGGCAAAGCGAAGCTTAAAGCAAAATAACATTTCTCAAACTACGGTTTGGTTGGTAATAACGTTTGTGTTGGGAATCTATTTTGTATTTAACCAATTTCAAGGTTTTGGACAATTTATAGCGCAAGGCTATAATTTTACAGGAGCGACCAGTAACATTACTGTTTCTTTTATTTACGTGATTGCAGTAGTGCACATTTTGCACGTGATTGCAGGCTTAATAAGTCTTTTAGTTGTAATTATAAACAATCTAAATAAAAAATACACTTCTAAAAATATGTTAGGGCTAGAATTGGCAGCACATTTCTGGCATTTTATAGATATTTTATGGGTGTTTCTCTTTTTGTTTTTATATTTTTTTAAAGACATAATTTGATTATTTTTGTCAAATCTTAAATATTAAATAAATTTTATGGATACTACAGTTGCAAATAGTGGTTCAGATGAGAAAGTTTGGGGCGGCGGAAACAAGCCTTTAGGCGCGAGCTACGGAAAATTGATGATGTGGTTTTTTATCGTTTCTGATGCATTAACATTCTCTGGATTTTTAGCAGCATACGGATTTTCGAGATTTAAATTTATAAACGAGTGGCCAATTGCCGATGAGGTATTTACACACGTTCCGTTTTTACACGGTCAAGAATTGCCAATGATTTACGTGGCATTCATGACGTTTATTTTAATTATGTCTTCTGTAACTATGGTATTAGCAGTAGATGCTGGTCATCACATGAATAAAGCTAAGGTTACCATATATATGTTTTTAACCATTATTGGTGGTGCAATATTCGTAGGTTCTCAAGCTTGGGAATGGGCAACTTTTATACAAGGTGATTACGGTGCAGTACAAACAAAAGGTGGTAATATATTACAATTTGGAGAGTATGTCACTGAAGATGGTGAGCAAAAATTTAAAAGAATTTCTATTGATGAATTTGTTGTTCCTGTAGCTGATGTTAGAGTTGAGCACGAGCGCAAAAACGGACTTTGGTTTGTGGATGAAGCACCATTGCCAGATTACACTGTTAATGAAATTTATAATGGTTTAGCAGCTAACCCTAATATATTAGTCAGAAACCAAATGATAAATGAAGAAGGTGAAAAAACAGTTCTTTCAAGAGAAGAATCTTTAAAACAAATAAAAGAAAATGGCCAGCTCGTTGTTAAAGGAGCAAACCTTGTTGTTAATGAGTATGGCACGTCACTTTTCGCAGATTTCTTTTTCTTTATTACTGGCTTTCACGGTTTTCACGTATTTTCTGGAGTTGTCATCAACATCATCATTTTCTTTAATGTTGTTTTAGGTACATACGAAAGAAGAGGAAGTTACGAAATGGTCGAAAAAGTTGGTTTATACTGGCACTTTGTAGATTTAGTTTGGGTATTTGTATTTACATTCTTTTACCTCGTTTAATTTAGATAATACGCTTAGAAATGGCACACGCACATAAATTAGAAATATTTAGAGGACTTTGGAAATTTAAGTCTAACACACAAAAAATCTGGGGAGTTTTATTATTCCTTACTATTGTTACAGCAATAGAAGTTGTATTAGGTATTTACAAACCAGAAGTATTAAATCACACATGGTTAGACCCAATGGAAGGTGGCTTTTTTGCAACATTATATAATATAGTAATGTCGCCTTTTATTTACATGAAGCCTTTAAATTTAATCTTCATTGTATTAACTATTGTTAAAGCTTACTACATCACATGGGATTTTATGCACATGCGCGACGAAAAATCAAGTTTACGCCGTATGGTAGTTTGGACAGGTGTTTTCTTAATCTGTTACCTAATATTTATCCTTCTACAAGAAGGTGGCTACGTATTTGAAGTTTACAACACAGACGACGCTCTAATCAAGAGAGATTTTTAATCTTATAATTTAGAGTTAAATGATATCAAAAGGTGGTTTTTTAAAACCACCTTTTTTATTTTTGTATTATGAAAAAAAGTAGCACCAAACGTAACGTTATATTAAGCATATTATTCTTTTTACCAGTTGCTTTTCTTATAGTTATGATGCTTACCAAGGACAATTACAATCCATTAGATATTGTCAATAAAAATGTAAGAGAATTACCAGCAAACAAAGATTCAATTACATTTAAAAACCATATAACAGTTTTAGCGTTTTTTGGAAAAAAACCAATGGAAAATTCCGTAGCTGCTCTAAACTTAAAGGAGCTCGTTTACGAGCGTACAAAAGGATTTAAGAAATTTCAAGTAGTTGTATTATTACCAAGAGAAGCGCAAGACGAAGCCGAACAATTACTTAAAAAAATTAAAACCTACGAAGATTTACGATTCTGGCATTTTGTCTATGCCGATGACTCGGATATTAAAAAGGTATTTAATAGCTTAAAATCTAATGTAGAATTAAATACCAACTTAGCAACCACATCTGTTTTTATAGTGGATAAAGATAAATTTCAGCGTGGACGACTGGATGATAGAACCAAAAAAGAAAAAGAAGCAAAAGAGCCTGTTTATTCACTTTACGGGTATGATTGCATTGATATCAATCAGCTAAAAAACAAACTCGCCACAGAAGACATGCGCGTGTTGTTTAAAGAATATAGAGACAAAAGAACAGGAAAATTTGAAGGCTCTACAACTCGAAGAGCAGACGATATAAAAAATTAATTATGGCAAAAAAGACCAATTATTCTTACATCGGTATTGCATTTATCATTTTGGTTTTTGGAATTATTTTTATTCCGAAAATTGTTGACAGATTATCAAATAAAGATGTTACTAGAGAAGATAATAGAAGTAAGGACATCACCACACAAGACTTTAATAATAATCAACAAGCAAAATCAGATTTGGTATACATTCCAACAGCCGATGGTGGTAAACGAAAAGTACCTGCTTTTAGTTTTACAAATCAAAATGGAGAAACTATTACTAATGAAGATTATTTGGGCAAGGTGTATTTAGTCGAATTTTTCTTTACCACATGCCCAACTATTTGTCCTAGGATGAGTGCAAATTTGGTGCAAATTCAGAACGAATTTAAAGATTACAACGATGAATTTGGTGTAGCTTCATTTACCATAATGCCAGAGGTTGATACGCCAAAAGTTTTAAAAGCTTATGCCCAAAAATATGGAGTATCAAATCCTAATTGGCATTTAATGACAGGTGATGAAGACGAAATTTATAAACTAGCCAACGAAGGTTTTTATCTTTATACATCAAAAGGTGAAGATGCAGCTGGTTTTGAGCATTCAGGTAATTTTGCATTAATAGATAAAGAAGGTTATATCCGTTCACGATTGACATCAAAAGACAATCCTTTGATTTATTATAACGGGATAGTGTCTGAAGAAGAAGGTGTTGATGATGAAGGGATACCACAAGAAATAACTATTTTAAAAGAAGATATTGCTAAACTTTTAAACGAGTAATAATGAGTATAGATAACATTCAAAAGGAAAAGAAATATAACAAATGGATTGTTGTTCTATCCATAATTATCCCTGTTGCAGTTGCAGCACTGTTTGGTATTAATCTCAGGGAATTAGGTTTTGATGTTGAGCCATTAACCTTTTTACCACCAATTTACGCATCTGTAAATGCGTTAACGGCCCTTGTTTTAGTATTTGCTGTAGTATCGATAAAAAAAGGAAACCGAAAACTTCACGAAAATTTAATGAAGTTTGCCATCACATTGTCTGTCGCTTTTTTAGTAATGTATGTGGCGTATCATATGACTAGCGATAGTACAAAATATGGTGGCGAAGGCATAATACGCTACGTTTATTATTTTATTTTGGTAACACATATTTTACTATCAATTATAATAATTCCTTTTGTATTGATAACTTATGTAAGAGCAATATCAAATAATTTCGAGCGTCATAAAAAAATTGCAAAAATTACATTTCCGTTGTGGTTGTATGTTGCTGTTACTGGAGTCATTGTGTATTTAATGATTTCGCCGTACTATGCTTAATGCAAATTTTTAATATTTTAAAATGAAACGAAAACTAATTTTTCTTCTATTCTCTTTAATCTTTTTTTTAAAGAGTAACGCGCAATGCGCCATGTGCAGAGCAGTTTTGGAGAGTGAAGAAGGACAAGGTGCTGCTGAAGGCATTAATGATGGTATCGTTTATTTAATGGCAATTCCCTATATTTTAGTATTTGGTATTGGCTACATTGTGTATATCAAATTTTTTAAGACAAAAGCTTCAACCTAAGCTCTTTTTCTTCATCATTCTATGGTATTTGAATCTCTTATAAATACCAATTAAAAGTAAATTCTTAACAAATACTTAGCACTATGCAGTTCCTGTTTTGTGTAATATTGCAGGGATTAACCAGCTATACTATGATTCAAATCAAAGATTTACATAAATCTTACCACATGGGTAACAATTCTCTCCATGTATTAAAAGGCATAAATTTCGATGTAAAAGAAGGTGAGTTGGTATCTATTATGGGTTCATCTGGCTCAGGAAAATCAACGTTATTAAATATTTTAGGAATGTTAGATGAAGCTGATACTGGGAGTTATGTGCTAGATGGTGTTCCTATAAAAAATCTTAACGAAAAGATTGCAGCCAGATATCGTAACGAATTTTTAGGCTTTATTTTTCAGTCTTTCAATCTTATTAACTATAAATCTGCTGTAGACAATGTGGCACTGCCAATGTTTTATAAAGGTGTGCCTCGAAAAGAACGTGTTGAAAAAGCACACCATTATTTAGAAAAAGTAGGTTTGGCTCAATGGTCTCACCACTTACCTAGCGAATTATCTGGTGGACAAAAACAGCGTGTTGCAATAGCGAGAGCATTAGCAAGTGAGCCAAAAGTATTATTAGCAGATGAACCTACAGGAGCTTTAGATACCAAAACTTCTTATGAGGTTATGGATTTAATCCAAGGAATTAATGATGAAGGAAAAACTATTTTAGTGGTTACTCACGAAGAAGATATTGCGCACATGACAAAGCGCATTGTAAATTTAAAAGACGGCATCATCATAGATGATAGTCCAGTTAAACAAGTAAGAGCACAACAATATGTTTAACGTAGAACGCTGGCAAGAAATATTTGAAACGCTTCGAAAAAATAAACTCCGTACTTTTTTAACGGGTTTATCTGTGGCTTCGGGTATTTTTATTTTAGTGATTTTACTAGGTTTTAGTTCTGGTATTGAAAATGGCGTAACTTCAGAATTTCAGCAAGATGCAACCAACGAAATTTCTATTAGAACACGCCGAACTACAAAAGGTTATAAAGGTCTTAATCCTGGAAGGCGCATCCAAATGAAGGATGAAGACTTTGCAATGATAAATAATACATACGACGAATATTTAGAATACAGAAGCGCCAATTACAGTATTTGGGGCGGGCAAGTTGCTTATAAAAACGAAACTGGAAATTACCGTGTACAGGGCGTAATGCCAGACAATCAATTTATTGAAAATGCAGACATTTCAAAAGGCCGTTTCGTCAATCAATCAGACATTGACGCTGGTAGAAAGGTAGCAGTTATTGGTAACAAAGTAAGTACAGATTTGTTTAAAGGTAATGACCCATTAGATGAGTATATTTCAATTTTTGGGATTTCATTTAAAGTGGTTGGTGTGTATCGCGATCCAGGTGGTGAGCGTGAGGAAAGTCAAGTGTTTTTACCTCTTACTTCTTCTAGAAACGCGTTTAACGGTAGTGATAACATTAGGAACATGTCCTTTACAGTAAAAATGTCCGAAAATTTTGACGAAGCTGTGGCTTTATCTCAAAATATAACAGAATCGATTGAGCGTGATCTAAAAGAAAAACACATCATTTCCCCAGAAGATGATGCGGCAATCAGCGTAAACAATACATTAGAAGAAGCACAAAAAATATACTCGCTCATTGACATGATTAAACTAGTGTTTTGGGTGATTGGCATTTTTACCATCATAGCAGGTGTAGTAGGTGTTGGTAACATCATGATTATTATTGTAAAAGAGCGCACAAAGGAAATAGGTATTCGGAAAGCACTTGGTGCAGAACCAGCATCAATAATCGGTATGATTCTGCAAGAAGCTATTTTCGTTACCATGTTTTCTGGTTTATTTGGGCTTATACTTGGATTAGCTTTATTAGAAATTGTTGGTCCACAAATAGATAGTCCGTTTATAAAGTTTCCACAAGTCGATTTTACAACCGCCATAACAACTGTTTTTATATTAGTAATTGCGGGCGCATTTGCTGGTTTTTTGCCAGCATATCGAGCAGCAAAAATTAAACCAATAGTAGCACTTAGAGACGAATAATATGTTTAGTAAAGACCGTTGGGACGAAATTTTAGAAGCGTTAAATGCTAACCGAATGCGAACAGCATTAACGGCTTTTGGCGTGTTTTGGGGTATTACTGTTTTGGTGCTTTTATTGGCATTAACAAATGGTTTACGAAACGGAGTTACTGCTGACTTTGGAAACTTTGCTACCAACTCCATGTTTATGTGGGGACAACGTACGTCTATATCTTACAAAGGTGTCCCAAAAGGAAAACGATTAGAATATAAATTATCAGATGTTGAAGCAATCAGAGCTGATATTCCTGAGCTAAAATACATTTCGCCACGAAACTCACTTGGCGGTTATAATGGAGCAAATAATGTAACGCGAGGAACAAAAACTGGAGCATTTCAGATATATGGCGATTATCCGGAATTTATAAAACAAAAACCAATGGATATTTTAGAAGGTCGTTTTCTAAGCTATTCAGATATTAATATTAAGCGAAAAGTTTGTGTTATTGGTCCAGACGTTGTAAAAGGTTTATATGATAGAGGTGAAGACCCAATGGAAAGTTACATTAAAATTAACGGTGTAAACTTTAAGGTCGTCGGAACTTTTAAAATTACCAATTCTCAAGGTGATTCTGAAGAAGAAGCCAATACTATATTTATTCCTTTCACTACATTTAATCAAGCTTTTAACTATGGCGACCGAGTTGGTTGGATGGCTATAACAGCTCAAGACCAATATAGTATTACAAATGTAAAAGAACGTGTTTTTGATATTATAAAATCAAGAAAAAACGTACACCCAAATGACGAGCGCGCTATTGGTCATCGAGATTTAGCAGAACAATTTGGTCGTGTGAATGGCTTGTTCAATATTTTGGCAATTGTCGGTTATTTTGTCGGCGCATTAATTTTATTATCTGGTATTATCGGTATTAATAATATCATGCTCATTGTGGTTAAAGAGCGAACCAAAGAAATTGGTGTTCGCCGTGCTTTAGGAGCTACACCATGGACTATAAAAAGCCAAATTTTACAAGAAAGTTTAATACTTACTATTTTGTCGGGTATGCTTGGTGTTGCCTTTGCAGCATTTTGTATTTGGGGAATGAATTCAATTTTGGATGCAAACGGACCAATCGAGAATTTTGCCAATCCAAGTGTAAACATGCAAGTAGTAGTAGTTGCTTTAACCATACTTGTAATTGCTGGTTTGTTAGCAGGATTAATTCCTGCAAATAGAGCCACAAAAATGAAACCTGTTGACGCATTAAGAATAGAATAAACTAAAACAAACTCATGAAATCGTCTAAGATTTCATGCAACCATTTAAAGACAATAAAAACGAACACATGAAAAGAACTACAACCGTAATCGTGTTACTTGCCATCGTACTTTTATTTGCGGTAGCACTATATTATTTATGGGGTAAAAATCAAGAAAACCCAGTTACATTTACAACACAATCTCCCACTACGCAAACCATTGTAGTTAACACAGTAGCAACAGGAAGTATAGTACCAGAAGAAGAAGTACTTATTAAACCAAACATTTCGGGAGTTGTAGAAGAAGTTTATGTTGAAGCTGGAGAATTTGTAAAAGAAGGCGACCTAATTGCCAAAATTCGTGTAATTCCTAATGTGTCTTCTCTAACAAGTTCAAAAAACAATATAGCTTCTAATCGTACAGCTTTAGAAACAGCAGAAATCAATTTTAAAACTCAAAAAGCGCTTTATGATAGGCAAAAGCAATTGTTTGACAAAGGCGTAATCTCTGCTAACGATTTTGACCAAGCAAATAATACATACCTACAAGCCAAGCAGCGTGTAGAGCAGGCCAGGATAGATTTAAGACAATCGCGTCAAAACTATGATATTATCAAAACAGGTACAACGTCTGGCGTCGGTAACAGTGCACAAACACAAGTGAGAGCAACAGTTTCGGGTATGGTATTAGATGTGCCTGTTAAAGCAGGAAACCAAGTTATTGAAGCTAACAATTTTAACGAAGGTACATCAATTGCATCATTGGCGGATATTTCTAAAATGATTTTTGAAGGTAAAGTAGATGAAAGTGAAGTTGGAAAAATTAAAGAAGGTTTACCATTAGAAATCACGGTCGGTGCAATTGAAAATCAAAAATTTGATGCTGTATTAGATTATATAGCACCAAAGGGTATTGCCGAAAATGGTGCCATTCAGTTTGAAATTGAAGGATCTTTGAAAAAATTAGATTCTACCCAAACATTCATCCGCGCTGGTTTAAGTGCAAATGCGTCAATTATTTTAGAAAAAGCAGAAAACGTATTAGCCATAAAAGAAGCTTTGGTACAATACGACCCAAAAACAAAGAAACCTTTTGTTGAGGTAGAAACTGGTGACCAAGAATTTAAGCGTGTAGATGTAGAACTAGGTATCAGTAACGGTATTTTTGTTGAAGTAAAAAATGGTGTTACAAAAGACGATAAAATTAAAGTGTGGAACCAACTTCAAGGACCACCAAAATATGCGGGCAGAAATTAATTTCTTTTTTTCTGTAACACATTATATAATTTATAGACATATAGTATTAATTATGAAAAAATCAATCATCATTATAGCGGTTTTACTTTTTGGTATTTCTGCAAATGCTCAAAAAAAATGGACACTAAAAGAATGTGTCCAATATGCATTAGAGAATAATATTTCTATTAAGCAAAGCGAGCTCGATTTAAAAGCCACAGATATCGAGGCTCTAACAGCTTTAGGGAATTTTTTGCCATCATTTAGTGCATCTGCAAGCGTCAGTGAAAGTATAGGTTTAGGATTTAACCCAGCTACAAACCAACCAGAAACAGTAAAATTCTTATCTGCAAGTGGTGGATTAAATGCGGGCTACACCGTTTTTGATGGATTAAGAAATATAAGACAGAAACAGCGCGCTGAAATTTCAAATTTAGCAAGTCAGTACAGGTTGTCTCAGATGAAAGATGATATTTCGCTTACTGTAGCCAATAGTTATTTAAACGTGCTTTTAAATAAAGCGAATCTAGAGGTTCTTAAATCTCAAAATGAAGTTACAAAAAAACAAATCGCTCAAACTGAAGAATTAGTTGAGGTAGGAACACTTCCAGAAGGCGATTTACTAGAAATAAAAGCTACTGATGCAAGTGAGCAACAGTCAATAGTTAATGCTGAAAATCAAATAAAATTATCTTTAATTAATCTTGCTCAAATTTTACTTATCAAAGATTACGAAACTTTTGATATCGAAGATGAAGGTTATGGCATTGTAGATTCTGTTTCAGATAAACCTGTTTCAGAAATTATTGCTAACGCAAAAGCAAATCGTTCAGAAATTAGAATAGCAGAGCAAAATGTGGCACTAGCGCAAAAAGATGTTCAAATTGCTAAAGGTGGATTGTTACCATCGCTAAATGCGTTTTTAAGTTATGACACGCGTTTTACAAATCGTGACCCAAGAGATTTTATTGACCAATTATATATTAATGATGGTATTAGATATGGACTTAGCCTAAATGTACCAATATTTAACGGATGGAATATCAGAGCAAATGTTAAACGTAACGAAATAAATTTAGAACGAAGCAAGTTTCAACTTGAGCAAGCCGAACTAGATTTAGAATCTAATGTTTACCAAGCATATATTGATGCTAAGGGAACTTTAAAAGCATATGAAGCCGCGCAATCTGCATTAGAAAGTCAAGAACTGGCTTATCAATACGCTACTGCAAGATATGATGAAGGATTAACAAACGCATTTGATTTTAGCCAAGCTAAGCTGCGTTATGATAATGCAAAAATAAATGTAAATAGAGCCAAATACGATTATATATTTAGATTAAAAGTATTAGAATTGTTTTTTGGAGTACCAGCCACAGAATTAAAATTTTAAAAATGAGTAAAGGACTAAAAATTACGTTAATCGTTGTAGCTGTGCTACTCCTAGCATTAGTAGGAGGAAAAGCTTCAGGATTATTCGGAAAAAAAGGAAACCTTAAGCAAGTTATTACTAAAGAAGTCGCGCTAAATGAGATTGTTGAAACTGTTTCTGCTACAGGAAAAATTCAACCAGAAGTTGAGGTAAAAATTTCTTCAGAAGTTTCTGGTGAAATTCTTGAGCTTCCATTTAAAGAAGGGCAACAAGTTAAAAAAGGTGATTTGTTGGTAAAAGTAAATCCAGATTTAGTCATGTCTGCATTAAACCGTGCGCAAGCATCTTATCAAAATGTAAGAGCAAATTTAGAGCAAGCAGAAGCAAACTTAAAACAAGCCAAGGCAGATTATGAAAGAAGTAAGAGCCTTTTTGAAAAAGGAGTTATTTCTAGAGCAGATTGGGATAGAGCAATTGCAACTTACGAAACTGCTCAAGCAGGAAAAAGCTCGGCTTATTATGGTGTGCAAAGTGCAGGAGCTACTGTAAATGAGGCGCGAGATAATTTAGGAAGAACAACTATTTACGCACCAATGAGCGGAACAATTTCTCTCTTAAATGTAGAACTTGGAGAACGTGTAGTTGGTACGCAGCAAATGGCAGGTACAGAAATTTTAAGAGTAGCCAACCTTAACAATATGGAAGTTGAGGTAGATGTCAATGAAAATGATATTGTAAAAGTAAATATTGGCGATACAACTATTGTTGAAGTAGATGCCTATTTAAAGAAAGAATTTAAAGGTATTGTTACAGAAATTGCGAATTCTGCCGCAGGAGCATTAGCAGCAGATCAAGTCACTAATTTTAAAGTAAAAGTTAGAATTATTGAAGAGTCTTATGCCGAATTAACAGAAGGAAAACCAGAATCATATTCGCCATTTAGACCAGGAATGACAGCGACAGTTGATATTATTACAAATAAGCGCGAAAAAGCAGTGGCAGTTCCAATTAGTGCTATTGTTATTAAGACAGATACAAGTTCGACAAAGAAATCCTATAGCTCTAAGCCAGTCTCAAACGATATAATTACTACTCAAGATGAAGAAAAGTTTGAATGCGTTTTCATTGATGACAATGGAGTTGCTAAACTCCGTGTTGTAAAAACTGGCATCCAAGATGATTCTAATATCGAAATTGTTTCAGGATTGCAAGAAGGTGATAAAATTATTGTTGGACCATACGACATGGTTTCAAAAAAATTGAATCCTGGTGATAAAATTGAAGATAAAAATAAAACATCTTCAAGTAGCTCAAAAGAAGACTCAGAAGAAGATTAAATGGCTTTAATCTTAAATATAGAAACCAGCACAACCAATTGTTCAGTCTCCTTATCTAAAGATGAGGAGATTTTGGTTTTAAGAGAAGATAATAATGCTGGTTACTCTCATGCCGAAAAATTGCATCTTTTCATAAAGGACGTTATAAGCTCTTCAGGGTTTTCAAAAAATGATATTGATGCCGTTTCTATTAGTAAAGGACCAGGTTCTTATACAGGTTTACGTATTGGTGTGTCAACAGCAAAAGGTTTGGCTTTTTCATTAAATAAACCCTTAATTTCTATTTCTACGCTCGAGGCTTTAGCGCATCAAGTTAAGATTGAAACTGGTCTCATAGTTCCTATGCTAGATGCCAGACGTATGGAAGTGTATTCTGCAATATTTGATGCAAATTATAATCTTATAAGAGGCGTTGAAGCTCAGGTGTTAAACGACGCAAGTTTTATTTCAGAATTAAAAAATGATAAGGTGTATTTTATAGGGAATGGAACTGAAAAAACAAAAGCACTTATTACCAACACTAATGCTGTTTTTATTGAAGGTAAATTGCCTTCAGCTTCAACAATGGGAAAACTAGCCAATAATAAGTACAAAAAAAGCGACTTTGAAGATGTCGCTTATTTTGAACCCTATTATCTTAAAGATTTTGTGGCTATAAAATCAAAGAAAATTTAACCTTGCTTTTGTATTTCAACTTGATGTGGGTATGGTATCTCAATACCTGCTTCATCTAGGGCTAATTTAACGTTTTCAGTCACATCAAAATATACTCGCCAATAATCTGCGGCATTAGACCAAGGTCTAACTGCAAAATTTACTGAACTATCTGCCAAGGCCAAAACATCAACAGTAGGTGCAGGTTCTTTAAGTATTAGTGGATGTGATGTTAAAACATTCATTACAACCTCTTTAGTTTGTTTGATGTCTGAGTCGTAACTAACTCCGATAACTAAATCTACACGCCTAGTGCCTTCAGTTGTGTAGTTAACAATAGTATCGTTAGATAGTTTTCCGTTTGGAATTATAATTTCTTTATTAGAAAGTCCAATAAGTTTAGTTGTAAAAATTTCAATTTCTTTTACACTTCCAATTTCGCCTTGTGCTTCTATTAAGTCTCCAATTTTAAATGGTTTAAACAACATAATTAATACACCACCCGCAAAATTAGATAATGATCCTTGAAGTGCTAATCCTATAGCCAAACCAATAGAAGCCAAAATTGCCGCAAAGGACGTTGTAGCTATGCCAACAGTACTTAATACTGAAATTATTAGAATTACAAATAATCCCCAACGGGTGAGATTTACCAAAAACTTTTGCAAACTTACATCGTGTTTGCTTTTTGCTAAGACGCGCTTAACGCCCCTGACCATAAACTTTATAACAATACCACCGACAACCCAGATAAGTAAAGCTGCAATAATTTTGGGAGTTAACGCTATGATTAATTCGTAACCTTTGTTAATCCAATCTTGTTTTTCCATGTATTAGTTTTTGTAAATAAAAAAGATGGCTATAAGTAGCCATCTTTAAAATTATTTATTTTCTACTTTTATAATGTAGCTAAGAATCCTGATAATTTTATTAAATCAGCTTCATCTTTAAGTGAGATTTTATTCTCTTTCATAAAACCTTTTATTTTTTTAGCATCTTTTGGATATGCTTTCAATAAGTCTTTTTTCTTAGTAGGAAACACTTTAATTACATTTCCTTTTTTTAGATAGTAATTTGGATCCTCTTCAACAAATTTTGCTGGCTTATCTTGTTGATAACTGGTTGCAGCAGGTTGTTTTTCATAATATTTAACAATCTCTTGCTTTAAAAGCTCATAAGAATCGCTTGAACTCACTACATTTAAAAATCCTCTTTTGGCAATTCCACTTGGCGTTGAAAAATTATAAGTTCTATAAATTTTATTGTTTTGTGTAAACATAACTTCATATCCTTTGGAAACATCTAAGGCAATAACTTTAGTTCCTAAATTAATTTCCATTTCACCGTTGTTTGCATTGTACCTTCCAGTGAATAATTGGTTATCGTATCCAGATATTCTAACAGGTAAGAAATTTTCATCAACGTAAGGCGTTCCATATGCATCGATTGCTTTACTTGCGTCAGAAGACATATATAATCTTTCAGAACTTGTATCTATTGTATACACACCTTGTGCAAAAGATGTTAAAGCTATCACTATTGTAAACACGCTTGTTAAAATTGTTTTTTTCATAGTTGTTATTTTTTTTAAAAAGATTAGTTTCTAAGTCAATATTCAAATCAACAAATAATAGATTGAAATAATAAATTCCTAGTAATATTTAACAATTAAATAACAATAATAGTGCCAAGTTACAGAGATTTACTTCACTTCAAAAGTTAATTTTAAATTAACTCTAAATTCGGTTACTTCACCATCTTTAACTATTGCGCTTTGGTCTTTTATGTAAACAGATTTAATGTTTTTAACTGTTTTTGATGCTTCCATTACTGCTTTTTTTGTTGCATCTTCCCAACTTGTGTTTGAGTTTGATAATACTTCTATAACTTTTAATACTGCCATATTTTTTTATTTTAAATTAATTCAATTTCTTTAAATATAAGAAATTACTACTAACCATTTATGGCATTAACTGTTATATTTTGGTCGTTAAGCATTTCTTTTAGCATACTTTCTATTCCGTTTTTTAAAGTAAATGTTGACGATGGGCAACCACTGCAAGCACCTTGAAGTAAAACTTCTACTTTTTTTGAAGTATCATCATATGAGATAAACTCAATATTTCCTCCGTCACTAGCCACGGCAGGTTTAACATATTCTTCCAATATATTTACAATATTCTTAGAGGTATCATCGAGTTTTTCAAATTGCTGTTCTGTTTTTTGCTCTTTAACTTCTTTTTGTTGAGAAATCGGTTTTGCTAAAACTGGTTTTCCATTTTCTACGTAAGATTTAATAAATTCACGCAATGGTGTTGTAATTTCTTCCCATTCTGCAACATCATACTTTGTAATGGACACATAATTTTTGTCCATAAAAACACTTTTTACAAACGGAAACTGAAACAATTCCATAGCCAACGGTGCATCTTTAGCATCATCTATTGAAGAAAACTCGCAAATCTGCCCAACTAAAGCTTTATTGCAAACAAATTTTAAAACACTTGGGTTTGGTGTGCTTTCTGCATAGACTGTCACAGCATTTTTTGGTTTTGTAGTTTCTTCTTTTACAACAGGTGCATCCGAATTTAAATATGCTTTAATCTGCTCAGCCACTTCATCTTGTACGTCTTGCCATTCTACAATACTGTAGCGTTCTATAGCTACAAAATTAGAAGCGATGTAAACCTTTTTAACAAATGGTAAATAAAACAATTGTTGAGCTAAAGGAGAGTTTTTTGCTTCATCGATATTATTAAATTCGTAACTATTATGTTGAGTTATAAAACGACTGGCTTCGAATTTAACAATAGCATCGTTGGCTGTAGGCTGTATAGTAATATCTGTAGAAGTCATTCTTTTTTTTGCAAAAATATGAAAACCAAAATCTTTACGTTATCTATTTAACCAAAGTTTAATGCCAATTTTAACTTATATAGTTGTTTAAAATTCTTAAATTTCGAACCCATTTAAAAAGTCGGGCAAATTAGATGAAATACAGTTACCCAAATCGTTTTTATAAACTACTTTTTTTTGTAGTTTTTCTTTTTGCACAAAGTCCTTTATTTGCTCAAAATATAAACATGCAGAACGGTATTTTTAACCGTTGTGCGCCTGACCGATTTTTTGATTCTGGTGGAGAATTTGGTAATTATAATTCTAATGAAAATTTTGAAATCACCTTATGTCCTACAAATCCTGGAGAAGTCATAATCCTAGATTTTGTAAGATTTAATACTCAAGTGGGTGAAGATATAATGACTATCTATGACGGTGATAGTACAGCATCGCCAGTTATTGGTAATTTTTCTGGTACAATGAGTCCTGGACGCGTAAACTCTACAGATGCGTCGGGTTGTTTAACCATAACCTATTCTACAAATGGCTTTGGAAATACAACAGGTTGGGAAGCAGATATTATATGCGCTACAGCATGCCAAACCATTACAGCAAGTATTGATAGTACAACTCCTGCCGTTAATCCGATAACCAATCAAATAAATATCTTGGCGTCACAAACGGTAAATTTTGAAGCGAGTGCCACATATTCAGATACTGATGCAAATGCAACGTATTTATGGAATTTTGGTACAGGTGGTACAGCTACGACATTAACGACATCTCACCAATTTAACACATCAGGTACATTTGATGTTACATTTACAGCATCAGACAATAATCCACTAGGTTGCTCAGACACACAAACTGTCCGAGTTGTAGTAGCAGACCCTTTTGTAACAATTAACAATTCTGCTTTTCCCGAATCTTTTTTAGCACCGCCAGATTTAATAGACGAAGTTTTAGTAACAGGTGGTTGTTCTGCAGTTGGAAATTTTATTACTCAAGTTTCTGGAGCACCTTTAGATAATCAAAATAAAAGTTACGGCTATTTTACACGTGGAGGAACTGATTTTCCTTTCGACGAAGGTATTGTTTTAACTAACGGTGTTGCATTTCAAGGAGGAAATACAGCATCTGCTCCTATTGTAGGAACTGACAATGGTTTCGGTGAGGACTTAGACCTAGAAACAGCTGTAGGGATAACTGATTCTAGAGATGCCACTTTTATACAATTCGATTTTACACCAACTACAGACAATATTAGTTTTAGATACATCATGGCTTCTGAAGAGTACAATATGAACGACGAATGTTCTTTTGCTGATAGTTTTGCTTTTCTGTTAAGAGTAGCAGGTAGTGGTGACCCTTATCAAAATTTAGCTGTTTTAGCAAACGGTACGACTGTAAATGTGACGAATATCAACGGCATCAGTTGTCCTGGAGCTCCTCAAAATCCAGATGCTTTTGCAGGATATAATCTTGGTGATACAAATTATGGCGGACGCACAGAAGTGTTAACAGCTTCGGCTGTAGTTATACCAAACACAACTTATGAAATAAAATTGGTTGTTGCCGATGCTGGTACCGATAGTATATTTGATACTGCTATTTTTATTGAAGCAGGAAGTTTCAATCTTGGTGGCGATTTAGGTGATGACATTACTTTGGCTAATGGTACAGCACCTTGTGGAGATATTGAAACGGTAACCTTAGATACACAAGCGCCAGACGCCACACATACATGGTTTTTTAACGGTATGCCAATTGCTGGAGCAGGAATTGGTTCTACTTTAGTAATCGATGAAGCTGGTACATATAGTGTAAATGTAGAATTTGCTCCTGGATGCTCTACAACAGATGAAATTATCGTAGAGTTTAGAGAAAGCCCAGAAATTGTAGCGACACCAGAAGACTTGGCAGGTTGTAATTCAACAGGTATTGCAGAATTTAATTTAGAACAAAATACGCCAATCGTATTTGGTTCTCAAGACGATACCCAATTTGCAATAACTTATCATAATTCTTTAGCTGAAGCAGAATCTGGAGCAAATCCTATTATTGCCGACCTCAACAACTACAGTGGTACTGATGGCGAAATTATTTTTATTCGTTTAGACGATATTGCAACAGAGCAATGTGTTTTAACAACGAGTTTTACACTTAATGTATTTAGCAACGTATCTGCTGAAGACGACATTTATGAGCTATGTGATAACAACGACGATGGCGATGACACAAATGGCGAAGTAGAATTTAATTTACCATCACGAAACCCGATTATTTTAGGTACCCAAAACCCAACACAGTTCACAGTAAGTTATCATCTTAATTTTGCAGATGCAGATAATGGACAAAATCCTTTGCCAGATATGTATACCAATACAACGGCAAATTCGCAAGTGATTTTTTCAAGAGTACAAAACAATAGCGCTATTGAGTGTTATGCTGTTTCAAGCGTAACACTTCAAGTTAATGAGCTTCCAACAATCACAAATAGCGTTGATTTGTTACAGTGCGATGATGATACCGACGGTATTTCAAACTTTAATCTAACTGAATCTAACGAACTTATATCAACTAATGCAGCGGCCGAAACATTCACGTATTACACAGATTTGGCAGATGCTCAAGCTGGTATTAATGCCATTACAAACGAGTTAAGTTACCCAAACACAGATCCATCAGCAACTCCAGATTTGTTATTCGTGCGCGTAGAAAATGCAAATTCGTGTTTTAGAGTTGCAGAGTTAGAATTATTTGTATCAACGACACAAATTCCTGCAGGTTTTGCTATTCCGCCATATCAAGAATGTGACGATACTCGCCTTGACGATAATATTACAGATGGCATAACTATTTTCGATTTTAGTAATGCAACTTCTCAAATTGAAGCTGTTTTTCCTCCTGGCCAAATTATCACAATTTCTTATTACGAATCAGAAGCAGATGCATTAGCTGAGACTAATGCTATAACTGACACAGCAAACCATATTAATTCGGCATCACCATTTAATCAAACAATTTATTTTAGAATTGAGAACGACACTGACAATTCATGTTTAGGTTTAGGTAATTTTGAATTAGAAACTATAAACCCGATACCAAGAACAGATACCGAATCTGTTGATATTATACAGTGTGATGACGTGACAATAGGTAATAATTCTGAAGAGTTCGACCTTACCCAAAATGAAGCTTTTATCTTTGATGGTGAACCCAACTTGGATGCACGTTACTTTTTAAGCTATAATGATGCATTAAACGATATTGTGGCCAATGAAATTATAACGCCAACAGCCTACATAAATACAAATGTAACAGAAACAATATACGTTCGTGTACAAAACAACTTGACGAGTTGTTTTGCTATCGTAGATTTTGATATTACGGTGAATCCATTACCAACTGTTGTGCCTGTTTCGCCTTTAGAAGAGTGCGAAAACGGAACCGATTTTGTATTTACTTTTGATTTAGGCGAGAAAAGAGACGAAATTTTAAACGGTCAAGATCCAACGCAATTTGATGTAACTTTTCATATTTCTCAAGCAGATGCAGATAATTTGAATAATCCGCAGCCCGATATGTTTGAAAATACTGCGAACCCACAAGAAATTTTCTTTGCTATAACAAATAACATAACAACATGTTCAAACAGTACTGGTTCATTTTTCATAGAAGTATTTGAAGGTGCGCAAGCAAATCCTGATGGAGAACCTTTAGATTTTGAACTTTGTGACGATGAATCTAATGATGGTTCTGAACAATTCGATTTAAGAACATTACAAGACGAAGTGCATGATGGTCAAGACCCAGATGATTATACTTTAACTTATCATTTTTCTGAAATTGATGCTATTGATAATGCAAACGAATTACCATTTTTATACGAAAACTTAACAAACCCACAGACTATTTGGGTAAGAGTGAGTAATAATATTTCACCAGATTTATGTTTCGAGGTACAACCAGTACCTTTAATTGTTAATCCTTCACCAGAATTTAGTCTTGAAGATTTATATATTCTTTGTACTAGTACAAATGGTTCTGAAGTTGTACCGGTGCCGCCGGTCATAGATACTGGTTTATCGGATGCTATTTACGATTTCGAATGGTTTTTAGACAACGTTCTTCTACCAACCGAGACCAATCCTAGTCTTGTCCCAACCCAAGGCGGAACATATACTGTCATTGTTACAGATACAACTACATCTACAGTAACACAATGTACAAACAGTGCAGAAACTGTTGTTTTAGAGAGCGAAGTACCTATTGTTGATGCTGAAGTTGTTTCAGAGGCATTTTCTGCTAATCATACTGTAGAAGCTACAACTTTAAATGTTGGAGATTTTGAATTTAGCTTAGATTTAGGTCCGTATCAAGACTTTGGAACATTTGAAAACGTGACTCCAGGAATTCATACGGTCTATGCTAGAGATATTAATGGTTGTGGTGTTGGTTCTACACAAATACTAGTAATGGATTATCCACGGTTTTTTACGCCAAACGGTGATGGAAACAACGACACTTGGAACATAGTAGGAATTGGCATACAACCTAATTCAAAAATTTATATATTTGACCGATACGGAAAATTGTTAAAACAATTGAGTCCGACTTCTTTTGGTTGGGATGGAACCTACCAAGGAAATTTAATGCCAAGTGATGATTATTGGTTTACGGTTGAATATGTTGAGCCGCTTACAGGCGAGACAATGCAACAAACAGCCCATTTTTCACTGAAACGATAAACTTATGAGATTACAAAAAATTTGTATAATAGCCATAACAGGTATAATGTCTTTCTTAGGATTCTCTCAGGAAGGTATGCCTGTATATTCAGACTACTTAACCGATAATTATTATTTACTTCATCCTTCAATGGCTGGTGTTGCAAATTGTGCAAAAGTACGTCTTACCGCTAGACAACAGTGGTTTGGTGTAGATGATGCACCAAGTTTACAAACATTAAGTGCGCATAGTAGACTAGGGGATGGACCATCTGCAATTGGTGCTATTGTTTATAATGATGAAAATGGTTTTCACTCAAATACCGGAGCGTATTTAACTTATGCTTATCACTTATTACTATCCCGGAATGAAGTAGATTTAAATATGATTTCTTTTGGTATGAGTGCCGGTTTTATTCAGTATAAATTAGATGAAACTAGCTTTTTAGCTCCAGGAGATTTTGATCAGTTAATTGCTGGGATTGAGCAAAGTGCTACCAATTTTAATATTGATGTAGGTATGTCTTATCACTTTTTAGACTTTTATGCACATGCAACGGCAAAAAATATTTTAAATAACGAAGGCATTAACTTTAATGAGCAAGGTTTTGAATTTAACAATTTAAGAACCTATTTGTTATCTATTGGTAATGTGTTTCAAAAATACGGTAGTGATTGGAGCTACGAGCCTTCAATTATGTATATGTACAGAGATGCCACCGAAGAATCTTCAATTGATGTAAATCTTAAGGTTTATAGAGAAATGGATTTTGGTAAAGTTTGGGGCGGATTATCTTACAGACGTAGTTTGGATGGTGCTCAATTTTTAGAAGGCAATTCTGTAAGCAGTCAAAAATTACAATATATCACACCTTTTATCGGTGTTGACTATAAACAGTTTGTGTTTGCTTATACATACTCTTACCAAGCCAATACAATTAATTTTAATAATGGTGGTTTTCATCAATTAACTTTAGGATATAACTTTAATTGTCGAAGAGAAAAATACGAATGTAATTGCCCTGCAATTAACTAATACAACAAGCCTCAACTTAAAGTTGAGGCTTTTTTTATAGCTGCTAAACTTTTCTTATAAAAAAACCAGACTGTTTTAGTTTACTGTTTCAATGAGTGTATGGTATATTTTAATGAGTATAATGCCCTTTTTAAGACTTAATGATATCTATAAATCTAATTTCTGATTTTTTAAAGTCGTATAAAGGCAGTAAGTTTATTAAAAATTAGGACGTATTTCTGTGCAAACCATTTTTAGATTCATATTTATATCACTGTTTTTAATAACAAATAATACTGAAGGTAACTGTCAAAACAACAGTAATCAACCTGAATATTTTACGGTACGCGGTTCTGTAAGAGAAGCAGAAACCTATGAACCAATTGCAAAAGCATCAATACAAGTCAATGGAGGCAAATACACCGTAACAGGATATGATGGCAATTTTAAAATCAATGTAAAAATTGGCGACCAATTAATGATAAGTCATAAAGAGTTTCAAACTGTTTATCATACTATAAAAAGTGACGACAGACTCTTAATAGAAGTAGAGCAGCAGAAGCCACAGCCATCCTCAAAATATTTACGCAAACAAAATATAATTGAATTTAATCAACTCATAGATTCTGCTGACACATATTTAAAGACCGATGCAGAACGTAGTGTGCAATTTATTACAGATGCGTTAGAAAAAAGTACATCTCAATCTCAAAATGCTGAAGCTTATTTAACGTTAGCCGATTTATACATGCATTTAAATCAATACGATTTAGCCATTGCCAATTACCGCATAGCACTTCAAAATGTTAATGCAAATGCTACAAAACTAAAATTAGCAAAAGCATTTTTAGCTGATGGACAATACCAAAATGCTTTAAATACATTACAAAATATCGCCGAAACAAATCTCAATAATTACCAGAAAATAGAATATTACGAGACTTTAGGAGATGTTTATTTGAAGCTAAAAAATCAAAAACGTGCTATTACAAATTACGAAGATGGATTGTCTGTTGCCAAGACTACAAATATTCAAGCAAAAGTAACCGATTTAAATTCCAAACTAGCACAAGCATATAATGCTGGCGGTGATGTACAAAAAGCTAAAAAGTTATTTAATAATTCTTTAAATCTTGCAGAACGACAGAGTAAAAAAAGAGGTGTCGAAGAAAAGGTAAAGGTCGCAGAATTTAATAGCGAAAACAAAAACTACGAAGGAGAAATACAATTAAGAAAACAGGTTGTTGAAGAAGTTAAACAAATCGAAAAAGATTCTGTGGTTGAAAACAGCAGCCCAATAACACCACAAAAGCAAAATTATAAAATTGGCGATGCTTTAACTAAACAAGGTAGATTTGAAGATGCCATTTTGTACTATGATGAAAGTATTGAAGAAGCTGATAAACGAGAAGATTTAGAGGTAAAAAAAGATGCGCAACGACGCAAAGTAGACATCTATAAAAACTTAGGAGAGTTTGATAAAGCAAAAATTGCTTTTGAAGAATTTATGGTTACAGTAGATTCGCTTTACATTCGCAAACAACAACAAATTACGCAATCATCAAGATTGGCAAGAAGTATAGAAGAAAGTAGACTGCGCGTAAAAAGTTTAGAAAACGACCGTGAGCTAAATCAGCGTAATTATGAAATAGCCGAGATACGCACAAAAAATCAGGAGATAATTATATACTCACTAATTGGCGGATTGGCATTGCTTTTAATCGCTGCATATTTTATGTACAAATACATCAAGCAGCAACGCTTAGCAAACAATTTACTGGCGTTAAAATCATTGCGCAGTCAAATGAACCCACATTTTATTTTCAACGCTCTAAACTCCGTAAATAGCTTTATAGCATTAAATGATGAGCGTACAGCTAATAAATATTTATCCGACTTTTCGTTTCTAATGCGTGCTGTTCTAGAAAATAGCGAAGAAGATTTTATTCCGCTTCAAAAAGAAATCGAATTGTTAGAATTATATACAAAATTAGAACACTTTAGATTTAAGGATAAATTTGATTATTCCATTATAATAGACGAATCTATAAATGTTGAAGACTACGAAATTCCGCCAATGCTATTACAACCGTACATTGAAAATGCTGTCTGGCATGGATTGCGGTATAAATCTGAAAAAGGAATTTTAAAAATTGAAATTAAAAAGAAGTCTGAAAACGAAATTTCTATTGCTATTATTGATGATGGTGTTGGTAGAGAACGTTCAAAATCTCTAAAAACAGACAATCAAAAGAAACACAATTCTAAAGGCTTAAGTAATATTAAAAAACGAATAAAAATCCTAAACGATATGTACAAAGATAAAGTTGATGTAACAATTAGCGATTATCAAAATGCCGAAGATGTTGGGACAAAAGTTGAGGTCACTTTAAAGAAAGATTAATTATGAAATGAGCCATAATGATTACTTCGATTTCTTACAGAAATGATTAGTGGCGAATTCCATCTGACAATTAAAGATGAAATAAAAAATAAACAGATGAAACTAAATGCCATAATCGTCGAAGACGAAAAAACAAGCCGAGATATTTTAAAAAATTACCTCTCTAAATATTGCCCAACAATCAATGTGGTTGGCGAAGCCGAAAACGTAAACGAAGCTTTAGTTTTAATCCGAAATAATGATTTAGATGTTGTGTTTTTAGATGTAGAAATGCCTTATGGAAATGCTTTTGATTTATTGGAGAAAGTTGGCGATATCGATTTTCAGACCATATTTGTAACGGCGTATAACCATTATGCTATGGATGCCCTAAATGCGCATGCATCTTATTACTTAATGAAACCAATTTCTATTGATGAATTAATAAAAGCAGTCGATTATGTCTCGGAAATATATGCAAAAGAAGATGCATTGCAAGACCAAGTATTAGTAACAAAGACCAATAGCGTTGAAGGTAAAATTACAATTCCGCAGCAAAATGGTTTTGAGGTTTTAGAAACTAAAAACATTTTGTATTGTAAAGCAGATGATAATTATACCGAGATTTATTTAAAAGACAATAAAAAACGACTCATTAGTAAAACATTAAAATATACTGAAGACGCTTTATCCGAGGCAAACTTTGCTAGAGTCCATAAAAGCTACCTAGTCAATGTTGATGAAATTGTAAAATATCTAAAAGGAAAAGGCGGAAGTATTGTATTGAGTAATGGAAAAGAAATCATGGTTTCAGCTTCAAAAAAATCAGATTTGTTAGCTTATTTTAAATAAAATTAAACCTGAAATAATGCCAATTATAAAGTCAGTAAGAGGAAAGTCGCCACAAATTTCAGATGATTGTTATATCGCAGAGAATGCAACTATTGTCGGCGAAGTTTCAATAGGAAAACAATGTAGTGTTTGGTTTAATGCGGTACTTCGTGGTGATGTACATTTCATTAAAATAGGAGATAAGGTAAATATTCAAGATGGAGCTGTGATACACGCAACGTTTCAAAAATCACCAACAACCATTGGTAATAATGTGTCTATTGGGCATAATGCTATTGTTCATGGTTGTACTATTAAAGATAATGTACTTGTTGGTATGGGAAGTATTGTTATGGACGATTGTATTGTAGAATCTAATAGCATTATTGCTGCTGGCGCTGTGGTTACAAAAAATACTATTGTAGAATCTGGTAGTATTTATGCAGGTATTCCTGCCAAAAAGGTGAAGGATATTAGTAAAGAATTAATTTCGGGCGAAATCAATAGAATTGCAGATAACTATGTGGAATATTCGAGTTGGTTTAAGGAATAATTGTAATACTATTTCCTATCGTTTCAGCATTTTTTAAAAATCTAAATAATTTACTTCAAAAGAATCTTCTACAAACGTTTTTAGTATGTCTACATCACTATTAGTGTAAAACTGAACAAAGCCATTTGTCTTTTCTTTATTTAATAAATCATTCGCCTTTAAAACGGCTTCAGTTTGTTTGGCTACCGCTAATCCTGAATCTATAATTTTCACATGACTAGGAAGAATTTCTTTTAATTGCGGAATGAGATATGGATAATGCGTACAACCTAAAACCAAATAGTCGATATTAGCTTTCAACATAGGTTCAATATAGCCAATCAATAGTTTTTTAATCTCATCAGAATTTTGTTTTCCTGCTTCAATTAAAGGGACCAAACCTTCACCAATACGTTCAACTACAGTAACATTTTTAGCATATAGGTCTGAAGTTTTGTGAAACAAAGCGCTGCTTAAAGTACCTTTTGTTGCTAAAATACCAATTGCTTTTGATGCACTTAGTAACGATGCAGGTTTAATGGCTGGCTCAATCCCAATAAATGGAATTTTATAATTTTTTCGAAGATAATCTATAGCATTGGTAGTTGCTGTATTACAAGCCACAACAATGATTTTGCAGTTTTTTTTAAGAAGTAATTCAGTGTTTTTAATACTTAATTGAATAATGTTTTCTTCAGACTTATTACCATATGGTGCATTTTTACTATCGGCTAGGTAGATAATTTCTTCATTAGGCAAAAGGGCACGTATCTCTTTAAAAATAGATGTGCCGCCAATTCCTGAATCAAATATGCCAATAGGGTGTTTACTCATACTTACAAAAATAAAAAGCCGCTTTTAAAAAAGCGGCTTTTAGATATTATTTTATAGAGTTATCAATTAATAACCCAATTGCTTCTTCACGTCAGCAGTAATGTCTTTTCCGTTAGCTACGATAAGCGTACCTTTTTCAAGAATGTAATCGTATCCTAAAGTTTTAGCTACTGCATTTATAGCGTCTTTTATCTTTTTTTGTACTGGTGCAATTTTAGCAATTTGTGCCTCTTGTACACTTTGTTGAATATTTTGCTGAATGCGCTGCTCTTCTTGATAAATAGCTTGCTTCATTTGCTCTAATTCTTTCTGACGCGCTTCGTTAACAGCTTGTGTTTGCGTATTTCCTTCCTTAGCATATTGCTGTGCTTTAGTCTCAAATGCCTTAACCATATCATCGTACTGAGCTCTAGATTTAGTTGCAGTTGATTTTGCGGCAGTTTCTCCAGCTTTTTCAGCTTCAGCAGCTGCGCTTAAGTAAGCAGGGTATGTTTTTACAATTTCTTGCGTATCTACATGTGCAACTTTAGATTGCGCTTGTACCATGCTAATTCCGCCCAAAAATAATACAGCTAATAGTAATGTTTTAAAATTTCTCATTTTTAATTTAGTGTTTACGTGTTTTTCTTTTTTTGTTTAATTGTCATCTTTCTTTTTGGCATTCGCTTTTCTAATAGAGTCGTTTTTGCGCAATTGCTCTAAACGTTCTTCTCTTGCTTTTTTGCGTTGCTCTAGTATTTTTTTCTTTCGCTCCTCTAATTCTTTTTTTCGTTCTTCTCTTGCTTTTGCGGCTTTGTTTCGCTTTTCTTCTAAAAGCTCTTCTCTTGTTTTAGTTTTTGTCGAATCTGTCTTGACGCCAGCTTTGGTTTTCTCTCCAAGTTTTGCAGTTTTACTTGCTGTAGAGTCTGCTGTTTTTTGGGTCTCTTCCTTAGGATTATTTTTCTTTTTACGAGCCTCTAATACTTTTTGTCGTCTCGCTTCAGCTTCTTTTTTCTTTGCTTCTCGAGCTTCTATTTGTTTTTGTCTTCTTTCTTCTAAAGCTTTTTCGCGATCGAGTCTTCTTTGTTCTAAATCTGCTTCGCGTTGTGCTTTTCTTTCTTCTAATGCTTGTGCACGCGCATCTTTTGAATCATCGATTTCTGGTACTGCTTCTTCTTTTTCTAACTCTCTACGTTCACGTTTATTTTTTGCTTGCTCTCTTGTAGAAGCTCTTGTGATGATACGTAAAACTTGTTCACTTATATCAAAACGCTCTGCAGAGTAAAGCATTAAAAAATCTGCATTTTTATCAAAGACAAAATCATATTTTTTGTTTTCTGCAATCTCTTTAACAGCAGCCCAAATTTGATCCTGTACAGGCTGCATTAATTGAGTGCGTTGTATAATCATATCGCCACCTGGTCCAAAACGTTTTTGTTGATAATCTAAAACTTCCGCCTCTTCAAAAGAAATGTCTTCTAGACGCTCTTCGTATAGTTCTTTCGTTAACAGAACTTTTTCGTTTTCTAAAGCTTTTTTCTTGATTTCAATATCTGCAAGCTGTTTTTCTATTTCAGATTTCCATTTTGTGAGTTTAGTATCTAATTGTGCAGATGCTGCTTGGTAGTCTGGTACGTTTTCTAAAATATATTCAGTATCAATATATCCTATACGTGCACCATTGACACGTTGCGCATGACTGCCAAAACTCATTAGACCTGCTATTGCCAATAAGAAAAGAACTTTAAATTTCATGTGATTGTTTTTTAATATTTTAAGTTTCGATGTTTTGAAAATTGCCATAATTAATTGGTACTATTACTTCAAATAAACGAAATATATTCTTAAAAATTTTAACACCACTATGAAATGTTATTATGCAATTAGAAAATATCGTGCCAAACTTAAAATTGTTGACCAATTATGAAGTGTGTTTCCCAACCATTTTTTTGTGATAAGCCTGGTAACGGGTCAAATCCGTGACCAAAATCTATACCTAATAAACCAAAGGCTGGCATAAATATTCTAACTCCTAAACCTGCAGAGCGCTGTAAGTTAAATGGATTAAAATCTCTAAAACTATTTACAGAAGAACCACCTTCAACAAATGATAATGCATAAATTTTTGCACCTTGACCAAGCGTTATAGGATATCTTAATTCTAATGAAAACTTGTTATAAATAGAACCACCATCTTGAGAAGACAATGATTGGTTAGGGTAACCTCTTAACTGTATTACTTCTCTACCATCTAATGCAAAGTTTCCTAGACCGTCACCACCTAAAAAGAAACGCTCAAAAGGAATTACACCTCTATCATTGTTGTAGGCTCCTAAGAAACCAAACTCAATACTTGGACGTAAAACCAATTTTTTAGCAACTTCTGCATACCAATCGGCTTTGAATTTTACTTTATAAAATTCTAACCATTTAAAACGCTCTTGGTCAATTTCTGCAATACGCTCTTGGGTAGTATTAGGATTTTCACGTTCCTCTCTTAAGGCACCATAATCTACACCATTAAATAATGAATAAGGCAAAGATAGTTTAGCCGAAACAGCAAAATTAGAACCACCTGTAGGATATATTGGGTCGTTATAGGTGTTGTTTCTGGTTAAACCAATTGTATATGATAAGTTGTTAGATGAACCGTCACCAAAGGTAAATAAACCTGTATTATAGTTTTGTAAATCGTAGTGTTGGAAACTCAACGCTTGCGATAGTAAGAAATAATCGTCTGGTTCTTTTAAACGTGTTGAAAGTCCAAAAGTAATACCTGTAATATTAAATCGTCTACTTCTGTCTGCTCGTCTTGTTTGCGGGTCAAATAAAAATTGTCTTGAGTGCGAAATAGAAGTAGAAAGTTGAAAAGGTTTTTTGCCACCTAACCAAGGCTCGCTAAATGAAAAACTATAAGTTTGAAAAAATTGACTTGCCTGCAAACGTAATGCTAAGCTCTGTCCGTCACCACGAGGAACAGGTTTGTAAGCTTCGCCATTAAAGATATTTTTTAATGAGAAGTTATTAAAAGACAAACCTAAAGTACCGATAAAACCGCCACCACCGTAACCACCTTGTAGTTCAATTTGGCTAGAACCTTGCTCTTCGACCGTATATTCTATATCCAATGTTCCATCAACTGGATTAGGGTTTTTAATATCTGGTACTATGGCCTGCGCATTAAAGAAACCTAATTGACCGAGTTCTCTAATTGTTCTAATAATGTTTGCTCTACTATAAAGTTCGCCTGGGCGAGTTCGTATTTCTCTATAGATAACATGGTCGTTCGTAATGTCGTTTCCTTTTACGCTAACGCTATTAAAATATGCTGGTTTACCTTCAGTAATTCTAATTTCTAAATCAATAACATTACCATCTGCACTAACCTCTACAGGATTTATAGTAGAAAACATGTAACCTGTATTTTGATAGACGTTAGTAATGTCTAAACCATCTGGTTTTTCATCATTAGCAATACGTTTTTTTAATTCGACACCGTTGTAGGTGTCTCCTTCTTCTATGCGCAAAATTTGAGATAAAAATTCATCTGTATAAACGGTATTACCAACAAAATCTATTTTTCCGAACGTATATTTTTCACCTTCCTCAACATCGATAACTAAGCTTATCGTTTTGTCATCAATGTATATAATTGAATCTTTTATAACGCGCGCATCTCGATATCCATTCTCTTTGTACTTGTCTATTAAGCTTACTAAATCTTCTTTATAATCTTCTTCAACGTATTTTGATCGCTTTAGTAAACGAAGTGGACTCAAGCTTTTTTGCTTAGTGTTTTTCATGGCCTTTCTAAGCTTTTTGTCTTTAAGCTTTTCGTTACCATTAAAAGAAATAGATTTAATTTTTACTTTATTGCCTTTATCAATATTTACAAACATATTGACACGTTGTTTTTCAACAGAATCGTTTTGTACTTCGGAAGTAAGAACACTTACTTTAGTATTTAAAAATCCCTTTTTCTTGTATTTGTTTGTAAGATAGTTTTTTGTAGTGTTGACTAAATTTTCTGTAACCTTTACTTTAGGCTTTAGATTATTTTCATCAATAATTTCTTCTTTCTTTCCTTTTTTGACACCTTCTATACGGACTTCATTTAATTCTGGCAAGTCTGAAAGATTTATTTCTACATCTACTTTATTATCTTCAGTAATGTTAGTAAAGTAAATATCAATTGAACTAAATAGATTTGATTTCCAAAGTTTAGTTACGGCTTCTCCAATCTTTTCGCCACCAATATAAACTTCTTGCCCTTTTTTAAGACGTGAGTAAGTAATTATTGTACTTGCATTAAATGACGTATTACCGGTAACGACAATGTCGTTAATAGTGTATTTATCTCCATTTTGCCCAAATGTATCTTGAGGGAATGATATTAATAGAATTACAAATAAAACGTAAATGTGTTTCAATGCTTTTGAGTTTATGCTTTTAAGTAAGCTGTTCGCTTGTTTTTCCAAATCTTCGTTCTCTTTTTTGATAGTTTTGTATGGCTTTAATAAGATGTTCTTTCTTAAAATCTGGCCACAAAACGTCTGTAAAATATAATTCAGCATAGGCAATTTGCCACAATAAAAAATTACTAATTCGTTGTTCTCCACTAGTACGAATTAGTAAATCTACGTCTGGTAAATCTTGCGTGTAAAGATGCTTATTAATAATTGATTCGTCAATACTTTCGGCTGAAATTATATTATTTTTAACTTTAAACGCTAACTCTTTAACAACATTTACTAACTCTTCTCGTGAGCCGTAGCTAAGTGCTAATGTCAACGTCATTCTGTCGTTATTTTTTGTTTCTTCAATAACATACTGAAGCTCTTTAAACGCCTTTTCTGGCAAATCTTTTAAGCTTCCTATGGCTGTTAGTCTTATACCGTTATCTTGAAGTGTTTTAATTTCTTTTTTTAACGATTTTACTAGAAGTTTCATTAGGGTTTGTACCTCTAATTTTGGTCGTTTCCAATTTTCGGTAGAAAAGGCGTAAAGTGTTAAATGTTTAACACCTAGCTCGGCACAAGCTTCAACAGTTTCTCTAACCGATTTTGTGCCACTTTCATGACCAAGTACTCGCATAAGACCTTGTTTTTTTGCCCAACGACCATTGCCATCCATAATTATAGCAATATGGTGCGGTAAGTTTGTTGAGTCTATTTGGTCTTTTAATTTCATGTCTAAAAATCGCAGTAACAGGGTTTTCGGCCAAAAGTATAAGTCAGTGTAAAACCAGAGAACACATACCAATCGTTACTGTTGGTATTGCCAAAACTAAATTGCTCTCTAAAGCTGGCATCTGGTACGCTACCGTCTAATTCATCTGAAAACGTATATCTAGCACCAACTTCGGCTCCTAATATCAAATGCGGACTTATAACATATTTATACCCTAAAACTATAGGAATGCCGTAAGCCCAACTCGCTGTATTTTCTTGTGTGAGAGTACCACTATTGTCGAAATAAAAATTCTCATGCCTTGCAACTGAAACTCCAGTATATAGATAAGGTGTGCCTTTTGAGGTTAAATCATGCAAATTCCAGTCAAAAAAAGTAAATTCCATTCCTAAAGACGCTTCTAATAATCCGTTCTTAAAACCATATCCACGCTGTATGCGTCTTGGGTCATCAGATTTGCTGTCTTCTACTTTTAAATTGGTATATGTTATTGATGCTCTAAAGGCATGTCTAGGACTGCGATTCCATTTTACCAAGCCGCCTAAAGCCAATTGATTTGGCGAAATATAACTTGTTGAACCTACATCTCCCACAAAATTACTTCCACCAGCAAAAATGCCAAACTCATAGATTTGGGCACTGCTGATTTGACTACTTAATAGACCTAAAAAAAATACCAGTAAATACCTCATAAATTTTTAAAAGTTTGCAAATATAACAATTAAGATTACTCTATAACAATTTGATACAAATTGTCTTACAGAAAACAGTATTTGTAAGGATTTATTGCCTAATTGCGTCTATCTTCTCCCCAAAGCATTTTTTTTCGGAGTGTGTCAATAAAACTTTCATTATGTAGCTCAACCATCTTTATATGAAAAGGGGCTTTTTTAATTTTTACGGTTTCGGTGTTCGATAAAGTTATAATCCGAGAATCTAGAGATAATAGAAATTGATTTTCGCGACCGCTAACATTTAATTTTACCGAAGTTTTATCAGGAATCACAAGTGGTCGTGCATTTAAATTATGTGGTGCGATAGGAGTTAAAACAAAACTTCCAGCATCTGGCGAAATAACTGGTCCGCCACAACTTAAAGAATATCCTGTAGAGCCTGTTGGTGTTGCTAAAATTAATCCGTCTGCCCAATAAGAGGTTAAGTACTCATCATCTAAATGGGTTTTTACAGTAATCATTGAAGTTGTGTTCTTTCGGCTTATGGTGATTTCATTTAGTGCAAAATTGGTCTGTTTAAGTTCTTCATTTTCAGAATCTACTTCGACAGATAATAAAGAACGCTCACTAATAGTATAACTTCCATCAAACACATCATTTAGTGCATCTGCAATCTCATTGGTTTGTATCGTTGCTAAAAATCCTAGCCTTCCCGTATTAATCCCAACTATTTTAATGTTTAAATCTCGCACATAAGTAACAGCTCTTAAAATAGTACCATCGCCGCCGATACTGATTAATAAATCATAACTGTTATCTAAGCTAGAAAAAATGCCTAATGACCAGTCATTATGATACTTAGGCTTTTGAAGTTTTAAAAATTGCTCTTCTACAAATATTTCAGCTTTATGAGCACTGAGATGCTCAACTAAAAGCACAAATGCTTCGTTGTTTTTCTCATTTTCAAAACTCTGACCATAAATAGCAACTTTCATAGTTTACATATTTAAATATTTGTCTAAATACTTTGAGCGATCTTTTAAACTTTTTAAATATGTGTCGTCCTCATGACCTGCAATAATATTGTAGCTGTAACGTCTAAAAGTTTGCGTCACATCATTAAGGCTGGTATTGCCAATTTTTAAGGTAATTTGCGCTAAATCGTTTTCGGTTTTCGAAATAAAAGCGCCTAATAGCTTTGCGTTGTTAGATTCAACAATTTGGCTAATTTCACTAAACGAATAATCCTGAAGTCCTTTTTCAACAATCAAAATTCCGCCAGGCTCAGAAAAGAAAGGTGTTTCGTTAAACAAGTGAATAATATCATTAAGCTCATAGTAGCCCAAATACTTATTTTCAGGACTTAAAATAGGCATAATGTTACTGTTGTTTTGTGCAAATGCTTCTAAAACATCTAACCAATTGGTAGTGCTTCTAACATAAAAACCTTCAGCAGTATAACTACAATCCGAAATTAATTTTTTAGCTTCAAAACAATGCGCATCTGTTTCTGGAATACAACCCAAATACACATCACCGTTTTTTATAGGAATGTGAGAATAGGTTAATTGATTAAACAACTGCTGTAAATCACCAATAGTATCTGTGATTTGTAAAGGTTTAATATCGTTAATTATATAATCTTGTAGTTGCATAAATCAATTTATAAGGTTCTGCAAATTAATTAAAAATAAACAGAATTTGCGTGTTCTACTTTGTATTTTTGTCTTTAAAACCAAAGAGAAATGACAAAACTCAGTGTTAATATTAATAAAATTGCAACCTTAAGAAATAGTCGTGGTGGCGATGTGCCAAATGTGGTCAATTTTGCAAAAGATGTACAGCGTTTTGGAGCTGAAGGCGTCACAATACATCCAAGACCAGATGAGCGTCATATTCGATATCAGGATGCTCGAGATTTAGTATCTGTCGTACATACCGAATATAATATTGAGGGCAATCCTATACCAAAGTTTATAGATTTGGTATTAGAAACCAAGCCAACACAAGTCACCTTGGTGCCAGATAGTGTCGATGCCATAACCTCAAATGCAGGTTGGGATACTATAAAGCATAAAGACTTTTTGGTTGAAGTTATTTCGGAATTTAAGAGAAACAACATCAGAACTTCGATTTTTGTTGACCCGGATTTAAAACAAATTGAAGGAGCAAAACACACAGGAACAGACCGTATAGAATTATATACCGAAGCTTTTGCCCACGAGTATTCACTAGGCAATGAAGATGCCATAAAACCTTATGCAGATTGTGCAAAACTTGCCAATCAATTGGCTTTAGGTGTTAATGCAGGACACGATTTGTCATTAGATAATATTAAATTTTTTAAAAATAATATTGAAGGTCTTTTAGAAGTCTCTATTGGTCATGCCTTAATTTCTGAAAGTTTGTACATGGGAATTGAAAATGTTATTCAAATGTATTTGCATAGATTATCATGATTCTACACAGCAACATCATCGGTAACGGTAAGCCATTTGTTATACTCCATGGGTTTTTAGGTATGGGCGACAATTGGAAAACTTTGGCGCGTCAGTTTTCAGAGTTGGATTATCAAATCCATTTGGTAGATCAGCGCAATCACGGACGTAGTTTTCATTCTGATGAATTTGATTATGATGTTTTAGCTGAAGATTTAAAAAATTATTGCGACGAGCATCAACTTGAAAATATCGTATTATTAGGTCATTCTATGGGTGGAAAAACGGCAATGTTATTTGCTGCAAAATATCCGGATTTGGTTGAAAAATTAATTGTTGCAGATATTTCACCACGATATTATCCTGTGCATCATGATGCTATTTTAGAAGGCTTATCTCAGTTAGATTTTTCAGAAATAAAAACTAGAGGCGAAGCCGATAAAGCATTATCAAACTATGTTTCAGAAATTGGAACACGTATGTTTTTATTGAAAAATTTATATTGGGTAGAAAAAGGAAAATTAGGATTACGTATTAATCTTCCTATTTTAAAAGCAGAAGTTTCCGAAGTTGGTGAAGCTCTACCAATACATGCCACTTTTTCAAAACCAACATTATTTCTACGCGGAGATAGATCCGAATACATTGGTCCAACAGACGAAGGTTTAATCAATCGCCACTTTACAGATGCCAATATTAAAACAGTAAGCAATGCAGGTCATTGGTTACATGCTGAGAATCCTCAAGAATTCTTTGATTTTGTTGTTCAATTTTTAGATGAATAGATTATGTCTAGACCACAGTTTTTAAGAGATTTTTGGTATGGTTTATCATCTAATCAGCGATTTTTAATTCGCAAATTATACTATTTTCCTGCCGATTTAAGAGATAAATTTTTAGGAAAAACACATAAATATGTACCATCTCGTGGCGATATTTATACAGGTTCGCCAGCAAGCGCAACCGAATACATTAAGCAAGGCGAATTACATCTACAACATTTAAAGCAATACATAGACCTTCAGCCAGACGATAAAGTTTTAGATATTGGAAGCGGCGTTGGACGTTCAGCCATAGCGCTTTCAACATATATCAATCAAAATGGTTCTTACGATGGTTTCGATGTCGTAAAACAAGGTGTCGATTGGTGTAATAATCGGTTGGGAAAGGATTTCCCGAATTTCAATTTTAAATACGTTCCGCTTTTTAATGATTTGTATAACACGTCGACCTTAAAAGCGACGGAATTTCAATTTCCTTATGAAGATGCGTCTTTTAATAAAGTGTTTTCAGTGTCCTTGTTTACGCATATGACTATTGATGAAATTCAACATTACCTTCATCAAATTTATCGTGTTTTAAAATCTGGCGGCTATTGTTTTTCAACATTTTTTCTTTTTGATGAAACGGATGAAGCGCATATTTCGATACAAAAAGATTTCAATTTTCCGCATAAATTTAAAGATTACCGTTTAATGAATCCTAATGTAGTTTCAGGAAATATCACAATTCATAAAACCAAATTAAAAAGCATGATTACCGAGGCTAATTTAGAATTGGTTACTATTGTTGATGGCTTTTGGAGAGGACAAAATGAAGTAGAAGATAGAAATGAATATCAAGATATTGTTGTCTTCAAAAAAACGTAACTTTAAACAACTAATTAAAAATCTTTCATTATGAATTTAATCATCCGTTTACTCATTAACGCTTTCGCGGTTTTTGTATTAGCACATTTTTTAAGCGGCGTTGCTGTAGATGGCTATGTTGGTGCCATTATTGTAGCTGTTGTGCTTTCAATTTTAAATCTTTTGGTTAAACCAATTTTAGTGGTATTAACTTTGCCAGTCACCTTAATAACGTTAGGATTATTTTTGCTGGTCATTAATGCATTAATAATTCTACTCGCCGATAAATTAATTGATGGATTTGCAGTATCTAGTTTTTGGACGGCGTTGCTATTTAGTATATTACTATCTATTTTACAATCGATACTTCAAGCAGTGTTCTCCGACGCTAAAAAGAGCTAAAAATCAATACCTTAAAACTATTGTTGGGTTGCAAAAAAATATGTACTTTTGCAGCCCAATTTTAGATTGTATTACAATGAATATTACAAGAGAAAACATTGATGCGTTAAACGCAGTTGTTAAAGTAGATATCGCTAAAGAAGATTACAGCGATAAAGTAGAAAAAATCTTATCAGATTATCGTAAATCTGCAAACATCCCAGGTTTTAGAAAAGGGCACGTGCCAATGGGAATGGTTAAAAAGCAATACGGAAAAGCCGTTTTGGTAGATGAGGTCAATAAATTATTACAAGATGCTCTTGGTAAGTATTTAGTTGAAGAAAAGCTTGACGTTTTAGGTAATCCGTTACCAAAAGCTCAAGACGATTTAGATTGGGATGCAGATGCGTTTTCTTTCGAATTTGAATTAGGTCTTGCTCCAGAATTCGATGTAAAGCTTAAAGGTAAAAAAGCCATCACGCATTATAATATCGTTGCAGACGATAAAATGATAGACAACCAAGTTGAAACAATCCGTAAGCAATATGGTAAAATCGTTTCTCAAAACGAGGTGACTGAAAATTCTGAAGTGACAGGAAAGTTCACTAACGAAGAAGCAGGCATTGATAATGTAGCAACCTTTGAGGTTAGTAAAATAAAAGGAAAAACAAATCTTAAGAAATTTGTTGGGGCTAAAGTTGGTGACTTCATTACAGTTAAAACTAAAAATTTATTCGAAGACGCTCATGATTTGATGACATACTTAAAGGTATCTCACGATGATGCTCACGACTTAAATGTTGAAGTAACTTTTGAAGTTTCTGAAATTAACGAGCGCGAATTAGCAGATTTAGACCAAGAGCTATTCGATAAATTATTTGGAAAAGATGTCGTAACATCTGTTACCGAATTAAAACAAAAAATAAAAGAAGATTCTGAAAAGCAATTTGCACAGCAAGGTGACCAAAAGTTATTAAATGATGTAACTGAGTATTTGGTAGAAAGCACAAAGTTTGATTTACCAGCAGAATTTCTTCAAAAATGGATGCAAACCGCAGGTGAAGAGCCAATGTCTGAGGAGCAAGCTAAAGAAGAATACGAGAAGTCTGAAAAAAGTATGCGTTACCAATTAATAGAAGGTAAACTAATCACAGACCACAAATTGCAAGTGCAGTTTGAAGATTTAAAAGCATACGCCATACAAATGATAAAAGGGCAAATGGCACAGTTTGGTCAAATGAACCCAACAGAAAAAGAATTGGAAGATATTGCAGCTCGTATTTTATCAAATAAAGATGAAGTAAAACGTTTATCAGAGCAGCTTATGAGCCAAAAGCTTTTAGAATTATACAAGAACGAAGCTAATCTCAAAACAAAAGAGATTACTTATGATGATTTTGTAAAAGAATTTTACAGCTAAATAAACTGCAATTAAAATTGTATCTTTAAGGCGTAATTTCGAAAGATTTTACGCCTTTTTGATGATAAAATTTTGCTTTCAAAATTTTGTTACCCAGAAATTGAATCTGGGTCTCTTATATTAAATAGGCAAGATGATTAAAGAACAATAAAAGTATTAATTCAAAGACAAGATTAGAATATGAACTACGGAAAAGAATTCGAAAAGTTTGCAACCCAAGACCAAGGTGTAAATCCTAATTATTATAGCAAAATCATGCAAAGCATGTATCCAACTAATTTAACGCCAAATATTATTGAAGAGCGTCAAATGAATGCTGTGGCAATGGATGTGTTTTCGCGTTTAATGATGGACCGTATTATATTTTTAGGTACTGGCGTTAATGACCAAGTTGCAAATATTATTCAAGCGCAATTACTCTTTTTACAGAGTGTAGATGCGTCGAAAGATATTCAGATTTATATCAATTCTCCTGGAGGTTCGGTCTATGCAGGTTTAGGTATTTATGATACTATGCAGTTTGTAAAACCAGATGTAGCTACAATTTGTACAGGTATTGCAGCATCTATGGCAGCCGTATTGTTATGTGCAGGTGAAAAAGGAAAACGTTCTGCATTAAAACACTCAAGAGTGATGATTCATCAGCCAATGAGTGGTACGCAAGGTCAAGTAAAAGATATGGAGATTGCTGTAAAAGAAACGCTCAAGGTAAAAGAAGAATTATACAACATCATTGCCAGTCATTCAGGAAATAGCTACGAGAAAGTTGAAAAAGATTCTGACCGTGACTATTGGATGAAGTCTGATGAAGCTTTAGAGTACGGAATGATTGACGAAGTGTTAGGTAGAAAGTAAATGTGTTTTCTTTCGACAAATAATTAAACTTCGGTTTTAAAATTTAATTCGAAAGATATTTTAAAGATTATAAAATTATGGTTGAAAGTATAAAGGCTTCAAGCTAAAAACCTTCAACTTCAAACTTAAATAATGGCAAAGGAAGAATTAGAATGTAGTTTTTGTGGACGAAAAAAGCCAGAAACAAATTTATTAATTGCTGGTTTAGATGCACATATTTGCGATAGATGTATCACGCAAGCCAATGGTATTGTTATAGAAGAGTCCAAGCAAGGAACAAACGCTGAGTTGAGTGCCGAATTGATGTTAAAAAAGCCAAAAGAAATAAAAGCTTTTTTAGACCAATACATTATTGGACAAGAATATACCAAACGCGTAATGTCTGTAGCGGTTTATAATCATTATAAGCGTTTATTACAACCACCAACTGATGATGATATTGAGATTCAGAAGAGTAACATTATCATGGTTGGGCAAACAGGGACAGGTAAGACATTGATGGCAAAAACAGTAGCACGTATGCTCAACGTGCCTTTAGCTATTGTCGATGCAACTGTTTTAACAGAAGCAGGTTATGTTGGTGAAGACGTTGAAAGTATCCTGACAAGACTTTTGCAAGCAGCAGATTACAATCTTGAGAAAGCCGAAAAAGGTATCGTTTTTATTGACGAAATTGATAAAATTGCTCGAAAAGGCGATAATCCATCTATTACAAGAGATGTTTCTGGTGAAGGTGTGCAACAAGCTTTATTGAAATTACTTGAAGGTACCGTTGTAAATGTTCCGCCAAAAGGTGGTCGTAAGCATCCAGACCAAAAATTTATTGAAGTAAACACCGAGCATATTTTATTTATAGCTGGTGGTGCTTTTGATGGGATTGAGCGTGTTATTACAAAGCGTTTAAATATGCAAGCCATTGGTTATAGTTCTATAAATTCTGATGATAATATAGACAACAGCAATATTTTACAATACATTATACCAAAAGATTTAAAAGATTTTGGACTGATACCAGAAATTATTGGTCGTTTACCAGTTTTAACGCATATGGATCCATTAGATGCAAAAACGCTAAGAGCTATTTTAACGGAGCCAAAAAATGCGATAGTAAAACAATATAAAAAGTTGTTTGAAATGGATGATATCGACTTAAGTATCACAGACGACGCTTTAGAATTTATTGTAGAAAAGGCAATTGAGTACAAATTAGGTGCACGAGGTTTACGCTCACTTTGTGAGGAAATATTAACCGATGCTATGTTTCATTTGCCAGGCTCAGATGATAAAAAATTAGAAGTCACAAAATCTTACGCTGAAGATAAATTGTCTAAATCTACTTTAAAGAAGTTAAAGGCAGTGTCTTAGATTTGAAAGCGATAATAAAATTAAAAACCCATAAAGAAATTTATGGGTTTTTTGTTCTTGTGGTAAATTCAACTATTCAAACTCAACAACTCATCCAAATAATCTCTTGAGTTAGATAATCTTGGTACTTTATGTTGGCCACCCAACTTATCATTCTGTTTTAACCAATCGTAAAACAAATTTGGTCGCGCTTGATGAATTGTTGGTTGGTTTAACGTCATATTATTGTAACGTTTGGCTTCGTAATCAGAATTAAGAGATTGTAAGGCATTGTCAAAAGCTTCAGAAAATTGATTAAAATTTTCAGGTGCTTTTTTAAATTCTATCAGCCATTCGTGTGCGCCCTTTTCTTTACCTTGCATAAAAATGGGTGCAGCTGTATAATCTACAATCTCAGCTCCAGTGAGTTTGCAAACTTTCTTAAGTGCGTCTTCGGCGTTTTCAATAATTAGCTCTTCGCCAAAAGCGTTAATATGATGTTTGGTACGACCAGAAACTTTAATTCGGTATGGATTTAAGCTTACAAAACGCACCGTATCGCCAATCTTGTAACGCCATAAACCAGAATTTGTGGTTATAATTACTGCGTAATTTTTATTAAGTTCTACTTCGCTTAGCGGAATTACTTTTTGACTTTCACTTCCGTAAGTATCCATTGGTATAAATTCATAGAAAATACCGTAGTCGAGCATCAATAATAAGTCGCCACTATTGTTTTGGTCTTGAATGGCAAAAAAACCTTCGGATGCATTATATATTTCGTAGAATTTAAATGATGGCTTTGGTAAAATGGCGCGATACTGTTCTATATAAGGATTAAAACTTACTCCACCATGAAAGTAAACTTCCAGATTCGGCCAAATTTCAAATAAATTATCTTTTCCTGTTTGGTCGAGAATATTGTTAAGTAACACCAACATCCAAGATGGCACACCAGCTAAACTTGTTACCTTCTCGTTTATTGTTTCGTCAACAATGGCTTTCATTTTGGTTTCCCATTCGCTCATTAAAGACACTTTACTGCTTGGTGTACTACTGAATTCTGCCCAAAATGGCATATTATCAATTAAAATAGCAGATAAATCGCCGAAAACTGTTCCGTTTTCTTCGTATAATTCTTTGCTTCCGCCGAGTCTTAAACTTTTCCCCGTAAATAATTGCGATTCTGGATTATTATTTAAATACATGCATAATAAATCCTTACTCGCGGCGTAGTGGCAATCTTCTAAGGCCGATGTACTCACGGGAATAAACTTACTTTTTGCGCTTGTTGTTCCGCTAGACTTTGCAAACCATTTTATAGGTTCAGGCCAAAAAATATTATGCTCACCTCGACGAGCACGTTCAATTTGTGGTTGCACAGCTTCGTAATTTACAACAGGTAAACGCTCATTAAATTCTCGATAAGATTTTATAGATGCAAAGTCGTATTGTTTTCCTACTTCAGTATTTTTTGCCATTTTTAATAAAGAAAAAAGTAGCTCATTCTGTACCTCGTGTGGGTATTTTAAAAATAACTCAATCTGATGAAATCGTTTTTTTAAAAACCACGAAGCAATAGAATTTACAATAGGAATTGGCATGGATTAGTTATCTTTAACCGTTAAATGGCGTTAGCTAAAAGTTGGTTGCTTTTACTTGCTAAAATTAATAAAAATATATTATGATTTACACGGGTGTACTTACCAAAATGCAAACCGAATTTCAAGACCCAATTCAGTATTATTTGGTGTTTAAAAATGATTTCATTCATGTTAACCAAATGATAGATAAAGACATAAGCTTAAAGTTTGTAGGCGAAGAGTGCCTTAACTGCCATTTAAACAAAGAAATTTACCGTCAAGGGTTTTGTAAAAGTTGCTTTTTTGATATGCCAAATGCAGGAGATTGGATTATGCGACCAGAGTTAAGTACTGCGCATTTAGGTAAAGAAGATCGTGATTTAGAATACGAAAAAAAGGTGCAACTGCAACCGCATATTGTTTATTTGGCAAACTCAAGCAACGTAAAAGTTGGTGTAACCAGAAAAACTCAAGTGCCAACACGTTGGATAGACCAAGGAGCTCACGAAGCCATTGAAATTGTTGAGGTGCCCAACCGTTATTTGGCTGGCATTACAGAAGTTGCACTCAAAGATTACGTAGCCGATAAAACCAACTGGCGCAAAATGTTGAAGAACGATATAGAAGATGAAAATCTTAAAGAATGGCGCGAAAAACTAAAATTGTACATTCCTGCGGAAGCTTTGGATTATTATATTGAAAGTAATGAAGAAACACATCTGCATTTTCCTGTTAACCAATATCCTGAAAAACCAAAAAGTTTAAACTTAAAAAAAGATGGGCAATACAGCGGAAAATTAGTAGGTATAAAAGGGCAGTATTTTATTTTTGAAGATAATACGGTTTTTAATATTAGAGCCAATGAAGGTTTAGTCGTTGAACTTTCTGTTTAAATTAGTTTCCTTCGTTGTATTCAAGATAAGGTGTAAATTATTTTTTCTAAACTGCAATATCATCTTCTAGATAAGTTTCTTCACCTTCTTTAGAAGCTTGTTTAGACCAAATAGCTAAGCCAAACGTCAACACACCTAAGCGACCAATAAACATCAATAGTATTATTACAATCTTACCAATAGAGGATAAATCGCCAGTAATTCCCATGCTGAGACCAACGGTTCCTAGTGCAGAAGCCACTTCAAAAATTATACTTTCAAGATTAAACCCTTCTGTAAAAGTGAGGATAAAAACGCCTAAAAATATAATTGAAGTGTAAAATATAAATGATGAGGTAGCAATATATAAACGCTCAAACGGAATTTTTCTTCCAAAGAATGTAATGCGCTTGCTACCACGTAATCTGCTTTTCATAATTGCCAATACAGCGGTAAGCGTTGTAATTTTCATACCACCTGCAGTACCAGATGGAGATGCACCAATGTACATTAAGAATACTGTAGCTACTAGCATAGGCATTGCAAAAGCACCAAAATCAACGGTATTAAAACCAACTGTTGTCATAGCTGTCATGGCTTGAAAAAACGCAGCATAACTTCGCGAAGCACCATCTAAGCTAGCTACCGTTGGCTCAAAGAAGTAGAAAAACGAGAATCCGAAAGACAATAATATTAAAAACCCGACCAATATAATTTTAGTGGTAAAACTCAGTTTATGTTTTTTGTTTTTAAACCAAAGCACAAAATCGGTAACTACAATAAAACCTAATGAGCCACAAATGGCTAAAAATGAAATTATAAAATTTATAAAGCCATCATCTACATACTCTGTAAATCCTGAATTGAATAGACTAAAACCAGCAGTACAAAAAGCACTGATACTGTGAAAAAGGGCATTCCAGAGTGCTTCGCCAGTTGCCATTCCATTCATCTTAAAAGCAATAAAAAATAAAATGGTACCGATAATTTCCATGATTAAAGTAAATAGAATCACAGATTTTAAAAAGTCTTTAATTTTTATGGTTACGGGTAAGGTAAATTCAGAACTTAAAATGCTTTTATGCCAGCGTGTTATACGTCGTGTGGTGGATAACAACATAAAAGTGGTAAAGGTTAAATAACCAATACCACCAATTTGAAACAATAACATCACTATAAATTGACCGCCCATATTATACGTGTCAAACACACTAATGGTGACTAATCCAGTTGTTGAAACCGCGGAAGTCGCTATAAAAATATTGTCTAAAATTGAAGGTGAAGTTTTTTGCAGAAATGGTAAACTCAGTAAAAAAGAACCGACAAGTATGTAAGTTAAAAATCCGTAAAATAAATTTTGTTGTGGCGTTCGCCCAATTTGAATTCTTAAATATCTATTACTAATTCTTTTTAGAAGATTTGCCATTGAAGTAGAGTTGGTTGATAAATAAACAATGTAAAATTAATCAAAAATAAGGGGCAGTAAATAAAACTATTTAGATGAGTTAAATAAAAAGTCTTTTCTCGTAAAACTCAAAAATAATATTATCAACTCTTGAGAAAATTCAAAATTTTTATATAAAAAATAAGTGGATGGTAAAGTTTAAAAATTATACTCATAGAAATGCATCCCAATTTTTTTTAAAGCTAATTTAATTTTTGGGCATAAAAAAAGCGACCAGATTTGGTCGCTTTTATATTTATATATCAAAAAAATTAAACGTTTTCAGCGTCTCTTAAACTCTGAATGTATTCAGCTTTTTGAATTTCGCGTCTTCTTTTTACTGAAGGTTTAGTAAAATAACGAGACTCTCTAAGATTCTGCATAATCTGCACGTTTCTGTGCTTACGCTTGTAACGCTTAAGAGCTCTTTCTATGTTTTCGCCTTCTTTGATTTCTATCTTAATCATATCTTGTAATATTGTATTGTCTATTTTACTAAAGAGTGTGCAAAGATAATACAATTTTTAAATTATCTAATTTTTTTGAATATTTTTTGTTCAAAACTACAGTATTATCCTAAATAGGTTCTTAGTACTTTGTTTTTGCTCGTTTTACGTAGTCTTCTAATGCCTTTTTCTCTTATTTGACGAATACGTTCTCTGGTCAAATCAAAAATTTGTCCTATTTCTTCTAAGGTCATAGGGTGTTTTTCTCCAATACCGTAGCTTAATTTTATAACTTGACTTTCTTTTTCTGGTAGTGTGCTCAAAGCACGCTCAATCTCTGTGTTTAGAGATTCTGCCATTAAATTTTTATCTGGCTGAGGCGATTCTTTTTGAGACATTACATCGTACAAACTAAAATCTTCTTCTTGTCCAAGCGGCGCATCCATTGATAAATGACGCCCAGAATTTTTCATAGAGCTTTTTACTTCTCTAACGCTAACATCTAGTTCTCTAGCAATTTCTTCAGCATTTGGTGGTCTTTGATGGAGTTGTTCTAAATATGCAAATGCTTTACGCATTTTATTAATTGTCCCAATTTTATTTACCGGTAATCTTACGATACGAGATTGTTCGGCTAATGCTTGCAATATAGATTGTCTAATCCACCAAACAGCATACGAGATGAATTTAAAACCACGTGTTTCATCAAAGCGTTTGGCAGCTTTCACTAAACCGGCATTACCTTCGTTGATTAAATCGGTTAATTTTAAACCTTGGTTTTGGTATTGTTTTGCTACAGAAACCACAAACCTTAAGTTAGCTTTTGTTAACTTATCTAAGGCTTCTTGACTACCACTTCTAATTTTTTGTGCAAGTTCTACTTCCTCATCTGCTGTAATCATTGGAAGTTTACTTATATCGTTTAAGTATTTGTCTAATGATTTGTCTTGTCTGTTTGTTACTTGCTTGGTAATCTTTAATTGCCTCATAGTTTGTTTTTAGAATTATACGTTCTAATAACATAACGCAATTATTGAGAAATCCAAAAAATTGGCACTTTTTAACGATTTTAAATCAAAATTAGACTGAAATCATCAGTTTTTGGTCGAATCTTTGTCTTTTTTACGATTTTTTAGAATTCCGCCTAAAATATTTTTCACACCTTCTTTAACGTTGTTTTTTGGATTTGTTTTGGTTGAATCAACTTTTGTAGAATCTATAGTTGGTGTCTTATCTTTTCCGCCCAAAATATTATCTAATAGGCCCGAAACTTTATCAGTGCCTTTATCAATTAATTTTTGCTTCTGAATTTCCACCAATTGTGCTGTTAAATTTTTTACACCGCTTGTAAGGTCTGTTGACACATTAGGGCTCGCAAACGTTCCTGTTACATTAGCAGTAACAGGAATTGAAATCTTATTCACTTCAGTATCATTTATCTTTCCTATTAAACGATTAACATCACTTCCTAAATATTTTGCAGGCACTTGCAGGGTTAAATTGTAATTTACCGTGTTCGAAAAGCTATGTGATCCTGATATTTCAATAGGTATATCTTTATAATTTATAGTAAATGGCTTTACGTCTACTTGTCCATTATTAAAGCTCAGTCTTGTTTTTAAATCTTTTAAATCAAGCTTACTAAAATCTATAAAATCGAGTTTACTATCTAAGCCCTGAAGGATTTTGCTTTGCGATTCAGAAATATTTATAGTGGCCAATTCTGCCAAAGCATTACCAGCAATTGTGCTTAAATCTGGAGAAAAACTTTCGTCTAGCAACCCGTTTAACGTAATACTGCTAGTTAATTTACCTTGCAATACTTTTGCAATTGGAGCAATGGCTTTAAGCATTTCTAACTCCTCAAAAGATTGAGCAATATCAAATTGATTAATTGCCAAAACCATATCAAATTTCGGTTTGTCTTCTGCGGTAGAAATATTACCAGACAACCCTAACTTACCATTAAAAACATCGGTGGTCATATCTGCTAAATTGGCAATCTGGTTTCTTATTAGAAGTTTTCCTGTTACATTTTTTAGATTCAAATTGTCATAAACTACAGTGTTTGCTTTTGCTGTAATTGTAGCATCTAGAAATTCAGGAATTTTTAGTGATGTGCCTTTTGATGTTGTTTTGTTAGAAGTTGAAGCAGCAGCTTCATCTTCAACCATAAAATCTGCAACTTTGAATTTATTTGAAAAAACGTTGAAATTTCCTGTCAGTTTTTTATCACTCAGAAGAAAGCCTAAAAGATTATTGATTGTTCCTGTGGCGGAAATATCACTTTCGCCAGTCAATGCATCAAACTTTTGGAGTGTTACTGTACCTGGATTAAAACTTAAATTTGCAATATTAATCTGAAGTGGATTTACAATGTCTTCAGACGAGAATATAAAATTTTCAATTGAAACGTTTCCAGTGTTTTTGATGCGTTGATACGCGTTGGTTTCAATCGCATTCATATCAAAAGCAGTATTTAGCTTTCCTTTTAAAATTCCACTTAGTTCATTTTCTAATTCAACAGGATAAGCCTTTGTTAGATTGGCAAGGTTAAGTACGCCATCTAAGTTGGCATCGACATAAATATTTTTGGTTAAATTTTTAATATGCGCTTCAGACCTAAATACGTCTTGGTCTATTTTAAAATTGAGTGTGTTAATGTCAATGTACGTATCGTCAAGATTTCCAGTAGTATTTATTACGGATGCATCAATAATTATATTATCAACTTTTTTAGGTAAGTCTGGATATTTAAATGACGCGTTATTAGAGTTGATTTTAAAATCCAACGTTGGAATGGTTTCGTCTGAAACCAAACCTTTAATTTTTCCATTTAAGGTAAAATCTCCCGTTGTGTTTACGTTTTCAATATTTTTAGCATACGTTTTAGGGATAATTGCCAAAAAGGATTTAAATGAAGATTCAGGATTTTTGAACGTTAAATCTATGTTTTGTCCTTTTTCAACTTGCTGAATATAACCTTGAAATTCAATAGGTAGTTGATTTATAAAACCTTTGTTTTCTTTGAAGGTGTATTTGCTTTGCTCCAGGTCCAAATCTATAAGTGCATCTAATTTTATACTGTTGTTGCTTAAATACTCTATATTGTCAATAGAGAGCGTAATATTGGCTTCGGATTCAGTATCTAACTCGGATGTTCCGCCAGAAAAAATTCCGTTTCCAGTATGGTTAATTTCAGTGACATAAACATTGGTATTTGTACCTTCATCGATATATGTTAGTGCACCTTTATTAATTTCGTAATGTTCTATATCAAAGCTAAAAGCGTTGGCTTCACTATTACCTTCTGTTACTTCTGAGGGTTTTACAATATCGTAATTAACATTACCCGAGGCATTGGTTTTTAAGGTCAATAAAAGTTCGTCTGCAATAATTTCATTAACAGTTAATGGCTCGTTGGCGTCATTAAATAGCTCGGCTAAAGGCATCTCAAATGAAATGTTTTTAGCCAATGCGAGAGTCTCATCTTCAAAAGGCGCTAAGGTTTCAATTTTAAGGCCTTTAACAGATACTTTTGCTTGTGGAAAACTAGAAATTAAACTTAGGTTAACATCATCAAAACTCAATTTTGCATTAAGATTTTCGTCAGCATAATTTTGTACAATCGCATCTATTTTAGATTCTAAAAAAAACGGAACACTAATAAGTATTACGAGAAATATGGCAACTAAAATGCCAAGTATTTTGAATATTTTTTTCATTTTATTTTTTGATTTGATATCAGTAGCTATAGTATAGTACGAAAAATTAGCACCAATACGCTATTTGCACCACAAGATTAGGAAGAATTTAGGATTTGTTTTTGCGCTTATGCGAGATTTATTTCCTCATTAACGCTAAGTTTAAAACGCTTGCGGAAGAGATACACTCCTAAATATAAAAATGGTGTATCTAAAAAGGCAACAAGTACTTTAAATAAAAACCCGCTAATAAGTAAACCTTGAAAGCTCGACCATGGTAAAACCTTAAAATAACAAAGCAAGGTGATTATTGATAAGGTATCTACAAACTGCGAGAGCCACGTGCTAAAATTATTACGCAACCACAAATGTTTGCCTTTGGTAAGATTTTTCCAGAAGTGGTAAATTTTAATATCTATAAACTGTGCAAAGAGGTAAGCAAACATACTTGAACCAACAGCTACAATTGTTTTGCTAAAAACGTTATTAAAGGTACTGTCGTTGAGCGGTGATTTTTCTAAAGCGGGTACATAGTCGGCCACTAAAATAATACCTACAGAAAAAAGTGAAGCAAAAATTCCAGCAACTACAACATCATTAGCTCGCTTTTTTCCGTAAATCTCACTAATTAAATCTGTAATTAAAAAGGTAATGGGATACGGTAAAATTCCAACAGAAATCTCAAATAATTTCGACCCAAAAATTTCAATATCTACAGGATACCAGTAAAAAAACTTCTGAAAAATTAGATTTGAAACTACCAATGAGGTAATAAATAAGGCACCTAAAAAAAGGTAGATGCGTTGTGCAAGAAGCTTGTCTTTTAACTGCATTAAAAATCGTTAATAAATAGTTGAAGTAAAGATAATCTTTTCATATTTCTTTTAGTTATTTTGGGCATTCAATGAAACCATTAAAATTAGTTTATATAGCGCTCGGCAGCAACAAAGGCAATAGGTTAGAGTACCTGCAAACTGCTGTGAATGCTATTTTTAAGCGTGTTGGTGCGGTAAAAAAACTATCAAAAGTCTATGAGACACCCGCTTTAGGATTTAATGGTGATGCCTTTTATAATGCGTGTATACTTGTAGAAACAGAGCTAAAACCAAAATCGCTTTTAAAGGTTTTACAAACTATCGAAAAGGATTTAGGACGAAACAAAAAAACTACAAGTGGTTATCAATCTAGAGAGATAGATTTAGATATTTTGTTTTACGAGGATGTGATTATTGATGATAAAAGTCTAGTAATACCACATCCCGAAATTCAGAATAGAAAATTTGTACTTCAGCCATTATTAGATATTCTTAAAGATTTTGAACATCCCGTATTAAATCAGAAGCTTGAAGTAATTTTTGAACATTGCGAAGATAAATCTGAAATTGAATCTGTAAACATTTGGCTAAAAAATCCAAGAAAATCTTACACATTTGGCAATTATAATTATATAGCTATTGAGGGAAATATTGGTGCTGGAAAAACAAGTTTGGCTAATAAAATTTCAAACGATTTTAATGCAAAATTAATTTTAGAACGTTTTGCAGATAACCCATTCTTGCCCAAATTTTACAAAGAACCAGAACGATACGCCTTTACCTTAGAAATGTCTTTTTTGGCGGATAGGTATCAGCAAATAAGTGACGATTTATCGCAGCTCGATTTATTTAAAGATTTTATGGTGAGTGATTATGATGTGAACAAATCACTCATTTTCTCCAAAGTAACGTTGCCAGAAGACGAGTTTCGCTTATACCGAAAATTATTTTATCAAGTATATAAGGATATTGCTAAGCCAGATTTGTACGTCTATCTCTACCAGAATACCGAAAGACTTCAAAAAAACATAAAAAAACGCGGACGTAAATACGAGAGCGATATTAAAGACGAATACCTTGAGAAAATTAATTCTGGATACTTAGAATTCTTGAAATCTCAAACAGATTTAAACGTAAAAATCATTGATATTTCTGAACGTGATTTTGTAAAAAATCGTGAAGATTATTTATGGATTTTAAATCAGATAAATGATGAAGCATAGAATAGTTAAATCTGAAGATATTTTTGTTGTTGGTCTAAGTGCTGAAGCTAATTTTCAAAACATCAGTCGGGTAACCCCGCAATTGGCCAAACAATTTATGCCAAGATTAGGAGAAATTTCTAATAGAAAAGACGATTACACGTTATCACTTCAGAATTATAAACACTTCGATTTTTCAAAATTCAACCCAACCGAAACGTTTGAAAAATGGATTGGTGTTGAAGTATTGCATTTAGATGATGTGCCACAAGGCATGCAAAGTTTAACAATAAACGTAGGAAACTATTTAGTGATTGACTTTAAAGGGTCGATTCCTGATTTTATAAAACACTGGAAATACATCCATTCCACTTGGTTACCAAATTCTGAATTTGAGCTAGATAATCGACCACATTTTGAGCGTTTACCACCGAGTTACAGTCCGATGAATGAAGTGAATGCCGAAGAGATTTGGATTCCGATTAAGTAATATTGTCATTCTGAACTGTTCCACTGAGCTCGGTCGAAGTGTGTTTCAGAATCTCATCAAAGAATAAAAAGCGTAGTCACAATCCGACCATCCTTTTCACTCAAAACAACTTCATTCAAAACCTTGCTAGATTTAACCTTGAAATTAAAAGGCTCTGCCAAAATATCAACGCCACTATGTTGTTTTAGTCTGATGCCTTGACTAGCAATTTTATCTTTGTTTGGAATAAAATTACCAATAGGAATATGCTCCGTTAAGATGATGTACTTAAAGTTTGAAAGCTTAATTAAAATATTCTGAATTTCAGTATTAGATAAATGCTGGAGCACTTGTCGCAGAATGATACAATCTGCTTTTGGTAAGTCGTCTTTAGAAATATCAAGGCAATGAAATTCTAAGTTTTCAGCTTTAAAAAGTTGTTTGTTTCGTTCAATTAATTCGTCAACAATGTCAATGGCAAAATAGTGTTTGGAGTAATTAACCAAATGACATCCAATATTAAAATCACCACAACCCAAATCGCAAACGGTCAATTTTTTGTCATGAGATTTTAAAAAATTGAGAACCGTTTCGATATAAGGTTTGGTAATTTGTTCCTCATGAGAACCTTCACCAGAATAGAAATCAGAACCATCAGTTCCCCAAAGCTGCTGCTTGTAGATTTGCTGCATTACGGCTTTTGTTGGCCAAGGTTTCTTCGGACGATTCAAAGTTTATAATTTAATATTCAATATATTAATGAGAATAGCGGAGCAAAGTCTTCCCTTTGGGAAGATTTAGATGAGCTGTTTTTTTAATTTCGAAAACACATCCCAAACCACGACACCACAACTCACCGAAATATTCAAAGAATGCTTGGTGCCAAATTGTGGAATTTCAATAACTACATCACTCACGTCTACAACATTTTGTGCTACGCCTTTAACTTCGTTGCCAAAAACAAAAGCATATTTGGTTTCTGGTTGAGGTGAAAAATCGTTGAGCATTGTGGCGTTTTCGGCTTGCTCAATAGAACAGATTTTTACGTTATTTTCTTTTAGTTTTTCAATAACATCCATGGTGTTTTTGGCATATTTCCAATCTACGGTTTCGGTGCTGCCGAGCGCGGTTTTACGAATATCGTTATGTGGCGGTTTTGCTGTGATGCCGCAGAGATAGATTTTTTCAATCAAAAAAGCATCACTTGTTCTAAATACCGAGCCGATGTTATTTAGACTTCGGATGTTGTCAAGAACTATAATTATGGGCGACTTTTCAGCTTGTTTAAATTCTGAAACATCCAATCGGTCTAATTCGCTATTTTTTAGTTTTCTCATGTTGAAATCTTGGCATTTTTGTAGATAACTTATCGGTTTCAAGCTTTATAAAACTAAGCTATTTAGCTACATTAGCAATCTTACAATTAAAGCAAAAATAAACAATCCATTGGCTAAAAAGGCAAAAAAAGAAACACCGTTAATGAAGCAGTACAATGCCATAAAGGCAAAGTATCCTGATGCTTTATTGCTGTTTCGTGTTGGTGATTTCTACGAAACCTTTGGTAGTGATGCCGTAAAAGCATCTAAAATATTAGATATTATTTTAACCAAACGTGGCGCTGGTAGTGAGAGCGAAACGGAGCTGGCTGGCTTTCCGCATCATTCATTAAATACCTATTTGCCAAAATTGGTGAAAGCTGGCGAACGTGTGGCAATTTGCGACCAGCTCGAAGACCCAAAACAAACCAAAAAGATTGTAAAACGTGGTGTTACAGAATTGGTAACGCCAGGTGTTGCGCTTAATGATGATATTCTGCATTCAAAATCTAACAATTTTTTGTGTGCGGTACATTTTGATACAAAATATATCGGTGTTTCGTTTTTAGATGTATCTACAGGTGAGTTTTTAACCTCTCAAGGTAATGCCGAATATATAGATAAGTTACTTCAGAATTTCAGTCCGAGCGAAGTGCTGATTTCAAAAAAATGCAGAAAAGAATTTTCCGAAACTTTTGGAACTGATTTTCACACCTTTTATTTGGAAGATTGGGTATTTCAAGCTGATTATGCCAATGAAACCTTAACCAAACATTTCAACACAAAAACGCTCAAAGGTTTCGGGATTGAAGATTTATACGAAGGTATTATTGCTTCTGGTGTCGTTCTTCATTATTTAAGCGAAACACGACATAATAAATTAGAGCATATTGCCACGATTTCGAGAATCGCCACGGACGATTATGTATGGATGGACAAGTTTACCATCAGAAATTTGGAGCTATACCATTCTACCAATTACAATGCTGTAACACTTATTGATGTTATTGATAAGACGATTTCTGCAATGGGCGGACGCACGCTAAAACGTTGGTTAGCTTTGCCACTAAAGCAGGCTGATAAAATTAAGCAGCGTCACGAGGTTGTGCAATATTTGTTGGATAATGTGGCTGAACTTCAAAAGATTCAAAATCAGATAAAGCACATCGGTGATATTGAGCGTTTGATTTCGAAAATAGCAACGACTAAAGTGAGTCCGCGCGAGGTCATTCAGCTAAAAAATTCATTAGAAGCAATCGTTCCCATTAAATCTTTAGCTGAAAATTGCAAGAATGAAGCCTTAAGAATTCTCGGTGGAAATTTGAATAATTGCGATTTGCTTCGCGAAAAAATTAAGCAAACCCTTAACGAAGAAGCACCAGTTAACGTTTTAAAGGGTAATACAATTGCTGAAGGTTTTTCTGCAGAATTAGATGAGCTGCGAGGTTTATCAAAATCTGGGAAAGAATATCTCGATAATATGCTTCAGCGCGAAAGTGAGCGCACGGGAATTACATCTTTAAAAATAGCATCAAACAATGTGTTTGGCTATTACATTGAAGTCCGAAATTCGCATAAAGACAAAGTACCAGAAGAGTGGATTCGTAAGCAAACTTTGGTAAATGCCGAACGTTATATTACGGAAGAACTCAAAGAATACGAGGCTAAAATTTTGGGTGCGGAAGAACGTATCCTTGCCATCGAACAACAATTATTTTCAGACTTGGTACAATGGATGCATCAATATATTCTACAAGTGCAACAGAATGCGCAATTGATTGGACAACTCGATTGTTTATGTGGTTTTGCAAGTTTAGCAAAAGCCAATGACTATAACTATCCGCAAATTGAAGACAGTTTTGCTTTGGAGATAAAAGAAGGTCGTCATCCAGTCATAGAAAAGCAATTGCCATTGGGTGAAGCGTATATTGCCAACGACGTTTATCTCGATAGAGAATCACAACAAATTATCATGATTACTGGTCCAAACATGTCTGGTAAATCGGCAATTTTAAGACAAACGGCGTTGATTGTGTTGTTAGCTCAAATCGGGAGTTTTGTGCCAGCCAAAGAAGCGAAAATTGGTTTGGTCGATAAGATTTTTACGCGCGTTGGTGCCAGTGATAATATATCTATGGGTGAATCTACTTTTATGGTTGAAATGAATGAAACAGCATCTATTTTAAATAACATTTCGGACCGAAGCTTGGTGCTTCTCGATGAAATTGGTCGTGGTACAAGTACTTACGATGGTATTTCTATTGCTTGGGCAATTAGTGAATACCTGCACGAACATCCTGCAAAACCAAAAACTTTATTTGCTACGCATTATCACGAGCTTAATGAAATGACTGAGACATTTGGTCGCATCAAAAACTTTAATGTTGCTGTAAAGGAGTTAAAAGACAATGTACTTTTTGTGCGAAAGTTGGTTGAAGGCGGTAGCGAACATAGTTTTGGTATTCACGTGGCTAAAATGGCTGGTATGCCGCAGCAAGTGATTCGTCGAGCAAATAAGATTTTATCAAAACTAGAAAAATCTCACTCGAGCGAAGAGCTTACGGATAAAGTTAAATCACTTAAGGACGATTTACAACTCAGCTTTTTTAATTTAGACGACCCATTATTAGAAGAAATAAAAGACGAAATATTGCATACGGATATAGATACGTTGACGCCAGTAGAAGCTTTGATGAAGCTCAACGAAATAAAACGAATGTTGGTGAAGAAAAAGCAAGCCTAAAAAAAATTAATTTATTTTTGAAAAAGGCTTTGGATTTTTAATAAAAAGATTAAATTTGCATCCGCTTTTACAGCGAAAGTTCTTATAAAAATTGCGAAAGTAGCTCAGGGGTAGAGCATCACCTTGCCAAGGTGGAGGTCGTGGGTTCAAATCCCATCTTTCGCTCAGAAATAACATACCAAATTTGATTACAATTCCGTAATCAAGATGCTGAAGTGGTGGAATTGGTAGACACGTTGGACTTAAAATCCAATGACCATTAGGTCGTGCGGGTTCAAGTCCCGCCTTCAGTACCAACTGGGACAAATCATCATTATTTGATTTGTCCCTTTTTTTATGCCCTTCGGACACCCTATTAACACTGATAATTGTGTTTAAAAATGAATTTATATCAGCGGTTCGAACTCTATTTTCTTCAAATTTAATTTTAAGTCATTTAAACCTTTGATTTATGACTATCAGAACAAGATTTTTTCAACGAGGTTTTCTTATTGTTTAATTTAGAATAGCAGATTACAATTGTTTTATAAAAGTTGATTTAAGGCTTATTATTTTTTAACATAGCGAAATTCAATACCGTTCTAAATCCTAAGTGGTCTGTACCAGAATCTTTACTGGTAGACATCCTTGCAGAAATACGATAACTTGCGCAATAACTATCATGGCATAAGTACGAGCCTCCTTTCATTACCATTTCTACTTGATATGGATTTTGTGGATTGTAGTAAGACGTAGCGCCTTTTGGATTGTCAACAACCTCATTGCTGTTTATATTTATATAGTAGTTTTCGTTATAAATATCGCTAGTCCATTCCCAAACATTCCCTAACATATCGTAAATACCAGCACTATTGGGTTCGTAAGATTTTACAGGCGCTAAATACGAGAAACCATCGCTAGGAATGTTTTTTACAGGAAATTGTCCTTGCCAAGTATTAGCCTTGTTTATTATTTCTTCTTTTTCATTGCCCCAAGTATATATATTGTCTGTATTATTTCCTTGCGCTGCAGATTCCCATTCGGCTTCGGTTGGTAAGCGTCTATTTGCCCATTTGCAATATGCAAGAGCATCTTCATAAGCAATATGTACAACAGGATAATTGTCTTTGCCTTCGATGCTACTTTCTGGACCTTCGGGATGCTTCCAATTGGCACCAATTTTCCAAGTCCACCATTGCGAATAATTATTCATCCCTACAACACCTTCAACATTTTTATTAAAAATAAGACTTCCTGGTTGTAATATAGAATCATGAGGTTTTGGAGTATTAGGTGGTAATTCTTTTTTCATTTCGTCCCAATCAATCGGTCTTTCTGCAACAGTTATATAACCGGTCTCATCAACAAATTTTCTAAATTGTGCATTGGTCACTTCGGTTTTATCTATAAAAAAAGCATCTACCTTTACCATATGTGCAGGTTTTTCTCTGGGCATAGCATAAGCATCACCCGATTTTGCACCTCTTAAAAATATTTTTTCTTCAATAAGAACCATACCTTCTGGTGGTGTTATTGCTTCTGTAGCGTCTTTAATTTCTTTGTTTTTGTTTTCTGTGTCTTGATTTTCAGAAGGTTCTTGATTCTTGCAATTAATTAAAGCTAGAGAAAATAGTAATAGTGATATGTAGGTAAACTTTGTGTACTTCATTTTAGAGGCTTATTTGTTTCAAAATAATTACATTTGGTTTAATTATTATCAAATATAGGGATTGAAAATTATTAGATATACATTATTGTTCACGCTTTTTTGCATTATAAGCATTAATGCTCAAAGTTCTATTGAATTTCAGCAGCTTATTGGTAAAAATACGCCAACACCAAGTATTACTTATGGCATTGAGTCTGATAGTATTGGGAATATCTGGATTGCTTCAGAAGAAGGCGTTTTAAAGCATAATTCTAAATCTTACGTCACTTACAATTCTTACAGAGGACTTCCTTCAATATTAAATAATCGAATTAAGGAGATTTTTGTAGATTCTAAACAGCGTGTTTGGATTGGTTCTGAAAAAGGTGTTGGTCTATACAATAAAGATTTTGACCGATTTGATTATGTGCAAAGTACATCCGAACTCAATCCATCATTGGTAGAAGTTATAATTGAAGATGAAGAGAAAAATATTTGGGTAGGAGCTTATAACGGACTATGGAAATATGATAACGAGACTAAAAAACTTCATCGAAAATTAGAAGGTCATAACATCGAAGCTCTAGCATCTATTAACAGAAAAATTGTTTTTGGAACTTCTAAAGGCGCTTTTATTTTCAATACCGACAGGAGTTTAGATGAAATAAACGCCGACATTAAAAATGTAAGAAGTATAGTTAATATTGATGATGTATTATTTATTGGAACAAAATCTGGTGAGTTGTTCAAAACCGATTTAACTGCAAGTTCAGCAACTCAGATTCAATTTAATTTCGACCTTTCAGATGCTATAACAGATATTATAAAAGACAGCGATAATACAATCTTGTTGGCTACGGACGGCGAAGGTATTTTTAGACTAAATTCTGAATTTAAAAAAATAGCACACTTTACAGAAGACCCAAACAATCCATTTTCCATATCTAGTAATGGGATTTACGACATCGAATATGGTAAAGAAGATATTTTATGGATTGCGACTTATGGCGGAGGTTTAAACTATCTGAAATCTAGCGATGCTATTTTCGAAAACATTAGACACAAAATAAATAATAAGAATAGCCTTTTAGCCAATTTTACACGTTCTATTGCTGAGGATAATAAAGGTAATGTATGGTTTGGCACCAAAAAAGGGATTAGTGTCTGGAACAAATCGACAAATAAATGGAAGCATATTACCAATTTTGGTAATAACAACGATAGCGATGATGCCATTGTATTAGCTATGACCTTGCGAGCTAATTACATGTGGGTTGGCACATATAATAAAGGGCTTTATAAAATTGATGTTGATGATCTTAAACCTATAAGAATTTCTAAGAACTCAAAAGCCGATATAATAGAAAAGGCTTATGCAGTTTTTAAAGATTCTAACGGCAATATTTGGGCAGGAGGTATTGAAAAAGGATTGACCGTTTTCTCTAAAGATAATCAGGTTTCAACCTATCCTATTCAGCAGATAAAATCCATAACAGAGTTACAAAATGGCGATATTTTGGCCGCAGGAAGACGAGGTGTTTATAGAATTAATCACTCTAAAGAAACATTTGGGCTTATAGAAAATCTTATTCCAGACCAAAGTTTTTTAGCCTACGCGACGATTAACAGTGTGTTGCAACTGTCTAAAAACAAACTTGTTTTGGCAACTAATGGCGAAGGCTTAGTTTTTTATAATTTAGAAACTAAGGAGGTTAAAAAAATCACAAAGGAAAACGGAATGCCTTCAGATGTGGTTCAAGGTGTTTTACTTTCAGACAGCAATCAAATTTGGGCAAGTACTACAAGTGGTATTGTTAATTTAAATATCAAGGGAAAAGACACCATCATAAATGTTTACGACAAAAAAGACGGACTAGCGAGTACAGAATACAACTACGGGAGCTTTTACAAATTTAAGGACGGAACTCTGGCGTTTGGAGGTGTAGATGGCGTGACATCTTTTAATCCAAAAAATATTAAGATGGAAGGCTATAAGCCAAACCTAGTTTTCGAAACTTTTAAACTATCTAACGAATTAATTCTTCCAGGTAAAGAACCCTTAAATAAACATATAAATCTTACCGATGATATTAATATAGAACACTATAACAACTCGTTTGAGTTAGAGTTCGCAGGAGTTTCGCAACGATTGTCTTCAAAATTAAAATACTCTTGGATATTAGACGGATTTGACGAAGATTGGTCAAAACCCGGAAGTAATAGTATAGCCACTTACACAAATATTAACCCTGGAAATTATACATTTAAAGTCAAAGCCATAAATAAATATGGCGTTTCTAGTGATGTAAGGGATATTCAAATAACTGTTAATGCGCCTTGGTGGGCGACTAAAAAAGCCTATCTCATCTATGTGCTTTTACTAATAGGTTTGTTATATGCCATCGTACATTTTACAAGTGTAATTATTAAAAAGAAAAATGCCGACGAGCAAATAGACTTTTTTAATAACATTACGCACGAGATAAAAACACCACTTACAATCTTAATTTCTTCTTTAGATAATGTCACCGAAGATGTTTCCTCAGGAAAAGACAGCAAAAAAAGAATAAAGACCACTGTAAAGAGAATAAATTCTCTTTTTGAGCAGATGCTCAACTTTCAGAAGGTGACAACAGAAGATAATCTAAATCTCAACATCACAGAAATTGATGTTTTTGCAAGTATTCAACAACGTATCAATAATTTTAAGCCTTTAACAGAGGAACACGATATCACAATAGAGTTTAATAATACGTGGAACGAATCTTTGTTTTTCGGAAAAGACAATTTCGATAAGATTATACTTAACCTCTTATCTAATGCCATAAAATATTCGCATAAAGGTGGGACAATTCAAATTAATACTTCAAAAACTGCCAATGGCGAATTTAAACTTGAAGTTATAGATAACGGTATAGGAATTCCTAAAGACCAACAAAAACATATATTAAAGCGATATTTTAGAGCTCGAAACGTTATAAATAGTCAGCGTGTTGGTACAGGTTTAGGACTAATGATGGTAAAAAAGATATTAGAAAAAACCGAAGGTTCTATAAGTTTCACGAGTCAAGAAAATAAAGGAACAACATTTATTGTATTTATAAAAAACTTAAAAGAAGACTATAATAAAAGTCTTGTTTCCGCTGAAAATACTGTGGCTAAAAATGATATTGAAGCAGAACCAAACCAAGATGAATTATCAGAATTAAGCGATAGTAAAATCTTAATTGTTGAAGATAATGACGAGCTGCGTGATGTGCTCTCTAGAACTTTAGGAAATTATTTTCAGGTTTTTGAGGCAAAAAACGGTATTGAAGGTTTAGAGATGGCATCAACCATGTTCCCGAACATTATAATAACAGACCTTATTATGCCAGAAATGGATGGCATGCAAATGGCCAAAAAATTAAAAGAAGATATTAGCCTTAATCATATTCCGGTTTTTATGCTTACCGTACTCCAAAATTCTGAACAGAAGCTCGAGAGTATCGAAACAGGAATTTCAGAATATCTAGAAAAACCAGTGGATATTAAATATCTGTTAGCAAAAATTACAAACACCCTTAAATGGCAAAATAAACTGAAGAAAAAGTTTATTCACCAAGGTGATGTTGAGAGTGCAGAAATCTTCAGAAATAAAAACGACCAAGATTTTCTTATGCAGTTAGAAGAAAAGGTTATAGAAAATATCGAAAATGAAAACTTCTCTGTACATGATTTGTCTGGTAGTTTTGGCATGAGCAGAACGTCACTTTATATGAAGTTAAAAACACTTATAGATTTATCACCTCAAGATTTTATAATTCATACTAAATTAAAACGTGCAAAGTCGCTTTTAGTTAAAGGCAATTTAAGTATTAAAGAAGTGGCTTATAGGTCTGGATTTTCCAATCCAAAATACTTTAGTACATCCTTCAAAAAATTCTACGGAATGACGCCGAGTGGATTTATTGATAGCCTAAAAAAGGATAAATAACCTCAATTACTACTTCTTTCGGATAACTATTTCTTTTAGTTTTAACTGTCGAAAACATCAATTTTACTTGTATTACAATGGGTTTGACAATTAACAAACCTTTTATGATGCTTTTTGCAACTAGGTAATCAGAGAAAAAAATAATTTAGCCCTAATTAACTTTATTAATCATGAAGCAACACATATTTCTAGCACTATTATTGTTTTCTGCATTTTCTTTTTCTCAGACAACTATAAAAGGAACAGTTACAGATAATAATAATTTCCCACTTCCAGGAGCCTCAATTTTGGTAAAAGGAACAACAAAAGGAGAAATTACAGATATCGACGGTAAATTCGATTTAAGCTTAGAGAAAATACCAGCAACCTTAGTTGTAAGTTATATAGGTTTTAAAACAAAAGAAATAGTCGTAGACAAGCAGACAGAATTAACAATTAAGTTAGAAGAAGACACTGCTACTTTAGATGAAATTGTAATTATAGGTTATGGTCAAGTCACTAAAGAAGATGTTACAGGTTCTGTTTCAAAAATTAAACCAAAAGAAGATGCTGTTGCGCAAGCGCAAACAGTACAAGACTTAATACAAGGTAGAGCTGCGGGTGTAACTGTGAGTGCTAATAGTTTTGAGCCTGGAGCCACAACGAGTATAAGAATACGTGGTATAAATAGTTTAACAGGTAATACTGAGCCTTTATATGTAATTGATGGTATAATTGTAGATTCTGCTACAGAAGATGTTCTCGATCCATTACAAGGAGGAAATAGTTCTTTGTCTTCTCAAAATGGTATTACAGGCGTAAACCCAAGAGATATAGCTAGTGTTGAAATATTAAAAGACGCTTCTGCAACAGCTATTTATGGTTCAAGAGGTGCAAATGGAGTGGTTATTATCACAACTAAAACAGGTAAAAGAGGTAATGCAAAGTTCAATTATTCAACCACAACAAGGTCAGGACAAGTTGTAAACGAAATAGATGTACTATCAACTGGAGAATACATAAACTATTTTAATGACGTACAAGCAAACAATGGTTTTTCGCCACGCTTTTATGTTTATCCTGATGGAAGTTTTGCTGAGTTTTCAAACAATGAGCAGTTTATGATAGATAATGCAGACACTATCCCAAGACTAGAAGGTGTGGACTGGAGCGACGATACATTTAAAAGTTCTATAACAACTACGCACAGATTAACTGCTTCTGGAGGTTCTGATACGGGAGATTACTATTTTGGATTGGGTTACGTAAAAAATGAAGGAGTTGTACCAAATGCTTTTACAAAAAGTGTAGACTTAAATATTAAATTAAACAATCAGCTTAACGATAAGCTTAAGCTTTCAACAAAAATTTCGGCGTTTTATGGAGATTTTTCAGCTTCAAAAGGAACAGAAGATTTGGGTGGTAACAATAATAACCTTGTACGACAAATTATTTCTGGAGCTCCAATTTTAAATTTAAGTGCTAACTTTTTTGGTCTTCAAGATGATTTTACCGAAAATTTAGATGGTCCAAGAGCTTGGATTACTGATTATGACGATTTATCTACAGAAATTAGACTATTAGGTTCATTAGGCTTAAACTACAAGCTGTCAGATATTTTTACTTACGACTTACGTGTTGGAACAGATTATAGAAATAAAGAGCGTAAAGTTTGGTACGGTACATCGATTTTTAGAGGTGCTAATGTTAACGGCGAAGCTGGTATTGCAAACCTTTCGAGATTTAGATATAACATTGATAATACATTACGATTTAGAAAAAGATTTAATAAAAACCATAACATCAACGGGACTGTTGGTGTAATTGTCGACCAAAGATTTTCTAAACAAGTGGCAAACACGGGTTCTGGATTTGCAGTGAAGGATTTAAGAGCAGATGGTATTGGTAACGCTCAGGTAACGCAGCCTACAGTATTATTAAGAGAGAATGAATCTTTATTATCATTTTTAGGTCGATTTAATTATACCTTAAAAAACAAATATTTATTCACAGCAACTTACCGTGCAGATGGAAGTAGTCGTTTTGCACCAGGTAACCGTTGGGGTCATTTTCCAGCTGTTGCATTAGCATGGAAAGTAGATAAAGAAAAATGGCTTAAAAAAGTTGAAAGTTTAGATGAATTTAAACTAAGATTAGGTTGGGGACTTACAGGAAATCAAGCTATACCTAACTATAGATTCTACACATTAATGACTGGTTTTAATCTCCCGCCATATGGCGATGTCTCTAATGGTGCACAAAACGGTTTAGTGCCAGCGTTTTTAGCTAATCCAGACTTAACGTGGGAAACATCTAGCCAATTCAATGCAGGAGTCGATGTCTCTCTTTGGGATAGAGTAACGTTTACAGGAGATGTTTTTTACAAAGAAGTAAATGATTTATTACAGAACAGACAGATTGGACCTTCAAACGGTTTCGATTCAGTTTTTGTAAATCAAGGTACACTTATAAACCAAGGTATTGAATTATCATTCTCTGCTGATGTTATTAAAAAAGATGATTTAAATCTCAATGTATATGGAAATATTTCTTTCATAAAAAATAAAATTCAAGATTTAGGAATTCCACCAGCACCATTCGGAAATCAAACCTACAGTGCTTATTTTGGAAGACGTATCTCTGGAGGTACCTTCTTTAAAGTACCTGCAAATATTTTTATAGAAGGTCAGGCACCAGGATTATTCTTTGGATTTCAGACCAACGGAATTATCAGCGATACCGACCAATTACAAAACTCACCTTCTTTCCAAGGAATTGCGCCACAACTTGGTGATGTAAGACTCGTAGACCAAAACGGAGATGGTAATATTACCGATGCTGATAGAACAATAATAGGAGACCCAAATCCAGACTTTACTTTTGGTTTTGGTTCAACTCTTGAATATAAAAGAGTTTCTCTAAGTTTCTTTTTTAATGGTGTTTATGGAAATGATATCGCCAATGGAAACTTACTAAGAGAAGCCTATGCAGGTGGTTTCAATTCTGATAATATCCGAACAGAGGCTTATGTTAATGCGTGGACACCCCAAAATCCTAATAGTACGTTTCCTAGAGTTGGTTACGATTTAGCGCCAAACACTGGATTTACAGACAGAATTGTAGAAGACGGTAGTTTTTTAAGGCTTAACTATATCACGTTAGGGTATAATATTCCAGTTGAAGATACTAACTTCTTCGATAGTGCTTATGTGTCCGTTTCGGGTCAAAATTTATGGTTGCTTACTAATTATAGTGGTTACGACCCAGAAGTCAATAGTTTTGCTTTCGACCCAAGTAGACAAGGAATTGATTGGAACTCATTTCCAAATCAAAGGTCAATTTCATTATCATTAAATCTTAGCTTTTAATAATATTCATTATGAAAAATTATAAACACATTATTCTTACAGTTCTTAGTCTAGTATTTTTTATTAGTTGTGAAGACTACCTAGAAGAAGAACCTGTTACAGATTTTTTTACTGAACAAATATTTACAACAGAATCTGCGGTAGAATCTGCTGTTACTGGGATGTATATCGAATTTTCAAGTTTTGCCTATCATGGGTCAGGCATGCTTAACGCAATGATGCCTATGTCTGGTAAATTTTGGTCAAGCCAAGTGGCAAATGTAGATGCCACAAGCTTAAATGCAACACCTTCGAATATAAATATCAATCAGTTGTGGGGCGGCATGTATTCTACAATAAATAGTTGCAATGTTGTCATAAAAAATCTTGAAGACTCAGCAGTTGAGTTAAACAATAGAGATACATCGTTAGGTCAAGCCTATTTGCTTCGAGGTATAACTTATTTTGATTTGGTAAGATTATGGGGCGGAGTTCCTTTAAAAACAGAGCCTGCAACTTCAGATAACTTAAATACGCCAAGAAGCACTAAAGAAGAAGTGTACACACAAATAATCTCAGATTTGCAATTGGCTAAAGAATTACTGCCGGATTTAGGTGAATATAATCCATCTAGGCCAGCAAAATATGTCGCTAATACTTATTTAGCAAAAGTTTATATGCAATTAGCAGGAGAAGATAATGGCAATCCTGCGCTTTGGCAATCTGCTTATAATGAAGCTATAGAAGTATTTGGAAAATATAGTTTAGTGAGTACTTATGCAGAACTTTTCGATATAAGTAACGAAAATAATTCGGAATCCATGTTTGAGATTCAGTATACAAGTGAAGGTGGTCGCAGAAGCTCCGATGCTATAAGAATGTTTAATCCTAATAACATTTTTCCCAATGTGAATACGTTTGGTAGAATACGACCTAACAAAGAAGTTTTTGATCAACACGTAAATGAATATACAGAACAAGACCCTAGAGTGGATGCAACTTTTTACTACGGAAGTTATACAAGAGCAAACGGAAGCAGTCAAAATTTATATCCAACAATTACCAATAACAACAATGGTTTTGCTTGTATTAGAAAATATACAGACCCGAGCTACAATGGTACAACAACCGAAAGAAACTTTTATAAGCTGAGGTATGCAGATGTTCTTTTAATGCTCGCGGAAATAGAGAACGAACTTAATGGGCCAACAAATGCTTATCAGTACGTTAACGAGGTGCTTGCAAGAGCTAGAAATACAGAAAGTGGAGTAGTAGCTGAGCCTGCCGATTGGAGCGGAATGACACAAGACGAGTTTAGGATGCGAATCATGAGAGAGCGCCAGTACGAATTACTTGCCGAAGGACATTCTTGGTACGACACACGAAGACGCGGCTACGAATACTTTTTAGATGAGGTAATAACCCTTCATAATACACAACCAAATTTAGGAAATAGAGATTATATCTATCCAATAAGCGTAAAGAATATGCTTATGCCAATACCTTCGGATGAGATAAATAGTAACGAATCTATTTCTGAAGCTGATCAAAACCCTGGATATTAATTTTTTAAGAATAAAAATGAAATTTAAAAATAGCAACTCTATAACTATTACTATTAAAGTACTCATATTTTTCATTGTACTATTAACTGCTTGTAGCGATTCTAAAACGGCTAATTCAGATGCAAATCCTCTTTATTTAGATGCAACAGCATCCGTTGAAGACAGAGTCGAAGACTTAATGTCTAGGATGACATTAGAAGAGAAAATCTATCAGATGTGCCAATATGTTGGCTTAGAACATATGAAACAGGCTGAGGCAAAAATCTCACCAGAAGAATTAGAAAAAAATGATGCCCTTGGTTTCTATCCTGGCGTTCGTAGCGATAGTGTCGGCCGTCTTGCAGAAGCTGGTAAAATAGGTTCATTTCTTCATGTTGTAACTGCAGAAGAAGCAAACTATTTACAGAGTTTGGCTCAAAAATCCCGATTAAAAATTCCCCTATTAATCGGGATTGATGCCATTCATGGAAATGGACTTGTAAGTGGCTCAACAATTTATCCATCACCAATTTCTCAAGCTGCGACTTTTGCTGATGATTTAATTTTAGAAGGAAGCAGACAAACTGCACTCGAAATGAGAGCCAACGGTATGCATTGGTCATTTACACCAAACATAGATGTACTCCGTGACCCGCGTTGGGGAAGAACAGGAGAAACCTTTGGTGAAGACCCATTTTTAGTAGGTAATATGGGCGTGGCAACCATAAAAGGTTTACAAACTGATGACTTTACAGGAAACGACAAGGTCATTGCCTGTGCCAAACATTTAATTGCAGGAAGTCAGTCTGTAAATGGACTTAATGCATCTCCAACAGATGTATCTAAACGTACCTTATTCGAGGTTTTTCTTCCGCCTTATAGAAGAGCCGTTCAAGAGGCGGATTTGTATTCTATAATGGCAGCACATAACGAAGTTGCAGGAATGCCAGGTCATATGGACAAGTTTATGATGACAGAATTAATGAGAGAACGTTGGGGCTTCGATGGTTTTTATGTTAGTGATTGGAACGATATTTCAAGAATTGCACTTTGGCATAACGTAGCTAAAGATTTTAAGCAATCTATAGAATTCTCAGTCAATGCAGGCATGGATATGAACATGCATGGTATTTTGTTCGATACGCTTTTAACCGAATTAGTAAACGAAGGTCGTGTAGAAGAACAACGAGTAGACGAAGCCTGTCGTAAAATATTAGAAGCCAAATTTAAATTGGGACTTTTTGAAAATCCTTTTGTAGAAGTAGAAAAAGCTAAGGATTTTAACTTTAATAAAGCACACCAAGAGAATGCTTTAGAGCAATCGAGACGATCCATAGTACTTCAAAAAAATAAAAATAACACATTACCACTTTCTGAAAATGGTAACGGCAAAACCATTTTTATTACTGGGCCAAATGCCAATAACCAAACGACACTAGGCGATTGGGTTTCTCCTCAACCAGAAGAGAATATCGTTACCATGTTAGAAGGCATTACAGAGCTTGGAGAGACTAATGGTTATAAAATTAATTATTTCGATTCTGGTGACAGGTCTAAGGAAATTACACAAGAAAATATCGAAAAAGCAAAACAACAAGCTCGTAGTGCCGATATGATTGTTTTAGTGCTTGGAGAAAATTCTTTTCGTCATGACTGGAAACGTAAGACTACCGGAGAGAATATTGATAGAGCTACTCTAAAATTATCTGGAAATCAAATGAAGTTGGCAGATAAAATGTTTGAGCTTAATAAGCCAGTTATTGTTGTTTACGTCAGTGGTAGCCCTATTGCAGAACCATGGTTAGAGCAACGTGCAGCAGCAGTTGTAAATACTTGGGAGAGTGGTGCATTTGCAGGCCAAGCTACAGCAGAAATACTATTTGGTAAAGTAAATCCTTCAGGTAAATTACCATTAACCATTCCACGAAGTGTAGGACAACTACAAATGATTTATAATCACAAACCAACGGCTTTTATTCATAAATACAATACAGAGAAAAAGAAGCCATTACACCCGTTTGGTTTTGGTTTAAGTTATTCAAAATTCGAATTTTCAGAACCAAGAGCTTCTAAAATACAGTTCAATGATAAAGAAGACGCAATTACAATATCTGTAGATGTAACAAACACCAGTGATGTAGATGGAGAAGAAGTTGTTCAACTATACATCAGAGATAATATTAGTTCTTACACAAGACCGGTAAAAGAACTAAAAGGGTATAAGCGTGTCGCGATAAAGGCAGAAGAGACTAAAACAGTAGATATTGCTGTTACAGCAGAGAGTTTAGCGATGTACGATAAAGATTTCAACTTTGTCGTAGAACCAGGAGATTTTACCATAATGACTGGAAATTCGTCTGCCGATAGTTCACTTAAAACAACAACAATTTCTGTAGCGGAATTGATAACACTTGATAAAGCAAAATAGTATGAATAAGCTATTAAAATTGGGTTTAATATGTGGAGTTTTACTCGTGTCTTGTAAGGAGACAGGTAAGGCTATTGCATACCAATCTTCTAAACCTGTAATTACCGAAAGACCGAACATTATATACATCATGGCCGACGATTTAACCACGCAAGCCATTAGCGCTTATGGTGGCATTTATAAAGATATCGCGCCTACACCAAATATCGATAGAATTGCCAAAGAAGGCATGTTGTTTCAAGACGTACTTTGTACAAATGCTATATGTGGGCCATCGAGAGCTGCAATTCTAACAGGTAATTATAGCAATCTTAACGGTTATTATAAAAACGAAAGCGGTGGAAAATTCGATGCTAGTCAGTGGACCTTTCCACAAGAGTTTCAGAAAAATGGCTATCAAACCTCTCTCTTTGGAAAATGGCATTTAGGAACAGAACCAAAAGGTTTTGATGTGTTTAAATATCATAATTCCGCAGGACAACAAGGACACTACTGGAATCCGACATACAACATCAATGGTGAAGATAAAAAAGTAGAAGGCTATTCAACCAATTTAAGCACAGATTTTGCCATGGAATGGTTAGAAAATGAGCGTAAAAAAGATGACCCTTTTATGATGGTACTCCAATACAAAGCACCACATAGACCTTGGGAGCCAGACACAAAATATGAGCAGCTTTGGGAAGATATCGAAATGCCTTATCCTTCAAATTTTAACGACGATTATAAAGGAAGAGAACTAACTGCAGGAGATACAGAAATGACCATGGATTATTTTTCTCGTCGGGACATGAAGTTTGAAGAGCCTAAAGGACTTCAAGGAAAAGAAAAACTTAAATGGGCATTTTATGGTGCAAAACCAGGAGAGATTGTACAACCCGAAGGAATGACCGCTGAAGAAGGAAAAAAATGGAGGTATCAAACTTACATTAAAGATTACTTGGCTTGTGTAAAGTCTGTAGATGACAATATTGGTCGAGTACTTAAATACTTAGATGATAATAATCTGACAGAAAATACTGTGATAGTCTTAACTTCAGACCAAGGATTTTATTTAGGAGAGCATGGTTTTTTTGATAAAAGATTTATCTACGAAGAATCGCTAAGAATGCCATTTATGGTGCGTTATCCAAAAATGATTAAGCCAGAAAGTGTTAATAATGACATCATAACAAATATTGATTTTGCACCTACATTGTTAGAATTAGCAAATATTGATACCACGCAGAAAATGCAAGGCGAAAGTTTTGTGCCTATTTTAGAAGGAGACACACCGAACGATTGGAAGCAAGCGATGTATTATCATTATTACGAGTTTCCGTATTGGCACCATGTTCAGCCGCATTACGGTATTAGGACTCAAAAATATACTTTAGCTCATTTTTACTATAATATTGATGTTTGGGAACTTTATGATTTAGAGAAAGACCCACAACAGATGAATAATGTTATTAACGATCCACAATACGCTAGCGTTGTATCGGAATTAAAGGAGCAATTAAAGGACTTAATGAAAGATTCAAAAAACGATAAGTCTCTAGAAGAGTTCAGAAAAATAACCGACACGGATTTTGGCTCGATAGTCGATAAGAAAGATGACGAAACTTCCGTTCAGGATATTTTAACAGGGAAGAGCAATTAATAATATACCAAGTATTCGCTGTAAGAATGCTTAATTGTTGAATTGTTGTAGTGTTAAAACGAGATAACTCAAATAAAAAAACCAGAGATTAATGTCTCTGGTTTTTTTATTCTTAAAAAGTATGGTTGCGCTATTTATCTATGATGATTTTCTCAACTGTGATTTTGTTGTCGCTAGATTCTATAATTAAAAAATAAAGGCCATTACTGTAAGCTGAGACATCAATTTTATCTGACGGTGAATCTATACTCATAACTTTACGACCTAGAGTATTGTACAATTGAATCGTATTAATTTTAGTTTTTGAGTTGATGTTAACCAGACCTTCAGTTAAAGTTGGATAAACTAAAACATCGCTTGTTGTCGTTAGGTCTTCAGTGCCTAAAGTATTAGCGATTGTAACAATATTAATACTATATGCAGGTATATTTAAATTTCCTGCTGTAGCGGTTTGGGTGTTAGAATTCCATGGTGAGGAATTATCTGCATAAGCTGTCGTTAATTCAGCCGTAATGTCTTCACTAAAGGTTTCAATAGTATAGTTGCCATCGTAAGCAACACCATCAATTTTAAAATTTAAAGTTGCTGCAACCGGTAATTTGTTTACTGCAAATATTTTATATTCTGTTCCTGTATTTACCGCTTTAGCGTACATACCATCTAAACCAGTCTCCAATTCTGGACCCGAGCTGTAAGCGTCGTAAACCTCGTTGTCTTTAAATACATCAAACAAAGAGGAGTACATGACACCCAATGCAGATAATTTCATTTGTCCGCCATCTAAAAAGGTCAATGTAGATTCTGAGTAGCTGTTGTTTTTCCATAGCATATGAATTCCGGCTTGCTCTACAATTCCTTCTTGATTTCCTTTTTCTAATGCTAAAAATACATCGGCACTAGCTAAAGTTTGAGTGAAATTAACAGGGATATCATCTGATAAAACGCCCCATTCTGTAACTAATGCAGATTTCCCTGGAAAATTTGTGCCAAATTTTGCAACACGCTCTTCTGTGATTTTATACGAATTCATCATGCGATATACCGTTGAGCCACTATATAAAAAGGCATTTGAATTATTGTAATTATGAAACGTTGCTGCTTCAAAATAATCATCTGTTTGCGTATATTGTTTTATAGTCTCGTTCCAGCTTCCAGAATAATAATAATCTTTTTCTAGACATACTGCTGCTTTTACATTTGGATTTACCATCTTTAACTGTGTGACCATATCAGTAGTATGAGCTATATATGAATTTACGTCAGTTACATTACCGCCTTGTTGGTCAGAAAAGAAATTTTCATTTCCTAATTCAATCCATTTTACGTCCAAGCCATCATTTAATCGACTTTGGTATCTGTTTTTAGAATCAGTTGGCGAATCTATTAATACATCAAACATTAAGGTAGACGACGCATTTGTAGTTAAACAGATATCCTTATATCCAGGATAGCCAAATTCAAAGGTAGTACTATGATTATTTATCGTGATACCGTTAGAGCCTTGTGGGTGATATTTATCTGTAGTCCAATTGTAATAATTGCCTACTGTACCACCTGGAAATCTAAAGTTAGTTTGCGGAAACCAATCATTAATAATTTGAAGTGTTTCTGGAGAACTCCATGAGTATCCGCCTTGATTTTCTAAAAATCTAAAATGTGAATTTGACGAAAGCAAATCATTATTAAAAACGTGTTTACTATTAGTGTCGATGTCTAAAGTATAAGTTGGGTTTGCAGGTACAGCATACGGAAATGCGAATTCCATGGCAGGTTTAATATGGGTTATCTCAGGATTTTTAATTTTCATAGTTCCTGTAGCACTCTGCATTACAAACTCAACTCTGAGTGAGTTTATACCTAAATTATTATACTTTTTTACAGCCACACCAACTTTATAAAATGTTCCTTCTGGATGCTCTGTCAAGTTTTCTGCAATTAAAAGAGAAGAAGTGCCTCCTTCGTATATTTTAACTCGAGGAGCTTTAAAAACGCGATCACCATAGACAATGTTTGTAATTTCAATTTCTGCGGTGATATATACAATATTATATGTGTTAGAAACAGGTACGTCTAAATATACGCCTCTAGTTCCGTTGGAAACGCCAGTAATGGTGTATTCATTTCCCGTCAGCGAAACTCCAGAACTACTTTCAGTCCATGAGTTGTTGTTAAAGCTTATATCCGTAGGTAATGTTTGACAGAGGACTGTCGAATGGATAGCTAGCAATAAGACGGTAATTCTAGTAAAAATCGTATTCATTAATTATAGATTTTATGATTGAAGTAAAATTAACGTATCTCCAGTTGATCAAAGTTTAAAAAACATCAAAAAAGGTCTGTTATTAATTATTTGCAGAGACAATGGTTTAGGTATAGAGCTGCTTTAATTTTATCCTATAAAAACCAAATTATTAATTATAAAAATTTAGTTTTTTTGTTTTTCTATCTTAATAAACTAACGAATATCACTGAAAAAGCGAGTAATTCTTTTTCAATTTAAGGGTAGAGCAATCCCTTTTAAATTAGACCTTCTGACGTTATCTAAACCTATTTTGATATAGATGAAACCTATATCTTACGCTATAAATATATATTTACAACATAAAATACGAATTGTTGTGTGGAACAATCTTGTAGTTACCCAACTAAACATAACGGTTCTTTAAAAGACATAATAAACAGAGTAAGTATGAAATTTAAAATTGTTTTAGCGCTGTCATTATTAGCCATGTTATCAAATTCATGTAAAAGCCAACAGGCAGAAAAAAGCATGAATTCTAAACAAGTAGCGCAAGCTAATACTTCCCAAAAAAATATTCTTTTTATAGCGGTTGACGATTTAAAGCCCTTGCTTTCTAATTATGGTGAAGCGCAAATGGTAACACCAAATTTTGATAGACTTGCAGAAATGGGTATGACTTTTGCAAATGCTCACGTACAGTATGCCGTTTGTGGGCCATCAAGAGCCAGTGTTATGACAGGTACAAATCCAGACCGTACGAAAGTTTGGGATTTACATACCGACTTTAGAAAGTCAGCACCAGATTTGGTTTCAATGCCAGAATATTTAATTTCCCAAGGCTACGAGAGCACAGGTGTTGGTAAAATTTATCATAAAGGTTCTTCGTCACCAGGACACGATGGTAAGAGTTGGAGCAAGCCTCATCAATTGCCCTCACCAGAAGGTAATCCTATGTTTAATGTGTATCAAGACCCACAGACCAAAGCAGAAATGCAAAAGCTAAAGGAAGAAGCGTTAAAAAAGGGAAAAAAGAAATATGGTCAATTTAGCAAATACATTTATAGTAAAATAAAACCGAGTAGTGAAGGTCCAGATGTGCCAGACAACCACTATCAAGACGCTGTATTTGCCGACACGGCGATAGAGCAAATGAAAGATATGATGAATGGTGGTAAACCGTGGTTTCAAGCTGTAGGTTTTCAAAGACCACATCTTCCTTTTAATGCTCCAAAAAAATACTGGGATTTATACAAGAGAGAAGATATTGAAGTTGCAAAATTTCAAAAATTATCTGAGGGAACACCACGCTTAGCGTTTCATAATTTTGGAGAATTGCGCTCTTACTCCGATATACCAAATAAAATAGATGTCGGTGAAGCTTTGCCAATCGAAAAACAAAAAGAATTAATACATGGCTACATGGCTTGTGTATCTTATATAGATGCTCAACTAGGTAAATTGTTAGATTTCTTAGAGAGCAAAAATGAGCTAGAAAATACGGTGATTGTACTTTGGGGAGATCATGGATTTCATCTTGGAGACCATACCGAGTGGTGTAAGCATAGTAATTTTGAGCAAGCAACGAGAATTCCTTTCATGTTTGCTGGTCCTGGTGTAGAGAAAAATCAGAAATCCAATCATCCTGTTAATTTGGTGGATTTATTTCCAACCGTTTTCGATTTGGCAAATGTGCCAATGCATCCACAATTAGAAGGAAAGTCACTTGTGCCATTATTAGACAACAATCCTTCTACAACAATAGATGTCGATTACGCACACCACCAGTACAGACGTGGTCCAAGAATGGGCTATGCTGTAAGAACAGAACGTTACAGATATACCGAATGGCATAAAAACGACTACAGAAGTTATGATAGTTATACGGAAGACAACATCGTAGCTAGAGAATTTTACGATTACGAAAAAGATCCATTAGAAACAAAAAATTTAATTAATGAGGCTGAGTATCAAAACATCGTTAAAGACTTAAAAGCAAAATTAAAGGCACATTTAACGAAATAGTATGGTTTAAAAAAAAGCGATGGTTTATTGTCGCTTTTTTTGGCATAATTTCTGAATTAAACCTAACAAAAAAAGAAAAGTCTAATTAGGCTAGATTATTAATTGGTTCTAAACTTATGAAAAAAATTGTATTATTTATCTCATTTTGCTTTTCGCTTTCGGTATTTGCCCAAGAGAATAATTCCACGAGCGTTAAGTCAACTCCAAATATTTTAATTATTCATACAGACGATTTAGGGTACCACGATTTAAGTTTTACAGGCTCTCAACTATACAACACAGATAATATAGACCAGCTAGCGGCAAACTCTATCAGTTTCACAAATGCTTACAGCAGTTATCCGCGTTGCACACCTTCGCGCTACGGAATGATTACGGGCATGTATCCTGTAAATGAAAACAAGGGAAACTTAGGAGCAATTCCAGAAGATAAAAATATGATTAAGCAATTTGTCAACGCAGGTTACAATACATCTTATGTTGGCAAATGGCATTTGGGAGAAGGTAAAAGTAGTCCTGAAAACTTTGGTTTTAACCACACTTACGCAGCAGGAAGAGCGGGAGGAATTGGTAGTAGATTCTATCCTTTTAATTATAACAAAAAAGGAAAACGCCATAAGGAACAAGTTGAAGATTTAGAAAAAGATGGAAAAGAAGGCGATTATGCTTCTGATTTGTTAACTGAGGAAACTATAGATTTTATAAAAAACAGCCCCAAAGATAAACCGTTTTTAGCTGTCTTAGCATACTATGCAGTCCATACACCAATTGAAGCCAAGCCAGAAGACGAAGCCCGAAACAAAGCGCAATTAAAATCTATTGATTTTGGTGATACACCGGAATACATCGAAGAAGGTAAAGGCAGACGCAAAATGCGACAAGATGATGCGGCTTATGCTGGTATGGTCGAAAATGTTGACTACAATGTTGGTCGTTTACTAAGCACTTTAAAAGATATGGGCATAGAAGACAACACCATTATTGTCTTTTCCTCAGACCATGGAGGTCTATCCAATGACGGTTATAAATGGAAACGCCATCTTGCAACAACAAATTACCCTTTAAGAGCAGGTAAAGGTCATTTGTACGAAGGCGGCATAAGAGTTCCTTTGTTTATAAAATGGCCAAAGCAATTAAAACCAAGAGTTGATAACGAATCCATTGTTTTAGGAATGGACGTTTTCCCGACTTTATTAGACTTGGCTATTGGTCAAAAAATAAATGGTGTTGACGGAAAAAGCTATGCTTCAGTTTTAAAAGATAACGACAACTGGAAGGATAGGTCTGTTTTTTGGATATCCAAAAAGGCAAGACCACATAGTACTGGCGATAGTAAAATGATAGCCGTACGTTCTGGTGATTATAAATTAATTCAACATTTAGAGACTAAAGAGGTAGAACTTTACAATCTTAAAAAAGATGTTTCCGAAGAAAAAAATCTTTCTGAAGAAGAACCTGAAAAAGCAGCAGAATTACTGAAGCTTTTACAAGATTGGAAAAAGAAAATGTTAGTTCCTGAGCGTTTAGAAGTTGGTAAGAAAAAGTAATAATAGACAAATGAAATATAGTTTTACAGTAATACTATTTTTTTTGATGGCTTTTGGATATGGCCAAATCTTAAATTCTGGTAAAGATTTAGTTAACCAAGAACAAATAGAATACTTAAATGTTAATAAAGAATTTGGTGAGATTACAAAAACCAAGGATACTAATGGCAATAGAATGTTTCAATTTGAAACAAAGACAGAACCAAAGTTTATCTGGAAATGCTCTTCGAGAATACCGCTTCAAAAACAGAATGTAAAAGAAGGTACACTTTTCTTATTGTCATTTAAAGCTAAGACTGTAAAAGCCAGCCTCGAGACTGGGGAAGCAAAGGCTTTAATTATATTTAAGCAAACAAAAGATTACAAAGGTAATATAGATTATACACAGAGTTTTTCTTCCGAATGGCAAACCTATTATCTGCCGTTTCAAGCAGACCGTAATATTTCTAAAGACGATTTAGGTTTGGTGATGCAATATGGTTTTAGACCGCAAGCTTTTTTAATAAAGGATATTAAGTTTCAAATTTTTCCAGAAGGAACACAATTATCCCAGCTTCCTAAAACAGAAATCACCTATGCAGGTATGGAGCCAGATGCTAAGTGGCGCAGTGATGCAAAAATGCGTATAGAAGCCATACGTAAAGGTAATTTTGCTTTACAATTCACTAAGGACGGAACGCCAGTATCTAATAAAGATGTTAACATAAAACTCGTTAATCATCTCTTTCCTTTCGGTGCAAGAATGGCTGCCGAAGACATTGTAAAGAATGCAGATGACTATAAAAACTTTAGAAAAGCCTTTAATAGCTTAGTGTTAGGTAATGATTTAAAAATAAAGCAATGGCAGAAAGAAAATAATCGTAAGATAACTTTAGAAGCTTTAGATATCCTTAAAAAAGATGGCTATCCGGTAAAAGGGCATGTTTTGGTTTGGCCAGGATTTAATTATTTAACCAAGGCTATTCGAGAAAACAAGGATAATCCAGAAAAAGTAACTCAGATTATTGAATCTCACGTTAATTCTATTTTAGACGCTACAAAAGGAAAAATTACGCATTGGGATGTAGTTAACGAAGCTTACACTAATAGAGATTTGCAGACTATAACTGGTAGCGAGCAGATTTTGTATAATGCTTTTTTAACCTTAGCAAAAAAACAACCAAGAGTGCGTCGATTCACTAACGAATATGGGATAATAAGTAAAGGTGGTACGGATACTCAAAAGCAACAATGGTATTACGACTTTATTAAACGAATCGACGAGAACACAGGTGGATTAGTACAAGGTGTTGGCATACAAAGTCACATAGGTAGCGATTTAACACCACCAGAACGCGTGCTTGAAATCTTATCGTTTTACGCGACACTCGGTAAGCAAATTAGTATTTCGGAATTTACAATGGATGTGCAAGACCCAAAAGTGCGCGAGCAATACACAAAAGATTTTATGATTGCAGCATTCAGTCATCCAAGTGTTTCAGAATTTTTGTTTTGGGGAAATACAGAAGATGGACGTAAAAAGTCAGATATCTTCGATGTTAATAATCAAATAGGTGTTATGGGAAAGGCGTTTTTCTCTTTAGTCTACGACGAATGGAAGACCAATTTAATTGGTACAACTAATGTAGACGGTTCACTTTCGGGTCGAGGTTTTTTTGGAACTTACGAATATTCATTTGTTCAAGATGGAAAGTTGGTGAAAGGGCATTTTCAACTAAAACCAAGACAGGCCACACCTATAAAAATCGAGCTTTAATATGAAGTTTTGGTTACAAGTTTTCATATGTTTTTTTTCCATATCATGTCAGTCACAAGTCGCGACAAATCCTGAGGTAATCCCTAATGACAAGCCAAATATTCTATGGATTGTTACAGAAGATATCAGTCCAACACTATCTTTTTATGGCGATAATACTGCAAAAACGCCCAACTTGGATGCTTTAGCTAAAGAAAGTATTGTTTATGAAAATGCTTTTGCTGTTGTTGGTGTTTGCGGTCCAAGTCGGTCGTCTATAATAACTGGAATGTATCCAACAAGTATAGGTACGCAGCACATGCGAACGGGAAAAGACATTCACTCATGGGGAAAACGCGTTTATTCCAAAAATACAGAAGCTATAGATTTAGATGGCAACAATATAATGGAATACTCGGCAGTAATTCCAGAAGAGATTAAGTGTTTTACAGAATACTTGCGTGAAGCTGGTTACTATTGTACCAACAATCAAAAAACAGACTATCAGTTTGCGCCACCAGTAACAGCATGGGACCAAAATAATACTAAAGCTCATTGGCGAAATGCGCCTAAAGGCAAACCATTTTTTTCGGTTTTTAATATAGGTACAACTCACGAAAGTCAATTATGGAAAAAAGCAGATTTACCACTTACCGTAAATCAAAAAGACGTAAATGTGCCACCATATTTGCCAGACAACGATGCGACACGAAAAACCATAGCAAGGCATTATAGCAATGTAGAACTTATGGATGCCGAAGTTGGTCAATTACTTAATCAGCTTAAAGAAGATGGGCTTTACGATAATACGATTATTTTCTTCTATAGCGACCATGGCGGTCCTTTGCCAAGACAAAAACGCGAAATTTATGATTCTGGACTAAAAGTTCCACTTATTATTAAAGGGGTAGATGCTAAAGTTGGCCGAACAGACCGTATGGTTTCATTTGTAGATTTAGCCCCAACAATACTTAGTTTAGCTGGAATAAAACCTCCAAAATATATGGAAGGTAATGCATATTTGGGAGCTTATGAGGCGAAGCCGCGCGAGTATATTTTTGCAAGCTCGGACCGTTTTGACGAATTTACGGATAGAATCAGAGCTGTGCGCAATAAACAGTTTCTTTATTTACGAAATGACTTTCCTGAGCTTACTAAATATAAAGATATTGGATACAGAAAAAATATCCCTATGATGACTGTTTTTCTAAATTTAAAGGCTGAAAATAAGTTAGATGACAATGAGAAAATTTGGTTTAATACAAAAACTAAAGAAGAGCTTTACGATGTAAAAGCAGACCCACATAATTTGAATAATCTATCTGAAAATCCAGAGTATGCATCAGCTTTATCTGAAATGAAAAAAATACTTGAAGCACATCTGAAGGGACGAAATGATTTTGGAGTACAAGCAGAAAATCAAATGATTGCAACCATGTGGCCAGATTATAATCAGCCTGTAACATTAATAGAAGATATTGAAATTAATGATGGACTTGTAACACTTCATTCTAAAACAAAAGGCGCTTCAATAGCCTACTTAATTTCAGACAAAAAACAAAATAAGTTAGATTTTAATAGCCCTTGGCAATTATATACAAAGCCTTTTCTAATAGCAAAAGGAAACTATATTTACGCTATTGCCCAACGAATAGGATATAAAGAAAGCAAAATAAATGAGGTATTATATGAAACTGAATAATTGTAAATGGCTGCTAGGTATTTGTCTTTTATTTTGTTTATCATGCAAGGAGAAACTGGCAGTAGCAGAAGTATCTAAGCCCAATGTACTTTTATTGTATATGGACGATTTGCGTCCTGAGCTGGCGAGTTACGGTGCTCAACATATCATTTCTCCAAACATCGATGCCTTAGCAGAGAAAGGTGTAAAATTTACAAATGCATACTGTAACGTGCCAGTATGCGGTGCATCTCGTGCAAGTATGCTTACAGGTATGCTTCCAACTAAAAATAGGTTTTTAAATTATAACACGTTTGTAGAAAAGGAAACACCAAAAGCAATAACGCTTCCGCAGTTATTTAAAAACAACGGCTATACAACAATTTCTAACGGAAAAATATATCACCATTTAGATGATAGAGAAGAAGATTGGGACGAGGTTTGGCGACCTTATGCTTTTGATACAAACGATTCGGGTTTATCACCAACCGACTATTGGCAATCGCTTTGGAAAGACTATCAATTACCAAAAAATAGAGAAGCGTATAAATTAACCAATACTGGTCCAGCTTACGAAAGTGCAGAAGTAAATGATTCTGTTTACATTGATGGTTTACTTACCGAAAAAGTGATACGTGATATTAGAATATTAAAAACCTCAAAACAACCATTTTTTTTAACAGCCGGATTCATCGCACCTCACTTACCGTTTAATGCGCCTCAAAAGTATTGGGATCTGTACGATAAAAACAAAATTAAACAACCAGAAAATTATAATTACATTCCTAAGAATGCTCCAAAAATGAGTATTAGCAACTGGCCAGAAATGCGAGCTTATTCTAATATTCCTAAAAAGGGACAAGTTTCGGATAGTTTAGCAATTAATCTTATACACGGTTATTATGCAACGGTAAGCTATACAGATGCTTTAATTGGCAAAATTTTAAAAGAATTAAAAGCACAAAATCTAGACAAAAATACTATTGTCGTGTTGGTTTCTGACCATGGCTATAATTTACAAGAGCACACGCAATGGGCAAAGTTTACGAATTATAATACCTCTACAGAAGTACCTTTGATTATTTATAATCCATTGACTGAAGAAAATGGGACTACCGATGCTTTGGTAGAATTGGTAGATGTGTATCCAACTCTCGCAGAATTGTGCAAACTTGAAGCGCCAGTTAATCAATTAGATGGCCAAAGCATGGTACCAATATTAAAGGATACTAAAGCTAGTGGAAAACCGCATGTATTGATTAAAAAAGGAAATGGATTTACATTAAAAACGAAAGATTTTAGTTATACCGAATATATCAATCCAAAAGACAATTCATTAATTACATCAATGCTTTACGACCATAAAGTCGATAAGAAAGAAAACGAAAATGTTGTAAATTATAAAAACTATGAGTCGGTCGTATCTCAATTAAAAAATATACTTCACTCAGAGTATAGAACGAATATTACAGGCGAATGAGAAAAATCCACGGATTACTAATTTTATTTCTCTTCATTACTTTTTTCTGTGATGCACAAGAAATGGAAGTAAAAAATACCAAAGTATTTTTACTTACCGGACAATCAAATATGGATGGTCGAGCAGATGCCAATGGCTTAAGTGAAGTTGATAAAGCACGATTAAAAAAGGCACAGCGAAACGTTACCCTTTACTATAATTTTGAAGAAGGAAAACCTTTAGACATTACCAAGGCACCACGGCACACAGCGAAAAAATTTAGTACAGATTATATCTTTGGGCCAGAATTATTTTTTGGTATAGAAATGTCTGAAAAATATCCAGATTATGACATTATTTTAATTAAACGTTCAAGAGGTGGCATGTCCTTATATGGCGCATGGAATCCAGATTGGTCTTTAGAAAAGGCAACCTTAATAAATGAGCAAAACCAACCAAAATTGTACAGTGAATTTGTATCGTACTCCAAAAGTGTGTTGTCTAAGCTTAAAAAAGATAGTTATGAATTATGTGGAATGCTATGGGTACAAGGCGAAAGTGATAGTGGTAAAAAAGGAGGACTAAAACCACGCGAAGCTTACGAAGACAATTTAAAAAACTTAGTAAGCGCAGTCCGTAGAGACTTTAAGCATCCAAAACTCCCTTATATAATGTTTCAAGTGGGACATGGAAAAGTGGTAGAAGGCATGAAAAATATTGCAAATGCAGATGATAATGTAGTTTTAATTCCGCAGGAAAAGAATAAAGATTCTAAGTTTTATTTTGAAAGAAATCCTCCGCCAATAGGACACTATGTTACCGAGGCCATGAAGAAAATCGGTGTCTATTTTTTTAAGTATTATGAAAACTTAATAAGATTTAGAAAAAAGAACCTTATTCCTTGGTCCATCGTTGGTTTTGATGTTAAAGAGCGCTCACCAAAAGAGCGACTTGAAATGTTAGAGCGTTTAGGCTACAGTCAATACGCATATGGTTATCGGCCTAAGCATATACCAACTATGAAGTTGGAGTGGGAACTCGCAAAGGAAAAAGATATAGAAATTAAAGCAGTATGGTTATACATTAACTTAGACAAAGACAAAGACAAAGTTGGAGCCTTAAAACCAGAAAAAGAAGTTGTTTTTAAAAACTTAAAAGACGTAGGATTAAAAACCCAAATTTGGGTTGGCTTTCAACCGACATATTTTGATAAGCTTACCGACGAAGAATCCCTAAAGCAAGCGGTAGCCATGATTGAATATCTTTCGCAACGTGCCGAAAAAATAGGTTGTAAAATAGCGCTTTATAACCATGGTGGATGGTTCGGTAAACCAGAAAACCAATTACGTATCATAAAAGCATTACCAAAACAAAACTTAGGTGTGGTATTCAATTTTCATCATGCACATGATACTTTGGAAAACTATTCACAAAACATTGTAAATCTGCTTCCTTATTTGTGGTGTGTTAATTTAAATGGAATGAAAGCCGAAGGGCCAAAAATTTTAACAATAGGTGACGGTGATAAAGAAAAAGAGATGATTAATCAACTCATAAATTTGGGTTACGATGGTCCTTTTGGAATTTTAGGACATGTAAAAGGAGGTGACCCAGAGCCTATTTTGAATAAAAATTTTACAGGATTACAACATCTAATGCATAAATAAATTTTTCCTAAACACCCTGAATTTCGAAGGTTTAAAGTAGGTTTCACAATTATCAAACCCAATACGACTATTATTAAACCATAGAAATCTAAATTTTTAGGATTTTTACAGTATCAAAAACTAAATCAGCCATGAAACAAAATACATACGTACTTCTAGCATTACTTTTGCTTTTAGTTTCTTCTTGTAAGGATGATGATAACGAAGTTAACGGAACTGGGATTGTCGAATTTTCACTTGAAAATTTAGCAGAAATTGAGAATGCTACAAGTAGTCTTAACGTTAATATTGGAGTCGATAGTTTTAACCACGGTGGCGGAACTGTTGATGTAACTATATCTGGAGGTGTTTACGGCACAGATTACGAAACTAGTCAAGGTGCGGATTTTTTTACTTTAGATATTGATGCTCAAAGCTTACTGGCAACGTTTAGCTTACAGCCAATTGACGACGAACTTATAGAAGAAAATCAAGATTTAACGATTACGCTGTCTAATGCAACAGGCAATCTTAATTTAGGCGACAATACAGCTTTAACGTTTACAATTATAGATAACGACGACCCTTTAATAGCAGTAGTTGGTTTTGAAGTTTCGCAATCTCAGATACAAGAAAATGCTACAGATAGCAACCAAATTAATATAGCTTTTAGTCAAGAAACTACAGATGGTGGTATTATAAGCATAACATCTTCTGGTGATGCTGTTTTTGGTACAGATTATTCAATCGTAGGTCAGACAACTTCAGATTTTGATTTGGTGATTCCGGCAGGAGCGACTTCAGCAAGTTTCGAAGTTCAATCTATAGATAATTCTGTCTTTGGTGCAGATAAAGATATAGTTTTTTCAATTTCAGGAGTTGATGGCGGTTTATCTATAGGAACAGAAACTACGCATACTTTAACTATAGAAAACGATGATTTGCCTCCAAATCCAATAATAGATTTTGATGCAACAAATACATTAACTTACAACGAAGATGCTGGAACGATAACTTTAAATTTTGAATTATCAGGCACAACAACTTCCGACGCTACAGTAGAGCTTACGACCTCTGGTGATGCAGATGCTTCAGATTTTAATTTTAATGGCTCTAACGCTAATCCGTTTGTATTAAATATTCCTTCGGGTTCATCCTCGGCAAGTGTTGATATTTCTATTTTAGATGATTCTGATATAGAACTAGACGAAACAATAACCCTAACCATATCTTCTGTTTCTGGCGGATTAGATGCAGGAGTTTCGTTACAATCTCAAACAATCACCATTACCGATAATGATTTTGTTCCGTTTAATTATGTAGAAACGTTCGAAAGTATTACTAACCTAAGCGATATAGGATACGAGACTGTTTTAATTGGCCAAGACCCAAGTTTCCCAAATGGTTCTGTATTAAAATATCATAACAAGGTAAACTCATACACTGATGTAAATGATGTTAGTTTAACGTCTGATAATGGAATGCAGATTTTTCATAACATCTCTGGCGGCGCAGGTATATTGGATCATATGGTAATAACTCAGCAGCTTGTTGGTAGCGGAAGTATGACTGTAAATTTAGACGTTGCTTATATCACAGGTATTAACAAAAATACTACAGAAATTACATATTATTATTCAGATACGTATTCTGGTTCTGGTTCGTTCGTAGAATCGGAGTGGAATGTTATGGGTACAGCAACAGCAGCAAGCTTAGATGCCGAAGGTATAGCTCGTACTCAATTTAAAAGAGAGGCGTTTACTATTAATCCAACAGGTAATTTCTATGTTGCCATTAGAGTATTCCAAGATGTGAATCCGGTTAACGACGTCGTGCAGTGGCGCTTTGACAATTTTCAAGTAAACAGTAATTAAAATATATTATAAATAACACGAAATATTATGAAAAGAATAATTTTTGCCCTTACCCTAATTCTTGGAGTTACAATGACAGGATTTGCTCAATCAGACAAAATTAAGGAGAAGGCAACCGAAAAAGTAGAGGAATTAAATAAAGAAATTGTTGCAGGTGATGAATCCTTAGCATTATCTGAAGAACAGAAAAAACAAGTTTACGATATTCATGTTAAGCGAATTATGGAGTATAGAAAGGTAAGAAAGGCAGGAGCTTCTAAAGAGGAGCAACAAGCAGTTCAAAAAAAATACTTCAGTCAGATATTTAAAGATGTTCTAACCAAAGAACAAATGAAAGCTAGAAAAGAAGGAAAGAAGAAACTGCAGGATTAGCTTAATTAGTCAATAAATGAAGCGCTTAAATTTATATTTCTTAATACTTTTTTCGATAACAAATTTTATTATCGATGCCCAACCTACGCCACACCAAATGGTTCAGTTAATGGGAAGAGGCATTAATATAGGTAATGTTCTTAGCGCACCAGTAGAAGGCAATTGGGCTCCTGTATTACAACAAACTTACATACAGGATGTAGCTTCTGCAGGATTCACTACGGTTAGAATACCGATAGATTTCTTTGGATACAGAACAACTGGTGATACCTCAATATACCCAAAAGCAGCTGGTACGCTTAGTAGTTATACTGGAAGTACAGCAGATTATATAATTGATTCTAATTATTTAAATCGAGTTGAGGAAGTGATTAATTGGGCGTTGGATGAAAACCTTATAGTTATTTTAGATTTTCATGGAAAAACGCTTAAAGAAGAATTTCTTGATACTTTCGACCAGGGTTTTGCACCAGCATCTTACACATATCCAGACTCGGCAAAACGCGCTGCAGATAATGAAAAATTTAGAGCTATATGGTCTCAGGTAGCTAACCGTTTTAAAGATTATTCATACAATTTACTTTTCGAAATTGTCAATGAGCCCTATTTTAGAATGTCTGCCGTAGAGATGAACATCTTAAATACGGATGTCATAAACATTATAAGGTCATCTGGGAGTAATAATGTGGATAGAAACATTGTTATAACAGGTGGCGGCGCCAATTCTTGGCAAGCCCCATTACAAATTTCATCTACAATTTTAAATAGTGATAATCACTTAATACCTACATTTCATTATTATAGACCTTTTAATTTCACAAATTCTTCTAGCCAACAACATACAGATAATGATTGGGGTAGTGCAAGCGATAAAGCTACAGTAGATTCAGAATTTGATCAAGTACAAACTTGGGCACAAAATAATAATGTTCCTATGTTTTTGGGAGAATTTGCAGCAGATAATGAAGGTGGTTATAATTATTTCACGCAAACTTATGGTGATTATGAAGGTCCAGATAATGCATCCAGAGTATTATATCACGAATATATAGCCGAAGCAGCAATTAGTAGAGGTTTTAGTTTTACGGCTTGGGATGCAGGTGACAGAGCAAATAAAACTATTTACAAAGTTACCGATAGAAGTTGGGTAGAAGATGTTAGAAATGCCTTACTCGGTAGTACACTAAGTAGTGAAATTTTTGGTGAAACAGCCAATTCTTTACAAGTATATCCAAATCCTATAAAAAACAGGCTTAACATTAAAAGCACTAAGCCTATTTCTTATATAGAAGTATTTGATTTTAATGGGAAGTATTTACTAAAGTTCGATAGTAGTAATATTATTGACTTATCAAATTTAGATATTGGTGTATTTTTACTTAAAGTCGTATATAAAGATGAAACGCTTCCAATATTTCAAAAAATAATCAAACAATAACTTTAAATTAATCTATTATGAAAAAAATTACATTTTTACTTTTTACAATCTTGCCTATGCTTGTCCTAGGCCAAGATGTCGTCTATGATTTTAACACAGACGGAGATTTAGAAGGCTTTACACAAGGTGGTATGTCAAATCTCACTGCATCAGGAGGTATTATCTCAAATGATACTTGGGCAGGAGGTTTTCAACAATTAAGAACACCTGCAGGTTTAAATTTAGTGGAATCAGATTATACGCTTTTAGGAATTCGCGTCGAAAATTCAACCGATTTTGAAACATGGCAAGTCGTTAATTACGATACTGGTTCTACCGCTGCTGGTCAAGGTGCTTTAGTAGATTTTACAATGCCAACAGTTGCTAACGGTACTGGATTCACCGATTTTATTATTGCAATACCTGTTAATCCAGATAATAGTGGAACAATCGATAGAATAGGTATTAGAGCAAAAGGAACTGTTACTACGGGTATTTTAAAAGTTGATAAGTGGGTTATTTTTAATGTTTCACCAGAGAATATTGTAACCAATGGCGATTTTGAATCTGGATTAACTCCTTGGACGTCTAGCGGACCAGAAGCAAATGCTGCGCTATTAGTACCCGGTAATGGCGGTGGAAATGCAGGTAGATTAGAGCTTAATGCGACTACTACATCAAACAACTTTTTAGACAACGTTATTTATGACTTTGGTGCAGTACAACCATCTCAAACAATTACCGTTAGTTTTGATATTAAGTCTAACAGAATAAATCTAGTACATCAAGTGTTGTTTGAAACATATTTAAGTGGTGTTAAAACTAACGAAAATACAGGCATAGTTTCTTCATTAGGTGCAGCAGATACATGGGAAACGATATCTTTTAATAAACCAATTGCTAACGATTTTGACCAAATTGTATTTCGTTATAAATTAAGACAAAACGGAAGCGACCCTGCAGCAAATAATTTAGATTATGTAGATATTGACAATGTTGTATGTAATATTACACCAGCTCAGGCGCTTTCTAATAATGATTTCAAGCAAACGTCTTTCGTGGTTTATCCTAATCCAGCACAAAATGTCTTAAATATTAAAGGTATTAATACTTTAAAAGAAGTAACGCTTTATGATTTAACTGGGAAATTAGTGCTTAAGAATACAGATTTAAGCAGTAATACTATAGATTTAAGTAATCTTAAAGTTGGAATATATATGGTTAGAATTATTGATGAGTTTGGAAATACATCCACTCAAAAAATAATGAAAAACTAATATTATCAATAGTTACTCAATATAATTTTAAAACTGAGTTTTCGCTCGTTTCGTTGAAATCTCAGTTTTTTTATTTGCAGATTTTAGTTTTATCTCAACGATATAACTAGTATAACAAATTATTATGATTAGTTTACTTTCTTTTCTAGGGTTTACAGCACTTGTAGCCATCATATCTTATTACGCAACTAGAAAAACAGACGAAAACTCTTCCGATGGTTATTTTTTAGGTGGCAGAAGTTTAACGGCCGGAGTTATTGCGGGTTCTCTACTGCTTACTAATTTATCGACTGAGCAAATTGTTGGATTAAATGGTTCTGCGTTCTCCGAAGGAATTTTAGTAATGGCTTGGGAAACATTAGCCGCAATTGCAATGGTGGTAACTGCATTGTTTCTCTTACCAAAATATTTAAAAAGTGGACTAACAACCATACCACAGTTTTTAGAAAAGCGTTTCGATGCACAAACCAAAACATTAACGTCTGCACTTTTCCTTACAGGCTATGTGGTAGTGCTTTTGCCTACTATTTTATATTCAGGTTCGCTAGCCATTAGCGGTATGTTTAATGTTCCTCAACTTTTAGGAGTAAGTCAACAAACAGCCTTGTGGATTTGTGTTTGGGCGATTGGTATTATTGGCTCAATTTATGCTGTTTTTGGTGGTTTAAAAGCCGTTGCTGTGTCAGATACTATAAATGCAATAGGACTGCTGATTGGCGGCTTACTTATTCCTATTTTTGGGTTATTAATTATAGGCGATGGAAGTCTTGTTGATGGTATCGCTACGCTTCAAACGGATATTCCTGAAAAGTTTAATTCTATCGGAGGAAAAACAGCTTCAGTACCGTTTGTAACAATTTTTACAGGAATGATGCTCGTTCAGCTGTTTTACTGGGGAACAAATCAGCAAATAATACAACGTGCATTAGGTGCAAAAAATTTAGAAGAAGGTCAAAAAGGACTTCTACTAGGGTCTTTTATAAAAATATTAGGTCCACTAATAGTCGTTTTACCAGGTATCATAGCATACTACATGAGCCTTAACGGTATGTTAGACGTGCAAGCGCCAGATGCCGCTTATGGCGAACTGGTTAAAAAAGTATTACCCACCGAATTTATTGGCTTCTTTGCGGCTGTACTTTTTGGAGCAATTTTAAGCTCTTTTAACAGTGTGCTCAATAGTTCTGTTACATTATTTGGTGTAGATATCTATAAAGCTCATATAAACAAAACTGCAGATGAAAAGACGACCGTAAAATATGGTAAGCTCTTTGGAATCTTTTTAGCAATTGGTGCCATGTGTATTGCACCATTTTTATCAGATTTAGATAGCATTTTTCAATATCTCCAACGAATAAATGGGGTTTATAGCATACCCATTTTAACGATTATTTTTGTAGGGTTTGTTACGAAAAGAGTACCATCTGTAGCTGCGAAAATTGGCTTGGTATCTGGCTCTGTAATGTATATAATTAGTGAGTTTTTTATAAGACCAAATGTCGTTTCAAAAGCTTTGGAAAATGCTCAATTGCAGGGAATCAATTCAGCAGAAATTCTTAAAAACATTGAAGCTGATTCTTATCCTCATTTTTTGCACATCATGGCGATATTATTTGTCTTAAATACGCTTATAATGTTAATAATTGGTCGATTTTATCCAAATAAAGTGGCTTACGAGCAAGAATTTACGCATCAAGTGGATATTAGCCCTTGGAAACACGCAAAGTTATCAGGATTTATAATCGTATTAATTGTTTTAGGGGTTTATATTTATTTTTCTTAATGACACATCTTGAAAAATAAAGTTTTAATCAAATTTAAACTTTGGTTCGAGAATAAGTCCATGTTCTGTACTAAACCCTTGTTAATCTTTCGATTTTCAAGGGTTTTTTATTTTTAGATAAAATGATGTTTCACAAAATAAAATACTAATAAGCCTTAGATTTCTAATATTTAATATTTTCTAAGAAAAATAAATAATCTTTAATTTCTATATCACCTGTACATTAATGTATCATTATCTCTCAAAGCTCCTTTTTTAAGTGAGTTCTTCATTTTTTGTTACCTTAACAAAAAAAAGTGTTGATGAAATATTTTAAAAAAACTTTTATTCAATGTTCTCTCTTAGCAGTTCTTTTCTTATTTCTTGAAAGTAACGCTCAAGAGTTGCCTCCAATCCAATTGTATTCTCCTCAGGACTATCAGGCAGATGACCAAAATTGGTCTATTAGTCAAGACGAAAACGAAATTATTTACATAGCTAACAATAAAGGTCTGCTAGAATTTAATGGAGCCCGATGGACATTAAACAAATCACCTAACCAAAGTATTGTTAGGTCGGTAGCCGTAATTGATAGTTTAGTTTACACTGGTAGCTACATGGATTTTGGTTTTTGGAAAAGAGACACCTATGGAAACCTAAATTATATTTCATTAGTCAATAAATTGGAAGAGGAATTAGCTGAGGATGAAGAGTTTTGGAATATTATATCATACAATAAATTTGTACTGTTCCAATCTTTAGACAAAATTTATATATACAATACCGTTGACGAAACATTCAAAATAATTGAGTCTAAATCTGGTATTCATAAAGCTTTTAAAATTGAGAACTCTATTTATTTTCAAGATGTTGAAGCAGGTGTTTTTAAAATTGAAAATGGAAAGCCAATGTTATTTACAGCGGATGCTGCTATAAAAGATAAATTATTGATTAATATTTTTAAAAATGATGAAGAACTTCTTTTTCAAACCAAAGAAGATGGTTTCTATAGGTTTAAAAATAATAATTTTGAAAAATGGCAAATACCTTCAAATGATAAACTATCACAAATATCTGCTTATAATAGTATTCGTCTTAAAGATGGTAGTTTTATAATTGGCACAATATCAAGAGGTCTTTTACAACTAGATGCAAGTGGCACTTCTATTTTACAGATAAACAAAGGAAACGGATTGTCTAATAATACTGTTCTCAGCGCTTTTCAAGATATTTCTGGTAATTTATGGTTGGGGTTAGATAATGGCATCGCTATGTTAAACCTTAATTCGCCATATAAAATGTTTAGAGATACACAAGGTGTTTTAGGTACGGTTTATACATCAGAAAAAATCGAAGACGATTTGTATCTGGGTACAAATCAAGGCTTGTTTTCCAAAACAAATACCAACAATAAACAGTTTTTATTGATACCTAATACAAAAGGTCAAGTTTGGTCATTAAAAGAAATAGATGGCACTTTGTTTTGTAGTCATGATAAAGGAACCTTAATCGTTGATGACAACAAAGTGGTATCAGTTGTAAACAATGTTGGAACTTGGTTGGTAAAGCCAGCTTTAAATCGTAGTAATATTTTTTTAACTGGAAATTACGACGGGTTAAATGTTCTGCAAAAAGCTAAAGATGGAACTGTGTATTATAAGAATAAAATAAAAGGATTTAATATTTCATCACGTTACTTTGAGTTTATAAATCCAACACAAATTCTTGTTTCTCATGAATATAAAGGTGTTTTTTTGTTAACGTTGGATGATGCTTTAACTAAAGTTAATAGTTTTAAAAAATTAAATATTGAAAAAGGTATTGGTTCTAGCTTGGTGAAGTTTAACGACGATGTATACTATGCTTATGAAAAGGGAATTTTTAGATTTAATAAAAGCTTAAATCAATTTGAAGAAACTAAATTATTTTCTAATTATTTCAAAAAGTCAAACTACGTTTCAGGCAAATTTGTTTTTGATGAATCAAATAGCAGAGTTTGGAATTTTTTTAAAAATCAATTGACTTTTTTTGAATCTGGTAAACTAACTGAAGAGCCTGTTTTTAAGGTAATAGACTTGCCGAGTGCTGTAAGAAATAGTAAACCAGGATTTGAAAATATTTTATATTTATCTACAAATGAATATCTTTTAGGAGCTACAAATGGTTATGTAATTATAAATACTTCAAAAAATTTCGAAAAAGAATATTTCATTTCTATTGACAAAATATTATTTTCTCAAAAGCTTCAAAACTACAACCAAATCGATTTAAGTAAAGATTTAAAATTTGAGAATAAACAAAATAATTTTAGGTTTAATTATAGTATTTCTAATTTTTCAAAACTATCTCCAACACTTTATCAATATAGATTAAAAGGAATTTACGATTCTTGGAGCGACTGGTCGTCTGTTACAGAAGCTCATTTCGAAAATTTACCGCATGGAAATTACACTTTTGAGGTAAGAGCTAGAGTAGGCAACCAACTGTCTTTAAATACTGCATCTTATAGTTTTGAGATAGATAAACCTTGGTATTTACAACCACTAGCAATAATAAGTTATGTGTTTCTTTTTCTAATTCTTGCTACTACAATTCAATATTTCAATCGACTGTATTTTAAAAATCAACAAAAAAGAATCGTTAAAGCAAAAGAAAAAGAACTAGAAATTAATGAGTTAGAATCTCAAAAACAATTAATGGCTTTTAAAAATGAGACACTACAAAAAGATATCGAAAACAAAAATAGAGAGTTGGGATTATCTACAATGACACTAATTAGAAAAAACGAGTTTCTAAATTCTTTAAAAAAAGAATTAGCTACTGTAGAGGATAAAAATGATTTAAACAAGATAACTAAGATTATTGATAAGAATATAAATAATAATGAAGATTGGAAATTTTTTGAAGAAGCCTTTAATAATGCAGACAAAGATTTTTTAAAAAAAATAAAAAAGAAGCATCCATCACTAACTCCTAATGATTTAAAGTTATGTGCTTATCTTAGATTAAACCTATCTTCAAAAGAAATTGCTCCATTATTAAACATATCTCATAGGAGTGTTGAAGTAAAACGATATCGTTTGCGTAAAAAGATGGAATTACCTCATGAAGCCAGCTTAACAAATTATATTATTGAAATTTGAAACAACAACATTTTACTTTTTAAACTATACAATACCTATACAAGTCTTTTTTTTTAAGTTTTCAAACTTTATTTTCATAGCTGAAAGTTCCCAATTTATATGGTGTTAAATATTTTGTTTAGGTATTATTATAATTTAACAAACATTATTTGTATTGTATGTTTTTTATTGAGGTCTATTTTTGAGAACTTCTCAATAAATATCTATAATTTTACGAATATCGCAATAAGATTATAGTGCTTTTGCATTATTAACAATCAAATTTGTTGGTTCTTAAAATAAAACAATTCACATGAAGAAATTAGTTATTGGATATTTAGTAATTCTCCTAACCGCTTTTTTTAGTATCGGAGCGCAAACAGTCTCTGTTATAAATAACAATAACGGACAGTTATTAAAAGTCGATGGAAAAGATTTCATGATTAACGGAATGAATTGGGATTATGTTCCAATTGGTACCAATTATTCTTATAATTTCTGGGGACAGTCAGATTCTTTTATTAAAGCAGCTTTAGATACAGAAATGGGTTTGCTCCAAAATATGGGTGTCAATACGATTCGTGTTTATTCCGGTATGCAACCTAAATGGGTAAAATATATATATGAAAATTATGGTATTTATACAATGATTAATCATTCCTTTGGGCGATATGGATTAACTCTTAAGGGGTCATGGGTGCCAAATACAGAATACTCAGACGCTGATGTACAAGAATTATTAATGTCTGAAATTTCTGCTTTAGCTACTGAATTTAAAGGTACGCCTGGTTTGCTCATGATTATGTTAGGAAATGAAAATAATTATGGGCTTTCTTGGGGCGGAGCAGAAACAGAAGATATTCCCATAGCAGATAATCCAAGAATTCGCGAGCGTGCATCAGCTATGTATAAATTGATGAATAGAGCTGCGCTTAAGATTAAAGAAATTAATGGAGGATCATATCCTGTAGCTCTATGTAACGGAGATTTATTATACTTAGATTTGGTTGCTCAACATGCTCCAGATGCAGATATCTATGCAACCAATATGTATCGTGGTGTTTCATTTTCAGATGCGTTCACAAGAGTAAAAGCTGAATATAACAAACCAATAATGTTTTCAGAATTTGGGTCTGATGCTTTCAATGCATTAACAAACAAAGAAGACCAAAAAATGCAGGCTTATTATATGGTAAATAACTGGAAAGAGATTTATGCAAATGCCGCTGGTTTAGGTTTGGCAGAAAATTCAATAGGTGGATTTACTTTTCAATGGTCAGATGGCTGGTGGAAGCGAGGACAGACCAAAGATTTAGATATACACAATACAGAAGCTAGCTGGACTAGCGAAGGATATACTCTAGATACCCAAAATGGTTCAAAAAACATGAACGAAGAATGGTTTGGTATTACAGCAAAAGGAAGACCAAACGAAAGAGGACTGTATGATTTGTATCCAAGAGCAGCTTACTACGCTTTAAAGGAAGTACATCAATTAAACCCTTATGAAGAAGGTGTTAATCAAGAATTTATTCAAAATTATTTTAACAATATAAATCTTATGGATGCCGTTTTGCGTGCTCGTGGAGATAAAGCAGCTCTCGGCGGCGGTGATAGTGAAAAGTTAAGAATAAGTAGATTATCAGCTAATTTTTCCACTTTCAGTACAGGAGGTAGTTTAATAACAACTCCGGATAATCCAGACCCAAATAATAACGAGGTCTTTCCAAATCAACTTGGGTTCGATCATATGCAATCTTATTTTGTAGGGATTGAAGGAAATCCTGCTGCAAATATGCGTGCAAATGTTGAGTTTAACATAACCGGTAACGTAGCTCTAAATCCTATAGACGAAATATTTTATGAAAATAGAGCGAGACCAATAACGGTCCAAGGAGAAAATGGAGAAGATGTAATACTAAGAGATAATAATAGGTTACAGGTTTACAAAGCAGAATTTGAATGGAATACCGAAGACTTTGATATTCGTGGATTTTACAGAACTGGTCATTATCATTGGGCTTACGAAGGTGATTTTTTCAATTTTTATCCAGAAGCAAACTATGGGCCAAATCTAGATATCTATGGTGGTGAATTTTTAGGAGTAGAGTTTGATGGAAAAAAAGCCTTAGATGGTTTTAAAGCAGCAGTCGGACCACAGCTTTGGTGGGGATCAAATCCTACAATGTTATTTAAATATCAGAAAAATTATAAAGGTTTTGATATAGCCGGTATTTACCATAGAGATTTTGACACCAATTTAGAATTTGACGAAAATGGTCGTCGTGTATTGGATATCAATCAAACAAGAAGTGGAATTATTCCTCCTTATCCAACAGAACGTGCCTCTTTAGTTGTAGAAAAAGATTTTGGTAAATTTGGAGTAACTGTAGGTGGACTTTGGGCTGGAAGTCCTCTAAACGGAAGTACATTTCAAGATGTTAGAGGAGAATCAGGTAACTACATTGTATATCAAGACCGCGTGCAATCTAGCGATAATTGGGGCGGAAAAGTAAAAGTTACTTATCAAGGTGGAAAAATCAATTGGTACGGGCAAGCAGGTTATCAAGGTTTAGTCGCCAATGGTGGCGCGGACCAGACACAAACTTTTACTGGTTGGAGATTAAGAGATACTGGTAGTGGTAATCAATATAATTTCTTATCTGGTTTTACTTACAGTATGGGAGATTTTCAAATCGCTCCAAACTTTATGTATCAAAAACCTTTAGTAGCACCTATTCCAAATGATGTCGATGGCCCAGGAAGACTACGTAATGTCATCGATGACCCTTTTGCTGTTCGTTGGAATAGAGAAACAACTGCTGGAGAAATTCTATTAACATACGACCCAACACCAGGTACTTGGATGTACGAGTGGGATAATGATAGGTCTGAAGATGCAAAATTTGCGATGAATCTCGGTTTTGTTTATCGTCATCTCCCTACAAATATGGATGCCCATATTGGTTTTTTAGCTAATAGACAATTTTTTGCTTTTCCACAATCTGTACCAGCTCAAGATTTATGGGAATTTAATTCTCGCATGGTTTCTAAACTTTCACCAGAACTAGGAATAATTGGAAACTTCTACTATGGTAACGGTCAGGCTCAAGGTGATAGCCCACGAGTAATAAGAAGATTTGGTGGTGATGTCAGAGCACTATATAAAAACTACAGATTAGAAACTCATGTTAAGGTTAATGATTGGGGACCATTTGATTACCACAGAGATTTTAACCTTACTTTTCCTTTACAGTTAATGTTAGATGTGTCTACAACACTAGGCAAGCCAGATTGGTTTATTTTACCTAGCACCCGTATTGGACTCAGAGGAACATGGCGTTCATTAAATGAATTTTCACCTCGATACGCGCCAAACGCTATTGCACCAAATACTTTTCCGCCGGTTCCTACAGTAAGCTCAGCAGGTTTTGGTAATGGGACAGAATGGGAAATTAGAACTTACGTACATATTAATATTGGAAAATAAAGAAATATGAAAAAGAGCACTTATATATTATCAAGAATAACAAACGTAATAGTTATTGCGATGTTATTTACAGTCTCAAGTTGCGAAAGAGATTTATCAGAAGATGCAGTTTTTGCTACGTTTCCTAATGATGGAGATGTATTCATAGATGCATTCTCGGCAGGATTAGATTATTTTCCTTTTGTAGATGCTGGTGCAGATCCTCAAGCATTTACTGTTGAAACTGATGAGGTTTTTGAAGGCACTGCAGCTATGCGCTTTGATGTGCCAACATTTGGAAATGGTTTTGTAGGCGCAACATTCAACACAACAGCAAGACGAAATCTAACCACTTTTGACGCATTAACTTTTTATGCAAAAGCAACACAAGTTGCGTCAATTGATGCCATCGGTTTTGGGATAGATGGCGAAACTGCCAATAAATATATGACAACAGTTAATGGTTTAGAGCTGACCACTGCCTGGCAGAAATTTACCATTCCAATTCCTAATGCTTCAAAATTAGATAACGAAACCGGATTATTTTGGTTAGCAGAAGGTGCCTCATTTGCGGGTGATGAAGGTGGCTATACATTTTGGATTGATGAAGTAAAATTCGAAAATTTAGGTACAGTAGCTCAACCTCGCCCAGCAATTTTTGAAGGGCAAGATGTTGTGGAGCAGGCTTTTACAGGAGCGTCAGTTCAGATTACTGGTTTAACACAAACTTTTAATTTAGAAAACGGAGAAAATCAAACCGTTATGGCTGCACCAGCTTACTTCGATTTTATTTCATCTGATGTTGAGGTAGCACAAATTAGCGAAACTGGAGAAGTTACTGTAATATCAGACGGCTCTGCTTTTATAACAGCACAAATAAATGGTGTTTTAGCTGAAGGATCTTTAGAAATTACATCTAGTGGTGGTTTAACAGCAGCACCAACACCTACACAACCAGCAGCAATTGTTCAGTCTATTTTTAGTGATGCATACGTTGAAGCAACAACCAGTAATTTTACACCAGGTTTTGGAGGCTCTACTACAGTAACTACAATTACTACAGCTGGTGCCGGGAACGAAATCTTAAGCTATGCAAATAATAATTTTACCGGCATCACTTTCGACAGCACAATAGACGCTTCATCTCAATCATTTTTACACGTAGATGTTTATATACAAGAACCTACAGCGCAAATAGGTATTCAAATTAGAGATGTTGGAGCAAATCAAATGATTGAGACAGATGTCAACACAGGTTTTCCTATAGGTGATGACAAAGATTTTAGATTTAATATAACTGGACTAACTGTTGGTCAATGGACCTCTTTTGATATTCCTTTATCTGGTGATTTAGCAAACCAAAAAGACAATTTGGGCGCTTTAATTTTAACAGATGGTCCAAACTTTATACTCGATAATATTTATTTCTATTAGAATTAAATTAAATTAAAAAGAAAAGAAGATAGAATGAAAAAAGAAAAGAAATACAAAAACAAAATTTTGCTTACCTACATAGGTTTTGCACTATTTGTAACTCTGTTTACATTAGGTTGTAATAACGACGAAACACAAATTGTAGCAACATTCGATAATCTCGTTTTAGAAGATGATTTTGATGTCGATGGCGCTCCAGACCCAACTATATGGAATTATAATATAGGTACAGGAACAAATGGCTGGGGAAATAATGAATTACAATACTACACAGACAGGTCAGAGAATGTTACTGTTGAAAACGGTTTTTTATTAATCACTGCTCGTGAAGAGTCTTTTAATAATTCGCCATATACATCAGCAAGATTACTCACGCGCGGAAAATTTCAACAAAAATATGGTCGTTTCGAAGCCAGAATTAGATTGCCATATGGTCAAGGTATTTGGCCTGCATTTTGGTTGTTGGGAGACGACCGAGGCGGTCAAGATATTTGGCCTCAAATTGGCGAGATAGATGTTATGGAGTATCGAGGACAACAACCTACAATCGTGTTAGGAAGTGTTCATGGGCCAGGTTATTCCGCAGGTGAGTCTATAGGAAAAAGTTATACACTAGAGAATGATAGATTTGATACAGATTTTCACATTTTTGGCATAGAATGGGGTGAAAATTACATCAATTACTACGTTGATGACGTTTTATATCAGCAAATAACACCAGAAGATGTAACAGGAGAATGGGTTTTTAATGATAGAGAATTTTACATCATAATTAATCTTGCCGTTGGCGGAAATTTTGTTGGTAGTCCAAACGCCGAAACTGTATTTCCACAGACCATGTTGGTCGACTACATCCGAGTATACGAAGAATAAAAATTAACATCACAGAATAAAAGAACCATGAAAAAATTTCTTAACAAATTAAAATTCATTTCACTATTTGCACTAGTAATCACTTTTGTAGGCTGTGACGAAGACGATGTTGTATTACCACAATTAGAAGCTGGTTTTACACAAACTATTAATCAAGATACAGGTACAGTTACTTTTCTAAATACATCTGTAAATGCAACAGATTATCAGTGGGATTTTGGTGACGGAACAAGTTCTTCGCTAGTCAATCCAATAAAAACATATGTGTCTGGGACATACACAGTAACACTTACAGCAACAAATGTTGCTGGTGCTGAAGATGTTTTTGAAGATACGATTGTTATTAGTATTCCTGAAGTAATTGCATTTCCAATTTCTTTTGACAACCCATTAGTAGATTACAATGCAACTACATTTAACGGGGCGACTTTTCAAGTAGTTGAAAATCCGGATGCATCTGGTGCTAATCCAACCGTTTCTAATGTTGGAGAAATCACAAATAGTGGAGCATCTTTTGAAGGTTTGTTTTTTGAGTTGGGTCAACCACTTGATTTAACAACAGATAATTCTGTTAGAATTTTATTTTGGTCAACAACACCGGTTGATGTTTTAATGAAGCTTGAAGCAGGAACAGCTGGAGATGTTGAGATTCCTGCATCTCATGGAGGAACTGGCTGGGAAGAACTTTACTTTACATTTGGAGCTTCTGCAAGCTACAACCAAGTAACTCTTTTTGTTGATGGACCAGGAACAACTCCAGGCACATTTTACATAGATGATTTAACACAAATTAATGAAGCAGATATTCCATGTACTGATACAGATTTAGAATTCCCAATTGATTTTGATTGTGAAACTATAGAATATGCTACAAAAATTGTTGGAAATGTTTCATTTACAGTAGTAGATAATCCAGAACTTTCAGGAATAAATTCTGAGCCATCAAAAGTAGGTCAAATCACTAATGTTGGTGATAACTTTGAAAACGCATTTTTCAACTTAGACGTACCAATAGACTTTTCAACTGATTCTAGTGTAAAATTAAAGTTGTTTTCTAGTTCAGCATTACCGGTTTTATTAAAGTTTGAAGATGGTACAGAAGCTGATGTTGAAGATAATCAAATGCATATGGGTACTGGTTGGGAAGAGTTAACTTTTAACTTAAATTCAACAGGTTCATATAATGACATGGTACTTTTTGTGGCATTCAATCAAACAGATGCAGGAACATTTTATGTTGATGATTTTGAGCAAGTATCTGGCGGTACAACGACAACTTGTGATGCAGAAATGAGCGAGTCAACTGCTGCTTCAGATTTAAATATTACATTTCAAACTGATACACCTACAATTATTGAAGATAACACAGCATTCAGCTATATAGATAATCCTGATGTATCAGGAATGAATACCTCTTGTAGAGTAGGTCAAGTAACACGTTTTAACAATTCGCCTTTTGATAATATTCAAATAGACTTGGCAAACAAATTAGATTTTAATGCAAATGAAGGTATAAAAATTAAAGTATGGTCTCCAATAGCAAATACACCAATCTTACTAAAACTAGAAGAAATAGGTAACTCAAATAATGCTGTTGAAATTCAGCAAAACACAACAGCTGCTAATACTTGGGAAGAATTAACCTTCGATTTCACCCCAACGACTACACCGCAGTTTGATAAAATAGTGATATTCTTCAACTTTAATGTAGCAGATGGCAGCACATATTTCTTCGATGATTTAATGGTTTATGGTTCTGGCGGAGGCGGTGGACCAATGCCTTTTGATGATGGTCTATTGGATAATGGAGATTTTCAAGCTGTTGATGGAATGAATAACGTTACAGAATGGATTCAAGGTGTAGACGATACTAACCCTGCACCTACAGTAGTTGATGGTACAGATAGATACTATTCAATTGATATAACAACGGCAACACCAGGTTCTCCTTTTAATATCAACGTAAGTCAAAAACTTGAAATTGTTCAAGATGAAACATACACGTTATCTTTTGAGGCTTGGACAGATGCAACCACAATGTCTAGAGATATCATTGCAGGTATTGGATTAAGTGGCGGCACATTTGCAAATAACTCCGTACCAGTAACTATTGATGCTACTCCAACTAGATATACACTAACTTTACAAGCAAGCGGTTTTGGAGCACCAGACGCGCGTGTTCTTTTTGATTTAGCTGATGAAGTAGGTCAAGTAAATATTGATGATGTATCCTTGTTTGTTGCTGGTGGTGGTGGCGGAGGCGGAACTTGTCCAGCACCGCCTGCTGGTCAATTTATTGCTGATGGTGATTTTGAAGCTAATGCAGATTGTTGGTTGTATTTTGATAATGGTGGTACTGCTAGTTTATCGACAACAGTGAGTAACGGCGGAGGAAGCAATTCGGGTCAAATTACATCTGCATCTGGAGCAAATCCTGGTATAAAGCAAGAACGATTAGGTGTTGGAACTATTCAACCAAATACAGCTTACGTTGTAACTTTTGATATTAAAGCTGATGCAGCAAATCCTTTAGCTGACGGTGCAATATTAAATGCATTTACGTTCTCAGAACCAGCAGATGGCTCTCCTGATCCAGCAGTTCAGCACGTGCTTGTTCAAGGTGATGCAGCGGTTTCTACAAATTGGGAAACCAGAACTTACACATTTACAACAGCAGGAAATGTAGGAGGAGGATTGTCTTTCTTAGTAGAGTTGGTTTGTGGTGGTGCAGCTACTTGCGGTGGTACAATCAACATTGATAACGTATCAATAGTTGCACAATAAAAATTACAATAATAAATATAGAAATTAATGGTATGGCCTTACTTATTTTAAGGCCATACTAATATCTTAAATTAAATTTTATAACGCTTTAATGAGCAAAAGTATCTCGACATACCAGACAGGTTCTAATGAAGAAAAAAACCAAATTAATTTTAAAACAGTTAAAATTAATGGTGAATCTTATTTTAAAATAGAAAATAACGACCAAATGCGTCCTTTTTTTATGAGCATTGTTAGTGACTCTAATCACTGGATGTTTATATCAAGTAATGGTGGTTTAACTGCTGGAAGAAAAAATTCTGAATTTGCCTTATTTCCATATTATACAGACGATAAAATAACAGAGTCAGCCGAAATTACTGGTAGTAAGTCTATTTTTTGGGTAGACGGAAAATTGTGGGAACCGTTTTCTATTCGTCAGCAAGGCATTTATAATGTGTCAAGAAATTTATACAAAAATACCTATGGAAATAAAATCATTTTTGAAGAAGTAAATCATGATTTAAAACTGACTTTCAGATATGCTTATAACTCTAGCAATTTATTTGGTTTTGTGAAAAAATCACACTTGATTAACTATAGCGAATCAACAAAAACCATTAAAATTCTTGACGGACTTCAAAATATTTTACCTTATGGCGTACCTACAGATACACAAACTACTGTAAGTAATTTAGTGGATGCTTACAAGCGAAGTCAACTAGAAAAAGATTACGGATTAGGTATTTATGCTTTAAGCGCCATAATAGTTGACAAGGCTGAGCCTAGTGAAGCTTTAAAAGCTAACGTAGTTTGGTCGAAAGGAATAAAAGAGCCAAAATATTTAGTTTCATCACTGCAACTAGATACTTTTAGAGCATCTGGAAATGTTTCAGAAGAAACAGATGTAAAAGCGGAAAAGGGTGCATATTTCGTCAATGCTGAAATAAATTTAGATTCATCGGAAAAAAAGGAATGGTATTTTGTTGCAAACGTAAACTTAGACCACGCCGATATGTTGAGTCTGATGCATAAAATTTCAGACCACTCTATTGAAGCTGCCATAAACGATGACATTAATCTTGGGACAGAGCGTTTAATTAAAAGAACGGCAGCTGCAGATGGTATTCAATTAACAAACGACAAACCTCGTTCAACTCGTCATTTTGCCAATACCTTATTTAATATAATGCGCGGTGGAATTTTTGATGATAATTATAAGATTGAGCGTTGGGATTTTATAAATTATATTTCTAAAGCGAATAAAAAGGTTTATGCTCAACACAAAAAACAATTAGAAGCTTTACCTGAGTCATTTAACGTATTTGATTTAAGAAAAATAGCTTATGATAACAATGATAAAAACTTCTGTAGACTGTGTTTAGAATACATGCCTCTTAAATTTAGTAGGAGACACGGAGACCCAAGCCGACCTTGGAATAAATTTTCAATTAATACTCGAAGTGAAATAGATGGCTCTAAAATACTAGACTATGAAGGTAATTGGCGTGACATTTTTCAGAATTGGGAAGCGTTAGCGCACGCATTTCCAGAGTTTGTGGAAAGTATGATTCATAAATTTTTAAATGCCACTACTTTTGATGGTTACAATCCTTATCGTGTGACCAAAGATGGTTTCGATTGGGAAACTATTGAACCAGACGACCCTTGGTCTTATATTGGATATTGGGGTGACCATCAAATTATTTATTTACTCAAGTTTTTAGAATTTATTGAACAGCACAAGCCAAGAAAATTAAATAGTTTTTTTAGCAAGGATTTATTCGTTTACGCAAATGTACCATATAAAATAAAGTCCTATAAAGATATTGTACAAAATCCAAAAGACACAATAGTTTTTGATGAAGATGCAGATCATAAAATACGTACAAAAAGAGAACAATTAGGAGCTGATGGTGCTTTATTAGAAGATAGAAATTCAACTATCTATAAAGTCAATTTTATTGAAAAAATACTGGCAACTGTTTTAGCTAAAGTGTCAAACTTTGTGCCCGAGGCAGGTATTTGGTTAAACACACAAAGGCCAGAATGGAACGATGCAAACAATGCTTTAGTTGGTAATGGAGTTTCAATGGTAACTTTAAATTATCTAAGACGTTTTCTCAGATTCACCAATCAAATTATAAAAGATTCAAATGAAAATTCTTTTAATGTCTCTGAAGAGTTAAAGCACTTTTTCGATGGTGTTTATTCAACCTTAGATAATCATAAAAATTTGCTTTCAGGAGCAATTTCAAATTCAGACCGTAAAGTAATTATGGACGGTCTCGGTATTGCTGGTAGTATCTACAGGACTACGATTTATGAAAATTCTTTTACTGGTGAAAAGTCAAATCTATCAAAATTAGAATTACTAAAATTTATTGAGACCACGCTTCAGTATTTAGAACATACCATTGAAGCCAATATAAGAGAAGATAAGATGCATCACGCATACAATCTTATAACCATTGATAATGATGAAGTAGAAATTGGCTATTTAGATGAAATGCTAGAAGGTCAGGTTGCTGCTTTAAGCTCAGGCTATTTGTCAGCCGAAGAATCGGTAGCGGTTTTAGATAGTATGAAAAATAGCAAACTTTTTAGAGAAGACCAATACAGCTATTTGTTATACCCTAACAAAGATTTACCGCGTTTTATGGAAAAGAATAACATTCCGAAAGCGGCTGTTGAATCTTCAAAATTATTGCAAAAACTAGTTTCGGATGGAAACCGACAAATTATTGTCAAGGCCATCGATGGTAGTTTTCACTTTAATGGAAATTTTAACAATTCCAACAGACTAGAACAAGCATTAGATTATCTGGATGAAAAATATCAGGCTTTGTTAAAAGAAGATAAGGAACATATTTTAGATACTTACGAAGCCGTTTTTAACCATAAAGCATTTACAGGTCGTTCGGGTACTTTTTACGGTTATGAAGGTTTAGGTTCAATCTATTGGCATATGGTTTCTAAGTTGCAATTGGCGGTTCAAGAAACGTGCTTAGAGGCGATAAATAGTAGTGCTTCAAACAAAGTTATCGGCAGACTATTAGAACATTATTACGAAATTAACGAAGGCATTGGTGCACATAAATCTCCCGAATTGTATGGGGCATTTCCAACTGACCCATATTCGCACACGCCAGCAGGTAAAGGCGCTCAACAACCAGGAATGACTGGTCAAGTAAAAGAAGATATTCTGTCTAGAATTGGTGAGTTAGGAGTGTTTACACAGAAAGGTCAATTGACTTTTTACCCGAGCATGCTAAGAAAAGAAGAATTCTTAAAATCTGAAGAAAAGTTCGATTACATTACAGTTAATGATGAGCAAAAATCTATTCAGCTTAAAGGGGATTCAGTAGCATTTACATATTGCCAGGTTCCAATAGTTTATGTAATTTCTGATGAAAATGCAATCACTGTTCATAAATCAGATAGCTCTTCAACTGAGCAAAAAGGATTACAATTAGATAAGGCTACTAGCGATTCAATTTTTAAGAGAGAAGCAAAAATTGAAAAACTAGAAGTACACATAAAGCCTTCAATATTAAAATAAAATGAAAAAAGTACGACACATAACCGTTTGGATTTTATTGTTAGTACTTGTTTTTGCTTGTAAAGAAGCTAAAAAAGAAAATAAAAAAATGCAGATACAATCTACATTATCAGCAAAGGATATACTTGGTAATCCAGATTATTTAGCCATGTCTTACGGTGGTTACAGAACTAAGTCTAGAGATAGCCAACCGTCAATACAACAACTCAAAAACGACATGAAGCTGTTGTCTGCAATGGGCGTAAAAATGATTAGAACGTATAATGTACAACCTCATTTGCCGCATGCAAAAAATGTTTTAAAAGCTATTTCAGAATTAAAAAAAGAAGATAAAAATTTTGAAATGTACGTAATGCTTGGCGCATGGATAGATTGTCTTAATGCTTGGACAGACCAAGCACCTAATCATGATGTAGAAAGTACAAATAACGAAGGTGAAATAGAACGCGCAGTGGCCTTGGCAAATCAATATCCAGAGATTGTAAAAATCATAGCGGTTGGTAATGAAGCTATGGTAAAATGGGCAACCAGTTATTATGTTCAGCCAAATGTAATTTTAAAATGGGTTAACCATCTTCAAAACTTAAAAGTTGAAGGAAAACTTCCAAAAGATTTATGGATTACAAGTTCCGATAATTTTGCAAGTTGGGGCGGCGGTGATAGTTTGTATCATGTCGAAGATTTGAACAATCTCATTAAAGCGGTTGATTATATTTCGGTCCATACCTATCCATATCACGATACGCATTACAATCCAGAATTTTGGGGAATTCCTGAAAATGAAGAAAACTTACCAAAACGAAAAAAAATAGACTTAGCCATAATGCGCTCGGTAGCATATGCCAAAAATCAGTACGATAGTGTTGTAAATTATATGAAGCATCTTGGAGTTAATAAACCTGTTCATATTGGTGAAACAGGTTGGGCATCTGCATCAAAGGGTCTTTATGGCGCGGATGGCTCAAAAGCTTCAGACGAATATAAACAAGCTGTCTATTATAATTTAATACGAGATTGGACAAATAGTAAAAATATTTCGTGTTTTTATTTTGAAGCTTTTAACGAAAAATGGAAAGATGCAGACCATCCAAATGGTTCAGAAAATCATTTTGGACTATTTACAATTGATGGAAAAGCAAAATATCCTATTTGGAGTTTAGTAGATAATGGCAATTTTAATGGTTTAACAAGAAATGACAATCAGATAACTAAAACTTTTAATGGGGATTTTGAAACTTTGTTAGAAACCGTAAATGTTCCGCCAACTAAAAACGAAATAATGGCACATCGATAAGTGAGATTAAAGTATTATGAAAGCATTTAATAACATAATTCTATTTATATTTTTATTTTTTATGAGTTGTAATACTACTGATAATCAATTGCAAGTTTCCGTATTTGAAACTTCTGAAAGCGGAAACAAACTTACAGACATTTCTGTGTTCGATTTTGCGGAAAAGGATTCTATTCCAACAGTAATATTAAACCCAAATAAAAAATTTCAAAAAATTACTGGTTTCGGTGGTGCATTTACAGAGTCTTCGGCCTACTTACTCAATCGATTGAGTAAAAAAAATAGAGATGAAATTCTTAAAGCTTATTTCAGTCGAGAAGGCGCAAATTATTCATTGACAAGAACACATATGAATTCTTGCGATTTTTCACTATCTCAATACTCGTATTCCCCAGTTGAGAACGATGTTAATTTAGAGCATTTCACAATTAAAGAGGATATGGATGATTTAATCCCGATGATTAAAGACGCCATGGCAACGTCTGAAGATGGTTTTAAGCTATTTGCATCACCTTGGACAGCAGCACCTTGGATGAAGGACAACAACGATTGGGTTGGTGGAAAATTGCTTCCAAAATATTATGACACTTGGGCATTATTCTTTTCAAAATACACTAAATCGTATGAAGATTTAGGAATTCCTATTTGGGGATTTACAGTAGAGAATGAGCCTCATGGTAATGGCAATAATTGGGAAAGTATGCACTATTCGCCAGAAGAAATGACAGATTTTGTTCAGAATTATTTAGGTCCAAAATTAGAAGCTGATGGTTATGGCGATAAAGTTATCCTTGGCTATGACCAAAACAGAGCTGGTATAAAAGAATGGGTTGATGTGATGTATGCGACAGAAGAATCATCGAAATATTATGATGGTACTGCTATACATTGGTACGAAAGTACTTACGAGGTGTTTCCTGAGGATTTACAATACGCGCATAAAAAAGCACCAAACAAATATCTTATAGAAACTGAAGGTTGTATCGACTCTCAAGTACCAGTTTGGAAAGACGATGCATGGTATTATAAAAAAGAAGCCACAGATTGGGGTTGGGATTGGGCGCCAGAAGACCAGAAATATTTGCATCCAAAATATTCCCCATTTGACAGATATGCTAGAGATATCATCGGATGTCTAAACAATTGGGTTGATGGTTGGGTAGATTGGAATATGGTATTAGACAAACAAGGTGGACCAAATTGGTTTAAAAATTGGTGTGTTGCACCAATAATTGTAGACCCAGATAAAGATGAAGTATATTACACGCCGTTGTATTATGTCATGACACATTTTAGTAAATATATTCGCCCAAATGCAGAAGTGATTGGTGTTGAAAATCTGAACAAAGATTTACAAATAACTGCGGCAAAAAATCCTGATGGTTCATTAGCAGTTGTTGTTTTTAATGAAGGTGAAACTTCACAAAATTTTAATTTAAAATTAAATCAAAAATCAAAAAATATACAGATTAGTGCTCGCGCATTACAAACAATAATTATACAAACCAAAACAGAATAATTATGTCACAAGTTCAAACCAAAAAAGTACCAATGGGTCAAAAAATTGCTTTTGGTGTAGGAATGTTTGCAAATCAAATGTTCCCGGCCATCCTTGGAATATTTATGGTGGTTTTGGTTGAAGATTTACGTTTTACAGGTTTATTGTGGGCAATGATTTATTTATTCCCAAGACTTTTTGATGCTATTTCAGACCCAATCATGGGCTTTATTTCAGACAATACAAAGTCAAAATGGGGAAGACGTCGCCAATATGTATTAATTGGAGGGATAATAATGGGCGTAGCTTACATATTTATGTGGCAATTATTCAAAGAGAATAGTTTACAATATAATTTTTGGTATTTTTTTCTATGGTCTGTCGTATTTTATTTAGGACTAACTTTTTTTAGTGTTCCTTATGTTGCTATGGGTTATGAAATGAGTGACGATTTCCATGAAAGAACAAACATTATGGCTATTGCTCAATTTCTTGGACAGTGGGCATGGGTTATTGCACCTTGGTTTTGGGTAATTATGTACGACCCAGAATGGTTTCCATCAGCTGACGTTGCAGTTAGAGAATTAGCTATTTGGGTAGCTATACCATGTGCTATTTGTGCCATAGTGCCTGCTATTTTTATTAAAAGTGAGTCTACTCTAGATAGAGATGATTACGCTCCGGTAACCTTTTCAAATGTTGGGGCTAGTCTCAAAAAAATTCTTAGTAGTTTTTCTGAAGCTTTTAAAATTAAGCAATTCAAAAAATTATGTATATCTACATTTTTTATTTTTAATGCTTTTAACACGGTTGCATCATTAACATTTTTTGTAATAGTCTATAAATTATTTAACGGAGATGCAGGAGCTACTGGACTTTGGGTTTCATTATTTGGTTGTCTTGGTGCTTTGGGAACGACTTTTTTAGTTATACCAATAGTTACATGGTTATCTAAAAAGTTTGGTAAAAAGAAGGCCTTTATGATTGCTCAATCAATTTCTATTATAGGCTATATTATGCTTTATTTTTTATTTATACCAGGTAAACCATGGTTATACATCTTTGCATTACCGTTTTTTTCATTTGGTATAGGCAGTTTGTTCACTATAATGATGTCAATGACAGCAGATGTCATTGATTTAGACGAACTAAATACAGGTAAGCGACGCGAAGGTACCTTTGGTGCTATTTATTGGTGGATGGTTAAAGTTGGTTTTGCAATTGCAGGTGCATTAAGTGGTCTTATAATTTGGTTAGTTGGTTTTAATCAAGATTTGCCAACAATAGAGCAGGTCGGCTCAGTTGATGCCCTTCATGCGTTTTTTTGTTTCTTTCCTTTAATAGGAACTCTTGCTGCAATGTGGGTAATGAAAGATTATGATATTGATGAAAAGCGTGCAGATGAGATAAGAGATGCTCTTAATAAAAGGAAAACAGACCTACTTAATAATCATTCTTCTGCTTATGGATTTGGGTATTTAAAGCCACTTATAAAAGATTTAAAACTTCCTGAATTTATTGGCACTAATATAGATAGTGAAAGTGAAGATAATATATCCAAAATTTTTAATAAAACACTAAATGAGGGTATTTATGGACTTTGTTTTAGTCCATACTTAGAGGGTCAAGATACTAGTGATTTTTTAACAGAAGAGCAAGTCTCTAGGCGTATGGAGGTAATATCACCTTACACCAAATGGATTCGGACGTTTTCTTGTACAGAGGGTCACGATTTAATTTCAAGAATTGCAAAAAAACATAATAAAAATGTTTTAGGTGGTGCTTGGATAAGTAATGATAAAGAGCGTAATAAACGAGAGATATCTTCACTTATTAAACTTGCCAAACAGGGCTTAATTGATGTTGCAGCTGTTGGTAATGAAGTATTGTTAAGAAATGAAATATCAGAACAAGAACTTATAGATTACATAAAACAAGTAAAAAACGAATTAGAAGGCTTAGATGTAAAAGTGGGTTATGTAGATACGTATTATCAATATTTTCGTAATCCAAATTTGATAGATGTTTGTGACGTCCTTTTAATTAATTGTTATCCATTTTGGGAAGGATTTAGTATTGACGATGCTCTTATTCATTTAAGGCAGATGCATGCAATTGTACAAAAAATATCAAATAAAAAAGAAATAATAATAACTGAGACAGGTTGGCCAAGTCAGGGTGATACTGTAGGAAAAGCTATCCCCAATAAAATAAACTCTAAAAAGTACTTTGTCAAAACTCAAGATTGGGCTCAAAAGCAAAATATTAAACTGTTTTATTTTTCTTCTTTTGACGAAGGTTGGAAAAAAAACATTGAAGGAGAAGTTGGAGCAAAATGGGGAATTTGGGATAAAAACGAGAAATTAAAATAAATCATAGTTATTACATAATGTCTTATAGAGAAGAATCATATTACAAATCGAATTACAGTCAAATCCAAACAGTAGGCATCGACTTGTCTCAACATTCTATAGAAGATTTAAAGTATTTATGGAAAAAAACAATAAATGATGGTTTCCATGGTATTTGCTTTAGCATGTATGAAGACGGACAACAACCTGGTGACGAAATTAGTATTAATCAAGTAGAGCGTAGAGTAAATGCATTAAAACCTTACGTTGCAGCTATTCGTTCATTTTCGTGTATTGAGGGTAATGAGCACGTGCCGGTTGTTGCCAAAAAGCATGGACTAAAAACATTAGTTGGCGCTTGGTTAAGTGAAGATAAAGACGATAACGAAAAAGAAATTGAAGGACTGATTAGTTTAGCAAAGGCTGGTTATGTCGATGTAGCAGCTGTCGGTAACGAAGTTTTATATAGAAATGACTTAACGCTCGATGAACTTTTGATTTATATAAACCGGGTAAAGAAGGCTCTAGCTGGTTTAAACATTCCTGTTGGTTATGTAGATGCTTATTATGAATTTTCTAGACATCCAGAATTAGTTGAGCAATCAGATGTTATTCTTGCAAATTTATATCCATATTGGGAAGGATGTCCTATAGAATATGCACTAGGTCATATGCAGGCCATGTATGGTCAAGTAGTAGATGCAGCTCAAGGAAAACCAATAATTATTACAGAAACAGGTTGGCCAAGTCAAGGCGGAAATCTTGACGGTGCTTTTGCAGGAGAAGAAGCAGCAATGAAATATTTTGTGGATGCAATAAAATGGACAAAGGAAAATGACATACCTATATTTTATTTTTCATCATTTGATGAATCTTGGAAAACTGGAGACGAAGGTGATGTTGGAGCGTATTGGGGATTATGGGATAAAAATGAAAAATTAAAATTTTGAGATTCAAAAATTATAAATATTACCACAACAAAAACACAACATTGCTGCTTAAAGGTTAAATAATCGATAATTTAACATCTAAATCAGCTATATTTTAATAATTTCACATTTATAAACTAAAAATTACTCTTATGAAAAAAACTACTTTATTGGTATTTGCTTTTTTATCAATACAACTTTCATTTTCTCAAATTGACGTTGCAGTAGATGCAAATGAAAACTGGATTGGCTTTGTCAATGTTTTCCATAATGAAAACTCTACAACTCAGCCAGACGGTACTTTTGAAACAGGGTTTGCTTATGATGTTGCCCTTATTAGAACTGACATAAATACCAGCGATGGTAGTGTTACTGTTTTTCCAAATTATCTTATTTGGAGAGATAATGACGAGACTCCTTGTGGTGGTGCTTTTTGTTCAGAGTGGAACCCTTTTTGGTTTGCATCACCAGAAGTTCCTAACAAAGACGTAGAATTGAATACGTTTGTTGAAAGAAATCGCACAGATAATCCTGAATTTTTTAATCAAGATGTAACTTTTAATTTGGCAGTTACAGATTTTGGCTTTACACCGCCAGAATCTAATGATTATGTTATTAAAGCGTTTATTAAAGTTTTTCCTGCAGATTTTTCTTCCGTAAGACAATATGATTTCATTTTAACTACATCAGGAACATTTTCTGTTACAGCACCAGCTGCAGAATTTGTAGCTACAGATCAAGTTATTCAATGGGGTTTTCAAGTCTTTGGTCCAATTGCAGACGAAGCTAATGAGCCTGCTTTACGTGCAGTAACGGGAATCAGAACTGTAGACCCAGCATCACTAAGCACAGATGACTTGCAAATCAATTCTTTTTTAGTTTCTCCGAATCCGACAAAAAATATTTGGAATATTGAAGCTAATGTAGCAGTTGAGTCTGTAGAGATTTTTGATTTATTAGGAAAAAACGTGTTATCACTAACACCAAATTCTCAAAATGTATCTGTGGACGCGTCAAATTTAAAAACTGGTGTTTACTTAGCAAGAGTGACGTCTAGTGGCGGTACTAAGTCTCTAAAATTAGTTAAAAATTAATAGCGTTTAATTTTATATATTATAAAAGCCACATTATCTTTAATGTGGCTTTTTAATTCAATAATATATGGTGACTCTAAAAGAACTTGCAAAACTACTCAATGTTTCTGTATCAACAGTTTCTAAAGCGCTTAGCGATAGCAATGAAATTGGTGAGGCTACAAAAAAAAGAGTTACAGAACTCGCAAAAGAACTCAATTACAAGCCTAATAGAATTGCGCAGCAGCTAAAGTCGAGTCAAACTAAAGTTATAGGTGTTGTTGTACCAAGTTTAATGAATCCTTTTTTTGCAGAGGTAGTTCATGGTATAGAAAAGACTTTAGAAGAGCAAAATTACGATATGACCATTTGTATCTCTAATGAGAGTTTAGAGAAAGAGAAACGAAGTTTCGACTTGTTATCTTCAGGTAGTGTAGATGGCTTTATTGTTGCTGTTGCAAGAGATACTCAGATAAAATACGATATCAAGCATTTCGAGATTATAAGTAAAAATGCTCCAATAGTAATGTTTGATAGGGTGCTAAATGATATTGATTGTAATAAAGTTGTTGTAGATGATTTTAATACTGTTTTTGAAGCTACAAGGTACTTAATACAAAAAGAAAGCAGAAAACACATATTGCTAATAAGTAATATTGAAGAGTTAAGCGTAGGTAAGCAACGTGTTAATGGTTACAAAAAAGCTGTTGAAGAACATTATCTTAAAACCAATATAATAAAACTCGACAGAGAAGAAAGTCCTGATGAATTGATAAAAAATTATTTAGAAGCTCATGAAGAGATAGACGCAATAATCTCAATAGATCACATAACAGGAATTATGGCACTTAATTCAGTTAAAGCCTTGGGTAAGAATGTCCCTGAAGATATATCAATTATCGGCTTCGGCTACGTAGATTCTGAATATGTATCAAGTCCTAAGTTATCCATTATCAATCAAAAAGGTTTTGAAATAGGAAAAACTTCCGCCGAAATTTTAATCAATCAACTTGCTTCAAATAGCAAGATTGAAGTAAAAACAATGATGGTTAAAAGCGAATTAAATTTAAAAGGAACAACAAAAAAGGCTTAGCTGTTAAGCTAAGCCTCAGTTTTAATCTATTTTTTGGCACTAACTTTTTGTGTTGTCCATGTTATCTTCAATTTCGTCTTCTGTTTCCTCGGCAAATTCTTTTAATTTTTCACCGGCTTGTTTAACTTTCATTTTAGCGGCTTCGTATGCTTGCTGTAAATTTTCTTTTGTTTCTTCAGTTGCATTTTCTAATGCAACTTCAGCTTCTTGTAACTCTTCTTTAGCTTCATTATAAAGCTTTTGTGTAGCTTCTTGAGAGCGTTCTGCAGTTTTATTTAACGCTTCACTAGCTTCTTCGTAAGCGTTTTCAATCTTGTCTTCTGCTTTTTCTTTATCAGATTCTTTACAAGAGGTCATGCTCATTGCAAATAGTATAAAAGTTATTAAAGTAAATAATGAGGTGATTGATTTTTTCATAATAATTGATTTAGATGTTAGGTTAAACTTATTAATAATGCAATATAAAAGTTTGCATTATTCGTTTAAATAGTAACTATATAGAAATTTGTTTTAGGATTTTATCAGTAGCGTATTTATTGTTCTCAATAAAATTTTTGTTTATTTCGCCTTGAGATACTTGTAAAAGTCTATTGTTAAGAAGTTCGGTTAAAGTTGCTTCAAACTCTACCGCAGATTTTACAGAAACAACGCCACCTAATCGTATGAGTTTAATAGCTTCAGGAAATTTATTGTAGTTTTTGCCTATAATTATTGGCACACCAAAAACAGCAGCTTCTAAAATATTGTGTAATCCTGTAGTGCCAGCTGCACCGCCAACATAGGCAATATTTGCATAGCTATATGTTCTGTTTAGATAGCCAATTGTATCTAAGATAAGTACTTTATAATCTGAAAGATTTTTACCTTCCATTTCAGAGTACCTTACGCAAGATACCTTTAGCTGTTCAGTAATAGAGTCGACGTAACCCGATTTTATATTATGTGGCGCAATAATGTATTTAATATCATAGGCGTCGTTATTAATAAACGGAATAAAAAGTGTATCGTCAGCAGGCCAAGAGCTTCCAAAAACAATAATTTTTTTCTGGTTTTTAAAACTTTCAATAAAATCGATAGAATTATCTAAATCTAGCTGTTTACTAACACGATCAAAACGAGTATCTCCAGCTACAGAAGTGTTTTTATATCCTTTGTTTTTGAGAAGCAATTCAGAATTTCGGTCTTGGGTAAAAATATGATTAAAAGTAAACAAGGCTTTTCGCATAAAGCTTCCGTACCACTTAAAATAAATCTGATTTTCTCTAAATGTTGCTGAAATTAAATACGCTTTAATCTTACGTTTTTCAGCTTCTAAAAGAATATTTGGCCAAATCTCATATTTAACAAAAATGATAATTTTTGGTTCAACTGCATTGAGAAATTTTCGAGCATTTGAAGGTGTGTCTAAAGGCAAGTAAACAACACAATCTGCATATTTAGAGTTTTTTTTATTTTCATAACCCGAAGGTGAAAAAAACGAAACGACAACTTTATAATTCGGATATATTTTTTTAAATTCTTGTATAACCGGCAATCCTTGTTCGTATTCGCCAAGTGAAGCGCAATGCATCCAAATTGTTTTGTTAGATTCTAAATTGAAATTTTTAAGTATCTCAAAAGTGTTTTTTCTGCCAATAACACCAAGTTTAATTTTTTTGTTAAAAACAGAAAAGACTTGCAAAACAAGACTTAATAAATAAATGCCAATGGTATAAAAGAATTTCAAAATCATTCAATTTATGCTAAAATACATTTCTTTCAATTAATTTCATTGAAGGCACAAGGCAATTTTGTACTTTCGTTTTAATAAATTATAGCGTTTAAAAATATCAGATTAAGATGAAAAAGATTCAGATGGTAGACCTTCAGGGTCAATATAAAGGTATAAAAGACGAAGTGAATTCATCATTTGATGAGATTTTAAATAGTGCCGCTTTTATTAATGGACCTAAAGTACATCAATTTCAAAAGAATCTTGAGAGTTATTTAGATGTAAAACATGTAATTCCTTGTGCAAACGGCACCGACGCATTACAAATAGCAATGATGGGTTTGGGTTTAGAACAAGGAGATGAAGTAATCACAGCCGATTTTACATTTGCAGCAACCGTTGAAGTTATTGCACTTTTAAAATTGACACCAGTTTTAGTAGATGTTGACCCAGTGACATTTAATATAGATATAGATGCTGTAAAAAAAGCAATTACACCAAAAACTAAAGCTATTGTACCTGTTCATCTGTTCGGCTTAGCTGCTAATATGGATGAGTTAATGGATTTAGCCAAAGAGCATAACCTTTATGTCATCGAAGATAATGCGCAAGGTATTGGTGCAAATTATACACATAAGGATGGCAGTAAAACAAAAACAGGAGTTATTGGTCACGTAGCTTCAACCTCGTTTTTTCCTTCAAAAAATTTAGGATGTTATGGCGATGGTGGAGCCATATTTACAAATAATGATGATTTAGCCCACACCATAAGAGGTATTGTTAATCACGGTATGTACAAGCGTTACCATCATGATGTAGTTGGTGTAAACTCTAGATTAGATTCTTTACAAGCAGCTGTATTAGATGCTAAATTGCCACATTTAGATAGCTATAACAACGCACGAAGAAATTCTGCCAGAAAATATAACGAGGCTTTTAAAAATCATCCAAATATTACTATTCCTTCTGGTAGAACAAGTTGCGAAGGTATTTGCGATACATGCGATTGCCATGTATTTCATCAATACACATTAAATGTAAAAAATATAGATAGAGATGCTCTTGTAGCGCATTTAAACGAAAAAGGTATTCCTTGTGGGGTGTATTATCCAATACCATTGCATAAACAAAAAGCTTATATCGATGAGCGTTATAACGAGGCAGATTTTACAGTAACCAATCAATTGGTACAATCTGTAATTTCTTTACCAATGCATACCGAGTTAGATGATGAGCAAATTGATTTTATCACTAAAACGGTTTTAGATTTTGTTGACAAAAACTAAACTGAAAATATGAAAGTTTTAGTCACTGGTGGTCTTGGATATATTGGTTCTCATACAGTTGTTGAACTACAAAACGAAGGCTATGATGTGATTATTATTGATAACCTTTCCAATTCTTCTCTTAATGTTTTAAAAGGCATTACAGCCATAACAGGGAAAACTCCTCAGTTTGAAGAATTAGATTTAAGAGATAAACATAAAGTAAAAAATTTTTTTCAACGCCATCAAGATATTGATGGTGTTGTTCATTTTGCCGCTAGTAAAGCCGTTGGAGAAAGTGTAGAAAAACCATTATTTTACTATGAAAATAATGTTACAAGTCTTATTTATTTACTTCAAGAATTACAAAAATTAGATAAGCAGAAAATTATATTCAGTTCGTCGTGTACAGTTTATGGCGAAGCAATGCAAATGCCAATTACGGAGCAAGCACCAATTCAACCAGCAAAATCACCCTACGGAAATACTAAGCAAATAGGCGAAGAGATTTTAAAAGACACTTGTAAAGTCAATTCTAATTTAAACACAGTAGCGCTGCGATATTTTAATCCTATTGGTGCGCATCCTACAGCAAAAATAGGTGAACTGCCTTTAGGAGTTCCACAAAATTTAGTACCGTATATTACGCAAACTGCAATTGGTTTACGTGAACAATTATCAGTATTTGGTAATAATTATCCAACAGAAGATGGCACGTGTATACGAGATTATATTCACGTTGTAGATGTAGCAAATGCACACGTTGTAGCTTTAAATCGAATTTTAGAAAACAAACAAAATTCAAATTTTGAAGTCTTTAATATTGGTACAGGAAAAGGAAGTTCAGTTTTAGAAGTCATCGAGGCTTTTGAAAATGTTACAAACCAAAAACTGAATTATAAAATTGTTAATAGACGTGCTGGTGATGTTATTTCTGCATATGCAGATACAACCAAAGCGAAATCTATTCTCGGTTGGACTTCAAAGTACAATCTTTCTGAAGCCATCAGTGACGCTTGGAATTGGGAAAAAAATCTTAGAAAATAGACTTAACTATGAAACTACTACTTAAATTATTCGTTTTATTTCTTACGCTTTCTGCCGTTGGACAAAACACATATTTGCACTGCGGAAAATTGATTGACACTAAAACCGGAAAAATCTTAAAAGAGAAAACGATAGTAGTTTCCGGAAAAAAAATTATAGAAATAAATGATGGATATCTAAAACCAGAATCTGGTACAATAGTCGATTTAAAATCAAAAACTGTAATGCCCGGTCTCATAGATATGCATGTGCATATAGAATCCGAAACTAATCCAAAATCATACTTAGAAGATTATACATTAAATGATGCTGACATTGCATTTAATGCGGCAAAAAATGCGGAAATAACATTAATGAGTGGTTTTACTACGGTAAGAGATTTGGGCGGAAGCGGCGTTAACGTTTCACTCAAAAAAGCCATTGCATCAGGAAAAGTAACTGGCCCACGAATTTTTACTGCCGAAAAAATTATTTCAACCACTGGTGGTCATGGAGACCATACTAACGGCGCTAAGAAATCGATTATGGGAGATCCAGGACCAAAAGAAGGCATTGTAAATAGTGTTGAAGACGCTAAAAAAGCAGTACGTCAACGTTATAAAAATGGTGCCGATTTAATAAAAATAACAGCGACTGGTGGCGTTTTAAGTGTGGCTAAAAGTGGACAAAATCCTCAGTTCACTTTAGAAGAAATTAAAGCCATTTGCGATATAGCAAAGGACTATGGTTTTCATGTGGCAGCACACGCACATGGCGATGAAGGCATGCAACGCGCCATAAAAGGTGGTGTAAAAACCATTGAACATGGTACACTTATGAGCGCTGAGACTATGCAACTCATGAAGCAATACGATGTATATTTGGTACCAACTATAACAGCTGGAAAGTTTGTTTCTGATAAGGCAAAAATTGAAGGTTATTATCCTGAAATTATTGTTCCCAAAGCATTAAATATTGGTCCAAAAATTCAAGATATGTTTGGTCGTGCTTATAAGGCAGGTGTTGGTATTGCCTTTGGAACTGATGCTGCGGTTTTTTATCATGGAGATAACGGAAAAGAGTTTGGTTATATGGTTGAAGCTGGTATGCCAGCAATTGAAACGATTCAAAGTGCAACGGTAACAAACGCTATGATTCTAAAAATGGAAAACGAAATCGGGCAAATAAAAGAGGGATTTTTTGCAGATATTATTGCAGTAAATGATGACCCAACAAAAAACATTTCAACTATGGAAAATGTTGTTTTTGTCATGAAAGAAGGTAAAATTTATAAAAATCAAATGAAATGAAAAAACTGATAATTCTAATATTATTGCTTTTTTGCTTTAAAGTTAATGCCCAACAAACTTGGATTAAAAACTATTCTACCAAAAGGGAAAATGATGAAAAAGGAACTCGATTATTAGCGGATAATAACAATTGGCAAGCAATAACTTTTAAATTGGATTACAATCCTATAAATTTAAAAGCTAGTAAAGAAAATGGAACTTTTGTGGTTGTACCTCCAAAGAGTAAGGGATTTGAAGTGGTGAGGTTTGATAAAATCGATAAAACAAAAGGATGGAAATTTAATAAAAGTAATACTAAAACATATTTTGGAGATTTAACTGATACTGATTATGATGAAGATTATATATACGATTTGCCTTTTGATAAAGGTAAATCTTTTAGCGTAGGACAAGGTTATAATGGTAATATTTCTCATCAAGGTAAATTTGCAATAGATTTTACAATGCCAGTAAATACTAAAGTAGTTGCTTGTAGAGATGGAATTGTAGTTCAAGTAGTAAAGAAAAACTCTAAGCGTTGCGAGAAACCGGAGTGTGCAGAATTTAATAATCTTGTAAAAATTTTACATAACGATGGCACCATAATGCAATATCTTCATTTTAGGCAAAACGGAGTTCGTGTTCGTGAAGGACAAAAAGTAGAAAAGGGTCAACTAATTGGTATGAGCGGAAACGTAGGATGGAGTACTGCACCACATTTGCATATAGATTTATATCTCACAGATAAAAATAACAAATACAATACTATTAAAACAAAGTTTAAGGTAAACGATGGCGAAATTACAGACGAGCTATTAAAGGGTAAAACCTACAGCAAGAATTATTGATAAAATTATAAACTCTTAAAATTCTGACATGTTTCAAAATAAATAGCAAACATTCATTTTAAATAAAAATTTAATTAATAATTATTTAAACAAATTACACTAAAATTGCTAGATATATAAAATTGGACACTATTCATTATCAATACATTAATGCGAAATGACCTTAACATAGGTTTAACATTTCTAACTTGGAGTTGGTTGCTAAGCTTCGTTGTTTTGTAGCTAATGATAATTGAATAATAATGAAATTGATAAGCATAAAACGAGAAACTAAACTCGAAGATAGATTTACTCCAAAGATGGGTAAATTAAGCACAAAAGTGACTTACATTAAGAAGCAAATTCTTAATATCCCTGTAAAAACACTCCATAAATATCGCGAAACTTACTACGGCGAAGTTAAAGATTGTTCAGATTGTGTATTGTCTAGATAAGCCAAAGAAAAGCTTATAAAAACTAAGCACTTTCCTTTTGTTTCTTTTTGAAAATAAAGTTATTGAAAATTAGTATAAACATTCCTGTAGTTACAGCTATATCGGCAATGTTAAATATTCCTGTTTTAAAAATTCCGCCTAAATCGATAAAGAAAAAATCGGTTACGGAGCTAAATAAAAACCGGTCAATAACATTAGATAATCCACCGCCTATAATACAACTAAATGCAACTACGCTAAGTTTGTTTAGATTTTTGTTGGTATAGACGTAGTAAATCACGTAAAGTAAAACTAAGAGTGGTAATAATTTTAGGCCTATGAAGTGTAATGTCGGATTCATGTCACTTCCCATACCTAAAAAGGCACCTTTATTTTCTACATATTGCATAATAAATTTGTCTCCGATAATTTCTTTAGTTTCACCATAGATGAAATTAGCTCGTACCCAGACTTTAGAAATTTGGTCAATGGCAATATTCGCAATAATGATTAGAGCAATAAGAAGATTTCTTTTCAAAATCGTTGTGTCTTTTAAGCGTTAGTTTCAAATGATGCAGATGCAGTTTCTGCTTCGCGATTAATCTTTTTAACCAATCCTTGTAAAACCTTACCAGGGCCAACTTCTGTAAAATGCGTTGCACCATCAGCAATCATTTGTTGTACAGATTGTGTCCAACGAACAGGAGCAGTTAATTGCGAAATTAAATTCGCTTTTATTTCAGATTCATCTGTAATTGCAGACGCTGTTACATTCTGATAAATTGGGCAATTCGGTTTACTAAACGTAGTATTCTCTATGGCAGCTGCTAATTCTTCGCGAGCTGGTTCCATCATTGGCGAGTGAAATGCTCCACCAACAGGTAATACTAAAGCACGGCGTGCGCCCTTTTCTTTTAAAACTTCACAAGCCTTGTTAATTGCATCAATTTCACCCGAAATTACTAATTGTCCTGGGCAATTATAATTTGCAGCTACGACGACGCCATCGATATCTTTGCAAACAGATTCTACAACCTCGTCTTCTAAACCTAAAACGGCAGCCATAGTACTTGGTTGTAATTCGCACGCTTTTTGCATCGCTTGTGCACGTTGAGAAACCAATTTTAGACCATCTTCAAAAGTTAATGCTCCAGATGCAACAAGTGCCGAAAATTCGCCAAGTGAGTGACCAGCAACCATGTCTGGTTTAAAATCTTCACCTAGCGTTTTTGCTAAAATTACCGAGTGTAAAAAAATTGCTGGTTGTGTTACTTTAGTTTCTTTTAAGTCTTCAGCAGAGCCTTGAAACATAACATCCGTAATAGAAAAGCCTAAAATATCATTCGCTTTTTCAAACAATTCTTGTGCTAATGGAGAATTTTCGTAAAGGTCCAATCCCATTCCTGAGAATTGAGCGCCTTGACCTGGAAATATATATGCGTTCATTATTATTAAATTAGTCTCGCAAAAATAGGAATAATATCTTGAAATAGACTTAAGACCGCTACGCTGTTAGAATTTAGAAGTGAGAATTTTAGACACAAGGGATTATTTCTGCTTTTAACGATATACCCAGTTTTGGGTATTTTTTAAAGACTAATTCTGTGGTATCTTTATTGAAATTTAAACATATATTTATGATTTCTAAAAACAGTATAACCGTTTCATTATTATTTTTTGTTTTATTTAATGGTATTGGTTATTCTCAAGCCGTAACCGATGTAAAGCTGTCACTTATGGAAAGTGAATACGGTAATACAAGATTAAAAGTGACACCATTAGTTACAGACATGTATGCTGAAAAACCTACAAAATCTTCTGGTGTGTACGCATTATTGGTGTGTTATAAATATAAAGGAGAGCAGAAAGCATTACATCAAGATTTAACAGGCGACTTCGCTAAACAAGGCTATCGTGAAGTGTTTTTAGGTATGCAAGCAACACGTTCTAATGTTGATATTGGAAATTATGTATTTTACAGACGAGATTTAACTCCAGAAGGTGAAAGACCAAAAAAGGCAGATTGTTTCAAATAAGAAATATTTTTCTGAATACTGAATACTGAATACTGCGACTGAGTACAGCAAACTGTCTACTGCGCACACGCCGCTTCAGCACAACGTTCGCCATCCATTGCGGCAGAAACAATACCGCCAGCATATCCGCCACCTTCACCACAAGGAAAAAGATTAGATATTTGTGGGTGTTCTAAGGTCTCGTTTCTTGGGATATTTACAGGCGAAGACGTTCGAGATTCCACACCAATGATATTAGCTTCCTCAGTATAAAATCCTTTCATTTTTTCACCAAAAGCTTTAAACCCTTTTCGTAATGAGTTTCCAATTAATTTTGGAAATAATGAATGTAAGGGTGATGACTTTAAACCTGGTTGATAAGACGTTTCATTTAAAGTTGTAGATAATTTGACTTCAACAAAATCCGTTAATCTTTGAGCAGGAGCTGTTTGGGTTCTTCCTCCAGCGGTAAAAGCTAAACGCTCCAAATTTTTCTGATACTCTAAAGCTTTTAATGGTCCAAATTTTTCGAGTTTGTGTAAATCGCGTTCAATGTTGATTTCTACAACAATTCCAGAATTAGCAAATTTATTATTTCGTTTTGAGGGCGACATACCATTAACCACAACTTCTCCATTATCTGTAGCAGCTGGCACAATAAAACCGCCAGGACACATGCAAAATGAGTATACACCACGGTTATTTACTTGCTCTACCAAACTATAAGCCGCAGCCGGTAATAATTCATCTCGAGGCTGGCCTTTACAGTGATATTGAATGCCATCTATTATTTCTTGCGGATGCTCCACACGGACACCCATAGCAAACGATTTTGCTTTTAATTCAATATTTTTTTCGTGCAATAAATAGAAAATATCTCGTGCCGAATGACCAGTCGCTAAAATCACTTTTTCAACATCGAGTTCATTTCCATTTTGTAGCTGAATCGCTACGATTTTATCGGATTTAATTGTAAAATCTGTAACACGAGTTTCAAAATGGACTACACCGCCATATTGTAAGATAGTTTCTCTGATATTTTTTACAACTTTTGGTAGTTTGTTTGTGCCGATATGAGGATGTGCATCTACCAAAATTTGGTCAGTTGCGCCGTGGTACACAAGGTTTTCAAAAATTCGCCTTACATCACCACGCTTAAGGCTTCTGGTATATAATTTTCCGTCGCTATAAGTACCTGCGCCACCTTCGCCGAAGCAATAATTTGAATCCTCGTTAACAATATGGTCTTGGTTTATAGCTTTAAGGTCACGACGACGTTCTTGTACATTTTTACCTCGCTCTAAAACAATTGGTTTAAATCCAAGCTCAATACAACGCAAAGCTGCCCACATTCCGGCTGGGCCAAACCCAATGATATGAATGGGTTTTGCGTTGGAAACATCTTTATAATCGAAAGTATAGTCAGACTTTTCTGGTAAAGGTTCATTAATATAAACTTCAATCTTGTAATTAAACATGATATTACGTTTACGCGCATCAATAGATTTTCTCAGAATTTTTATTCCCGAAATTTCTGAAGCATCAATATTTAAATCAAAAGCGGCTTTTTGTAATAGCGCGTCTGGCTGTGCTTCTTGCTGAAGATTAATACGTACTTGTAATGATTTTACCATAGCGCGAAATTAATAAAATATAACGCTGTAAATGTATAAAATGCTTTATCCTTCTTTTGGGCAATAAGAAAAAGTTACGTTCTTCTTTCGTAAGTAATAAAAGAAAAGGCGTGAGCATGTTTCTCGTCGGCATCATGAGTAGTGCGTTGAGTTTCTTTCCAAATAGAGGTGTCTATTTTTGGAAAAAAAGTATCTGCTTCTTCAAAATTAGAATGTACTCTTGTGATTTCTAGTTTATCAACTAAAGGCATGGCTTGTTTATATATTTCACCACCTCCAATAATAAAAGGATTGTCATCTTTACGAGCCGCATCTATAGCATCTGTCAATGAATTTACAATTATAACACCAGCTGGTGCTTTGTAATTATCTTGTCTTGTTATAACTACATGTGTTCTGTTAGGCAAAGGTTTTGGAAAACTTTCGAAAGTTTTTCTTCCCATAATGATATGATGTCCGTTGGTTAAACGTTTAAAACGTTTAAGGTCATCACTCAAATGCCAAATGAGGTCGTTGTCTTTACCGATGGCATCATTTTCTCCGGCGGCAACAATTATGGTTAAGGATTTATTTTTTTTTTTAGGTGTAGAATCTATGTCTTTTGTCGACGACTCTAATTGAGAAACAGCCAATCTTTCGTCTTCATTCCTGAAGGTTTCTTTTAACTTATCAATTCTTTCTTGTTGTTTGGCAACTAACTTTTCAACTTGCTGTTTTTCCCAATCTTTACCCATAAATTTATTGGTAATAAAGACATTTATAAAGTGGTAAATAAATAGGAAAAACCAAATTAATATGGCGTAAACAAACCAATTAAGACCAGCAATTTTAAAATTTTCGCCAATGTTTAATACGGTATTTGCAATGATTAAAAATACGGCGCCTATTAAAAAAACGACAAAATGAATGTAAAGACGTTTTTTTTGTTTAATGCGTTTTTGAGCGTTTTCTATAAGCTCTAATTGTTCTTTATCTATAGAAGGTTTCTCTTTCTTTTTACCAAACATACATCGCTGATTTTATAGTATAAAGATACCTAATTTTCAAGAATTGAGATAAGTTGAATTTGGAATTATAATTGTCAAGAATTACGAAAACGATATAGCTGATTTTCAATGCTTAAGGGTGACATTTGCTATTGAAAATTTTTTAAAAAATGGCACCCAATATTATCAATATATTTATTTTAGTTGCTGAATACTACTAAATTAATAATTCTTTTTAATATGTGACGTGGTCATTACTTAAGCGGAAATTTGTTTTATACTTTTGAATAGAATTTAATACGAATATTATGTCTATCAAAAAACAATTTTTAAAAAGTAAGCCAGTTTGTAAAGTTACATTTTCTGTACCAGCAGAAACTGCAAAACATGTTGCTGTTGTAGGAAGTTTTAACGAATGGAATACTGAAGCTACAGAATTAAAAAAATTAAAAAACGGAACGTTTAAAGGTACAGTAGATTTACCTACAGAAACCTCTCACGAATTTAGATATGTGGTTGATGGTGCTTACGTAAATGATGAGCAAGCTGATGCTTATGCTTGGAACGATTATGCTGCTGCAGAAAATTGTGTTATAAATTTGTAACTAAATACTTTTAAATAAAAAAGCTCCTTTTAAAAGATCTTTTTTATTTAAAAGTAGATTTTCATTGTCAACCGCATTGGAGTATTAATTGGGCTACCATTGAGCATACCTGCTCTTTTAAATTTAGGTATACGTTTTGCAGTTCTTATGGCTTCAATGGCAATAGCTTTATGATTAGCATTGGCAGTAACATCTTCAATATTTCCTTTTTTATTGACTTTGAATATAAGTTCAAACTGTGTCGAAGTTTCTAACGGAAGTGCTCTGTCAGCAACGTCGTAGTTGTAACTTAAAAGAATGAAATCTTTTATTTTTTTGATACTACACTTTTTTGCTTCATGGTCATCTTCAATTTTATGACAGCCTCTATAAACAGGGAATTTTATGCTTTTTGCCAAAATAGGCATTTTTACGTCTTCAATATTTGAAAGCGAATCTAATTCTCTCAAAGTTTTAGTGTTCTGGCTAAAACTTTTTAAATTAATTAAAAGACAAATTAAAATTACAAATAATCTCATTTTCTATACAGCAACAGCACCTTTAATATGAGGATGTGGATTGTAATTTTCTAAAGTAAAATCTTCAAATTTGAAATCGAAAATATCTTTAATCTCAGGATTGAGTTTCATTGTAGGTAATGGTCTACAATCGCGAGATAATTGCAACTCTAACTGCTCTATATGGTTATTGTAAATGTGAGCATCGCCAAACGTATGAATAAAATCGCCAGCTTCGTAACCGCAAACTTGCGCCATCATCATGGTAAAAAGGGCATAAGATGCAATATTAAAAGGCACGCCCAAAAATATATCTGCGCTACGCTGATATAACTGACAAGATAATTTCCCATCAGCAACATAAAACTGAAAAAATGCATGGCAAGGTGGCAATGCCGCTTTACCATTAGCTACGTTTTCTGAAAAAGATTTTGAAGTGTCTGGCATCACAGAAGGATTCCATGCAGAAACCATCATGCGACGGCTATTTGGATTGTTTTTTAGAGTCTCAACCACGTCTTTTATTTGGTCAATTTCGTCATCATTCCAGTTGCGCCACTGGTGTCCATAAACAGGACCTAGATTACCTTCTTCATCTGCCCATTCGTTCCAAATACGTACACCATTTTCGGTTAAATATTTAGTATTTGTATCGCCTTTTAGAAACCAAAGCAACTCGTAAATAATCGATTTTAGATGCAATTTTTTTGTGGTAACCATTGGGAAACCTTTACTTAAGTCAAATCGCATTTGGTAACCAAATACACTTTTGGTTCCTGTTCCTGTTCTATCGCCTTTTTGGTTGCCTTCGGCTAAAACGTGCTTTACTAAGTCGTGGTATTGCTTCATATTTATTTCCCACGAAAGTGGGAATCTTATTTAATTTATACTGAATATTTTGATGAGATGCTGAATCAAGTTCAACATGACAAGTATTTCAAAAATAAAAAAAAGCCTCAAACGATAAAGTTCAAGGCTTTTAATGATATAAAAAGTTATTAACTAATTATCCTATTATCATTCCTGCTATTGTTGCAGAAATCAAAGAAGCAATAGTTCCTCCTATCAAGGCTTTCATCCCAAATTTAGATAATTGTTTGCGTTGACCTGGCGCTAATGAACCAATACCTCCAATTTGAATACCAATAGAAGCAAAGTTGGCAAAACCACAAAGCATGTACGTTGCCATAATAATTGATTTTTGATATTTTAAATGTGTAACACTCGTTACATCTTTTAATTCGGCTAACTGTATATAACCAACAAATTCACTTGCTGCTAATTTAATGCCTAAAAGTTGACCCATTAAAGCCATGTCTTCTTCAGCAATACCGATAAGCCACATTAAAGGAGCAAATAAGTAACCGAGAAGTAATTCTAATGATAAGGCTTGATATGGTGTGTTTGCCACAACCCATTCATTAATAGTGGTAAGGTCACCAATCCACCCCAAAATACCATTTATCATCGCTATAAATGCAACAAAAACAAGTAACATTGCACCAACATTTACTGCTAGTCTTAAACCTTCAGTGGTACCGTTTGCAATCGATTCTAAAATGTTTGAGCCTATTTTGTCTTGAGAAACGTGTACGTCCGTATTTATTTTTTCTGTTTGAGGAAATAATATTTTTGAAATAACGATGGCGCCTGGCGCAGCCATAACAGAAGCAGCTAGTAAATGCTTTGCATAAAATAATTGCAGCTCTGGGTCATCACCACCTAAAAAACCGATGTAAGCCGCTAAAACTGCACCTGCAACAGTTGCCATTCCGCCAATCATTACAAGCAGAATTTCAGACTTATTCATTTTTTCTAAATAAGCTTTTATCAAAAGCGGCGCTTCGGTTTGTCCGAGAAAAATGTTACCTGCTACGCTTAAACTTTCAGCGCCAGAGATTCCTAGAACTTTTGTTAAAAGCCAACCCATTCCTTTTACGACTTTCTGAATAATACCAAGATAAAACAAAACTGATGTTAGAGCAGAGAAGAAGATGATTGTTGGTAAAACTTGAAATGCGAAAATATACCCGAAAGAATCTATATTCAGCATGTTACCGAATAAAAATTGACTTCCAGCTTGCGTAAATTTTAAAATTTCTATGAATCCTTGTCCTACATATTCAAAAGCTGTTTTTACAAATTCAACTTTTAAAACGCCGACGGCAATTATAAGTTGAAAAGCCAAACCAATGCCAACGGTTTTCCAATTTATGGCGCGTCGATTACTACTAAATAAAAAGGCAATAAAAATAAGCGTCACCATGCCTAAAATACCTCGCCATAGACTATTGATAGAGAAGCCTTGACTTGGCACAATTTCGTCAGAGGTTACAACCTGTTCAGCATTTATAATTTT